>CAWAAL010000022.1:0-349292 GCA_963779975.1 uncultured Planctomycetia bacterium | reverse complement strand
CGGGCTGGTCCTCGCCTATGCGGGGAAAGGTCTGTGGGACAGGACCTATTCGCTCGTTGCCCCTTCGGAGATACGATATGCCATCATGCCCCACGGCGGGACCTGGGACCGTGCCCGCGTTTGGGGTGAGGATTGTCGATGGAACGAACCGATGGTTGCGCAGATGATGAACGCTGTCCCATCGGGCAGACTTAGGCAAGATCCCTGGTGAGAACGTCGCCGGGAACCTACGTGACAACCATGTTTATTGACCATTCAGCCCTTGGTGTTAGGCTCTTCAATGCCGAAGGCGATGGGAGAGAGCAGTCTGTGACATTTGGTTTCGTTCCTTCCGAGGTGAGCCTGGTCGAGCTTGACGGCAGACGGATCGCATCCTTGGACTGGCGCCTGGCAGGCGGGGAGAAGCCACGGTGAAGTTGTCCATGCCGCGTTTCGGTGTGGCACATTGCGGGTTGCCGGGATCGTGAAGCCCTCGAACTAAGGTCGGACCAGGAATCCTTAGCCGAAGACCTTCATCAACGTCTCGATGACGTACTGGAAGGTGTGTTCCTCATCGTTAAACAAGACGACGGCGACAGGGCGGCTGCGGTTTCGGCCTGGCGTCGGCAGGCCGCTCCTTCCGCTTCGGCGGGACTTCCACGGCTGGCGGGTTCTCTACGGCAACACTGGCATCATCGCTCATTCGGTTCTATCCTCATCGCTCTCAGACGGACTCCGCTCCACCGGCAGGATATTGCAGGTTTCGGTCTTGCCGTCGAAATGCAGCTCGACCAGGCCAGCGTCGAGTTGCCGCATGACCTTCGCGATTCGCTGCTCGACCGCCGAATGATCCGTGCCGTCGCGGGTGACGAACTCCTCGACGACGGCCCGCAGCGCCGCGGGCGACAGTAGCGTGGCAGGGATGCGCATGGGGCCGAGTAGTACTGCGCAGCGAGCCGTTGGTCACCACGTCGAGGTCGAGTTTGTCCAGCGATCATGCCACCTGCCCCGGATTCGCCGATGCCAGCGCCGCCTGGTAAACGGTAACAAGGCCAGATGCCATACTATTACTGAGTCCTGGCAACGCGGAAGCCCGTGTCGTTAGTCCCGGTAGTCCGGCATGTATCCAGAAGCGACTGGCGGAACGGGCGTAGACCGGCCCGAAGCCCCAGGAACCGCCGCGAAGGACACGGTCATTGTCCGGAATCTGGGCCGGTTGGGTCGTCTGCGGGGGACTTGGCGTAGTATTCCGCGCCGTACCAATCCGCGCACCACTGCCACGCATTTCCGTGCATGTCGTAGAGCCCGAAGGCATTGGGCTTGAACTTCCCCACCGGAGCCGTGAACACGTAGCCGTCACTGGCCTTGATCGTGTATTTCCAGTCCGGGAACTTCGCCTTGGCCGCCGCGTCGGCCACGTTGCCGACCTTGGCCAGCGTCTCGGGATCGTCGCCGCTGTAGTAGCGGGTTGTCGTCCCGGCACGGCAGGCGTATTCCCACTCGGCCTCCGTGGGCAGTCGGTAGGTCTTGCCTTCCTTGTCGCCTGAGCCACTTGCAGAAGGCCACCGCATCGTTCCAGCTCACGTTGACCACGGGATGCTCGTCGGTCTGCTCGAAACCCGCGTTCCGCCAGGAGTACTTCTCGTTGAAGCCGAACTCCTTCTTGTCAGGGTCCCAGCCAAAGGCCCCCGGCTTCTCGCCCTTCTCCGCGTCCGTCTTGTACTCCGTGTCAGCGACGAACTGCCGGAACTGGCCCCGCGTGACATGGTAGGTGCCCAGGTAGAACGGCTTCGTGATCCGCACGCGGTGCTGCGGATGCTCGTCCTTGAAAGAATCTGCTTGTCAGAAGATCCTTGCCATAGGTCTTGTTGAAGAAGGCCGCCGTGGCCTCCGCCGACTCGCCGCTGCCCATCTTGAACTCGCCCGCCGGGATGAGGACCATCTCCATCTTCACCCCGCCGCCCAGGTCTACCGCGAGCTTCTTCGGCGGCTCTTTCGTCTCGCTGAAAGCGGTGCCGGCCATTGTGAAGAGCACGATGCACCCAATCACGAAGTTTCTCATAACCTGTCCTCCCATAAGAGATTTTCGACCAGCCGACGATGCTCACGCCGAACTACGACGGCGAATGGACTCTGCCGACTGGCAGGAGTTTTGAGCAAACGCAAACGCGCCCTGATTTTATTGCGAACGCCGGTCGCCGGGAAGACTCTGTAGAAAAGCCGCAGTGGAAAAGCCGCCTATTGGGCGGCGGCAAGGCGACGAGCGGCCGCGTTTACGCGACGACGGTCTTGAGCCGCACGGGATTCTTCTTCCCGCTGCTCCAGCCGATGCCCAGGATGGGCGGGCACCCAGCGATGCGGCAGCAGGGCCTCCAAGGCAGCCGTGTCGCCAGGGGCGATAGCCGTCTACCATACCATATTGGCAACCGCTATAATTGCCGGCATGGCCTGCAACCGTACCGAGTACGGCGGCCGGCACTGACGGCCCCCGCCCAATGAACCGCAGGTATTTGGGCGGCAAGCCGTACACGGAGAACTGGACGCGGAGCCCGACCCATTTGTACGGGTCGGGAGCATAGGGAGGTTGGGGAGTTCCCGACCGCTCCAACGCCATTACCCCCTATCTCGAAAATGAACAAATACGACCCGCTCAAGGCGCCCGATCCGGCCAAATGGCTTGCGATGGATGAAGGCGAGCGCATTGCGCTCGTCCAGGACTACCATCGTCGGGCGAAAATTCGCTTGCCAAACCAGATTGTCCACGCGGCCATTCACGCGGTCGTCGAGACGCAGATTGCAGGGCAAGAGGTTCCCGCACGGGAGGTTGTGGAACGGCTCATGATCGAGGGGCTCGATCGCCACGACGCCGTGCATGCCATCGGAAGCGTGCTGGCCGGACACATGCACAAGCTCATGGCGCACTCGGAATCTTCCGGCGACCCCAACGCCGACTACTGTAGAGAGTTGAAGACGCTCACGGCGGCCAAATGGAGGGAGGAGTACTCCTGAGCAAAAGCACGTCGAACAACTCGATCAACTTTTTTCTGTTGCGGAAAGTACAAGAAAATGTGGGGTGTGATCGACTGGCACCGTCCGGGCACCGTGCGTAGCATGGTCGGCGATGGTCGGCGAAGACCCACCATAG
Organism: uncultured Planctomycetia bacterium; assembly: GCA_963779975.1. Lineage (GTDB taxonomy): Bacteria > Planctomycetota > Planctomycetia > Pirellulales > Thermoguttaceae > JANXQG01. The sequence goes on along the minus strand of CAWAAL010000022.1, from coordinate 346,168 downwards.
AACGCCCGAAATTGGTGGGTCTTCGTTGAACTCGACCACACCCTACCTTTCGTTTCCCAGCTTTCCGAATAGCCTCTAAGAAGTTCTTTCCGCGATTGTCCTCTCGATCCGCTCCGCGAAACGCGTTATTCTCCCACCATGGCCGACATCATCCTCGCCACGCTCAATGCCCGCTATGCGCATTGCGCTTTCGGTCTTCGTTACCTCTTCGCCAACCTCGGCGACCTTCAACCGCGCGCCCGTCTCCTCGAATTCGACATCAACCAACGCCCGCTCGACATCGCTGAAAATATCCTGCGGAACAATCCTCGCATTCTCGGCCTTGGTCTCCACGTCTGGAACGCTTCACAGACCCTCATCCTCGTCCGTCTTCTCAAACAACTCCGTCCCGACCTCATCATCGTTCTCGGCGGCCCCGAAATCAGTCACGAAACCGACCAACAAGAAATCTCGCGCCTCGCCGACCACATCATCCCCGGCGAAGCCGACCTTGCTTTCGCCCAGCTTTGCCGCCAACTCCTTTCCTCATCTGCCTCTCCTTCTCTTACTCCTGCTCATTCCCTTGCTCTTTCTCCCACTCCGCCTCCCCGCCCTCCGCTTGCCGACCTCGCCACGCTCGCGTTGCCTTACGATTTCTACACCGACGACGACCTCGCGCATCGCGTCATTTACGTCGAAGCCTCGCGAGGTTGTCCCTACGAATGCGAGTTCTGTCTCTCCGCCCTCGACGAAACGGTCCGCCAATTTCCGCTCGACCGATTTCTCGCCGCCATGCAGCGCCTTCTCGACCGCGGCTGCCGCCAGTTCAAATTCGTTGACCGCACATTCAACCTCGATCTGAAAACCAGCGCCGCCATTCTCCAGTTTTTCCTCGACCGTTATCAACCGGGGCTGTTCCTCCATTTCGAGATGATTCCCGACCGCCTTCCCGAATCGCTCCGTGTCCTCATCCAAGAATTCCCGCCCGCCGCGCTCCAATTCGAAGTCGGCATCCAAACCTTCAACGAGGAAGTCGCCCGACGGATCAGCCGCCGCCAAGACAACGCGAAAGCCGAGGAGAATCTCCGTTGGCTCCGCGCACACCGGCGTCCACATCCACGCCGACCTCATCGTCGGCCTGCCCGGCGAATCGCTCGACAGCTTTGCCGCCGGGTTCGACCGGCTCGTCGCGCTCGGGCCTCACGAAATCCAAGTCGGCATTCTGAAACGTCTCCGCGGCGCGCCCATTGCCCGCCATACCGCCCAGTGGCAGATGATTTACGATCCGCAGCCGCCTTACGAGATTCTCCAGAACCGCGATCTCGATTTTGCCACGATGCAACGCCTCCGCCGGTTCGCGCGCTACTGGGATTTGATTGCCAACAGCGGCCGCTTCGTCGAAACCGCACCGCTGATTTGGAAAAACAGTTCGCCGTTTCGCGAATTCCTCGCGTTCAGCGACTGGCTTTACACCGAGACACGCAGCACGCACGGCATCGCATTGCCGCGTCTGGCCCGTTTGCTGGAAAAATATCTCCGCGAGAAAAAAGGATTTTCGGATATCTCGGCATCCGCAACCCACTCACAAGCTCCGGGCCCTCGCGCCCGGCAAGCGCGTCACCTGGCCGGTGCGTCGGATGATGCCGGTTGATTGATCGTGTATACTGGCAATGTTCCTGGACCAATCCTTTCCTCCCGCTCTCAAGGAGAATATCATGGCCATGTCGGTTGTCGGCGTATTTCCAATCCTCATCATGCTGCTGATGGGCGGCGGGGCCGGATTGCCCCTGGGCTTGCCGCCGCTGCCCGAAGACCCGCTGTTGGCCCGCGTCGCCCCGGCGGAATGTCTCGTCTATACAAGCTGGTCGGGCACTGCCACGCCCAGCGACAAGAGCAAGAACCAGACCGAACAGTTGCTCGCCGAGCCGGAAATCCAGGAGATGCTCACGCCAGATCGAGCGGGCAATCCTTGCCGGGGTCGAAAAGAACAGCCCGCCGCAGCAAGCGGCAATCACCCGCGATGCGATCCGCTGGGGCAAGAAGCTGCTCATGCGGCCCGTGGCGGCGTTCGTATCCTCGGTGACGATCGCACTCAATGGCCCCGATGTCCGCGGCGGCCTGGTGATGAACGCCGGCGAGGACGCGGCGGAACTCAAGGCCACCATTGAGAAGTATCTGAAGTCCCTGCCCATTGGCCCCGCGGAGAAGGTCGAGATCGGCGGCGTCGCCTGCTATCGCCTCAAGCTTGGGCAGGGCGTGCCGACGATCACATGGGGCATCAAGGGCAAGTACCTTCTGGTTGGCGTCGGCGAGGGTTCGCTGGAAGGCATTCTGCAGCGCTCGCGCGGCCAAGCCCCCGCCTGGCTAACCGCCCTGCGCAAGCAATTGCCGGTGGAGCGTCTCTCGACGCTGACGTACGTCAACATCAAGCAGATCGTCCAGCAGTTCGCCCCGCTGGGCGGCCCGCAGGTCCGCACGGCGATTGACGCGGCCGGCCTCGGCAACGTCACCACGCTAGCCGCGGTGAGCGGTTTGGACGGCGAGGGCATTGTGAACCGGACGTTCGTCGGCATCGAAGGTGAGCCGGCCGGCGTGCTTGGCCTCGTTGCCGGCAAGCCGCTTACGGCCCAGGACCTGGCCCCGATTCCGCGCGATGCCAACCTGGCCTTCGCGGGCCGCTTGGATCTTGCTCGATTGATGGATACCGTTCTGGCCATAACGGAGAAGATCGAACCCCAGGCAGCGCGGGAAGTCGAGCGGAACCTGAACGGCATGAAGGAGCAGTTGGGGGTCGATCTGCGTAAGGATGTCATCGACTCCTTGGGCGACACGTGGTACGCCTACAATTCGTCGGACGAGGGCGGGCTGATCGTTACGGGGCTCACCGCCGTGGGGCAAGTCAAGGATTACGAGCGGCTTTCGGCCGCCCACGCCAAACTCTTGGCCGTGGCGAAAGCGGCGCTGCGGCAGGACGATCAGCCGCGCAAGCCAGCAAGCCGCCCGAAGACGTCGGAAGAGCAGGAAATGGAGGAAGAAGCCAGGATTCACCGCGAGCCGATGGTACGGCCGGCCGCGCGGGTCGAGCACCTGCGTTTCGCGGAGCAGGACATCTACTTCCTTTCGGCCAGCGACGTGCCGTTCGCGCCAGCCTGGTGCCTGACCCGCAAAGAGCTGATCGTGACCGCCTTTCCGCAGCAGATCAAGGCATATCTCTCTCGCGGGGCCGATTTCAAGTCGCTGGCCACCGTGCCCGAGGTGGCTGCCGCGTTTGACGGCGGCGAAGGCCCGATTGGCCTCAGCTACTTCGACGGCCGGAAGATTCTCGACTATCTGTATCCGATGATGTGCGTGGGCCTTTCGGCGGCCAGCCGGGAATTGGCCAGGGAAGGGATCGACCTGAACGTGGCGATGCTTCCTTCGGCTCCGACGATCTACAAGCACCTGCGGCCGAGCGTCAGCGTGGTCCGCCGCACGGACGCCGGCATTGAAGTCACCAGCCGCGGGACGATTCCGGGCGCAAGCCTTGGCTCGACCGCGCCGCTGGCCGCCGGCTTGCTGCTGCCCGCGGTTTCCTCGGCGCGGCAGTCGGGCCGCCGCGCCCAATCGTCGAACAACCTGAAGCAGATCAGCCTTGCGATGTTGGCGTACGTGGAGGCGAACGGCCATTTTCCGCCGGCCTACATTGCCGATAAGAAGACCGGCAAGCCGCTGTTGAGTTGGCGGGTGGCAATTCTGCCTTATATCGATCAGGATGCGCTGTATCGGCAGTTCCATCTCGACGAGCCGTGGGACAGCGAAAACAACAAGAAATGGGCCAACGTCGTTATTGCGGTTTATCGCAGCCCGGCCAGCACCGCGAAACCGGGCATGACCAACTACTTGACCGTTCGCGGCAAAGACACGGTGTTTCCCGGCAAAGACGCGATTACTCCGGCCCAGATTACGGATGGCATGTCGAACACGATCATGGTAGTCGAGGCAAACGATGCCAAGGCCGTACCCTGGACGAAGCCCGACGACTTCGAGTACGACGAGAAGAACCCGGCGGCTGGGCTGGGCGGCCCGTTTCCCGACGGCTTCAACGCGGCTTTTTGCGACGGCTCGGTGCGGTTCATGTCCTCGACAATCGACGCCCAGATCCTGCGACAACTTTTCAACCGGCACGATGGTCAGCCGGTGGACCCAGGCAAGTTCTGACTTATGAACAAGCGGTCCAGCGGATCAGGGCCGCGCATTCGCGTTACCGGTACTTCACCCACCCGCTGTCACTGCAGAATGCTCCGCCGACTCAGGCGGATTACTACGGCTGAGGTTACTGAGTCGCCTCGGCCAGAACGTTTTCGCCTTGTGCCATCGAACTGCCGCTGGCGTGTGCCATCCATCACGGTGGTCCGTAGGCCGTGACTGAGGCGATGCGCGATCTCTACGTTGCGCGGGTCATCGTCTTTCGCAATGTAGAATTCAATGTATTCCTGCACGCGTTTCCGGCCCTTGATCACGCCGTCGCTCAGGCTGCGGCATTGCAGGGCGTTGACGTGGAACACGTGCGCCGTATTGAGCATTCCCACCGTGTGCCCGACGCGCAGCAGTCCGGGTAAATGCCGATCAGGCTCGGCGAAGAAACCGTCGGCAATGGCCTTTTCAAGCAACTTCTGCTGGTCGGTCGGCGAAAGGCCGCCGGGCTTGGTCGCGCGATTCCAATCGATGCCCGCGCAGAGGGCGCAGAGCGTGGGAGGCATAATCCCGGGCGTATCGCGTCCCGCCTCCCGGCACCGGGCCCCGCTGAGGGCCGCCAACATGGCGTCGCCGGTGGCGTCGATGAACATTTTCGCGCAGGCAGCGGAAACCCTCGATGTTGTGCGCGATCACGCCGCGCAGGCTTCCGTGAGCGGCGTCGGCCTCGGCCTCGACCACGTGGGTGAAGAACCGCACCTCGACGCCAGCCGCCGTCACCAGGTCGTCCAGGACGATCTTGTAGCCCTCGACGCCGAAGGGAATCCAGGAGCCGAAGTGTTTTTGATAGGTCTCGGGCGTAACGGGCGGGGCCAGGAAGCCACGCCGTTGCATGGTCGTGACGATCTCCAGCATCAGACCCCGCAGCCAGCATCCGTTTTCCATCGGTCGATGGGCAGAAGCCGGTGACCAGGCCGGAACTGCCCATGCCGCCCAGGCAGCCGGTTGCCTCCAGCAAGAGGACTTTTGCGCCGAACCGGGCCGCGCAGACCGCGGCCGCGGTGCCGGCCGGGCCGCCGCCCGCCACGACCAGATCGTAGCCGCCCTCGACCGGCACCTCACGAATCAAGCGATGCGTCTCCCCAGGCTGGGGATGTTTCGCCGCTTCGGCGGGCACCATGTACCGTCCGCCTTCCCGCGGGTACGCAGGAGCCCTGCCAAGCGGCTGGTCGGCGGCGGCCAACACTCCTGCCGCGCCGACGATCGCCGGGGCTCCAAGGGCGGAAGATTTCAGGAAATCGCGTCTGCTGAGAGGGCTCATGCGTTTCACTCGACGGTTTTCGACTGGACAACACGCGCGTACATTCTGGACGAGTCGCTTTGGGCGTCGTTCGGATACGCCCCCCGCGCCAATGTCTTCCATCGTAACGAGGGCGTGCGACGGATTCCAGTGTCCTGCGGTATGTGCGGCGTGGAGCGACCTTCCTGGACGCGTAGCGGTTCCGTTCGCGAAATTCCTCCTCCCTGCTTACTTGACGTGGCCATTCGCGATACACTCATCCCCGTGGGCCGGCGCAATCGGCACGCTGCAGATTTCGTCCGCCGGACGATCAGTGGCCATGAGCCGTCTCTTTTCGACGTGGTACCCCCATGAAAAGAAGAATGGAATCAACAAGAGCGGCCTGTTGGCGTTCGCTGCAGCAGATCTCCGGCCTGGTGATCATCGGCATCCTGCTCCCGGTGCTGCCCGCCGACGCTGCTGATCCCGCTGTCCAGGTTCCCGCCAAATTCAAGCATCCGGGATTGCTGAACAGCCTGGAGGAGTTGCAGTTGGTGAAAAGGAAAATCGAAGCGGGCGAGGAGCCATGGAAGAGCGCCTTCGAGCAGATGAAGGCAAGCAAGTTCGCCGCCCTGAAATACAAACCCCACCCCCGCGAAAACGTCAGTGCCGGGATTCTCGGCGCCGGAGGGGCTGCCGGAGGCGCGTATGATCTAAGCGAGGATTCGATCGCCGCCTACACGCAAGCCCTGATGTGGATTTGTACAGATAATGAACAGCATGCGAAAAACGCGGTGAGTATTCTCAATGCCTGGAACATTTTCCAGTGCCGCGGCAGGGCCAATTGGTACCTGGGGTCGGCCTGGGACGCTGCCCAATGGGCCGAAGGGGCGGAGTTGATCAGGGCGACTTATCCGAAATGGAGTCCCGACGACATCGCGAAATTCTCCGCCATGCTGGATCGGGCCTACCTCCCCGTGCTTCACAACCAGATGGCCTATGGAAACCGGGAATTGTCGGTTTGCAATGGCCTCGTCGCGATCGGCGTGTTCAACAACGATCGGGCGGCCTTTGCCGAAGGCGTCCATCATTGGGTCAGTTATGTCCCCTGCTGGATCTATCTGAGCAAAGACGGCCCGACGCCCCGAAAGCCCGACTATTGGCTGACCTCTCCCAACCATGAGGAACTGGCGAAGATGGATGCAGGTCTTTTCCCCGACGTCAAACAGTCGTGGATTTACAGCGATGAAACAACTTTTACGAAGGCAATTAAGAACAAGTTAGGGAATGATCACGCCATGCTGGAGAACGGAGACATGGATCTGTTATGGAGTCATGCGCCGGCTTCGGCCTATGTCGACGGTTTGTGCGCGGAGACATTTCGGGATTTGGGACACTGTGACCTCGGCCTGGCCCAGATGATCAACACGGCGGAAATAGCCTGGCATCAGGGAATGGATCTCTATTCCCCGGAAAGCAAGCGGATCACGGCCTTCATGGAACTTCAGTCTTTTCTTCGCATTGGCGATCCGATCCCGAAGGTGTTTTACAGCGTCCAACCCACGGGGATGACTATGACTTTTGAGATTGCTTACAACCACTATCATAACCGCATGGGCATGAACCTGCCGAAGACCGAGGCCCTGATTCAACAGGTTTTCCGCCCCTGTCTTGCGAAAGTCCCCGACATTCCCAAAGGTTGGTGTTGCATCAGGCCGGACCCGGGGCTCCGGGCGAACCAGATCGCCGGTCCCGCGGTTCTTGATATTTCTTGGGAAGCGCTGACGCACGCGGAATTGAACGCCAAGGGGAACATGCCAGCGGGAAGCGGGGCTGCCCCAGGCACGCCCCCACCCGGAAAAGAGCATCGTTGAAATCTGCCCTGCGCAGGGGCGTTGTTTGCCCAAACGAATCTATGAAATCTCCGACAGGTCAACGCCATCGCCCTGGCCCTGATCGTGACGGACATGATCCGGCCGAATTTCTTCAGCTTCCCAAGCGCATGGTGAAGGGGCCCGCGATCTCGTAGAAACGGCCCAACGCCCGGCAACGAGCGACCTGCAGCACCAGTTGGATGGCCGCACCGGAACGGTTGGGCAACTCCACGACCAACCGCTCGCAACGCACTGCCCGCGTATGGATCAGCGACAAGCCCTTCGTGGAGATGTCGCGGGTGATGGCCGTGAAGGGCTCGCCGATGGGAAAGAAGCCAACGTCGACCGGGACGGCCGTTACCGGCACGACCAACTGATGGCGTGCGGTGGACCGCCGATTGGCGAACATTTGCCCTTCGCCGATCATCTGCTGGATGAACGCCGCGAGGGCCTCCGGGGGCTTACTCGGCACTTGGCTGCGATCGAACTTGAAAACGGCCGGCCGCACGTTGTGAAACAATTCCTGGGGCGCCGATCTGTCCAACACGGCGCCGTATTGCGCACCGCAACCCGAACAGGCCCAATTCGTGTCTTCCTCGCCGGGACCCGCCAACCGCAGCGGGAGCAAAAGCCCGCAGGATACGCAATTGCCAATGCGACCCGTGCCGTCTCCCGATAACTCGCCGGCCATTGTTTCCATGACGTGATTACCCACCACTTGGACATGGTATTCGACCGAAACTTACCCCACTGTAGTATAGTATACAATTTGACGCAATGTTTGCTCGCCACGTGGGGCCACTGTTCCCTAGCGGACTCGCCCGCCCGCGGAAACTCCATCGTTGCGGGAGCGGCGTGGCCGAAGACGAAATACGGTCGTTTTCACGACCCATGGCGGGAATGCCGCGTCCTTTCGCTAAGGGCCGGCGTGGAAATAAGTGTCGCCTTTCGCTCCGCGAAAGATGCGGCTTTCGCGGAGCGAAAGGCAACTATGCGACACTTATTGATTTGTCCGTCCCAAAAAACGTTCGGAAGAAACGAGCGGAAGCCCCGGAAAAAACGCGGGACTCGCACCACTTTCTTCCGCACGATCAAAAAAGAACTCACAAGCTGCACCATTGAACGATACTTTCCGCATCCCGCGAAATGCGTGCTATGTTTGAGCACGGATTTTGTTATGTATGCATGGATAGCCTGTCGGGTCCCCGAGGATTTGACCGTCGGTCATGCAAAAAGGTTTCCTATGGTTCTCGCGACGCAACGCGAACCGCAGCCGTCGCTGGCGGAGGTCTGCCGCCGGATTGACGGAATTTCCGCGTTACTGCACATCGCGCTTCGCGTGATGGAAGTGGCCAGCGATCCCAATTCCCTTCGACCACGCCGAACCGGGCGAGAGCGTCGCCAAGGCTTGGAAGTTCCCCTCGGCGGTGACCGACGGCGCCCGCTATCATCACGACTCAGCCGCCTGCCAGGGAAGCCACGTGCCGACAGTGCAATGCGTGGAAGTCGCCACTTTTCTCTGCTCCCTCGGGGGCCGGAGGCTCGGTAGGCATCCACCTCGTGCAGGTTCCCAAGCGGCAGCGGAGGCCCTCTCGCTGACGAGAGTCGATTGGCTGGCGATCGCCACGGACCTCGACGCCGAGTTAGCCAAGAACCAGACCCTGAGCCAACTCTAGGGAGTTTACGATGGACACGGTCCTCGAACAAGTCAACAAGGTGTTTCGCGAGGGTGCGGTGCCTCTCGACGAGGCAGGTTATCTTTGCCAGTTGGGCCCGCTGTTCGGCGAACATCGCCCGCTGATCCTCTTCCTGGCGGACGCCGGCGGCAGAGTGCAGGCCGCCCACGATCTCGGGTCGGGGATGGACTTGGAGGTGGCGCGGCGGGTCGCCGCCGCGGCCCATTCGCGGCTGCGACACAAGGATTCCGAGGATCTCTGCCTGTTCGAGAGCGACTTCTCGGGCCAGGCATGCTGCGCCTTCGGCCTGTACTTGTCTCCACTGCCGGACGGCGAGATGCTGGGGGGGCTGCTCGCGGCGGCGGGGAATCTGCACGGCGAGCTGCGGGAGATCGCGTCCGCCTTGCGCAGCGTGCGGCCGGCTGGCCTGGATGGGAACGTACGAACAACGGAAGACGCAGATGCTGCGGACGCGGGTCCGGCACTTGCTCAACGAACAGGAAACCTTGCGCAGCTCCCAGGACGACGCGATTGCGCGGGCCGTCGCAGAACGCGAGATCCGGCTCCAGGAAGAACGCGACCGGCTCAACGCCGAGCAGTTGTGCGCGGCCAACGAAGCCGCCAACCGCGCCAAGAGCCAGTTCCTGGCCAACATGAGCCACGAGATCCGCACGCCGCTCACGGCAATCCTCGGATTCACGGAACTCCTCCGCAACGGCGCTTCCGAGGAAAACCAGAGGGAGCGGGACGATTACCTGGCGACGATTCACGCCAGCGCCAGTCACCTCCTGGAACTCATCAACGACATCCTGGATCTCTCCAAGATCGAAGCCGGCCGAATCGATGTCGTGCGCGTTCCCCTCGTCGCCGCAGGCCATTGTCGCCGAGGTCTTGTCGGCCATGCGGGTCCGGGCTCGCGACAAGGGTCTCCGCCTGACGTGCGAGTGGCCGGACGGCATGCCCGCCACGATCCAGACCGATGCCATGCGGCTCAAACAGTTGTTGCTCAACCTGATGGGAAACGCGCTGAAGTTCACGCATCGCGGCGAAGTGCGCCTGGTCTGCCGCCTGGTGCTCTCCGGCGAAAGACCGCAGATGGCCTTCGACGTGATCGATTCGGGCATCGGAATTTCCGCGGAAAAGTTGGGGAGCATTTTCGACGCCTTCGTACAGGCCGACAGCTCGGTGACGCGGGAATTCGGCGGGACCGGCCTGGGATTGGCCATCAGCCGCCATATCGCGCAGGCCCTCGGCGGCGACATTGCGGTGACCAGCACGGTGAATCAGGGCAGCACGTTCACGGCCACGATCGACTCCGGGCCGTTGGACGGCGTGAAGATCCTCGAGGCGCCGCAGGCCGACGCGCTGGCCGGTCGCCAAGGGAAACGCGGACCGCGGCCGGCCGGCCCGTTGGCCGGCCGGGTCTTGCTCGTGGAAGACGGCAGCACGAACCGCAAGTTGCTCTCTCTCATCCTCCGCAAGGCCGGCATGGAAGTCGCCACCGCGGAGAACGGCCGCATCGGCGTCGATCTGGCCCGGCAGGGCCGCTTCGACCTGATCCTCATGGACATGCAGATGCCGGTCATGGACGGCTACGCCGCGGCACAGGAAATCCGCGCCCTGGGCCAGACCACGCCCATCATCGCGCTGACGGCCCATGCCATGTCCCAGGACAAGCACAAGTGTTTGCGGGCCGGATGTTCGGCCTACTTGTCGAAGCCCGTCAAGTCGGACGACCTGTTGCAAGCCGTGGCCAACATGCTGGCCAGCGCCGAGAGTCCCGTGGGCGACGTTGCCCACTCCGCCGCCGATCCCGTCGACCTGGCCGTTGCGCAGCCGGTCGCCGAAGCGCTGGTGTCGACGCTGCCGCTCGACGACCCGGAGTTTCGGGAAATCGTGGAAGACTTCATCGTCTTTCTCCACCAGCAGTTGAAGGGGATCCGCAAAGCGTACGACGACGACAATCTCCAGGCCATCTTCGAGATGGCGCACGCGCTGAAGGGCACCGCCGGCGGCGCCGGCTTCGACGCCTTCACGGTGCCCGCCCGAGCCCTGGAGGGCCTGGCCCGCGACGGGCGGCGGCCCGAAATCCCCGCGGCGCTGCGGCTCCTTGAGGGATTGGCGGAAAGAATCGTCGTGCCTGTGCCCTGACCGAGTTTCTTCCCCCTGTTGTCGAGAGGATTGAGTCATGCCAACATCCTTGCCGGTCCCCGATCTTTCCGGAATCTCGGCCTTCGGACAGGTGCAGACCATGCGGGTCTTGTTCGGCGGTCCCGCTCTTCCTCAGACGCCGGCGCACGAAGCACGCCCGGACGAGGTCGTAGCCAATCCGCGGATCGTGATCGTCGACGATCAGCCGCTGAACATCAAGATCGTGACCAAGTTTCTCAAGCAGTCCGGCTATCGACAGTTCTTCAGCACGGTCGACTCCCGGGAAGCGCTGGATCTCATTGCGCGGGAACAGCCCGACGTGGTCCTTCTGGACATTATGATGCCCTTCGTCAGCGGCTTGGACATCCTAACCGAGCTGCGCCGCGACGCGCGCTTCGTCGACCTGCCGGTGATCGTGTTCACTGCCGCCACCGAGAAGGCGACCAAGCTGGAAGCCTTGCGACTGGGAGTCACGGAGTTCCTGCAGAAACCGATCGATTCGACGGAGTTGCCGCTGCGGCTGCGGAACGTATTGACCGTCAAGGCACACCAGGACCGCCTCAAAGCGCACGCTTGGGAACTGGAGGCGGAGGTGGCCGCCCGCACGGCGGAGCTGGCCAAGGCGCATCGCGAAGTCGTGCAATGCCTGGCCACGGTCGGCGAGTACCGCGACAACGACACGGGGAAGCACATCATTCGCGTGGGCCGGTACGCCGAAGTGATCGCCAAGCAACTGGGCCTGGAAGCGGAGTTTTCGGCCAGAATCCGCGCTGCCGCCCCTTTGCACGACATCGGCAAAGTCGGCATCCCCGATCACATCCTGCTCAAACCGGGACAGCTCGACGCCGCCGAATTCGAAGCCATGCAGGCCCACGCCGTTTACGGAGCGCTGATGTGCGCCCAGAACCTGGACGGCAGCCGTGGAAGCGCGAGTACCCACAGCGAAATCGGCCGGGCAATCGCCGGCATCGAGAACTCGCCGATCTTGAAAATGGCGGCCACGATCGCCTATACGCACCATGAGCGCTGGGACGGCAGTGGCTATCCGCAACAACTCCGCGGCGCGGACATTCCCGTCGAGGGTCGGATTACCGCCGTAGCGGACGTCTTCGACGCCCTGACGCAAGAACGCCCTTACAAGCCCGCGTTCCCCATCGAGAAGTCACTGGAGATTATCCGGCAGCAAAGCGGCACGCAGTTCGATCCGGAAGTGGTCGAGGCGTTTTTCGCTGCTCGCGACCAGATCATCGCCATCTACCACGAGTATCAGGAGAGGAGCGACGCCCCGCCTCCGCTGGCGTAAGGCATCGCGCCACCGGGGTTAGGCCGACACTTTCCATTTGTGAAAGTAGACGATGCCGGTCTGGCTCCCACCCCGATCCCGACATCCGACCCCGCGACCCGTTGTCTACCTTCGCGGCCTTTTCCATTGGCGGTGGCGCCGCCGCCTCGTTGTTGCACACATCTCTTGGACCCCATCCGGCTCGCCCGGATGGTGAACAAGGTTGAATGGCTAGGGTCCTAGGCACGGGCGGAGGCGCCTTGATAGAATAGTGGATCGTGTGAGGCCGGATTGGTTCCGGGCTCGCCGGAAGTGAGAATCAACGAATAAGGGATCGTAGAGAATGGACGATATCGGTGTTGCCGTCGTGGGGGCTGGATTCATTGGGCCGGTTCACGTCGAGGCCCTGCGACGCCTCGGCCTGCCGGTCCGCGGCATCTTGGGCTGCGATGCGGCCGAGTCGCAGCGGGCCATGAAGACCCTCGGGCTGCCCAGGGCCTATGAGAGCCTCGACGAAGTGCTGGCCGACGCCAGCGTGCAATCGGTCCACCTGGCCGTGCCCAACGTGCTGCACTACGAATTCGCCAAGCGGGCCATTGCCGCCGGCAAGCACGTGATCTGCGAGAAGCCGCTGGCCATGACCTCGCATCAATCCGGCGAGCTGGTCGAACTGGCCAAGGGCAAACGGCTGGCGGCCGGCGTGTGCTACAACGTTCGGTTCTATCCGCTCAACCTGGAAGCCCGCGACCGCGTCGCCCGCGGCGACGTGGGGCGGATCTTCGCCGTCAACGGCAGTTACGCGCAGGACTGGCTGTTCCACGACACCGATTACAACTGGCGGGTGCTCTCCGATCAGGGCGGCGCGTTGCGGGCGGTGGCCGACATCGGCACGCACTGGATGGACCTGGTCAGCTCGATCTCGGGCCTGGAAATCGAAGCCGTGCTGGCCGACCTCAGCACGGTGCATCCGGTCCGCAAACGGCCCAAGGGCGAAGTGGAGACGTTCAGCGGCAAGCTGGCGCGCCCGCGCGAGACGGAACCGGTGGCCATCGACACCGAGGACTACGGCTGCGTGCTCTTCCGCTTCCAGGGCGGCGCCCGCGGCAGCCTGTGGGTTTCGCAGGTGACCGCCGGACGCAAGAACTGCATCCGCTACGAGATCGCCGGATCGAACTCGGCCCTGGCCTGGAACAGCGAGTCGCCCAACGAGCTGTGGATCGGCCACCGCGACAAGCCCAACGAGATCCTGATTCGCGATCCGGCCCTGGTTGGCCAGCTTGCCCGCGGTTATCTCAACTATCCCGGCGGCCACAACGAAGGCTTTCCCGACGCGTTCAAGCAGTGCTTCCGCGCGTTTTACAACTACATTGCGGCGGGCGATTTCGCGGCCGAACCCTTGTTTCCCACCTTCGCCCAAGGGCATCGCGAGGTGCTGCTGTGCGAGGCCATTTTGCAGAGCCACCGCCAGCAATCCTGGGTCAGCGTGTAGGGGGCATCACCATGCAACTGGGTTTTGTCAGTGCCATCCTGCCGGACCTCGGCCTGGAAGAAGTCGTGCAATTCGCGGCGGCCGAGGGTTTTCAGTGCGTCGAACTGATGTGCTGGCCGCGCGGCAAGGCCGAGCGGCGTTACGCGGGCGTGACGCACCTCGACGCGGGCGACCTCGGCCCGGCCGCAGGCGCAGGAGGTCTGCGGCAATTCATGCAATCGGCCGGCGTGGCCATTAGCGGGCTGGGATATTACCCCAATCCGCTCGTCGGCCGATCGGGCCGAGGCCCAGGTTTCCATCGAACATCTCAAGCGGGTCATCGCGGCCGCCGAATTGCTCGGCGTGGGCGTGGTGAATACGTTCGTGGGCCGCGATCCGCGCAAGAGCGTGGCCGAGAACTGGCCCCGTTTCCTGGAAGTGTGGCGGCCGCTGGTTCGTTTTGCCGAAGAGCACGGAGTGCGGATCGGCATCGAGAACTGCCCCATGTTCTTCACGGCCGATGAATGGCCGGGCGGCAAGAACCTGGCCCACTCGCCGGCCGTTTGGCGGCGGATGTTCAACGAGCATCCCCAGCGGCAACTTCGGTCTGAACTACGACCCTTCGCACCTGGTATGGCAACAGATGGACTACCTGCGGCCGATCGCGGAGTTCGCGCCGCGGTTGTTCCATATCCACCTGAAGGATGCCCTGGTCGATCGGCAGCGGCTTGACGAGGTCGGCATCCTGGCGACGCCCCTGGAGTACCATACGCCGAGAATACCGGGACGGGGGCAAATTGATTGGCCGAAGTTCCTGGCCGCGCTCAAGACGGCCGGCTACGATGGGCCGATCTGCATTGAAGTCGAGGACCGCGATTTCGAAGGATCGCTGGACGCCCGCCGGCAGGCCCTGCGGCAAAGCGGCGCCTTCCTGCGACAAGCCTTGAGAGATTCGTGCCCATGAGTCCTCAACCAAATTCACCTCTTCCTCGAACTTGCTTTGGAGGCTGACCCATCGTGCCCTATACGCTTAACGACATTGCCAAGATGATCGACCACTCGCTCTTGAATCCGATTTTCAAGGCCGCCGACCTGGAGAAAGGAATCGGACTGGCCCTGGAGTACGACGTGGCCAGCGTGTGTATCCTGCCGTATTACCTGAAACGATGTGCCGAGTTGCTCCGCGGCAGCAACGTGAAGGCGAGCACGACGATCGGCTTCCCGCACGGCGGCCACGCGACGGCAATCAAGGTCGCCGAAGCCCGGCAGGCCCTCGCCGACGGCGGCGAGGAGCTCGACATGGTCGTGAACATCTCGGCCGTGCTCAGCGGCGACTGGGACTACGTGCGCCGCGAAATCGCCGCGGTGATCGGGCCGACCCACGATGCGGGGCAAAAGGTCAAAGTGATCTTCGAGAACGCCTACCTGGACGACACCCAGAAGATCCGCCTCTGCGAGATCTGCGGCGAACTTCGCGCCGATTGGGTGAAGACGAGCACCGGCTATGCGCCGTCCGGGGCGACGCTCGACGATCTGCGCTTGATGCGTCTCCATTCGCCGGCCCACGTCCAGGTGAAGGCGGCGGGCGGCGTTCGCGACCTCGACATGGCCCTGGCTGTCCGCGAGGTCGGGGCCACGCGATTCGGCTGCACGCGCACGGCGGAGATTCTCACCGAGCTGCGCCGTCGCCTGGCCGTGTAGCGAACGCCAGGAGTGTCATCCTCGCTATCTGTCACTTGATTTCACTCGTCCAGACTGTAGAAAAGGATACGCCTCGCGGCAGGGTTGGGATTTCTTATACAGTTCCAATTGGGAACGATGCACTTTCTTTTGCTTCTCGTTCTTATCTAGTTCTATCGCCTTGTCGATCCACTGGCGAGCTTTGTCGAAATCGCCTGTCTCGGCGTATGCGGCTGCGAGTAAACTGCAGGAAGGCGTCTTTCCCCCGGTCAACTGGTCGTAGCGGTTCGCGTTCTTGAGTGCCATTTGCCCGTTGCGGTATTGCTGGTCTGGACAAGTAGCTTGCAGCCATGCGAGGAAGCGATACGCCTCGGGATAGTTGGGATCGAGGCGAATCGCTTGGTTGAAGTCAGCGACCGCTTTGCCATAGTCGTGCTTGGCATACCACGCAAGGCCACGGTTACGGTAATACGAGGGGAATTGCTTATCGAGTCGAATCGCCCGGTTGAAATCGGTCAAGGCTTTGTCGTACTCGCTTTTGGCAAGCCAAGCAGTGCCACGGCCGTTGTAATCCACGGAACTCTTGGGATCGAGCCGCAGGGCTCGAGTGTAGGCCGCGACGGCTTTGTCGTATTCGCCCGCGGTGATGAGAGCGTCGGCCTGAGAAGGCTGTACGGGATTGGCTTGGGCGTGCAGATTGCTCGGTGCCGCAAGCCAGAGAAATGAAAAGGCCACCGCAAGGCCGAGAACAAATCGTCTCATGGTTTGGTTCCTCGCAACGCCGTCTGACGGCTGTCGCCACGGTTGATGAGGTCGCCGATCATCCCGTGGGCAATCGGAATGGACCCGGCATGTCCGATAGGAAACTCGATTTCCCACTCTTCCCGCCGATTATACGTGGTCAATAGTGAGAATCAAGGGGTAGCTAACCGGGGTAGAGGGGGGCAGTGTAGGCGGCCTTACGTCCTCGCGCCTTTATCTAGTCGTGACGACGATCAACCAGCAGGGTGGTTCGAGGTCATTGTGCCCAGGAGGATTGCCAAGACAAACCCGACGGGGAGGAAAATGATCACCCAGACCAGAAGCGACCATATCCCGGCGCCGAATAGCACGCGTGAAAGAAACCCGACGCGCTGGCCCGCTTGAATTCTTGAACGAGTGGCATCCGCTGTGGCAAGCAACATGCCTCCCAAAGCCGCGAACACCGGGAACGCAACCATCATGCCGATCATCGCTTCCCAGGACAAGCTTCGCCTGGCCTTTATGGCCACGGCGACGCTGATCACCAGGCCAAACCCGGCCGCTCCCGCTACCTTTACCCACCAGCGAGGACTCGATTCGAACCAGGCGACGAAGAACTTGATAAGTCGGTTCATGTTAACGGCGCATATTGCCTCGACAGGCCGCCGCACAGTACGGCAGCGGACGCATTATAACACGCCAGCGCCGAGAACGTCGACAGTACCGCAAAGCAATCTCGCTGCTGATCTACCGATTCGCTTTGTCCAACTGGATCATGATCGGCGATCCGCGCTATGAGTGTTCGCTGGCTCGCCCATGTGACTCCCGGCGCGTTGCGATAGCCGATGACAAGTACGTCGGCCTTCAGCCCGCGCGGGAAGTACGGCGCCGCTTTGGCGGCCAGCTCTTCCCAGTCTGCGACCTCAGCAGGGCTTACGCAACTGCTGCGGACTCTCGAAAACCCGACGATATTCAAAGCATCGGCGATGGCCTGAACGTTACGATAATTGTTCTGGTGGAAGTGAACGTTGACGCCGAAGATTCTCATGAAGTCCTGCGCCTTCATGCTCCGCTGGACCACTTCCACCGACGGCGCTTGCCCAGCGGTGGTCAGGACGATACCGAGCATGGAAATCCACAAAACGGATCGAGAGGTGACTTGACTGCTTCGCATGTCAGCGATTCTCCTTGGCGACTCAACTCAATACGTCACCTCAGGTGCCACACGCACCAGATGCCCCAAATCTCTGGCAACAATCATATCGCCCCGCTGCTTTCGCCGCTAGCCAGGGCGGACGGCACATTTTCAAGGCCGGAGAGCGGCCCAACGGCCTCCAGGAGGCCTCGCCGAGTCAAAGGGCTGAAGACCAAGGACACCCAGAACGCCGCGTGACCGCACGGTTCGAGGAGCAACTGAAGCGGATCGTCACAACGCACGGCACCGACACGATGATCCGGACGGCGAGACCCGGGACGATCCCCGTCGTGCGGTCTGCCAGGCCATGCAGGCCGTGAGGATTGCCCGCTCCCGGTATATTCGTTATCCTGAAAGCGCCCGGAAATTGAGGTGGGAGTCCGAACATGAGCAACCCAGCAGACGATTTGCGCGACACGTTGGACCGACTGGCCTCGTTCGTGTCCGCGCCCCAAGAGCGTTCCGATTTGTGCGCGGGCGTGGTCATCGGCAATTTCCAACTCCAGGTGAAACTGGGCCGGGGCCGGATGGGCGAGGTCTGGAAGGCGTGGGACACCAAGGCCGAGCGTGCGGTCGTCCTCAAGCTCGTGCCGCCGGAGTTGCGGCATGCGGGCGAGGAAATGACCCGCGTCAAGGCTGCCTTCCAGCGGATCCACGCCTTGCAGCACCAGCACATTTGCCCGGTACACTATCTGGACGAAGACCGGCGCTTCGGCTGGTACCTCGTGATGAAGTACATCGACGGGCAGACGCTTTCGGCCTATCGGGCGACGTACGTGGCGCGGCACGGGGCGTTTCCGGTGGGGCAATTGATCAAGGTTCTCCGTCCGGTGGCTGAGGCGTTGGACTACGCCGCACGTGCAGCAGGTGATCCACCGCGACGTGAAGCCGCAAAACATCTTGGTGCTGGGCGACGCGGAGGACGTGCAGATCGTCGATTTCGGCCTGGCGGCGGAGATCCGTACCACGGTGGACCGCGTGAGCCCGCAGCCGATGGACACGTCGGGCACGCGGCCCTACATGGCGCCGAGCAATGGAAGGGCCAACCGCAGGACGCCCGCACCGATCAATACGCCCTGGCGGTGGTGGCCTACGAACTGATCTCCGGCCGCTTGCCCTTCGAGTCGGCGGAGCTTGAGATCCTGCGGCTGTGCGTCTTGAACGATCCGCCGGCGCAGCTTGCCGGCCAACCGCGAAATGTCGATCGGGCCATCGCCCGCGCGATGGCGAAACGCCGCGAGGAGCGCTTCGGCACTTGCCGCCAGTTTGTCGAGGCGTTGGTGACCCCGGCCCTGGAGAACGAATTCGCCGTCGATCTCGGTAACGGCGTGAAGTTGGAGATGGTCCTGATTCCGGCAGGCGAATTCCTGATGGGCTCGCCCGACTCGGACAACGACGCCGGCGACCACGAGAAGCCGCAGCACCGGGTGCGGATCACCAGGCCTTTCTACCTGGGCAAGTATCTGGTGACGCAGGAGCAGTGGCAGGCGGTGACGGGCAGCAACCCCAGCGCGTTCATGGGCCCGAAGAATCCCGTGGAACACGTCAGTTGGGACGACTGCCAGGAGTTCTTGAAGCGGCTCAATGGCGTGTTTCGTCGCATTCTCCCGGCGAGAGAGGGGGAGTTTCGCTTGCCGACGGAAGCCCAGTGGGAATTTGCCTGCCGTGCGGGGAGCACGACGCGCTACTGCTTTGGAGACGATGCGTCGGCGCTGGGCCAATATGGGACCTTGGGCGGCAAGACGCAACCTGTCGGCAAGAAGCGGCCGAACGCCTGGGGGCTATACGACATGCACGGGAATGTCTGGGAGTGGTGCCAAGATTGGTATCACGAGAGTTACTACGCGAATTCACCGACGGACGATCCGACGGGGCCGGTAACGGGCTCCTACCGCGTGTTTCGCGGCGGTAGCTGCAACTATGTCGCCGGGTCCTGTCGTTCGGCGTACCGTCGCAGGTTCAGGCCGGAGTTCCGGAGCGATTGCCTGGGTTTTCGCGTCTCCCAAGCTCTAGGGGACGAGTAGGGGGAGCGAGGGAGCGGGGTCAAGCCGGCATCTGCCAATTTGTCGTGACAAGTGGAAGACGCCGGCCTGACCGTGCCCTCCGCGATCGTAACCAGCAGACTCGCCATTGGTAGCAAATCCTCCTTGTCATCGGCGGTTCTTTCAGGACACTTTGCGGGGACTTGATCCAGATCAATGCCCGTGGGTCGCTTGCCAGGTAGGATTCACTAGAACCGACGAACAAGCAATTCTCAAGGAGCCTAGAATGAAACCTACCGAAATCCTTAGTGGCGAGCATCGCATTATCGAGCAGGTGCTCGATTGCCTGGAGAAAATCGCCCAGAACTGTGCGACCGAGGGTAGATTGGACGAGACCTCGGCGGAGCAGGCACTGGACTTCTTCCGCAACTTCGCCGACCGTTGCCACCACGGCAAGGAAGAAACCCACCTCTTTCCGGCGATGGAAGCCAAGGGGTTTCCGCGCCAGGGTGGTCCCACGGGCGTGATGTTTTCGGAGCATGAGCAAGGCCGGGCGCATATTCGTGGCATGGCCGAAGCAATCAACCGCGCCGCCGCTGGTAAGAGCGAAGCGGTCGCTCAATTCGTCAACCATGCCCAAGGTTACGTCGGCCTGCTGCGGGAACATATCGAGAAGGAAGACCATTGCCTGTTCACGATGGCCAACCAAGCCCTGACCGAAGACGATCAACAAAGGCTGCTGGCAGCCTTTGAGATCGTCGAACACGAACACTTGGGCCTCGGCACGCACGAGAAGTTCCTGAACCTGGCAGACGAGTTGGCGGATCGACTCGGTGTGGCGCGGGCGGCTGACAACCGCAGTCCAAGCTGCGCTTGCCATCATGGAACGTGCGGCATCTGAAAGGCTATCCGGAAAGTTTTCGCGGTTATTTGCGGTATTGAAGCCCGACGCGGGCACCATGTACTCATGGTCGGCGAGGAATCGACTTTCCTGGCTGTTTACGGCACATTCCTCGCTGGCGATAGAGTCGGGCTTCAATGTCGATTTGCGGCCAAGAACTTTCCGGATAGCCTCTGAAACCCGCATGTGACTTCGGCCGGAAACACCAGCCAGGGGAGGGGAACGGGGTTAGGCCGGCATTTGCCACTTTGTCGTGACATGTAGAAAGTGCCGGCCTGACCCCGCCCTGGCACACAGGTATATCCGCCGGACGTATGGCAAGAGTCCGGACGAAATCGCGCCGTCTGGGCAGAGTCGGCGGACGTTTTGCCGCCGGCCGGCCGCATTGTCCGCGCAGATTCCCCTGTCCCGGGGCAGCCGCGCGAAGGCCGCCCCGGACCGCGCGACGCGCATTGCCTTGCGCGTCGCAGAACCGAATTTTCAAAGAACAAAAGAACGATCAACCGTAGCCGGGCTTATCGTCTACCCGGCAAGTACTATGCTCGTTCGAGTTCCGGCTTCAGCCGGACTTTCCGACTAGAGCCGGGACTCCGGCCGGTGTCGCGTGCCCTCCCGACCCGAGGCGCCACGACCGGAATGGGACAGTTTAAGCCGTCCGCTGATTTTCGTCGCCGTGTTCTACCACGGATGATAGAACTCGTTTCCACCAGAGGAAGCGTGTGCCAATCATGAAATCCCGAAAAAACCGGGGGTGCCAGCTCCTTGGAGTTCCGATCAACGTCCAGAGGAGCGGTGGCAACGTGTCCCATTCCGACCCGCTGGTCCGACAAGTTGCTTTCTTCCGCCGGACCCCTTTCTTCCAGCAGACCCTGTGGTACTTTGTCACCAGGGTTCAAGTGGGACGGCGGCTGCGGCGTTTCCGCGGCGCCGGTGAGCGGTGCGGTTTCGGTGGGACACTTCGCCTCGACAACGCGGCGTTCTTCATCGCGGAGGTTGCGCGATTTGCCCTCCGGCAGTGTGCCCAACTGGATCGGCTCGCATTGCGGCGGTGGGACGCCAGCACGGGCATCACGCTCCTTTTCTCCCTTTCTCCCCTTCTCCCTTTCGTTCTTCCCGGGCCGCGGCGCCACGCGGGCCAAGAGCTTGGTGATCCCGTCCAAAGCCCGTCGGGCCTCGGCGAGAAAGGCCGGGTCGCCCGCCCGGCTTTCCCTGCGGACGGTCCGTCTCTTTTTCGGACCGCGGGCCGTCTCGGTCTCCACGATCCTCTCTGTTTCCTTGTCTGCCTGCGAGAGGTGGAAGCTCTCCAGCGCCTCGCGATAGACCGACTTGAAGTCGGCCACGACGGCGGCGATCATTTCGGCGCAGTTTGCGACTCTCGTCGGGCATCCCTCGCGCAGCGCTTGCAGCCAGCGATGGACGGTCGACTTGGGCAGCCCGAAGCTGGCGGCGATCTGCCGGCAGCTCCGGCCCGCCAGCGCCAGGGCGGCGATTTGCGGCAACAGGGCTTCCTTCCGCGGTCGCGGGGCGTCGGTTCCCGCTTCCACGGCGGTGGCCCGGTCTTCGGCGATGTAAGGCATGGTCGGTCTCTCTTTCCTTTTTTCTGTGATTCGTGGAGGGCAAACATCTGGATGAAATCGGGTCATGGCGGCAAACTCGGAACACGAATCGCGAAATCGAAAAAGGCTGTTGACGGGAAGATGTGCGAAAGGAAGATAAGACGGTTGTTCTTCATCTTCTTGTCGTACATTTTCCTGTCATTTACCTTCGCACCGCCGTCTGGATCAGCTATCTGGACAGCTAAAGTCTGATGGCCCCGATTATCTTTCGTGGCCCGCGAAAATGTTCGTAAGTGGTTTTCCATCAAGCAGTTAAATGCGCTTGCGGCTTTCCCCGCGGTCCAACACGATGTGGTCCAAAATCAGGCCCTCCCCGCGTCTTCTATCTCTGGTTTCTGGCCGGTTTCATATTCTCTGCTCTCGAGGTTTCCGTCAAACGATCGGCGTGATCTGTAATGCCGATGGGGGGATTCTTGCCGGGATTGCCCGAAACGGACTTTCTCGCGCATTTTTTGCGTCCTTTCTTTCCCGAATAGGTGGTATTTCGTGCCATTTTGTCCGGCGTCGCCGTACCGAAGTTTCGAAGAACAAGGGAGCGCAGCCCGACCTTATTCGTCATAATCATCTAAAAGTATTCAATACAACGGATAAGTCTGCAAAAGTCTCCACCTAATAATACGTTCGAGCTCGCGCTTGGGG
The DNA here is from genome assembly GCA_963779975.1 of uncultured Planctomycetia bacterium. Taxonomy (GTDB): domain Bacteria; phylum Planctomycetota; class Planctomycetia; order Pirellulales; family Thermoguttaceae; genus JANXQG01. The sequence continues at coordinate 323,532 of CAWAAL010000022.1, read as the reverse complement.
GCATCGCCTGCCGGCGGATTTCCGCAAACCCGTCGTCCGCAACCCGGCCGGGCCCGCTTTTCCCGCGGGATTCGCCGCTTTCCTCCCGGCGAAAAGAGTTTTGCCGGGGTCGCGAACAGGGGAAGCCTTTTCGGCGTTTCCCGGCCTCCTGCGCACTTCTCCGTCACTTGGAGGATGGCTCGGAAAAGTCCTCGACACCGAGGATGACGAACGCTACGTCCAATGGAGCAAGGAGACGTTGGAAGTCGCTCCCGCAGTCTACCGCCACAAATGCGAACGATTTGACTTCGATTGGACGGGGATGTGGCTCGGTGAGGAAGACCTCGAAGCCGACCCAGGCGAACCACTGTCCATCGAACAGCCGAAGAAACTCGGCCCCGCCCCAACCACAGTGGACGCGCAGGAAGAGCGGATCAGGGTGGCCTTCGGGCTTGGCACGGCCGATACCATCCCCGACGTGGACGAACATACGCTGCTGGTCTTCTGCAAGCACCTGACGGCCCAGCCGCTCTTTCCCTTCGACGCCATGCACAGCGCCGAGCCTAGCCCTCTTGGTATAATTCGTTCCTGCATCAATCATCGACCCTGGAAAATACGCTGACGAAAGGTTCGGCCGGTTCTGTAAGGCCCGCCGTGGCCGACGCAAGATTGAACTGCCCCTGGCGAATGGCCGATCAAGAATTCCACTACGACCTAAACGAATTCCAGACGCAACTTCACGGCAATCGGTCGCTGATGAAGGCGTTCGTCGTCTGCGCCGTCCTTGGCGGCATTTATGGGGCAGCAATGGGGTCCGCCGTAGGCGCAGTGCCAGGGGCCGCCGACGCGTGCATGGCGGGGTCAGGCCGAGACTTGCGCGAAAAAAGGTCATTTCTTCGTGCTCTGCCGATCAAGGGTTGATAGGGCGAAGTGGACTGCCGCAAGAGGAACACTTACCCATTGGTTGCGCCAAGCGGTTGTTACACTGGGGATTGTGGCACATGCCTTGCTACCCGATCTTGGGCGTCGATTAGTCTTGCTCTTTGGCTTCCAACAGGGCTTGCTCCATCACATCAGGGTCCATCACATCAGTCACATCAGGGTCACCCATAACTGCTAACTCAGTTAGCAGTTAAAGTCTGACTCGGATGTTGCTCTGACGTTGCTGACGTTACTCCAGGGAGTTTGGTTTGGGCATGCTGTTCAATCAGGAGAACAGGCAGAATCAGAGTCGGGTGGACGCTGCGGAAGACCCAATTAAGGAGTGGGTCCGAACGGCGACGATTTGCCGAGATGACACGACGGGCTGCGATGGCCAGTCGAGAAACAGCAGGCGGGGGAATCGAATCACCTGCTGGAAAGTCACGTACCACGTTGCTAACATGGGGAAACTAGTGCTCGGAGCGTATCCGAGCGGAATCTGGATGGCAAATGTCGGGTAAGACGACATCGATGAGCCAATTACTTTCTCTTGACTCTGCAGGAGTAATGCTGATGATCGATAACCGCCTGAAGCGTCGCGACATGTTCGCGTTGTTGGCCGCCGGACCGGCGGCATTGTCTGCGATCAGCGCCTTGGCTCAGGGTGAAGCACCGCAGGCGTCGGCCGGCAAAGTCCTCATGCCGTTGGGTGATGCCACGGAGACCATGGACACGTTCTATGCCTTTCTCCGCATTGCCGAGGCCGGATTCCAGGTCGTCGTGGCTGGTCCCCGTGCCCGGCTGTACCACACCGTCCTGCACGAAGTTCCACCGGACAGTTCCGTTCCCTGGGACATCACCCAGGAGCGACCCGGCTATCACATCAAGGCCGAGGAAGCGTTTCGGAACGTGAATCCGGCGGAGTACGTCGGAATGTTCGTTTCCGGGGGCCGTGCGCCGGAGTACCTCCGCTACGATAAGGATCTGCTGCAAATTACCCGGAAGATCTTCGCAGCCGGCAAACCGATCGGAGTAACGTGCCACGGCATCGAGATTGTCAGCGCCGCGGGCATCATCAAGGGGAAAACCTGCACCACGGTGGCCAAGTGCGCCCTGGATGTGGAGCAGGGCGGCGGTACGTACGTCGACCAACCGGTCGTCAGACAAGGCAACCTGATTACTTCGCGGACCTGGCACGACTACGCGCCGTTCTTCCGCGAGTTCATGCCGATGCTGGAAGCGGCCGGTCACAAGAAGGCGTAACTTCAGCACATCGACTCGGGCAGAGCAATGCGGACAGAATCCCGACAGTCCTGCATACTTGTCCTTGAGACGCAGCAGATGTCCAGTGGGGCATGTGACCGCGATCGTCATGACAAGGCTCCTCTTACCGTCCCATAATGAATCAAAAGAGGCATACGCGCGTCAGAACGACGCATTGACCATCGTGGGGATCGTCCACGAAACACCCGACGCAGTGGGCCACGCCATCACTGCAAGGCTGCTCCCACGCCTGTATGGCAGAGTGGCAGGCCACGGCATGATGCTCTTCGATGTTCCGTGGCTCCCCAAAGGTCTGCTTCCAGGTGTCAAAGGGGCAGGCCACGAAGACGGATTCCAGGTCGTCGGTGAGAAATTGAGGCTTATCCAACTCCCCTGCCAGCGTCTCTACGGCATGGACAAAATCGGCCTTGCTGAGCCGCAGATTCTCTTCCACCGCCGAGGGCATGATGGGATACAGTTCATCAAGAAGAATGCACGGGTAAAAGGCGTTCATCGTGCTGGCCTTTCATTGGTCCTTGAACTATTGCCAACGCAAGACCTCCCTGCCGCCGACTTATTGCTCCGTCACGAACTCAGAACATCCTGCAGATTGTACCATGTCCAAGAGCATCCAACAATAATCCAAACGGGTTACTGCTCGCGATAATGCAATGACGCCGAGGATTCGTGAGAAAGTGCGGTTTCCACCGCGACCGGCAAATCGTCTCAGCAGCGGGGCGTCTTGGGCAATATATTTCGGCGGCAAAAAGACGTGCGGGAACACCACTCGATTTAGTCCGTCGCGTCAACGGGGCCATTTAAGCGATTTCAGGCCACGGTCATTACCCGTTAGCCGATGCAACGAGTTCTTCCCCCCAAACGGAGACTTCCCCTGGGGCCTCGATCCCCGTAAGCAGCCTTGGTTGTCGCTGGCCTCCACAATGGGCAGGAGATGCGGAATCTAGGCAATTTGAGGCAGGGCGATTTGGCGGGGGCATCAGCGACCTTGTGGACTGCCGATTCAAAACGCAGGTCTCGCCATGAACGAATTGTCAGCCCAAGATGTCGTGATCGCCGCTCTCAAGGAAGTGGGCCTGTACCCCACCCTGGGACGCGGGCCTGCACGTTCGCCCTCAGCGAAGGCCGTCTTGTAGCCCAGAAGTTCTTCTATGAGGGAGGCTAAGCCCGATAAAAGACAATGAGAGTCAGTACCTTACCCTCCACGGGCTGCATGTCCGTGGAGGGTTTGTTTTGTGCGATCATCCCGCCCGTCGAAGTTTTTCTCTTGCGGCAAGTTGGAAGCCTGCCAAAGGCTCCGCTGACAAGGCGTTCTGATAGGCGATCTTCGCCCATTCGGCAAGGCCCTTGGGCACCACGCCGCCGCGATCCACGACGAAGTATTTATTGAGGCCCTTGTACATCGTCCCTGGCAGCGAAGGGCCGAGTCCCTCGGCTTCGTATTCCTCGGGCAAGGCCAATCCGACGATCAACCGCTTGCTGTTCTTGCACCAGACCGCAGCAAAGACGGGGCTTTGGAGAGTCGTGTGGATCGTGAACTTGACGTAGGTGGTCATCAGCTCGCTGTCGGCATCAGGGGAGACAGCCAAGAGCAAGCCGCGCAATCTGCATGAATTGCCCGCGAAGCTGTTCCCACGCAGGCCCGCTCACCTTGGCAATGGTTCGCTGCGACAATGCGCCCATAAGTTTCTCCCGCCGACGAAGCTGCTAAACCAAATCCTTCAGGCCCTTCAGGGCCGTGACCTTGACGACGTTCTTGGCGGGCTTGGCCTTGATGACCATTTCTTCCTTGGTGAAGGGATTGATGCCCATGTGTTCTTCGGTTGCGGGCTTGCGGACGACCTTGATTTGCAGCAGGCCAGGGATGGCGAAAGTGCCAGGGCCGTCGTTGCCCAGGTTCTTGCCGATCAGCTTGGAAAGTTCATCGAACAGACTGCCGACTTGCTGCTTGGTCAGGCCCGTGGTTTCGGCCAAGGCGGCGAAGATTTCTGTCTTGTTCATGGGTTTCTTGGTCTCTTCCATCGTTCACTCCTTCTATGAAAATGGCCCCGCCGATGTTCGGGCATCGGCGGGGCGTCTGTTTGGGCAGCGGCACATCATGTGATCTGCACCAATTCGGACGGCTCTGGCAGCATCCATTCCGCCAGTGCGAGCATCATACTACGGATCGCGGCGGCAATAAAGCCCGCAATTTAGGCAGGCGATGATAGCAATGCTGGCTCTCCTCCCGACACCGCTTTCGCCAGCAACGTCTCTGCTCCCGCCGACACTCCCGCCCCTTCTCGCTGGAGCGGTATTCCTGTTGCGCCTTCCGCTTCGACCACCGCCGCGTCGCGTCCCGACATGCCTCGTCACCTCATCCCGAATAACGGCTCAGTTACAAGACCACCGACTCCCGGCCAACTGCATCGGCCACCCGACCAAACCGGCTGAAATCCGATGGCCGGCGACAACCGGATGAAACTAGACATTGGACCCCCAGAAACTAGACATTTTTTGCCTACTGGACGCAGGTTTTAAGGCTCTTTGAGGCCAAGTGCGTTTTCGTAAAGTCAATAAAAAAGGCCACTTACGACGAATCGCAAGTGGCCTTTTGAGGTGGAGGCGGCGGGGATCGAAAGTGGCAAATGCACACATTACGCAAGGCTATGGGGCATAACGCTTTGCGTCGATATTTTAACGCTTCCAGAAGAGGGGTTCAGGCCAAAAACAGACATTTCGGCCTCTGAAAACAGACATTTGACCCCCAACGGAGTGTAGCGAGAGACGGGTTCGATCCCTTGCGAATCGAACCCCTGTTCCGCGACAGAAATAAATGGAGGCTAGTAGCCTCGAACCCGTCTTCCGCGACAGCCGGTGGGCCAGTGGTCATGGTGCCGGTGGCCGGTTGGCCCTACCGCCCTTCCCACGACCCTATCTTGCTTTTCTGACCACGCCCCCACGAATTAGCACCGTTACATCCCAAATTCTTGTTATACTATGGCTGGCGAGTTGCGGAGGGGTTTTCCAGACCATGACCAACTTGACCGCGATGAAAGAGAATCAGAAATGAGACAAGACAAATGACAGCTTGAACGACCCTCTTGTTATTCCACCCATTGGTGGCCGTTTTGTTGGATGTGTCCGCAACGGCGATACTTTAGAAATCACGCTGCTGGAAGATGGGGTAAAGCATACGTACTATGTCCCTGCGTATTGTGCTTCGGTCTTTTTTCGGCAAAAGGGACTATTGCCAGCCTGAATAAGACTTGAACGCAATGAAGAAAATCATAGGAACATTGACTCTAAAATCCTCCCTTGTTTCTTCGGTGGCTGATTATATTTGTTGTCCACCTGATTTTCTTCCACTCGCAACCGTCCAGCGTATCGCCCCAGAGTTTATCCACTCCACGTTTCCTCGATTATTGCGGGTTGCTCTTATCTCGTTCCCGAGCACCACGCCCCCTCTCTAACCATTCGTGACGGCCTCCCCAACCCGCTCGCCCGGCCGCCCGCATCTGATTTTCATCGCTCTTGCCACGACGATGGTCGGCCCAGCCGTAGTCCAAAAGTCCGCACTTTTTTCGGCCGCACATGGCCCCGGCCCAGCCCGACTATCCGCGCGGCCTGACAGCCACTCCCCGGCCAGAGATTGCCGGTGGCCCCCACCCACCCTAGTTGACGGGGAATGGCCCCAGTCTTATTCTAACAATCGTGCGGCTGCCCAACAGAATTACTGGCAGCCCAATATCAAAAGGAGAGACGTACCGAAGTAGCTAGTTTTTTGACAAATAATCGCTGACGAGCAAATTAGCCTTTGCCCGCCGCTGCCCCTGGAAAACTGCAACATTTCCCAATTGAAGGCAAGCGTCTGGAAAGGCTCCCGAAAGGGAGCCACCGGACCTCGCTGCCTTCATAGCCTGTTGCAGGGCTTCCAGGGGAGCATCTTCGGATGGCTCCCTGTTTTATTTCGGGAAACGTCGGCCTGGGAGAAAGCCGAAGGCCAGGGGGCCGGTTGGGCCAACTTCGATTCCGCAACAACCGGGCGTTCCGAAGGCCGAGTGATCCTGATCCCGACAGGCCGGTCGCCATGAATCGGTGGCCGGTGCCAGCGAGCGGGCACCGGCTCTTTTCACTTGGGCGGGCTTTCGTTGTCCGACCCAGGTTCTTTCTGTCTAGGAGGCAGCGTGAGCCATCAATCTTGGTGTGTTCAGGATGGGAAGCACTTACCAAATGCCGCTAGGAGTTTGGGAGCACCTTTTAGACGCAGTTTTCCTCGCAACAAGCCCCATAGCAAGCTGCGGTCCTTGGCTAGGAAACCAAGCCACCACCGGCTGTCGGCGGTTACTCGTAGTCCAGCAGTCCCGACATGCCCTTGGCTGACCTGCACGGTCTTGTCTTGAATGACGACGGTTACCCGACATTCCTCTTCACCGGAAAAGGTGAAGTGGTAGGTGGCATCTAACCCCGCCGAGTGCTCTCGTTGAAACACTAGCAGCAAGGCGTTCAGGAACATTGCAATGGAGCGGGGACGAAGGCCGTTGCCCACTCGCTTGACGTGTTTCCAGGGAAACCGACGCACGACATGGGCTTCGGCATCCGAGCCGGGAACCACGTAAACGGTTTCCTCTTTCTTGCGTAACGGTCGGACAACGGCGTCCAGGTAGGCTCGTTTGTCGGTGAGGAAGGAACCGATGACATCTTCCCCCGCAGGGCAGACGGCCAAGCAATAGACGCACCTGTAAATGCCCCCGCGAACAAGGCTCTGCCACATGGAAGCCGTTTCAGCATCGGTGACTCTACGCCGATAGTCCGAGGCATTCTTGCTGTCGGCAAGTTGCTCGACCCAATTCGTAAAACCACCGGAAAACTCCCGGTAGTTGTGGGTGATGCAGGCCGAGAAACTGAAATATCCATCAGCGGAAATGGCACCCGTGGGGCAGGCCGTCGCGCACAGTTTACAGTCCAAGCACGGGCTGTAGTCTAAGGGCCGGTCGTAGTCGCTGACCTCCGCAGCTAGGAGCACGGTTCCCAGCAAGATGTAGTTGCCGAACTTTGGATGAATCACGCAGCGATGAAGGCCCATCGTTCCAAGGCCAGCAGCGACGGCCACCGGCTTGTGGGAAACCGACCAGCCTTTACCCGAAGGACTGTCCATGTCCATCGGGAAAGCCGCTGACGTGTTGATCGCCCGCACTCCTTCCCGTTCCATCGCCGCCACGATCTCATGGCCGATCTCATGCACCCGGTCGCCGGTTTCGTGAGACTCTAGGTTTGCTACGGAGCGGTCGGGACTTCGGATTGGCTCCCGGTTCATCCGACATACAAAGCTGACGAGTGTTTTGGTGGCTGGAAAAAACCGCAGGAGTTCTTCTCGTTCGTGATCGAGGGCCGGGGCGTCGATCTGGACCAACCCCACGTCATCGGCCCCGGCCTCCCGGCACAACATGCGAAGACGGTTTGCATCGAGCGGGACGGAGACGCCTGCGATAGCTCCCGTCGTTTCCTTGGCCTGGAACGATTTCACGGTGGGGTGATCGGCCAGTTTCATAATGGACTCCAATTATTTGTATATGCAACTATCGGATCAAAAAAAGGGAAACCGAGCCCTCGCCTACCGCTCTGACATAGGCATTCCCAATTTCCCGGCCAACTTGCCCAACAAGGCCATGCCCTCTTTGCCCAAGAGTTGCTCGGCTTCCTGCTGGGCTTTTTCCCAGGCTGCGGCTGCCTGCTCCACCAATCGCTTGCCCTGAGTGGTGAGACGAAACGATTGGGTACGGGCATCTTCGCTCGGAACGACTTCCAACCACCCCTGCGTTCGCATCCGTTCTACGTTGCGACTCAAGGTGGACGTGTCCAATCGGAGGATTTCACAGACCTCCGCAGGGCGAGCCAAACCGAGTTTCCCGGCCACAACCAGGATGTTGAACTGGCTTGCCTTGACTCCCACCGGGCGAAGGGCATTGTCGTAAAGGCCGGTGATAACCCGGTTCACCAATCTCACTCGCGCACCGATACACCGGCAAGAAATCGCATCAATCACTTGGTCAGTCTTGTCGCTCATGGATCGCCGCCTGCACTGTTGTTTCACTTAGTTGTATATGCAACTAATCGGCATGTCAAGGCGACCAACCGGATGAAAACAGACATTCGACCCCCTGAAAACAGACATTTTTTGGCCTGGTTCAAATCAAGGTAACAGTTTTCTGGCTAGTTTGAGCGAGGGTGGCAAGGTCATGCTAGCATCGGCCCCACTTATTGGGAATTGAAGAAGTGTCTGTTTCCCCCTAACTGGTTTATAGAGCATCAACCACCAGTTTTTACGGAGGAAACAGACATGGTATGTTATTGTAACGCCTCGACGGTTCATCCGCAGTCGGGAACCAATTGTTTTTGCGCGGCCAAAGCGATGGAGCCGCGACAGCGGCAGGACCTGGCCCTTCAGGCCCTCGCGGGAGCCGAAAGTATCCGCGGGCTGGCCACAGAACACGCGGTCAGCCGCAAGTTCATCTATCAGCAGGTTGACACAGCGAAGGAGGCCCTCCAAGAGGCATTTGCCCCCGAACAAGACGACGCCACGAAGGTCCTCTTCTACCTGCCCGTGACCAAGCAATGGTTGGAGCAGGCGTTCCTGGGGCTGACGTTGATATGCCACAGCTCCATTCGTGGCATCAGTGAGTTCTGCCGCGATCTGCTGGATTATCCCGTCTCGGTCGGGAAGGTCCACAACGTCCTGCAAGCGGCGGTTGGGCAAGCCCGCGCCTACAACCGTCAGCAAGATCTTTCTGGCGTGCGGATCGGCGCCCATGACGAGATTTTTCAGAGCGGATGGCCCGTGCTGGTGGGGGCCAACGTCCGCTCCAGCTTTTGCTATCTGCTGAGCCGGGAAGAACAACGTGATGCCGAGACATGGGCCATCCGCATGTTGGAACTTCAGAATCGAGGCTTCCGCCCCGAGGCAACCATCGCCGACGCCGGCAGCGGTTTGCGAGCCGGACAAGCCCTGGCCATGCCGGGAACTCCCTGCCGCGGTGATGTTTTTCATGCCCTGCAACTCGTGCAACCGCTGGTCACATTCCTGGAAAACCGGGCGTACGAGGCCATCGCCCACGAAGCCACGCTGGCTCACAAAAGCCAGAAGGCCCAGAAGGCCCGCACGACACGGCGGCGACCACGCCGGCACCCCCTGCCGAGCAAAGAGAGCTTTGCCGAACAACTTCGCCTTGCCACCCAGACCAAGGCCCAGGCCATCGATCTGGCCGCGGACGTGGCCACGTTGTTCGATTGGCTGCGTCGCGACATTCTCTCGCTGGCCGGTGCCGATTACGCCACACGCCGCGAACTGTACGACTTTGTGGTGGCCGAACTGCGGGCTCGTCATCCGCTTTGCCCACACCGCATTGCTCCGGTCGTCAGCGCCTTGACCAACCAGGGTGACGATCTGCTGGCCTTCGTAGCCCAATTGGATCGGGACCTGGCGGTCCTGGCTACCCAGTTTCAACTTCCCGTTGCCACCTTGCGGGAGGTGTTTAACAATGAGGTTCTCGATGTGGACCATCCCCGTCGCTGGCCGCGAGACGCCGCGTTACGAGAGCGGCTGGGATGCCGCTATTTTGCGGTCAGCGTCGCTGTGGCCGAACTGGCAGAACATACGGTCCGTGCCAGTTCCGTGATCGAGAACCTCAACAGTCGGCTACGAAACTACTTTTTTCTCCGACGGCATTTGGGTCCAGACTACTTGGTCTTGCTCCAATTCTTTCTCAACCATCGACGATTTTTGCGCAGCGCGCGGCCCGAGCGAGTCGGGAAGAGCCCTGCCGAACTACTGACTGGCCAGTCACATCCCCACTGGCTGGAAATGCTCGGCTACACGCGGTTCTCACGGAATTGACTGGCCCGTTTGGCCCAAGATCTTCATCACTCCCTTGCGGATCGCGCTGAGAGTCCGCACTTGTTACCCAAAAACAGATGAAAATGAACCACGCCCATTTTTTGGCCCGTAGACGCCCTTTTCGGGGCTTTTTCTGGCTGGCTCTGTTTCCATAAGTCCAATAATAAAGGCCAGTTACGACGAATCGTAACTGGCCTTTTCAGATGGAGGCGGCGGGGGCAAAGCCGGGCACGATCCGACTTGATCCAACCGCTTACTGTCAAAGCACTTACGCGAATCGCGGATTTCGGCAAAAACGTCGAAAAAGGGCCAAAATCAGACACGGAATCAGACACATCAGACACGGACATCTCGTGGTGGACTCGAACCTGCGTTTGGCGACATGGGCTGCCGCATTGTCGGAGTCGCAGGACGCGGGTTGGAGGCAAACGGAATCGAACCCGTGTCCTGCGACATGTGCGTTACTGGAAAGGGGAATCGCCGCCCGACTATGAGCAGCCGTAGAGGCTCGCTGGAACCGCTTGGGCGCCGTTCCCAGTACGCCCCGTGGAAGGCCCGTCCCATCGGTCAGCCCGCCAGAATCGACGCTACGGCGTCCTGGGGCTCTCGCCCCGAAGGCTGCCACCCCTCCGCAGAGCCCCAGGCCCGAACCGCCCCTTGATCTGGTCGGCCACCGCGTCCACCCGGCTCTGCTTCTCCCGGTCCTCGCCGTCGAAGAGAAGGCCCTGGACTTGGCCGGTGTTGTCCAGGCCGCTGACGCCCATGCCCACCAGTCGCACCGGCAGATGCCCGGCCGGAAGCCGATGGCGTAGAAGATCATCGGTCAGTCGCCACAACTCGTCGGTGATGTCCGTGGGCTCCGGCAAGGTCTGAGACCGGGTGATGAGGGAGAAGTCAGCGAAGCGAACCTTGAGATGCACGGTTCGGCCCCGAAGTCCATGACGCCGCAATCGACAGCCGACCTGCTCGACGAGGTCCACCAGCCAAGCCCGCAGCACGTCCATGTCGGCGATGTCGTGCTCGAAGGTGGTCTCGTTGGAGATCGACTTCGCCTCCCGCTCGGGCACCACGGTACGGTCGTCACGACCATGAGCCAGATCCCAGAGGTGTTCGCCACTGCTGCCAAAGCGGGCCCGAAGCACGTCCAGGGGGCACTGGCGGAGCTGACCGATCGTGCGGATGCCCAGCCCCTGGAACACCTTGCTGCTCTGCTTGCCGACACCCCAGAGCCGCTCGACGGGCAGCGGGTCGAGAAACTCTTGTACATTGTCCGGCTCCACGACGACCAGGGCGTCGGGCTTCTTCAGGTCGCTGGCGATCTTGGCCAAGAACTTGTTCGGCGCCACGCCGACCGAGGCCACCAGCCGCAACTCCTGCCGGATTGCCTGCTTGATCTTCCGCCCGATCTCCACGGCGGGCCCGAAGAGGTTCTCGCTGCCGGTGACGTCCAGGAAGGCTTCGTCGAGCGAGAGCGGTTCCACGAGGGGCGTGAAGCGATCGAAGATTTCGCGGATCTGGCCGGAGACCTCGGCGTAGTAGTCGATGCGGGGCGGTAGGTAGATGCCGTGCGGACAGAGTCGTCTGGCGGTGGCAGCGGGCATGGCGCTGTGGACGCCGTACTTACGGGCGACGTAGTTGGCCGCCGACACCACGCCCCGTTTCTCCGGCGAGCCGCCCACGATGACCGGCTTGCCGACCAGTTCGGGCCGGTCCCGTTCCTCTACGCTTGCGTAAAAGGCGTCTTGATCGACGTGCAGAATCACGGCTTCCCCGCCCACTTTTGTTTCCAGGCAGGGTACTCCCGCTCCAAGAGCCTTTGAGGCCAGTACCCCAGCCATGCGTATCCGTTCCGCCGTTCGTAGCCAATCTCAGCCAAGTTGTGCTTGGCCACGCCATCGCGGTCGGCGAAGATCGGCTGGTTCGTGCCGATCTCGTAGAACCGCGCCCACATGGGCGGGGCGGCGGGGTCGTTGACCACCACCTTGTCTTTGCCGGTGGGCGATTTCGCGTCGTCCTTCACGACCACGCGGATGCCCTTGAGCTTCGCGGCCTCGAACCAGGCCACGGCACCCTCGACCGCCTGCACGACCTCGGGACTCGGATGGTCCAGGCTCATCAGCAGCCGAGCGATCCCCACCGATTCCGCCCCGCTGAGGCTGATCAGCTCGTAGGTGCGGCCCGGTTGCGGCCGGTAATCCTGCGCGTCGTGCTGGGCGCACCAGGCGGTCGGCTTGCCGTTCACGCGAATCTGGCACTTGACGATGCACTCGATGCCCCGGTCGAAGGCATGGCGGGCGGCGTCCCGACTGGCGGAGGGCAGAAAGACATAGACCTCCATCGTGTAGGTCTCTCGCAGGAATTGCATCAGCCGCACCATCGCGTCGTCGTTGAAGGTGATGTGGCGATGGTACTTTTTGCTTGGCGGGTAGAACTGCGGCCAGCCGCCCGAGGGATACTGGGCCTTGAGGATGTAATCCAGTCCGCGCTGGACTGCCTGGCGGCAACGCTCATCCTTGGTGGCGGCGTACCTTCGGGCCAGGAACCGCAATTCGTCGGTGGTCGCACCGTTGTCGAACGTGGGTTTGAGCGTTTGCCGGTCCCCCGTGAACTTTGCGGAGGTGGTATCCACGTTCTTCGGCCAGCCACCCAGATCGGACTGGTACGAGAGGATGTTGTCGGCGACCTGACGGGCCTGCTCGCCTGCGAACCAGGCTTCGGGGCGTTTCAGGAACTTGTGTGCCCCCTCGGCGGCATCAGCCCGCCCGTGGTCTACGGCAAGAGTGATAAGAACAAGGCAAAGTGCCTGTTTCCATCCGTTATCGCACAGGTCCAATTGCACTGGTTTACGCATGACAACTCCTTCGTGTTGAGGATCAACTCATGTACCAGCCGCCGTTGACGTTGATCGTTTGGCCGGTGATGTAGCCGTTCGTGGCCAACATAACAACGACGTCGGCCACCTCGTCCACCGCGCCGAACCTGCCCACCGGGATCAGCTCCGGCCTCGCCCGCGGGTTGTCTCGCATCATCTCCGTCTCGATCAAGGCCGGGGCGATGGCGTTGACCGTGATGCCCTCCTTGGCCAGCAGGGCGGCGTAGGAGTGTGTCAGGCCATGGATACCCGCTTTCGACGCTGCATAGTGCGGGCCGATCACGCCCCCGGTCTGTGCAGCGACCGACGAAAGATTGATGATCCGTCCCCACTTCGCCGCCCGCATTCCCGGCAACGCCGCCTGCGTGACCAGGAACATGGACTTCAGGTTGACGGCCAGTACCTCGTCCCAGTCCTGTTCGGTGATCTGGTCGAAGGGTTGCAGTCGGGAGATGCCCGCGTTGTTCACGAGGATGGCGACCGTACCGAGTTGCTGCTCGACCTGCTGGAGCATGTGATGCACGTCGGCAGCGATCGAGACATCGGCCTGGACAGCCAGGGTCCGGCCGCCCGCGCCGTTGATTTCGGAGCACAGCACGTTGGCATCCTGGGCGTGGGTCTTGTAGTTCACTGCTACGCTGGCACCGAGTTTCGCCAGGGCTCGGGCAGCGGCCCTACCGATACCCCGACTACCGCCAGTGACCAGGGCGATCTTGCCGTTGAGTGACTCAGCGATGGATGCCATAGTATTCACCTGTCCGGTACGGGTGGGGCAAGCGGAAGCCGCAACCAGGCTAGGCCGATGTCCCGGTCCATGTGGCTCTTGACGCCACGGGGCATCTTGGCCTCCGCGTTGCCATCGTAGAACAAAGCCAGCCGGTCGCCAAAGCGGACTACAGAGGGCAACCCGACGATGTGCTTGGACCAAGAGCAGTTGCTGCGGTTCAAGACCACGGCCTTGTGGTCCGGGTCCCAACGGTCCAAGTCCTTGCTCCAGTAGACCCACACCGCGTCAGTGTACTCGAAGCGGTCGATCCCGACGTGGTTGGTGAACAGGAACCAGGTCTTGTTTGCGGCCTCGAAGTAGAGCGAAGAGTTCTCCACCTGCTCGGCCGCGGGCAAGATCGGCTCGGGATCAGGCGTCCAAGGACCGTCCAGGTTCTTCGTGCGTGCGATGCTCAGGGTACGGCGGGTCGGATGATCGACCGCGGCGCTGAAGAACATGCGGTACTCGTCGCCCTGCTTGATGATCTGGCCGGGGCTGGCGGTCACGGAGTAGTACGTGCCCGGCTTCGCCTGGAACGGGGTTACGTCCTTCTGCTTCGTCCACGGACCGGCAGGCCCATCGCTCCTGGCTTTCATGGTCAGATAGGGGAAAGCGGGCACCAAGTCCGGTGCTGGCGAAGTATGGGGCGTGCCCAGGTAGAACATGTGCCAGGTCCGACCATCGTAGAAGGTTGTGCCATAAGAGGCCGAGGCCGAGTCGTTCTCCCCAGCCTTGCCCAGCTCCAAGACCGAACCCTTCTTCTGCCAGTGGATCAAGTCCTTGCTCGTAGCCAGTGCCGCCAGCCAGCCCTTGGGTCCAGCCGCGTCGTAGTGCATGTAGTAGGTCCCCTCGGCCTCGTAGACCCATACGTCTCGGGCTCCGTGGATGTCGCACTGGCCGGGGCCGTCTCCGTGCCGGAGCACGACGCCGTGATCGACGACATCCAGACGGAGCTTGGTCGCTGGGCGTCCGTCGCGGTACTGGGCGGCGGCGCCATCGGCTCCGATCACCACAGTCAGCGCAAGTAGAACTGCGTGGTACATGGTCTATATCTCCTGCTATTTCAGTGTCCACTTGAGGGGTGCAAGCATCCCTGTTCACATCATGGTAGCGCTACCGATCCCCAAACGCAACCACCGGGGGTGCTGAGGAAATGGGCTGCGTAGCCCACCTGGTGCCCGCCCAATCGCTTGCCACGCGCGGCTGGAAGATGGTCCTGTCTCTCCTCGTCCCTGCCGCGTTGGCGACCGCCGCGGCTGCAACGTAACCGGCAAGTCGTAAAATCCGGTTTTTGAATCTTGTGGCGTTCTCGCCGTGGTTCTTCGCCTGCTCGCCGAAACCCCAGCCCGCTACGGCCCCCAGAAACGTCGCTGAGGCCCCTCGGTGACGGAATCGGTCCTCCGGCCGCTTCTGCCCGCCGTGGCCGCCAGGCGTGCGATAAGAAGCGCAAGCGAGGCCTGGACCGAGAGGGTAGTACGATGTCTGTCGCCCCAGTGTCGTCCCCTGATCGTTGTGTTAAGATAGGGGGTCTTGCCTCACGAAGAGTTTGCCGCGTGCATGTGAAGGGCGTAAGAATTTACCATGGCCGTCGTCTTCGCCCTGCTCCTAATCATCATCCTGCTGGGATGTTGGTTGCTGACCCTGCTGGGCCTGCCAGGCAACTGGCTGATGGTCGTGGCCACATCCATCTACGCCTACCTCTTACCAGTCCAATCACCAGCCGCGCTCGGCTGGAGAACGGTCGTGGCGATTCTAGTCTTGGCCGCCTTGGGTGAGGTCGCCGAGCTTGTGGCGAGCGCGATGGGCGTGAGCAAGACAGGTGGCAGCAGGCGAAGTGCCGTGATGGCACTGGTGGGTTCTATCGTTGGCGGCATCCTGGGGGTCTTGGTCGGCGTGCCCATCCCGCTGATCGGGTCTGTCGTCGCCGCCGTGTTCTTTGCCGGACTTGGAGCGATGGCAGGCGCGATCCTCGGTGAGATTTCGGTGGGACAGAGGCTGGTCACGAGCTGGCGAATCGGCAAGGCTGCCTTCTGGGGGCGGCTGGCGGGCACGCTGGGCAAGATGCTGTTGGGAGCGGTGATGATCGTTGTCGTGGTGGCCGCTATGCTGCTGTGAAGAGACCAGGATAATCGCATCGGCTCGACCGCCTTGTCACGGGTCTGCCCCGAACGGCTCGACCAAGGCCAGGCGGGTCTGCGTAGGCTTCACTCGCTCGTAACCGATCCTTCGGCCGACACAATTCGGTCACGGTGTTCGATCGCCACCCGCTCCTCTACCACGCGGCCAGGCTTGAACGTAACCGTAAACCGTTCGCCGACCATGACCTTCTCGCCGGTCCTTGGGTTGCGGGCCTGCCTGGGTTTCCGCTTCTTCACCGTGAAGACGCCAAAGTTGCGGAGTTCGACACGGCCTTCCTCGGCCAGGACGTTGATGATCGCGTCGAGCGTCTTCTGAACGATCAGCCTCGTTTCCAGCTCGGTGCGGTCCAGTTCGTCGGCGATGCGACGAACGATGTTCTTTTTTGTCATGGTGCGGCTCTTGCGGTGATACCAGGAGACGTGGCAACTTCCGCGACCGACTGCCAGCCCGAAGCTGGCTCGTGGCCGAGGCCGAGAAGGTCGAGTTCAACGAGAACGCCCCCGGTTCAGATCGGCTGGATCGGGGGCTCTTGCATGCCTGCGGGCGAAGCGACAGATCAGCTCCGGGGCTACTTCGCCATGTCCTTGAGCAGCTTCAACGCCCGCACCTTGACCTTGTTGTAGGCGGGCTTGGCCGGGCGGTCCATTAGCTCGCCGGGCTTGAACGGGTTGGGCACGCCCTTCTCGGCCTTCCGGGCCGGGACCTTCTTCTTCTCGATCTTCACGAGGCCGGGGATCGTAACGGCACCAGCGCCCTTGTTGCCGAGGCTCTTCTGAATTTCTACACCCAGGGCATCCAGCACGGCGGCGACCTGCGTCTTGGGCAGTTCGGTGGCGGCAGCGATGTTGGCAAGAAGTTCGGTCTTGGTCAGGGGCTTCGTGGGGACGGCTGCTTTGGCCATGGTTTTATTCCTCCGTGTGAGCTGATAGGTAAAAAAAGAGTTTTCCATCCGTAAGGGGATCGAGATGATTAGAGCGATTTGGGCGAAAAATGCAAGCCGGGAGCAGCACGGCCGGGACTGGAAGTGGGTGATGTGCGAGGATTCAGTAGCGCAGACTTTGATCTGTGTCGTGCGGCCTCGACGGCCACGCTGCTGTAATCGGCACCCAACCGGCCTGATTCCACGCGGCATACTTTAGCAACACCGGCGCACAAGCCGCCGTCCAAGGTGGCGGGTGTCCCCGGCAGCCACTCCGTTCGACATTCCTACCCCGACAGATCCATCCCTCCCCCTTGTTCGTCGACGGTATGTGGCGTTCTCTTGGGTATGGCTGTTTCTCTCCATCGCGCCCCAGGCGCAAAGGTCAGATACCATGCCTATTTTCAATCACACCACTTCCACCGCTGAACGATTGGCCCGAGCTGCGGCCTGCCTGCGACAAGCGATCCTGCTGATCGAAGAGGTCGCACCCGGCCTCGTCGAGGGTCTCGTCCCTGGAGTCGTGACTGCATTTCCGCAGTCACTGGCCGCTCCTGACCGCCCAGGTACACCATCCGGGAACGGTTCGACTCGGCCTTCGATTATCGACGGAGCGACCTTCAGTGTCCGTTGGGCTAACCGCTCTTGCCATCTTGGCAACACCGTGTCGTTCAGGCTTCTGGAGCGACTGGCTCGCCGCCCCAACCACTTCATTTCCTACGAAGCGCTCTTGGACTTGGAGGAGTTGTGGGATCGCGAAACTTCCGACGAGGCCGTGCGGAGTGCAGTCAAGATCCTCAGACGGAAGCTCAACGCGGCTGGGATGGAGGACGTAGCCGACGCGATCGACGGCAGCACACCCCGCCACTATGCCCTCAAGCTCAATGAGCGGTGGTAGGGCTGCCACAGAAGTGCCACAGGTGTGCCACAGCGATGTTCCACAATATAGAGAGCAACGCTTCGGCAACGACAACTTTGCAGAACCGGTCGGGCAAACAGGTCCACGACCTCGCCCGGCCGGGACTGCGAGATCGTTTCCGGTCCAGGCACCACCACTTCACGCAACAGAGCTATGACGCATCATGGAGAACCACGACCAGAATCCCGAGGGTGCCGAACCGGCCCCCAAGCTCATACGTGCGGCACAGTACGTCCGCATGTCTACCGAGCACCAGCAGTATTCCACAGAGAACCAGGCCGACGTGCTCCGCGAGTATGCAGCCAAGCGCGGCTACGAGATTGTCCGCACCTATGCCGACGACGGCAAGAGCGGTCTCAAGATGGAAGGCCGAGCTTCGCTAAGAGGCATGATCGACGATGTACAGGAGGGCAGCGCCAACTACGAGGCCATCCTGGTCTACGACGTGAGCCGCTGGGGCCGGTTCCAGGACACCGACGAGAGCGCCTACTACGAGTACCTATGCAAGCGGGCCGGGATCGACGTCCATTACTGTGCCGAGCAGTTCGAGAACGACGGCGGCCCCGCGGCTACCATCATCAAGAGCGTCAAGCGGGTGATGGCGGCCGAGTACAGCCGGGAGCTGTCCTCGAAGGTGTTCAAGGGCCAGTGCAAGCTCATCGAGTTGGGCTACCGCCAGGGTGGGCCAGCGGGGTTCGGGCTACGGCGGATGCTGATCGACCACACGCACAAGGAGAAGGGCCTCTTGGCTAGGGGCGAGAAGAAGAGCCTGCAAACCGACCGGGTCATCCTGGTCAGGGGCCCGGAGGAAGAAGTCCGTGTGATCCAGTGGATCTACCAGATGTTCATCCGCGAGAACCGCTCCGAACGGGAGATCGCCGAGATCCTCAACGCCCAGGGCACGTTGACCGATCTCGGTCGTCCCTGGACCCGTGGAACCGTGCGGCAGGTTCTGACCAACGAGAAGTACATCGGCAACAACGTCTACAACCGCAGATCGTTCAAGCTGAAGAAGAAGCGGGTGGTCAACACGTCCGACATGTGGGTACGACGGGAATCGGCGTTCGATCCGATCATCAGCCCCGAAGATTTCTACACGGCCCAAGGCATCGTCCTGGCCCGTGCTCGGCGGCTGACGGACGACGAGATGCTCGAACGGCTCCGCGGCCTGCTGGCCAAGCACTCGCTGTTGTCCAGCGGGTTGATCGACTCGGCCGAGGGCATGCCCGCAAGCACAGCGTACCGCACGCGGTTCGGAAGCCTTCTGCGGGCCTACCAACTCGCTGGCTACCGGCCGGACCGGGACTATGGCTTCCTGGAAGTCAACCGCACGCTCGGACAGCTCCATCCCCAGTTCCTGGATGATATGGTGCGGCAACTTGGCGGCGTCGGTGCC
The DNA here is from genome assembly GCA_963779975.1 of uncultured Planctomycetia bacterium. Classification (GTDB taxonomy): domain Bacteria; phylum Planctomycetota; class Planctomycetia; order Pirellulales; family Thermoguttaceae; genus JANXQG01. Next base: position 304,467 of record CAWAAL010000022.1, on the reverse strand, counting down.
CAGGTAAGCCGTGATGCCGCGACGGACCTGCTGGTGATCAACGGCGAGTACACGGCGTCGATGGTGCTTTCCCGCTGCCGTCAGACGGCCGGAGGGTTGTTACGGTGGATGGTACGGATCGACCAGACACTCGTGCCCGACATCACAATCCTGGTCCGCATGGACGCGACCAACCAGCAACCGGCCGACTACTATCTGTTGCCGATCATGGACATCGCGGCCCCTAAGCTGCTCATGTGCGAGACCAACGGTGTCTACCTGGACACCTACCAATTTGAAAACCTTAACCACTTCACCCTCATGGCTCAACGCAGAAAGATCGAGGTGCCAGCATGAAACGAACGCAAAACGAAACGCAGTGGATTCCCATCGACAAGATTACCGTTCCCAATCCCCGCGCGCGGGGCATGAAGAAGTTCAGGCAGATCGTGGCCAACATTGCCCAGATCGGCTTGAAGAAGCCGATCATCGTGGCGCCCTGCCACAGCGACGACGGCGAGACACGCTACTTGCTCGGCTGCGGGCAAGGCCGGATGGAAGCCTTCGCCAGCCTCGGACAGACCGAGATTCCGGCGATCGTCATCGAGGCTACCAGAGAGGAGCTGATGTTGATCAGCCTGATCGAAAACCTTGCTCGCCGTAACCGAACTACGATGGAACACGTCAAGGAGATTGGCAAAATGAAGGAAAACGGTGATTCCCCGGCCGAGATCGCTGGCAAGACCGGGCTGGTGGTCTCCTACGTCAACGGGTTCCTGAAGCTCCTGGCGAAGGGCGAGGAACGGTTGCTCGGGGCAGTGGAGAAAGGGCAAATACCCATCAGTGTCGCCGTCACGATTGCCGGTGCCAACGATGCAGGAGTCCAACGGGCCTTGGCGGAAGCCTATGAGAAGAAAGAGCTTCGAGGCAAGGCGCTGCTAACGGTACGGCGTCTCGTGGAAGAACGCCGCAGCCGGGGAAAAGAGCTGCATCGCGGAGTTCGTAGTCGTTCCAACGGGGAGGTCTCGTCCGAACAGCTTCTCAAAGTGTACCGTGACGAGACCAACCGCCAGAAGGCGATCGTTCAGAAGGCGAAACTCTGCGAGACCAAGCTGGTCTTCACCGTGTCGGCCATGAAACAACTTTTCGAGGACGGTAACTTCACCACGTTGTTGCGAGCCGAGGCTCTCGACTCCCTGCCCCAGTACCTTGCGGCCCAGATCCACGGAGAAGCCTGTTGACCATGAACAACCGTATCCGCTTTGCGTGCGATCCGAAGATCCTTTCACTGCCCGTCAACAGTATCCTGCCAGTGAAGAAACTCAGCCCAGGCATGACAAAAACCGAGAAATATCGCCGTATCGCCGCCTCCATCCGGGAGGTCGGAATAGTCGAGCCACTGATGGTCTACCCCCAAGCCAACGGTGGCACGCAGTACATCCTGCTGGACGGGCACGTTCGCTTGGCCATCCTGAAGGAAATGGGGCAAGAGACGGTCCACTGCCTCGTGGCGGCGGATAACGAATCCTTTACCTATGGTCACAAGGTCAATCCGCTCTCCGCGATCCAGGAGCACTTTATGATTATGGAGGCCATCCGGCAAGGGCTTTCCGAAGAGCGGATCGCCAAGGCGCTTTCTCTGGACATCGCTTCCATCCGGCGAAAACGTGATCTCTTGGAGGGCATCTGCCCGGAGGCCGTGCAACTACTCAAGGAGAAGCGGGCGTCCACCGGGGCCTTCCGCGAGATGCGGAAGGTCAAGCCCATGCGGCAGATCGAGATGGCCGAACTCATGGTCGCGGCCAACACTTTCTCGGCGGGTTATGCCCAGTGCCTTCTTGCCGCCACGCCCCAGGAACAGTTGTTGGAGCCCGACAAGCCCAAAGAAGTCCGGGGCCTCAGTCTTGAAGACATGTCGCGGATGGAACGGGAAATGGAGAACCTGGGCCAGGATCTCCGATCGGTCGAGAACTCCCACGGCCGAAACGTGCTGAACCTGGTCCTGGTCGTGGGCTATCTCAAGAAGCTCTTGGAGAACGCGAGGGTCGTCCGCTACCTGTCACAGCACTGCGGAGGAATCCTGGCCGAATTTCAGAAGATCGTGGAATCGAAGACTCTGAGCACCGGCGAGTGAGCATGGAGACATCAACCACGCCAAGGCTGGCCAACTCCTGGCAGAGTGATTTCCGAAAATATACTGCGACCGGCCAGCCAAAGCCCTCGTTGTCGAGACCCAGGACTAACTCCGGCGGACGGTTCGTCAATTGCTATATCACTCGCTCGGCGGTGGCTGTTGAGTTTTCTCGTTCTTGAGGATAGGTTCCATGAACGGCCAAGTCCGCTCGATGAGCAGACGCATGACCCGTGATGCTTCTGCCGCGACCGACTCCAGCGGCATGGTGTCGTCGTAGGGCATGCGGAACTCCGCGGTGGCCCATTTGCGCGGGATTTCGGTCACGAATGGATAGTTTATGCCCTGCACGATCTCGTTGCGATGTTCGCTGACCTGCTGCAAGCGTCGTTCGTTGACTGCGCGGTCGCTTGCCTCCGAGTGGATGGCCACGCGAAGAATCGGGTCATGTAACCGATGGAGCCATTCGTAATGGAAGTACGCGTAGCCTACGCTCAACTGCATGTAGGTCGTCATCGGGCGCGGCTGCTTCGTGATTCCAAGGTCCGACACATCGAACTGAGCGGCGATAGCCTCCCACAACTTTAGCGTCCTGATCTCATCGTTCAACTTCAAAAGCTCTGCTATTTGCTTTTCCTGGAGCTTCGCTTGTTGCTTCTGCTCGACGGGCGCCGGATAGTCTTTCGCCCCAGGCGAGTCCGCGCGGATCTTCAGTCCTTTCACGAACTCAATCAACTCCGCGCGTATCGTCTTGTCCCGCTCTTGCATCGCCAGCACAATCGCGTCGGTATCGGCGGTTGCGGCATCGAGCATGACGTTCCGTCAAGCCCAGGGCTTGCCCCCAGGACGACAGTGTCACCTTGCCTTCCTTTATCTCATGGACCTGCTCCATGAACGATCGAAGGGTCTTATCGCTCTTCGAGATATTGAAGGTTTTTTCGAGCAGGGAGCAGTTTCCGAGCAGGTTGACCAACAGGATTGCCTCGTTGCGATCGTCAATTCCCTGGGGCAGAGCGGCCACGAGTTTCTTATCCCAGAGGGCATACGCCACCGCATGGTCTACATCCAGGCTGGGCTTGCTCCTGCCCACCCGCAACGGAATGGACGACATCTCCCAGCGCGTGGAGTCTAGGCGGTGCCAGATCCACAGTGCGGTTCGGTACGCCGAGACCCGCTCGCGGCTGCCAGCCGACAAGGTGGTCACGAAGTTGGTGGCATCGGTGTCAAGTTCCTTGACCAAGCCTTGGAAGCGGTTGCAGAGGACTTGATGGACTTCCTCCAGCGTACCCAGTGCGTTGCAGGCCAGGAAGTCCTCATGTAATGCCTTGGCATAGCCGGCAATGACGGTGCTGGACGATCCGGCCCAACGCCCGGCCCACTGCGAGCAGATGAGCCAGCGATCGAGGATCGAGTCCAGGGTGGCGAGGCACTTTTTATGGAAATCGTCCCGCTGCGTGACCGTCATGCCGTGCGCCGATTCCCATTGAAACGCCAAGTACAGCCAAGCCCAGACCACGGCCAGGGCGTTCAACGACGAATATTGGCCGCCCGATCCGTAATCAAGCCCGCGCCCGTTGACCGCATCAAGGCCAATCAACAAGGCTCGCCGGATGTCATTCCACCGCTTCGCCAGGTCGGACGCCATGGGGCGGATGGTGGCGCCGCGGAGCAGGTCGCGATTCGCCAACAACTGGCCCCCATTGCAGCACACCGACCAGATGAACGTCACGGCGCTGACGAGGCTGTCCATTTCGATGTTCAGGCCCCGGTCAGCCAGCTCTGCAAGCAACTCCAGAAAACAGGTGCCAGCCGTTCTGCCACCCGTTGCATCCGGTTCCCAGCCGACCTTCAACCAAGCAAGCGTGATCTCCTCGCGGGTGAGGGTGCGGCCCGCGGTATTCAGCCGGGTGAAGATGTTGACGATCGCATCGTTGTAGGCGTCCTCGGTCCAGATGTGCTTGTCGAACGCTAGGAGTTCCAGGTACGTGACCTTGCTCAGCTTTACGTCCCGCAGCGTCGTCATCAGCTCGCCCATCGGCACCAGCAGCTTCTCCGCCTTCTCTCCTGGGACGCCCTCGGCCGTGAATAGTTCCTTCAGGTTCTCGCGGAACTGGGCTTCCTTGATGTTCGGGTTGGGCTTTGCCTCCGCCCAGAGCCGGCTGAGGCGGATGAAGCGCCCCTTGTTTTCCTGAGAGAAAGCGCGTTGCAACGGCTCTTCGTAGCTGGTGGGCTTCGGCCACTTCGATTGCCCGCCCACAGGGTCAGTGATCGCCCACTGCAAGACGTTGCGGAAATCGACGGTCAGCAGATTGTTGTCCGCGGCGTACTCGGTCAGGAAACGGTCCAGATCAAAGCAGAGGCTGGCCTTGGACCAGTGCCGGTCCTTGCCCTGTCGTCCTCGCGGACGACGATCCTGAAGCTCCCACGCCCAGTCACGGTCTTCCAGCTTGAAGCCCCAGGCATCTCCCCCAAGGGCCAGCAGCAAGCTCTGGACCCGCTGCTGTCCGTCCAAGACCATGTGATACGACGCCGGCGGGTCTTTCCGAGTTACCGTACTGCCGTTGCTATCATCGGGACGCTCGACGACGCGCAGAACTGCCGGTGCGGGATGTTTTGCAGATCACCCTGGCCGACCTTCCACATCAACAGGGTGCCGAACGGCCAGCCGCGGATGAGCGAGTCAACGAGGAGCGAGACCTGGTTGGGCGTCCACACGTAGGGTCTCTGGAGGTCCGGGATCAGCACGGTGGCGCCATCGTCGGCCCGGCGCGGTCGAGCAACTGGTACAGCCCTTCGGTTCTCTCTTCGTAAATGTTGGCCATTGCCTATTTTCCTTTTTCGGATGTTCTCTTGGGACCTGTCGCCGTTCTCCACCGTAATCCTAATCATCCGGGAACGGCAACGCCTGTTGTTGTTCCGCTGGACCTTTCTTCTCATCCTCTAAGGATCGGCAATACCCGGCTATGAAGTAACTCAACGGATCATCGATCCGTTGAAAGAAGACGCGAACCTGCTCTTTCTTCGCGTCGATCCACTCGGCTTGCTTGATGGACACATACTGTTCGAGGGCATCGGTGACCCACAGTTTTTTGGGGAGCGAAGGGCTGCCGTCCGTCGCGTGGACATCGAGTGACCGGAACGAGAACCCTTCCCGTAACTTATCGACGATACCTGCCACTTCCAGAACCACAGGTAGTTTGTGTCGCTTGTGCAGCTTCGCGAACTTCGGTTCTTGTCGTACCGCCTCAACGACGACATGAGTCCAGATCAGCTCCATCATGTACGGCACTGGCGGCACGGCATCGTAGAGTTTCACAGTAGAATACTTCTCCAACAACACCTTCATCGGAACCTTGACGCCATCCTCCAAGCTGGCGTCGAGGGTGCTGTGTGTGAGCTTGCCATGGACGCGCTGGAAGAAGTAGTATGGCTGACGATTGTCAGAGCGGTTAATCGCGACAATGGCGAAGGGCCGAACGAAACTGATCTTCTCGCCCGCGTGACTCTCGTAGAACTTGCGCACTTGAACCGCGCGCCCCTGCTCAGTAATCAGCACCACATCATGTTGCGTGACTTGTCCATCGTCGGATGGCCAGCCCTTGAGATCCGCGTCGTAAGCCATCACTTGCTCGAAATCATCCATCCAGTGGGACTGATCTTTGGGAAACGAGAGCTTGACCTCCGCAAGCACGCCCGTGTGATCTGGTAGGAGTACACCGAGATCCGGGGTGACGTAGCCCTCTTGGCCACTTGCCGCGCCTTCCGGCGAAACTGGCGGTCGACAAAGGCGTCTTCCTTGAAACACGACAACATTGGGCTGGTCGGCCTTGGTCTTCGGGTCCCATAGGTAGAAGTTGGCAAAGCCCACGATCGCGTGGATCGAGGTCGAGTAGTCGTCAATTACATTCCGAAGTTCGTTGTCCGTCATAACATCCCCAGCGAGTGTTCCTTGACTTCCCCCTCGGCGTAGGTGTCGAAGACATGATTCACTAACCGCTTGATGGCTCCTACCGATGCGTACATCTGGGGAACCAACACCAATTCCCGCGAGTCCAGCACCCACAGGTCAAAGGCGCTGCCGTCAAGATAATCGATGGCGCTGACGTGGATGTAGGGATTACCGTGTAAGACCGAAATCGAGGCCGCCCGCATTTGTCGTAGCGCGCGGATGAACTTCTGATTCTCAGAGACATCGTCGAACTGTCCCTCGTCAAAGGTGATTGCCAGGGGCCGGGCGGCTAGGCTGGCGTTGTCTCGTCGCCCTCGCTGGGAGAATAGGTTGAAATTCTCGTGGTGGATCTTGCAGACTGGAAGTACAAATGACCGGAACACCTGCTCGTACAGGTAGTCACATCGAATCACGCCCTCCCGCGTTACCGAAACGTGAGTCGCGGTATGGCGATCCCGCTTTGCATTAAACTGTACGGACTGAAACCATCCATTGTGCTGAATGAGCCAGTCGATGGCTTCATCCAGCGCCATGTCCGGCCAGGTCGTAACCGGCATGACGCGGCGATGCACACCTTCTTCCGGCAACCGAATACGTTGTGACGCCCGCGTGATAATCAATTCGTCGAAGCCGTGATCCGTCCGGAATCCTGTCAACATTCGCTTCAGCCGCTCATGCGGAACGAAGCCGGTTACCACGCGAGGAAACTGGCGGCGCAGGAACGGCAGCAGCCCCTTCTGCACGAAATGGCTATCTTCGATCGTTGCGGCGACAAATACGTTCGGATAGTCGGGGTGATCATAGATCAGGAACCGCCCCTTTTCCGTTTGCTTTGTGGTTCCCACCAGAAATGAGTAACGCAGTTCGTAAAGCTGGGCGCCGTCAAAAGTCTCCAGTAAACGAACCTTCCGCGACTTCCCGGGGACGGCAGGGAACGCGATTGCCGGCTTGAGTTCCGTGCCAAACGGCACCGAGGTTACCTGGATCGTTCGTGGATCGGAGGCGAGCAGGGAGTCGAGGTCGGCAACGAACGTGTCGCGGTTGTGCTTTGCCTTGTAGAAAGCCTTGATGAAGTCAAATCGTGCCATAAGCAACCCTCCCGCGAAATTTCGTGCTCGTTGCACTCTCTATTTAACTACGCAATCTCCACCCATGCCAGCATCGCCGCTAGCCCAATCAACAAATTCCGCGTCAGCTTCATTTTTCCCTCCATGGCCGGCCGCCCGGCCAGAATCCTGGTGTTACCTGTACGTCGAGACAACTATGCCCTCAGGATACGTCCAGGGAAGCCAGTTTGCCAGCAGGGTAGGGTTCGCCGGTCCCGGTGGTCCAGCCCGCGGCCGGCCTTGCCTTGGGGCCCACCGCCGGCCTATAGTGCCCCTATGAAACGCCGTCTCGCCCAGTTACCGCTGCACACCGGCAAGGCCCCGCCCTGGCTCTTCAAGCGGATGACCAAGCTGGCTGGTGCGGTGACGATGGCCATCGTCGAGGAGTTCGGCCCGGCCGAGATGCTCCGCCGGCTGTCGGACCCGTGGTGGTTCCAGGCATTCGGCTGCGTGCTGGGCTTCGACTGGCACAGTAGCGGCGTGACCACGGTTACCTGCGGGGCGCTGAAGGAGGCAGCCAAGACCTTCGGCAAGGATCTGGGCATCCTGGTGGCCGGCGGCAAGGGTGCCACCAGCCGCAAGACGCCCGACGAGATCGCCGACGCCGCCGATCGCCACGCCATTACAATGGGGGAGCGACTGATCTACGCCTCGCGGATGAGCGCAAAGGTCGATTCGGCCGCTGTGCAGGACGGGTTCGGCATCTACCACCACAGCTTCTTCTTCACGCCCGAAGGGCAGTGGTGCGTGGTCCAGCAGGGCATGGACGAGAAAAGCGGCTGGGCCAGGCGCTACCACTGGCTGGCCGAGAGCGTCGAGGACTTCGTCTGCGAGCCCCACGCCGCCGTGGAAGACCTGGCCGATCGCCCGGCCGACACGACCGCCAGCCAGGGACCGGGTGCGGAGCGTCAACTGATGCTCCTGAACATGGTCGCAGAAGAGGCCGACGCGAACCGCCAGGCTAGCGCCGCGTTGGTCCGGGAGCCGTCCGGCTGGCTGTTGGGAGAGATCGAGCGGCTGACCGAGGGGCCGACGTTGTTCGCCCCGGCCCGGCACCCCGTATTGAGCCTGGACGTCAACGAGAAGCGGCTCAAGAGCATCATCACCTACGCCCACGAGCAGCATCCCCAGGATTTCGAGACCCTCTTGGGCCTGCCGGGCGTCGGACCGGCTACCATCCGCAGCCTATCCCTGCTGTCCGAAATCATTTTTCAGGCCCCGCCCTCTCACCGTGACCCTACGCAACGCCGGAGCGTGGCGTTGGAGGGCGGAGTGGAGAAATCAGACCATGGAGCTGATCCTCGCCGCTGGGCCGACTATTCGCATGCCCACGGCGGTAAGGACGGCACGCCGTTTCCCGTGGACCGAGCGACGTACGATCGCAATATTTCTGTCCTGACCGACGCGGTGCGGAAGGCCCGGCTCTGGGAGAACGACAAGTTCGAGGCCCTGCGCCGGCTGTCGAAGCTGGAACAGGATTGACCTGGGCCCTCCCCGTGCATATCGACCCCAAGCACGCCATCGCCCATAACTTGTCGAGGATGACCTCCACCTTGACGCCCCGCTTGTGCGCCGCCAGCAAGGCATTGGCGATGGTCACTGGCGTGAAACTGTTGCCGCACGGAGTTGAGAACTACAGGACGTAGTGGTGCCCCGAAAACGGCTCGTCCGGCGTGTCCGCCAGCGTCCCGTTCACCATGTCGTCGATGATCCGCGCCACCCGCTCGGCACGGATGCCACTGGTGTCGTCGCTCGTAAGGAGGGTGTCCCTTAGGCCCTTCGCTTCGTACGCCTTCCGCCGCTGCTCCCAGTCGTGTGCATAGTCGTCGCGATCGAGCATGCCCAGGTGTTCCCAGTAGTACATGCGGCTGCCGACCAGGACCGTGAAGTCGGGGTGGATCTCAACGTTTTGGCCCCCGAAGGGGAGCACGAGAGGCGGCTTCTCGTACGAGAAGGACAACCGGCCGGCCTCCCTCGCCTGACGCAGCGCCTCGTAGATCACGTACTCTACCTTCGACTTAACCCAGACGCCCGGTTCTGGCTCGAACGCCCGCCGCCCATCCACCGGCGTGGTCAGCAGCGAGCTATTGCGTCGTAGCAACTCCGACCGTGACCGGGCGACCTCCAGTGGGTTCTCCCTGGGCGTGCGTTGGACGAAGAGCGTGAGCGCTCCCGTGGACCGCGTCATGGCGGTGTAGACGAGTTCCCGCGAGAGCAGTCCTCGCCGCTCGGGAATGACAACGAACACCTCGCCGAACTCGCTCCCCTGCACCTTGTGGACACTGATGGCGTAGGCCGCCTCGAAATCCTCCTCCTGAAAGGCAGACCAGTCGAACGCGTACGGCGACTCGCTGAAGAACGCCCGCCACCCCTCCTTCTTTCGGTTCAGCACGCCGATGGAGCCGTTGGACAGTACGAGGTCCTTGCTCCACTTTCCATCCTTCCCCCTCACCCACTTGTAGAAGTTCGCCGTCCGAATGATCTTGTCCGAGTGCGCGAAGCCACTGTTCTTCTCGTTCCTCACGTAGCTGATGGCGCGGTAGCGCTCGCGAACCGCCTCGTTGAGGCCCATGGCCCCCGCGTAGCCGGCCCGGTACGGTGACAGGAGCTGGAGTGCGTCCACGGCCAGTTCATTTTCTACCTTCTCCTGACGGTATCCCTTCACAAACCCGTTGTCGTAGAGGTTGAAAAAGAGGTTGAGCGACTCCTCGCGCGCCTCGCCGCTCGGCGACGGTGGCAGCTTCAGTAGCGAGTCCATCCTCTCCTCGATGAGCTGATACAACTCGTCCGGCGTTTGCCAGTACACCACGCGCAGGTGACTACTGATCTCCCCGCCCTCTAGCAACTGTCGGTACAGGTCGGTGCGATAGCGGTTCTTGCCGGCGAAGAGGTATGCCGCGTCCACGACCGTACGGTCCTGCCGCTGCCGGCAATTCGACCGCAGGCGAACCATGTGGCGATCGGCCAACGCCGCATCCCGCTGCAAGTAACTCAGGAGGTCGTGTAGGGGACGCCCCATTCCGATGGGCGGCAACTGGTTCTCATCCCCCACGAACACAACTCGTGCGATACCGGGCTCGTGGACCTCGATCGCCCGGCAGACGACCGCGAGCTTCGCGAGATCGACCATCGACGACTCGTCAACGATCAGGTTCTCAACGTCCTCGTATCGGTCGCTCCTCCCCATCGCCGGCAGCAGGGTGAGATCCTCGATGTACCCGCGCAGCCGGGCCCGGTTCAGCCAGCGGTCGATCGTCACTACGTCATCCGCATTGGGTGTCTCCTCCCGCACGCGCAGGGTCGCCTTTCCGGTCGGTGCTAGCACGGTTACCCGTTCTCCCCGCTCCTGCAGCTTCGCCACCACCTCCCGCAGCGCCCGCGTCTTACCAGACCCAGGTCGTCCCGTCACCAAAAACAGTCGCTGAGTAAGCGTGCCGGCGATGAGCTTACGCCGCTCCTCGCAGAACTGCTTGGCCGAGAAGTTCGGGAGCGACGAGAGGACCTTGGCTTCCGTCGCGAGGTGTGCATCGACCCACTCCAGATCAGCCACGTGCGCCGGTTGCTGGAGCAATCCCGTGACGAATCGCTCCACGATCTCCTCCGCGCGCTTGGTCTCCTGTAAGTAGAAGAAGTGCTCGCCCTCCGTCTCCGTCACGTGCAGCCGCAGCCGGAAGTGCGCGAGGTGGTCCGCCGCGAGGAAGTGCTGCCGGGTCAGGGCGAGATGCCGACGGTAGAACAACGGGTGCGTTTGGGCTGCGTCAAGCAGGGCGGCGAGGGACGCGTACGTGTGCCCGCGGCTCTGCTGGTCACGCAGGGCCGTGACGACGAACGCCCGCAGCCGCTCCTTCCCGACCGGGTGCAGGTCCTGGAGATCGGGATCGGTGCAGTTGTACTGATCCTCGTCGGGGAAAAGGCCCACGTCGATGGTGAAGTAGTCCACAGGGCCGTCGGTCGCGACTTCGCGGTCGCGATCGAGCAGTTCCTCCTTCTCGCCCCGCGTCGTCGGGACGTACTCCTCGCACAGCAGGTACGGATTGGTAGCGATGTCGTCGGGCGTCACCGCCTTGCCGCCAAAGGGGTGCGGCTCGCCCGCGCGCACGGCGATGTCCGGGAAGAGCACGCGGGCGAGCTGGCGGGCGGTGAGGCTAAAGAGGCTCAATCGCCTAAGCGCTGGCGCGAGGTACGAATACGCGTGGAATCCCTTCCGTGCCTGTGTGAGACGCTTTATCTGATCGGGAGTCAGGTAATCCGGCTTCGCCTTCGAGGACAGTACGTCAAAGACCGATTGGAGCAGCGACTCCTCATCGCCGAGGTTCGCCCGCACCGCTGCGACGAGTCCACCGTCGTCGGCGGCCGCCCAGTCGGGATCGCCCTGCCGCAACGTACAGAGGAGGCCGACGACCGTGCCCAGGCCCGGGTACAGCCCGCGATCCTCCCAGAACTCCTTGATAAACCCGTCGATCCGTTCGACGGCGTTCCCAGGAGCGACGATGCCGTGGGCGGCCACGCGCTCGAAGGCACGCCGCAACTTATACAGCAGATAGAGGCACGCGTCGTCATTGACCTGCTCGGAGACGTACTTCGCTCCCGGCAGAATCGCCGGTTCCTGAATGAGGACCTTGATCTCGTCGAGCTTTCCCTCCTCCGTCGGCGCTTGGGCGACGTGCTCCAGGTACTCGCGGTACGGCAGTCGTACGCCGGTGCCGGCGAAGTCGTGGGACACCAGGAGCGCCCAGTTCGCCGCGCCGAAGTTCTGCATCTCGTCCTTCGAGCACAACTCCTTCAACTCCGCAGCCGTGAAAGAGAACTTCCCGGTGCGGGCGATGTCGGCCAGCCGCGCACAGCCGACAAGCGCGTACGCGTACTCGTCGGCCGACACGGGATTGTCGTAGTTGAGGTAGAAGAAGACGAGCGAGCGGCCCTTGGTCAGCCGCTCCACGTAGCGGTTGGCCCGCGCGTCCCAATCCGGCGGGTACTTCCCATCCCTCTTGAGCGCGTCCGGGTGGTGCCGCATTGAGAGGCGAAACGGCCAGGTGTAGACCGAGGTGACTGGCATCTGCGCCGGGATCGTGTGCGTCGAGCGGTAGTTGCGGAATGGATGGACATGCACGACCTTCGTCGGGACCGGCGAGAACGCGGCCGAGGACCAGTAGCAGGGCGGCACGTACTCGGAGCAGAGTACGTCCAGACGCTCGCCGCGGTGCTTTACCTCCAGCGGTATCTGTTTGTCTCGGGCGATGCGATCGGAGAGGAGTGAGTGACTGCCACAACAGTAGCAGTTCGCCTCGGGATCACGGCAGATGGTCCCGTCCCAGTCGTGATCGTGCCAAGCGAGACGGACGGTGAGATGGCGTGTCATGGTCGTTATCCTGTTACGATGCAGGGCAAGTTTGCGTGTGGCGTAGCATCCGACCCCCCGCGGTCTTACCGCTACGCGGAACCAGCGAATGGGCCCCAGACCATCATGTTGGCCGCCGTGCCGTACCTGCCCACCGGGAATAGGGCCTGGGGAACGGGGGAAGGGGTCCAAATTGTTTTCGTCTCGATCAGCGCCGTGGCGACGGCGTTGAGGAGCACGAATGCGGGGCAACTACGTATCGGTTTCAAGTACCTCCTCATTGTCCGTCTCGATGACGACCTTGAGGTCCGCTAGGTGCGTCTTCGTAAAATACAACATTGCCTCCTCCTGTGCCAGCACGATCGGAAGAGTGTTACCAGTCAATTCCTTGACACGTTCCAGCAGTTCGTCTGCACTTCCATTGGCGTGCATGAACATCGCAGCGTGGTTGGGGCAGAGCGCCAGGTAGTTCTGCTTGTGGTGCCGCTTAAGGTCGGGTAGCATCTCTACCCGCTCGAAGTAATCGTTTCCGTCGTCGAGTTGGAAAGGGAGGCGTGCCTTGCAAGCCTGGCAAATCATCTGGCCGTCGGCGTTAGTATACTGTTGTCGAAGGTACTGCCCCGCTTCCTCCTTGACTGCATCTCTGTTGATCGAGACGGACCGCGTCCGTTCCTCCGTTGTCCGCTCGGGCGCAGAGGCAGCCGACGCCGCAACTCGCGCTGCACGGCGTTCCGGATTGGACGGCTCGCGTTCGGGCAGCTCGATGGGCGTCTCAAGCTGGGCAAGGATGCGGTGTTGCTCTTCGACGGGAAGTGCGGCGAAGCGGGCGGCACGGTCCAGCGACTCCTCGTCGCTGAAGCCTAGCTGTCGTGCCAGTATCTGCCTGCGCCGCTGCTCCTGGGACCGCTCTACAAGCTCCTTCCCGAACTCGATCGCTTCGATCCACTCCCAGTCGGGATCGAAGGGAAACCCACCGGGAAGTGCATCACGGTTCGCCTCAGCCGGCCGCACAAATATCTCTTTCCCCTGCGGCACCCAGGCATGCCGGCGCAGCGTATGGACAAGTTGCGATGGGGCAAAACGGCATCCGCCGCTCTCGTTTTTCCGGTACAGAGCCTGCAACTGCTTGGTGGGCAGTTCGCCCATCGTCCGCCACACCAGCTTTGAAATGGCCAGCGATGGTGTTGCTAGCGCGTGATCGAGCCCCTCAATGGTGTAGTCGCGGTTGATAGGCGACGTGTACCGCTCGCCACTCACTGCATATAGATATCTCCAGTCGGGATTGTCGCTACAGGAGGCATCCGTGGTTTGTAGATACGTCTGAACGCCCACAGCCTGGGCAAACTCGGCTAGCCTGGCCACGCTCACGCCACAGTGTCGGTAGTTATCGCTGAGGGCTTTGCAGCTTGTCTCCTCGCCGGCAAGGGCGTAAAAAACGCCCAACCCCGTGTCGATGAGGGGCTGGTCCAAGTAGACGCCCTTAGGGGTGTGCCATGTCTGATTGCCTGTTCCCTGGAAAATATAGAACCCCGTAAATAGACTCGCCTTGTCTGGGTCATTCTCGATCAACTCCACGAACCGCTTCAGATCCTTCCTGTAGGTCTTGTCACTGGGGATTTCGGCCTTCTTCGTGTACCGCTGTTGGAGAATGGCCTCAACTAACTCGGCCTCGCCCACCGCGCGGACGCCAATGGCTTCTAGGAATGCGGGGCATTCTCCTTCTGCACTTTGCTCTTGCCGCTCGTGTAAACCAGTGGGTCAACACGTTGCAGGGCCTCGTCATGATCAACCCCATCTCCCACGAAGTAGCTTCCGTTCCCCGTGCCGTAGGTGCCATCGGTTAGCCGCACGATCCGCAGCGGCTCAAAGTCGACACTATCCCACCGACGCTTGGACAGGTACTCGGCCTGCAGGAACGCGTAAAGCTCCTGATGCCACTCGACCGGCTTTGCGGCGAGCCACTGTGCGATCTGCTCTGGGGTTACGTTCTCGTCGGCGCCAACCACATGCTCATCGCCCGTCTTACTGCGAAGCAGCCGGCAGAACTCTTCGATCCCCCACTCGCGGATCGACAGGCCCTCCAGGAAGCGGTCGATATTGCTATTCCTCTGTGTGGGACTGACCGCCCACTGCGGCGGCTGCTCCTCATAGTCCACCAGCAGCTCGATGTCTTCATCGCTCAGGAGACTCTTGAGTCCTGCAGGCCCCTGCAGCAAGACGGTGGCCGGAGCGTGCGACTTCGCGTAGGTGGGCGTGAGCGGTTGTGTGCTCATCGCCTGGACGATCGCCTCCCGGATTCCTCGGTAGCGTCCCGGAATAGGATCTTGCGGGTTGGGGAGGGTGGCGAGGAAATCGGAGGTCAGCAGATCCAGGCTTCGGATCTCGTCTAGCGACGCCGCTGAGACCGCAGCGAGCTGCTCGAACAGCGGGAGATTTGCCGGTGTCTCCTTGACGCTCGCCCGGCTCAGTTCCGGGACCAACGGCGCGTGCAGGTGAAATCGCAGCCCAGACGTTTCCTTCTCGGCCGGGAAGTATACGGCCACGCGGCCGGGATTGGCGGGGACGATGCGTAGTTGCTTGGCGATAGGCTCGGCTGGGTTAAAGGACTCCACGTTGGGAAGGAAATCGAGGGCGTAGGCGACCGCGACTCGCTGCTTCTCCAGTCCCGGCACCGGCTTGTCGAACCGGAGGAAGTGCGCATTGGTTGTCATCGCGCCATCGCTACGCTTCACGACCTCCACGTGGTGCGCCGAGTGCTCGGTGCGCACCACGGTACCGGTCGCTTCTCCTCCGATGCGCCACCGGATCGTCTTTAGGTGCGGCAGGAAGAGCAGCGTGGTCTCCGCGAGGCCTAGCAGCCCCTCCTCTACCTCCCGGTAAGCGTCGCCGGGGCTCTTGCGAGCGTTATTGAACGGGAACTCGAAGCGAGTTTTCTCGCACAAGTCATTCCTCGCGGCGAGTGCCGTAGGCAGGACGAGTTCGGTGATCTTAAAGCAGAAGGTCGGGGACCAGATGTGAGGCGTTTCACAGTAGGCAAACACCGCCTTAAAGCCCACGCCGAACCGGCCGATCTTGTCCTCCTGGTTCCGTTTTGCTCCCTTGCCGATATTCGTGATGCCCCAGAACGTCCTGCTCGCTGAATGGCCGGCCGCTGTGCTCGAAGATGAGCATGTCTGGCCGCAGGTCGAACCACACTTCTTCAGCCTCCGTGTCCTCGGCATTCTGGAGCAACTCGAAGAGGAAGTGCGCCCGGTCTGGGTACAGTTCCTCAACGATGGCACGGATGCCAGAGTAGTCTTCGTCTCGGAGGACTGCGGCGAGCGTCTCTCGCTTCGCATGGACCACGTCCAGAAAACTCATGATCGTTCCTCCTTTGCGATAACCAGCGTTCCAAACAGGATGGGGGTGGCACGAATGTCGCCGGTGCCGGCCGCGCGCTCCAGCTCCGCCAGGCGGCGTTGGAAGTCTGCCTCCGCCCGGGCGAGTTCGCTCTCCTTCATCGTCCGGATCTTATCGTCGGTGGCGCGGCCGATCTGTTCCTCGATTATGCTGCGACGTGCGCTGTGGCTGACAGTTAGGCTTTGCAAGCGATGCTCTACGTGGAGTCGGTTATTCTCTATATGCGACTCGCGGGCCTCGCTCCACTTGGTGTGGTGGCGGCTGTCGAGCGCCTCGCACTCGGTCTCCGTCGGCAAGGGCGCTGTCGCCGCCTCGTGGCGCGCTGGAGCAAGGAGAACAGGGACTCTTCCACCTGCCTGTCGTGTGCCACGGCCACCAGCGTCTCGTCGGGTTTCACGCCGTCCTTTACCCAACGGTACACGGCGAATACGTACGTGCCGGCAGGGATCACGTTGCTCGCCACAGCTAGGGCGGCGTACGCCGGCTCCCCACGCTCCAGGCTCCGTGCCGCCTGCCGCACCAACGGATGGAGGACGGAGAGGTGCGCCACCTTCAGATTCTCAGTGGCTGTCTCCTGCTCGAAAGTAACAGGAAGCGTCGGAAGCGATCCCTTCAGCCACTTCTCCCACTCGCGGTACGCCGATTCGGTGGACCGAGGCAGGAGCTTGAAGTCTTCCAGGAGGCGTGTGCGCGCTACTTGGTTGAGCCGTAGTGTCTTAAGCGGCTTGTCGCCGAGCAGGAGGTCTCGGTCAGCATCAGACCGGTGCATGAGGTAGGTGGCGACGCATCTCTGGATGGCCGAGGGCGAGAGCCAGAAGCTCTCGGCCGCCTGAATCTCATCCCGCCATGCTTGCTTGGGCACGTTGAGCCCGAATAGCTCGGACTGTTTCGCCTCCAATTCCTGCTCCTCGCGGATCAGGCGGATACTGTTGTCGGCCAGTTGCTGGAGCCGCAAGCGGCGTTCCTCGGGTGTAAGCGTAAAGCTGTCGGCGATTTCGTGTAGTTCACGCGTGATCGTGCCGAGGATCTCCTCGTTACCGCCCACAGCCTGCTCGAAAACGCCGATTCGCTGGAGGCATCGCTCGTAGATGTCGGCATCGACGGTGCCGGGCGTGATAAGGTTGACGATTGCAACGGTTTCGCTGCGTTGTCCGTACCGGTCGATACGGCCGATGCGCTGCTCCACTCTCATCGGATTCCATGGCAGGTCGTAGTTCACGAGGAAGTCGCAAAACTGAAAGTCAAGTCCCTCGCAGCCGACCTCCGATGACAGCAAGACGTCGATAGCCTCCGGGTTCTCCTTGGGGAGGGAGAACCGGTGGCGGAGGTCCACCCGCTCGTCGTCACCGACGTCGCCATGGACGAGACCGACCCGCAATCCGGAGCGACGGGTGTGACGTTCCAGATATGCCAGCGTGTGCCGGAACGTGCTGAACACGAGGGCCTTGTTGTTAGATCGCTTGGACTTGGCGATCACTTTATTGAGGAACGCGTCGACCTTGGGGTCCGGCTCCGATAGGCTGGCCGCCTGGCTCAGGAGGTCCTCGACGTCCGCGCGGACCTCGTTGAGGAAGGAAAGGTCGGGATCGGTGTCGTCGTCACTAGCCTCAAGCAGCTCCAGGCGGTCGAGCTTGCCAAGCAGAATGTCGGCGAGCAGGGGGCTGAGCCCATAGAGGCAACTGGCCGCTTGGCGGCGGATCGTTGTCATCATGAACTTCACGTTCTGCCGTCCGTGGCATCGGGTAAGAATGCGTTCGATGACCCGCAGCACGCCATCGTGTAGGCGCTTCTGGGGCTCGGTGAACTCAACGGGTACAGTTTCAGCCTTGCGGCTGGTGAATGCTCCGATGTCCCGCCGCCGCGTGCGGTTTATGAGTCGGCTAAACGTGTACAGCTCCTCGATGCCCTGCGTTAACCCCACCCGTTCGGCATCGCCCAGCGATTCCCGATTGAGCTGGCGCTGGACGCACTGAAACGCTGGCGACTTGCGCAGGAACATCTGGCCCCAGGCGGTGCTGGCTGCGGCGTCCAACGACGCCTGTGCCTCGTGCTGCCACTGCGACCCCGCGGTCCTGCACTGCCGCACCGCAGCGCTGATGTGCCGGTTAGGCTGGGCCATCTGTTCGAAGCTGGGGCGGTCGAGGATAAGATCGGGGCGAAGGACGTTAAGGAGCGTGAACAAGTCGTCGCTCCCTAGTTGCACGGGCGTCGCCGTCATCATCACGACGGCTTGCGCGTTGTCGCAGAAGCAACGCACGCCCTGGTGCAGGAAGGTCGCGGGATTACGGATATGGTGGGCCTCATCCACGATCACCAGGTCGAACTTCGGGGGCGGGTCGAGGGCAAAGAGTCCCCCTCCCTTCCCACTGCGCCTGCGGCCCCGGCCGTTGCGACCGTATACCAGATCGGCATCAAAGAGAGAAAATGGCAGAATCGCCTTGGCGTACTGCTCCGGCCACTCACCGTCCACGTCCATCTCTTGGAGGCAGTGCCGCAACAACGGCCCGTCGAGTGCGGTAAACTGCTCGTCGAACCGCTTCATTTCGTTGAACCACTTGCGCTCGGCGACGAGGGCCTTGGGGCAGATTACGAGCACGGAAGAGATGTCCATACGAGCCCGCAACTCCTTAATAATCAGCCCGGCCTCGATGGTCTTCCCGACCCCCACCTCGTCGGCGATGAGCAAGCGGGCGCGGTCGGCGCGAATGAGCTTCAAGACCGGACGGTACTGGTACGGGACGAACTGGACCCGCCCCGACCGCAGCGAGAAGAGGTTCGCCGTTGAGGGGGACTGGATGTGTAGGCTTGTCAGACGAGCGTGCAACTCCCGGACGGTGAGGACCGGACGGTCGTCGGCCTGGATCGGAGCCGCTTGAAGCTGGCTCTGATAGTAGGTGGCCTTCGCGTTGTGCTCGAAGACGCGGTACCTCGGTTCGATACCACCCAGGAGTAAATCCATGACTGGTAGGAGCGTATCTGGGCGCGACTTCAAGGACACGAGGTCCCCAACCTTGAACTGTGGCCCTACGGACGCCGGGGAGCTATGTTCCTCCCGTGCCGGCTCCCGCGTGGCCTCCACTTGCTCTATCACAGGCTTGCGAGTGTCGTCGGCACGTCCGCTGTTTTCGCGGGACCGTACGTATTGAAGGATAAACTCGATCTCCTCGCGTGACATCGGCTCGGCCTGCGCGGCGTCAAAGGTGGCATCCGCTTCCTCCGGCGTCATAGGGCCGAACCCCTTAAGCTTGCGGAGCTTCTGAATCAATTCCTCGGCAAGTTTGTCGCTGTCCCTACTCATTTTTCATTCCCTCCGCCGCCTCGGCGGCTTCAATCGCCAGGACGGCCTCTCTGATCTTCTTTTTGACCTTGCTCTTGACGGTATCAATGTAGCCCCTGGTCTTCCGCAGTAACGTGGCAAGACGCTCGCTATCGGCGTCCCCACCGACGGTGAAACAGTGCAGAGCCACCGTCTTCTCGACCCCCACCAGCTTGTTGTGGATAAAGTCGTCGAGCCGCTCCAATCGGGTGCGGTCGGCGGGATCGAGACTGGGAGACACGTCGTCGTCTTCCTCGACCGCCGGATCTTCGTAAAGCGGCTCGGCGCGATGTTTGCTTTCACCGCTGATATGGTCGAGCGCTGTGTTCTTTGCGATGCGGATGAACCAGCCCCGCAATCCACCCTTCTTCGTTGTGTAGGTATGAGCGGCCTGCCAGACCTTCATGGCTGCCTCGTTGAGAACGGCCTCCCGCTCTCCATGATCCAGTACGTCGCCAAATTGCTTGTGCAGGTATCCTTTTACCTTCGGGCCATAGATTCCCAGCACCGTACATAAGGCGCTCTCGTCCTTCGCTGCCATGCGCCGAGCAAGGAGTGCGTCGTCCTGGTCTAACGTGGGGTCTGTCTCATCCATTGGGCTTCATTTGCCTCCCACTACAAGTACGAAAACAGCTTAACTGGGAGAAACTCACACAGGATCTCGTCTTGCCGACAGTTCTTCATCGAGTTACGACCTCCGCTCCATTATCAGTCGCACCGGACCCCGCAGTGCGTTCTCCACGCCCATCCGATCTCGGTTCCGCATCCCCAAAACGTGGATCGCGAGCACCGGCGGTAGGCAGTCGGAGAACTTCATGCCCTCCAGGGCCTCGGGGCTGACCGTAGGCAGCAATGTACCGGGGTCACGGGGCCCCAGTTCTTCGATCGCTTGCCGCACAGCCTCCAGGGGCAAGGCCCGCTCGAACTCGATGCCCAGGTTGTCGCTCGTCGTCGACACCTGGGTGACGCTGGCCAGGGCCGGGGCGAGGGCGGCGTTGGCTTTCTGGCCGGCGAAGGTCCACCAAGTCACGCTGCCTTCTTCGGCAACCACCACGGTTCCCTCGGCCGTCACCCAGGGGAACTTGGCCCGTACCTCCTCGATCTGTGTCCTGGCCCGCTGGGACCAGCAGGGGCGTATTTCGTCTTCCGCTAGCACCCGCTTGATCGCCTGGGAGAGCCGGAAGGACAACCCTTGGCCTGCCCCCTTCCATCGCGTCCGGCCCGGGGCCTCCGAGACCTCGACGTGGGCGACCTTCCGCTGCCAGTCGATGTGGGTCACGTGCCAGGCCCGGCCGCCCAGGAGCAGCACGCGGGGGCCTTCCTGCTTGCCCAGGAACGTCAGTTCGTCCACGAACCCCAGTTCCTGGCGACCGTGCAGGACCGCGAACAGCGGCGGGGAGAGGAACACGGAGAGCAACTCCAGGAAGTGCCGCCGCCCGTAGGTCTCCTCGCCCTTCTGCCCGATCCCCAAGATGCCCTGCTCCTCCCAGAGCATCCCCTGGGTGAGCATCCACGCGACGACCTCCTGGATGTGCTCGGCCGGCAAGTTCGCGAACCCCGGCACGCCAGCAACCCACTCCAGCCAGGTGTACCGGCCGATCCCTCGTTCCTGGAGCACCAGGGCCATCAGTTGCTGCGCCAGGACGTGGTACGGCTCGGCCGGCGGCTGGATCGGCTCCACGTAGCCCGCGTGCCAGAGGTCGATCAGGCCCGCGGCCTGCACCAGGGTCTCGTCGCGGGTGGCTAAAAAAAGGCAGTTGCGGACGGTTCCGGCCCGACGCCCGGTACGTCCCATGCGCTGGAGGAAGCTCGACACGGTCGTGGGGCTGTCGATCTGGATCACCCGGTCGAGGTTGCCCACGTCGATGCCCAACTCCAGGACGCTCGTGGCCACGATCACGCAGTCGTCGCGGTTGGCGAAGGCGTCTTCCGCCTGCCGCCGCTGCTCCTGGCTGAGCGAGCTGTGGGTGACGAAGGCCGTGATGCCCAGTTGCCGCAGCCCTGCTCCCAGTTCCTCGGCCCGGGCACGGCTATCCACGAAGACCAGCCGCTTCTCGCCGCGGTGCAGCCGGGAGATGACCACGGCCGCGTTCTCCAGCGAGCCGACGTAGTCCAGCTTGACCTCGGCATGCGCAGGCCGCGGCTTCCGCCGGCCGGAACACGACGCGATCCCCCTTGCAGGAGCCGGCCAGCCAGTCGATGAGCATCTCGGGGTTCCCGACCGTCGCCGACAGGCCGATCCGCTGAAGCTCCCGGCCGGCCAGCCGCGTAATCCGCTGGAGGACCGACAGCAGGTGCCAGCCGCGGTCGTCGCCAGCGAAGGCATGGATCTCGTCCACGACCACCACCCGCAGGTTCGAGAACAGGCCGCGGGCATCGACGTTCGGCGAGACCAGCATCAGCTCCAGCGACTCGGGCGTGGTCAAGCAGGCAGTCGGGCGGGTCCCGGAGCACGTGCCGCCGGGCCGTGGTGGTCACGTCGCCGTGCCAGAGGGCCGATCGCCGGCCCAGGAGCGTGCAGTACCGCTGGAGCCGCACGTCGAGGTTGTTGAGCAGGGCCTTGATCGGGCAGATGTAGAGCACGCTCAAGCCCGTCCAGCCCTCCGAGAGCATGCGGGAGGCGATGGGCAGGAAGGCGGCCTCGGTCTTGCCGCCCGCCGTGGGCGCCAGCACGATCATGTGCTGCCCGGCCAGGATGCCGGGGATCACCTCCTCCTGGAACGGCCGCAACTGCCGCCAACCCAGGCTGTTGACGACGTGGTGCTGGACCGCAGGATGGAGTTGGTCGAAGTTGCTCACAGGTTCAGCTCGATTTCATCGACGTCCGTCGCGCCCATGGCCTGCCGCTCCACGGGCTTCAGTTCGTTCTCGGCGATGGTCAGGGCGTAGTGCTGCCGCGGGTCGAAGTCCGGGAACTGGTCGACGCGGTCCAGGACGTCGGCCACGAGCTTCTTCAGGAAGATCCGTGGGGCGACGCCGACCTTCCCGCCCAGCTTCCCGGTAACGGCCTCGGCCAGATCCTCGGATGTAGCTGTCATCGCCATCGCGGCGATCCGCTCCGGGGCCGCGGCATGCTGCGTGGAAGATGTCGCGGACCTTGCGAGCCGACCTGGACAGAGCCGATCCAGGTCGAAGCCCGGCAGGCGGATCTGCACGGCGCGGGGGTTGTCGAAGCGGGCGTCCGTGTCTGAAAATCGACGTGGAGCCGCTGGGCCAAGGGCTCCAGTCGCTGGGCACCCTGCGGGCCATCGAAGAACGCGGGAGTCCCTGTGATCAGAAGGTACAGACCCGGAAACCGACCGGAGTCCACCTCGTCGATCAACTGCCGCAGGGCGTTGAGGCTCTTGTCGCGAACGTCGCCGCGGACCCGCTGGATGGTCTCCACCTCGTCCAGCACGATCAACAGGCCGGCATGCCCGGAGTCGCGGAGTACCGTCAAGCAGCCCTTGAACGAAGTTCAAGGCGCCGAAGTGGTCGATGTCCCCCTTGACCCCGGCTGCCCGCTTCGCAGCGGCGGCCACATTGGGTTGTCCGGCCAGCCAGGCCGCGATACCGTCCGCCATAGCCCGGTCGCCGGCGGCCTGGGCCTCTCGGTAGCCCCGCAGCGCGGCGCTGAACATTGGAGCCGTGGCAGTCACCTTCGCCAGCCGCTGCTCCAGAAGTTCGTTGGTACGAGCCAGGATCTGCTTGCTGTCGCTCGGGCTGATATGTGCCCTCGGCAAGGACGTCTTCTTCCAGGGCGTAGAACCAGCCGTCGAGGATGTTCCGCAGGGCCCCCTGGGGCGTCTCGGCCGTCGCCAGCCGCTCCATGAGCCGGCGATAGACGGTCTCCAGGCGGTGTAGCGGCGTCTCCGTCTCGGAAACCTGCACCTCAGAGGTCGCGAAGCCCAGCTTCTGGGCTCGCTCGGCCAGCCAGCGGGCGAAGAAGGTCTTGCCGCAGCCGTACTCGCCGCGAACAGCCTTGAACACGGCGCCGCCGACCTTCACGCCCTGAAGTTCCTGTTCCAAGACCTCATCGAACCGCTCCAAGCCAGTCGCCAGAGCATCGAGGCCGTTGCTCGGCACCGTGCCGCGGCGCAGTGCGTCGATGATTTCCTGCCGTCGTTGCGGGCTGATCGTCATACGGTCTATCCCTGTGAAAGATCGAACTGCCGACAGAGCAGTTCACGGTTCAGTTCGATGGTGTCGGACGCTTCATCCCGCGCGAGGATCGAGTAACCCTCGACATTCAACACCCGCTGGACAGCAGCCACCAAACCGTAGAGCCGGAAGGGAGGCAGATCCATCTTTCTGGCCAAGGCCGCGGCCATCATCTTGCCCCCCTGCTCGTGGACGGCCGAGAGGATCTTGCGAATCACGTCGTCTCCGGGCACGGCGCGGCCGGCGTGAGCCTTCTGTTCAGCCAACACGGCCGATGCGAAGAGCTGATCCAGCCAGGTGGGTGTAATGCGCGGTACGGCGGCCCCCGGCAACCCCGCCCCGACAGGCGCGGCGACATGCTTTTCGGCTGCCACAGGCTCCGCGTCCACGTCGAACAACAGTCCCGCCTTTTTCTTCCTCGGCGGCCTGGCCGGCTCCAAAACCGGCTCCGGCTGAACGCTGACCGCGTTTTCCAGCGGTGCGAACCACCACGAAGGTTCGTCCGCGGGGGCCTCGCTCCAGCCAGGGGGCAAGTCGTCTTGAGCGGAGAGCACCGTCATCGGGACAACCATTTCCTGCATCGTCACGCCACCGTGGTAACCGTTCTTCTTGAAGCTGTACCGGACCTTCTCGCTCCAAGGGGCGATCAGGCGATGCTCTGCGGGAAGCACCACCCGGCTGCCGGCCACCTGGATCTCGTCCGCCGTTGGCGCACCATTGTCGGTTCGCCAGCGATCATTGCCCTCCCCATTTCGCTGCTGGGTCTGGTAATCGAGGATGTGACCGTGGTCGCTCAGGAGAATCACCACGCGCCCCGCCAAGCGGGCCTCGTAGAGCAACATGGGAAGCACCTTGATCGCCTCGGCCGTCCAAGAAATGTCGATCTGGTCGCCCTTGAGCAGATGGTCGTCCACGGCGTTGATCACCACGCCGACGATCCGGCGGCGGGGTGATTCGATCTCGCCGAGCACGCTGGCAGCCAGCATGGAATCGTCCGATCCCTGGAGGGCGTTTTTGTGGAATAGGACTGGCGGCATGCCACTACGGCAGTGTTTCAACAACGCCGGATGCTCGGCGAAACCGCTCTTCTCGTCCGCGGCCTGCCCCTGCCGCAGTTTGCCGCAGAGCAGACTGGTCCGGCAGACCTCAGTTACCGAGGGCAGCGCGGCGATGCCGGGCCAGATCGGACCGTGTCCTTCGGGGCGGATCTCCACCCAGTCCTGCTGCGTAATGCCCACGAGGAGTTCCCTTACGACGGCGAAACTCATCCCGTCGATCACCAGCACGAGCACCGGGGTGTGCTCGGCCAGTGGGGCGACCACTTCGTCCAGGACCCGCTCCACAGGCACCACCTCGCTGCCAGCGGCGCCGGCTGCCGTCCAGTCACGAAGCAGCTTGCCGAACCGCTGGTTGTGCCGTTCACTGGCCTCAAGCACCTTCGCCACGAGCCGCGTGTAGGCATCGGAAAGTTCGTGAACTGGCTCTCCTCCTCGGAGCGTGTGCCTGGCCCAATCTACGAAGCCGCCAGCCAGGGCCTGTTCTCGCGCCGCCACGGCAAAGGACGCGGCTGGTCCGGCACCGGCCTGCCGTAGCGAGAACAACCAGCGGACAAGCCTCGCGGACATTTCGACCCGTTGCAAACATCGCGAGCCGCGTTCCCACTTGGCCTGCTCGTGCTCGGCCACCTGCCGGTATGCCACATCGACCTGTTCGGGAACATCGGCGCCGGCGTTATCCAACGCGGCGACTAGAGCCTGTCCATAACGGGCCAGCCGTTGTGCAAACCCATGAGGCGACGTGCCGCTCAGGTAGGCGTACTGGTCGGCCTCGATCGCCTCCAGGATCTCGTCGGCCCGTCGCAACCAGCCGGAGCGGATCGTAACGTCGGGCAGGTGCAGGCGGGCGATCTCGGTCGCCGCTGCCTGCCACCGCTTCGCCACCAGTTCGTCCAGCTTGGCCTGCCCCAGGTACTTTTCAATCCGACCCGCCGCCTTGTCCAGCTTGCCGACGCCCTCGCTGCTGAACAACACCGCCAGCGCAAGGCCGATCGGCAAGGCGTCCGGCCGCTGGTTGGCCACGACACACTCCAGCACGGTGGCGGTCGCCGGGCCGGCAAACTGGCCGATCCAATCCTTGGCCGCCTCACGGAACGTCTCCGGGGCCTCCCGATAACGCTGGACGTTCTCCAGGTCCATGGACCACTTCAGCAAAGTCACCAGGTCAGGGCGGGAGATGCCCAGTCCGATCCCTGCCAGAAGGATGCCCCAGACCGTTTCGGCATCCAGCACTCCGCTGGGCACCGGCGGATAGCCTTGTGCCGGTACTGCCTCCAGCAACCGTTCGGCGATCCAACCATGTTCTGCCACCCGTGGATCAAGGTAGCGAGCCTGGAACAACTCCTTGACGATCTGCCAGTTGTTGATCGGGTAGAACTTCCGCCGGGCGAGCCGTACACGGATGTCGGAGCTAATCTGTTCGTCGGGGAGGTTCGTCAGAAGAACCAGGGCCGTCACGTCTGGGCTGGCCTCTTGGAGTGCCGCCCGCATCGCCAAGGGCGAGTCGCACTGGACGATGGCGTAGGTCTCGTCCCCGGCCGTTCGCAATAACTCGCCAGTCCATCGGCCAGGCGTCTGAATACCGAACACGCGGGCGTCCGCGGCATGTCGGCGAATGGCCGCCACCTGAGCGCGAATCTGGCTGAAGCTGGGCACTGTCATCGTCATGGTCGCGTGGTGTCCTCATCAATGCGCCAGGTCAAGGTAAGCCGCCGTGAGGGACCGCCTGCCATTTTCTCATCCAGCTCGGCCAGCACGGTCTTCGCGTCGGCTGGGCCCAGGTCCCGTCGCTCTCCCTTGCTGACGGTCTTCTTCCCCGGTGGCGGCTCCGGCAGTTGTGGTGGTTGTTGCGGCGGTTGCTGGGGCGGCGGCACCTTCACCTTGGCCTTCGCCGCCTTGGCCAACAGTTGCGTGGCCCGGGTCTGGCAGTCCTTCAGCACGGCTGCCAGAGCAACAACGTGCTCGTCACTCTGGAGCGCCGTCGCAATCGCCCCGCGGATTTCGGCCGCCTCGGTCTGGTACTCCCCGGAAAGCTCAGCGACGTCACCGAAGACGCCCCAGCTCGTCGCGTCGATGCGGTCGGCCAGCTCACCGGCGCTCTTGAGACTCTTGCCCATCGCCGTCTCCGATGTTGCCACTTCGCCGCATGCCAGCACCGGCACCACGTCGTTGACATGTGCCGCACTGAGCCGGTCCAAGAGGGTCAGCACCGCGGCGGCTGTCTTCATCCTCGGGGCATCGGCGGGCGCGATTCCTATTTTCTGGAGCCGGTCGCGGAGCCCCTTGCACAGGTTGCGGCACGGGACCAGGAACTGCTCGGCCAGTTGCTTCACCTCCCCTGCCAAGGCCGTGACATTGGCCGCGTTCAGAAGCAGTGAAGTCTGCTTCGCGCCAAAGATGCTTGCCGCCCGCTGCACCGCAGCTTTCCACTCGGCTTCCGGCGGCCCGACCCACGTCCGCAACTCCAACTGGTCCTGCAAGGTCGTCAGTGAGGCATCGGTCGGGGCCCCGTGTAGATAAAAGGTGCGGTTGGTCTGCTCGGCATAGAGCAAGATCACCAGGTTCTCCACGGCCTTGGGCAACCCCATGGCCCGCGGCAGATTGATCCAGTGGCGCAACTGGCCTACGGTGGCCGTGCCGCCGGCCTCGGCCACCTTGGGATTGAAATGGTTCTTCCAGTGCTGCCCGAGCAGGAAGACGGTTTCGTGCATCTCGCCCAGCAACAGCGGATTGGCGATCGCCCGCAGCAAGGGGCGGAGCGGCTTGTCCACCTCAACCCGTCCATCGGCCACCTCGGTGGCCTTGTGGACCTCCTCGTAAACCTTCTTCAGGTTCGCACCCTTGGGCGGCGCCTCGAACTTCGGGTGGGCGGGGAACTGGTGCTCCAGGGCCTGCTCCAGCAGATGCAGCATGGCATCCTTGAGGTTCGCACCCACCGGCGGCTGCGGATCGAATCCCTGCCAGAGAGATTGGAAGTGTTCGGACAGTTCGTGCGAGGTGTCCACCGAGTCCTTGGACTGTCGGTCGATGCCGTAGGCCACCGCGAGGTGCTGGAGCACGCGCTGCCGGAGTTGGCTCCGTTGGTTCTCCAGCAGGGCCTTCGCGACGGCCCGGTCTTGGTAAGGCAAGTTGTTGGCGTAGCCGCCGAACCGCTCCCCGGTGAGAATGTGCTCCAGGATCACCAGGTTCCCCAGGTCCTTCTGGGCACTGGGCTTGAAGAACGATGGCACCCAGCAGAGCGTTCGCGACCCGCTCGGGTGCGCCTGGCGGAACTTGTCCAGGCGGCTCAGGTCCTCCTGCGGCGAGCGGCCGACCTCATCGAAGGGGAAGTCGATCAGCAGCTTCCAGTCCGTCCCGGCTGCCTCCAGCGACGAGTCGGGCAGCGCGTGGATCTTGCCGAAGATCACCTCACAGGCCCGCTCCGTGTTCCGCCAGGCAATCTCATGCGTGAGAAAGAAATCGTCGCGGTCCTCAATGCCCACTTGCTCGAAGAGCATCTGCCGCACGAGCCGCTGCCGGTTCCCCGGCCGATCCTCACCCCGCGCCTGCTCGATGATGCCTCCCGTATCGACCCCGGTGAGCTGTACGGTGATCGAGGGGTTGGCCAACTGATCGCCGATCTTGATCTCGCCCACCTCTTTTGCCCACTCCCGGCAACGGCGCAGAACCTCGGCCCCCTCCTTGCCAGGCACGGGCGTCTTGATCGTACCGTGGTTGAGCGCGGCCAGCCGGTTAGCGTTCAGGCCCCTGAGCGACTCCACTCCCGGCACCAAGGCAGCCAGGAGCAGCGTCTTGACCAGCCGGTCGTCAGCGCGGAAGCGGGCCCGCAGGTTGTCATCGTAGGGCAAAGCCTCGATTTCCTCCCTGCGTACGCCGTGCTCCGCTTCCAGCAGAGGCAACAACCGCTGGTGGTAGAGCCGCTTGGCGTTCTCGAAGTGGATCGCCATTTCCTGGCTGAACGCCTCGTCGCCGTGGGCGATCACGTCGAAGAGGTCGCCCACGGGCACAATGTCGCCCAGTTTGAGTGTTTCTCGCTGTGCCACCAGCAGCAACATCATCACCTTCAGCGCCGTCCGCTCCCGCTGCAACACGCTGGAGACGCCCACCAGGGTATCGACCAGCGCCGGGCTGAACGGGTAGACCTGGCGGAAGATGGTGCGGTCGTACTTGCTGGTCAAGAGCGTGTTCATTACCTCCTCACGAAAGCGGGCCGTCTCGGCAAAGGCCCCGTCAAGCTGCTCCTTGGCCGAGTCGCTCACCGGCCGCAAGACACGGCGTTCGGCGATTGCCGGCAGGTTGCGGTCCTCCAGGGTGATCTTGTGGAAGCGGCCTTCCCAGTGCTTCAAGGCATCACTGAAATTGAGCCGCTCGGCCCCGGTGATGTTCTCGCCAACCAGATCGGCCAGGTCTCTCTGCCGGGCGACAAAACTCACCAGCGGAATGTCCCGTGGGTGCTCGGCCTCGACCAGCTTGGCCAGCTTCTGGCCCTCCTGGTGCATGAAGTCCAGCCGCGCGGCATGGCTGGCCAGCCAGAGGATCAGTTCGTCGAGGAACAAAATCACTGCGTGGTAGCCCAATCCGGCCGCGTGTTTGCTGATTACCGCCAGGCCACTGTCGAGGTCGATATAAGCCTCTTCTTGCCCCCGAGCAATGTCCTGGTAGGACGTGAAGAAGGTTTGTACCAAGCGACCGACCAGTTGCGTGCGATCCTCCGAGTCGGGCCCGGGTGGGGCGCTGACAGCCGCCTCAAAATGCTCGATGTCCCAGCCCGTTTCCAACTCGCCCCAATCGCTATCCGTGGAGGCCCCCTCGTTGAGCTTGGCGAAGAACGCCTCGTCGCCCATCGAACGTCGCAGCCCCTGGGCGTCGGCGAACAGCCCTTCAGCCAGGTAGACACCCGGGACCCGGGCGTCCGGATGGGTGCGGCGGATAAAATCGGCATACCCGCCCAGGATGCCCGCCTCCATGTTGCGGGCTCCAATCATGTGAAAGGGAACCAGGAGGATCTTCTTCTCCGCGGTCCACTCGTTGTGGCGCTCGATGATTGGGGCCAGCTTTGGGACGCTGCGGGCCAGCGGGTTGCCGGCGAGGATCAGGTCGAGCATGGCCATGAAGTGGCTCTTGCCGCTGCCGAAGCTGCCGTGCAGGTAGGATGCCTTGCTGGTGTCGTCGGTCAGGGCGCTGCGGATGAACCCCATGGCGTCCTCGAAGCACTTCACTAACTGCTCGGTGACGACATAGTCGCCCACCGTCTTTTTCGGGTCGGTGACGCCCTCGGTGAGTTTCAACACAAAGTCGCCCTTGTAGACGACGGGGGGGATGTTGATCAGATCTTTAATGAGAGTCATGGGAGTTCTGCCAAATTGACTGCTAAATGGAACGCCGTCGTGAGTTTCTGCCGTTTCGTCTTTTACGTTGTGGCCGAAATCTCGGCCGCCGCGGGAGGCATTGTTTGCTAAATGGAGCCACAACCTCGGGTCCGGCCGCCGGTCTTGCCAGGCGCGCACATGGCTGCACGCGCCTAACCTCTTATCTATCAATGGCTTTCATGGACTATCACCGCCTATCACTGTCGTCCAGTTACATCGCGCTACATGACGCCTACGCCCAGAACGGCACGTAGCTGGCGCTGCCGCTCCCATGGGCTTTGATCAGCTTAGACTTCACTGCATCGCTAATGATTCGGGACGCGATCGGGTAGTTCTTCTCTTCGATGTTCAGCCGCTGACGCAGCGAGGCGTTAGTCATCCGCCGGCCTGAGACGAACCACAGGCAGGCATGCTGGTAACAAGCCCGAATACGGTCCCCTTTGTCCATATCTGCAAAGCCTCGTGGTCCCAGGAGGACGACGACCGTGCTCTCCCCCGCAACCCGGAAGTCTGGCGCCGGGAGTTGGTAAGCCTCGACGGCCGTGATGACCTTGTCGATCCCGCTGCCACGTTCTTCGCAGATCGACATGCGCCTCATCAGCGCCGCCAGGGCCTCGTTGCGCGACTGCGGGGGCTCATCCATGAACCGCAGCGTGTCGATTAGCGGGACGCCGGGGTTGGAAATCTCCATCCGGTCGGGGAAGATTTCGACCATCGGCCCGGCTCCTCGTACCGTGAAGTCCTGGTGGATCAGCGAGTTGGCCACCAGTTCACGGACGGCGATCTCCGGGAACATCCGTACCTCGCGCCGCATCGCCTGCCCGATCTGCTCGTTCTGCGGTAACTGGTCGTTGATGTACTGGACGATCTCCTCGAAACCGACCGCGTAGCCCTTCGTTCCGACATGCTCCTTGATCGTCTGCACGCGGCTACTGCCCGCGTACTGGATGACGCGGAGCGCCTTGCGGGCAAGAATCTCGAAGTTCGACAGAGTCTTGGCGAAGAGGATAGCGCCCAGGTTGCTGATGTCGTAGCGGTCGCCCGCCTTGTGATGGATGATCCGTTCAGACGCCAATCGTTCCAGGATGGCCGGCCGAGAGTCCGGAAGCCGTTGGGCCATCAACTCGAAATACCGCGGGTAGTCGATCAGCGAGAGCACGTCGTCCGAAGACACGTTTGCCGTGGCCACGCCCCTCTCGAACGGCACGTCATCAAACCGCCGCCACAGGGCACGTTCCTTCTCCGGGTGATCCTTCAGCTTCTTCTTGTAACTCCCGATGCGGATATACTCGACGCCCTTGAAGGCAACGGGCCGGTGGCTGGCCGGCGGCACCTCGAAGAGAACCAAGGGCATACCTTCGATCTCACCCTGATGGATACGGACGTTCGATCTGCGGCTCTAACTGCGTCAGGAGCCAATTCTCCAACTCCTGTCCTTTGACTTTCATCTCCCGCGGCCGGAAGGTCGTCCCGAGAATCTTGTGGGTTCCATCCTCGATTCCCCAGACGACATAACCAGCCGTCCTGCGATCCAAGGCGACTGAGTTCGATAGGGCCGATGCGTACTCGCCAATCTCGTCGGGGTCCGTGTTGTTGTGTTTGAACTCAACCCACTCGGTCTCGTTGGGCAACGCGATCAGCGATCGAATCAATGTCTCGAACTCGTGCGGTGTCATACCGTGCTTCCTCCTCGACTGCCCCTCTTGGTTCCCCTCGTGGCGTTCTTCGGCGGCTTCCAGGCGCGGACGTCGGCCGGCGTCAGCCCCAGGGCACGGGCCTCCTGTTGGACGAAGTTCTCGAAGTAGTCGCCCATCCGCATGCTGAACTCCGGGTCGAGGTCGTTGTGCCACTGCTTGAGCCAGGGCACAAGTTCCAGGACGCAGCCCAGCAAGGGCACCAGCCGGGGATCAGCCGAGCCACCCTGTTTCTCCTGGATTTCCACGTGGTAGGCACTGACGGCCCGGGCGAGCTGGAGGTGGTCCAGGCCAGCCCAGGCCACCACGAGTGTACCATCCTCGCCCGCGCAGTGCGGGAAGCTGACCCAGCGCTCCTTGGGAACGTCGAGCTTGCCTCTCAGCCCGTAGCAAGGGCCGGGCAGGAAATCGGTCGTGGTGTACTTGGGAGGCATGGGGATGTCGCCCACCTGTCTGTGCTTCTCCGCCCGTGCCTGGTCTTCGGTAAGGTACTTCGGATCGTTCTCTGGGAGATTCGTCCGCGCGTCGATGGTATCCTCCTGCCGCTGCAAGTCCCAGGTTCGCTCCCACGCCCGCCGCTTATCCAGTCCAGCAGGCTTATATCGTAATACGGGCAGGAGGGGCACGCTCTCGTTTTCAACCAGCTCGGCGACCAGCCGCCCCACGTCGAAGTCTGGCCTGCCTCGGTAGAGTTCGGCCACCTGCATGAAGTCGCTATCCTTGGCAGCCACGTCGGCCAGCCGTGCGGTGGAGATAACGGCCATATCGAGCCGGGCGGTGGGCTTGCCCTCGTCGTTCATCCGGCCGTCGAAGTCGAAGTAGCTCTCCAGGCGGTCGAACAACCAGTTCCGCAATGCCCGCTGGAGCTGCTCTTCCCAGGGTTCGGTGTTCCAGCGACGTTTGTACTCCGGCTGTTCGATCAGGGCGATGTTGTGGTCGGCCGCAATAAGCTCGATCCGCCGCTCCACCAGCCGCTTGTAGTCGTCCGGCCAGTCAACCGGAATCTCTGTGAGCGGCGTCGAGCCATGACGCTCGAACCAGGTGGTCTGCAACTCGCCCGCAGCCATCTTGCGGGCCATGACGATCTCGAAAGCGCGCTGGCCCAGGCATAGCTGTGGCGGATCTTGATCGTAGATTAGATTCTCATCGACGAGGCCATATAGGCGATAACATTTCCAATCAATTTCCTCTTGCAGGGAAACCATTTTCCCACGGGTCTCCACACCCGCGTTCTTAGCAGCAGCAAGCATCAAGTGTAAACTCAGTCTCTCGTCGGATCGCGGGTTGTGATACCAGCGTCCAAGGACCGCATCTGGACCGTTCTGCGATGAACCGCAGGATAAGGTGTCGAGATGTTTCGCAATCGCAACGGGGGGGGCTTCGTGTACTGGAAACTTCTTCAGTTTCGTCCCATCGTGCTCGTAGAACCGTTCCCATGCTTCAGCAGCGATTCCGCCCCCTACGCCACCTCCGCCTCGGTCGTAGAAAGTCTGCTTCATCCAGAAACATCCGATGGAACTATTCAACAACCCGACGATGGCGAGATGATCCTCTTCCTTAGCTTTCGGTGGCAACTTGATGATGGGCGCCGTCTGCTTGAACACCTTGCCGCCGCGATCCAATATGAAATGATTGTGCGTGGCGACGAAGGCAAACACGATCGAAAGCGGTGTACGAAAACGATTTGCGAAAAACATCGAATACTCAAACCACATTTGACCGCGTTCGAGTTGTGTTAGGCCATACGCAACCCGTTCTGTCAGTTGTCGCCGCCAAGGCCACAAAAAGGCGTTTACTGGCCCCGATTCTTGCGCGAGCAGAGTTGACGTGTTGTAAGGCCATATTGCTCCGATCGGCTCGCTGAACGACCAATCGCGAACCTGGTCTCCTTCAACAATTCCGCGCACGAATCTTGGGGAAATACCACGTCTCAGAGCCGTCCCTGCTCCGACAAGATATGCCTCATCCTCTCGTGTTATCGCACCAAACCCAATTTCCTGAACTAGGTCGGACAAGACGTGGGTAGTATCTTCATCGAGTCGCTGCTTGAGTTCTGCTGCTCCTCCTCCGCCGATCGACCACGGATGTTTGGCAAACAACACACGCGAAACGTCTGATACGCTTACAAACTCGCTGTGCGATCTGGGCTGATCTGTTTGAGCAAGGATTGCTGCCCAAACTAAGCCTTTTGCCGGATCGGCAGGTTCACCGTCCTCTCGCTTTATGCCGAGCACCGCGCGTACAACTTCCGCTACAGGCCGCCGAGCACGACCGAAGAGAATGATCGTCGGCGTCCCGTAGTCAAGCAGGTGGGCAAGCGACGTATCGATCACGTGGGTCAAGTCCACAGTCGGAAGGAACTCTTCGATGACCTTCTTGCCGAACTCCCTCTTCATGAAGCTATTGGCTGTGATCTGCCCCGTATAACCGCCAGCCGTCGCCAAGTCGAAGATACGCTGCATGAACGGCACGGCGAGCGAATACTGCCGATGACAGGCTGTGTATCGCACCCGGTACGCCTCGTTTAGGGCCTTGTCCTTGGGCGTGATATAGGGCGGGTTAGCCACAACGGCGTGATAGTACCCCGCCTGGAGAACGCGGCGGAGGTCTAACAAATCCTCACTCTGGTACACGTGGGCCAGTTCGTGGAAGCCCAAGACAAGTTGGTCCCCGCCGGACGAGCCGTGCAAGAGCGAGTCGCCGCAAGCCAAGTTGAAACGGAACGCCGGGGCATCGGCCAACCGTGTGATCGAACATGCCCGCAGCGCGGCCAGCAACAGCCGGAAGCGGGCGATGGCTGCTGCGTAAGGATTGACGTCCACGCCGTGAACGCTGTCCAGGGCCCGCTGGACCAACTTCCGGGCGTTCGTTCCCGGCTCGGCCTTGCTCCAGCGGTCCAGCAGCCGGCGGAAGCTGCCGAGCAGGAAGTGGCCGCTGCCGCAGGCTGGGTCGATCATGCGGAAGCCGTCCAGCCCGAACTCCTCGATGGCCGGATCGAGCGTGCGGTCGAGGATGAACTCCTCCACGAACACCGGCGTCTGCAAGAGCGCATACTTCTTGCGAGCCGTTTCCGAAAGGTCCTGGTACAAGTCGCCCAGGAAGCGGGTATCCCAGTCCATGTCGGTGAAGTCGTGGACGAGCTTGCCCGACTCCGGGTCAATCCGCTGGAAGAACTCAAGCAGCGTCCGGGCCGCATCGCCGCTCAACCACCCTGGTTGTTGCCGCAGCGGGTTGTGGCCGGCGAAAATGCCCTCGCCGTCCGGCAACCTGGCCAACCCGTCGAAGACCGCCAGCAGGTACTCGCGATCGGTTTCTGTCGGATGGGCGCGGAAGTACAACTCGTGTTCGTCCCTCGCCCGCCGCAACCGCTCGCCAGGACCGCTGAGCTTGGGTGGATCAACCAGGCAGTTGTCCTCCAGGAACCGGGCGAACACGCACGTGAGCACCCACGCGACGGCGATCTGCGTGATGTAATCGGCCCGCCATTCCTCGAAGGTCTCGGCCGTTCGTTCGGCCTCCCTCGCCGCGTCGTACTCCTTCCGTAAGGCGTCGTCGATGGCCGGAGCCTCGTCGCACCGCTCGCGCAGGTCGGTCTCCAACTGCCGCAGCAGCCTTTGTAGATCGGTGAGGAGGGCGTGGCGGTTGATCATTTCCCGTTACTCCGGTGGTCGTTCCTCAGCCAGCTCTCCGGGACGCGGGCCCACTCGGCCCGGCCGATCACGGGCACGGCGTGGCCATCCAGGACCGGGAGATCGTTGGACTCGTCGGCCGCGATGAGCAGCCACAGGCCGGGGATGCCGTCTGGCCGGCCAACCTTCTCGCGGAGCCGCTGCAACATATCCATCTGCTCGTAGCGGGCCAGGAGGCCAGGGTACACCAGCAGAATGGTCTTCTGGATCGCGAGGATCTCGGCCTCGACCTGCGGCATTGCCCGGCGGACCAGGAGCATCAACCGTCCCCAGTCATCGCTCCCCGGCACCGCGTCGGCCAGGAGCAACCGATCCCATTTCACTTTCTTCTGCTCCGCTACGTCGCGCAGAGCGCGGAGGAACGCGGCTTCCATGTCCACCTGCTCAACAGGGAAGCGGTCGCATAATTCGTCTCTGGCGCGGAAGTAGCCTCGCGGTTCGACCGTCATCGCCACGAACGCCCCATCCGTCAGCGCCCGTTGCAGCCGTTCCTCGAACTGCCGGGCCTGGGCCTCCTCGGGTGTGATCTCGCCCGGCGGCGGGCCAACGTGGGTCAGCTTGCGCGTGATTGGTACACTGGGCGACGAGGAAACCAGCAGGTCCTTCGCCGAGCTGCGGTAGGAGCCGCCGGCCCCAGTTGCTGTATCCCATTTCAGGTCGCAGCCCGCCGCGTCCAGTAGGCTGTCGAGCGCCGGATGGTCGGGCAGCGGTGCTGCCTCGGGATAACGGCTGGAAACGCGCTGGCGAATCTCTTCGACCGTGAGGACCCCAACCCCCAGCAGCGCCCCCTGGGAGAGCTTCAGGGCCCGGCCCGCGTCCATACCCTGGGGATAGAGTTCTTGCCGACTGGACACCGCCGCGTTCTGGCTGCTGATGGCTGCCAGGCGAACGAGCCGGGCGTCCGTGAGTGGCTCCTGGCCGGCCGGTGCGGCGATTGCCCGCAACCGCTCCAACACGCGGGCCGGTGGCACCAGCGGGTCTTCGGCAGCCAGATCATCGGCCTCGCGGCCAAGTCGGACTGCGTAATCGGCCAGGTCCTGGCTGGTGGCGACGAGGACACGGTCGCGGTCCCGCCTTACAACCAACCGCGGATCGGCCATGCTTCGCTCGACCTCGACGGCTACGCGGGTGACGGCCAAGGCCAGCCTGGAACGAAGCGGTTCGTCCTCGACCGATTCGCGAGCCGAGAGGACCGCGCCAGCCAATTCGTCGATTGTCATCACACCCTGGGCAGTCGCCAGGATGCCAAGAATGTCAGTGCGAAGGCGCGTGACGGACGGATCTCGCTTCCATCGCTGAATGGCCGCGCTCACGAGCTGCCCCACGCGGCCCCGCGTCACGTCGATATGGGCGGCAACCTCGGTCTGACTGGGCCATACAGGGAGCGCGGCCGCGGCGCCCGCTTCGACCGCACGAGGGGAATCCCCGCGTCCCAGGCCGAGAAAGGCCATCAGGAACCGGTGTTCCGTGTCGGTACGGGCCTTCGGATCGCTCTTCCCAAGACGGCGCGCAAGCAGATCCACGCTGAGGACGGCTGGTTCGGGCTCGCCCGTCTGGGTGTCGGGGCCGACGAGCGTGGTCACGGCCGACTCAGGGACGCCCAAGCGTCCGCGGAGGATCTTCATCGCGTCGGTAATCTCGCGGCGGGTCTTATTCCCCACGCCTCGCAGCCGGGAGAGTCGCCGCGGCTTGAATATCAGCAGGTCACGAACCGTGAGCACGTTCACCCGGTCCAGGGCATTGGTTGCCCGAGTACCAAGTCCCAACTGGGCAATCGGCGTGGCAAGCTCGGCCGCCTGGAGTCGCTTGTTGATTTCCGCCCATTCCTCGTGTCCGGTTGAAGCCGGATGGTCGATGCCCTCGAAGCAGTGCCGCCAGGCCCGTAGCATCTCCTCGGCATTGTCGAACCGCTGCTCCGGATCGCGGCGGAGGGCCCTTCGGAAGAAGCCGGTAAGCTGGTCGCGGAGGTTGGCGTCGAAGACCTCGGCGTCGATCTGTGCCTCGCATGGCACCAATGCCGGATCACTCTTGCCGTCGCCCCACTTGGGCAGTGAGCCGGTCGCCAGCTCGAAGAGAGTCACCGCGGCGGCGAACCGCTCGGCGTGGAGATCCCAGCGGGGCGGCTTCCGTTGCGACAGGAAGGGCTCCAGGTAGCCGATCGTGCCCGCGCGGATGTTCTCCAGCGGTGTGCGGGAGAGGGAGAAGTCGAACAGCACCAGGTGCAACTTGTCTCCGCGGCCGACCTTGCCCACGGCAATGTTGCCTGGCTTGATGTCGCGGTGCGGGATACCCTGCTCTTCCAGGAATCGAACCACATCCAGCAGGTCCTCACCAAACCGCTGGAGCAGGTCCACGTGGAGCCGGCCCTCCTTGACGAGCCGATCGGCCAAGGTCTCGGCACCGGCCCGCCGCATGAGCAGACAGACGCGGCCCCCGATTTCCAGGGTCTCCAGGTGCTGAACGATGTGCTGGTGCGGGTGGAGCTTCTGAAGGACCTCGCCTTCGTTACGCAGGCGATCGTTGTGATCCGGGGAACTGGCTACCTTGAGGACCAGTTCCTGGCCGTCGCGTTCCACCAGCAGGGCTACGGAGCAGGCGCCACTCCCCAGACGCTTCTTAACCACGAACCCGCCCGGCAGCTTGTCGTCCATCTGGGCCTGGGTCGGGTCGTCCACCACGTCGGGCTCGGGCGTGAACAATTCGCGCTGCACGTTGTCCAGATAGTCGAGGAAATCGCGAGCCGAGTCCAGTGCGCGGCTGGTCACTTCGGGGTGCGTGCTGCACTGAATGAGGAACTGGAGGTGCTCGCCGGCCCCGTTGAGTACCGAACTGATCTGGAGTCCCCGCGAGACCCGGAGCTTTTCAGCCAATTCCAGAGCGTTGGCGGCGGGAGGTTGGCCGGAGAACAGGTGGTAGGCGACCGCGCCCAAGGAAAAGATGTCGAGGTGCTCGCCGATGATCTCGCCGTCGATGAGGGCCTCGGGGGCCATGTAGGCTGTGGCGGCGCTATCGACCAGTTGGTCCACGTGGATTGTGCCGGTCACCCGTCCCCGGGATGAGCCTGATGAGGAGCTTGCCTCGCGATGGCCGACCTGCCAGTTGAAGACCTTGATCGAGGGCCGCGGGTTGTCAGGGTCGGTGACCAGGATGCTCTGCGGGCTCAAGGCGCGATGGATTACCTTCTTGTCGTGGGCGAAGCGGACGACCTCGGCGATCTGGCGGAGCACGTCCAGCCGGATTTCCGGGGTGAGTCGCTGGCCGCACTGGGCCAGGTAATGGTCCAGCCGGATCGACTTCGGATAATGCTCGAAGATCAGCGCCGAGCCGAGTTCGTGCTCCGTGAAGCCATGCGTCCGGAGGATACCCGGATGCTGGAGGCTTTCCAACAACTGGAACTCGCGGAGCGCCGCCCGCTCAATCGTTTTTCGGTCTTCCGCCGTCGCCCCGGAGTGGACCAGGTACAGGCGGACGCGGCGTTTTACCTCTTCGAGCTTGACGTGGGTGGCCTGCCAGTCCTGGAAGCCGGGACCCTCCATCAACAGGTTGCCGAGCACAAAGTCCAGCACCTTGCGGGACTTGCGGGAGGGGCGGATGCCGGCCTGCTCCAGGGCCTGGCTGATCGCTCGGGCCACCGCACGGTCTACGTGACCCCTTGCCGTTGGGTCCAGGCCCGGGCAGTCCCGCCGCTCCAAGGCCGCCATAATGCCCGGCCGCGCAGGCTTATCTGCGGTCGCTTCGCGATCGCGAAGGCATACCCGTAGACCGGCAGTCCCTGTCAGGATGCACTGCTGGCCGGGGGCGGAACAGAAGACCAGCGTTTCGAGGAACGGCAACCGTGTCTTGAGGTTCCTGATGACCTTCTGCTTTTCCAAGAGGGATTTGAGCTTCTTCGCCTTCCGGTTGGCGGCGAAGAGGGGATTATCATCGGTGAACTGCTTGCCTTCATGTTCCCAGGTCCAGGTTCCCGCATCGCCGCGCAGGATGCCCGGCCGGCTCTTGATCTCGATGAGGAAGAACCCGACGAGCGTGAGCACCAAGAGGTCCACCTCATTGATGCTGCCGTCGTCCGCAATGAACTCGAAGTTGGACCAGGCCCGGAAAGGTTCGTTCGGCGGCAACCGCTGACGCACGAACTCCAGGGCCTCCCGTTCCCAGGGAAACTGCGACTCGGTCATCGTGGTCCAGTTGGTACTCATGGCAGGAAGGCCGCCGGCGGCTGGCCGGCGTCAGGGATATGGATATTGTCAGCGGGGACGCCTACGGGGCTGGGGCGGCAGGTTGCGTGACGGACTGTTCGATCTGCTGGTTGACCCGTTCCAGGTCGTCCCGCTTGTACATCCGGTAGCGGTTGGCGGGGTGCCGGTACTCGACGATCTTGCCGGCGGCTCCCCAGGCCCTGACCGTATTGGGCGACACGCCCAGGAGGGCCGCGGCCTCTTTCACTCGCAGATAACCTTGAGTTCTCAACATGGAATGATCCTTCGGCAGAGGGGGCTGGCCATTGCCAATACCAAAACCTTACCAACAGCTCCAGCCGATCGCAATCACCCCCCGGAAAAATCCCATCCGGGAACTGATAATTCCGTCGCCGGCCGGGAGGGGGCTGCCGGTCGCATAAGCTGGGAGCCTTCGGCACCATCGTACCCCGGTGCGTGCCAGATTCCGACCAACCCCTCTGAATTTCGTTCTTATCCCGGCCGCAGACAGGTCAAACCGGGGCACAAGCGACCAAAAAATGGTCGGTACGGGGGCTCAGCGCGTAACCAGTTCTGTCGCCAGGCCCGACACCTAAAGAAAAGGCTTTTTTGCGTCAAAATCCTTGAATGCGCCGGCGTTAGCTGCTGAGGGGTGACCTTCAGCAGCTCTTGAGCCTCGAATCGACGATCCAGCCGGTTCGGGGCTCTTTTCTGTTATTGCCGGTGCGTTCCTGATGCCGCCCGCAACGTCGCGGAGCGATCATGCTCACCCCATGGCTGCCCGCACGGGCAGCTTACCTATCAGGAGTTCGTTCTATGTCCCGTGTCACAACCGCAGGAAAATCAACCCCCCGCTGGCACAAAGTCTTTCTCGGCATGCTGCCGAAGATCATCGCCTACGCGAAACTCGCCTTTCGCGGGTACAGCCCCGAGGCCAAGCAGGAGGCCGTGCAGAACGTCGTCGCCAACACCTGCGCCGCCGTCGCTGGCTTGGCCCGTCGCGGCAAGCTGGACTTGGCCTACCCGACCGTCTTGGCAAAGTTCGGTATCCGGCAGACCTTGGACCACCGCAAGGTCGGCGGCAAGCTCAACATCAAGGACGTGCTGAGCAAGTATTGCCAGGACCGCAAGGGCGTCGTCGTCGAGAGACTTGACCAGTTCGACAAGCAGGAGGACCAGTGGCAGGAAGCCGTGGTCGAGGACACCCGCAATGCCCCCGTACCCCAGATCGTCGCCTTCCGCTGCGACTTCGCCGACTGGCTCAAGACCCTAAAACGCCGCGATCGCCGGATTGCCCAGTTCCTCTCCCTCGGCCACCGTACCAGCGCCGCCGCCCGGAAGTTTCGCGTGAGCGAAGGCCGCGTCAGCCAGCTCCGCCGCGAACTGGCTGAGAACTGGCGGCGGTTCGTTGGAGACGAGCCTGGCGACGGTGCTGCCGTGGCCGTGTAGCCAACTTCACAAGTCGTTCATTTCCTGCGGCTGGGGCGATTTGTCGCTCCAGCCGCCTTATGAGGATAGACACCCATGAGTATTCAAGACACACCAGGCTTCGGCGGCCTTCTGGGAATCACTGCCGCCGTGGTCGTGACGTCCATAAGTATCGCCCTCGTGACCGGCTCCTGTGCTCACTTGCCCTTCGTGCTGGCTGGCCTCGGCGCTGGCTGGTGGAGTACGAGGTCGATCAACAGGTAGCCGTTACGCGGCCATCACCCATGCAGCGTTCAAGCTGTGCATACCGCGAGGCGTGCCAGCATTGGACCGACTGATGTCAGCCAGTCATCTCGGTATGTCATCCACTTACCCTTTTGCCTTACAGGAGACAAGCATGTGCAACCGCACTCCCAATAAACTCGTAACGGAGGTTCTTCGCCTCGATGGGCCAATCATGAGGGGCTACCGTCTGTGGCGCAGGATCTGGACCAAGATCAAAGAGGAAGTTCGCGCTACCGATCTCAAGTTCCGTTCGGACAGAGATTCGACCGACGAAAAGTCCTGACTCTTCCTCGGGATCGGCATCCGACCTTCGATCCAATACTCAGATAGGATGAAATGTGGGTGCAAAAAATAAACTGAACGCGGCGGCCCTCAACGGCGCGCTCGTCGTGGGCGGTCTAGTTGGAGCCGTTACCGGAAGTTGGACCGCATTCTTTTTGTGTGCGGCCGTTCTGGTTGCGAGCGCGGTCCACGCCGGCGACATCCGCGCCGGCAGGCGGCAGCGCTAGACCTGGGACTGCTCTGTGAGGTCGCTCGTCTTCGCCCCGCCCCATTCAGCCTCTCACGGCTGGATGGGGCGGCCTTTCACTTCGGCCCAGCTCAGAAGGCAGGTCCTTTCGTTTAGCTATCCGAGGTCGGCGATCAACATGACTGCCCAGCCTTCCGTTCAAGTTCCTTTACCTTCTTGAAATTTCACTCGGCAGCCGTCTTGCCCACAACTGGAATATGGCGCTGCCTGTCGTTACGCCCCCACGGGCGTGCTGGACGTTTAGCGATAGCCGGTTCTACAGCGGCTCACGCTTCCGCTCGGTGTTCAGCTCCGGCCCCACCTTCCGCCGCTTGTAGGTCACGCTGTAGCCGACGATCTGCTTCTTTCCCGGCTTGAGGTCGAGGAAATACTTAACGTGCTGCTGATCGACCCGCTCGACGCGGCCGAGGACCTGGTGCAGGTCCACGTAGGCCCCCGGTTCCTGGCTGTCCCAGCCCTTGGGCATGCCGTCCGGTCCCCACAGCACGACGTTGGCGTCGAACTGCCGTTCCAGCTCGACCTTGGCCGGGACCGCCTTGCCGGAAACCATCTCCTCCTCGTAGAAGTACGTCTCGTCGTAGTCCACTAGGTCGTAATAGAGCACGAACTGGTCGTCCAGCCGCCGCTTGTACTGCCGGACCACGACGTTGGCGATCTTCTGGTCCTTCAGCCGCCGGTGGATGGTGATGTCCTTGTCGGGGCCGACGTTCACCTCGACACGGTCGCCGATGGGGACGTACTTCGTCTCCGTGCCGCCCACGTAGGCCAGGTCCTTGCTCTTGTACTCGGAAAAGAGCCTGACCATGCCGTTGGGCAAGGGCGACAGGCCCATGTTCTCCATGGCCGAGAGGTTCTTCTCCTTACCCTGGTCGTCGAGGAGCTTGATGTTCCTAAAGCGGTAGAACTTCGTGAAGCCCTGGCCGCCATCGCGGTCGGTCAGCTTGTAGACGCACTCCAAGGGCACGTCGGCCACCTTCAGGGCGACCAACCGCTTGGGCTCCTTGTCCTTGATGTTCTCGCGGCCTTCGATCGTGAAGAGGAAGTATTCGGAGAGGCCTTGCTTGATGACCCGAGTTGCCTTCTCAGCCGCACCCTCCTCGGCCAAACGATTGCGACCTTCCTCCATTAGCGAATCGAATCTCGCCATGAGGTCCTTCTTCGACGTGTCGGTCGTCGTTGTGTCTTTTCCCAAGAACCCCGGCGGCGGCCTCCTCGCCAGATCGGCAATCTTCTCCACTAGGTTGATCTTGCCCACCACCAGCCGCGTCTGGGCGTTGTCGTAGACCTCGCCCGAGCTGTTGGTCACCCGTACGTACCCGGTCACGTTGAGCTTGGTCTCGTCCGCGTTGGCGATGCCTACATAGTCGGCAGCCCAGGTGATGCCCGAGGTGAAGTAACGGATCTCGACGGGGATCTTGCCGGCCATCTTGCACGCGATGTTCCACTGCAAGGCGTCGTTGCGGCCTGCGGGGAACGTGGTATCGACCAGATCGACCTTGTCCTGATGGTCGAGAATCCTGAACTCGATGCTGGTCGGGTCGATCAGGGTGTTTGCCCAGGAGAACTGGATGCGGTTCACGCCCTCTTTCACGGTCAACAACCTGTGCTCGCGGACCATGGTGATGTCCTCGGAGTTGTAGATGGTGAGCTGCGTGCCCTCGCGGGTCGGCAGGGTCACCAAGTCCACGGCGGCCGGAGCGGGGCTCCCGAAGGCCACGATCAGAATCAGAAACAGCCACTGGGGGTGGTTGCGCATCATAATTTCCTTGGGAAGAAGCACTTTCCATCGTAATCCGGAGCTGGCCATCTCACCACCATGCCCGACATTAGACGAGAGGTGGTCCAGATTGGTTCCATGTTCCGCTGCCTGGAAAGTCCTTCGGCCGCGTCACAAGCCTCCTTTTCCGCGACGTTTTCCGAGCACATAGCAGGTGAACGCCCAGAGCCCCGCGAACTTGTAGCTGGGATCGACATAGTGCTCGATGACGTAGAAGGCGAAGTAGTAGGCCCGGGCGAAGCACCAGATGGCGATGACGAGTAACAGGGCAACCTTGATGGTCGGGTGCTCCACAAGGAGCAGGCCGGCGGCCATGATTCCGCCGAGGACGAACAGGGCTCCCTTGGCGTAGAGCAGTCTCGGATTCTTAATGTCGGCCATGATGGTCACGCCCTCCCCGTCCCTTTCTTGAACTGAACGATCCGCACCTCGCCCGCGAACTCGATCCGGGCCAGCTCATCTCGCATGATCTCCAGCACCCGCTCAGGCTTGCCTCCACCGCTGCCGCCGCCAATCAACGGGAAGGCGATCGACTGGTATCCCCGCTCAGAAGCCAGGCGGACGGCATTACGTACCGAAGCTCGGATCGACCGCTCCGACGACCGCCAGAGCATGTTGATGCCAGCAACATGGACGATCGCCTTGAACGGCAGCTTTCCCGGGCCGGTTTCGACGGCACTGCCAAGCGGAATGGGGCCCTTCTTGCCCAGCTCGCGGAATGGGGCGTAGCCGCCCCGTTTCTTGATCGCTCCGGAGACGCCTTGGGGCAACAGTAGCCACCAAGGGATGATGTTGCGATTCCAGGCGTTGACGATCACATCCACGTCTTGGTCGAGCAGGTCGCCTTCGACAACGGTAAGC
Source organism: uncultured Planctomycetia bacterium (assembly GCA_963779975.1). Lineage (GTDB taxonomy): Bacteria > Planctomycetota > Planctomycetia > Pirellulales > Thermoguttaceae > JANXQG01. Next base: position 260,226 of record CAWAAL010000022.1, on the reverse strand, counting down.
TGCATGCGACGATTTCCTCTTAGAGTCCCTTCATAACCTCACGTGCGTCACAATTCACCGTGCCGGTCGAAAGCGGCCATAAGCAACTGCGGCAACACTGCCGCAGCGGTCCCTTGAAGCCAAACATCGCCTCCACCCTCATTCGGGTCGATCGTGATAACCTTCGCTCCCGCTGCCTTGGCTTCCGAGGGAAGCATGGCCGCTGGCAGGACCATGCCCGAGGTGCCCACCTGGATCAGGCAATCGCAGCGGCGGGCCACCTCCAGCGCCTTGGTCCAGGCCGGCTCAGCCATCGCATCGCCGAACAGTACGATCTTGGGTAGGTGTAACCCTCGCAGTCCGAGCCCTGCCAAGGGACGAATCGCCAGGAGCACGCGAGGCAGGACCAGCCAACCTCGCTGTGCATGGCTTAGGGCTTCGGCAATTTGAAGCAGTTCGCGGCGTGGGAGCAACTGGACGAAGCGGCCACGGCGGGTGATGACCTCGAACAATGAGCCGTGGACTTCGTGGACGATCGTGTTGCCGGCCTCCTGGTGGAGGTTGTCAATGTTCTGAGTAACGACTGTCACGCCCACGTGCTTCTCCATGTCTGCGATCGCCCCGTGGCCGGCGTTAGGCTTGGCCACGGCAATCGGGTACAGTACGGCATGGATGAACTCGGCCAGTCGCCGTGGCTGGCCGATGGCTGTGCGGACTAGACCCCGCCAAGTGGCGAACTCTTCCACTGGGAAGTGCTGCCAGAATCCATCATCGTCACGAAACGTGGGGATGCCGCTCTCGGCCGACATGCCCGCGCCGGTGAACACGACGACCTCACGGGCTGAGCGAAGCCAGGAGGCAGCGATAGAGAAGGATGGGGACTCGTCGTGGATGCTCATGGTCGATCAGATCGCTATGGGTATCTCACCACGATACGTCGTAACGCCACCGATGGAAAGGCCCTGGGGCTGGCGACTGTCGCGACGATCAGGGCCGCAATGACACAAAGCCAGCATAACAAGAGCGTGGGCGTCGATGTCGGTAGCATGCCCGCCAGGACCCCTGGCATCGCTTCTGGTAGCCTCCGACGCCGCGGGCCTCCCAAAAGCCGCCCAACGTCCAACTCGATGTCCGCCGCTCTCTTGCTGGCCTCCAGGAGCCAGTCCCGGTCGTCGCCGGCGTAGCCAGGCTTTTCCCTGGCCCAGCAGCTATGGCCACCTGCGGGCCGTGATGACCTTCAAATTGGCCAGCGGCGTAGTCAGCGGGACGGCGCACTCCGGGCCGACAACGTCGATGTCGCCGGTCATGGCTACATGGACTTGGGTGGCAACTTCTTCCGCCGTGCCGCGGAGCAGCGTGAAGTTGCTGACTCCGCCCATCAGCGCCAGCCGCGGGCCGGCCAGGGCACGGACCTCGGCGGGCTGGCCGGTCTTCGTGTCCCAATGGAAGCAGTTCAGACCGGTCTGGGCTACCATGCCGATCCGGTCGGCCGTGTTGCCACAGATGTGCAGGATCACCGGGGCCTCGATCTCGGCGGACAGCCGCTGGTGAAGGGGCAGGAGAAAATCCCGATAGGCGGCGGGGCTGCACAGGTCCCGCGTGGCATGGTCAGCCAGGAGGATGCAGTCGGCGCCGGCGTCGATCTGGGCACGGGCGAAGCGCAGCGTCACTGGCAGGAGGCGGTCAAGTATTCGCTGGGTCCGGGACGGATCGTCCAACGTGCCGATGAGGAAGGTCTCCACGCCGAAGTAGTGGTACGCCTGCGTCCAGCTCCCCATGACCTTACCGCAGACCGCCGCGTCGTCTCCCAGCCGCCTCTTCAATAGCGAGATGGCCGCCAACGGCACCGCGCAGCCAGGGTGTTGCAGCAGGTCATCGGGGATGTGGATGGCGGTTTCATCCCGGAAGATGGGCTGGCCGGACTCCGGCATGGCCGCCGGCCCGCCCCAGTTGACGTTGCAGCCCATCGCGGCGGCCTCGTGGCAGACGGAGAACAGCGGCATGACCACGTCCAGCCCCAGCACGGTACGGCCGGCCATCGCCAGGGCCGTCATCTTCTCGGCATCGAGGTGTGCCTCGGGGAAGAATGACCCCGTGGCCTCCATCAGCTGCTGGCAGGCGATGGACGTACCGGTGCCGAACACGGGCTGGCCGGACGTATTCCTACGGGTGATCGCGTCCAGGAATCGCTGTCTGCTCATGGCCGACCTCACCGTTACCAACAGTTGATATGGACGCGGTTCGCCAGGTGGCGGTCCTCGGTGGGTGGCTGCTCCGCGGGGTAACCCAGAACGACGAGCGTGTGGGCCATAATGTCCTTAGGCAGGCCGAGCAACCGCCCGAGGCCCTCCATGCGGCCTTGATCGGGATATACCCCGGTCCAGACGCCGCCCAGGCCAAGGGCGTGGGCCGCCAAGAGCAGGTTCTCCGTGGCCGCAGCGCAGTCCAGCGGCCAGTTGCCCGGATACTTCTCCATGCCCAGGTCGCCGCAGACCAGGATCGCCAACGGGGCCTGTTCGGCCATCGGGGCGTGAGGGTGGACCTTGGGGATCTGCTGGAGGAGCTTGCGGTCGTTGATAACCACAAACTGCCACGGCTGGGCGTTGCCTGCGCTGGGGGCGTAGATGGCCGCCGTCAGGATTTGCTGGACCAGCTCCTCTGGCACGGGCTTGTCCTCGTAAACACGGATGCTACGACGTGTATGGATGGCATGTAGGGCGTCCACTAGATTTCTCCTTGAGCTTGTCGGATGTAGTCTTCCAGTCCCGGCCGAATGTAGAAGCGGGGCATAAGCAGATCGTCCTCCGGGGAAACCATGCCTTCCTCCACGGCCAGCCGGGCCAACGGCGTGTGTGGGTAAAGGCGGATACCCACGGAGACCTTGAGCATCTCCAGGTTGAGGGACCAGGCGAAGGCGAGGCTTTCGTCTACCGATTCCTTCGTCTCGCCCGGGCCACCCAGGAGCAGAAACCCCATCCGCCGGATGCCGTGAGCTGCCAGCCGCTCGGAAATCTCCCGCACCTCCGCAGGCCCGAACCGCTTGTTCATGGCCTGCAACACCTGCGGGCAGCCGCTCTCGAAGCCCAGGCTCACTTCGACGCAGCCCGCCTCGGCCATGGCCTGCACCAGTTCCTCCGAGACGGAGTGGGGATAGACGATCGCCCGCCACTGGATCTTCAGCGGCAGGGCCGCCAGGCAGCGGCAGAGCCGCAGGGCGTAGGAAGACGGCAGGTTGAAGGTGTTGTCAACGAAATAGAACTGCCGAAAACCTGCGTCAGTCAGATCGCCGATGTGCCGAGTAACCAGTTCCGGTGAGCGGAAGCGAGGCCGGCGGCCTTCAATGGCAGGCGTGGAACAGTACGAGCAGTCCAGAGGGCAGCCCCGCCGGGTCTGTACGGGGACCCATAGCTTGGCGTCTCCCGGATCGGCCGATCGCCACAGTTCCTCACCCGGCCAAGGCAGGCGGTTCAGATCCTCGGCGAACCACTGCCGGGCAAGACTTCGACCGCCGGGTAGGTGAACGCCAAGAATCTCCGTCAGGGCATGGCCCTGTTGGAGCCGCTCTAACAGGATCGGGAAGACCTTTTCGCCCTCCCCGCACACCCCCAGGTCGGCGCCGAGATAACGCAGGGCCGCCTCGGGGAAGATGCTGTAGCCGGCCCCACCTACGACGATCTTGGCTTGGCAGGAGGCCCGGCAGACGTCCACCACGTCCCGCACCGGCCCCAAGAGAAACTTCGTATCCAGCATGGTCTGGTCGTCCACGTTGCGGACCGACAGTGCGATGACCTCCGGCTGGAAGTCGGCGATGGCCTGACTGACCTCGTTCAGCGCGTCCGTGGCGGCCAGCAGATCGAGGAAGCGGGTCTCGTGGCCGGCCCGGCGTGTGGCCGCGGCCACCAGGGCCAGCCCCAACGGCAGCGTCGGCATGAAAAGCCGTTCGGTGTTCGGCGAGATGAAGAGCACTTTCATGGCATCATCTTACGCCAGTCACATGGCGATGTCACTCAGGGCGCACAACGTGTGAGCCTCCTCACCGTGGCTTTGCGGCCGCCTTGGCTTCCGTCGCCTTACTTGGGCCGCTCGACGCTTCCGCCCACTTGCGGTACTCGTCACACAGCCCGGCGACCAGCTCCAGGGCTTCGCCCAACCTCATCGCCCGACAGGGCGAAGCATCGAACTTCGGCCGCCGCGAGAAATGGAACAAGGCAGCCGCCTCACGGCGGGAAATACCCAAGGTCTGGGGCAGCCAGGCAACGAAGGCATCACCGCCGACCATTTCTCTGGCTTGCCGCAACTTGGCCCCCGTGGACCAGGCGAACTCGGCGAGGGCCTTCGCAACTCGCATGCAGCCCATCCGGCCCTCCTGAATTTCGCCGACGAGCGTTGCGAGCCGTTCCTCGCGAGCAGGCTCACTTCCTCCGCCCGCGGGCTTCGCCTCGGGCATGGCCGGAACCTCGCCTGTGGTCGAGGGTGCGGCGGGCGCTGGATCAGCGTGGTGTGTACCCTTCTCCGGGATCTTTCGTCGCTCCTGGGCTCGGCCCGCTTGACCGGAATGGGTTGCGCCCTTGTGCTTCGCGTCGTTCCGCGGTTGGCCGTGGACCGTGGACCGCGTTTTCGGGTTGCTGGTCGTCTGCATGATGTGGATGCCTTTCGTTGTGTTATCTTCCGGACTTCTCTAAAACAGGCGGCATCCTTGCCAGCCACGACTAACATGAGCGTAGGGCAGGTACGTGAATTTCGTCAAGACAACTTCGACATCAAACCGTCATCTACGGCCTGCTCGACGATTTCACGATCGCGACATCCAGCGGTCCCGTGGCCTTGGTTGCCGCCGTCGCTGGCTATCCATGGTGTCCGTTAACAACGGCGTCGGCCCCGTTCAGGACTGTCGTACGGCTGCCGTTGACCGGCTTGGTCGACATGGCCGCACCGAGACCCTCGAACCGGTTTGCCCCGTTGTAGGTGTTGCCCTTCATGTCGCTGTTCAAGGGCAAGTTGGGCGATGCAGGCGCATGGACCGCCGGTGGATGGAGCAGCTCGATCTGGATCACGTTCGTCCGCGCCACGAGGTTACGGACGGTCGCCAGCATTTTCACGGCCGAGAGGAACTGCCGGTGGGCCTGCTCCCGGCGATCTATGCGATAGCGGGCCAATCGCATGTTCTCCACGGCCGGGTCCGTGGTCTCCATGGCCTCGAAGTAGAGGACCTGGACGTGAGTGGCGAGGATGCGGTCCACCAGAAGACGGTCCAAGGGACTCGGATTCGATCCGCCCAGATCCGTCCGCATCGCGTCGAGATGGAGTCGCATGGTTTCGGCCAAGTACAGGTCCTTGCCGGCGATCAACTGGAGCCACCTCTCCCGAGCCTGGATCGTGAGATCGCCGAAGTGCTTCCAAAGCTCGGGGTGCTCGTCGAGCTTGCGCCGAAGTATCGGTAAGATTTTTCTGTTGCCCTTGCGGGCCACGATAATCGTCGCCTGCAAGGGCGTCAGGTTGGGCTTCTTGGACGTTTCGGCCTTGGGTTCTGCCTTCGTGGCCTGCGGCTCGGCTCCCTCGTGTGGCTCGGGCATCTCCGGCACATGGTCGTCGGCGTCAGAATCGTCAAGGTCTGGATTGGTCACGTCCATGCGTCTTCTCCACTCTCCTCGGTGACAGTGAAACTCCATCACCGCCAACGTCGCCTCCACCAACACGTTCACACCGTGCTCGGTCTCGTCCACGAGCTGGTCCAACGCGGCCAGCTTCGACTGCACTTCCGCGAGTGCGGCTCCCTCTGCCGCCCGCTTGGCCTTCGCCGTTGCATCCTCCGCCGCGGCCTGCCGGGCCACTTCCCCGCGGCCGAGATAGACCTTGCGGACCTGTTGCCCGACGCGCTCGCTTCGATAGAAATACCGGTGACCTCGATCTCCGCGAGTCTGCCAGCCCACCGATTCTCTCCTCCCCGTTGTACCACACTTTTGAAAATCCCCGCCTACCTTTGCGCCACGCTGCCAGGACGTGTTTGGCCTGCAAGAGTCTGGTTGCAGCATCCGGGCCCGAACGCAGTCGGATACTGCAACCAGGGGGAACTCCAGGTCATCAGTCAGCGGGGCGGCGGCCACCTTCCATCATGGCAGCGATGTCGAGAGCGCTTGCCAGGTTTCCCGGCAACATGGTCGGTATCGTGGTCTTGTCCGCCGTGATTGCCCCGACGTCGCCCTCATGGCGATTCCGGCTCGACGGCTTCCGCGGGATCAGCCTTGACCTCACGGGCTTCCCGGCAAGCTGGGCCCGTGCGCAACGTATAACGTCATCCTTTACCTGTTCCCGCAGCAGAGCGGCCCGGCATGGATCGCCAGTGACGCTGGCCTCTCGTAGCCGGAGGTTCCACCAGATGTGTGCCTCAGCGAGCGGACCATGATTCGGCAGGACGGACATGGCGACGACCATCGTCATCTCGGAACAGGCACAGGCGCCAGGTCTGAGATAGACGCTCATGGTCGGGAGTTCTCCTGTTTGGCGAGCCGTGTGGAACGCCTCGATCAGCGAGTCCAGCGCTAGGGGCCCGCGCGCCATCGCGGCCCAGGCCCAGAACCGACCGACATCTTCGTTGCGAAAAGCGTCCCAGGCCCCCCTTCTGATAACCGTGCTCGTCAGGTAGCCCGTCGCCTTAAGGCAGTACCGGACATCGAAGAACACCTGCGTGTACCAGGCGATCATCGTGTTGCTCAGGCCACAGCGGTGGGCGATCTCCTGGTCCGACTGCCCCGCCAGAACCCTCGCCTCGACCTCCCATCGCTGCGGCCCGTCTTCCTCGTGGAGGCGGAGGGCCTCAGCAAGATCGGCGTCATGTTCATGTTTGCCACGACGGGCCGTGGTCCGTTCTCTCGCCCGGAGCAGATCGACGACCGCTTTGACCACCGGGTCAAGCCGCCGTCTCCGCCTCTTCTCCCCCCGAGCGATTTTGACAGCCAAGTCGTAACGCCACCACGGTGGCCGGAACGGGTCGAACGATTCTATTTCTTCTTGACGCATCCTTGCGTCTCCTTTCATCTTTACCTGCTGTAAGTCGTAACATCTTCGGATGCGTGCAGTGTGCCTCAGTCAGTTCTGAGGGCACACTGCACACTTATCTCACTCCTCTTGCCGATCACGGTTCGGCATAGGCACACCGGTCCGCCTGCTCACGGTGAGCAGCCATCTCGGTCTGCAACGAACGGCACTCTTCGGCCCGCTTGCTGGTGAATGCGATCAACTTGGCGTCACCCGTGGCCTGGGCTAGTTCATGCGCAAGGGCCCAGTCGCCGATCACGCTGGCCAGCCACAGGCGGCGGCTGGAGTCAGCCCACTGCGCAGAACCGAAGAACTGGGGCCGCATACTCGGCAGCCAGACGACGGTTCAGGCGGTGACAACCGTCTACATGCCAAGGGTGGAAGGGCGAACCATCGCACTCGATCGGGTCCAAAATGCGTGCCGCCACGAGGTCGTAGATTGCCTGCCAGATACTGCTACCGACAGAGTTGAGTTCCAAGATACGGCCTGCTGGTTCCCAGCGGGAAGCGGGTTTCACACGGTTCGCGAAATCATCGAGAAAGAGGATCACTTCCCGATCCTTACGAGTCAGCCCAAACTTGATCGTTTCCTTCGTGGTACGGTGGATCAAGTTGCCCCAGCCGTAACCACACTCCAGCGTAGCCTGCCATTCCGGCGCGCCAGGCAGGTCCAGTTCCACGGGCGGATCGTCTTCCCATTCCTGGTAAAGGCGCCTGCTAGGCGGGATCGCCTCCGGCAGATGCTCCCGCACGAACTCTTTCGCCCACTGCTGCCGCTCACGATGGGCGAACAGCCAGACCAAGAGCCATGCGGCCAAGGGCGACGGTAACGCTCCAGGCAGCGGCAAGCGTTGCGTGGCCTCCAGGAGGTTCTTCGGGGGGTTGTCGGGGATGCCCTTAATCACGCGGACAAGGGCTTGGAATTGTGCTTGCATCGTCTTTCCTTTCATTGAGGTTGGTGGGTATCCGCAGCCCTTGGTGGCTAACGGACATCTAAGTGCTCACTGCGCACATCTAAAATCCGGTTTTTGAAACTACAGCAGAAGAGGTGAATTCTTCATGGCATGGCTGCCTTGTGACGCGGCTTGGCGTTGGGACGCACGTCAGGCGCAACTTGGCCAGCCTTCTTTCTTGCCACAAGCCCTGAGTCCTTGGTCAGTCGCCCGGCCTCTGCCACGACCAGGTCGCGGCAGAACTGGACCATCGTCATCCTCCGCAATGCGGCGGCAACGCGAACCTGGTCGTGGTTGTCGGGTGGCAACATGATCTTGATCTGTTTTGTCGCTTCTGTCACAGCCAACTCCTCTCTGTGGTCATCGACCCCGCGGGATCTTTCGTCGCTGCCCGGATAGGCAGGCCGTGCGGGATCTACTACTATCGTAAAAACCGGTTCTGAGAAGTCAACATCACTTTGGAACAAAAAAGTATGTTCTGCCTCTTTCGATGAGCCCTGGCCTTGTGATTCTTTGCAAAGCAAGGCAGTCGCCTGCAACAGATCGAGCCGCTCTAGTTCCTCTCGGCGGGGACCGGGGGGCCTTCAAATCGGGTTTTTACAAGCTAGACTTGATGAAGGTCGTGCTCGGCGAGTGGAACCAACGATCCCGGTGGACGTGCGGGACCACCTGCCGCTACCCGGTAAAGGCTGCGACATGGCAGGTCGACGAACGGCAGAACAAAGAGCTTTCGAGTCCAAGGTTGAGGATGCGATCCGGCAAGTTCTCAAGGTATCCAGCATCGGAAGGAAGATTCTCAAGGCGTGCCCTTTCGACGAATCCTTCGACAAAATCTACGGACAGAATCGCATCGAGGAGCAGGCTAAAGCCCACGGGCTTAACCCGGACCTCGCCCGTAAGGCTCGGCAACTGGCGGACGGTCACCGAGGATACACGGAAGACGAGCTGGACGCGCTTTTCGACTTATGCCGGGACAAAAAGTATGTCCTGGGCGTCTCGATCGTCCATAAGTTCCTGACCGTCCCGAAGTCGAACGGGCGACGAGCCGCGTTCCAGGAGGAGGCGATCACTGGGAAGTGGACCCGCGGCGCATCGCCGCCGAGCTACGACGGCGGTTTGGTTCACGTAGACAAGGGGGGAAGAGGGCGAAGATCGCACCGGACCTAGAGAATGCCCTGTTAGAGCTTGAGGACTGGGCATTCCATGTCAGCCTGATGGCGAAAAAGTATGAGAAGTCCGTAGGGCAGCATGCCGCGGCACCAGGCGCAGAGAAGAAACTCAAACCGATTTTTCAAGCCCTGGGAAGGGCTGGAATGGCTGCGAGTGAGGTGTCGGAGCTGGCATCGAAGACGCGGAAGAAGCCACAGAAGCGATCTTCGCGATCGCCGGCAGGCAAGGCCTCAACAAAGGTCAAGGATCATGGCGCCCGAGAGGCGGGAGGCCCGAAGGCATCAGCCCGCTCATCTGGGCAGAGTAAGGCTTCCAGGCAACGCCGTGCCAGGAAGCCAGACTCGTTGGGAGAGTATTTTGAGGGGCTGTCTTGAGCCGAGGGACCTCAACCGTCGCCGCATCGGCCCGAGGTCTGCCAGGCTACAACAGCGTGCGTTCCTTCGCCTTCAGGTACAGTGCTGTGCTGCTCGCCCAAGTGGAATCCCGCTTGATTGGTGCATTTGGGTCGTTTCGCTTCATGGCCTTATCGGTCTCCTGTGGAGCGATCTCGCTTCCATCACCAGTGATGGTTACGCGATAGCACCGGGATCGCCTGGTACCACCGCCGACCTCCAGGCTTAGAACTCCCGGCACGAACGTCTCCGCGCGGCTGCGGTAAACATCCCGCACGACCAGCCATTGACTGGCGAACGCGATCCCCCGCTTGTCGAGGTCCGTGAGTTCCTTGGGGTAGGATTCTCTCCCCGAGCTACACAAGCGTTTCAAGGTCCGATGCACGAAAACTGGCGTTGCCCCGGCTTCTTGACAACAGGCCGCCGCTTCCCAGAGGACGGGACGGATCTCGTTGAGATTGCCCGCGTTTGCGACAACCTTCTTACAGGGCGTGCAGAGGCACAGCGGGTCGACGATGACGACCGTGGCTTCTGCTTCTTCGATCGTGTGTTTGAATGCCGTACGGTACTCGCGGTCGAGGAACCGCGGCATGTCGAAGGACCACAGGACTTGGCAGTCGTCGTTGAGCGTTACGCCCTTGGCTGTGCAGATCCGCTCGGCGAGTTCGTAAGTCGAATAGGTGTAGGTCGCATCGGCCACGTAAACCACTCGTTGTCGCACGGGGACGGAAAATTCGCCGAGAAACGGCCTCCCTGCCCCCAAGCTGATGGCCAGGTCCAAGGCCACAGCGGTCTTGAAACTCCTGTTGGGGCCGCCGATCACGGCGGTATGTCCCTCGGCGAGAATGCCGTGGACGTACCATTCCAGCGGCCGCGCGATCTTCTCGAAGTTGTTCGAGTCGGTGAACGAGGACATGTCGTGCAGTTTGAGTGTGGAAAATCTTGTTGTGTCGGTCATTTTTGAACTCCAGTCAGGTGGTGTCGGTGAGTGATGGGACCTGTGGGCCTTGTTCTCGCAGTCAAGGTTAGTGAACTCGTCTTCCCAACTTCTTCCTTCGCGGCTACGCTGGGATTATGAGGACCGCAGGAACCCCCAGGCATTCGTACCAGCCTAACCATTGCGAGCCGTCCTGCCAAGACTGATTCAAAAACCGGATTTTGAAAGTTGGGATCATGGGTGGACGTTGCGTTGAATTGCGGCGGAGCGGGCAGTACGCGGTGGTCATGCCTCCTGTCCCGGAGCTGGAACAGCATCTTCAGGCCATGCGGCACATCGCCGTGGACGACCCGGAGTACGGCGTCCGCATCGACCGCAGGAACATGGCCTTGGCTTGGTCCTGGTCGCACGAACTGCCTAACCTCTGCAATACACAGGCATACGCGGGTCTGGAACCGCGGATTAAAGAGATCCTGGAGAAGGCCAGCTATCAGGTCCGCATGACCGGCCCCCACCCTCCGCGTCTTGGGCCACCGCGGCCGCCGAAGTCCGGTTTGGATGGCATGGATGAGTCGTTGCTGAAGTTCGTCCGTAACCATGGCCGGGGGATCATCCGTTACGACCCTACCCACGTCGGAGTCGATCGCCTGATCACCCAGATCGCCGAGGCCTACCCGAAAGAACGAATCGTGGTGTTCACGAGCCGTCGCAACGAGACCTGTTGGCTTCGGAAGCGTCTTACAGACAGGGGCTTGTCGGTCGGGTCGGTTCTCGACGGCTGGGCCACTGAGGGGAGCTTTCCCGTCGTCGTCACCGCGTACACCAGCGGCGGCCGAGGAGTCGTCGAAATCGAGCACCGCCACATCGCCATCTACCTCAATCCGCAGGAAATGTTCTGCGAGGCCGGTTGCGAGGGCCTTCGACACCTCTGGCGGGCACGGGCCTACGGCCTGATGCCCGCGGGCCTTGTTCCTGCCTCACCGGTAAAGGAACTCGTCGCCGCCGTCTTCGGTGATGACGCCGTGTGTGTGCCCCGGCACGGCAGGACGCTGCGGCCGGTGCATGTCGCGTTCCTTGGTCCTCGCGTCTACGCCGACGTTCAGGCGGGGGGAAGCCGATCTGGCCACCCGTCGCCGAGTCATCTGGCATCACGCCGTTCGTAACCGGCATATCGCCCACTTGGCGAAGCTCTTGACCACGGAAAGCGACCTGAAGCTCGGCCTTGCCTTCCCGGAACTCGGTCAACTGACCTCGGCCTGTCTCGGCGGCCGCGTTGGCATCCTTGCAGAGAGCGTGGAGCACGGTCTGGAGCTGCGGCGTCACTTGCCGGGCTGGCCACTGCTTACGGCCGAGACCGCCGTGCAGGAAGGTCTCTCACCGTCCGACATCGCCCGCCTCAGTACGATGAAGGGCGATCCAGGGCTAGTCCACCGGGACGTGATCGTGACCGCCTCAGCGATGCCGTTGGCCGGTCGGTTCAACGTCCTCGTCCGTGCTGATGCCGGTGTCGATCTTCCCGCCGCGGGTGACGGAAACCTCCTTGGTGTGGCCGGCGTCGATGACGACCTCGTTGTGATCGACTTCGACGACCGCAACCACCCCTTGGCCCGGATCTGGACGCGGAGCCGCAAGGCCGCCTACGAGGCCATGGGCTGGAACGTCGTCGGTGGCCCCCAGACGACTTCCAAGGACCGCATCCAGGCTCCGGGTCGGGGTATGCCGCTCGTCCTTCCCTACCAGTCGCCCACCCGGCATCGCTTCGTGGAAGGTGACCCGAGGACGGGCGCGTACCATTACCGGATGCGGCGGGAGCGACGACGGAAACAGTTGATGCAGGACGACGGAGGACAGATCACGCTTCGGCAGATCGCCGACCCGGACCACCTCGTAGACTGCTTCCGCAAGCTGGTCAAGGAGGGCGGGCCGGCCGCGGGGATCGACGGGATCTCCCCCAGGGCGATCAGCCGATGGGACGTCAGCAAGATCGCCGAGAAGCTCTCTGCTGCACTCTTGGAGAAACGCTGGCGACCCCAGGGAACCCGGAACGTGCCGATCCCGAAGCCGGGGAGCCCGGAGAATCGCACCCTGAAGATCGGCGTGATCCTGGACCGCGTCGTCGGCAAGGCCCTGCACGAGAAGCTCCAGCCGTTCTGGGAGAAGGTCTACCTGAAGAACTCCTTCGGCTTCCGGCCCGCCCGGAGCTGCTGGCAGATGCTGGCGGAGCTGGAGGCCACGATGGAGAAGCACGACTGCTGGGTGCTGGCGATCGACGACGTGCGCAAGGCCTTCGACAACGTGAAGATCAAGGAGGCCATCAAGGCACACCAGCTCGCCCAAGCGAGCAAATCCAAGGGCAAGCAGCCGCCGCTGGCCGACGAGGTCATAGAGCTGATCGAGGTTGTCCTCCGCGGTCACGACGACCGTGACGTAGGCATCGACCAGGGCGGCTGCTACTCGCCCCACGCACTGAACATTTTCTTACACATCGTCCACGACATCCCCCTCGACGCCGTGGATGAGGTGCTGCTCTGGTTCCGGTACGCCGATAACCTGGTGTACGTGGTCCGGAGCGTGTCCGAAGGCAACCGGGTGCTTACCCTGGTCCGCCGCCTGCTACGCAAGGTCGGGCTCTCCTTGAAGGGGGAGGATGGCATAGCTGACCTAAGCGCAGGGAACCGGGCCCAGTTACTGGGCTTTACCCTGTGGCGTGAGGATGGACGGCTGTGGATCGGGCTGGGCGAAAAATCTCTCCCCCAGCTTCGGGAGCATTTGGTTAAGGCTTGGGAAACGTCTGATCCACACATAACCGCGAGGACCATCCTCCGTGGTTGGATCGACGCGAACGGCCCGTCCTTTGAGAACGGTGTAGCCGTGATCCCTGACGTGATCCTACTGGCATCCGGGCTCGGGTTCCGGGAAGTTCCTGGAGTTGGCGAGCTTACTGGATGGTGGGAGGAAGCATGGGAGCGGTGGCTGGCATGTCGTAGATGTGCTCGTCGCCGTGTAATGCGGAGAAAGGGGAGGTAGCTCCCTGTGGATTCGCTTAGCGGCTACGCCGCTGCATTTTGCCGGGGCAACGTATCCCCGAGGCCGGAGGACTGGGCGACTGGTCCTCCGGCTTATTTTTTGTGCATGCGGCCAGTTCATGGCCGTGGAGCGGCTTGGAGGATGAGGGGAAATGGCGGGCAGAGGGGGTGATTGACGCAGGATCGGCGGGGCAACAGAATGGGAGTACATCGTTTCCTGGCTCTCCTCTTACGCCCACCCACCGCGCACGAGGAAATCCGTCCTGCCTTCGCGTTGCCGTCCCAAGACTTTCCCGCCAAGAGGTATCTGCCATGAAGAGCTTTCTGTTGCGTTGTGCGCTTGTTGCCTCCCTGCTCGTCACGTCGTCCCTGCCCCAGGCCCAGGCCGATGTCAAGCTCCCCAAGGTGCTCAGCAGCCACATGGTTTTGCAACGCGACCGGCCGCTGCCGATCTGGGGTTGGGCCGATCCGAGCGAAGAGATTATGGTGAAACTTGATGCGTCGACGGCCACGACCAAGACCGACGCGCAGGGCAACTGGAAGGTGGTGCTCCCGGCCGTGAAGGCTGACGGCAAGACGCACAACATGACCATCAGCGGCAAGAACAAGATCGAGTTGGACGACATCCTCATCGGCGATGTGTGGATCGGCTCCGGCCAGTCGAACATGGAGTTGCCCCTGGGCAGCAGTGCAGGCGGCAAAGAGGCGGTGGATGCCGCTAACTGCCCGCAGATCCGCCTGTTGCATGTCGAGAGGGTGAAAACGTCCGAGCCGGCCAAGGACATCGTGGTGTACACGGTCGCTCGGCGGGTGAAGGGCCAGCCACCACCGCCCCCGGCGACGGGTCCGGCCTGGAAGGTTTGTGCTCGCCAGACCGTGCCCGGTTTCTCAGCCGTTCTCTACTACTTCGGCCACCGTCTGCACAAAGACCTCAACGTGCCCGTGGGTCTGATCCACTCTGCCTGGGGCGGTTCACCCATCGAGGCATGGATCGTTTCGCGACCGAAGGGCGGCGGCATGTACAACGGCATGATCGCCCCGCTGGAACCGTTTGCGATCCGCGGCGCGATCTGGTATCAGGGCGAGGCCAACGTGAACAACCAGACCGGCCCCACCTATGCCGACAAGATGAAGTCCCTCATCGGCGGCTGGCGCCAGGCATGGGGCCAGAACTTTCCCTTCTACTTCGTTCAGATCGCCCCCTGGTCCGGCAAGTACGAACCGGGCCGGCTGCCTGCCTTGTGGGAGTGCCAAGCGGCGACTTTGAAGATCCCCGGCACTGGCATGGCGGTGACGACCGACCTGGTGACCGACATCAAGAACATCCACCCGCAGAACAAGCTCGATGTGGGCAACCGCTTGGCCCTCTGGGCCTTGGCCAAGGAGCACGGCAAGAAGGACATCGTGTACTCGGGCCCGCTCTACAAGTCGATGAAAGTCGAGGGCAACAAGATCCGGCTCTCCTTCGCCCACGTCGGTAGCGGCCTGAAGTCGCGTGTCGGCAAACCGTTGGCCGAGTTCGAAATCGCCGGTGCGGACGGCAAGTTCGTGCCGGCCGAAGCCATGATCGACGGCGATACGGTCGTCGTCCAAGCCAAGGAGGTTGCCTCGCCCGCACAAGTCCGCTTCGGCTGGCGGAACGAGGCGAATCCGAACCTGATCAACAAGGAGGGCCTGCCCGCCTCGCCATTCCAGACCCAAGACTGGCAGGGCGGTACGGGCGAGTGATAGTTGAGTGAAGGCTGCTAAGGCTGTGGCGAGAAGTCCTGGAGAGTATTACATCATGTCCGCCCAACAAGTGCTTGCCTGGCTGATCGCAATCGGCTTCGTCGGTTCCTCAGCATCCGGCAGCGATTCGGAATCGCCCAGACCGCAGCAGAACGTTCGGGCTTGGGCCAGCAGTGCCCTCCTGGGCGAGCAAACGGCTGAGCTGCCGCCGGGACCAGGGCTGGAGCTGCTCCGCCAGGACTACGGACAGCTTCGTCTGCGGCAATCGGTGATGAACACGCCGCTGAAGCTCGGAGACACGTCCTACCAGCATGGGCTGGGGACGCATTCCGTTAGTCAGATCGTGGTGCGTCTCCACCGGCCAGCGAAGCTCTTTGATGCCCAGGTCGGCGTCGACAACAACTACGACACCCAAGGCACGAGGGGCAGCGTGGTGTTCCTGGTGGAGGTCGCCGGTAAGGAAGCCTTCCGATCCGGCATACGGCGCGGTAGCGACAAGCCTCTCCCCGTTCATGTCGATCTGCACGGCGCCACCGAGTTCGTGCTACGGGTCCTGGACGCCGGGGATGGGCCGGCCTACGACCAAGCCGACTGGGCCGATGCGGCCGTCGTGGTGGACGCTGATCAGCGACGGTGGCTCGATGAGATGCCGCTCGTATCACGCTCCACGGGCCTGGCCGCCGGCATCCCGTTTTCCTTCGTGTACGGCGGGAGGCCATCGGCCGAACTACTCCCCACATGGCACAAGGCCCATCACCAGCAACCGGCGGAAGGCGGTCGGGAGCGGCACACAGCGACCTATACCGATCCCGCCACGGGCCTTGAAGTCACCAGCGAGGTGACGCTGTATGCCGGCCATCCGGCCGTCGACTGGGTGTTGCAGTTCCGCAACGCGGGCGAGGCCGACACGCCCCTCTTGGAGAACATCCTACCGATGGACATGACGGTCCACGTGCCCGACAAGGGCAGCGTGGTGCTCCACCACGCCCACGGCAGCACCTGTGCAGCCACCGATTTCCTGCCCATCGACGAGCTGGTCCCTCCCGCTGCCAAGATCGAGTTGGCCCCGCACGGCGGCCGGTCCTCCAACGGTTGCCTGCCGTTCTTCAACCTCCAGTGGCCCGGCGGTGGGCTCGTGGGGGCTATCGGCTGGTCGGGGCAGTGGGGGATGCGGCTGAACCGCGATCAAGGTCCTCGGGTTACGCTTCAGGCCGGACAGCAGAAGACGCACCTTGTGCTTCATCCTGGCGAAACCATCCGCACGCCACGCATGCTCCTGGTGCTGTGGGACGGCGATGATTCGCTTCGCGGCCACAACCTGCTGCGGCGTCTGCTACTGGAGCACTACGTGCCACGAATCAATGGCGAAATCGCGCTGCCGCCGCTGACGCACAACACGTGGTTCGTGTTCAACACCGGCAACGCGGTTACCGAGCAGAACCAGCTCGATGCCATCCGCTCCGAAGCCCCGCTGGGTATCGAGGGCTACTGGCTCGATGCCGGCTGGTTTGAGGGCGGTTGGCCCACAGGCGTGGGAAGCTGGGTGCCCAAGGCCGAGGCCTTCCCGCACGGCTTGAAGCCTCTGGGCGATGCCACACGGGCTCACAACATGAAGTTCGTCGTGTGGTTCGAGCCGGAACGGGTACATCCCCAGAGCCGCATCGGCAAGGAGCATCCCCAGTGGGTGCTCCGCAGGGGCGGCGGTGATGGCCTCTTCAACCTCGGTGACCCGGCGGGCCGGCAGTGGCTCACCGACTATCTCTCCAAGTGCATCGCCGACTGGGGCATCAACATCTACCGCAACGACTTCAACATCGACCCGCTGCCGTTCTGGCTGGCGGCCGACGCGCCCAACCGCCAGGGTATGGCCGAGATCCGCTATGTCGAAGGGCTGTACCGGATGTGGGACGATCTGCGGCAGCGGCATCCAGGCCTGATGATCGACAACTGCGCCAGCGGCGGCCGGCGGATCGACCTGGAAACCATCAGCCGCAGTTACCCGCTGTGGCACAGCGACACGCAGTGCTGCGGCCAGGCCATGCCTGTACAGGACCAGACGCAGGCAGCCGGGCTAAGCCTCTACGTCCCGCTACACGCCGCCGGCTGCTGGAGCGTGGAGCCCTACTGCTTCCGCAGCATCGCCACGACGGGCACGAGTTTCTGCCCCGACCTGGCCAAGTTGCCGACCGAGGATGTCCACCAGGCGATTGCCGAGATGAAGGCCCTGCGCCCCTTCTACCTAGGCGACTACTACCCGCTGCTGGAGATCAACACCAACGAGCACTCCTGGTGTGCCTGGCAGTATGACCGACCGGACCTCGGCCAAGGCTTCGCAATGGTCTTCCGCCGTGCGCAGAGCGAGTATGTGACGGCCGACATCGCCCTACGCGGTCTGGATACCAAGGCCAGCTACGAAGTGACCCTTGCCGCGACGTACAAACCGAAGCCCGTTCAGACAATGAGCGGTGCGGAGTTGGCCCGGATGCGGATTACGCTCGACACGGCCCCGGCCAGCGTCCTGGTGACCTACCGGAAGCTGCCCAAGTAACGCATCGTTGACGTTGTCCCAGCCGGGATGGACAATAGCCTTCCGGCGCTTCCTAACAGCCCCCTGCGCTTGTCCGTGGGGCCGTCCCACCACTTGGCGCGATCCCACTGCCGAAGAGCTGCTCCATAGGGCAGGAACCCCATGAACCGCGTGCTATGTCCCATCACGATGACCGTAGTGGTTATGGTCAACACGGTGTCCGGTCCCCTGGCTGCGGAACCGGCTGGCAAGCTGGCGCCCGGCAGCACGTTCACTGTCACGTTCCCCGAGATGCCTAGCACGTTCTATGACTTAAACCAGAAGAAAGACGTGAAGGCGAAGATGACGATCTTCCTACCCGCCAACTACTCGCCGGCCCGGAAGCACCCGCTCTTGGTTTTCGTGAGCGGCGGCGATGGCGGGACCGGCTCGAATCCGGGGGTGGCCCGCGCGCTTTCCGAAGAGAGAGATTTCATCTGCGTCAGCGTGCCCCTCTTCAAGGCGACCGACCCCAAGGCCCCTGGCGGCGACTTCATCATGCGCAACCCGGACGCCAAGTACATGTGGCCCTACTTCCGCACCATGCTGGCCAAGCTCGACGAGATGGTGCCAAACATCGACCCGGCCCATCGCGTTCTCGGTGGGTTCTCGAACGGCGCTCACGCCACCCAAGGGCTCATTGACGAGTCGGATGGTGAGGTTACCCGCGACTTTTCGGCCTTCTTCTTCGTCGAGGGCGGCGGCCGACTCAAGCACTACGATCTCCTGAAGGGGAAGCCCTACCTCATGGTGTCGAGCAACGCGAAGTCGCGGCCGCGGGCCCAGCAGATTTGCGATGCGGCGAAGGCTGCCGGGGCCTGGACTACCCTGATCGTCGAAGACGTGGGGAGGCACGACTTCCCCGTATCGGCGTATCCAGCAGTCAGGGGGTGGCTGCGGTCGGCCGCCAAGATCGCGATCACCACCAACGCCAGCGGCGGTGACCAGCAGGTCACCGTGGTGATAGGCGACCAGAAGCGGACCTGCCTGGTGCATCTGCCGCCGTCCTACGATGCGAAGCGGCATCTGCCGCTGGTGGTCGCTCTGCACGGGTCTGGCGGGAAGGGAACAGGTATGGCTAAAATGACGGGGTTCAACGACATGGCGGATAAGGAGGGCTTCATCGCCGCCTACCCGGACGGCCTGATCGCCAAGACCCGTGGCTGGAACTCCCTCTTTGGCAAGATCCCCGGTGGCACGGGCCCCTTGTCGGACGACGTCGACGACGTGGCCTTCGTCAAGGCTCTCCTCGACCGGCTCCACGACGCCTATCACACCGATCCGACGCGCATCTACGTCTGCGGCCATTCGGCCGGTGGCTACATGAGTTACCGGCTGGCGATCGAGCTGGCCGATCGGATTGCCGCGGCCGGGATCGTCAACGGCTCGCTGGGGATCAAGTCGCTTGACGGCACGCCGGTAGCAGTGACCGTCCCGCAGCCATTGACGCCCGTCTCCCTGATCCACATCTGCGGCGCGAAGGATAAGACCGTGAAGTTCGCGGGGGCCCAGACGCCGAAGAACCTATTCCGGTCGGTGCCCGACTGCATCCGGCACTTCGTCGAGGCCAACGGCTGTGTTGGTCCAGGTAAGGAGACCAGGGACGCCGAGCACGGCTTCGTCCGTACGCTCCACAGTGGAGGTAAGTCCGGGACCGAGGTCGAGCTGGTGATCGTGGAGAACTGCGACCACAACTGGCCGATCCCGCAGTACGGGCTGTCGGCGAGCCGGGAGCTATGGAGCTTCTTTGCGAAGCACCCTAAGCCCGGTCGATGAGCCAAGGGATATCGGCCTACCAGATTGACGTAGCCTGAAGTACAGGTTGTGTACGGTCGGCCTCCGACTCGGTGATGGGCGCGACGCGGTAAAGAACCGTAAAACTCAAAAATCTGGGAGCTGCCCTGGGGTTTGGCTACGACTTGTCGGTTGAATTCCCTCTTGGTTTTGCCTGCTTTCCCCACCGCTGAGCAGTCGTGTAATCAATTCCCAGCTTCTTTGCGATGAACTTCAACTTGTAACCCTGCCTGCGCATAGTCTGAATCCGCCGAATCGTGCCATGACTGATGTTCGGTCCACCCTTGGGCGGCTTCTCGGGAAACGGCTCGGATACCGACTCCCATATCGGTCGCAACTTCACACCCAGGCAGTCAATCGCGTCAAACACCTTGGCGAACGGCCTGTTGGTGTAAAGGTCGAGGAGATCGTCCGACTTCACCGGCGTCCCGTGACAAAGGAATACTCCCGAGATCTCTCCACCGCCTTCCTTACGAATGAGGTTACCTGCGGTCTTTCGGAGCTTGTTGAAACTCAACTTGCGGAAGGTCCCATGCTCCTTATCCGCTCGAATCCTCATGGAGAGAGCGATCCAGCTATTCGGAATCTGGAAGTTTGGATGGTTCCCCTTGGTCGGCGTGTCATAGCGCTGGCCCTTCTTAGTCACGAGCAGCGTGCTAACTTTGTCCGAAACCTCGATCATGGCCCTCTGTCGCGACCACCACTCGATGGCCTTTACGGTCTCCGGCCACAGCTTGAACTCACCATACACGCCTGTCTTCTGCCGAACCCGGAAGATCCAACTATCCGCGTCCGTGCTGTTGCATCCGAGTTCCTGCTCGTGAGGATGCTTCTGGCACAGCAGGATCTCGTGCATCCCCAGGGATGCAACTTCCGCACGACCAAATCCGCTATTTAGCGCAAGCAGCATGAGCAGGCGTTGAAACGGAGTGGCGTACTCCCACAAGGTCTTCAGCTCGGGGAGAGTATATGTGTCAACCTGTGCAGAACGGACCTGGTTGGACTTCTCCTGCACGGTCAGCGGTATCCGTATCTGTATCGTTTCCAGGTCGGCGGGCCGTTTCCAGTCAAACTCAGGGGCCCTGTTGAGCCACCGAAGGAAGCTGCGAAACAGTTTGATGCAGCTTTTCGTCCACGCCACGCTGATCCGATTTCCGTCCTCGGTCGGCGGTCGGTTCTTCAGGATGTCTAACAGATCCTCGGCCCGCTGGGCATCGAGTTCCTGGAGCACACAGTTGGGCAAGTGCCGCTTCAGGAAGGTGGCGATTCGTGTCTGGGTACTGCCCCATTGCGTCAACTTCTTCGTCTCGATGTCGATGAACTTCGACTCGACCCACTTGGAAAAGGCGTCGAGTGCGGCATGCAACGTCTGCCCCCCGGCCTTCTTCAGCAACATGCGGCGGCCCTTATCGACCAGCCGCTGGCCATGCTGCTGTATCTGCTGCTCGGACAGCCGCTCGCCCACCTCGTCTTGAAGTTCAATCTTGATCCCGCTGATGTCGTTTCGCAGCCGATCTAACCATTCCCAGACCAACGGATGTTCCGGTGGCAGCGCCGCCAGATCACGAGGTAGTGGTATATGAGCAACCGGATCGCCGTTGCGAAAGGCATCGGCGACGGCAAGGGTCACGTCGTCCCAGATGGGCCGGTCGCCGAACGTATCGACATGGCGGGTCCCCACGGAGACGACAGCGTGTACGCCGGGCGCTGTGGGCAGCCTCTTTTCTGGAACCTGCTCTCGGCCCAGCTCAACGACCTTCGGCCCCGGCCGATCTTTTTCGCTTGCTGGGGGGTATCCGACATCCCGTTCCCATCGTCGGCTGATCTGCTGCCAGAGCTGCTCCAGACGCAGGTTCGCTAGCTTGGCCTTGGATTCGTCACGTCCCAGGTAGAACTTTTGCTGAGCGTAGCCCTTTTCGGTCTGCTTCCAGCCCAGGTTGCGGAAGTACAGGCCGTTCGAGGCTCGGCCAAGATCCTTTTTCGTACCCATCGCCGTCTCTCTGATTTAGTGGAGTCCGATGTCTGATTCGGAACATTATACCCAAGAAATCAGACACGAACAGCAAGAAATCAGACACGAAATCAGACATGGCATAAGGACTTACGTCAATGACGACTAGGGACGTTTGACGTAACTCAAGAAACAGAAACGGCTTGCGATTTCTATCGCAAGCCGTTTTAGTGGAGGCGGCGGGGATCGAACCCGCGTCCCGCGACATTTCCATGCAGGCTTCTACGTACGTAGTCGACCCTATTTGCACACTGTGTCGTCGCCCGGCCCCCAGATCGACAGGGTTACCGCTTGACCAGTCGGCAGCAGTTTTTAATCTCGAGCGTCGCCAACATCGACCCGAAACGATCCGGAATTACAGCCGGCAGTCGGAACTCTCCGGAGAAGTCCCTCAGCCGGGGTTGCCTTCTTAGGCAGCCAGAGCCATGTTATTGGCAGTTAAGTTTTGGTCTGCTTTTTGCGTGGCCTGCTGACCAACCACGGTACGCCACCTGCACTTCAAGTTGCCCGGTCGAATCCAATTCGCCCCCAAAACTCGTTTACTAACTATAGCTGGCCGCCGGCCAACAGGCAATACCGCGGCGAAAAAAGATGATCTCCGGCCGTTATTGGAGGTCGGCCCGCGTCTGGCCGTGCCAATGGTAGGTCCGCTCCAATGCCTGCCAGACCGCGCCGGTGATCTGCCGCAGGGTGACTGTCTTGGACAAGACGAGAAACGCCTGGGCCGATCGGGCCTGCTCGATCAGCCGCTCGTCCAACTGGGCCGACATCAAAATGCAGGGCAACATCGCCTTGAACTGCTTGACCAGCCGCAAAGTCTCCAGCCCGGTGAGTTTGGGCATGTGCATGTCCAAGAGGGCCAGGTGTACTTCCTGAGTGTGGACGATGTGCAGCGCCTCTTCGCCATCGCCGGCCAAAAGAATGCGAAAACCCCGCGGGGCAAAGACGCTCTCCAGCGTCTCCCGAAAACTCAGGTCGTCGTCGCTAATCAGCAGTGATGGATCGGTAGTCATCATGGCAGCAGGCAGCCTGGAAGAAACGGTCTTCCGAGCGTTCCCTTGCTGGAAAATCACCACGGCGCAACGTGGTGAGCAGGTATACGCGGTTTCGTGGGGCGGTTTTCCCGCTTGTAGCAAATAGCAAGCCGAATACCGTAACGACGATCTTTTCCACAACGTCCGGATTCGCGTCAGTAAGTCGTAGCTATATAATATCTTACGCTTTCCGGACGGTCGGCCGCAAGGGAAAAACTTGGACGGGCGTCTGCCATCGCTTGTGAGAAATCACCGAAGATATGCCATTTTGGCAGGAAAAGATTGTAAAAAATCTGGCCCCGGCAAGACTTCGAGACTACGGAACTGCCACGGCATGCCATCCGCCGTCACCGCGGCTTCGGGCTGCGAAAACTCTCGCCGCGACGGGGGCCCAACACGGCTTCCGCGTATTCCGTCACCTGCTCGGCCGTTTCCCAGTAGTGGTCGTAGACCCAATCCTCGGAGTACTCGCACTTGTCGGTCGTATAGTCGCGACAGATTTTGGGACGCCTTTCGTAGATGCCGCAGCGGTTGTCGGGCTGCAAATGCCGGCAAGCCGTGTGGACCAGCAGATACCAGTCGCCCTCTTCGACGAACACGCTCGCCTTCTCGTGCAACAAGAACCAGCGCATGTGGTCGAAGTCGCGCCAGGTGGTCGGCTTGTCCATCCCCAGGGCGAAGTAGCGGCAGCATTTCGCCGTGCAATAGGTACACAAACACTCGCTGGGCTTGAGGTCCTCCCGGCGAGGTTTGTTGCACTTCGATGGCGACGGATCGATGATGTTGAGTGAGACTGTGGACATCACTCTCACTTGGCGGCCGGCGCACAATGCTCGCTGCCGGGACACGCGGCCGGCCTGCGCAGCATCACGCGGCTGTCGGCCACCGAACAACCTTGCCCGCGGGCGTGAACGATCAGCGGGTTGATGTCCAACTCGGAAATCTCCGGATGGTTGCAGACCATGTGGGAGAGCCGCAAGAGAATATTGACGATCGCATCAACGTCGGCCGGCGGGTTGCCGCGGAAGCCGTCGAGCATCTTGAATGCCTTGATCGAGCGGACCATGCGTTCGGCCGAAATCTGCCACATGGGGGCCAGGCGGAAGGTGACGTCCTTGAGGACCTCGACCATCGTGCCGCCCAAACCGAACATCATCAGCGGTCCGAAGCGGGCGTCGCGGCTGGCGCCGAGGATCACCTCGACGCCCTTGGAGGCCATCTGCTCGATGAGGATGCCCTTGATTTTCGCTCCCGGCACGTGTTTCTGCACGTTTTCGTGGATCTGGGCAAAAGCGGCCCGCGCCTCTTCGGCGCCCACCACTTTGAGGATCACGCCGCCGGCGTCGTACTTGTGAATCACGTCGGCCGACATGACTTTCATGGCCAACGGCCCGCCGATCTCGGTGGCCAACCTGGCCGCCTCGTCGGGCGAGCAGGCGACGTCGCTCTTCAGCAGCGGCAGGCGATAGCACTGGAACAGGGGGCGACAATCGGCCTGACCCATGTAATAGCTGTCCTTGTCGCCCAGCATGGTCTCGATGATCTTCCGCGCTCCGGCCACGTCGCAGTCGGTCAGATCGACCATCGTGCGGTGGGGAATGTCTTGCAGCGTGACCAGGCGGGAGGCCGCAGCCAGGGCCCGCACGCCGTCCTCTGGAAACGGATAGTTGGGGATGTGCGCCTTGCGGAGAATCGCCACGCCGGGGGCCACGTCGCGAACGCCCATGAACGAGCAGACGACGGGCTTGTGGATGCCCTTGACCGCTTCGGGCACGACGGCCGCCGTTTCTTCGATCTCGGTCATCGACTGCGGCGTGAGGATCACGATGCCCATGTCCACGCCGGGGTCTTCCAGCACCGTGCGGACGGCCGCCTTGTAGCGATCGCTGCGGGCGTCGCCGATGACGTCGACGGGGTTGCGCAGCGAGGCCGCCGCGGGGAGCGAGGGGCGAAGCTTGTCCTTCGTGGCCTCGCTCAACTCGGCCAACTTCAGGCCGCTGCGGATGGCGGCGTCGGTGGCCATGATGCCCGGCCCGCCGGCATTGGTGATGATCGCCACCCGCGGCCCCTTGGGCAGCGGTTGCGTGGTATAGAGCGCGGCGTTGTCGAACAATTCGGCAATCGTATCCACTCGCTGCACGCCGCTTTGCGCCAAGAGGGCGTCGTAAACCGAATCAGAACCGGCCAGCGAGCCGGTATGGCTGCTGACCGCCTTGGCGCCTTCCGCCGAACGGCCCGACTTCAGGCACAACATCGGCTTGTGCGTTTCCCAGAAGATCTTGCGGGCACGCTCGATGAACTGCCGGCCGTTGGTCACGTCTTCCAAGTACATGGCGATCACGGCGGTGTCTTCGTCCTCGGCCATGTAGTCGAGAAGATCGATCTCGTTGACGTCGGCCTTGTTGCCGAAGCTGATGAACTTGCTAAAGCCCATGTTGCGTTCCTCGGCGTAATCGAGCACCGAGGTGCAAAGCGCGCCGCTTTGCGAAAGGAAACCGAGGTTGCCCGCGGCCGGCATCTTGCGGCCGAAGGTGGCGTTCATCCGCACGTCGGCATGCGTGTTGATCACGCCCAGGCAGTTGGGGCCGATCAGCGGGATGCCGGCCGCCCGGACCTTTTCGCGAACCTTTTCCTCCAGTGCCGCGCCTTCCGGCCCGACTTCCTTGAAACCGGCCGAAATCACCACCAGGCCGCGGACCTTCTTGTCGATCGCTTCGTCGATCACGCCCAACGCCACGCCAGCGGGGATGATCAACACGGCCAGATCCACCGGGCCCGGCACGTCGCTGAGCTTAGCGTAGGCAGCCACGCCCATCACGTGGGGGGCCTTGGGATTGATGGGGTAGACGGGGCCGTTGAAGCCACTGAGCAGCAGGTTGCGGAATATATCGTTGCCTACGGTGCCCAATCGCGTCGACGCGCCGACGACGGCGATCGACTTGGGGGAAAGAATGCCATTGAGCCTAGTATAATTCGAACTACTCGACATGCGCGGAACTCCACTCGGTTACTGGGATGGGCGTCGTCCACTCGCTGATCGGGATGCTCGTGCGGGAAGAAGACGATGCCAAGGGGCTATTATCGCGCAACAGGCCGGCGATAACAAGGGGAAGCTGCGTGAAATCTACGCCGCTCAAAACCGCGAATTTTTTCGCGACGGCCAGGCAATATTGCACAAAATCTGGCACTGGTTGACGGAATTGTCGCGCCGTGGTTGCCTAACCCCATCGGCATCCGCTAGGATGGCAGGAAGAGCATGCTGGAAACCGAATCGATATGCCCCCCGCCGAATCCCCTTCGCCGCACTTTTCTGCCCGAGCGTGGCCCTGGGCCTGCGGTCTGGCTCTAATCGTGTTCGTGGTCTTTGGGGCTGCCGCGAGTTTTGCTTTTCTGGATTGGGATGACGTGCGGCAGATCCAGCAGAACCCCAACGTCAATCGGCCGTCGTGGCAAGGCGTGCGGGCGACGTGGCGGGCGCCGTACTGGGGACTCTATATCCCGGTGAGCTATACGGCACTTGCTTTCGAGGCGGCTGTCGCCGAGCGCGTCGATCCGCGCAGCGGCCTGAGCGAGCTGCGGCCGTCGGTCTTTCACGTGGGCAATCTGCTGCTGCATGCGGCCTGCACCGTGCTGGTCTTCGTACTCCTGCGGAACGTAGTCACTGTGCCGACCAACGCTGCGCGTCGGTGCCCGCATGATGAAGAACCATCACGGCGGAGCGTGATGAGTACGGCGGCGGCCGCGGGACTGGGCGCCTTGCTGTTCGCCGTACACCCCTTGCAGGTCGAATCGGTGGCCTGGATCTCCGAGGTCCGCGGGCTGCTTTGCGGCCTGTTCGCGCTGTTGGCACTGTGGCAATACGTGGAATATGCGGATACCGGGCGGAGCGGCGGCGTGCGGACAGCGTGCTACGCGGGCGCGACTGCCGCGTTGCTGCTGGCCCTGCTGTCGAAGCCTGCGGCCGTGGCCGTTCCGCTGCTGGCCGGTGTGCTGGGCGTCGGCCTGTTGCGTCGCCGACCCGCGACGGTGTTCCTGGAAATATTGCCCTGGGTCGTCTGCGCGGCGGCGGCATGCCTGATCACGAAGCGGCTTCAGCCCGACGAGGCGATGGCATACGTGCCGTCGCTTGCGACGCGGCCGCTGATTGCCTTGGACGCGCTCAGTTTCTACGTGGGCAAGTTCTTCGTGCCGCTGCCATTGGGCGCCGATTACGGCCGAACACCGCAGTTCGTGCTTGGCGGGTCGTCTTTCCAGGTCGGCTGGATCATTCTGCCGGTCTTGGCCGTCGCGTTGGTCCTGCTCAGGCAGCGACGCCTGCCGCTGGTTGGTTTCGCGCTGTTTGTCGCCTGGCTCGTGCCCGTCCTGGGGATCGTCCCCTTCAATTTCCAGCGCATAAGCACCGTGGCGGACCGTTATGTTTACCTGTCGATGCTGGGACCGGCGTTCGTCGTGGCGTGGATCGTCCAGCGGTGGTGGAGTCGTCCGCTGGCCGCGGCCGCTGCCGCGGTCGTCGGCATGCTTGCCGTCGTGAGTTTCCTGCAACTCGGTGCCTGGCGCGACACCCGCACGCTGTTCGAACATGCCTTGACGGTCAATCCCCGCAGCGCCGTAGCCGAATATCATCTGGGCCACGTGGCCTTCCTCGACGGCCGACACGAGGACGCCGTGGAATGCTATCGCAAGTCCCTGGAATATCGCCCCGACTTTCTCGAAACCTACGTCGATTTGGCCAACTGCCTGTTCGCTTGGGGCAAAGCGGACGACGCCTTCACGGTGCTCCGCGAGTCGCTAGAGTACGCTTCGGAGTCGGAAAAAGCGTTCATCCAACAGAAGCTTGCGGAACTCCGCTCCAGGCAATATGTGGTCAATGAAGCGACTGCGGAGATCAATCTGGGAGTCGCCCAGGAGGCAGCGGGCCGAATCGAGGAAGCCCGCCGGCACTATCTTACGGCGATCCGGATCGAACCCAAGCTGGCGACGGGCCATTACAATCTGGGCAACCTGGCCATGGCCCAAGGAAATTACTCCTTGGCCCTTGAGTATTACGAGACGGCGCTGAAGTTTCAGCCCGAGTATGCGCAGGCCCGAGCGAATATGGGAGGCGTGTTTCTGCAGTTGGGCCGCCTTCAGGATGCGATCGCGCAGGAGCGGGCGGCCCTGATCATCGATCGCACCTTGCTGCCCGCGCGCATCATGTTGGGGCAGGCCCTGCTGAAAAGTGGCGCGCGCGACAAGGCCGCCGTCGAGTTCCGCGCGGCCTTAAGCCAGGTTCCGTCCGACTCGCCGCAGGCCGCCGACATTCGAAACTGGTTGCGCAGGGCGGAAGGCCCCTGATCGTTCAGAGGCTATCCGGAGGGTTTTCGGCCGGAAATCAACATTGAAGCCCGACGCGCCAGCGAGGAATGTGCGCCAATGAGCGGGAAAAGCCGATTCCTCGCTGGCCCGCAAGCGGGTGCCCCGTCGGGCTTCAATGTGCCAAACAACCGGACGTACTTTCCGGATAACCTCTCACCTCCACGGGTTCGGCCAGTCGCCCCAACAGTCCAGGTAATGCTGATAGGCCGGCACCTGGGCGGCCTTCTGCTCCAGCCAGGCCTTCACTTCGGCGACGATCTCCTGCTCGACGTTCGATCGAGAGCTGCCCGATCAGTACGCGAGTGCGCAGGAACACGAAGTAGGTGTCCAGCACGTCGCAGCGGCAGTAATCGTTGATCTCGGCCAGCTTGCCCAGGTCGTACAGGTCCTGGACCATGTTGCCTTGGACGTCCATCTTGCCGGGCTTGCCGATCAGGTTGGCCGCCAGGTTCAAGCCGCCGTTGAACCGCGTACTGCCGAAATTGGTCAACAGCTCGCAGAGGTCGATGTGGGCCGTCGTGTTGTAGCGGTTCCGCGCTTGCTCGGCCGGTTTGCCGGTCGATTGGAACCAGCCGGGCAAGCTCAGGCCGTAACGGAAGGCGGTCAGTTCCAAGAGCGGCACGTCGAACCCGCGGCCGTTGAAGCTCACGAGCGTGGGCCGGTGATATTTCTCCCAGCCGCGCCAGAAGTTCTCCGTAATCACGTGCGGTCGAAACTCCGGCTCGTCGAGCACGACGACGTTGGTCAGGCGGAAATCGGCGGCGACCTTGCCCACCGCCACGGAAATCGGCAGTTGGAAGGTGTAGGGAATGAAGTCGCTCTCGAACTTCTCCATCAGCTCGGCTCGATAGCGGCGCACGCCTTCGGCCGGCGTCAGCGACTTGCCCGGGTAGCGGAGTTTGGCCACCAGCGGCGCGTCGGCGATGCTTTCGATGTCAAAGACCAGGTAACGGATGGTGTTGGACATTTCATTTCTTTGGTGGAACGGTCGCCGGCGGCGAGTACAAGGGGGCGCCAGTACCAGCACCGTAACCCGATGTTGTCGGCGGCGCCGGTGTTGCCGGTGTTGCCGGCTGAGTCGGCACCGTGGTCGGGACAGCCTCAACCGGTTCTGGCAGGGAGCGAGGCGGATCGCCCGAGTAAGCCGGGAGAATGGATGGAAGAAACGGTATGGGAGAACTCCAGGAACTTCCCAACGTTCCCAACATGATCATGCACAGCGGCCCATTCACCCCGCCCGTCGGCAGGCAGTAGCGGCAGGTAATCTCCAATCCTTGCGGCGTCCGCTCGAGGGTCGAGATGTCGGCCCGCAAGTGAGGCCGCAGGGCCGCAACCGACGGCCAGAAGGTCGGGTCCAGGTCGAATTTCATCTGCTGCGCCCGTACTCGCCCAACGCGGCATACAGGGAAACCAGCGGATAGAGAAGCTCGAAAACCCGCGGCGTATCGCAGTAGAGCAGGGCCGCGGGCCGATTCGGACCGTTCAAGGCCGGCGCCACGCTGGGCACGGCGGCCAGCGAACGATGGTTCTTCCGCAACAGGTAGGCCTTCATGGCCGGCATGCTGAGCGTCATCACCATTTCGTGGTCGGTGATGCAGAACACCGGCGCAAACAACTGCCCGGCCACATAATAGATCTCCTGTCCGGCAAAGCGGCACTTGCGAAATTCGAGCGACGGGTCGAACAGTTCACAGACGTTGTCCTGGTTCTTGTCCTTCGCATCCTTCGCATCCTTCTTCTTGGCTTTCATCTTTTCCTGCACGGCGCAGAATTTCTCCCAGCAATCCACCAGGGCGGCACGGTCGCGGACGGAAACGACCGCCGTCCAGCCGAGGAAAATTATTTCGCCCTCGGCCGGCGAGTTGTACGCGCACCACGTATCGCCCAGCGAGGAGAGGAGCCGCGGGACATCGATACCGTTTTCTTGTTTGAATTTGTCGACCGCCTTCTGCACGTCGGCATCTCCCACGGCGCCGGCGATCTTATATGCCGAGACCAACACGTGGAAGGTGCGTTCGAGATCGACCCGCGCGGCCACGGCCAGCATGGCGTCCTGCGGGATGGCCTCCAGGTCCTTGGCCGCCAGCGGCCGGTCGGCCACGATGTCCAGCAGCCCGCGGGGTTTGCCGTCCGTGGCCAGGAGCAAACGATTGATCATGCCGTCGGCCTCCAGCCCGGTCGTCGAGACGAGCGAATCGAGGTTGTACAAGCCGAGCAGGTCCAGCACCGCGAGGGCGTCTTTCTGCGACGGGGCCAGCGGCAGCAGTTTGTCGCGAATAGCTTTGAGATTCAGATAGATGATGCCGGTGCGGCGGGGGACGAGCGTCTGCTCCAGGGCCCTGGCGAGCCAGGCCGGCGTGGGGCTGTTCCAACGGGCCAGGATGCCCTCGACGGCGCCGCTGCCCACGCCCACCACGAAATACTTGCCGTGGAAGCCGAATGTCACGGGATTCTTGTCGCCCGGCTTGGGCGGCGTATAGCGATACCAGGTCTCGCCGTGGATCTGGACCTGTTCGAAACCGCTGTCCGCCCCGGCCTTCTTGGCCTTGGCGAAGTACTCGACGAACTTCAAGAACAACCTGGTTGAATCGGGCCCCAGGGAGACGACCATGCCGGCCCGGACGTTGACAACATCCGTTTTCTCTTCCGACTGCTGGTCACTGGCCTTCTTCGGATCCGGGAAGATCTTCTTGTCGGCCTTCTTTTCTGCGGGTTTGGCCGGCGTGACCTTCACGTCTTCGATGAAGATCGCCGTCGGATGGGTCAACAGCACGCTCAGCCAATCGGCATAGTCCTCGGCCGGGATCTCGAACTTGGGTTTCTCCGGGGCCGGACTAATGTTTATCGGCAGTTCGCGCAAAGGACCGCCCGAAGGCGGAGGAATCAATGACGGGCTAGGGGGTGCTGGGGGAAGAGGTTTGGGGGCCGGGGAGTCAGTACTGAGTACTGAGTTCTGAGTACTGGGAATCGGGGCCGCGCCGGCGGCGGGAGCGGGAATCGCGGCCGCGCCGATGGGCGCGGGGGCCGCTGTCGGCGCAGGCGGGACTAGTGCTCGGGATTCGGTCGGCGCGTAAGGAGCGGACGGGGGCGCCGAGGGTCGCGCGCCGGCGGCGGGAGCGGGAATCGCGGCCGCGCCGGGTTGGGGCTTGGCGACCGGGGACTGAGTACTGGGTACTGAGTACTGAGTACTGGGTATCGGTACGACCGTCGTCACCGCTCTCGTCGCGTCCTCGTGCTGCTTCTGCAGATAGGCGGTGATCACCTTGTTCAGCCCGCGAAAGAACGTTTGCACTTCCGGCTCGGCGAGCAGTTTTTCCGTTTCGCTGTTGCTGTCAGGGCTGGGCGCCGCCGTGCCGGCCCAATCAACGTAGAACAGGCACTGCGGCGGCGCAACGTGCGCGATGACCAGATCGTCCGGCGCGGGCGGAACGCCGAACGGCAGACCCAGCGGACCGGGATCGGCGGCCAAGGCAATGGTCGCCACAAAACACGAGAGAACTGAAGTCATGGCAATGCGCCTCCGTGGCAGTGCGAGGCTATCCGGAAAGGATTGTACCGTAAACGGGCATCGAAGCCCGACTGTGCAAGCGAGGAATGTGCGTAGGAGACTGAGGAAAGCGGATTCCTCGCTTGCGCGTCGGGCTTCGATGCCTCAAAATAGCCTAGGCCAAAGCTTCCGGATAGCCTCTAAATGACAAAATGGGAAGAATCGGAGGGTAGTATAGCAAAGATGGCCGGCAAACACCAGCGCGCCAATTTGCGCCAGGGACCGCCTGAACAAAGCGGCTAAACGCGAGTCCAAGCGGGAATAGCGGAGAGAACGGGAGTTGAACCCAGACGGGCGTACCGCCACCCTACGGCAGATTATAAGGCTGCTGCGCCACCAAGACGCGGGCCGCTCTCCCGCTGAACAGACAGCAGGACCATTAAGAGGAAATAAGAGCGATCATAATAAACTTAGAGGCGTAACCTGACATTTGGTTCGCTCAGTTTTCTTGACGGTGCGCATAATTTCAAGCATGGTGTCTGTAGATAAATGGCCGCGGATTCGGGCAACATCCTCTCGCTTCGCTTTGCCAATCCAATGCGTCTTAGCCGCACAAGGCTCCACTAGGCCGGCTCCCCTTCCGTCGCGCGACCAAGGGAGAAGAATCCAGCCATCCGGCAGAGGATCGCTGAGTTGCGTGGACACCGCCACGAAGACAAACTCACCCAGAGCCTCGTTTACATCCAAAACAACGACAGGCCGACGTTTGAGATTTTGCCCTTGGGGGTCCAGGGTTTCTAAATCAACCACCTGTCCTTGACAAAGCCGCTGCACTCAAACGTCTCCCCCATGAGTTGCCTCGTCCGCAATCTACTCATCATACCATTCTTGGGGCGGAGGAAAACGCTTGGCAAGGGAAGCAAGTTCGTCGTAACTGGGGGTAATTCTGGCAAGCTCTACTCTTGCTGCCAATTCCGCACGGTACGCCTCCTCAAACGAGATGCCGTGCTGCCGTACCCGGTCGTTCAGACATTCGACCATATCATCTGGCAAAATATCTGGTCCGATCTGGGTTCTGAACATAATGTTACCCTCAAGACCGATCAGAAATCCGCCGTAATAGCGCGGCAAGTCTTGGCTGCCAGCCACCACGGCATAAGCTACTGCCGGATTTCTTGGGATTTCGAGTTCACAAGGCATCATGGCGATTGCTGTTGCTCCAATTGGCGGGACAGATCCTGCAAACCTTGGATTAGTTGCGACACCATTTTCGGCACAAGCACAATTTTTGCTACCGGCGATGCGATCATTGGCATATTCTGGAACTTCTGCATTTCGCCACTCATCTGTTGCGCAGTGGGTGCCACCAAGGGACCGGCCTGCGAAAAGGTGAGGAAAACCACATTCCCGTCCGTTGCAACCATGATATGGTTTGCAAACACACCAGGAGCTTGCGTCCCCATCATCTGGATGACTTGCGGAGGCGCAACGACAGATTGGGCTGGATGGGCAGGTTCCGTCATTCACGACACCTTGTATTTCGGCGCGATTCGGGATGCTAGATAGCCGATGCAGATAATTAAGTGTAGCATCCCCCCATTAGTATGTCAATCGGGGGTTGCCTGAGATTCTCCCTGCTCGTTATCGTCAGAATCGGAAGAAAAGCAGAAAATCTTATGACAGGTCCACAAAACTGTGCCACCACATATTTATGGTAAGCAGCAGCAAGCATAGAATCAAGCATGATCTTGGGACATTACCAATTTGGGCCCTTTACTCGAACCCCAGCCACCCGAACCCCTCCGGCGCCACCTCCGGCGTCGCGGGCGCGGTCCACGATTGAAACCCCACGCCGGGCACCGTCCGCTGAAGCCCCACGGCCCAAATCGTCTTGCCGGGCACGATCGTCGCCTTGAGTTCGGCCAGGGGAATCGCCGCCTCGGCTGTCCAGACGCCGTCGGCCGTTTGTGCGGCGATGAACCACTGCGGATTCCAACTCCGGTCGCCGCAACTGGCGTCGGCCGCCCAACCGCGATGGTCGATCGTGAGGTGGTAATAAGTCGCATAGTCGCGATCGAGATCCAGGAAGATGTCGACGCGGTCATGTTGGGAAAGATCCGGATCGCGCGGCCGCCGTTCGCTGGTGGCTTCATAGCGGGCGCCGGGGGCCTGGCGACATTGGATCGCGAGGTAAAGATACTGCTCATCGTGGGCCAGCATCACCGTCGCGGGCCAGGCGCGATCATCGCCCAGCGGACTGGAAAGCACGATCGGCGAACACTTCTTCCAGAGCGGTTCGTCCAACCGCCCGTCAAGATGCGGCCGCTCCGTTGCGGAAACGCAGGTCGCCAACGGCTTGGGCGAAGGGCCTTTGCGATCGACGAGCCAAGTCTCGCCGTGCGCACAGTCCCACCAGGCATCGCGATCGACACCGCGTTGATCGAGGGCATAGAGACGCCCGGCCTGCGCGTCTTGGCCCAGTTGGCGATAGACGGCCGCCAACGGAAACCGAACGGCCGGAGAAGCAAACAGGTCCGGCCGATTGGCCTCGATCTCGCGGGCCAAGAGCAGTGCCTGCTCGGCAGGTGACTTCTGCGGGCCGGCGGAGCTTTTTCCGTCGCCAACGCTTGACGGTGGGATTCGTCGACCATCGCCGACCATGGGTACATGGTCGGCGGGTAAGCATGGATTCTCGCTGGCGGCCAGGTGCTGGAGTCGCCATGCCAAGGCCCATCGGGCGAGCGGATTCTCCGGATAACGCTCGATGAACAGGGCCAGGGTCTTGTCGGCCAGGTCCCAGCGACCCGTATGCCGGAACCGCTGGGCGATGCGGAAGGTCAGCGTGGCAGCGGCCGCAGCGTCGATCCCCGACGGCAACTCGTCGCCCTTGACCAGCCCCGCGACAACTGCCTGGGGATCGTGCTGGACGTGCTCGAAGAGGACACGGACTTGCCGCCCCTGGGCAAGGCTGTCCAACGGTCCGCCGAACGCGCTGTCGGCATCTGTCGGTCGGCGCGAAGGACCGTCGGTCGATGCGACTCCCGCCATGAGGTCGAAGCGCGTCGTCGATTCGCCGACCCGCGGACGATTGGCTGCCGAGCCTGATGAGTACGAATCCATCACGGCGGAGCGCGATGAGTACGTGGCGACGCTGACCAGGGCTGGCCCGTCTTGATAATCGTTGTCCAGGAGGGCTCGGGCCGGCAGGGCGGCGTCGGCCCAGGTCTGGCCCAACCGGCACGACCAGTCATCGCAAGCCAGGGCAATCTTACCGACAGTCTTGGAATCCGAGACGAGGAACACCCGCTCGACGTTCCACGGCCCGCAATCGGCCGGTCCGAATTGATTGGCCAGGAATGTCGGATCGCCTGCCAGATTGGCCGCGGCGACGACCGTCTGCTGAACGATCCGGGGCAGTCCGTCCGCGCCGCCGTCGGCTGGAACCAAGATCACGCTGGGTCGCCAGGTACGAATCTGTCGGACGACGTGGGCCAGCAGGGCCTCGGCGCCATGACCGTCGTGGACGTGGTTCCAGCCTTCGATGACTGCCTGGGCGGGCAGCAGCAGGTCCGGTGCCCGGATGGGGAATCCCCAGGCCGTCTCGCCCGCCGACGCGCCGACTTGCAACATGGCCTGGTGCAGCAGGTCGGTCGAGGGAACGTCGCCGCACGGACCGCTCTCGATGTCGATGCGGCCCAGCACCTCGGCAACGGCCAAGTGGCCTTGCTCCTGGCAGATCCGCGCAAGCAACTCCAGCGGCAGGTCGCGAGGCGCGCCGATTACCGCCATCACGGCCGCCCGCGCGCCGCCGGATCGCTGCCGTCGCCACGTCCGGCCGCCATCGTCGCTGACTAGGATCAGTCCTAGTTGGCCGACGGCCCAGCCATGCAGGTCGTCGGCGAACGTGATGGCCCGCAGCGGCAACGTGCTGCCGGTGGGAAATGCGGACCAGGTCCTGCCGGCGTCGGGCGTGAAGAAGATGCGACTGCCGGGACTGCCGGCGATCCAACATTTCGGTCCCCGCACGGCCAGTGCCGAGAGGTCGAACAGCGCCATTCCCGGCGGGAGCGTGCCCACGGGCGGCCGCCACGAGTTGCCGCGATTGCCCGTCACGGCAATCCAGCCGCCGTCACCCACCAGCCATCCGAAGCCGGGTGGAACGACCTGCATGCCGTTGACGCCCTGCAAGATGACGCCCGCAGGGGGATTGCGGGAGAAATCTCCTTCGTTGATCGTGGCGTTCAGCCCGAGAACGCCGCCCAGGACCGCAGTGCGGCCATCGAAGAAATCGCCGGTCGATAATCGCGATCCACCGCCGCTGCACGCCGGCTGCCAACTTCTGCCGGCATCGCGGGTGATGAAGATCCCGCCGGGAAACATCGCCGACGAGCAGCCGATGGCCCAACCTTGCCGTTCGCTCACGAAACGAATCTTGCGCAGGGCCGGCAGCAGCACCGGTTCACGCTGCCAATTCAATCCGCCGTCCCGCGTGCCGATTACGATCCCGGAACTGTCGTGCAGGTAGGGATATGCCATCCCGCCCGCGGCCCAGCCAATCCGAGCATCGACGAAACAGACGGAGTTGAGCGTACAGGCCACGCCGGAGGCCTGTGGCGACCAATGTTGGCCGCCGTCGTCGGTGTGCAAGATCACGCCGTGGTCGCCGACGGCCCAACCATGCCGCGGATCGACGAAGCAAACGTCGCACAGCCGGGCGTCGTCCGGTTGAACGCGGCGGGCAAGCAGGTCGACGTCTTGCGAAGATCGCCTTCCGTACTCTGGAGCGAGGATGATGCGGTTCGGCCTGGTCGATGCCGGTTCGCCTGGCGCGGGGGTATAGGGCGATTGGGCAATCGGCAGCGCGGCCAATAGAAAAATAGCGATCGAAGCAGGCATGAGCGACCCTCCGTGGAAGGCTGATTGTAGCGAAAAGCGGGGCGATGTTGCCAGCCCGAGTTTTTCGGCCGGCGGCATGCTGACTCGAAGCGTAAGCGATTACATGGCAAGGGGTTGCGGTCGTTCGCAGCCGCAGGGTCGGACCAGATCCGGGGCACCCGCTTGCAGGTCGGCGAGCGCAGGCCCACCGTAATGTGCTTTCTGGTCGATCATGGTGGGCGTACGCTTTTGCACACGGTTACGCTATTCCCGGTTCGGCAGCGTGGTATAATTCACGAATAGAAATCAGACTATTCACCTATATCAAGACGGAGGAAATTTCATGAGCTACGCAGAGAACCCGTACCAGGGTCAATTGGGAAATTTTGCTGCGCTGGCGGGGGCGGATGAGCGATCCACGTTCATCACCAAGACGTACACGCATCTGGCCGGCGCGATCGCTTTGTTCGCCGCGCTGGAAGTCGTGATGCTCAACACCGGAATTGCCGAGAGCCTCATGGGCGTGCTGGCGATGAAATGGGGCGGACTGATCATGATGGGGTTGTTCATCGTGGTGAGCATGGTGGCCTCGAATTGGGCCGTTTCGGCCGTCAGCCCGGCAACGCAATACGCGGGCCTGGGGCTGTACGTGGTAGCCGAATCGATCATTTTTGCCCCCTTGCTCCTGATCGCCAACCTCATGGACCCCTCGGGATCGCTGATTCAATCGGCCGCAGTCACGACGCTGGCCCTCTTTGGCGGACTGACCGCCACGGTGTTTATCACGCGGAAAGACTTCTCCTTCTTGCGGTCCGTCCTGGTGTTCGGCAGCTTTGCGGCAATCGGGTTCATCGTTCTGGCCATTCTTTTCCCCGGGCATCTGCAGATTGGGGCCATGTTCTTCTATGCCATGATTGCGTTGGCCTGCGGCTACATTCTGTACGACACCTCGAATGTCATGTACCATTATCGCATCGGGCAGCACGTTGCCGCGTCGCTGGCCCTGTTCGCCTCGGTGGCCTTGCTGTTCTGGTATATCCTGCGGTTGTTCATGTCGCGGCGGAATTGAGATAGTCAAGCAGCCAAACCGTACGGCCCCCGCTGGGGCAAGTGGCTTGTCGGCTTAGTCAAAAAACGTCCTCCCGCCCCCGCCGGGCCGGGCACCATGTACTCATGGTCGCCAGCGGAGCGAGGGATTGAACACTCCAGGTCAGTCCACAACCGCTATTCACCGTTTTTGCTCTTTTCGGCCACCCGGCCCGTGGGCCGGGTGGCCGAAAAGAGGAATAAACGGCGAAAGGGGCGGGCGAGGTGGCGTTTCTAGTTGCCAATCCTTCGCTCCGCTGGGGCAAGCCCAGCGGGGGCGGGACTAACTCGACAAACCTCAAGCCCGGCGGGGGCGGGAAGTTGTTTGCCGTTTGAGCAGTTGAGCAGCCATGATGCCTGACGACCTTTCTGATGACTCGGCTACCGACATGGTTTCGGAAGGCTCGCCGGTTGAAGCAACGCCAACCGACGAAGAGATCGGGCCGACTTTCGACCTTTCGATCTTCATCGAACCCCAGGGCATCCTCTGTCAGTTCCAATGTGAAGGGCGCAGCCTGGAATGGACGATGCCGAAAACGGTCGTCCGCCGGGCACATAAGGCGATGTCGATCGATCACGTTTTCGACCTGCTCGGCGCCGGCCCGATCGTCGGCTATCAGCTTCGCGAGGCCGTGACCAACGAGCCCGAGTTTCTCATGGTGCCCCGCGCGGTGAACAGCCTGGCCGATCGGGTGACCAAGGCCCTGCGCCAACTGCAAAAAGCAACTTACAAAACTGAAGGGAGAAATCCGCCGTGAGTTCGAATATCGTTCGCGTCGTGATCTGGGGGTCGGTAGCCGTAGCAGTGGCGGCGGTTTTCTACTTCCGCACCGCCAACGGCAAAGTCAACGGCTTGATCAACGAAGCCAACGCGCTGGTTGACGAAGGCGATGCCAAGCGGAAGGAATATGGATCGGAAACCGAGCAACTCCTCGGCGGAGCGATCCCGCGGGAGTGCTTCACGCAGCGCGCCGCGAAGAAGACGACGGCGGAAGACGAATTCCTCAACGGGCCGGCCCCGAAAGAACTGGCTTTGGATCGGGCGAAGCTGGAAAAATCGGTTGCCAAGACCGATGACCTGCTGGCCGAAGTCGCGACGAATTACCGTACCGCGGCGGCGAAGTTCGACGAGGCCAGGAAGATCGGCAATAGTGGGGTGGTTTCGAAGTATCTGGAACTGATGTCGCAAGCCTGCGCGAAACTTGCGGACGCCGAAGAGACCCGCCGTAAGGCGGTCGCCCTGGTGTTGGACAAGTCGATCGCCTCGGCAAGCGACCTTCACAAGCAACAGAACGCCTTGTTCAAGGGGGCGGCCGAGTCGGAAAACGAATTCGAACGCCTGCAGGCCGACGCGGAGAAACTCCACGACGACAATAAAAGCAAGTTCAACTAAGGCGGCGGCAGGCGTGGCCGGCAAATCGACATTGAAGCCCGACGGGGCACCATGTCCTCATGGTCGGCGAGGAATGTGTCGCAAACAGCCAGGAAAGCCGATTCCTCGCTGGCGCGTCGGGCTTCAATGCCGCAAATTACCGCGAAAACTTTCCGGTCAGCCTCTTAGGACCGGCCGAAGAATAACTTCCGCAGTTAAGTGGGGGTGGCTGGTGGCTGAGCTTGCGAAGCCCCAGCCGATGCCGGAAAAGCTGGGGCTTCGCAAGCTCAGCCACCAGCCACCCCGGGCAGAAGATCGGGAGATTATTCTTCGGCCGGTTCTCAGTGTGCTCCCGGCCGGGCGATCCAGCCGAAGTCGAGCCCAAAGACGAAGATCATCAACGTAAGCAGGAAGATCAACCCGATCCAGGTCAAGATTTCCTGCACCCGCTCGTCGGCCGGCTTGCCGCGAACGCCTTCATAGATCAACAGCACCATGTGTCCGCCGTCCAGCACGGGGATCGGCAGGAAGTTGATCACGGCCAGGTTGGCGCTGAGCAGGGTAAGGAAGAGAAAGAGATTGCCAAACCCCAGCCGGGCCTGCATCAGGGCCACGCGGATGATAGTCCAAGGGCCGCCCAGGTTGCGGACGGAAATCCGTTTTGTGCCGACGATGCTGTGCAGCGAACGGTAAACCAGCAGGGTGGCGTCGGCGGTCTCTCGCGCGCCCCACCGCAGGGCTTCGGAAAAGCTCCCCGCCTTCTGGACGACCAACCTCGGCTCCAGGAGCCAGCCGGGCTGGGAATTGAACCAATCTTTCGCCTTCTCGGGCGCCGCCTTGCCGCTCATTTCCTTGTCGCCGCGATGCCAGGTGAACTCGACGGCCGTGCCCGGCAGCATGCGCTGCAATTCCAGCGAGAGATAAGGCCAGTTGCGCTCGTCGGCCGCGAAAGGAAGCGTGGCTTCGATCGGTTCCAGGTCATCGTCGGGATACTGCTTGCGCAGCTCGGCCAACTGCTCCTTGGACGGCGACAGGATCTTGGCCGCCGTGATCCGATCGCCCGCCTGCAGGCCGGCCGCCGCGGCGGGACTGCCCGGCTCGACCCCGGCGACCGTATTCTCGACCTGATAGGCTACGCCCAGTTCCGAGAGCGCGACGGGACTGTCCGGCAGTTCCGACGGGCAGTAGCGCGGCGTGGAGAGTTTGATCTTCGTCCCGATCGACGATCCTTCATGTTTGATTCCTACCAGGACTTCGGTCCCCGCCTTCTTGTGAAGTTGGCCGGGCAGCCTCATCGGGTCGACCGGCTTGTCGTCGACCGTCTGCAGGAGGTCGCCGGGTCGAATTCCCGCCTTGGCCGCGGGTGAATCGGCCTGAACCGCGGAAATCGTGCCCATCGACATGATCAGGCCGAACTGCTTCATGGGGTTCTTGGGCACGACGACTTGCACCGTCTCCGCATCTCCCGCCTGGGCCTCTTTCCCGCCGGCTGCCTTCGAGCGAGCGACGGTTACGGCCAGGTCCTCGCCGGCGTGAGCGACCAGGTAATTCTGAAGTTGGCCGTAACTTTCGATCTTCTGGTCGCCGATTCTTACGATCCGATCGCCCGGCAGCAACGGGCCCTTGGCGTTGGCCGCCGCAGATTCCGGAACGAACGGCAGGACGCTCTTCTCGTTGACGAGTTTCAACTCTGCCGAGCTGACGACGCCGATCGTTGGCTTGCCGCCCAACTGCTCGGGTTTCACGACGATTGTCAGCGGATCGGTCAGGCCGGGCCGGCGGATGATCAAGGGAATTCCACCGGGGACGTTGTCGTTGACGATCTCGCCGGTCATATGCGGGAAGTCGTGGACCTTGCGGCCGGCGACGTCGAGGACTTCGTCGTCGGCTTGCACGCCCGCCTGCCACGCCGCGCCGCCTGCCATCACGCTGCCGACGATGGTTGGACTTTGCTTCACGCCGCAGAGGAAGGCGACGACTCCGAAGACCAGGGCGAAGATCATGTTCATGATTACGCCCGCCGAAATGATGGCCATCCGTTGGGGAACGCTCTTGGCCAGGTAGCTGCGCGGATCGAAAAGCCGCTTTTCGGCGGAGACGTCGTCAGCGGACGGTCCGCCCACGGACTCGCCGCGCTCCGCCGTCGTGTCCGCTGCGCCTTTCGCCTGCGCGCTGCGCTTCGCCGTGGTGTCCGTTTCGTCTCCGGTCTGGGTTGAACCGCCGGCGGCCGCTTGCCTGGCGCGTTCCATCTCCTTGCGAAGCTGCGCGGGGTTGTCTTCCTGCCCCAGCATCTTCACGTAGCCGCCCAGGGGCAGAATGCCGATGCCGTAGAGGGTTTCGCCCCAACGGAAGCTGCACAGTTTCAGCCCGAAGATGTCGAAACCAAGGAAGAACTTGTCAACCTTGACGCCACACATCTTGGCCACGGCGAAGTGTCCCAGTTCGTGGACGAAGATGACAAACCCCAGAACTACGGCGACCTCGATCGAGGCAATCCACATGGCCGGGTCGGTCCAGCCGTAGGCAATCAGGCAGCAATCCAACGTAATACCTCCTTCCGAGCCCAACGGTCCATCGCCAGCACGTCGGCCAGGGTGGGGCTGGGGTCGTAATCATGATTTCGTAAAATTTCGCGGCAAACCGGCACGATCTGGTGGAAGCCCAGGCGGCCGTCGAGAAAGGCCGCGACCGCCGCCTCGTTGGCCCCATTGAGCACCGCTCCCGACGTGCCGCCCCGTCGGGCAACTTCCAGGCCCAACTCCAGGGCGCCAAAACGCTGGAAATCGGGCGGGTCGAAATCCAAGTGCATCGCCCGCCGCCAATCGAACCGCGACGCCACCCCGCCGCAACGCGCCGGCCACGTCAGGGCGTACTGGATCGGCAGCTTCATGTCCGGGGGACTTAACTGCGCAATCACTGAGCCGTCTACGAATTCTACCATGGAATGCACGATCGACTGCGGATGAATCATTACGTCGATCTGCTCGCTGGGAAGATTGAACAGCCAGCGGGCTTCAATGATCTCCAGGGCCTTGTTCATGAGGGTCGCCGAATCGATGGTGACTTTCGGCCCCATGTCCCAAGTGGGGTGAGCCAGGGCCTCGGCCACCGAGACTTCCGCCAACTGCTCGATCGTGCGAGTCCGGAAAGGCCCCCCGCTAGCGGTAAGAACGACGCGCTGCACCTCACTGCGCCGGCCCGACTGCATGGCCTGGAAGACGGCGCTATGTTCACTGTCGACCGGCAGGATTTGGACATGCTTCTCTTCGGCCAACCGCATGACCAGCGGACCGGCCATGACGAGGCTTTCCTTGTTGGCCAGGGCCACCGGTTTGCCCGCTTCCAAAGCCGCCCAAGTTCCTTGCAGGCCAGCACTTCCAACGATTGCCGAAAGCACCATGTCGACCTGGGCATCACCCACCGCCCGGGCAATTCCCTCCACGCCAATCAGCAACTCGACTCCCTCGGGCAGGTCCGTCCGATCGATCCGGCAGGCGCTGGCAGGATCGGTGAGCACGATCCATCGGGGCCGGAAGCGAACGGCCTGCTCGCGCAGAAGATCGACGTTATTATGGGCCGAAAGCACGCTTGCACGCAGATCCCCCCCCGAATTGGCGATAACTTCCAGCGCATTTCGTCCGATGCTGCCCGTCGACCCCAGCACGGCAATATTTTTTCCAGATCGGGTCATGGGCGCATGAGGGGGTGAACCAGGAACTCTAAGCAGAAAGTGATTGTAGGGGAAGCTGGCGGAAGCGGCAACATGGTTCCATGTCGCAACACCCCTCTGATGGACAAATACTCGCATTACTAGAATTTGCGGCACGAATCGCTTGACAAATTCGTTACAGATGGGAAAATCGGGGTATTAGGGAAGGAACCGTATCGATGGCCACGCTAAAGCAAATATCGTCGCCTTCCGAGGCAGACCAGGCGTTGAACGCAATTGTCGGTCATTCGGAATGGGTCGAGCAAACACGGGCCGTAATTCGGGCCGTTGCCGGCTATTCGTCGAATGTCTTGATCATGGGCGCCAGCGGCACCGGCAAGGAACTCATCGCGCGGGCAATCCACGAGCTCAGCCCTCGGTCCGCACGGCGGTTCATCCCCGTCGATTGCGCCTCGATCACCGGCCCCTTGTTCACCAGCCACATGTTCGGGCATCTCAAGGGCGCGTTTACCGGAGCCACGTACAACGCGATGGGCTGCTTCCGCGCGGCCGAAGGCGGGACGATCTTCCTGGACGAGATCGGCGAGTTGGATCTCGAACTGCAAGCCAAGCTCTTGCGAGTTCTCCAGGAGCGCGTCGTCACGCCGGTGGGCAGTCACGACGGCGCTGCCGGTCGACGTCCGCGTTCTTGCCGCCACGAATCGTGATTTGCAGCAGGACGTAGCTGCCGGGCGATTCCGCGAGGATTTGTATTTCCGCCTGAATGTCGTTTCCATCCAGACTCGTCCGCTGCGCGAGCGGGCGGAAGACATCGAACTCCTAGCCGAACATTTTCTCCGCCGCTTCGCCGTTGAAAACGGCATGCCCTTGAAACAGCTCTCCGCGGCAGCCAAAAACCAGTTGCGGGCCTACCCCTGGCCGGGCAACATTCGCGAATTGGAAAACGCCATCGAGCGGGCCATCCTTTTCAGCCCCGGCGCACTGATCGATGCCGAAGTTCTCCCCCGCGCGGCGGAAAGCACTGCGTGTGCGTCCCTGGAGACCGTCTCGACGATCGAACTCGGCGAATCGGCCGGCGGTTGGGTGCTTCCAGATGCGGCGATCGAACATACGGGGGAGGACGGACGTTGGCTGACGGCCGCCGAGGTCGAGTGCCGGCATATTCTGCGCACGCTGGAGCACACCGGATACAATCAGAGCGCGGCGGCAAGACTGCTGGGCATCGATCGGCATCAGCTTCGCCGGCGGATGTTCGAGTATGGCCTCACGGCGCCGGCGCAGACCAAGCGGGGACGGCCGGAGCTGCGCAGGGCCGCATAGCCCCCCTATCTTGAGCCATTGAGGGCCCGCGTGTCGATGTCGAACTGGCAGCAAGGCGCCCCGTCATGACGACAGGCGATGAGCCGCACGGGACAACCGGCGATCGCCGAAATCAACTCGAGGTCGATCTCGCAAACGTGCCGATGGTCCTCGAACATGCTGATGAACGCGCAGCTCCGCTTGGTAATCCTGACGTGGCCATCTTTAGTGACCATATCGACGAGCCCGCCTTCCTGTTCCAGGATGGACTTGAACTGATCGAGTCGCCTCCTCGGATCGGAAGCCGTGATCTTCGCTCGATAATAGGTCGACAGGTTCTGGCTGACCGCATGGCGGACCTTTTGCATCAACCGCTCGCCGCCGATCTCGTGGATGGCCTGCCAGATCGCCGGCACGACCAACTGCTGGTTGTTGGCAAACAACAGCACCAACGCGGCCTGGGTCGACGAGAAGCGATGACGCGGCCGGCCGCGGCCGGGAAGACGCTGGACCGAGCGCTCCACGTAGCCCGCAGCTATCAATTCGTTGAGTTGCTCGGTAATCGCCGTGCGCGTAACGCCCGTCTC
This sequence comes from uncultured Planctomycetia bacterium, assembly GCA_963779975.1. Classification (GTDB taxonomy): domain Bacteria; phylum Planctomycetota; class Planctomycetia; order Pirellulales; family Thermoguttaceae; genus JANXQG01. The sequence continues at coordinate 215,870 of CAWAAL010000022.1, read as the reverse complement.
CTCGATCAAATCATTGATGCTGCGCGGAGGGTTGCCTACGAGCAATCTGATCACCCGCATGCCAGCGGCCGTAATGCTTGCGTCAGCCATGGTCAAACGTATCTAAGAAAATCAGGGAAAAGAACCGATTCTGCCAGGATTTATTACGGCCAAATCCTATAATAACCGGCTTTCTTCCGCAAGGCAAATGTTATCTTCTCTCTCTGGAAAAAATGGCAGAATATCACCTGTTTGGGATACGAACGATGAAAGCCCAAGACGCATTCCGCGGCGCGGCGTGCATCGGCTGTATCCGAATTTGTCGGGGATCGTCCCTTTGGGGGCGGCAGTGCAGCAGAACGATTACACGCAGAAGGCGTCTTTCCGCGGGCCGCCCGGCGAGACGCCGGTCAAAGAGATTTACGAATTCGGCCGCGACAAGCTGCGATTGAACTACATTTTCTGGGGCGTGAGAGAGGGTTATTTTGAAAAAGTGCAGGCCATGCTGGCAGACCTTTCTTTCCCTAAAGACCCCGCCGGCGGCCTCAACGCCGCTTGTCCAAGCAGCGGCGGCGGGCGGAGCAAGGATTCCAACGCGGGCCATTTCATCCGGTAGGAAGGCCACTGGTCACGTGTACCGCGTTGTCCTACACTATCGGCATGAACGATGTTCAGCCTCGGCCCGGGCAAATTCAAGTTTGTTCCATGTCTTTCGTCGTCGCTGTCCAAGGACCGAGCAGCAATCGCAAGCCGCCATTTTGGCAGGCCGCCTTTCGTGATCGAATGTTCCCCGCCTGCTTTGGCAGCCTCGGCGCAGGGCCTTGTGTTCCCGTGGCGCCGCGGCATTCCCGTGTCGCCGCATCATCTCGAATAATGGATAGTTATTGTATAATATGGAATTCATGCACGATCGGCACGCGCTTTGCTGCATGCCTACCGATTGCCGCATGGCTGCCGAACTCGCGGAGGCGCGGGATAGGTCGCGCCCGAGGGAGTGAATTGCGGCTTTATGGGAATAACTATCGTGGGGGTGTATCTTGCCGCAATGTTCATTGTGGACCGGCGCAATCACAAGGGGGGTATGAAACCCCACGTTTTTCCGGCGAAAACTGCGATTTCAAGAAAGCGACTTGGGCGGTAGGCCAAAAACGGACCGCCACGTTGTGGACCAGGAAAACGGGTACTTTGGTTCGATGGTGATCTTTCTGTTGACCAACGGTGGGGTGATTGTGCCGTTCGTGATCGAACGCGATCGCCGCGCGAATCGAGTACCACGTACCGATCGTCGGCGACGCCCGGCAAGACCAGACCTCGCTGGCGATTCAGGCTTTCATGACAGGAAGATGTACGACATAAAAATGCGAGGAAAACGATTTTGACAGAAGAACGGCGGGGAAATGAAGACAAACGGGAGAGAATAAAGGAAAGGAATAAGGAACGCTAATGCCTGCTAATTAGCACTAATATTGTGCTATTAGTGATAATTGGTGCCGATTGGTGTTCCTTCCTCTCGAAAAAGAGAACTGACCGTGCTTTTTGGACCACATCGTGCTGGACCGCGAGCTCTGCGAAATGGAGATTGCCGATCGATTTCTTCTGCTAGCGCGTCGTCCGGCACCACTTGACACTGAAAGTTTTCACCGATATGCTTACTGGATTACCAAGCTCACTAAGTCATGCTCTGACAAGATTTTGGAGCATCTCGGTCCAATTACACGGGTCGAGAGGAGTGAGAACTATTGCCTAAGAATGCCTGACACGGCCTAGTTCGTGGCGACCTGAATCGACGGGAACCCCCGTACTTGGGCCAGGAATTCTCAAGCCGGGGAAGCGACAATCGATGGATCCCAGCGAACTGCTCCGGATAGTGGACACGATCCACCGCGATAAGAATATTGACAAGGAAATCGTCTTCGAGGGCATCGAGGCAGCCTTGATTTCGGCTGCCAAGAAGCACTACGGCGAAGAAGCGGATATCCAGGTCAAGATCGATCGTCGCAGTGGAGCGATCGCCGGCTTGTATAACGGCGCCCCGATGGCCCCGGAAGAAATCGCCGAACGGATCGGCGCGCAGACGGCCAAGCAGGTGATGATCCAGAAGATTCGCGAGGCCGAGCGCGATCACCTCTACAACGAATACGACGAACTGAAAGGCCAACTCGTCACCGGCACGGTCCAGCGCTACGAAGGTGGCGCGGCCACGGTCTCTTTGCAGAACGTGGAAGCGATCCTGCCCCGCGGCGAGCAGATCCCCGGCGAATCGCACCACGCCAACGAGCGCGTGCGGGCCACGGTCTATGAAGTCCGCAAGTCGGGCAGCCGCGTGAAGGTGATCCTCAGCCGCACCAAGCCGCAACTCGTGCAGCGGCTGTTCGAGCAGGAGATCCCCGAAATCGCCGAAGGCGTCATCGAGATCCGCTCCATCGCTCGCGAGCCCGGCTACCGCACGAAGGTCGCCGTCAGCAGCATGGACCAGCGGGTCGATTGCGTGGGGGCCTGCGTGGGCGTCCGCGGCAACCGCATCAAGAATATCGTCGACGAGCTGTCCGGCGAACGGATCGACATCGTGCGTTGGAACGACGACCGCCAGGCATTGATTCCCAATGCCTTGCAGCCGGCCGAGGTCGAAGAAGTGATCCTCTGCCAGATGCTCGGCCGTGCGATCGTGCTGGTCCGCGAGGACCAGCTTTCGCTGGCTATCGGCAAGCGCGGGCAGAACGTCCGCCTGGCCAGCAAGCTCTGCGGCTGGGACATTGAAATCATGACCCGCGACGAGCTGGACGAGCAGATCGAGCGGGCCGTGGCGGGCTTCTCGTCGCTCGAGGGCGTGGAGTCGGAACTGGCCGAGAAGCTGGTCGGCGAAGGCTTCCTGACGTACGACGACCTTTCGATCATCGAGCCCGACGCCTTGATGGAAATGGGCGGGTTGAGCGCAGAGCAGGCCGAATTGATCGTGAAGCAGGCCGAAGTCAAGGCCGAGGAGGCCGAGAAGGTCGCGGCCGAAGAGCGTCGCCAGCGACGCGACAAGGAACGTGCCGGATTGACCGAAGACGAGGACGGCGAAAGCAAGGATGGCGAAGTTCAGGACGGCGAAACGGCCGAGGCCGTGGAGACCGAAGCGGTCGAGCAGATTGAATTGGCCGAGCAGGCCGACGCGGTCGCGCAGACCGAAGACGAACCATCCGGCGCTGCGGCCGACCTGATTATCGAGCCGTCCGAAGGCAGCAGCGTCCCATCTTCCGTCGCCGAAGATGTTTCTCCCACAGATCACTCTGGCGACGGTAATCATCGTGAGACCACTTGAGTACCGCATCCCCCACCGAGAGGCCCGTTTTGCCCATCCGTATTTACGCTCTCGCCAAAGAGCTCGATATCGACAATAAGAAGTTGGTCGATATCTGCACCCGTGCAGGTATCACGGGGAAGGGGTCTGCGCTGGCCAGCTTGACGGACGAGGAAGTCGTTCGCCTCAAATCGTTCATGGCTGGCGGCAAAAGCGGGAAAGCCGGGGGTGCTGCGACGAAAACGGCCGCTGCTGGCGCCGCCGGAGCCGGCCACAGCATTCGCCGTGACGAGTACATCGGCCCCGCGGGGACAGGAGCCGGCACGAAGGTCCCCGTGTTGCCGCCCGTCAAACAGGACAAGCCGCCTCGGGTCACGGAAGGGCCGAAAAAGAAGCCCGATGAACCCGCCGTTCATCCGGTGGTCGGGGTTCCGCCCGCTGCCGACGAGCCGGCAGTTTCGTCGATCGCCACCACGGCACAAATGGGGCAGGCCCGCAGTGCGCCGGGACTGGGGGCGCAGGCGGACATTGGGCCCTCTCTGGCGGGAAGTTCACCGGCAAGCGTAAGTCCGGCCGCTGCCAAAGGTCCGCAGGCAGGCGCAATCCCAGCAGCCGCAACGGGGGTAGCAGCGAAGTCCCCGGCAGGTGCAACTCCGACAGGCACAGCCCCGCCAGGGGAAAGACCCCGGCAGCCGTGGGGCCGGCGTCGCCCGTTTCCCCGCCAGCTTCCGTGGGGCCGGTCAGGCCTCTGGCACCGCAACGGCCGCCGATGCCGTCATCGATGCCGGGGCCGTTGGGGAGGATGTTGGGCAAACGCACGCCAGAATCCAAGCCGAGCGCACAAGGGGCCGGGTGACAAAAAGTCGGCCGAAAAGGCGGCGCCCACGATGCATCTGGCCCCTATGCCGGTGCAGTCGAAGACGACCGCCAAGCGCAAGCCCAATGAACCGGCGCCGCAGAAGCCCGACATCAAACTCCCCGCCGACGCCATCCGCGCCAGCAAGGCTGGCAGCAAGCCGCTTTCCGAGCACTTGCGCAAGCACGAAGAAAAGAAGAAGCGCGACGATCAAGCGGCGAAGAAAGGCCCGGCCCGCGCGGGGACCGCGGAGGGCGCGACGGCGCCGTTGCGCCCTTGGAACCTGGCGAAGGAGCGTCCGCGACGGGCGCCTGCCAAGCCGCTCACGGCGGAAGAAGAGCGCGAGGGCGGCGCCGGACCGGCGACTTTGGGCGGCCGCGAGCAGCGACAAGCGAAGCGGAAACGCTCGACGACGGTCAAGCGGCGCGGCAGCGGCGAGGACGAGGAGAGCGGGGGCGGTACTTCGCGGCGGACCCATATCCAACGGCGGGGCGGCGCCAACACGGCCGCGCCCCGCAAAGGCAAAGTCGTCGTCGAGTTCCCCTGCACCGTCCGCTCCTTCGCGGAAGCCACCGGAATCCCCGCCGGCAAGATCCTCGGCAAGCTGATGACGTTGGGAGTCATGAGCAACATCGCAGCCAACCTCGATGCAGAAACGGCCGAACTCATTGCCCCCGATTTCGGCGTCGAGGTCGATATCCGCCGCGAGGTCTCGCTGGAACAAAAGGTGCTGGAAACGGCCGACCAAATCGACCCCCCCGAGTCGCTCAAGCCGCGCCCGCCGATCGTTACCTTCCTCGGTCACGTCGACCACGGCAAGACGTCGTTGTTGGACCGGATCATCGGGCTGGACGTGGCCGCGCACGAAAAAGGCGGCATCACGCAGCACATCCGCGCTTACCAGGTCGATAAAGACGGCCGCGCCGTCACCTTCGTCGATACGCCCGGCCACGAGGCCTTCACCGAAATGCGGGCCCGCGGGGCCAACGTCACCGACATCGCCGTGCTGGTCGTCGCCGCCGACGACGGCGTCATGCCGCAAACCGAGGAGGCCATCAGCCACGCCCGGGCGGCCGGAGTGCCGATCGTCGTGGCCCTGAACAAGATCGACCTGCCCGGCATCAACATCGAACGCTTGTACAGTCAGCTTTCCGAAAATCAATTGCAGCCCAGCGAATGGGGCGGCGAGACGGAAGTCGTCAAGACCAGTGCCACCAAGGGCACGGGCATGGACGACCTGATCGTGACCCTGCTGACCGTGGCCGAACTGCACGAATACAAGGCCAACCCCGACCGCCCGGCCCGCGGCACCTGCCTGGAGGCCGAGATGCATGAAGATCGCGGCGTGATTGCCAAGCTGATCGTGCAGAACGGCACGCTTCGGCCCGGCGACATCGTCGTTTGCGGCGGGGCCTACGGCCGCGTCAAGGCGATGTACGACACGCTCGATCCGCACAAGAAGTACGAAGAAGCCGGCCCCTCGATGCCCGTGAACGTCACCGGACTGAACGTGGCCCCCGGGGCGGGCGACCGCTTCTACGTGCTGCCCGACATTTCCGAGGCCCGGCACCTGGCCGACCAGCGGCTGCAAACGGCGCGGCAGCGCGACCTCAGCGGAGGGCGCGGGCACGTGACGTTGGAGAACCTCTTCGAGCGGCTCGGCGAGATGGACGATTTGCAGACGTTGAACATCATCCTGCGGGCCGACGTTCGCGGTTCGATCGAGGCCATCCGCAAGGAATTGGAGAAGCTCGTGCATCCGGAGGTGCAGATTCGCATTCTGCAGGCGAGCGTGGGCGGCATCACCGAGGCCGACGTGCATCTGGCCGACGCCTCCGACGCGGTGATTATCGGCTTCAACGTCGTGCCTGACGAAAAGGCCCGCATGCTCGCCGAGAACCGGGGCGTGCAGGTCCGCCGCTACGACATCATCTACCAGGTCACCGGCGATTTGAAGGCCGCCATGGAAGGCATGCTCCGCCCGGAGAAGCAAGAGAAGGAAATGGGCCGGGCCCTGGTGCAGCAGTTGTTCCACATCAGCCGCGTGGGCACGGCGGCCGGCTGCCGCGTCTTGGCCGGCACGATCACCCGCGACTGCAAGGTGCGGGTGATCCGCGACAACCGGGTGATCGGCGACTATGCGCTCGATTCCCTGCGGCGCGAGAAGGACGACGCCCGCGAGGTCCGCGAAGGCCTGGAGTGCGGCATCAAGCTGGCCGGTTTCAACGACATCAAGGAAGGCGACGTCCTGGAGGCCTACAAGATCGAGGAGATCAAGCGAACCTTTGCCGAGTCGGCAGCCACCTAGGAAGGAAGAAATCTCAAATCTCAAATCCGAAATCGCAAACAAATTCGAAATTCGAAAACCAATGACCAAATCGGCGGATCGCGCGTTTTGAACGTTTTCCTGTTTGCTATTTGGTATTTGTTCGGGATTTGGAATTTGGGATTTGGAGTTTTCATTGGTCATGTCGTCGCGACGCGTTCAAAAAGTTGCCGAAGCCATCCGGGAAGTGGTCAGCATGTCGATCCTTACCGAGTTGCAGGATCCGCGCGTGCGCGACGTCACCGTGACGAGCGTGGAGGCCTCCGGCGATCTGCGCTACGCCAAGGTGATGGTCTCGGTGATGGGCGACGAAACCCGCCAGAAATTGTCGCTGCGCGGTCTGCAAAACGCAGCCGGATTTCTCCAATCCAAGATCGCCGAGCGGATCGACCTCCGCTATACTCCGCGGCTCACGTTCGTGCTGGACCAGGGCGTGAAACATTCCATCACCGTGGCCCAGATCCTCCGCGAGGTCTTGCCGAGCGAAAGGGCCGCGGCCGATGTGGAAAGTGTCGAGGGCGAGGATGAAACTGCCGCGGCCGATGCCGGAGCTGCCGCAGGCGAGGATGGGACCGAAAGCATCGCGCCCGCGGAAGGGCCGGCCGGTCCGTCCGACCCGGAGGGCGCCCCGCCGAACCCCAGTCCGCATACCTGAGAAGTTCTTACCCTGACTTTTGCAATTACCAACGGTCACACGCATGGCTTCCGTCAGTCGTACCGCTTTATTTGGCAAGATCCACAAGGTTCTGAAGAAGTACTACAAGCCCGTCGCGCCGCCGGCGGAGCGTACGGTGCTGGAACATCTGCTCTTCGCTTGCGTGCTGGAAGACGCCCGCTTCGAGCCGGCCGAAGAGGCCTTTGCCGCCTTGCGGCACACGTTCTTCGATTGGAACGAAGTCCGCGTGACTTCGATTTCCGAATTGTCGGAGGTGATGGCCGCCCTTCCCGATCCCCGCGCGGCCGCGAACCGCGTCAAGCGGGTGTTGCACTGCATTTTCGAGGAGCTGTACGGCTTCGATCTGGAAGAGAAGCGGAAGAAGAACCTGGGCCCGGCGGTCAAGTGGCTGGAGAAGATCGACGGCACGACCCGCTTCGTCGTGGCCTACGTGATCCAGGCCGCGCTGGCCGGTCACAGTATTGCGGTGGATGCGGGCACGATGGCCGCGCTGCGCGTCTTGGACCTCGTGACGGACAAAGAAATGGCGGCCGGTGAAGTGCCGGGCATGGAACGGGCCGTGTCCAAGAGCAAGGGCGTGGAGTTCGGCTCCCTGCTGCATCAGCTTGGCGCCGATTACCAGGCCAATCCGTTCGCGCCGCAGGTTCGCGAGATTCTCCTGGCGATCGACCCCGAGGCTTCGAAGCGGTTCCCCCAGCGTCGTCAGCCGCGTCCTGAACCGGCGCCGGACGCTGCCGCGCAGCAGGGCGCCGCCGCAGTCGCTGCGCCGCCTCCCGTTGCCGCAGGACGGAAGAAGAAAGCGGAATCGGCTGCTCCCGCCAAGCCCGCCGCGGCAGAGGCCAAGACGGCGGGAAGTGTCGTTGCGGATGTCGCGCCCACCGACAGCAAGGCCGTCGCAGGCAAGGCCGGGGACAGCAAGGTCGCCGAAGGCCCGGCCACCGATGCGAGTGCGGCCGAAGGCAAGAAGGCGGCGGGCGCCGCGAGCAAGAAAGTGGTTGAAGCCGCGCGGGAATCGCCGGTCCCCGAAAAGCCGCAGGAGAAGCACGCCAAGGCCGAGAAAGGGGACAAGCACGCCAGAGTCGAGAAGCCGGAAAAGGCCGAACTGCCCGAAAAGGCCGAGAAACACGAAAAGGTCGAGAAAACCGAAAAGCGGTCCGCGGAGCCGTCGAGAACGTCGCCGTCCGCGGATGAACTCGGCAAACGCAAACCTCGCTAGCCGTGATGCTCCAGGTTTCGTATGACGAGGAAAATGTGCGAGAGGAAGATAAGATCCGTTTTCCATCGATCTTCCCGTCGCGCATTTTCCCGTCATTAGTTTTCTGTTTTTGCGTGCTTCGTGTATTTCGTGATTAACCCCTTGCAGCCGGTTCTTTTCCAAGACGCTCTTTGCCATTGTTATGTACGCCGGTTCATTCCAACTTCGCCGCCGCCTGCCACTGGGCATACTGGCTGCGGTCGTTCTTGCCGTGAGCGGGAACTGGCTGTTTGCGCGCCCGCGGTTTCCGAGTTCGACGACTTGCCCGCCCCCTTCGCTGCCGGCAAGGCGCGCAATGAGGCCGACCGCGACCGCATCGAAGCCTTGGCCCATTTTGCCGCCGGCCGTACTTTTCAGCAGCGCGGCGATTTTGCCCAAGCCGTACGGCACTACGCCCGCGCCGATCGTTTGGATCCCACGGCCACGACCGCCCGCAGCAACCTGGTCGTCGCCGCGGTCCAGGAGAAGCGAATCCCCCTGGCGGCGCGCTATGCGCTGAAGGGCGTCGATCCGCAGGAAGTCGGCGACCTGGTCTTGGGCCGGCTGGCCATCTATCTGACGGAACAAGGCGATCTGGCGCATGCCATCGAGTTTTATGAAAAGGCGCTGGCCGTGGCGCATGCGAAGGGCGATTCCGCGGAGGCCGCTTCAGCCAATACGTCGACGAACCTCGAAGACGGCTCCGATGTTTTCACCCGCTTGGAGTTGGGCCGCCTCTATTATCTCGCGCAGAACCATGCCAAGGCAGCCGAGCAGTTCGTCCGCGTCGGCGAGGCCCTCGATCATCCCGACCGTTTCGGCATCAGCGAGCGGACGAGGAAACTCCTGGGCAGCGAGGCGGCTGAGTGCTACGAACTGTTCGGCGAGACCTTCCTCTTGTCCGATCACTTTGCCGAGGCCGAGGCGGCCTTCCGCAAGTTGCAATCCGCCGCGCCCAATGAGGCCCTGCTGAAATTCAACTTGGCCCGCATCGCCGCCCGCCGCGGCCAGGCGCAAGAGGCCCTTGCCGGGCTGCAGTCGTATCTCGATCGCGGCTTGAGCAGCGAGGGTTCCACGCCGTATCAACTCCTGGCCGACGTGTTGAAGAAACTCGGCAAGGAAAGCGAGTTGCTCGACCGCTTGCAGAAACTGCGCGCCGCCGACCCGTCCAACGCCGTGCTGGGCTACTTTCTGGCCGAACAGTATCTCAAGGCAGGCCGCGCGGAGATGGCAGAACCGTTATACCACGAATTGTCGGAAAAGAGCCCGACGATGCTCGCCTATCGCAGCCTGGCAGAAATCTATCGCAAAGGAGGCCAGTACGAGAAGCTGCTGGCGCTGTTGGGCAAGGTCATGACCGCGGCCGGAACGCTGGAAGTGCTCGGAGCGGAGGCCAAACCGCTGACGGCCGACGCCCAGTTGTTCGCCAAGCTCGTGGAAGTCGGTCGCAAGAAGGCACAGGCCGGCACGGCGAAGGTCGATTCGAGCACGTTCGACGCCTTGGGCAGTCTGGCTCAGGAGCATAAACAGTACGAGACCGCCAACGAGTTCTTCGACCTGGCCTTGAAAGCCGATCCGTCGCGAGCGGCCGAGGTGTTGTTGGCCTGGGGCATCGGGTCGTTGATCGCCGACCGTCCGATCGAGGCGGTCAAGGTCTTTCAGCGTGGATTGGACATGAAAGCCGCAGCGGTGCCGGGCAAGCCCGGAGGGGACGGCAAGACTGCGACGGAGAGGAATCCGGTGTTTCACTTCTATTTGGCGGGGGCCCTGGCCGCTTGCGAACGATTCGAGCCGGCCATGGCCGCTGCCCGGTCGGCCGCGGAAGAGAAGAACGACTCCGCCCGCTTTGCCAGCCGCCTGCCCTGGATCCTCTTTCGTGCCCGGCGTTACGACGAGGCGCGGCAGGCCTACGAGAAGCTCTTGACGCAGTTCGGCGGCGAGAAAGATTCGGTCGAAACGCTGGCTGTCCTCCGCGAGGCCAGGCTCTCGATTTCGGCCCTCTGCGTGGCCCAGGGCCGGCTGGACGAGGCCGAAGAGTGGTTGCAGCAAGTCCTGGACGAATATCCCGACGACGTCGGGGCCAACAACGATCTGGGCTTTCTCTGGGCCGACGAGAACAAACATCTCGACCGGGCTTTGAAGATGATCGTGGCTGCCGTCGCCGCCGAGCCGGACAATCACGCGTATCGCGACAGCCTGGGCTGGGTGTTCTATCGCCTCGGGCGACTACCCGAGGCGGTTGCCGAATTGGAAAAAGCGGCCGCCGAAAAACAGCCCGACGCCACGATCCTGGATCACTTGGGCGACGTCTACGAGAAACTCGGCCGCCACGACAAGGCGGTCGCGGCGTGGCAACGGGCGAAAGCGGGTTTTGAAAAAGACAAAGAGCCGGAGAAGGCCGGGAAAGTGGCGGAGAAAATCAAGGGGAAAGCCGAAACACCGGGAGAAAACTTGAAACCCGAAACTCGAGATCGGGCTGATCGGTCGGATCGGTCCGATTTCCTCCCCCCGGCTCGGCAAGGACCGAAAAACGCCGTATAATTCACGCATATTCAGTTTCAGGAGCCACCATCATGTCGGGTCACTCGCATTGGGCAACGATCAAACACAAGAAGGCCGCTGTTGACGCCAAGCGCGGCAAGGTCTGGAGTAAGCTGGCCAAGGCCATCATCGTGGCCGCCAAGCATGGCGGCGGCGACCCCGACCAGAACCTCCGCCTCCGCTATGCCATCGACGACGCCAAAGCCAACGGCGTGCCCAAGGACAACATCCAGCGGGCCATCAAGACCGGCACCGGCGAGTTGGCGGGCGAAAGCCTCGAGGAGATCATCTATGAAGGCTACGGCGCCGGCGGCGTGGCCATGCTCTGCGAGATCCTCACCAACAATCGCAACCGTACCGCTCCCGAAGTCCGCAAGATCTTCGAACTCTCCGGCGGCAAGCTCGGCGGCAGCGGCTGCGTGGCCTGGATGTTCGAGAACAAGGGGTTGTTCCTCGTGCCCGGCGATTCGATCAGCGAGGAGCAACTTCTGGAGATCGCCGTCGAGGCCGGCGCCGACGACGTACAGCTCACGGGCGACAAGTTCGAGGTCACCTGCGATCCGGCCAAGTACCGCGAGGTCGCCGAGGGGCTGGCCAAGGCCGGCGTGAAGATCGAAGCGACGCAAATCACGCGGATCGCGAAAAACATGGTCGACGTCACCGACGTAGATGATGCGCGGAGGGTACTGAGGCTCATGGAGCGGCTCGACGATCACGACGACGTGCAGAGCGTGTCGTCGAATTTCAATATTCCCGACGAGGTGATGGCGCAGGTGGGGGAAGAGTAGTCATCGTCACGCCAAACTGCTGCATCACGATCTTAAAAACGTCCGTATCCGCAACCGTGGGGCCGTCGGGCAGGATCGGCTTCGAGGCCACGAGCACCGTGTGCTGCGCGGGATCGACCGCAGGGGCGCCGTGCGAGCCGCGGATCAGCCCGGCGTCAAGCGGGATGCTGCGCGTGGCCATGTCGACGTGCAACTCGACCGGATCGTAGCCCGGCTTGCGATGGATATCGACCGTCCGGGCGAAACCGGGCGCCTTGTCGTCAGCCAGCCAGTAGTAATAGGCCTGCCAACTGTTGGGGGCGGAAACGAGGATCAACTCGCCGCTGCGGGGATGGTCCAGCCCGTAACGGCCGCGCTGGTCGCCCACTAGCACCTCGGCAATGCCCGGCTGGTTGCGAAAGATGCCGGCCGCCGAGTCGATCGTCGACGGATCGCCGCCGGCCACGAAGACATGGGAGAACTGGTGATCGACCAGGGCCCAGGCACGGCTGGCGGCCAGATCAAGATGCTCGCCGTCGGCTTGCTCTCGGACGCTGAGCAGCCCGGCCTCGCGGAGCACGCGGTTGGGGTAAGAAACATGATCGACCGGGGTGATGGCGTACTCGCCCGCCACGAGCCAGAGCAGGGCGTCGCCGTAGGTCTCTTGCAGGGCCGCGTGGAGCCGGCCCAATTCGGCGTCGAGTGCGTCGACTGCGGCTGCGGCGGCAGGGCTGTCGGGACCGAGCTTCTGAGCGGCATAGTCGAGGTGCGGCAGGTAGATCCAGAAGAAATCGGGATTCCAACGCCGCGCCGCAATCGCCGCCGAACGGGCGATCCACGCCGTCGAGCGGATGTCGGCCAGCGGCCCCCAAAAATGCTGCAAGGGGAAATGGCCCAACTCGTCGCGCAACTCGCCGTAAAGTTCCGTCGGCCGAGTGTAGCACCAGAGCGATTCCGTGCCGTCGGGATTATGCATGGGCTTGGGCGTACAGACGTAATCGGCGTCGGAACCGACGCTATGCATGCCGAACCACACGGCCGACGTCAGCGCCCCTTCCACGTGCGAAAGGAGGTCCCATATTTGTGGCCGTTCGATGCAATCGTTCGGCGCCGTCCACATCTCGACCTGCTGCTTCTGCCGCCAATAAAACCCGTTGGCCACCACGCCATGGGCCGATGGCAGCCGGCCCGTAGTCATGTTGGCCTGCACCGGACAGGTCACGCAAGGAAAGCTCGGCACGAGGTTGACGATCTGCCCTGCGGCGGTCATCTCGCGGAGTTGTGGCATGCGGGCAACGTCTTTTTCACGCAGGCCGGGGATGGTGAGGAGAATCAAAGCCATGGTACGAGGGAAGTAGGTTGAATGCGAAAGGAAGCGAATGATTGTACCATAACCCGAAGAAGATCGGGCCAGCGCTGATAATGGACGACATCGGCAAGGATGATCGTCGCGGCTGGGTGGATGATTCGACGACGGTTGATTTTTTCACCCCCCTCCGTATCGTGCCATTGAAGACGTCTCGGCAGTGCTGTATCCTAATGGGTTAATCCGTCTATGTAAAAGCCATTATAATCAGGAGGGTGGCATGAGTGCCAAGCGCAAACCCTCTGTGGCCATGGCACAGAGTCCCAGGGAACAGCAGGGCGAGGCCGGGTTCCCGATGGAAAGCGGTCTGTGGGAACGTGCTTTCAACAGCGTCCCCGATTTGATCGCCATTCTCGATCGCCAGTATCGAATCGTGCGGGTGAATCAGTCGATGGCAGAAAAGCTGGGCCGAACGCCCGAGCAGTGTGTCGGACTGAAGTGCCACGAATGCGTTCACGGGTCAGGCGAGCCGCCTTCGTTTTGCCCCCATGCTTGTACTCTGGCCGATTGTCAGTCGCATGCCGCCGAGATGTGTGATGAGCGCCTCGGCGGCCATTTCCTGGTCACCGTGAGTCCTCTGCGGGACGAGTCGGGGCGGATTATCGGCAGCGTGCATGTGGCCCGCGACATCAACGAGCAAAAGCGGGCCCATGAGATTCTGCGGCATCTGCTGGAGGCCAGCGATCACGAACGGCATTTGATAAGCTGTGAAATCCATGATGGGTTGGCTCAGCTCCTGGCGGGGGCGATCATGCAGTTCGCGGCGTACAACTGCCTGAAGGAAAAGAAGCTTGAACAAGCCCTCGAGGCGCTTGATGTTGGGGTGCAGGCGGTCCGCGACTGCCATGCCGAGGCACGGAGACTCATCGGCGGTCTGCGCCCGCCGCAACTGCAAGAGGGCGACGTCCTCGCTGCCGTCGAAGGCCTTGTCGAGGAATACAATAAGCGGAACAAAGTCAAAGTCGAACTCTGTTCCAACATGACGCATCTCAAGCTGGCTCCCATGCTGGAAAACACGGTCTTTCGCATCGTTCAAGAGTGTGTTGCCAATGCCTGCCGCCACAGCAAGAGCAAGAAGGTGAAGGTCGAGCTAAGGCAGCACGACGATCAGCTTCGGATCGAGGTCCGGGACTGGGGCGTGGGTTTCAAGGTGAGCCAAGTGGAAGAAGGCCACTTTGGCCTGGAGGGGATCGAAGAGCGGGCCAAGCTGTTCGGGGGCCATGCGGTCATCAAGAGCACCCCTCGCAAGGGAACCGACATCATCGTGGAGTTGCCTCTGCATCCTGTCTCCTGCTGAGTTGTTCGCGGCCGTCGATCGAATCCGTTGCGATCCCGTTTTGTTCGAGGAACCGCACGAGATGCTGTCGATTCTGGGAGACTTCCGGCCAAAATGAAACTGCTGGAAGCACGACGAATTGCACTGCAATTTGGAAGCGGAATTGCCGCAGAAGCCCGAAACAGTGCCGGACCGTTTCGTAATTCCCATAGAAAGTCGCAAATCCTCCTCGGCATGCGGATTTCGCCATTTCCCACGCCGCCCGGCCTCCCCAGAGGAACCTGCGCCGGTTTTCAGGGTTGAATAGTGAGAGGACAGTGCTAGCCGCGAGCGGGAGCTTGGTTTAGACTAAGAGCAGATACACGCCCGAAACGACGTAAACTCAACCACCGACGACAGGTAGGATTGTGGCCGTCAGCGAGTCGTCTGCGCGACGCTATGCCTTGGACCCGGACGTGCGCCTTATGCTTGAGGTGCGCGACGGCAGCGCTACGGCCTTTGAAGAGTTGGTGGTGCGCTACCAGACCCGCCTGGTGCGCGTCTTGGAGCACTTGGTCGGCCGCCGGGAGCTGGCGGAAGATCTGGCCCAAGAGGTGTTCCTTCGCGTATATCGCTCTCGTCAGCAGTACGCGCCCGGGGCCAAGTTCGCCACTTGGCTGTTTACGATTGCCAACAACGTGGCGTCCAACGCGCTGCGCGACCGTTCGCGGCGGCCGGAAGTGACGCTCGCCGGCAGCGAGAGCGGCCCCTTGGCGCGCGGCCCCTGGATCGGCTCGTCCAGGCCAGCAGCAGCGCGATGCCGACGCGACAGGTCGACAAGGCCGAACTCCGCGACGTCGTCCGCATGGCCATGGACGCCCTCAGCGACCGCCAGCGCCTGGCCGTCCTGCTGAATAAGTTCGAAGGCATGAGCTACGCCGACATCGCCAATACCATGGAGCTGTCGCCGCAGGCCATCAAGTCGCTGTTGTCGCGGGCACGGGAGAACCTGCGGCAGATGCTGGAACCGTATTTCGAAGATGGAACCCTCCCGCAAAAAACCAACGAACTTTCCGACAGCGCGGTGGCGAGCGACGGCTTGGTTGCCGACGATGAAGCGTGAGGGTGAAGAGTGCCCGTGAAAAGCAACGGTGAAGCGTGATGGAGTCGATGTCTCACAATCCGGCCGATGATGGGGCCCAGCTTCGCGAGGAGCTGGTGTCCTACCTCGACGGCGAACTCGATGCCGAGCAGAGCCGGCGGATCGAGGAGCGCGCGGCCGTCGAACCGGACGCCCGACGCATGCTGGAAGAACTCGACCGCACCTGGCACATGCTCGATGCGCTGGACGCCCCCGTGACCAGCGAAGATTTCACTCGCACGACCTTGGAAATGGTCGCGCTGGCCGCAGCCGAGGATGTCCAGAAGGCCAAGGTCGAGGCGCCGCGGCGGCGTCTGCGGGCAAGGCTTTGGGCCGTCGCGGGGCTGATCGCCGCGACAGCGGCCGGTTTCTTCGTCGTTGCGAGCCTGATTCCCGACCCGAACGCGCAACTCCTGCAGGACCTGCCGATCCTGGAAAACTTCGATCAATACCACGAGATCGACAGCTTCGTTTTTCTGCGTGAGTTGACCAGGGCAAGACTGTTCGCGGACGACGTCTTGCCGGCCGTCAGTCCGGCGGCCATGGAAACGTTCTCCCAGCGGCGCCGCCAGGTGGAAGCGATGCCGGCCGAACAACGTGATTACCTGCTCCGCAGCGAGCAGCAGTTTCGCGCTTTGCCCGCCCAAGAACAACAGCGGATCCGGGACCTCCACGATCAGATTGAAAACGCCCCCGACCGGGAGAAACTCCGCGCTACGATGAACCGCTACTGCAAGTGGTTCGAGACACAGCCGCCTTTTCGCCGCGCAAAACTGCGTGACAAGACCTACAAGCGGGCAGTCACGGTGAAAGCCGGTGAATCGGTCCAAGTCACCTTGAAACCCGGTGAGCCAGTCCAAGTCGGCGGCGCGAAATATCCGTGGGATGAGAAAGACATGGCGCAGCGCGGATCGCAACGGTCAAGAACTACCTGGCAAAGCAAGCGCCTACCGAGGACCTCCACCTCGACGACCGCAGTCGCCGGGCCCTGGCCCTCTGGCTGGACCATTACACCACGGAGCACGGCATCGAGAGCGTGGGCCAGGGACCCCATGGGGGAAGCCCGAAGTTTCTGCTCGAGCGGCAGCAATTCGCCAAGCTTCCTCCCGACCGGCAAACAGCGATCCTTCGTGAGTTTCTTTTGCGGCGTTGGCAGATGGGTGGTCCCAACGGCCAGTTGCCCATCGCCGACCATGAGATGGTCCGTCTCCGCGCCGGACTTTCGCCCGATCTGCGCGCGAAATTGGAAGCGAAGAAACCCGCCGAACAGGCCCGGATCATCGGCGAGTGGCTGCGTGACACGGCCTCCCAGGAACTCGACGAACAACTGGTCGATTTTTTCGAGAATACGATCAGCGATGACGAGCGCGATCGACTGATGGCACTTCCCGGCGAGGAAATGTATGATAACCTGAGCAAACAGTACCGGGCTCATGTTTTGAAGCAATCGAAGTCGGCCGAACCGCCGCCGCGCGGCGACCGTCCTCCCTGGCCGCCGCGCGGCGGCCGTCGCCTCCCCGGTTCTCCCCGCGGCGCGGCCGCCTGGCATTGGCCCGAGAATCGCGAGGAGAATACCACGAAAGGCAATCAGGAAGCGGGCGCAGCGAAGTCAACGGCCGAAAAACCGGTAACCGAAAGACGTGGTCCCGTGAAAGCCCCGTCAGAAAAACCGGCCGCGGAAAAATCGGCCGCCAAGAAGCCGGCCGCGTTGGACTGAAAGTGGTCTAAGAGGCTATTTCAAAATCGGGCATGTAGCGTAGGCTTCCAGCCTGCGTGCCGGATCTCGAAATAGCCTCTCAAGGAACGCTAATCTTTTGCCAATTGCTTCACTCCCGCTTCCCGTATCGTCTCCAACAGTTCATCCAGATGTTCCGCCGCAGTCAGCGGATTGATGATCGTCACCCGCAGGGCCCCTACGCCGTCGATCTGCGTCGACACGATGTAGAACCGGCCGGACTCGATCACCCGGCGACGCAAGTCCAACTGGAAACGACCTAGAACTTCCGCAGAGGCATCGCGAAGTTCCTTGGGCACGTAGCGGAAGACGACGATGTTGCACTGCGGTTCGTGCAGCGGCACGAAGTCCGGTGCGGCCCGGAGCTTTTCATAAAAGGTCCGCCCCAAGTCGAACGTGATGTCAACCAGGTCGGTGAACAACTGCGGGCCGAACAGCGACCACGTGCCCCACAGCCCAAAGGCGGCGGCCCGCTTCGTGCATTCGACGGTCCGCAGGCCGCTGTCGTAGTCGGCAAGCCCTGGCGCGGCGGGATCGAACAGATACGGCGCGTCCTGGTGGAAGGCAGCGAAGCGATTGTGGGCGTCGCGGTAGAAGACAAACGCGCACAACGCCGGCACGAAGAGCATCTTGTGGGCGTCCCACGTCACGCTGTCGGCGCGATCAAGTCCCTCGACGAGGCAGCGATGGCGCGGGCTGAGGCAGGCCGCCCCGCCATGGGCAGCATCAACGTGCAGCCACACGCCATGCCGCCGGCAGACGTCGGCCACGTCGGCCAGCGGGTCGAAGGCCCCGATCGGCGTCGAGCACGCGCAGGCACTCACGGCCACAACGGGGTGGCCGCGGCGATTCAGTTCGCCGAGCATGTCGTCGAGTTTCTGCGGATTCATTCGCCGCCGTTCGTCCAGGCCAACCCGAACGACCTGCCCAGTGCCAAGCCCCAGGATGCCGGCGGTTCGGGCCACCGAGTAATGGGCGTCGGCGTGGACTACCAGCATCGGCGGCGACCCCGATCGGGCCGTGCCTTGCTGCCAGCAATCGGCCAAGGCGACGTTCCGCGCCGTCAGCAGGGCAGTCAGGTTGGCCAGCGAGCCGCCGTGCGTGGCCAGCCCGGAGAAGGCGCCCTCGGCCCAGCCGATGCGGCGGCCGAGTTCATTGACCATGGCCCATTCGGCCGCCGTGGCCCAGGGCCCCATGTCGTAAATCGCCATCGCCTGGTTGGTGATCGATCCGACGGCGTCCATCAATCCAGCCATTGGCATGGACGCGGCAACTTGGTGGCCGATATACCGCGGATGGTGAAGATTATGGCCGCGATCGAGCATCGTCTGCACCAGCCGGCCGAAGTGCTCGACCAAGGCTGCGTGGCCCGCCTCGGAAGAGGTCGCCTGCTGCAAGAGTTCAGCAGCCAAGCGGATGTTCTCGGTCGGATGCCGCCAGGGAAGTACGTCGCCTTCGCTCGCCTCCACCGCGCCGAGATGATCGGCCAGAAGATCGATGAGCCGATGGCCGGCCGTGCGCAGTAGTTCCGGGTCGTAGGCTGCTTGGACCCGCCGGCGGGCCGCGTCGATGGGAGAAATGGCGAGTGTCATGGGCGAAAAACAGGAGTATATTCCAAAATTGTGCGAATGTCGATACAATGAAAGAGTGGAAGGGCAGCATCTCCAGTCCGCTTCGCATCGCCAAGCGGGGAACATCGGAAAGAGGTATTCCATGCCGAGCCGTCAAATCTACTTGCCGAGGTCGCGATCCAGCCGCGATGGTCTTACGCTTCAAGGGCGCAGCTTTCGCCGGTCCCAGCGCGGTTTTACGCTGATCGAGATGCTCGTGGTCATCGCCATTATTGGTATTCTGACCGGACTGTTGTTGCCGGCGATCAACTCCGCGCGGGAGTCCAGTCGCCGTACCCAGTGCAGCAACAATCTCCACAACATCGTGGAAGCAATGATGAACTACGAATCGGCCTTTGGATCGTTGCCGCCCGGCCGCATGGGTTGCGACGCCTTCGCGGGCACTCCTTGCTCCGGCCTTTCCGGGGCCCAGCGGCCCGGCACCAGCGCCTTTCTGGCGATTCTTCCGCAGATGGACGACAGGCCGACTTACTCGATGTTCGCGCCACTGGCCGCCGGGGCCGTTTATCCCGGCATAAGCGATGGTACGACCAGCGGCTGGAACAACGTTTCAGTCGCCGCCGCCCTGCTGGCGCGGCCGCCATATTACATCTGTCCCAGCGACATCGCGAATCCGTCGAACAACCTCTTGAGTCCAGCCACGACTACCAGCAACTATTGTCTGGTGCTCGGCGAACTGGGCACCAATCCCATCTTCAACGCGATTGGAAATCAAATTCAGCCGGCGGCTACCGAGCTATACCAGAAGTATTATAACAATGGGGCGTTCGTCTACCATCTGGCGCGTCGTGCGGCGGATGTTCGCGACGGTACGAGCAACACGATGTTCGTCGGCGAGACGACCGGCGGCGACACGCCCGTGTCGATGAATTCCTGGCCGCTGAGCATCGCTTATCTTTCCTGCATGCGTTCGACCAACAACCCGTTGAATACCGCGGCGGGCGCTGGGGCGCTGGTCTCGATTGTCAATAGTGGCACCGCTCTCGACGGGCAGTCGGTCACCGGAGGTTTCACCAGTCGGCATCCGGCCGGCGCCAATTTCGCCTTTGGCGACGCTGCCGTACACTACATTTCCAATTTGATCGACATGCCGACGTACCAGGCCCTGTCCACGATCGCCGGTCAGGAACCGGTCAGCGCCACCTGGTAATGAACCGCACCGCCGGCAACGTAGAGTGGGACCAACGACGGCGTACCCGCGCAGCGGGTCGGCGAGCGCCGGCCCACCTTCTGCAACATGATCAATTGGTGGGTCTGCACTCGCCGACCGGCACGTTGCTTTCCCGAATCTAGCGTAGTGTCTCACGCAGATTGTGATTTGTGGGTGGCATGCTTTCACGCGTAGCGGGTAAGCATGTCGTTCGCGGGTAGAACATGCTTACCCGCTACGCGTGAAAGCATGCCACCCAGGCTGCCCCAATTGCGCAAGATAAGTAACCGAAATTCCGAGACACTACACCAGTCCCGACATCCCGTCCTACGGCAGTTGACACCCGCTCCCCTCCGAACGAAAATAGGACGGTTGCGTGTGGTTTTGCTTCAGAGAAGATCCGGGAGATCCATGATGAGGGTGGTTGCGGTCGTTTTGGGTGTTTCTATTTTCCTGCCAGGTGCTTTCTCTCAGGCGGCCGATTGGCCCATGTACCGCGGGCCGAATCAGGACGGGATCTCACTGGAAAAGCTCGCCATCCACTGGAGCGGCGCGGGTCCCAGGGTTGCTTGGCGCCAGCCGACCAACACGGGCTTCAGTTCCTTTGCCGTTAGCGGCGGCAAGGTTTTTACGCAGGTCGTGCGCGAGATCGAAGTCAAGTCGCGGGAAGTCTGCCTGGCCCTGGATGCGGGAACCGGCAAGGAACTCTGGTTCGCCGATATCGCCAAGGGCGAAGGCTACAGTGGCGGTGATACGGCCGGCGGCGGCGATGGTCCCCGCTCCACGCCTACCGTGAGCGGCGGCAAGGTCTATCTGCTCACGCCCGACCTGGTCGCCCGTTGCCTCAACGCCGATTCCGGCCGGTTGATCTGGAAACGCGACTTGATGAAACAGCATCATGGGCGGAACATCGGCTGGAATAGTGCCGCCTCCGTAGCCGTGGATGGCGACCTGGTCTTCGTCGCCGGCGGCGGGCCGGGCGAATCGATGCTGGGCCTGAACAAGGACACCGGCGAAGTCGCTTGGAAGACCGGCGACGAAATCATCACCCATTCCACGCCCGTGGTGGCCACGATCTGCGATCGGCGGCAGGTGATCTTCTTCATGAAAAGCGGCCTGGTCTCGGTCGATGCGGCTGGCGGCAAAGTCCTTTGGAAGTATCCCTTCTCCTTCAGTGTCTCCACGGCGATCTCGCCCGTCGTCTGTGGCGACATCGTTTACTTGTCGGCCGGTTATGGTGTCGGCAGTTCGGCCTGCCGCATCGACCAGCAAGGCGGCCGTTTCACCGCCACCAGGCTCTGGTTCAGCCCGGGCAACGAGCCCGTCGTCAATCACTGGAGCACGCCCGTCTGCAAAGACGGATATCTTTACGGCATGTTCGGCTTCAAGAAGTTCAAGAAGGGGCCGATGAAGTGCGTGGAACTGGCCACAGGCAAGGTCAAGTGGTCACAGCCGGGCTTTGGCCAAGGAAACGTGATCCTCGTCGGTAACCGGCTCGTGGCCCTGGCCGAGGACGGCAGTCTCGTGGTCATCGCAGCCGCGCCGGACGCCTACCACGAGATCGCCCGGACCAAGGCATTCCACGACAAGTGCTGGACCACGCCCGCCTTTGCCGACGGCAAGATCTACGTTCGCAGCATCAGCCAAGGCATTTGCTTCGACGTGGGCGAATAGCAGATGTTTTGCCAGCGGCCCATTCTCCTGCGATTCGCAGTCTTGGCGTTCGCTCTGGCGTCGTCTCCGGCATTCGCCGAAACGCCGGACGCTTCGCCGCCGGACGCCTGGCCGCTGGCGCGGGGCCGCGTCGGGCTGTGGCGTGGCCGGCAGCACGCTGCCCGACCAGCCCGAAGTGCTCTGGACCTTCACGGTCGAGAAGCAGGGCTTTCAGGCCGGCGCCGTGATCGAGGATGGTTGCGTTTACCTCGGTTCCGCCGAGGGCACGCTGTACGCCGTCGATCTGGCCAGCGGCAAGAAGCGCTGGGAATCAACCGGCAAATCGAGCTACAAGACCGCGCCTGCGGTCCGCGCCGGCCGGGTCTTCATCGGCGACCAGGACGGCGAGTTCGCTTGCTTTGACGCCAAGACGGGCCAAGTGCTCTGGAAGTACGAAACCGACGGCCCGATCGATTCGCCCGCGAACTTCTATCGCGACCGCGTGCTCTTCGGTTCCGAGGATTCCGACGAGTACTGCCTGGAGGCGGCCAGCGGCAAGCTGGTCTGGAAGTTCGACATGGAGGACCAGGTCCGTTGCCTGGCGACGATCGCCGGTAATCGCGGTTACTTTGCCACCTGCGGCGCGGTGCTTTACACCGTCGATCTCGACCAAGGCGCCGCGCTGGGCAAAGTGCCGATCGACGCGCCCACCGGCTGTGCCGCGGCCTTGGGGAAGGACCGGGTTTTCGTGGGCAACGAGGACTGCCAGTTTCTGGCAGTCGACCTCGCCAAGGGAGAGATCGCCTGGCGTTTTCAAGACCGCGCCCGCTCGATGCCCTATCGTTCCTCGGCGGCCGTCGCGGCCGACGGCGTTTACGTCGGATCGCGCGACAAGAAGCTGTACGCCTTCGACCCGCAGACCGGCCGCCCGCTTTGGGAATTCTCGACCCAGGGCATGATCGACAGTTCGCCGGTCATCGTCGGCAACCGCGTCTTCTTCGGCTCGGAGGACGGACGGATCTACGGCGCCGACCGCCGCACGGGCAAGGAAGTCTGGCGTTACGACGCCGGCGGCAAGATTGTCGCCTCGCCCGCCGTGGCCAGCGGCCGGCTCGTGATCGGCAGCGAGTCCGGCCGCGTGTATTGCTTCGGCGCAGGGTCGGACGAGGACGCCGCAGTGGTGCCCGACATTCCGCGACAGCCCGCCAGCTCCTGGAGTGTTGTCGCTCTGGTGGTCACTGCAGTCCTGGCAGTCATTGCGGTTCTTGCAGCAAGTAGGGTGGGCCGAGTGAAACGAGTCCCACCATGATTGACGTGATTCCATGGTGGGACTCGTTTCACTCGGCCCACCCTACGCCTTGCCCCACTCTACGCAATCTCCTTTCACCCGCACGACTATCATGACACAATTGATCAAGACGTGGCCCGCTCGAATTCGCTGGTTGGTGGCCTGGATCGCCGGAGGTTGGCTGGCCTTGTCCATGGCATGGCTGATCGGGGCGGCTTTGATGGGCTTGCGACCGGTCTGGTGGTGGACCTTGTACCTCGGCCTGACCGCCGTGGTCAGCCCGATTTGCCTTGCCGCTTACGGAATCGACAAGCAACGGGCGGCCGAGCAACAGGACCGCATCGCCGAAAAGTGGCTCCATTTACTGGCCTTGATCGGCGGCTGGCCAGGGGCCGTGTTGGGACAACACTTTTTTCGCCACAAGACCAAGAAGGTCTCTTTCCGCATGGTCCTCTGGCTGATCCTGGCACTGCACTTCGTGCTGATCGTTCTGGGGCTGTATTGGCTGATGTTCCGGACGGCGTAGCCGCAGAGTGACCCACCCTACGCCTTTCCCGCCCCTTATGCTCTTAACTCGGCCCCGTGCTCCTGGCGACAAGCGGCGACGATGCGGTCCCGGACAGCGTCGGCCTGCTGGCTGGTGAGCGTGCCTTCTCGAGAGCGCAGGCCGATGCTGAACAGCAAGCTCTTCTTGCCTGGGCCCAAGCGGTTGGCGTCGCGATACGTGTCGCGGTAATCGAGACTCTCCAGATCGGGGCCGCCGTTGCCGCGAACGGTGGCGGCAATCTGGGCCCAACGCACTGCCTCGTCAACCACCAGGTTCAAATCCCGTGACACGGCGGGGAAGGCGGGCAGTGGCACATACTGCGGGACCAGATCGGCACGCTCTAGCAGCGGTGCAAGCTTCAACTCGGCCACCGTCGCCGGACCGCGGAGATCGTTTTGCTTCTGGCCCGCGGCACTCAAATGCCCCACGTAGCCGAGCAAGCGACCATCGAGCATCAGCCGGCATGAGGCGTTTGCATCCAGCAACGGCAAGGCGGCATTCTCGTAGGATAGGTTTCCAACCTGTCGTCCTTCGTAGGGCAGATTTCCAACCTGTCGCTCAAGGTCTGGCCTGAGGGCCGCGACAATCGCCTCGACGACTCCCCTGACTTCCACGTACGGCCGGCCGCTGGTGATGCCCAGCATCCACCATTCCTCCGGCAGATCCCCGCCGGGCAGGTAAATCTTAGCGATTTCGAACAATTCGATCACCGGGTTGGAAAGCGACTCGTTCGTCCGCCGCACGGCCAGCAGGCTGGGCACGAGACTCGTGCGGAGATGATCGGCTCCGCGGATGACCGGCGTCCGGCTGCGGAGCGGCTCGCCCTGGGTCCAGGTCTGCACGGCCCGGGCCGAGGCTTCATCGACGGCGCTGAGGGTCATCGCTTCATCGAATCCGGCCGCAGTAAGCACGGTGCGGACCTTGGCCACCGCGCGATCTTCGCGGCGCCGCGAGGAGGCGGCCATCGGCACGCTGACGTCTTCGGGAATCTTCTCGTAGCCGTGGATCCGCGCCACCTCTTCGATCAAATCGATCTCCCGCGAGAGGTCGCGCCGCCAACTGGGAGGGAGGAAAAGCAGGGGAGCAGGGGCGAAAGGGCGAAAGGGAGAAAGTCGCTGCGCTCCCGCGTCTCCGTGGCTCTCACTCTCCCCTTCTCCCTTTCTCCTCTTCTCCCCTGCTTCCGCCTCCACGTTCCCCAACGCCGCGAGTATCCTCCGCACGACGGCCGGTTCGACCTCGATGCCGAGGATTCGTTTGAGTTGGGAAAGCCGTAGCGCGATCGGTTCCCGCGGTTGCGGTCGTGCGCCGACGTCGACCACGCCCGCTGCCAACTCGCCGCCGGCCATTTCCAGGATCAATTCGGCGCAGCGGCGGCTGGCCCAATCGATCCCCTTCGCATCGACACGGCGCTCGAAACGATAGGAGGAATCGCTGTGCAGGCCCAGCCGCCGGGCCGTGGTGCGGATGGAAATCGGATCGAAGTCGGCCGCCTCGATCAGCACGTCGCGCGTTTGCTCCTGCACTTCCGTCGCCGCCCCGCCCATCACGCCGCCGATAGCCACCGGCACGCGAGCGTCGGCAATCACGCACGTGTCCGCATCGAGGCCATAGGCTTTGTGGTCGATGGCCTCGATGATCTCGCCCGCGAAGGGGCGGCGGACGATGATCTCCGGGCCGTTGAGCTTCGCGTAGTCGAACGTGTGCAGCGGCTGGCCACATTCCATCATCACGTAGTTCGAGATATCGACGACGTTGTTGATCGCCGCGATGCCGATCGTCGTCAATCGCTTTGCCAGCCAGTCGGGACTGGGGCGCACGCGGACGCCGCGAATCACGCGGGCCGTGTACCGCGGGCAGAGATCGGGGCACTCGATGCGCACGCGCACGAGGTCTTCCGCGCGGGTTTTGCCTTCCGCCGGCCGTGCCGCCGGGATCGTCAGGGCGCAATCCCACAGGACCGCAACTTCCCGCGCAATGCCGATATGGCCCAGGCAATCGGGCCGGTTGCTGGTCACTTCGAGATCGATGGCCAGATCGTCGCCGACCTCGTGAGTCTCTTCGTGATTCAGCCCGGCCATCATCAGGCGCTCTTCGAACTCCCGTGGCGACATGGGCGGAGAAACGTACTGCTTGAGCCAGTTCCAGGAGACGAGCATGGGGCGGGGGAGGGATAAGGGTTCGGGATTCAGGAAATAACTCTTCGCTGTTCTCGCCCCCGCCGGGCTTGCCCCGGCGGAGCGAAGGATTGGCAGCTAAGAACGAAGCCTCACGACCCCTTCGCGTTTCCCGCAGCCGCCGCCCGGCCCAGTGGGCCGGGCGGCGGCTGCGGGAAACGCGAAATACGCGGGATTACGGTCGTACTAGTGGTCAATCCTTCGCTCCGCCGGGGCAAGCCCGGCGGGGGCGGCAATTTTCAGAATTCAGATTCGATAACTTCTAGGAAAATTGTTCGAGAAACCGCACGTCGTTCTTATAAAACTCTCGTATGTCGGTCACGTTGTGCCGCCGCATGCAGACGCGCTCGATGCCCAGTCCGAAGGCGAAACCGGTGAACGCTTCGGGGTCGTAGCCGACGGCGCGGAACACGTTGGGATCGACCATGCCGGCCCCGCCCATCTCGATCCAGCGGCCCTGCCAACTCATGTCGACCTCCACGCTCGGCTCGGTGAAGGGGAAGAACGAAGGCCGGAAGCGGATGTGGACGTCGTCCTGGAAGAAACTGCTGGCAAACATCCGCAACACGCTCTTCAGGTCGGCCATCGTAATGCCGCGATCGACCAGCAGGCCCTCGATCTGATGGAACATCGGGTAGTGCGTGGCGTCGGCGTCGTCCGGACGATAGACGCGGCCCAGCGAGATGATCCGCACCGGCGGGGGGGTCTTTTCCATCACGCGGATCTGCACCGTGCTGGTTTGGCTCCGCAACAGCAACCCTTTTTCCTCAACCGCTTGCGGCTTCACACTTCCCAATTTTTGAGCCGTGGCAAGGTAGAAATTGTCCAGCGGATTCCGCGCGGGATGCTCGGGCGGGATGTTCAGGGCCTCGAAGTTATGCCACTCGTCTTCGACTTCTGGGCCATCAACCGCGCTGAACCCCAAGCGTCCCATCAGGTCTTTCAACTCCTCGATGGTCTGCGTGAGCGGGTGCAAATGTCCCAATCGCGGTCGGACGCCCGGCACCGTAGGATCGAAACGCGGGCCAGCCGCGGTTACCCCTGTGCCATCGGCCAAGCGGGCCTGCGCTGCTGCGAGGGCGGCCTCGATCTGCTGCTTGAGCTGGTTGAACCGCTGCCCGGCCGTTGGCTTGTCGGACTTATCGACGGCGCCAAGGCCTTTTTGGGCCGCTTTCAGCCTGCCGCTCTTCATGCCCAAGAACTCGATCCGCGCAGCCTCCAGGGCCGCCGCGTCGCCGGCCGCATGGAAGGCGGTCAGGGCATCGTGGTTCAACTGGTCAAGCTCGGCGAGAAATTCGGCCAGCACCATAGGAAAGCCAAAGATGTCGAAACATGCCAATAATGGCGGACTATGCCTTCGTGCCTGCGGCAATCGCCTCTTTGACCGCTGCCACGACTTGATCGAACGCGGTGGGATCGGTCACGGCCAGATCGGCGAGGACCTTGCGATCCAACTCGATCTGGGCCTTCGTCAGCCCGTTGATGAACGCGCTATAGCTCAGCCCGCGCTCGCGGACGGCCGCGTTGATGCGGATGATCCAGAGCTTGCGGAACTCCCGCTTGCGGTTGCGGCGGTCGCGAAAGGCGTAGACGCCCGCGCGGATGAGTGTTTCTTTGGCGGAACGCAGCAAGCGACGACGCCCGCCGACAAATCCCTTCACCTTGTGGAAGAGACGTTTCTTGGCCTGATTTCTCGCGGCACCTTTGACGGTACGCATGGCTATTTATCCTTGAAATAGCTGGGCGAGCAAAGGCCCCTGCCAACACGGCAAGCGTTGAACAGCCCGACTCGCGGTTATTGACTGGTGGGATGGCAATTAGTAGCTATACCCGTTCAGGGCGATGTGGATGCGATGAACTTCGACCTCGTTGACCACGCCGGTCCCACGGAGGTTTCGCTTTTGCTTGTGGGTCTTTCGCGTCGCCAGGTGACTGGTTCCGGCACGGCGATGCTTCACCTTTCCGCTGGCCGTCAGGCGGAAACGCTTCTTCGTCCCCTTGTGCGTTTTCATCTTGGGCATGATGGATTACCTTCTCTCTTCCTTGGCTCGGTTGAAACAAGACCCGTTATTATAGATTCCCCCGCCCTGGTGTGAAAAGGGGGAGTTCAGGACGAAAGCCCGAAAAAATCGCCTTCGTAACACGGAATTCATTCCGTTTGCCTGAAAAAAACAAAACAACGGACCAAATTCCGTGCTACGAAGGGACTGTTCACAGTGCCCGCACCGCGTTAAGCTAGTATCGTCAAACGGTTGTGCGCGAATAAGCCCTACCAACCCTCCCTTTGGCTATTTATTCGATCAGGAGTTTGCCGTGAATTCCTTAATTCTCCCGCTTGCCGTCGGAAACGACTTCCCAGTCCCACACCAGGCCCCTTTTCCGTGGTGGGCGCTGGTCTTGATCGTCTTGATCCTGCTCGGCGCGATTCTGGCTTTGATCGCTTGGGGCTACGGAAAAATCTGGATCCAGGCCTATTTTTCCCGGGCCAACGTGACCCTTCTTAGCCTGATCGGAATGAGTTTCCGCCGTGTAAACAAACAAATTGTCGTCACCGGCAAGATCATGGCGATGCAGTCAGGCATCGGCTCGGAACTGGAGAGCGGTGTAACCACCCGAAGGTTGGAAGCGCACTACCTGGCCGGAGGCGACGTCTTGAAGGTCATCAAGGCGATTATTGCCGCCCATCGGGCCGATATTGATTTGGACTTCGATCGCGCGGCGGCCATCGACTTGGCCGGCCGCGACGTGCTCGACGCCGTGCAGACCAGCGTCTATCCCAAGGTCATTGATTGCCCCGATCCCAAGCGGTCGGGTCGGGCCACGCTCAGCGCCATCGCCAAGAACGGCGTGGAACTGAAGGTTCGGGCCCGCGTGACCGTGCGGACGAACCTCGAACAGCTCATCGGCGGCGCCACCGAGGAAACGATCATTGCCCGCGTGGGTGAGGGAATCATCACTGCCATCGGCGCCGCGGACAACCATTTCGAAGTGATGGAGAAGCCCGACAAGATCTCCAAGGCCGTGTTGGACCGCGGCCTGGACGCGCAGACGGCGTTTGCCATCGTTTCCATCGACATTGCCGATATCGACGTGGGCCAGAACATCGGCGCCCGCTTGCAGGCCGACCAGGCCGAGGCCGACATGCGCGTGGCCCGCGCCAAGGCCGAGGAGCGGCGGGCGATGGCCCTCGCCCGCGAGCAGGAAATGAAGGCCCAGGTCGCGCGGAATCGAGCCAACGTGGTGCTCGCCGAGGCGGAGGTCCCCATGGCTATGGCCACCGCCTTCCGCAAAGGAACCTTGCTCACCGCCAACGGCCCGCGGTAGCGACCGACGCAGCAATAACTGTAAGCCTGCCGCGCCATCCCCACGGCCTCGACAGTTATCGACACGCCCGTCCCAGGAGGGTCTGCGGCTCGCTATCAAGGGCCGGTCCAATCGTCTGCCGGCTTGCGGTTCGAGTCCTTTATCCGGCTATTGCCTCGGCCCCTGTGCGGCATAGAATGTCAGCACCGGAGGAGCCGCGTTGCATGCGCTGGCGACTCCCCAACAACGGTGTCAGAGAGTTGGATAGGGAGCAACACAAGTGAGTCAGATGAACCATGCCTGATCTGATGACCATGCCGCCAAAGACGCCGAAACGCATCGGCATCGCCTCCGACCACGGCGGTTACGACTTGAAAGAACATCTGGACAAGATGTTGCGCACCGCCGGTCATGAGGTGATCGATTTCGGCGACGGACCGCCGCAGGCGGACGATGATTATCCCGATTTTGTCGTGCCTTTGGCCCGCGCCGTCGCTTCCGGGGAGATGGATCGCGGCGTGGCCGTCTGTGGAAGCGGCGTGGGGGCGTCGGTCGTCGCGAACAAAGTGGCGGGCGTGCGGGCCTGCCTGATTCATGACACCTTTTCGGCGCACCAGGGCGTCGAGGACGACGATCTGAACATGATCTGCCTGGGTGGCCGCGTCGTCGGCCAGGCACTAGCCTGGGAATTGGTAAAGACATTTCTCTCCGCTCGATTCAGCGGCGCCGAGCGCCATTGTCGCCGGTTGGCCAAAGTGGCGGAACTCGAAGTCCGGGAGACACTTTGACATGGAATTGGGCATGATCGGACTGGGGCGGATGGGAAACAACATGGTGCGGCGCTGCTGCGCGCCGGACGGCAGTGCGTCGTTTACGACATCCATGCGGAGGCCGTCCAGACACTCGTGCAAGCGGGGGCGGTCGGGGCAACGTCGCTCGAAGACTTCGTGCATAAACTGAGTAAGCCCCGCGCCCTGTGGATGATGGTGCCGGCGGTGGCGGTTGATCCCACGCTGAGCGCCCTCCTGCCGCTCCTCGAACACGACGACGTGGTCATCGACGGCGGCAACTCCCACTACCACGATGACATCCGCCGGGCCGCCGAACTTCGTACACGCGGCATTCAATACGTGGATGTCGGGACCAGCGGCGGGGTCTGGGGGATGGACCGTGGATACTGCCTGATGATTGGCGGCGACGAAGCGGCCGTCCGGCGTCTCGACCCGATCTTTTCGGCGCTCGCGCCGGGTATCGAGACGGCCCCCCGCACGCCCGGTCGAGAGAAGGCCGGCGGCACCGCCGAGCACGGTTACCTGCATTGCGGGCCGGCCGGCGCCGGCCACTTCGTCAAGATGGTCCACAACGGGATCGAGTACGGCGTCATGGCCGCCTACGCGGAGGGGCTGAACATCCTCCATCATGCCAACGCCGGCAAGCGGCAGCGGACCGCCGATGCCGAGACCACCCCGTTGCGGCACCCCGAGCACTATCAATACGACCTGGATCTGGCCGACATCGCCGAAGTCTGGCGCCGCGGCAGCGTAATCGCCTCCTGGCTGCTGGACCTGACCGCGCTGGCGCTGCTGGACAACCCGGATCTGGCGGCCGGAATCGGTGGGGGTTCGAGGCCGGGTGTCGGATTCGGGCGAGGGCCGCTGGACGGTCATGGCGGCCATCGACGAGTCGGCCCCGGCCCCGGTGATCAGTGCCGCGCTCTACGATCGTTTCAGTTCGCGCGGCGAGGCCGATTTCGCCGACAAGGTGCTGTCCGCGATGCGGCACGCGTTCGGCGGCCACGCGGAAAAGAGCGCCGCCCCCAGCGGAGACGCCTCATGACCGCCTCGCATTCCGACGCCCTGGTGCTCTTCGGCGTGACGGGCGATCTGGCGCACAAGATGACCTTCCCGGCGCTGTATGCCATGGCGAAGCGCGACACACTGAAGGTCCCTGTGGTCGGCGTCGCCTTCCCGAACTGGGGTCTGGCGCATCTGCGCAATCGCGTGCAGGACAGCATCAAGCAATCCGGCGGGATCGATGACCAACGCGCGCTGGACCATCTGCTTTCCCTGCTCAGTTACGTGAGCGGCGACTATCACGCCCCAGGGACGTTCACGAAGATCAAACAGGCGTTAGGTCGTGCGCCGCCGCCCGGCGCACTACCTCGCGATCCCGCCCGCCCTCTTCCCGACGGTGATTACGGGGCTCGGCGCCGCGGGCCTGGCCGATCATGCCCGCGTCATCGTGGAAAAGCCGTTCGGACGCGACCTGGCCTCTGCGCGAGAGCTCAACCGCGTGGCGCGGTCGGTGTTCCCGGAAGACTCGATTTTCCGCATCGACCACTTCCTGGCGAAGGAAGCGATCATGAACATCCTCTATTTCCGCTTCGCCAATTCCTTCCTGGAGCCGATCTGGAACCGCAACTACGTGGCCAGCGTGCAGATAACCCTGGCCGAGGATTTCGGCGTGGGGAACCGCGGGAAGTTTTATGAAAGTGCCGGCTGTCTGCGCGACGTGATTCAGAACCACCTCTTTCAAGTCGTCGCGCTGCTGGCCATGGAGCCGCCGGCCTACCGAGGCTTTGCAGCCGTACACGCCGAGAAAGCCAAGGTCCTCCAGGGCATGCGCCCGTTGCGGCCCGACGACCTGGTGCGCGGCCAGTACGCCGGCTACCGGAAAGCGCCGGACGTGGCGAAGGACTCCGACGTCGAGACTTTCTGCGCTCTGCGGCTGTATATCGACTCGTGGCGCTGGGAGGGGGTGCCCTGGTATCTGCGCTCCGGAAAATGCCTGCCCGAAACGGCCCACGAGGTCTTGGTGCAGTTGAAGCCGCCGCCGCAGGATCTCTTCGCCGACTCGGCGCCGACGACCGGCCGGGCCAACTATGTGCGCTTCCGGCTCTCCCCCAGTTCCACCGTGGCGCTGGCCGCGCGCGTCAAACGCGCGGGGAAGGACTTCGTCGGCGACCAGCGCGAACTTCAACTGCTCGAAGAACAGCACGCAGAGGAACCGCCTTACGAGCGGCTCTTGAGCGATGCCATGGCCGGCGAGGGTGCGCTCTTCACGCGCGAGGACGCGGTTGAAGCCGCCTGGGCGGTAGTCGAGCCGGTCCTCGGCACCCACCACCAGTCCCGCCCCTACAAGTGCGGTACGTGGGGGCCGAAAGAGGCTGACGCCCTGATCGCAGTCGACGGCCGCTGGCATAATCCCGGGCCCGAGGCGGAATGACCCATGCTGATCAAGACAGGGTATGAATTCGTCTTCCAGGTGGAGACGCCTTCGCTGATGTTGCTGATGGTTTCGCTGCACCCCGACCGGGAACACACGATGCGCCGGCACAGCGGCATGATCGTCGAGCCGTACATCCCGATCGAGGAGTTCAGCGACGTCTACGGAAACCGCTGCCGCCGGATCTTCGCGCTTCCCGGGCGTCTCCGCCTCTGGGACGACATGGTCGTCGAAGATTCAGGGCTGCCCGACGCGGTCGTGCCATGGGCGCGGCAGCACCCGGCCGAGGAATTGCCCAGCGAGACCCTGCTCTTCCTGCTCGGCAGCCGGTATTGCGAAGTGGACCGGCTCATGGAGATTGCCTGGGGGCTATTCAACGGGGCGCCGGCGGGCTGGGGACGGGTCCAGGCCGTCTGCGATTGGGTCAACGCCAACATCCGCTTCGACCACCAGGCGGCCCGACCGACCAAGACGGCCTACGACGTCTTCGTGGAGCGGGCCGGCGTCTGCCGCGACTTCGCGCACCTGGCCCTGACGTTCTGCCGCTGTCTCTGTATCCCGGCGCGGTACGCCACCGGCTACCTCGGCGATATCGGCATCCCGCCCATGAACTGCCCGATGGATTTCAGCGGCTGGTTCGAAGTCTTCCTGGGCGGTCGGTGGTATGCGTTCGATGCCCGGCATAATGTTCCCCGCATCGGTCGTATCTTGATGGCGCGGGGGCGCGACGCGGCCGACGTGGCCATGACGACCTCATTCGGCAAGAACACCCTGGAACGGTTTACGGTCTGGACGAACGAGGTGGCGGACGGGGGATTATTCTGAACCATGTCGCGCCATGCGGTCTTCGGTCTTGGGTCGTGGATTAAGGCACTCAACTTCCAAGACCAAAGGCCGTTTTGGGCTTGCCCGAGAATCTCGCCGCACGCTTGCCTTTGCCGCTTGGCGGCATAGAATGAAAGTGTCGGAAGATTCGTGAAGGAGAATTTCATCATGTTACGGCTTGCTGTCGTGTTTCTCGTCATCGCCCTGATCGCCGGCTTCCTCGGATTTGCAGGAGTGGCACAATTATCCTGGGACGGAGCCAAGGTCCTCTTCGTTGTCTTCCTGATCCTTGCCGTACTCTCTTTCGTGGGGCACGGTTTCAGGAGGCGACCTTTCTGGGGGTGAAACGATTCTGTCTCTCGTCTGTTAGTCTGCAAGGTCGACTTTGATCACGACGATAGTGGCGTCGTCGAGCAGTTTCGCTCTGCCGGAGAACACCATCACGGCCTCAAAAAGGGCAGCCATGATCCTGTCGGCGGTTTCCTGGCGGTTGTTGGAAACGACCTGAATCACGCGGTCCTGGCCAAACTGTTCTCCCCGGGAAGATACCGCCTCGAGCAATCCATCGGTAAGCAGCAAGGCAATCTCGCCAGGCACTAGCGCGATCGGACCGGCGACCGGGAACCGGGCGTCGGGAAGGATCCCCAGCGGAAGCGAGGTGCTGGCAAGCACGGCCCTCACGGCACCTTGCCTGTCAAAAATGTATGCGGGCGGATGTCCCGCACTGGAGTAGACCAGAGTGCGAGAACGAGGATCGAGGCGTGCAAAGAAGACCGTGACGAATCGGCCGGGGTCAGCCTCTTCGGCGACAATCCGGTTCGCTTGGAAGAGGATCACGTCGACTTCCGAATGGAGCGATGCGAGCAAGTGCAGGTACGCATGCGTCGAGGCCATCTGGATGGCAGGGCCGACTCCGTGCCCGGCCACGTCGGCGACGACGACTCCGATGCACTGATCCGGCATCGCGAGGAAGTCGTAGTGATCTCCCGCCGCAAACTCGGCAGGATGCAAGGCCCCGGCAATGTCGAACCCGGGCAGCAGCGGCGGATGGTCCGGCAGGAGATGCGCCTGGATCCGCTGGGCCGCGAGCAACTGCGACAGGTTCTCGCGGAGGGCCTCTTCCATCCGCCTGCGTTCGGTCATGTCGCGGATGGCCGCATAGACCAGCACGCCCGCTTCGGTTTCGATCGGGCTCAAGGCGATCTCGGCCGGAAACTCGCTGCCGTCCTTGCGCAGACCGCGGAGTTCCAGACCGGGATGCATGCCCATTTGTCGCGACCGAGGCTGCGCGGCATATTCCATCCGCTCGGCCGCATGCCGATTGCGCAGGCCATGCGGCACGAGCAGATCCACCGTCTGCCCGGCCAATTCCTCGCGGCCATATCCAAACAGCGTTTCCGCCTGCCCGTTGACCAGCACGATCCGCCCCTTGCCATCGACGACGACAATCGCATCGGGAGCCGACTCGACGAGCAACCGGTATCGTTCTTCGATCGCCCGTCGTTCCGTGATGTCCTCGATGACGCCGTCGTTCCGCAGCAATCGGCCGCCTCCATCACGATGCGAAACAATCTTGTGGCGTACCCAGCGGGTGCTGCCGTTGCGATGGAGAATTCTGTGCTCGATCGGGCCGCTTTCACTCTCGGCGAGCACCTGCGCGGCGTGTCGTCGCACTGATTCGCGGTCATCGGCGTGGACCATGTTGATCCAAAGATACGGATCGGCCGCGAAGTCCTCGGGAGTGTAGCCCGTGGCGGCCAGGCATCCCGCGCTGTGGACGGTTGAATACGGCGATCCGTCCCGAATCTCGAGCGAATAGGTGTAGCTGGTGACGGCCTCGAGAAGCTGGCGGTAACGTCGCTCGGCGGCGTGCAATTCCGCTTCCACGTGTTTTCGACGGCTCACGTCGGAAGCCACGGCATAGATCCGTTCGCCGCTTTCTTGCGGCATTGCCATCCACGACAACCAGCGATAGGAACCGTCGCGGCAGCGGTAGCGATTCTCGAAATGGATGGTAGGAATGCCCTCGACGAGCTTGCTCAATTCCCGCTCCGTGCTCTCCCGGTCCTCGGGATGAACAAACTCGATGAACGGACGAGAAAGCAGTTCGCGTGCGTCGTAGCCGAGGGTCCGCTCGAAGGCCGGATTAACGCGCTTGAAATACCCGTCGCCCCCCGCGATGCAGAGCATCTCCAACGAGAACTGGAAGAGGCACGCGAGTTCCGATTCCCTCGGCAGTTCTTCCTTGCGGCACTCTGGGGTCTCCGGTCGTGGCCCTGGCTTCTCCATGTGCTCGTCTCCGCGAACATGGCTCGACACGAGCCGCGCCCAATTTCCCTGCGCATGATCTGCGCGCCAAGCGGCGCTCTCCACGACTGTCGAGAACGCCATCGCCGAACGGCGGCAAGTGCATCATAGGCCGACCACGACCATGAGTACATGGTGCCCGGAGGCCGGGCACCAAAGCCCGGCCTCCGGCAGCACTCATGGACACCTTTCGAGGAAAAAGCCCGGCCTAGCTGCTGCAACCACACGCCCGGCCGCAGGAACTGCCGCAGGACGAACCGCAGCTTGTCTCGCAGGGCACTTCAATGATTTGCTCGACCATCTTGCACACCTGGACCTGGACCGTCTTCTGGACCGTGTGGGGAACCATCACGGTATAGTTCTCGGTCTTCGGGATCTGGTGGGTCTCGTAGGTCGTGATCTGCTCGTCGCGGGTTTCCGTCTTCGGCACGCAGACCGTATAAGGAATCTCGCGGTTGCGTTGCTCGATCGAGCACTCGGTGACCTGGAAGGTGCGCGTGCGATTCTCGCTGTGGTATTCGCAGACCTGTTGCGTGGCAGTGCGGGTCTGGTTTTCAAAATGGCAAACCTTGAACGTGCGCGTGCGGCTCTCAGGATGGCAGACCTGCACCTGGTAGGTGTAGGGCTCCTGAACCGTCTCGATCTTGTTGACGGTATATTCGTAGGTCTCGTTCACCCAGTTGGGCACGTAGCAACGAACGGTCTGCATGCAAACCGGGGCCGGGGCGCAACCGCCGCACGAATCCCCGCCGCCGCAACCGCCGCAGCCGCAGGTCTGGCTGGCACAACTGTTGCAAGCCGCAACCTGGTGCTCCTCCCAATGGCCCCGATCGACGCAACGGCTAGCGGTATGTTGAACCGGCACGCAGTGCTGCACGCAACGCATCCCTTGACGGGTCTCGCAGGCGGGGACCATCACGGTGTACTCTTCCGTCTTGTCTGCCCAAACCGGCACGCTAACCGTATATTGGGTTTCGACGGTCTTCGTCGTCGGCACCTGGACCTGGTAGGTCTCGGTCATTTCACGCGTCTTCGGAACCGAAACGCAGTAGGTCTCCGTCCGCGTGCGCGTCTCGGGAACCATCGTCGTGTAGGAACGCTGTACGGTCTTCGTAACCGGAACGGTTTCGCAAACCGTGAAGTTGCGCGTACGGGTTTCCGCCGTGCACTGGGTCTCGCACACGATCCGGTCTTCGGTGACCATGGTCGGGACCAGGATGGTCTTCTTCACCATCTGCGGAGCACATGACGCGCACGGGGCGGCACAACCACATGCGGCCGGAGCAGCGCCACCGCAACCACAATCGCCCGCCAAGGCGACGTTGACGGCCAACGAGAAAGCGACCGCAACAAACAAAGATCCTCCATACCTCATTATCCATCTCCTCAGTAGAGAACCAAGTGTAGAACTAGTTGGCCCGGACGCGATGCCCGAAAACATTTTGCCAACTAATTCAGTGGATATTATGTCGCCATTGGAGAAAGGCAAGTCTACGAACGCGGAAGCCGCCTCATGACACACTTATTTTGGGGAACAATCGTTACAGATTTGTTCAAGGAAATGCACTCGGAAGCCGCAAACCAGCAAAATAATCGTGCAATTACCGCTCGGTTGACGGGCGGTTTTTTTTGACTACGGGAAAAGAGGGTTTCGCTATCGGGCACGATCGACGACCTCTTGGACAGCTTGGCAAGTGAATCGAGTCCGTTATGATAAATAAAAATCCGAAATCCGAAACAAATGCGAATTACGAAATAAGAATGTTCGAAACGCGTCGTTGAGCGGTCTTGGTAGTTCGCATTTTGTATTTTGCCTCACTACTGTCCGGTTGAGCGATGAGTAGGTGGTTGAAACTATCGTGATTTCTAGGGTTGTTCCGCGATTTCCGCTTGTACTCGATTTCAGTGCCCCCTGGCGTTTTCGCCCCCTCCTTTGCACTATTAAGTGGAAAGGAGATTGCGATGCACGAGGGCAGGCTGGTTTTTGCTCAACTGATGGATTTCATTCCCAAGCGGGATTTCGACGAATGTGTGAAACGCTATCGCGGCAACTACCGGGTCCGCGATTTCTCTTGTCGGGACCAGTTCCTCACCATGGCCTTCGCTCAGTTGACTTATCGCGAAAGCCTGCGGGACATCGAAACCTGCTTGAATGCGGTGCCGTCGAAATTGTACCACGCCGGGCTTCGCGGCCGGGTTTCCAGGAGCACGCTCAGCGATGCCAACAAGCGTCGCGACTGGCGGATCTACGCCGACTTCGCTCAAGTGCTCATTCGTCGCGCCCGAGCCCTGTACGCCAAGGACAACTTCGCAGTATCGCTCAAGCAGGCCGCCTATGCCTTGGATTCCACAACTATCGATCTTTGTCTTGCCCTGTTTCCTTGGGCGCGATTTCGTCGTCACAAAGGTGCCGTGAAGCTTCACACGCTGATCGACTTGCGGGGCAACATCCCCTGTTTTATCCGCATAACTCACGGGAAAACGCACGATGTGACCGTCCTCGATCACCTGCCAATCGAACCGGGCGCCTTCTACATGATGGATCGAGGATACGTCGATTTTGCTCGCTTGCATCGCTTTACTTCACAGTTGGCGTTCTTCGTCACGCGTGCCAAGAAGAACATCGACTGTTACCGCCGCGAGTCCCGTGTGGTGGACAAGTCCACGGGCCTGCGAAGCGACCAGACGATTGTTCTGCGAGGCGTCAAGACCTCAAAGCTTTATCCGGATGCCCTGCGTCGCGTTGCCTATTACGATGCCGAGCACGACCGGCGATTGTGTTTTCTTACCAACAACTTCGAACTACCCGCCCTGACCATTGCGCAACTCTATCGCTGCCGTTGGCAGGTCGAGTTGTTCTTCAAATGGATCAAGCAGAACCTGCGGATCAAGGCATTTTATGGCAACACGGACAACGCGGTGCGGACTCAAGTCTGGATCGCGGTGTGCGTCTACGTCCTGGTGGCCATCATCCGGAAGGAACTGAGGGTGGACCGCAGCCTTTCCGAAATTTTGCAAATTCTGAGTGTGACTCCTTTCGAGAAAACCCCTATTTTTCAGGCACTTTCCACGATTTCTGTCCCAAATCCGGAAAGTGCTTGTCGTAACCAATTGAAACTATTC
Source organism: uncultured Planctomycetia bacterium (assembly GCA_963779975.1). GTDB lineage: Bacteria > Planctomycetota > Planctomycetia > Pirellulales > Thermoguttaceae > JANXQG01. The sequence goes on along the minus strand of CAWAAL010000022.1, from coordinate 177,485 downwards.
GACTTATAACCGGACAGTAGGGCCTTGATCACAACCTTGCCAACTGCTAGCACTGCTTTCATTGTTTGGGTGGCTAGCAAGGTTGCCTAATGAATCGAGACAAGTTAGAGAGGGCCATCGGCGCAGATTATCAGGCAGCGTGGAAGCGACAGGAGCTTCCCCACCAGTGGGGATATTAGGCATTTCGCTGGGCAATCCGCGGCCGGGCTGGCAATGACAGGCGTTTCAGGAGCCAGCCGAAAAGGTCGCGCGGCGTGCCGCCGTAGAAGCGGCTGGCTGCAGTGCTGCCATCTTCACGTCGCACGGCGTAGTTATGCAAGACCGTTAATGCTTGCAACTTCCGCGCGGTCAAGTGGTGCAAGGCATGATGCCTCAGCGATAATTGCCCGTTGCGTCCTTCCACGCAGGAACTGCTCCGCTGAAAGAAATCGGCACACTGCCGGGCCTTGGTTTCCAGATCGGCCTGGAGATCGCAAGGCAGCGTCCCCCATAGGCCGTCCGGGGAACGAGCGCGCGCCAGCACCTCTGCGGCAAGTATCCGCAAGCGTTGCTTCTCGGCGGCAGTGTGAGCTTTCTCGGCGACGCGGCATAAGTAGTAGGCTGGAATCAAGTCTTGTTGCATCCACTGCTGGACCGCGGGACTGTATCCCCATTCCCTCTGTCGCGAGGCAACCATGGCCCAAAAGAAGGCGATGGTCGCCTGCATGGAATCCAAAACGCGACGCGCTTTGGCGAGCTTATCGCAGGCATGTGACGAAAGGCCCGCTTCGGCCGCCACTTGGTCGAGCGTGTCGAAGTGCCCCGCCAGTCGTCGGCCCACCTCCTCGGCGGCGAGTGATTGGCCCGTTTGTAGATCCACGGGATGATAGTCGCGTCCCAATCCTTGCCGTGCCGCTTGGGCACGCTGTTGCCTTGCTTGGCAAGTGTCGACTCCTTCTTGCGCCGCGGTCTCTGCCCGCTGGGCACGCTCCAGCAGCACATCGACCAGGGGATCGGGCGAGCCCTTTTCTCGGCGGGAATCACTTTTCGCCCGCAATTCAGCGGTTTTCTCCTGTCGCTCCTCCAGTTCCCGGATGGCGGCCCGCGTCTGGCTCGCCAAGGCTCCGCTGGTCGCCTTGACCGTATCGTACTGCACGTGAAACAGGTCCGGCGAGTGATGGGCCCCCAGGGAGGTTTCGGTGTGTGCGATAATGGCTTTGGCCGCATCACTGGTCACTTGGAAGACGGTGACCGGCAGCGCAGCGAGCTTGGCAGAGGTACACTGCTCCCAGGTCGCCGCATCTCGTTGCGGTTGGTACTGTTCCACGAGGATGAAGTTCGATACCGGCTCGATGGCTACCAAACAGATTTGAGGATGAAAGGTCTCATCCTCGCAGAGCGAGATCTCGCGGGGCGGCATTTGCTTGCCCAGTCGCGCGTCCTCTCCTTGACCGAAACGGATTAAGAGCGACTCCAACTCCTCCGCCGCTGCTTGTTGCGCTCCGTAAGACGCGGCGACGAACTCGCTTAGACGGCTGAGGTCAAGAAACCAGCACAAATTGCGCAGCCCGCAATCGTTGGCTTCGACAAAGACCAAACGAGCAGCCGCCATCAGTTGATGGAGAAATTCGCTTCCTTCAGGACTTTCGAAAAACCGCACTGTGCGTTCCGGCCACGAACTACGGCTGACTAGCGTTTGTTCTCGGTTGATCCAGTAGTTCAAGGTTCTCGCCGGGACACTCAATTGGCCTGCGATCCGGCGAGGCGAGGCCCAGGGCGAGTGCAAGCTCTTGAACTGGGCCATGGTGTTGGCCACCCCCCGCCGGGAGCGAACAGACCGTTCTTGTGGGCAGCACGGCGCGGTACAATTCGACGTGGCATCCATGGTTTGGGCTCCTTCAATGTGGGTTCTAAAACATTGAATACCCAACCTGGGTGCCAATCAAGAAGCTAGCTTTGCTAGCAGTTGGCAAAGTTATGATCAAGGCCGGACAGTAGTGATTTTGCCTTTGTTTCGGCTTTCGAATTTCCTGCTACTCTACAGGGAGCGTTTCCGGATTCAGCGGGCAGACGTTCCGCGGCACGCGTTCCTGCAGGAGTATGTCGTGCGCAGCGCAGGACGGGTTCCGCAGAAAGCGTTGCGGCATCGTGGGGCCTAACAGCGCCTGGGCCAGGGCCAAGAGCGTCATGCCGCTGTGATGCGCCATCACGATCTTGCACGGCCGACCACGAGTACATGGTGCCCGCGGGCTGCCGGGCCGGCTGAGTTTCGCCGTATAGTCGATCGCATCGTAGAACCCATGGGAACCGAGATAGCCCAGTTGCTCCAGTCGAGCCAGGTTGGCGCAAGCCTGGCGAGGGGCCACGGCCAGCGCCAAGGCTGCGGCATAGGGTGCAATCACCAGGTGCTTTCCCAGGTTTGACGCCAGGCCCAGCCCCGGCACGCCGAAAGCCCGATATCCGTAATCGTCGCTGCCGCCTTGAGTGCGGGAGCAGCTCTCGGAAATCCCCCAGGGAACGCCGCGCCGACGGGCATAGCGTATCTGCTGCTGTACCGCCGCACGGCAAGTCGCGTCCAACAACGTGGCCCGATAGGAAGGCATGATCAACATCGGCAGCAGATACTCGAACATCGAGCCCGACCAACTCAAGAGCGTGGGAGTGCCGCCCACCACGGTAACCATCCGGCCCAAGGCAAACCAATGTTCCCGCGGAAGCTGGCCGTGACTGACGGCCAGGAAGCTGGTCAGGCGGGCCTCCGAGGCCAGCAAATCGTAACAGCTTTCGTCGCAACGGCGATCGCGTACGTTGAAGCCCACGCTCAGCAGCTTCCGTTGCGGGCGGTAGAGAAAACGAAAATCCATCGCAAAGAATTGCCGGCAAAGCCGCGTAATTTGCGAGATCTGCTGCAATTCCTGGCGGGCCGCCGCGGCGGCTCTGCGGGCCGCCTGCCGCACGCTCGGCGGGAGCGTAGGCTCCAGCCCACCGTCACGCAAAGGTCGGCTAAAGCCCACCCGGCAATCTTCCTCGACCGCTTCCCGTTGCCAGGGATCGGGCACCACGTACCCGTGGTCGTGGTCGTCGGCGATCCGCTGGGCAGCCTGGAGCACCTGGCCGAGCGTGCAGCCGGCGTCGAGCCGTTCGAACCAGGCATGCAGTTTCACGAAGGCCGTGGGTTTCTCGTGTTGCTCGGACACCATGTACTCATGGTCGTCGGGCACCACGTACTCGTGGTCGACGGTCGCCACGCTCAGCGGCGCGGGCAGCCGCGATTGCACTGCGATCACATTCCCGGCAGAGGAGAAGAAGTCGGACGCGTCATCGGGAGGCGGACTAAAGTCCGCCTTACAGGATCCGCCGGCGAAGGAAGAGAATCGCGGCAACTCCGCCGCGAGCCCGTTTTTCGGCACGGCAAACTTCGTCCAAAACGCTAATCGCGACAAGTGCCGATGCGCCTGGGCGCTTTGTCGCACGAGCGCGACCGTCCACTGTTTCAGAGCCGGCTGATCGACGGAAGCCTGCAGCGCCAAGTCCGTCGCCCGATGGCGAATGCGGCGCAGCCGCTCGCAGGTTTGCCGCACCCCCCCGGACAACGAGCCGGAACACTCCGCGCAGCCCGGCAATGCAAGCGTCCAGCGGGTCGTCCCAGGCCACGCTGGCGGCGCGGCGGCGAAGATCGGCGATAATCTCAACCGTATCCTGAAACCCTTGCAGCAAACGTGGCGGAATCAACGGGCGATTGCGCAACTCCTCCAGGCCGGCGCTCAGTACGGTGAGCGATCCCCACAGGTTCCCGCTGTCGACACTCGACACGTAACGCGGCTCGGCTGGTTGCAAGGTGCGGGTATCGTACCAGTTGTAAAAGTGCCCCCGGTATCGCTCCAGGCGCGACATGGTTTGCAGCATGCGGCTCGTACGGTCCAACAAGGCCCCGGCCGGCAAATAACCCAAATCGTAGGCCGCAAGCCCCGACAGCAATGCCAGGCCGATATTCGTGGGGCTGGTGCGGGAAGCAATGGTCGGGCACCACGTACCCGTGGTCGCTGGATCGTCCTGCACGTGGTCGGGCGGCAGCCAGTGGTCGGCCTCCCCCGCGAAGCTATCGAAGTAGTGCCAGGTTTGCCGGGCCCAGCGGCGGAGCTGCCGTTGTTCCGCGCCCGTCAGGGTGACCGCTTGACACGGATAAGGCAACGAGATCCACCAGGCGATCAACGGTCCCGCCAGCCAGGCCAGCAGCAGCGGGCCGGCGACCAGCAGCGCCCGCGGTTGGACCGCCAGCAGGAAGACGGTTACCAGGACGCTGGATGCGGGGCAAGCCCCCATGATCGCGTAATGCGCGGGCAATTCCCTCCGGCACGCTGCTTCCGCCTGGCTGGCGGTGGTCCATTCCAACAGGCGACGGCGGGAAATGCCCAGACGATACAGCGTGCGGACGATGGCATCCACTTGGCAGTGTGCGGTGTAAGGCAAAATACACCAGTTCACGGCCTCCGCGAGCAATGTCCGCAGGTACTGCCGCGTTTCGTCCCTGGCGTGCAGCATCCAAGGCTTGCCCTCCGGCCGGCGAAGCACGCCGGGCAGCGCCGCAATGCCGGTCGGGCCGAAGGTGAGCGCGAGGGCCAATAACGTGCAAGTACCCGCCAAAGCCGGGGCTAACAGCCAACCCAGCACCAGGAAACTCCCTAGGAGCGCCGGCGTGAGGCTGCGCCGCAAATTGTCCAGGATTTTCCACCGCGACAGCCCGGAGAGTGGATTGGCTTCGTTTCCCCGCAGCGTGGGAACACGGTTGCCTAACCAGGAAGCAATCTGCCAGTCGCCGCGGGCCCAACGGTGGCGGCGGTTCATATCGACCAGCAACCGCGAGGGAACACCTTCGAACAATTCCACGTCGTTGACCAGGCCGCTACGGGCGAAGCAGCCTTCAATCAGGTCGTGGCTCAACAGGCGGTTTTCGGGAAAGCGGCCTTCGCAGGCCGACTCGAACGCCTCCACGTCGTAGATCCCTTTGCCGATAAAACTGCCTTGCCCGAACAGGTCGTGATACAGATCGCTGGTCTGGAGCGTATAGGGATCGATTCCCGCATCGCCCGCCGCCAGTCGGCTGTAGCGGCTGCGATGCGCCTCCGACATGGTGACGGTGACCCGCGGCTGAAGCACGGCGTAACCCGCAACCACCATGCGCGACTGCGGATCGCCAGCTTTACTATTGTCCTCTTGAAAACGCGCCTGGTTCAAGGGATGGGCCGCACAACCGACCAACTCCCGGCCGGCGTCGCGCGGCAGTTGCGTGTCGCTGTCCAGGGTGATCACGTAGCGGACCGAGCGGAGCTGCGGCAAGTCGCCAACGGTGGCACTGAAAGCATCGGCCGCGCCGCTGCGCAGCAGCCGGTTCAGCGCCGCCAACTTGCCCCGTTTTCGTTCTTCTCCCATCCATGCTCCCTGTTGCCGATTCCACTTCCGCGGCCGATGCAGGAGGTAGAAGGGGGAAGGGGGAACTCCGTCAGCGTCCTCGGCATCGCCGCCTTTCCGCCTTCCCCCTTCCGCCTTCCCCCTTCTACCTTGATCGGCACAATAGCGTTCGTTGAGCCGTTTGATCTCGGTGCGGGCCAACTCCAGCAACCGCCGATCGCCGGGCAACGTCTCTTGATCGGCATCGGGAAAATCGCTCAGCAGGGCGAACCACAAATTCTCGTCCTGATTGGCCAGGTAGTGCAGTTCGAGTTGCGCGACAAGGTCCCGCACCGTCTGCTCAGAGGTCAACAGCGACGGTACGGCAACCAACGTGCGGTGCTCACGGGGAATTCCCGCCGAGAAATCCAAACGCATCATCGGCCGGGGCGGCATCCGGAGGGTGCAGAGCCAGTTCACCAGGCTCACCGCGAATTGTCCGGCCGCCCCGGCAAAGAGCACCAGCAGCAACAGCGCGGCCGCCGGGCCGGCGATCCGCACGATTTCCAGCCTGACGCCGAGGACCGCCGCGGCAATCACCGTGAGCAACCACACCAGCAGGATCGCTCCCAAGTAAGAGGCCAAAGGGCTCCGCGCGAGGAACCGCCCCAGGGCCGCAGCCCACGTAAGGCGGTAACCGATGCCACCTTCCAGCGCGGCACGCCCCCGGTCGACCAGGTAGTAGCCCACGTGCTGTTCCACGGCCGCCCGTCCGCCTCCCCGCGCAGGCGCCCAGCCACCGTCGTTGCGGCTTTCCGCGCAGACTCGCGCACGCTCGATCGCCGCACGGGCGACCTGTTCTTCGTTCAACGGGCTGCGGCGGGCAAGCCGCTCGACGATCCGGCGGTAGTGATCGCGGCTGGCAAAGCTCATCCGTGCATGGATGCCGGCCGGGTCCTGCCGCAAGACATGCTCCACCACGCTCTGACGCTCCACGAATTCTTTCCAGTCCAGCAGCGACAGCGCGAGCAGACTGAGAATGCCATGCTTCATCGAGAGTTCGTCAGCCGCCTCTTGACGAAACTCCCCGCCTTCTGGGTGCGGGCCGGGGTGCAGGTCGTGCGCAACTGCGAAATGGACCAGGTTCCGATCGCTGTGCGGCAGAGCAACACGGACCGCCACGCCACAGAGGAATTCGATGAGGGCCAGCCGCAACATGCCGCAAACCGACCACAGTTCCGCCAGTTTCAGCGGCATCACGCCCTGGTAGGCGCCGAAAAACTGGTGCAGGCTGTCCTCCTCGAGTTGTCCGTCGCGATGAGCGATCAGTTCCCTCGCCAGATGATAGACTCGTGGCATTCGTTCGCCGGCGGTGTCGTAAACGTGGGGCAACTGGCGGTGCCGCCCTTTACGGAGATCCCGCCGCGCCATTCGCAGCAACTCTTGAATCCGGCTGAAGTTCTCCACGAGCCACAAGCCCGCGGGAGGCATCGTCCGCGGCTCGGAAGCCCGCGTCAGCCGCTGGTACGCCGCTTGTAAAGTGCGCTCGTTGTCGTCGAGCCGGGCAAGCAGCCGGTCATGCGGCGCGAATCGCACGCCGCGGCCAGCCAAGCGCTGCAAATGAGCGAGTTTGCGGGCCTGTTGGGAAAGCTGCTCCGGATTCACATCCGGGTGCGGGGACGCATCCGCCTTCCCCGCACGCACGGCGTGCGGGGAGTGTCGAGCACTCATGGTAAGCATTTCATCAGTCTCCAAAATAAAGCGTCAGCAATCGTTGCTGACGGCGCGGCAAGGCGCGGCGGTCCGGGATCGCGTAGTAGTTGCCGTCCGGATCGGTGAGCAACAATCCGTGGGCGCCAAAATCTTGACACCCTTCGCCCGGCTTCTCTAATCGCAGCTTGGCCGCTCCGCCGTCGGTAAGCACCGACATCGCAAGTTGCGTGCCGCTGGTGCGCACCTGGCGGATTTCCTCAATGCGGCGGATCAAATAGCGACGGGCAAGCGAGCGGCGAACCGCCTCCTGTGCCTGCTGGGGCCAGGCGGCAAGCGTGTGGATCATGCCTGCCTCGGTCTCGCGTCCCGACGGCTCGCGACGACGCAAACTGATGAAGCGCCCCGGCTCGCTGGCGGGAAAGGCCCACACGGCCTGCACGCATTCGCTGCGCTGCCGATCCCTGGTGACCCGCAGCAGGCCCCCTCTGCTCCCAATGCCGCTGTCGTCGAGTTCGATTCTGACTTTCGCCGGATCGAGCCAGGCCCACCCTGGGTACAGGGTACCCGCAGGTTCGTGACTGGCATCGACAGATGGGAAACCCGTTCTGCGGACGGCGTCCCGCGCCGGAGTGTCGGCCGGCGCCGCTTGAAACAGCGAGTCCCCGCCGCCCCACTCGGCGGCCGCGTCGGCGATGCCCCGCGCCGCCTCGGCGCCTGTCGCCGATGCAAAGCGCCGGTGGCTCTCGCTGCCGCGCGTGCCGAGGCCCAAGTCGTCTATGCTGGACGCGCGGCGGTTGCACTGAATGCTGGCCAGGGTGCTGTACAATCCGCCTTGCTCCAACAGTTCCGCCGGGCTGCCCTGTTCGACCAGCCGGCCTTGATCGAAAACCAGCAGGCGGTCGGCGCCCTGCAGCGTGGAGAGGCGGTGCGCGATCACGATCGTGGTTCGTCGGCGGGCCCAACGGCGAATGGCGTTGCAGATCGACCGCTCCGATTCGGCGTCGACGCTGGCGGTCGCTTCATCGAGAATCAGGATCGCCGGATCGAACAACAAGGCGCGGGCGATCGAGAGCCGCTGCCGTTCTCCGCCCGACAGGCCGGAGCCCCCTTCTCCCAGTTGCGTTTCGTAGGCGAAAGGCATCCGCATGATGAATTCGTGGGAATCGGCGTTCCTGGCGGCCAAGAGGATTTCTTCCGGCGTGGCTTGTCCGTTGCCGTAGGTGATGTTCGCGGCCACCAGGCCGCGGAACAAGAACGGTTCCTGGGGAACCATGCCGATTTGCCGGCGAAGCTGCCGGGGATCGGCCTGCCGCACGTCGATGCCGTCGATGCGGATCTGTCCGGCATCGCATTCGTACAGCCGGCCGATGAGACTCACGAGCGTCGACTTGCCCGACCCGCTGCGGCCCACCACGCCCACCATCTCGCCGGGCTGGATGGCGAAGCTGATGTCTTCCAGCACCGGCCGGCTGCGATCGTAACCGAACGTCACGTGTTGGAACTCGACGCCCCCGTGGAATCGGCCCAAAGGCACGGCCGGCGCGGCTTGATCGCTTTCGCTGGGCACGTCCAGCAGTGCGCATATACGACGGCTGGTGCTGTAGAAGCTGGCAAACCAGGCGGTCGACTCGGCAATCGTGGTCAGCGGCGCGTAAAACATCGCCAAGTAGGCGAGGAAGGCCATCAGCGCGCCGAGCGTCATGCGGCCGAAGAGCACGTCGCGGCCGCCCAGATACCATACCGCCAGGCCGCCCAACGCGAACAGCAGGCCCATCGCGGCCGTGAAGGTGACCGTGGCGTTGTCGACCGTCAGCCGCGAGTCGCGGAGGCGGCGACTGGATGCGGCGAAGCGGCGGACTTCGCGGTCCTCTTGCACGAAGGCCTTCACGACTCGAATTCCCGCGAGCATGCCCATCAAGGCCGAGGCCTGCTTGCCGACCGCCGCCCAATAGTGCTGATGCCGCGGCTGCAGGTAGCGCGTGAAGTACCAACTTCCGGCGAGGATCAACGGCATCGGCAGCAAGGTCACGACCGCCAGTTTGGCATTGAGATACAACAGCATGACCGCGATGCCCGCCAGTTGCAGCGATTGCAAGAGGAAACCGCTGGTCACGTGGTAGACCAGCGTGTGCAGGGTTTCCGTATCGTAGGCTACTTGGCTCATGAGCACGCCCACCTGGTTCCGGTCGTAGAACGCCAACGGCAGCTCGTTGAGCTTTTCCACCAGTTCGTTGCGGAGATCGGCGGTCAGCGTCGTGCCGACGCGACTGGAAACCCAGCCCTTCCAAATGGCCACGAGCGTGGCGGCCAGGCGGGCCAACAACAGCCCGGCAACGATCGCCAGAAGGAATTGCAGCAACTGGCCCACCGAGTTTTGAGCCCGATCGGCTTGCAATACGCGGTCGACGAGGACCTGCTGCAGCATGGGGGGAGTCACGTCGATGGCCACCGCGCCCAGCGACAATACCAGCAGCAGCACGACACTGCCCCGAAAAGGACGCAGCAAGGCCCACAAGCGGGCAGTCATTCGCGACCGCGGGAGAGTTTTTGTTTCCGCACGGCTATCGTGCAACCAGCCGTCCAGACGCCGTTGCGCCTCGTTTTCCACTCCGCCGCGCGGCGCACGGAAACCCCGGCGGCAGGATGCGTCAAGACGGCCCGCCAGATCGCTCAATTCCCGTGTCACGTCTCCAGGCCGGCGCAAGACGTCGATCCACTGCCCGGCGACCTGCGCCTGCAAAAAATGCGAGCCGACGGTCGGCTCCACGCGGAATGCCTCGATCTGTTCCCAATGCCACTGGCGCCGTCGCTCCAGCCCGGGATCCTCGCCAAAATCGCCGGCAAGCTTGCTGACTGTCAATTGCCGTTCGCCCACCGTCAGCCGCTGGGGGAACGGGTTGCCGGCCAGATCAATACTCGTATCGAGCAGGAATAATACTGCCTCTTCCCCGATCGGTTCACTTGGCGATCCTTCGCCGTCGGCAATCGATCTCTCTGCGGTGTCTGCTGCGCAAACCCCTTCCTTCATGCGTAGTCTCTCCTGATCCTCAAGAACGAAAAAAGCCGATGTGCGCGAACACCCAAAAGCATTCGCACCCATTGGCCTACTCGCTAACAAGCCACCCGGCAGGGCCGAGGTGCTCTTTATGTAGTCTTCCGACGACGTGCAATCAATTTCCAGCGGAGCCCTGCGCCCTGTGGCGACTCCGCGGGTATGGCATTCGTACGGCGGGCGCGGGGAAAGGCAAGGACGCACTCTCCGAGACATGTCGATCCCGCGTGGCCAGTGCGACCTATCCGGTTAAAGGAAAAAATAGGATATTCTGTGTTGACTGGTTTGTTGGCAACACAAGATGTTGTGCTTTTTTTGGGCCGGTAACAATTGCCCAACTAAGGTAATGCTGTCTAAGAAACGTGTTGCTGCGAAGGCGGTTGACCATGATTTGACAAACACGCCTAGCAGCAAAGGCGTCTGAACACCCGAATCCCATGTATGCAAAAGCCATTCCCCGCAGGCAAAAAAAGACGCAGGTACGCGCCGCTACGGGAGGTTGCGCCTGAATCGCGGTATTCGGAGGGTCTTCCCGCCATTTCCGCGGACTCCGCGAAGAGGCATGCTGGTCACAATTCGCCTAGAGTGATTCTTGACGTTTCACTCTATCGGGGCGTGTCGTGCCGTAGCGGCTTCATAAGCCGCCCTTGCCCTAATGGCCTACGGGCAAGTGACTCTTGCGCAGGCCAGTTCCGCTCCACTGCGATCCCGCAGACGCCACCACAGAGCGTGGTAAGTACGTTATTTCGGGAAGACCCGATCGAGCGCGGCGTGGACCTCCGGCAGCGCGGCGAACGACGTACTCAGGCGGGCCGGCCCATCCAGCCATTCCAAGAGGGCCATCGTCGCCAGGCCGGTATTCCAGAAGTCATTCCGCGCGGTCGCCGAGTAGGGCTCCGCGGCGCCGGTCGCCCATTTGGCGGAATCGGTCATTCCGCAGGGACCGTACAGGCGGTGTTGCAACAAGAATCGCAACGATTGTTCGGAGCGGTCGGTGTCGGCCAGCAACGCCATGGCGACGCTCCAGGGCATGAACAGGTCGCCCTGTCCGAAATTGTCGCATACGCTGAATTGCCGGTAACAGGTGAGCGTGCCATCGTCGCCCGCATCGGGTTGAAGCAACAAGGGGCGTCCCTCCGCGGCGAGCTTGCTCATCACGTCCTGCTCGTAGCCCACGAAATTCTGCCAGGGATTCACGGCCAGGCCCCGGTCTGGATACGTGTCGACGCCGCGCTGCCGGACGTTGACGAAGAGGTTCCACAGGGCCTGCGTAAAGGGCGCCCGGAATTCCTTGAACTGATGAACCATGGGGGCATGACCGGGCTCGGCCAATTGCATCCGTGCTCGCCGCGTGCTGGTGTTCCAATGCGTCTCGATGGGCACGCGATGGCTGGAAACGAGTTGTGCCGCCAGCGACGTCAGGTTGCCTTCGTTCGTATAGCCGTCGTACACGCAGCGCACGAACCCTTCCTCGCTTTGGGGCGAGGGGTAGCGGTAAGCCATGCGCCAGCCCTCGGGGCAGGAGAAGGCGGCGAAATCGAAACGGTTCTGCGTCTGGTCGATGGCCGCATGCAACGGCGGCGCGGTCGACGACAACCACTTGTATTGATACAACGCCAGCGTCAGGAAGGCCGCGTCGACCGACGATTCCTCCGGCAGCAGCGAAGGCTTCAGCGTGGTCCAATCCACGTTCCGCGGCGGCAGGTACTTGGCCCGATCGAGCAGCCCGTCGATGGTGTGCAGCAGCGCGGCCACGTAACGGTCGGCGTCAGCCTGCTGGACCCAGCCGCGACGCGTGGCCGCCGGGAGCATCCAGAGCACCGCGGCCGTGGTGTTCAATCCCGCATCGGTGGCCTGGTAGGAGTTGTTGGGAATCATGCCGTGGTTGCGGCTGCGGGCCGACCAGAGGGCGTCCCATTGCCGCCGCGCCAACCGTTCGACCAACACCGGCAGCGGGCTGGTGTCGATGTCCACCGGACTGCCCGGCTCCACCAGCGACACGTCGTTCAGGTCTACTCGGCCGGAAGGGATCGCGGTTCGCGGCTCGAAGAGGAAGTCGATCGTCAGCACCCGACTCAAGTCGGGATGGCCTTCCACGTTCCAATGGGCGTCGGTCAGCGCCAACGGAACATCGACGGAGGAGGCGGTTTCGGCGGCGGGCAACTCGAAGCGATAGGTCGCACTGTGGCTCTTGGAATCGCGGTAGTCCTTGACTTGCAGCGCACAACGCAGCGCCGCGTGGGTCCGGTTCTGCAGGCCGAGATGAAGCCGCTCGTAGCGTGCCAGATTGCGCGTCTGGCAATACTCCCGCGTGGGGCCGAAACCCGAAGCGAAACATTGCAGATAGCGATGGTCGTCCGCTGGCACTTGCCCCAACTCGACGCACAACACGCGCCGTCCGTTCTGCGCCCCGTCCGTTTTTGACTCTGCGGGCAGAAGGCGGATGCTTTGCGCGGTGCCACGCCCCCAGGCCCCCCCCCAAGTGTTCAGGAATTCGCTTCGCTGGCCGTCGAAGAGGGGAACCACCGCCAAATCGTGGGACACCGGCCACGCTGGAGCAGTTCCCATCGCCAGCCACGCGGCCGCACAAAACCGATCCTGGCGGTGCGGGAAGAATGCAATTGGTACACAGCATGATCGCACATATTGACCCAGTCCTTTGGTTTCGTGTGAGAACCTATTCGGAAACCTGCTCCGAATGCGTATCGGAACGCACCCGTTCAGGGTTTCCGAATAGGTTCTAAGAACAACATCCATGTTCGGGCGGAGAATCTTCATCCGTTCGCTGCACGAAACCAGAAGAGGTTTCAATAAAGACCGGGCATGCGGGCTAGGTGCCGCCGCGATTGGCCCAGTTTTTCAAACAGCTTCCTTGACCTCTGAACGGTTCAGAGCGCCTGCTTCCGCGAAAAGACTTACCGCCACCGTTACGAAATCTGACTCTAGTGTACTGGAAAACGCGTCTTATGCCAACTTCAAAAATCGATCGGCCACCGTGCCACCGTGCCAATATTTGGAGGCCAACGGCCGACACGGACCAGATCGTGCCGTTGACGATCAGGTCGATACCGATAAGGAGACTTGTGGGGTGGTTAAGCCGGTTAGTTTTGCACTGCCTCTATTCCTGCTGATATATTACGCATACAATTATGTCAAAACAGCAGGATTATTCCCTATGTCGGCTGCGGACAGAAACCATCAGCCCGTCAGACGATAACTGAATTCATGATCGAGAAACAGGACGTTACGTCGGGACTTCCTCAGGCCGTGGACCTGCGGAGCAAGGCAGAGGCACGCTTGCAAATGGGATCGCTTCGGCCGTCGGAGGTCAAGGGGGAAACGGACGCTCTCGCCCTGGTCCATGAATTGCAGGTGCATCAGATCGAGTTGGAGATGCAGAACGAAGAACTCCAGCGCGCCTACGCGGCAGCCCAGGAGGCATCGGCCTTGGCAACTGCCAATCAGGCCCTGCAAGCCGAGATCGACGCGCGGAGGCGGGCGGAAGCAATGCTGGAAGCGGCGAAGAATTCCGCCGAACAGGCCGAGGCCGCTGCCGAACAGGCCAATCGCACCAAGGACCATTTCCTGGCAGTCTTGAGCCACGAGCTGCGCACGCCGCTGACGCCGGTGGTGATGGGCTTGTCGATGCTCCAGGACCGACGGGACCTCGACCCCGTTGTCCGCGAGACGCTGACCATGGTGCGCCGCAACGTGGAACTGGAAGCGCGGCTGATCGATGACTTGCTGGACGTGTCGCGGATCGCGCGGGGAAGGTCGTATTGACCCGCAGCGTCGTCGATCTCAGTACGGTCGTTCAGCGGGCGGTCGAGGTCTGCAAGCCCGACATCGAGACGCGGGGACTGCACTTGGGCGTGGACTTGGGACCGACCGGGCCATACTGGGTCGAGGCCGACGTGTCTCGACTCCAGCAGGTCTTCTGGAATCTCTTGAAGAACGCCGTCAAGTTCACGCCGCAGGGCGGATGCGTAGGCATCCGCTGTCGGCCGATTGAGGAACACGTGGTCGTCGAGGTGAGCGACAGCGGGATGGGGATCGAGCCGGAGGCGCTGGCGCGGATTTTCAACGCCTTCGAGCAGGCGGGACGATCGATCACGCAGCAGTTCGGCGGCCTGGGTCTGGGATTGGCGATCAGCAGGGCGCTGGTCGAGTTGCACGGCGGCCGGATTGAAGCCTTCAGCGAGGGACGGGGCAAGGGGGCGACGTTCCGCGTACGGCTGCCGCTGACCGCGGCTCCTGGAGTACCCGCCGAAGACGAGTCGCCTGGATCACGCGGGCCTCCCTCTCTCCCGCGTGCCGTCCTGCCCTTGCGCATCTTGCTGGTGGAGGACCACGCCGTCACGGCGAAGCTGATGCGGATGATGTTGATCGCCGATGGCCACGCCGTGGAAATAGCCAGCGACGTAGCCGCGGCTTTGGAATTGGCCCGCTTACAGGCATTTGACCTGCTCCTCAGCGATCTGGGACTTCCGGACGGCAGCGGCTATGACCTGATCCGCCAACTGCGCGAGGGGGGGCACAAGTTTCCATGCATCGCGTTGAGCGGCTATGGACTAGGAGAGGACATCCAGCGGAGCCAGGCAGCGGGCTTTGCCGCCCACCTGACGAAACCGGCCTCCCGCAAAGCTGTAGTCGAGGCCATTGCGGCGGTTGCGGCTGCCGATGAGAGCGATACGATTGGACCGACAGCCGAAGGGTAAGGGGCTTTCTGGACAGCCTCTATCTTCCTTGCGTAGCGACGACGACCACTTATCGCCAATGCCAGATACAGTCCCAGCAGCACTGTACGAACCGGTAATTGGGGTCTTCCGGCGGCAACTCCAGTTCGATCAACGGCAAGTTCCTTTCGTGCTTCCCAATGCGGACCTTGCAGAGAATTCCATCGAACTTGTCGCCGAGACCGGTTACCGGATCGATCAATTCCGTGACGGTGCAAGGAAATCCTCCATCCTCGTCCGTGGGCTGGGGATACCAGCCCGCGCAGGGCAGCGATAGGTTATGAGAGAGATAGCGGTAGCACTGCCGCAGCCTTGCCGCATCGACCGTGGGCAAACGCTGCCTGCCACAACCAAACGGCGCACGATCGCGCTCGGAGAGCGACTTGGCGGCGGCCTGATCGGCTTCAAGACACGTACAACGATCCATAGCACTCACCTTCGCGATCCTCAGCAGTATCAGCAACTCAGGCCAGGGCCGCTTCGGCATACGCGCCGGAGTGCAGGCACCGTTCGATCTGCTGGTAAACCTCGGCCCGATGGATGGGGGCCTCGCCCGGCGCGACAAAACCGAGTTTCACCCGGGTGCCCCGCACTTCCAGGACGGTAACGGTAATATTGTCTCCAATGACGACCGTCTTGCCGCATTTCCGATTGAGCACCAACATGACGTATTCCTCCCTGATGATTCTTGGAAAACTACTTCTTGCATGACATCCTTGCAGCAGCCAATAGCGGGATCGGCTGCCGGCGGTTGGCCACACAAGGTCAACCGCATGACCCCCACTTTATCAATCCAAGCGAAATCGCTCTATCCCGACGATCCGCGGACCGGCCTACGGAAACAGATACCATTGAAGCCGGGACACCATTACCTCTTGTGGGCTATAGCTTGCATTGCAGGACCATAATTGGAGGGGTTCTCCGCCACCGTAAACTGATGATGGTTGGCAAGCCTACGACGATGTCCCTTGTTTACCGCAGGGGCGACCAACACAGGAGGTGACCAGTGAAATCCATTCGACCACTTTTCATATCGACTTACCCGCCGGAAGCCTGCGGATTGGCGACGTTCAGCCGCGATTCGGCCGACGCCGTGGACATGGCGGCGGACGAACCGGTCTCGTTGATTGCCGCGATTCGCAAGACCGCGGCGCTGGAATACGAGGATCCGCGCGTGGTCCACGTCATCGACAACAGCCGCCGGGACGCGTACCATCTTGCCGCGGAGGTGGCCAACGACGGCCCCTGCGACGTTGTGAGTTTACAGCACGAGTTCGGCCTCTATCCCGACGATTGGGGCCGGCGCGTGCTGGACTTCGTGCGCGGATGCCGCAAGCCCATCGTGACCACGTTCCACACCCTCTTGACCCGGCCCGACCCGCTGCCGCGACGACTGATTCGAGACTTGGCCGCCCACAGCCAAGGGATCGTCGTCATGACTCGCATCGCAGCCGACCTCTTGGCCGGCGTCTACGGCGTGTCCGGGCCGACCGTGCACGTTATTCCCCACGGAGTGCCGATGGTCCCCTTCCATCGCGACGCCGCGCACAAGGTCCGGTTGGGGCTTGCCGGGCGGAAAGTCATTTGCACCTTCGGACTCATCAATCGCGGCAAGGGGCTGGAGTTCATGATCCAGGCCATGCCCCAGATCGTTGCTGCCTGTCCGGACGCCTTATACCTGATCGTGGGCGTTACCCACCCGCAGGTCAAGCGACAGGAGGGGGAGGTTTATCGAGAAAGCCTGGTCGCGATGGCAGAGAAACTGGGCGTTGCCGCCAACATCCGCTTCGTGAACCGATACCTGGCATTGGACGACCTGCTGGCCTATCTTCAGGCTTGCGACGTCTACATCACTCCTTATCCCGGAAAAGACCAGATTGCCAGCGGCACATTGGCCTACGCCTTGGCTGCGGGAGGCGCCGTGGTCAGCACGCCTTACTTGTACGCCGAAGAAGTATTGGCCGACGGCCGCGGCCTGCTCGTGCCGTTCGGCCAAAGCGATGCCATGGCCGAAGCTGCGCTGCGATTTCTCACCGACGCCGCATTTCAGCGCCAGACGCGGCGCAAGGCATATCGCTACGCAACACCCATGTTCTGGCCCAACGTGGGGCGGCGGTACTTCGACCTGTTCGCCCAGTGCGCCGTCAACGCGGGCCTGGAACGGCTTCACCGCAAAGCCCTTCCCTCGATCGGCGACAAACTTGAGGGCGCCGAGCTCGTAAAGGAAAGTCTCTGACGTCAGGCCCGATTGGTGAGACTTGTTTCACTCGGGCTGCCCTACAGCTCGGCCCACCCTACAACTCGGCTCACGCTACAACGTGCCGAACTCGCGAAGGAAAGTCCATGACGCTTGCAAACTGCCCAGTCGTGTTGGAGCACCTGGATCGCATGACCGATTCGACGGGACTCGTCCAGCATGCCATTTACAGTGTTCCGCGGCGGGAAAGCGGCTACACGACCGACGACAACGCCCGGGCCTTGCGGCTTTGCGTCCGTCTCTGGAATCAGCACCCCGGACCGCGGATGCTGGACCGGGTAACGGTCTACCTCGGTTTCTTGGAGCATGCCCGCGTCGTCGGCCGGGCCGGCGACAATTGCACATGGCACAATTTCCTCGATTACGACCGTCGTTGGCTCGATGCCGAAGGCGGCGGCGACTGCCAGGGCCAGGCGGTGCGGGCCCTGGCCGAAGTGCTCGGCAGCAGCCTGCCTGACGACTACCGAGCCTTGGCCCGCGAGTTGATCGACGCGGCACTGCCCGTGCTCGCCAATCTCCGCAGCGTGCGCGCCGAAGCGTACGTGATCCTGGCCTGGGGACATCTTTGGGGTTCCGGCGTGGAAGAAATCGAACCGCTGGAAGCGATGGCCCGGTCCGCGGCGGAGCGCCTGGTGGACTGCTACCACCGTGCCCTGCGGCCCGATTGGCAGTGGTTCGAATCGCAAATGACCTATGCCAACGCGGTATTGCCGCATGCCCTGTTCGTCGCTGCCGAGCGTTGGCCGGAAGCGGATTTCCGCAAGGTGGCACGGGCATCGTTCGAATTTCTCGATCGTGCAACTTCTTTCAACAACCTGGCCACACCTGGGATCACGAGCAGCCGAGACGTGTTGTTGAAAGAAGTTGCCGAGACGACGACCGACGGAGTGTTTTCTCCGATCGGGAACGAGGGTTGGTATCCGCGCGGGGAGCCGAAGGCGCTCTGGGATCAACAGCCCGTCGAGGCCGTCACGATGGCCGAGGCCGCGCTGGCGGCGCTGAGCCTCTTGGGCGACGAGCATTACCTGGCGGTTTTCCACCGAGCCCATGCGTGGTTCCATGGCAAGAATCTGCTGGGGTTGCCGCTGGCCGATGTCCGGACCGGCGGTTGCCGCGACGGCCTTCGGGCTGCCGGCGTGAATCGGAACCAGGGGGCGGAATCGACGCTAGCCTACTTGTGGACGGAGATGAGTTGCAGTGAAGCCCAGCGCTGGCAGGGCGAGCACGGCAAGACAAGCAGCGGGGGACCAGATCGGGGCACCGAGCGCAGCTTCGTCGCGAGCGCAGGCTTACCATGATCGGCCGGGAAGTACATTGCTGCCACTGCGGCGCCGGCGAGTGATTTCCCGCACGTCTTCATTCATGCTTGCAACCGCGAATCACACGAATGGACGCGGATGTCGGCATTGATTCGTGCTCTCCACGTCAGCCGGGGTCCGATTTCTTGGAAGAGAATATGAAATGTGAATTCACTTTCTTTTTCCCGATCTTCTTTTCAAGGATCGAGATTTACGATCAGATAGCGGCTCATCAGTCGTAGAGATCTTCGCGCCGTAACGATTCGCTTGCGAGATTCCCCGTTCAGCATACCCCCTCTGGCCAACGAGC
Source organism: uncultured Planctomycetia bacterium (assembly GCA_963779975.1). GTDB lineage: Bacteria > Planctomycetota > Planctomycetia > Pirellulales > Thermoguttaceae > JANXQG01. The sequence continues at coordinate 158,752 of CAWAAL010000022.1, read as the reverse complement.
CGACAGCCGCGCGTGAACGGACTTCCCCGCCGCGTCAAACTTTGATATACTGGAAAGAGCAAATCTATGATCCCGAGGCCATGCGCGCCATCGCGGCCAACTCGCCGGCCTTCGCAGAATCCGGCGCAACCTGAGGCGCAACGCCGCTTCCTTCTTGCATTGGCATGAGATGTCTCAAGCAACAGACCGCAAAAGTCACCACGGCCCTCTGAGAATCCGGCGGTTGCCGGTCACGTTCCGTAGCGATTTTCGTCGCGTCATCACTCGTTTTTCAACCCCGGCGGTGCGGTGCGGATTGGTCATGTCCTCCAACGCGTTCGCGATCTGGGCAACGAGCAGGTCGACCGCTTGCTCGACGAGGTGTTCCTGAAGTTTCGCACCCGCCATGGGAACATGGCCACCGTGCTCGACGAGAACTACCGCATGGCCCTGGAGATCACCGGCCAGCCGGACGATTGCTCGCGGAATCGCCGCATGCTGATCGGGGCTTACTTGACCGCGGAGTATTCGATCGAATCCGCGGCGCTGTTCAATCCCTCGATCGTCCCGCATCATAACCAGCGCAACATTCCCGCCGGCGCGGTGCGGATCATCATGAGCCTGCGGGCGACGGGCGAGGGACACGTCTCCTCGATCGTTTTCCGCACCGGCGTCATCTATTCCGACGGCCGGATCCAAATCGACCCCTGCAGCCGTTTCACCAGGCCGGTCCGCACCGTGCCGGACAAGCAATACGACAAGGCTTTGTTCCGCCGCAAGCTCCAGGACATCCGCGTTCACGATGCGGTGATGGATCTGGTCCTGGATCGTCTTGATGAATTCTTCAGCTTGGCTCAGCTCGAACAGGCCATCGCGGACGCGCGGGCGGCGGCGGCCGATCCGCTGCACCTGGAGGAACCGTTCCAGGACATCCGTTGGCTGGCCGAGTCGAACTACCAGTTGGAGCTGCCGGGGGAGGCCGAGGCTTCGGAGCTGGTGATTTTCCCCCAGACCAGCAGTGAAAGCCACGGCATCGAGGACCTCCGCATGGTCCGCTTCGTGGACGACGACGGCACAGTGACCTACTACGGCACCTGCACGGCCTTCGACGGCTATCGCGTGCTTCCGCAACTGATCGAAACCCGTGACTTCCTGCGGATCGGCGTCCACACGATCAACGGCGCCTGCGCATTGAACAAGGGCATGGCGATTTTTCCCCGGCGGATCGGCGGTCACTACGTGATGTGCTCGCGGATCGACGGCGAGAACCTGTTCATCATGTATTCCGACATCGTTCACTTCTGGGAGACCGCCGAGTTGCTCGAGACGCCGCGACTTTCCTGGGGGTTGGTGCAGATCGGCAACTGCGGCTCGCCCTTGGAAACGCCGGAAGGCTGGCTGTTGCTGACGCACGGCGTCGGGCCCATGCGGACCTACTGCATCGGCGCCATGCTGTTGGACCTGAATGACCCGTTGAAGGTGATCGGTTGCCTCGACGAGCCGCTGATCACGCCCACCGAAAGGGAACGCGACGGCTACGTGCCCAACGTGGCCTACTCCTGCGGCGCGATGCTCCACGACGGGAATCTGTATCTGCCCTTCGCCACGTCCGACATGATCACCCGCTTTGCCGTCGTGTCGCTCGATTCCCTGCTGAACCGGCTGATCGGGTAGCGTAAGGGTGGCAATACCGTGAAGGGGACCGCTCAACCGGCCTTGGCCTGGCGGAACTCCTCTTCCTGGTCCTCGACGGCATGGATGCGGATCGTGGCGCCGGGCGGCATGCGCCGCTCGGGGATGATGCCCCGCTTGGACGACATCAGGAAGGGCAAGAACTCGGCGGCCGCCTCGTCGTGGAATTGTTGCTGGAGCCGCGCGAGGATCTCCTTCCACATCAGGCCGCTGCGGTAGATCACCCGATAGGCCTCCTTCAACCGCGTGATCGCCTTCGCATCGTAGCCGGCCCGCTTCAGCCCGACCTGGTTCAATCCCACCACGTAGCTGCTCTGGCCGTCGATGGTCACGAACGGCGGCACGTCGCGTGAGATGTGGGCCAGTCCGCCGACCATCGCCAAGGTCCCCACGCGGCAGAACTGGTGGACTCCCGCGCCGCCGGAAAGAAAGGCCCGCGATCCGACCGTCACGTGGCCGGCCAGCATGACGTTGTTGGTCAGAATCACGTGATCGCCCAGGCGGCAATCGTGGGCGACGTGGGCGTTGCACATCAGCAGGCAATGATCGCCGATCACCGTGTCGTGGTCCGGCTGCATGGCCTTATGGATCGTGACGTTCTCGCGGATCGTGTTGCCCGATCCGATAATCACGCGGCCGAGCTGCTCGGGCACGTTGGTATGCTGGGGAATGCCGCCGACCACAGCCCCCTCGAAAAGATGATTCTTTTCACCCAGCGTGGTGCCATTCTTGATGACGACGTGGTTTTCCAGGATGCAGTGGGGGCCGATGGTCACGTCGTTTTCGACGACGCAAAAGGGTCCAATCCGAACGCCATCGCCAATTCTTGCCGAGGGAGCGACCAACGCCAACGGATGAATACGTCATTACGGACACCTCGAAGCGGTAGAAGAGTTTCTTCGAGCGCGCGGCGCACCGGCGCCGCGTGCAAGTCTGGGTCTGACAGTTTTTATCGGTCAAAGAAAGCCTGCGGATTTGCCTGATTATCACGGATGGAGTGAATTTGTCGTCTTTCCCGCTCGGGATACCACCCGGAAGGAGTTTGCAAATGGCAAGAAACGGCACAAAAATGTCGCAAAGGCTGAATTAGCTTGTCGTTGCGATCACGATCCCGTCCTTCTTCATTCGAGCTTCGCCATTTACGCGGTTCCCCCCTGTTCCGACGCAACCATGGCCGGTAAACTAGAACGAGCATCTTATTCCCGCCACCTATATTTTGCTGTCATCCCCATGTCAACTCCCGACACGCTGTACGACGAAGCCATTGAATTGCAACAAGCCGGTAAACTGGACGAGGCGGTGGCCCGGCTGGAATCGCTGGCCCAGAGTCAGCCGGACTTTGCCTTGGCCCATGCGGCGCTGAGCGCTTTCTACAGCAAGCAAGGCCGTCATGGCGAGGCGGTAGAACAGGCCCTTTTGGTCTGCGAACTAGATGCCGAGGACCCGTTCAGCTACATGGCCAAGAGCCTGTCTGCCAGCGGGCGGGCATGATTCCCGAGGCGGAAGAGGCCATGGCCGAGGCCATGAATCGGCAGTGGGCCGCGCAACGCGGCCGGTCGTAAGTACTTTCTATTCCACCACTTCCGGATCGAACTTCGTGCCCGTGATTTCTTTGCGCGGCATGCCGATCTCTTGCATCAAGTGCTTGGCGAGATGGCTGTGACGATGGCTATAGGTGAAATAGATCACCAGTCCGACCGCCAGCCAGACGACCAGCCGTAGCCAGGTGTCCAATGGGAGGAAGAGCATCATCAGCACGTTGAGCAAAATGCCCAGCGGGGCGATGACGAAGAGCAGCGGACAGCGGAAGGGCCGCTTGGCTTCCGGCCGCCGCGCTCGCAGCACGAGGACCGCTCCGCAGACCATGGCAAAGGCCATGAGCGTGCCGATGTTGACCATTTCTTCCAGCTTGTAGATGGGCGTCAGCGCGGCGGTGATGCAAATCACCACGCCCGTCGCCATGGTAGCGATGTGCGGCGTGCGGAAGCGCGGATGGACCGTGCCGAAAACCTGCGGCAGCAGCCCGTCGCGCGACATGGCCATGAAGATCCGCGCCTGGCTGAGGAAGAGTACCAGGAGCACGCTGGTCATGCCGGCCAGGCCGCCGACGGCGATGATTCCTGCCCAGATCCTGGGCAGAAAGCTGTGACCCGCAAGCGGGTACCCTGCCGTCGCTTGCTGGGCAAACGCCGCGGCGATGGGGGCCTCCGTGTTGATCTCGGGATACGGAACCATGCCCGTCACCACGGCCGCCACCAGGATGTATAACAGCGTGCAGACCGAGAGCGAGACGAGGATGCCGATGGGCACGTCGCGTTGCGGGCGGCGGGCCTCCTCGGCGTGAGTCGAGATGGAATCGAAGCCGATGAAAGCGAAGAATACGATCGACGCCCCGAGCATGAGGCCCGAGAGACCGTAGGGCATGAACGGGCTGCGGGTGGCATCATCGATGGGCACCAGCCAGCGATTCAGCCCCAGTAGGCCCAGCATGCCCCATGATTCAGCTTCGGCCGCCTGTTCCTTGTTTTCGACTTGCGAGACGATGTCCGCCACGGCCTGCCGCTCCTCGGCCGTTTGCGGCAGGTCGGCCGAAAGGCGTTTTGTCAGGTCTTGCAACTCGGCTTGCGCGAGTGCCGTCGAAAGCTTGCCTTCCTGCTCAAGCCGCGTAATCTCTTCCTGCTGACGCTGGATGCGGTAGCTGGCGACTACCTGTTTCTTGATGGTTCCCGCCCCGTCGCCGGTATCGTCGGCTGTCTTTGCTAGCTGTTTCTTGATCTCCGCCGGAATGAGCCCCGGGTAGCGCTCGGCCGCCCGCTCCAAGTTCCGCACGGCATCGAGATACGCGTCAACCTCCCTGGGGATGAGCTTCTTTTCCTGCGGCAATGCCCGGCGGGCCACGGAGACTTCCGTCCAATTGGCACGATTGACGTAGCCCCAGCCGGCGGCGATGACGAACAGCACCACGGCCAGTTTGGCCAGAACAAGGGTGGCATTGGTACGGGCGCTCTCGCGGATGCCAATGACCAGCACGAGCGTCACCAAGCCCATGATGAGGACCGAGGGGAGGTTGAAGATGCCGTGAATGTTGCCCTTGGACCAGAAGGGGTCGTGGGAGAGCGCGGCGGAGACCGGGCTTAACCCGAGCGACTCCAGCAGCACGTTGAAATAGTGGGTCCAGGCCGAGGCGACCGTGGCGCAGCCCATGGCGTATTCCAGAATCAAGTCCCAGCCGATGATCCAGGCGAAGATTTCGCCCAGCGTGGTGTAGGCATAAGTGTAGGCGCTGCCGGCCACGGGGGCCATGGCGGCGAATTCCGCATAGCACAGCGCGGCCACGACGCAACCCAGACCAGCAATGGCATAGGAGAGCACGACGGCCGGCCCGGCGTCCTGGGCGGCGGCCCGGCCGGTCATGACGAAAATCCCCGCGCCGATTATGCAGCCCACGCCCAGCGCCGTCAGCGACCAGGGGCCCAGCACGCGGTGCAGGCGATGCTCGCCGGCCGCCTCGGCCAGCAGTGCTTCCAGGTCCTTCCGGGCAAAGATGTTCTTCCAGGTCACGGTGGGCCTCAACAATTCGTCATCACGATTTGATTGATTCGAGAATTCTAACAGGTGTGGTCGTGTTTGGTCAATTCGGGCAAGCGGTTTTCCGGAGCTAAATGGCCTTGCGCAAGTTCCGGAGACGCGCGAAGCAGGAGAGGCCGACGGCGACAATTCCGTCGCAGGTCATGCCACCTTTTCGGCCAGTTCCAACTGCGGTGTCGACGGCGCACGAAGCAACACGATCCAACGCCGCATGGAATCGAGCACCACCAGGCCCGACAATCCCAGCATGATGCCCGCCAGAATCGATACGAGCCGCAAATAGAAGGATTCCGGCGAACCGGGCACGAGGGTTCCCAACTCCCGCCACCAACTCTGGATGCTCTGGACACCGGCCGTGAATACAGTGGCCACGACGAACGCCAGCGGAATGCCCGTACAAAGGGCATAGGTCCGTTTTGCAGCATGTTTCAGCAAGTAGGTCGTGCCGATGGTCAAGGCGATGGTGGCCAGCAATTGATTGGCGATGCCCATCATCCGCCAGAGGGTTGCGAAATTGCCCAAGGAGAGCAAGTAGCCCCATAGGGCGCACACCGCCACGCTCAACACCACGTTGAGACCGAGGTTTACGTCCCTCCGCTCGGCAAGCGTCTTGGGCAGGAACAGATGGGCCGTTTCCTGGAAAATGAACCTCGCCACGCGCGTGCCGGTCTCCAGCAACGTGAGGATGAAAAGGGCCTCGAACATGATCACGAAGTGATACCAGTAACTCATCAGCGCGCGCATGCCGGGCAGGCTGGAAAAGATCTTGGCCATGCCGACGGCCAGCGTCACCGCCCCGCCCGTCTTGCCGGCAAGGTTTCCCTCGCCCGTACTCTCTTGGAGCGGAATGAAGTCCTTGGGCTTCATGTCGAATCCCGACGTGCCCTGGATCTCGGCGACGACGGCGTCATATTTCTGCCGGTCGATATTGATCTTGAAGTAATCCCCCGGCTCCAAGGAGCAGGCCGCAATCAAGGCGGTGATCGACACGAAGCCTTCCAAGAGCATCGCCCCGTAGCCGATCGGCAGGATATCCCGTTCGCGGGCGATCATTTTGGGCGTCGTGCCGGAACTGACCAAGGCATGAAAACCCGACAGGGCCCCGCACATGATCACGATGCAGACAAAAGGCCAGACCGTGCCGGGCACGACCGGCCCGCCGCCGTGGATGAACGGCGTCGTGGCCGGCATCTTCAAGTCCGGATGGGCCACGAAGATCCCCAGGGCCAGCAGCACGATCACGCCGATCTTCATGTACGAACTGAGATAATCCCGCGGACAGAGCAAGATCCAGACCGGCAGGATCGAGGCGATCGCCGCGTAGACGGGCAAGATGATCGACAACGTCGACTGGTCGAAGATCAACGCTTTGCCCCAGGCGGAGTCGCCGAACGGCTTGCCCAAGAGCACGCCCAAGAGCACGATGCTCACGCCGATCAGCGTTGCCTCGCCGACGCGGCCCTTGCGGATCACGTTCATCCACAGCCCGGTGACCAGTGCCGCAGGGATGGTGACGACGATGGTGAACATGCCCCAGGAGCTTTCGCTCAAGGCAATCACCACGACCTTGGCCACTCCGGCCAGGGTGACAACGATAATAAAGAGCGTAACCAGGGTAGTCGTGATTCCGGAGATCGGTCCGAGCAGGTCGCGGGCGATCTTGGGCAGCGACAGGCCGTTGTGCCGCACCGAGGCCAGCAGGATCACGAAGTCGTGTACTCCGCCTGCCAGACAGGCTCCGATGACGATCCAGGTGAAACCGGGAAAATATCCCCACTGCGATGCCACGACCGGACCGACCAAGCGGCCCCGGTCCGGCGATTGCGGCGAAATGGACGCCGAAGAGCACCAGTCGCCGCGTTGGCTGGTAGTCGATGTCGTCACGGAGCCGGTGCGCGGGGGTAATACGCTTGTCGTTCAAGACGGCCACGCGGGCGGCCAGGAAGGCCCCATAGAACCGATAGGCCACCAGAAAGGCCGCCAGAGCCGTGATTACCAGCCAAAGTGAGTTCATGAATTATTTCCTTGCAACCAAATCATAGGACACAGGCGGCTTTTGATCAATGCGGGTGTAGACGCAGGCAGTTGGAGTCCAGGCACCATGTACGTCTAGTCGGCCGTATCAATCGCGCGTGGCCGGCCAAGGCCGTGACTCCAGCCGGGTGTTGGCGCAGGCTTCGATGGCGCTATAATGTTGTGATTCAATCCACTTCGTTGCCCAGAGAGCGAATTCGTACACGGAAGACCCATGCCTGAAAAACTAATCATCATCGGCAGCGGCCCTGCTGCCTGGACGGCGGCCATTTACGCCGCTCGTGCAGAATTGAAACCCCTGGTATTCGAGGGGGCCTATACTGACGAAAACCGCATCGCCGGCACCCTGCCGATGGGGCAATTGGCTCTGACTACCGAAGTGGAGAACTACCCCGGCTTTCCAGCCGGTAACCTGGAGGCCTACCTCGACACGGCCCTGCCGCAAGAAAAACGCCTGGAGATGCCGCCGCACGGCAAGCACGGCGCCACGGGTCCGGAATTGCTCGAACTGATGCGGCAGCAAGCCGTCAACTTCGGCACGCGGATCATCACCGAAGACATCCAACGCGTCGATTTCCGGGCACCATGTACCCATGGTCGGCGGCCGTTCCGGCTCTGTGCCTCGGACGGCAATGCCTACGAGGCCCGGGCGGTGATCGTGGCCACCGGCGCCAGGGCCAACTATCTCGGCCTGCCATCGGAAGAGAAATATAAGAACCGCGGCGTCAGCGGCTGTGCGGTCTGCGACGGGGCCTTGCCGCGCTTCCGCAACAAGCCGCTAGCCGTGATCGGCGGCGGCGACTCGGCCGTCGAAGAGGCCACTTACCTGACTAAGTTCGCCACCAAGGTCTACCTGGTCCATCGCCGCGACAAGCTGCGGGCATCGAAGATCATGGCCGAACGGGCCGAGGCCAACCCCAAGATCGAACTCCTCTGGAACCGCACCGTCGGCGAAGTGCTGGGCAACGACCGCGAGGGCGTGACCGGCGTGCGTCTGAAGAGCACCGTCGGCGAAGCGGACCTGGAATTGCCTATCTCCGGTTTCTTCCTCGGCATCGGCCACACGCCCAATACGGCCTTCCTGCAAGGGGCGTTGGAACTGACCGACAAAGGCTACATCGTCTGGCCCATGCCCATGCGGACCTATACCAGCGTGCCCGGCGTGTTCGCCGCCGGCGACGTGGCCGACGATTATTATCGCCAGGCCGTCACTGCCGCCGGCACGGGCTGCATGGCCGCGCTGGATGCGGAGCGCTGGCTGGCGGAGCAACGGGGAATAAGATGAAAAAACTCTCTGTCGCCCAAGCCCGGTTGGCCGAATCCGTCGGCCAGGAAGTCCTGCTCCAAGGTTGGATCCGCACCCGCCGCGACTCCAAGGGCGGGTTCAGCTTCCTGGAACTCAACGACGGCTCCTCGTTCGGCAATATCCAGGTCGTCGCCCCCGGCACGCTGCCGAACTACGAGTCGGACATCAAGCGGCTCACGGTCGGCTGCAGTGTCAGCGTGGAGGGCCTGGTCAAGGCCTCGCCGGGCAAGGGCCAGGCCACCGAGGTCGAGGCCCGCAGCGTGACCGTCCACGGCTGGGCCGATCCCGATTCGTTCCCGATCCAGAAGAAGGGGGCCAGTTTCGAGTTCCTCCGCACGGTTGCCCACCTGCGGCCGCGGACCAATACCTTCGGCGCGATGGCCCGCGTGCGAAACTGCGTCTGCCGCTCGATCCACGATTTCTTCCAGGAAGAAGGCTTCCTCTACGTCCACACGCCGATCATCACGGCCAGCGACTGCGAAGGGGCCGGGGCGATGTTCAAGGTCACCACGCTCCACCTCGGCAACCCGCCGCTGCCGGAAGACGGCATCGACAAGCCCGATTGGGATGTCGATTTCTCCCTAGACTTCTTCCAGCGGCCGACGTACCTGACCGTCAGCGGACAACTCGAGGCCGAGACCTACGCCTGTGGCCTGGGCAAGTGCTACACGTTCGGCCCCACCTTCCGCGCGGAGAATTCCAACACGGCCCGGCATCTGGCCGAGTTCTGGATGGTCGAGCCCGAGGCGGCTTTCTTCGAGTTGACCGACAACATGGACCTTGCCGAGCGGTTCCTGAAGCGGATTTTCCGCGACGTGCTGGCGCGCTGCGCCGAGGACATGGAATTCTTCCGCGAGCGGATCGACAAGACGGCGATCGACACGCTTCGCCACGTCCTGGAGAGCGACTTCGTCCGCCTGCCGTATACCGACGCCGTGGAGATCTTGAAGGCCTCGGGGCGGCAGTTCGAGTTCCCGGTCGAGTGGGGCCACGACCTCCAGGCCGAGCACGAGCGGTATCTGACCGAAGAGCATTTCCAGTCGCCGGTGATCCTCTTCAACTATCCCCGCACGATCAAGCCCTTCTACATGCGGCTGAACGACGACGGCCGCACGGTGCGGGCGATGGACGTGCTGGTGCCCAAGGTGGGCGAGATCATCGGCGGCAGCCAGCGCGAGGAGCGGCTGGACGTGCTGGAAATGCGGATGAAGGAGCAGAACCTCAATCCCGAGAGCTACTGGTGGTATCTGGACCTGCGGCGTTACGGCACGGTGCCGCACTCCGGTTTCGGCTTGGGCGTCGAGCGGGTCTTGCTCTTCATCACCGGCATGGCCAACATCCGCGACGTGATCCCCTACCCGCGCACGCCGGGGAGCGCGGAGTTCTAGCCCGCACATCCGTTGCAATCGGCACCACCATCTTGGCGACGGACCCAATTTTGTCGCGATCATCCTGCGATCATATTCTATATCCTATGGTTTTTGGTACTGGCAATCGTTCCGGAACCGTGCCATGGCTGAGGTCGAAAGCTATCCGAGCCGCAAGAAAGCCGCGCCCCGCGTGCTGGTGGTCGATGACGAATCCCGCACGCGGACGACTGTCTGCCGTTGGTTGAGCCGGGCCGGGTTCCAGTGCGGCCAGGCGGCCAGCGCCGGCGAGGCGATGGCCCGCCTGCAACGTCAGGAAGCCCATCTGCTCACGCTGGACATCACCGTGCCCGATCGTTCGGGCTTGGACGTTCCTCTCACAGATCAAGCAGCGCTGGCCCGACACGGAAATTCTCGTGCTGACCGCCCTGGAAGAAACGGCCACGGCCGTCGAGGCAATGACGCTCGGGGCCTACGGCTATCTGCTCAAACCGGTCGAATCAAGCGAGTTGATCTTTCAGGCGAAAAAGGCCATGGAGCGCCGCAATCTGGTCGTCGAACGGCGGCAGTATACGGCCACCCTGGAGGCCAAAGTGCGCGAGCAGATGCAGGCCGTTCGCCGCGCTCGACGAGGAAACCATCCTCCGCCTGCTCAGCGCCTCGCGTTATCGCGACGAAGAGACCGGCGCCCACATCAAGCGCACCGGACTGTACTGCGAGTTGTTCGCCGAAGTCCTCGGCTGGCCCGCCGATCAGGTCCAGAACATCCGTCTGGCCGCGCCCATGCATGACCTGGGCAAGATCGGCATTCCCGACGCGATCTTGCAAAAGCCCGCGGGGCTCACCTCGGAAGAGTTTGCGGTGATGAAGACCCATACGGTCATCGGTGCGCGGATGCTGGAGGGATCGGAGTCGGCTATTTTGCAGTTGGCCCACGAGATTGCCCTGGCACACCACGAGCGTTGGAACGGAACCGGCTATCCGCGGGGACTGGCCGGGCTGGAGATCCCCGAGGTGGCCCGCATCCTGGCCATCGTCGACGTTTACGACGCCTTGACCCATCGCCGCGTCTATCGCGAGGCACTGCCGGAGTACGAGGCGATGGAGATCATGGAGCAGGGGCGAGGGACGCATTTTGATCCCTTCCTGTTCGGGGTGTTTCTCTCCCTGTTGCCGGAAATTCGCCGCATTGCCCAACAGAATCCGGACGATCGGGTGGTCGGCTATGCCCGTTCCGCGCCCCAAATTTCGCCGGCGCCGGCCACTGAAGCCCGACGGGGCACCCGCTAGCGGGTCAGCCAGGAATCGGCGTTCCGCGCTGTTTGAGGCAGATCCCGCACCGGCTATTCGTGCCTGACGTCCGCGTCGGGCTTCCGTGTCGATTTTGCGGCCGAAAGATTTCCTCATAGCCTCTTTGTGCCCGCCGCAATGCTGTTCGGGCGGTTGTCCCCGACCGCTGGGCCAACTACAATTGGAATAGAGGCAAGTCCCCCCTACCGTGGAAGTTGTATTATGAGCCGCGCACCGATTGGACGTCCCATGGAGATCCTCTTGGTCGAAGATAATCTCGACGACGCGGGAACGACGATCCAGGCGTTGAAGCACGAGAACATCCGCTGCCGGGTGAGCCTGGTCCGCGACGGCGAGGAAGCGCTTCAGTTTCTTGCGCCGGGAAGGCGTTTTTGCCCGCACGCCGGAGCCGGACGTTATCCTGTTGGACATGGAGTTGCCGAAGAAAGACGGCCGGCAGGTGCTATCCGAACTCCGCGGCGACGAACGGTTTCAGTCGATCCCCGTGCTGGTCTTGACCGCTTCGGCCGTTCATCGTGCGGTTTTGCAGGCGCAGAATCTCCGCATCGACGGCTTCATGACCAAGCCGGTCAGTTTGGATCAATTCATCCAGGCAGTGAAATCGTTGCGTCGCTCGCGTTTGATCGAGCTCGTGCTTCCGCCCGGCGTGCCGCTGCAAGCCGCCGTTGCGGCAGTGTAACCGGCGACGGCCAGCAACCGGCTAGGCCCAATGGATCGTCGCCCGGTCTTTGATCTCGTCGAGCCATTCCTCGTCGAGCCATTTCTCGGTGGCCGCCGGCAGCAGAATCACCAGCCGTTTCGCTCCCATGAGCCGAAGCGGATGCAGGCTGTAGAACCAATCGAGATAGCTCAGGCTCTCATGACCGGCAGCCAAGAGAGTCTCCAACATTTCGGCAGTCAGATGTCGAGGATCACCGGCCGGCTCGATAATCACTTGCAGCGTCGTATGCGGATTATCGACCAAGACCTGCCGTACCCATTCAGCAGCCTCCGCCTCGCGGGTTCGAAAATCGGCCGCCTTCATCCAGAGAGTAAACGCCAGGGAACGAGCGGAAGCAGCGGGCAAGGCTGTTCCGGCCGGGGCGTCGAGATCGACAACAAACGAGCGTTGAATGTGCCGATCCAAATCAACTCCGGCGGCTGCTAGCTCGCGGGGGCTTTCTTCGGCTGTCATCTCTAATCTTTCATCCCTCATCCCTTCTCTCGCCCTTCTACCCCCTGCTTCTTCCCCAATTTCTACCGGTGGCAAGGCGTCGAACACGATCCCAAAAACATCCTGGGCCTCCTCCATCAGGCCGTAAAGGTCTTCCAGTTCGAGTGTCGGTGTTTTCAGCACGTAGTACGGCGGCCGCGACTGATACTCCAGCCCCAACTCGCCCGCCGTCTGTCGAAACGCCGTGCCGGGCAGGATCGACAAATTAAAGACCTGCAATTCGCTGAACGGCCGCTGGCGGTCGAGATACTCCAGTCCGCGACGCACCGAGTCGACCGTGTCGCCCGGCAGGCCGAGGATCAGATCGACGCGGACGCGAATCCCTTCGTCCAGCATTGCCCGGGCGCCGCGTTCGAAAGCCTCCAGGCTGACGTGCCGTCCCATCAGCTTCTGGGCTTCCGGGTCGATCGACTGCAGGCCAACTTCGACCTCCTGGAAGTTGGCCTCGCGAAGGAGCCGGGCGGTCTCGGCCCGGATGCCTTCCGCCCGCAGTTCGGCCGAGTAGGTGAACTGCCGGTCGGGATTGCCTTGGGCCAGCAGGCGGAGGAAACCGGCGAAGTCGGGCCGCTGGTTGAGCGTGGGGTCGAGCAGGAAGATCTCTTTTACGCCCCGTTGGCAGGCATGCCGCAGGTTGGCCTCGATCTGCGCGACCGACATGCGCGAGATCGAGTCGTAGCTCTTCGGGTAGTAGCAGAACTTGCAGCGATAACGGCAGCCGCGCGAGGTTTCCATGAGCATGGTCTGCTCCTCGGCGGCGTCCAGAGTGCCTTCCACGTAAGGCGAGCTAATCAGGTCGAGATCGGTAAGCGTCGAGCGCGGCGTCGGCAGACTGTCGCCACGGTTCCAGAGGCCGGCGATGCCGGCGGTCGAACGGCCCGCATGCAGAGCCGACAACAGCTCGACGAAAGTCTGCTCGCCTTCACCGATGACAGCCAGGTCGATCGCCGGTTGTTCGAGTACCCACCGGTTATCGGCGGTGATCTCCGGCCCGCCGAGCAGGATGCGAAGCTCGGGCCGACCATGGGTACATGGTGCCCGGGCCTTCAATTGCTCGGCAATCCAGATCGTCCGCTGGATGTTCCAAAGATAGCAGGTGAAGCCGACAAGCCGCGGACGGCGATCGAGGATCGCGGCCACCAAGGCCCGATCGCCGAGTCGGTTGCAGAGCTGGGGCGGGAGGATCTCGATCTGCCAGCCTTCCAGCTTGCGGCGTTGGGCGAAGAGCTTCAGGCAGGCGGCCGCCAACGGCACGTTGCCTTGGATCGGCTGCGGACCGGGCGGGGGAATCGGCAGTTGCGCCAGCAGGGCCAGCGGAGGATTGTGATGCATCGGTTTCTCGCAGGATGATTTCATCTTGAGGCAGACCAGCAGGGATTGTCAAGGTGCCACTGCGAGCAGTACCGTTGCATTTCGACACGCTATCGACGAAAATAACTTTCCTGCCGTTTGTTCCTGCCCACAACCATTCTACCCGCTGTCCCGAGATCCGCCATGCGAAAAATGCTCTTCTTGTTTGTTGTGCTCTGTTTGTCGCTCGCCAGTTCGGCTGCCCAGGCGCAGCATCTGTGGTGGAATCTCGACGGCCAGAACCAGGCCAAGTGTCTATACGGCGAGATCACGGTGCTGGCCACGCACACGACCATCTATTACTGCGGTGCGAACTGGCATCCCGGCGAGCCCGCGGGCGGATACTGCGGCATCCAGCACAATGGCCCAACGGAGCGGCGCACGATTTTTTCGATCTGGGATACTTCCCCGCAAATGCATCCCAAAATCACGGCGGCCGACCCGAAGACGGCGTTCGGCCGCTTCGGCGGCGAAGGCGAAGGCGGCCACACCCACATGCTTTGGCCGTGGAAAGTCGATGAGACGTTCCAGTTCTTCGTTCGCAAGCAGCCCGGGTCGAAACCCGATTCAACTGCGTGTCTTTATTACGTCTATGATCGGGAAGCGAAGCAGTGGCGGCACAGTGCCACGATCACCAGTCCCAACGGCGGAAAGAAGAGCGTGGCCACGCTGGGCGGCGGCATGAACTCGTTCCTGGAGAATTTCTCCGGACGCGATCGCGAAGTGCCCAAGCTGGCCTTGTATCGACTGTGGCTGGGCACGAGCGTCGATGCGATGAAATGCCTGACCCGCGCAGTCGGCGACGGCAAGTGGGGCCAGTTGCACGGGGCCTATTTCCTGGCGGAAGGCGACGACGCCAAACTGGCGGCCATGTTTGCCAAGTTCGAGCCGAAATACGGCAAATCGATCTTCGGCGGCAAGGGCAAGAAGCCGCTGTCCCCAATCCCGGACGAACCGCTCGCTCCGGAACTGATCAAGGCCCTGGACAAGCTGCCGGAGGCCAAGACAGTGATCAATCGGTAGCGTCGTGCCATGAGGAACAGTCTCATGACAGCGAAAGATCGAGATTACTGCGACACTTCAGGCGGATCTGATCGACGTGACGCAGGGCAACCTTCATTTTTCGTTTGTTGGCTATCAGCCCTGGATAGCGATAATCGACGTCATAAAGAACCTTGCCTTTCTCGATGATCTCACGTAGAAACCAATTATCGTCCTTCAAGCCACGCTCGACTTGCCAGAAAGTGCGCACAATCAGGTCGAGTGAAAACAGGCGCTCGAATGCCATTTTGATGCGGATGGATTGATTAATGGCATCCTTGACCCGCATGATAACGAGCAGATCGACGTCGCTCTCTTCATGGGGTTTCCCGTATGCGTAGGAACCAAATAGAATGATCTTGTCCGGCTGAAAGCGCTCGGCGATGCGGCGCGAAAACGGCGAATCGCCGTCACCGGGACGTTCGGCGACGCGTAACGGTATGGCTGTACGTATCGGGGGGTGATCTCTTTCTTGATCATATCATTATTCTACGGCAAAGCTTGGCGGGGTAATGGAAGTAAACCCGAGTTTTTCGCTTTCTGTCAACGAATACCAGCCGCCGTTGCCGCCCGAAACACTCACTTCTCTGCCCGCTCTTCAAGAATCGCCCGCACCAGCAGCGGCCAGGCGATGGTGGCGTCGCAATGGACCTCGGCGTAGCGGCCGCCTTCCTCGCGGCTGAGGAACTTGCCCCAGGAGACGCCTTCGGTGTACGTGCAGCCGCTCAGCCCGCCCCAATGCACCGGCTCGGGACAGATCCGTATGCCGTAGCGAAACCGCGGCACGGGGAACTCGCTGCCCAGCCGCATGTTGATGATGTCGTGAAACGGCCCGACCTGCTGGGCCCAATTCCGCGGCACGCCGCCGCCAATCGTAAAGATGCCCAACCGCTTGGCCCGCTGGATCCGCTGCGCGTAGTCGTAGAGATCGAGGAACGGATTGTAAGGCGGCACGCTGCCACAAAGCTCTTCCAGGCCCTGCCGCCGCTCGGGCGAATAGGTCTTGGCCAGGAAGTGCGTGGCGACGTCCAGGCCGAGTTCCGAATCGGTAAAGGCCGGCACGAACACCGGCACGTCCTTGCGGCAGGCGGTGCCGAGGATGCTGGGCATCTGCCCTTGCTCGTAGAGCTTCCGCCCGATCTCGCGATTCAGCCGCGACGAGCAGATCGGCTGCGACCAATCGAGTTCTTCCAGGACCTGGCTGACGACCTGCTGGGCTTGCCAGAGATTCGACTCCATCTCCAGCGTGTCGTAGACGCGGTTGTAGCCCCAGTCGTAAAGCTGCTTGTCGGAGACCTTGGGGTCGTGCTTGTAGTGGACGCAACCGATGGCCTCCGACAGGCCGTGGGCCAAGACGGCCCCGGTGGAAATGATGATTTGCACCAAGCCGGCATCGATCATCTGGCAGACGACCAATCCCATCTTGGCAACGCTCATGGCCCCGGAAATGGTCAGCACGCGGGTGCAATCCGCGTCGTCGGCCATGGCTCGCAGGACCTCGAATGCCTCGCCCAGTTCGCGTCCGCCGAAGGCCGTTTTGGACATCCGTTGGAGCAGATCGGCGAAGCCTCGCGTGTTCTCGAGATCAAGCGATTCCAGGGGTTCCAGACCGTCATCGCGGCCGTCGTGCAAAACTCGCGTCATGATGTGCCACCTTTTCTGGGAACGTCCAGCCTTTATGATCCATTTCAGGCAGTTCCAGGCCCGTTGTCAAGGTGGGCAGCAGGCACGGCGCTCGTCATACTCTCGTTGCCGACCGGCCCGCTCACACGATGACGCCGCTGCCGGAAGCCCCGCTGTTGATCCCGTCTTGAAAAATCGGGACGACGTTGATGCTGAGACTCGCCAATTGCTTTTGGCCAAGCGAAAACGAGTGGCTGCAGAAGGTGTTCCAATCCCGGCGGAGGAAATTGTATTGCATGACGTCGGCCCCCACGGAGCCGGCAAGGACGGGACTGCCCGAGACGACTCCGGAACTGTTGACCGGGATGTTGCCGCTGACGCTTCCCTGGACATACACCTCGACCTTCAAGGGCAGGGCGGTCTCCTCGAAAAACTCTTTCAGCGAGCCTGACACGCAAGTCGAGCCACCGAAAGTCCAGCCGCGGCCGACGCTGTACGTCGCCCAGGTGGTAATAGTCGCGGTCAGATCCGCCGTAACGCCAATGCCGTGGTGGAAGACGCTGAAGCCGTAGTAGCCTTCATCACGGAGCAGTTCAGGGAGGAGCAGCCCACGCAGGCGACGCACGACATGGCCAGGCAGGCCCACGCACCACGTCGCGACCTTTCTCCCCAGAAAGTACCCAAGATATCTTCCCCAGCCCAGGATTGTGAGAAAAGAGCGAGAATATAGGGACGTCGCAAAGTCGCGTGGACGTCCATGAGGACTAAGACCCCGAACCCTTATCTCGCTTACGGGAACGCGCGAAGATTACTGATTTATCGCAGCCCACGCAAGAGCATTTTGACACACCTTTCTGTGTTGGTAGCCCCCGCCTTGACTTTCTGAGAATCTACCGCGAAAATCATCATTTCCCGTTTTCCCAAACTGGCAGTTTCGCTACGATTAATGATCAAATTCCGCGGAAAAGTCTTGTTCCTTGGCTTTGGTGCGGTTGCTCGTTGCACGTTGCCGATCTTCTTGAAGAGCGTCCAGGTATCGCCCCGCAATATCACCATCCTCGATTTTGAGGATTTGGAGGGTGTGGTCAAAGCTTGGACGGAGCAGGGCGTTCGTTTCAAGCGGGAAAAGGTTACCCAGGAGAATCTGGGGGCCGTGCTGAGTCGCTACGTGGTTCCGGGCGACCTGATTATCGACTTGGCCTGGAATATCGACTGCTGCGAACTGCTACAATGGTGTCGCGACCACGGCGTGCTCTACATCAATACCTCGGTCGAGGTCTGGGATCCCTACGAAGGCCTGGAATGGAAGCGTCCCACGGAACGGACGCTCTATTTCCGGCACATGAATCTCCGCCATTTGAAGGCCGAATGGCACGATCCGGGGCCAACGTCCGTCCTGGAACACGGCGCCAACCCCGGCTTGATCTCCCACTGGACCAAGAAGGGCCTGCTGGACATCGCGGCCGCCTTGGTTGCGGATCGGAAGCTCAAGCCGGCCGATGCCGAGGAAGTCCAGCACCTGGCCACGGCCCGGACCTTCAACCGCCTGGCCCAAAAAATCGGCGTCAAGGTGATCCATTGCAGCGAACGCGATACCCAGATCGCCAACCTGCCCAAGGAAGTTGACGAATTTGTCAACACCTGGAGCATCGAGGGTTTCCACGAGGAAGGGACTACGACAGCGGAAATGGGCTGGGGGACCCACGAGAAGTATCTGCCGCCCCAGGCCTGCCAGCACGACGCCGGCCCCAAGCACCAGATTTGCCTCGCCCAGATGGGGATCAACACCTGGGTCCGCTCTTGGGTCCCCTATTACTCCATCCATGGGATGGTGGTGCGGCACGGCGAGGCATTCACGATTACCGATTATCTTACGGTTTGGGAAGAGGGTGCGGCCGTCTATCGCCCCACGGTCCACTATGCCTACTGCCCCTGCGACGCGGCGATCGTCTCGCTCCACGAGTTTCGCGGCTACAATTACCGCTTGCAGCCGAAACTGCGGATCATGACCGACGAAATCGTGGCCGGATCCGACATTCTGGGCGCATTGATCATGGGACATGCCTATAATTCCTGGTGGACGGGCAGCATTCTCTCCATCGAGGAGTCGCGGCGCTTGGTTCCCAATCAGAACGCCACCACCATGCAGGTGGCCTGTTCGGTAGTTTCCGCCGTGTGCTGGATGATCGAAAACCCCAACCGCGGCATTTGTATCGCCGAGGACCTCCCGCACGAATACATTCTCGAGCGGGCCGCCCCGTACCTGGGCCAATGCCTCTCGATTCGTTCCGATTGGACGCCTTTGAAAGACGCCACGGACTTTTTCGGCCTCGGTCCGCGGCGGGTGCGCACTCCGCGGGACCCCTGGCAATTCAAGAATTTTCTTCTTTAGGTGGAGTTGGATATTTATGGTCGATCGGGTGATGCTACAAGACCTTGCCAAGGAGCACGGGACGCCGATATTCGTCGTCGATCACGATATCCTCCGCCAGAACTACGCGCGATTCAAGAAGTGTCTGCCGCGCGTGCAGGCTTATTACGCGGTCAAGGCGAACTCCGACGCGGCCATCGTCAAGACGCTGTACGAGGCCGGCGCCAGCTTCGACGTGGCCTCGATGCCCGAGTTCGACATCGTCTACCAGTACATCAAGGCCCTGCCGGAAAAAGAGCGGCAGGACTACATCTGGGACAAGATCATCTATGCCAACCCGATCAAGGACCAGAGGACGCTCCAGCAATTGGACCCCTACAAGCCGCTGGTGACCTACGATAACCTCGACGAGATCCACAAGGTCCGCCGGTACGCCCCCCATGCCGGCTTGGTGCTGCGGATCAGGGTGCCCAACACGGGCGCCATGGTCGAACTGTCGTCCAAGTTCGGCGCCGGTCCGGGCGAGGCCGTCGATCTGATCAGCGAGGCCCACGACGCCGGGTTGGTGGTCGAAGGCCTGAGTTTCCACGTCGGCAGCCAAACGACGAATTTCGACAATTACGTCCAGGCCTTGCAGATTTCCTCGGAGATTTTTCACGAGGCCCGGCTGCGCGGCTTCGAGAAACTGAACCTGCTGGACATCGGCGGCGGTTTCCCCGCGCCGTACGACGAGAACGTGCGGCCGTTCGAGGACCTGGCCCGCACGCTCAACAGCGAATTCGATCGGCTCTTTCCCAAGGAAATCGAGATCCTGGCCGAGCCGGGCCGGTTCCTGGTGGCCACGGCGGCCACGGCGGTCATGAAGATCATTGGCCGGGCGGTCCGCGAAGGCAAACGCTGCTACTACGTCGACGACGGCGTGTACCACACTTTCTCCGGCATCATTTTCGATCACTGCCGATATCCGGTCCGCCCGTTCAAGAGCGGTCCCAAGCAGATCTGCGCCGTCTTCGGCCCGACCTGCGACGCCTTGGACACCATTTCGCTAGCCGAGGAACTTCCGGAGTTGGACATCGGCGATTTGCTGTACAGCGAGAACATCGGCGCGTACAGCGCGGCGTCGTCGACCTGGTTCAACGGTTTCCCGCCGGCCAAGGTCGTGCATATCAATCAGTAACAGCGACCCGCTTGACGCGCCGTCCCCAAGTTGCGTAGACTGATTGCAGTGAGTGTGCGGCTAGTTGTCTCTACAATTGTGTTTTCGAGATCATCACTTCCAAGGAATTCCGATGCGAGCCGAAGAATTTGTGCAACTCCTGCGACGGGCGCCGTTCGTTCCATTCCGAATCCATTTGACGGACGGCACGACCTTCGATATCCGCCATCCGGAATTCGTGTTGGTATTGCGTTCGCGGATCGATATTGGCATTCCGGGGAACGAGGTGTTGGGTATACTCGACCGTGTTGAGTATTGTTCGTTGCTGCACATCGTCCGGATTGAGGATCTAACCGCAGCATCGCAAGCGCAGCCTGCACAATAGCGAACGGGGTCGGTCTGCGCTGCCCTTGACCACACCCTACCCTGCCAACTGCTTCTCCATCTCCTTCCGTCCCAATTCGAGGGCCGCGGCCAGCTTTTCCGCCAGCTTGCCGCCGGCCTGGGCCATGTCGGCCCGACCGCCGCCCTTGCCGCCGACCAGCGCGGCCGGCTCGCGGATCCACTGCACGCAGTCCAGCCCGCGCTCGACCAGTTCGCGGCTCAGCCCGGCGATGAGCAGCACCTTGCCCTCTTCCTGCTTCGTGCCCAAGAGCACCGCCACCGGGGCGGCTTTGCGGCGCAACTGGTCGATCAGGTCGCGGAGGGATTGCGGCGTGCCGCCGGGCACGTCGGCCGCGACGATCTTCACGCCTTGCACTTCCACGGCGCTGGCCACGAGCTGATCGACGCCCGCGCCATCGGCCTTCGGGCGCGGCCGTGGCCTTCTTTTGCAACTCGCGGACCTGCTTCGTCAGGGTCTCGACCCGCTCGGGCAGGTCCTCGTCCGCGGCGCGGAGCGTCAGCGCAATCCGCCGCAGCAGGGCTTCGTCGCGCTGCACCCGTTGAACCGCCGCCAGACCGGTCAAGGCCGTAATCCGGCGGATGCCCTTGGCGATGCTCTCTTCGCCGATGATCTTCAGCAGGCCCACCTGCGCCGTGTTCGCCAGGTGCGTGCCGCCGCAGAGTTCCTTGCTGTAGTCGCCCATCGAGACGACGCGGACGACGTCCGGATACTTCTCGCCGAAAAGCATCGTCGCGCCGAGTTTTTGGGCCTCTTCCTTGGGCATCAGCGTCCATTCGACCGGCACGGCCTCGATCGCCCGGGCGTTGACCTCCGTCTCGATTCGTCCGAGTTGCTCGGCCGAGAGGGCGTGGTCGAAGTTGAAATCGAAACGGAGCAGGTCGGCCTCGACCTTGGAGCCCTTCTGGTGCGTCTGCGTGCCCAGCGTCTTCCGCAAGGCGTATTGCAGCAGGTGCGTGGCCGAATGGGCGCGGCGAATCGCCTGCCGTCGCTGCGAATCGACCGTGGCCTTGACGGCGTCCTTGTATTCGATTTTCCCTTCGCGAAGATGCCCGACGTGCAGGATGAAATCGTCCTCGGTCCGCGTGTCGGTCACCTCGAAGCGGCCGCGGGGGCCGACGATCCAGCCCGTGTCGCCCACCTGTCCGCCCATCTCCGCGTAGAACGGCGAGCGGTCGAGCACGATCACGGCCGGCAGCTTGCTGTCGAGTTCATCGAGCTTGTAGGCCAATTCGTTATTCACGAGCAGGCCCATCACCAGGGCATCGGCCGATTCCGACTCATAGCCCACGAACTCGCTCGCTTGCAGCGTCTCGCGGATCTTGTCGAGCGGCCCTTGCTTGAACAGTTCTTTTCGCTGCCCGGCGCCGGAGGCCTCTTCATGCCTCTGCTGGGCCTTCTTGAAGCCGTCCCAGTCGAGTTCCAGGCCGCGTTCCAGGGCCAGCGTCTCGGTCAGTTCCGGCGGGAAGCCATGGGTCTGCAAGAGGTTGAACGTCTCGCGGCCGGAGACGGTCTTGGACTTCGCCTTCTTCGTCTCTTCGAAGAGTCTTTCCACCCGCGGCATGCCGGCGTTGATCACTTCGAAGAACTGGCTTTCCTCGTTCCGCAGTCCCTGGGCCACGCGCTCGACCGTCTCCTGCAACTCGGGATAGGGGCCCTTCATCAGGTCGGCCACGACCTTGGGCAGTTGGAAGAGGAACGCCTCGTGAATACCCATCTGGTAGCCGTCCAACACGGCGCGGCGGATCAGCCTGCGGACCACGTAGCCCTGTTTCTCGTTGTCGGGATAGACGTTCTCGTGGATGGCAAACGAACAGGCCCGCACGTGGTCGGCGATCCGCCGCAAGCGGCGGCCCCGGTCGCGGTCAATCTCGCTCTCGCTTTCCGGCTCGTATTTCACGCGGCAAACTTCGCCGGCCGCCTCGACCAGCGGGCGGAGGATGTCGATGTGGAAGTTGGTTTCCACGCCTTGCAGCACGGAGGCCATGCGCTCGAAGCCCATGCCCGTGTCGATGTTCTTGCTGGGCAGCGGACGGAGGTTGTTGGGCGGAGTGCCGACGCGGTTGAACTGCGTGAAGACCAGGTTCCAGATCTCGACCTGACCCGCGGGGCGTGGTGACGTAGATTTCGCTGCACGGGCCGCAGACGCCGTCGGGCCCCTGGCTGGGGGCGCTGGCGGGCCAGAAGTTCTCGTCCTCGCCCAGCCGTTTGAGGCGATCGAGCGGCAGCTTGACCTCGTTGAGCCAGATATCGGCCGCTTCTTCGTCGTCCAGGTAGATTGTGGCCGAGAGCCGTTCGGGGATCGACGCCGAGCCACTTCTTGCTGGTGAGGAATTCCCAGGCCCAGTGGATGGCTTCGCGCTTGAAGTAGTCGCCGAAGCTGAAGTTGCCCAGCATCTCGAAGAACGTATGGTGGTAGGCCGTGCGGCCGACGTTATCGATGTCGCCGGTGCGGAGGCATTTCTGGCAGGTCGTGGCCCGCGTGAAGTCGAGCTTGCAGCGGCCGAGGAAATGGTCCTTGAACTGGTTCATGCCGGCCGGCGTGAACAGCACGGAAGGGTCCCAGCGGGGCACCAACACGTCGCTGGGCCGGCGAACGCAGCCTTTGGACTCGAAGAACGACAGGTATTTTTCCCGCAATTCGTCGCTTTTCATGAAAATCATCACTCGGCAGAGAGGAAACAGGATGGTCAGAATCCCTTATCATAACGGGAGATACGGCGCGTGAAAAGGCGGCTTATTGAGCAGCCTCTTCCCAGCAAAACACTTCCTCGACACCCACGTCGAAGGCCCTTGCCAGACGAAATCCCAGCTCCAGCGACGGTGTATATTTGCCGGCCTCGATGGCAATGATCGTCTGGCGCGTCACGCCGACCCGCGCGGCCAGTTCCTGCTGAGTCATTTCGCCGTGCTCGAAACGCAAGCGGCGGATTTTGTTTGTGATCGTCGGCATTTATTCCCCCTTGGTTGCGTATTGAAGGCGGTACTGGACGACGATGGCCACCGCCCTGGCCGTCGCGAAGATGACAAAGCCGCCCATGACAAGGAGGGGGAGAATGTCAATCGAAATCATCGACTGCCCCTGGCAAAACAGCGTGGCCCACAAACCCATGACGCCCAACGTGAAAGCCAACCAAAAGACGGAGTAGCCGGCAAGAACGGCGCGGTGGGCAATTTGCGTGTCGCGTTCGTCGCAAAGCACGGCTTGACCGCGCTTGCGGTAGAGCAACGGCTGGAGGCCCGCCACCCCAAACAAGCCGAACGCGGCTTGCGCTCGAATCGGCCCGACGAAAACGGCCAAAAACCCATACATAGCGGCCGCGACAGCCAGCAAGACGATCCAGTAAAGTCCTTCTTTGTACAGCATAGGCATGGAATTATCCCTTTCTGACACCCGCAGGCATCGGTCGAAGAAGTGTTATTCAAGACAGACATATTGTACGTCACACAATACATTATGTCAAGTACATATTACATTTCTTCGGGGATTTCGCGTTTTCGCGATTTCTTGCCGTGGCCTATCGCCTGTGCCATAACAGTCGCAAAAAAATCCCTAAGGAGATCGGCAGCGGATGCGAGTGGACCGCGTGAGCCAATCGAAATCGATTGCTTATTCTTTTTCCTTCCCCGCGTCACCGCCCTTGCCCGATTCTCGCTTGCACGCATAGCATTCCACAAGCATTTTGCGCGATATCTGCCAACTCTTCCTACACCTACGAGAAACGGGCATGTCGAATGGCGATTCCGATATCGCTGTGCTCACCGAGGAACCCGAGCCACGGGCACCGGCCACCGCCCCTTCCCCGCCGCCAAGTAGCTTGCCGTCCCATCGCCCGCCGGCGCATCGCTTGCCGTGGCGCCGAATCCTGTCTATTGGCGGCGGCCTGCTGATCCTGCTCTGCGGCTTGTGGATCGGCATCCCATGGCTCGTTCGGGTGTTGAACACCGTTTCCACCGACGATGCCTACGTGAGCGATCACGTGACCTTCGTGGCCCCGCGGGTTTTCGGGCAGGTCGTGCGAGTCCGTGTCGATGACAACAACCGAGTCCGCAAGGGAGACGTCCTCGTCGAACTCGATCCGATCCCTTACCAGGTACAGGTCGATATCGCCGCCGCGGCCGTCGCCGCGGCCAAGGCCGACCGCGTGGCGGCGACGGCCGCGACGAAAGCCGCCGTCGGAAAAGCCCGCAGCCTGCGTTTCAATCTTAAACACGCTATCGAGCAGGTCGATAATCAGATTGCTTTGCTACGGGCCAACGTGGCGACGCTCGAATCCCAAAAAGCTACGATGGCGCTGGCGCAAGTGACCTTCGACCGGGACGCCAAACTCGTCGGCGCGCATGCCGTCTCGCAGGAGGAATATGATCAAGCGCATTCGGCGTTGGGGGTCGCCAAGGCCCAGGTCAAGCAGGCGCTGGAAGGGGTTTACCAGACGCGGGTCTCGCTTGGACTGCCGGCCGTGCCGCCCGACGGCAAGGACTTGACCGACGTGCCCGCCGATCTCGACGAGACCTTTTCCAGTGTCCGCCAGGCGCAGGCGCAGTTGCTGGAGGCGGCCGCTCAACTCGGCGTCGAGGCCTCTTCCTACGACCTGACGCCGAGGAAAATGATCGAACAATTCATGCACCGCGACCCGCAAGGGAACATCGATCGCATCTATGAAAAGATCATCCGCGAGGCGCCCGCCGTTAAACAGGCCGAGGCCAAGGTCCTCCAGACCGAGCGCAACCTCGCTCAGGCCAATCTCAATCTCAGTTATTGCCGCGTCTTCGCGGAAATCGACGGCGTCGTCAGCCGCCGCAACGTCAATCCGGGCAACAACGTTCAAGCCGGCCAGCAGGTGATGGCCCTGCAGTCGATCCACGACCTCTGGGTCGACGCCAATTTCAAGGAGACGCAACTTGCCGACCTCCGCATCGGGCAGCACGTCGATCTGTACGCCGACATGTATGGCGGGCGGAAAAAGTTCCAGGGCCACGTCTCCGGATTCACGATGGGCACCGGATCGACGATCGCGCTGTTGCCACCGGAGAACGCGACCGGAAATTTCGTCAAAGTCGTGCAGCGGCTCCCCGTGCGCATCGAACTGGACGATTACGACCCCGCCCAGGCCCCGTTGTTCATCGGTCTCTCCGTCACGCCCTACGTCGATATCAAGGAGAAGCCGACGGGACCACATGCCGGCGAATTCCTTCAGCCTTACGTGGCACAGTCGCCCGCCAAATAGCGATGCATGATTCCAGGAGATTCGCGCACAGGTCATACCGTAGGGTGGCGTCGACGGGCGCCGTCACGAAGCGACGGCGCCCGTCGATGCGGCCCTGCCCTCCGGAGCCGAGGCCATGAGTGCGGTCGCCCTGCCGATCCCCCTGGCTCGCAAGGCGATCAACCCTTGGCTGATCGCCGTGGTGGTCGTGATCCCGACCTTCATGGAGGTGCTCGATACGACGGTGGCGAACGTCTCGCTGCGCTACATCGCCGGGGGATTGTCGGCCGCGGCTTCCGACGCCGAGTGGGTCATCACCAGCTACCTAGCCGCCAACGCGATCATCGTGCCGATCTCCGGTTGGCTCGCGGTCCGCCTCGGCCGCCGCAACTATTTCCTGCTGTCCATCGCCGTGTTCACGATCAGTTCGGGCCTCTGCGGCATGGCGACCAGCCTCTGGCAGATCATCCTCTTCCGCGCCATGCAGGGTCTGGCGGGCGGCGGTCTGCAGCCCTCCAGCCAAGGCATCTTGATCGACTCTTTTCCCCAGGAAAAGCAGGGGGCCGCCATGACCCTCTTCGGCGTCGCGGCCCTGTTGGCGCCCGTCGTCGGTCCCACGCTCGGCGGTTGGATCACGGTCCAATACGAGTGGCGCTGGATCTTCTACATCAACTTGCCGGTCGGGCTGCTCGCGCTGGCGGCTTGTTACTTTCTCGTCGAAGATCCCGATTATCTCAAGGCCGAAACGGCCGCGGCCGGCAGGCAAGAGGTCCGCTTCGACACGATCGGCCTGAGTCTGCTCGTCATCGCCATGGCTTCCTGGGAAGTGGTACTCAGCAAAGGGCAAGAGTGGGATTGGTCCGGCGACCCTTTTTGGCGCGTGCAGACGTTGGCCCTGCTCTTCGTGTTCGGGCTAGGCGGGCTGATCGTCTGGGAGACGCGCCAAACGAACCCCATCATCAACTTCCGCCCCTTGCTGGAACGGAATTTCGCCCTCTCGTGCATTCTCATTTTTTCCGCCTACGCCGTCTTGCTGGGCGCGACCACTTCGCTGCCCGGCCTGCTGCAATCGCTGTTCGGCTACGACGCTTTGGCCTCGGGCCTGGTGCTGTCGCCTGCCGGCATTTCCGCGGTGGTGGCCTTGCCGATTGTCGGAATCCTGCTTGGGCGCGGCCTGGACGGCCGCTGGCTGATCGTCATCGGTCTCCTCGTTGTTGCCGTGGCGAATTTCTGGATGTCCCAGATGAACTTATCGATCAGTCCCTGGCAGGTGGTCTGGCCGCGGGTCGTGCTGATCCTAGGGTTATCGCTGCTCTTTGCGCCTTTGAACGTGGCGGCGTTCATGTATGTCCCCCGCGAGTTGCGCGGCGCCGCGGTGGGGCTCTTCGCCTTGTTGCGCAACGAAGGCGGCAGCGTCGGCACGTCCTGCGCCCAGACGTTCGAGGAACGGCGCGAGCAATTTCATACCTTGCGGCTGAACGAGTGGCTCACGCATTTCCATCAGCCCGTGAATCTGTATGCGAAACAGTTTCAGGAGATCTTCTTCCGGAGCACGGGCGATGCGAATCTATCTGACCGCATGGGGCTGCAAATGTTGTCGAACGTCCGCGGGCAACAGGCGGCGTCGTTGGCCTACTTCGACTGTTTTTTGGCATTCGCCGTCGTCGCGCTCTGTCTTGCCTTCCTGGTACCCTTCATGAAACGATCGGTCGCGGAGAAGGGCGCGCACGTCTCGCAGGAATAAGAGGCTATTTCAAAATCGGGCACGCAGGCTGGAAGCCTACGCTACATGCCCGATTTTGAAATAGCCTCTAACCATGCGTCATGCCTGCATGGCCAGTTCTCCGGCGAATTCCTCCGCCGCGCTGGACGCCTCGGCGATGGCCCTGCGAGTGGCCGCCTCGACCTGCTCGGGCCCTTGCATCGTGCCTTGGATGGTGACGGTCCGAATGTCCGTGAAACCGATGAAGCCGAAGATGCCGCGCAGGTACGTCTCCTGGAAATCGAACGTCTCACGCGGGTCGCCCGTCGAATAAACGCCGCCGCGGGCCAGAATGAGCATCAACGGCTTGCCCGTGACGAGGCCCATATAGCCCTTCTCGGGGGAAAAGGCCACCGTCAGCGACGGCTGGACGATCACGTCGATGTACTGCTTCAGCCGATAGGGGATGCCGAAGTTCCACATCGGGCTGGAAAGCACGTACTTATCGAACTCCCTGAAGTGGTTAATGGTTCTGACGACCGGCTGCCAGGCGGCCTCGGCCTCGTCGCGCGGCACCTGACCGGCCGCCACGGCATACTTGGCCTTGGCCTGCGGCGCGTGAAACGGCGGGATGTCGGCCTGGAACAAGTCCAGCACCTCGACGCGGTCCTCCGGCCGAGCTTGCCGGTACGAATCCAGAAATGCCTTGGCCACCCGCGTGGAATACGACTCGACTCGGGGGCTGGCCAGAATATGCAGCAGTTTCGCCATGGGAATCTCCTTTCTGAAGAGTTCCTCTAATTATAGGCATGCGAGTCAAGACGAACTCCAGGACGGATTGCCAATCCGTCCTACTGAGTGGGTTGGGACCGGCGAATCAATAAGTGTCGCAACAATATAGTAGCCGGCACACGCCGTGTGCCGTTTTCCGCACACCGAGTGTGCGGGCTACTTTGGAAAACACGACAGTTATTGCTTCGCCGGTCCTTGGCCGGCGGAACATTTTCCACCGGCGGCCTTGGCGGCCCGCACCGGCCCTTGGTTGAGCCATACGTCCACGCGGGGCGCATCCCAGTTGTAAGGCTTGCTCAGGATATCGAGCTTGCCGTCGCCATTGAGGTCCGCCACCTGGGCCTCGTGAAAGCCCAGGCCTGTCGCAAAGACGGTCTTGCGGAAGTTGCCCTTCCCGTCACCGTAGAAAATGAAGGCCTGGGCCTGGGGATTGTCGGGGTCTTTCTTGCCTTCGCTCCACTTGGCCATTTCCGCGACGAAGATATCGAGATTGCCGTCGCCGTCGATGTCGGCCACCTGGAGCGAGTGCGGATGGATCATCGTCCGCCCGACCAGGTCGTGCCCGATCCAACTCTTGGAGTCCAGCGGACGGCCTTGGCACTCGTACCACTTCACCGGTCCCGAGCCGTCGCCGGGCGCGATGACGATCTGCGGATACTTGGCGTCCTTGATGAACCGGCCGGCGAAGATCAGGCCACCGATGTCGCCGATCTTCGTCACGGACCATTTGCCTTTGGCCACGTATTTGAACATGGAATTGCCCGCCAGCAACTCGGGCCGGCCGTCGCCGTCAATGTCGCAGGCCGACATGCCTTCGGGATAGGGGCCGGACTTCTCGGTGGCGCCGGAGTACACGCGCTCGGCGGGCCACTGCTCGACCTGCCGCGGATGGGCCGGGATATCGGCGACGAACAGCGCCCTGGCGTTTTGGTTCCAATAGGCAAGCTGCGGTTTGCCCGTGCCTTTGAAGTCGGCCATGCATTGGTCGTGGTGCTGGGTGGCGCCGCTGACCTTGATGGTGTGGCGTTCCCAGGGCACGTCGGGCTTCCAATCCTTGCCTGGATTCCGCCACCACCAGATCTTGTTGCTTTGCCAGTCGCCGCCGAAGACGAGATCCGGGTATCCGTCGCCGTCGATGTCGCAGACCGCTCCGCCCGCTTCAATCGGCAGGAAGTCCTTCTCGATCACGTAGCGGTCCCATCCGGTCTTGGTTTTACGGTACCACGCCAAGGCCGGCCCGTTCTCGCGGAAGGCGAGTACGAAGCCGTTTCGTCCGTCCTTGGCGAGGTCGGCCACCACCGCGGCGGTCTGCTGCCGTGAGGTCGTGGGCACGGGCAGATCGCCATGGCGGCTGCTCAAGTGCAGCCACCGCAAGCCCGACGCCTCGACCAGGCCGAACTGACCCGCTGTGCCGAGCTGTGCCACGGCATACGGCTGCGGATACGCGTCGTCCGCGGCAACGCCTCGGGAAAGGAGTAGCAACAGTGTCACGGCCATCGCGGATGTCGCCATTAGGGAAGATCGGGTTGTACTCGTTGCCTTCAACGGCAGTGGTTTCATGGATGGTCCTTGAAAGAAGATGCGTCGAGTGGTCGAAGACATGGGGATTGTCTTGGATTGGGAGGAACTGGCGGAACTGCGACGGGCCCTTCTTCTTCACCACGAGATCAACAACGTGCCGGTGACATGCGCGGCGGTGCGGTAATGGCCCCAGCAATCGTCGTGCGTCATTGCATCGAGGAACGGTCCCTCGAGGAACGGGGGCTGCGGATTGGGCTGAAAGGTCACCTTGCCGAGCCGCTCCGGGTAGAAGCAGACCATGGCGTCCTGGAGCCCTTCGATGCGGATCCGCCGATGCAGGCCGATCTCTTCCGCCGTCTGCTCGACACAGGAGACGACGCCTTGCGGCTGCTTGACGAAGACGCGGCATTCGCGATGCCAGGCCCGCGGCATGCGGTAGGCGGCGTGCCCGTCGACGATGTCCGCCTCCATGCCGGTCAGCAGCGGCGCGCCCTGCGGCAGGAGCAAGCGCAGTTCGACGGTCGTGTCCGGCGTGTAGCCCGACAGGAAGAAGCCGTTGTCGTGCCGCGCGATGCTCAGGACCGGGCTGCGCTGCTCGGGTCGATGCTTCACCACGACGATGCGGCTACCCAACGCGGCCAGCGCCGAGCGCATGAGAAGGTCGCCTTGGAACCACTGCCGGGGGTCTTCGGGCGTGAGCAGATGGCCGCCACGATAGCTGTTGGAGTTGGTGCCGCGGACCCAGGCCAGGGCCCCGCCGTTCCCCGCTCGCCGGCAGATCGCGGCGACGCGTTGCGTCTGATCGTTCGACACAACGGCAATGATCTGCGTATCCGGATCGGCCGTCTTGCGGAGCACCTCCTTGCAGCCGCCGGCTGACATCAGTTCGCGATGCTGAAGTCGATCGGGCAGCACGCCCTGGGTCAACCGATCCGTGGTCACCCGCACATCGACCTTGAGGGGACCGGCAATCGGCTCGGCAAGCCGCAGATTGAGCGCACGGAGCAGGTCTTCGCCCGCATGGTCCAGCGGCCCGTAGAGCAGCGTCTGCCCGCCCGACTCGACGTGGCGGAGCAAGGCCCCGGCCAGCGCGGAACCGGCGTCCGGGACGGGAGCGATCAGGATCGATTCGTCGTACAAATGCGACATGCCGTCAACCATCGACGCCAGGAAATTCCGCGACGAGACGACCGTACACAACGGCAGCGTGTTGTTCACCGCCGCACGCATGAACCAATCGCCGAAGAAAGGCTCCTCCAGCCGTGCCGGCGAAGCGAACGTCATGGTCTCGTACTCTTCCAGCGGATAGACCCAAACGAGCGGCCCAGGCCGGTCGGGGGCGTCTTCCAGGGCCGCCAGGACGTGCGGAATGATTTCGTTGGGGCACTTGTCCGGCATGCGGCCGAACGAGTCGTCGATCGTCAGGAGGGCGACCGAATCGGGCGTCTCGACCTGGCCGTGATCATTGATGCGGCCGATCGCCAGCGGCAGATAAATGTCGTGCGGCTCGCGCCGATAGCGGTCCAGCCAGGGGCTGTTGAGCCACCAGGGATCGTGGACGTAATAACGGAACGGGAAGCCGCGTCCCGCGGGCAACTCGGCAATGCGGCTCATGTAACCGACCATCTCCAGGCCGAAATCACCGTTCAGCGCGGCCCAAGGCGAGTTCGGCGGCGGCACGATGTTGAACTTGCTGGAATAGATCCGTGTCAGCGGCACGGCATTCGAGGCCAGATCGCTACCCGTCACCATGTTCGTGCCGCGGGTCTCGACGGGAAAGGTCGGGCACTCGGCGCGGAAGAGTTTCCAGAACTCGAGGATCTTCTCGCGGGCTTCCGCGCCCCGGCTAGCGTCGAAACGCCGGCCATCAAAAAGCGGGCCGGTGGTCTTCCAGGTCTCCAGGCCGAAACCGAAGCCGTTGGAAAACCAGACGTAGTCGAACCCCAGGTCGGTCAGGAAGTGTTGGCACTGCCGCCCGAGGAACGTGCCCAGCGGTGTCCCTTCCGGAATGCCGTGGGGAAAGCCGGCGTAGGATTCGTGGTCCGCATGGAGCGTGGCATGGCAAGCGACCCAACTGCCTTTGCCCATCGTGCTGCCCAGGCAGATTTCGTTATGCTTCTCGTACTTGAAGGGCGAACGGGCAAATTCGCCGCCCGGGTCGAACGTGGCGCCAACCTGGATCGGCTTGCCGGTCATGTCGCCGCCGACCTGCTTGAAGGTGCGGACGATCTTGGCTAGGTCGCCATAGGTGATTACGGGCGGATCGGGACGGTAGAGATAGGCCCCGCTGTGCAGGGCTTTTTTCTCTCGGTCGCGCGGCAGCGGCTGCCTGGGATTCGGCAGTCCAATGTAGCAGGCCCATTCGATCGTGTCCGTTTTGCGTCCGCGGTACTCGAGGATTTCCGAGCCGTCGGCAGTCCAAAGCAGGACCGCCACGGAGTCTGCCTGTCGAACGAGGGCGGCCCATTGACGAAACACCTCGCGGCAGACGCGCCGGATCGATTCCTCTTGCATGTCGGCAAACGGCTTGGGCGACATTTCGAAGACGACGCGTTTGACCCGCGGCAGGGGCCGTTCGGGCCGTGCTTCCGCGACGCGCGTTACTGGTTGTCGGCCTTCCACGGCGAGCGGCCCGGCGAGTACCGTAGGATGTGACGGCGCATCGGCGGCGAAGGCGGGGGCGGACAAGGCGACGACCAAGATGTTCAGCAACCCGCGGCATTTCAGGCGGCGACAGCGACGACGGGCTCGGGAGGATGCATTCATGGCGTCAACCAATCGTGTTTTGTCATGGCTGGATCCTCATAGGTTTGCCGGTGTGTTTCAAGGGACGTTCTCCAAGTATACGCCGTCACGACGGAGGGTGGCTTGTAACTTGCGGATGTCCACGTCCGTCATGCTCGCGCCCTGCTCGAGCGCGAGGGCCGCGCAGGTGCCGACGCCCTGGCCCATCACCATGCAGTGCGATTGCAGACGCACCGAGGCGAGCGCCTCGTGCGTCGCGGAAATGCAGCGGCCGACGACGGCCAAATTCGGCATGCGCTCATTCAGGCAAATGCCGAGCGGAATGTGGTAGCTGTCGCCCGCGGGCGGCATCATCTCGGCCTTCTGTTCGACCCACGTGGTATGACCCGTGCCCTTGGGATCGTGGATGTCGATCATCCAGAAGCCGTGCCCGATGGCGTCGGTTTGCTTGACGGCCTTGACGACCATTTGCGCGTCGAGCGTCTTGACGCCGCGAATCCGCCGCGACTCGCGGACGCCGAGGGCGAAACCCATTTGTTCCACGTCGGCATGTTCGAAACCGGGCATCTCCGCCCGCCACAGGTCCACGTATTGGTAGACTTGCTCGCGGGCTTGCGCGGCAAGCCGCGTCAGTTCCTCCTCGGCCAGCGGATTGCCGGCCACGGGACACATGTTGTACGACACCAGCCCGTCACGCGGGCTGGTCAGGTAGGAGCGGGCGGCCATTTCCAGGAACTGCGGGAACTTGCCTTCGTCGCGGAGTTTCTTCATGAGTTCGAACACGCGCCGGGCATCTTGGGGATGGGCCTTGATCCGTGCCGCATCCAGGCCGCGCAGCCGAAACATCATGGTCATGCCCTGCACGCGGCCGTCGCCGGCGCGGCCGAAGTCGAACGGCAGACCGGCATTGGCCGCGACGTCGCCGTCGCCCGTCGCGTCGATGAAGATCTTCCCCCGCACCGCCTTGCGGCCGGTCTTGGTATCCACCAGCACGGCCTGGAGGCGATTGCCGTCGCCGACTGATTCGATCGCCGCGAGATTGCAGAAGACGCGCACGCCCGCCTCCTTGAGCATGCGGTGGAACATCACGCGCATGCCGGTCGAGTCGAACTCGTGCGTCTCGGGACGGCGGGGGTAATCGGCCATTCGCCGCACGAACCGCCCGCCGCGATCCACCGCTTCCTGCACGAAGCCGCGGATGACCTGCTTGCTGCGGTCGCTGGTGTGCCAGATATTGACCAGCGCGTTGGTGGCCATGCCGCCCAAACTGGGCCAGCGTTCCAGGAGGATGACTTTCGCCCCGTGCCGCGCGGCGCAACAGGCCGCCGAGATGCCCGCCGTGCCGCCGCCGCAGACTACGACGTCGGCCTCGGCCAACAGGGGCGCCTTGCGCTCGGGGATGATGACAACGGCCGGGTTGTTGCCGCCTGTCTTTGCACGCGCGGCGGCAGCGGCGGCAGTAGCGGCCAGTCCGCCCACGGCGCCGCCCACCGCGGAGAACATGAATTTGCGTCGATTGGTTCTCATGAGGTTCTCCTTCAGCCAGTGTCAACTCACTTTATTTGCTGGAATGGCGACTGTCCAATCGTTTGGTCGCTACGGCTGCGTAAGGCAGCCCTCCGCCGCTCCGCCAACCCCGCGCCGGTGGTCGGAACGTTTGGCCACTACGGCTTGCATATCTGCAAGGAAAGAAACGATGTTTGGGTTGGCGCGAGAATGGTTTACAAAGGGGAAGCCATTCTCCTGCCAAGCGGCAAGATCCTCCTGGTACGCCTCGGTCACAATGTTCATGACTGGGGGCGTCCCAATACTGTATTGGGATCTCCTAGGTCTATTGATACAACGGGTGCTCGCACAATATGATGTTACGCCTTAAGTGCTGTCAGGTTGGTCGGGCCGCAGTCTATTTTCATGGCAGCTCTTCGATCGTGATGTTCCGGTACCAGGCCTCGCTCGGCCCGCCGCCGTGAATTTGCAGGCCGATGATGCCGTTTTGCGAGAACTTGTCGTCCTTCTCGATGAAGTCCACCGTTTGCACTCCATTGAGATACAAGCGGATCCGCGGCCCCTCGCAGCGGATCTCGTACTGGTTCCAGTCCGTGGGCTTGAGGACGTTCTTGATCAGCGCACGGTCCGGCCTGACGAGCACTCGATTGCGGCGTGATTCGTCGTACAGGCACCCCCAGTACCCGCCGTCGGGGTCCGCACTCATGTCGGCCTGGTAGCCGGAAACCTCGTGGTTGTTGGGAACGCGCTGCGAACGGATCTGGATGCCGCCGTTGGCCGGGCCGATCAGCTTGCACTCGGCACGCAGAATGAAGTTGGAATAGGACGCCCTGGTGCAGAGGAACTCGTTCCGCGGCACGGGGGCCTTCAGATTCCCGCCGACGATCGCCCCGTCGTCGATGCGGAACGACTTCTGCGTGTCGCCTTCCCAGCCGGCGAACGTGCGGCCGTCGAAGAGCGGGCCGTTCTTGCGCGGCATCTTGGCGATGATCGCCCGGGCCCGCTCGGCAAGGGCGCCGCTGGCGCCCTTGCGGAGCACGATGCGGGCGACCTCGGCCGCCAGCCGCTTCTCCTCGTCGCGCTGGGCCGCTTGAAAGGCCTCTTCGCACATCGCCAGCCGCCGCTCGGCCGGCAGGTCGAGTTGCCGGGCAATGCGGAGATAGCCGCGCAGGGTCCGCGTCCGGAGCCGAACGTCGCCGAGCGTCTTGGCCAGATCCAAGAGCACTGGGGCGGCATCGACGTTCATCCAATTGCCCAACACGCGGGTTGCCGCATCCTGGATCTCCGGGCTGCCGTCGCGGGCCCGTGCGGCGAGAACCTTCAGCGCCTCGCGGCCGCCGATCCGACCGATCAACTCCAGCAGGAAACATTGATCCGCCGACGGCGCCCGGACCAGGCAATCGCACAGCTTCCGGACACACGCATCCTGATCGGGCACGCGGTTGCAGGCGGTCCGCAGGGCATCCTGCACGGCGGCCGTCTCGCGGGGCGACTTGGCGCTCGGCAGACGACCGACAAGGAGCTGAAAATCTGCGGGGCCGATGATTCGCCCCAACGTCTGGATTGCCGCCAAACGGACCTCCTCGGCCGGCTCGTCGGCCGCTTTGACGACGGCCCTTGTCACGTCGGCCGAGGCGGAGAAGGCCCCGCGCTCGCCGAGGATGTCCAGCAGCACGATACGGTCCTTGGGGTCGTCTGCGTTCAAACGGGCCGCCAGCGCCGCATCGACGCCCCTGGTCTTGGTGAGCAACAAGCTCTCCCGTGCCGCCTGGGCCAGACCAACGTCGGCAGCCAGCGCCGCATGCACGAGCAGGTCCGCTGTGGACTCATCGCCGATACGCCCGATCGCCTTCAATGCCGCCCGCGCTTCCAGGGGACCGGCAGCGGCCGCTTTCCGCAACGCGGGCAGGACCGCCGCGGCATCGCGCTCGCCCAGGACACCGATCACGAGGGCCTGCCGCTGCGGCGGCAGTCGCTCCAGTTCGGCCAGCAGCGTGCGGGTAACTTCGGAGCCCGGCATCCGCCGACACGCCCGGACCGCCATGGCGAACATGGCATCGTCATCGGCCTTGAGTTGCGCGTCGAGAAGCGAGAGGTCCGTCGACTGCCGGGCGAGGATCGCGTCGTACGTCGCCGAGGCACGGATGTGCTCGGGCAGGTCCGCCGCGCGGACCTGATCCAGGAGCGCGACGGCCTCGGCGCGTTTGTCTTGGATCAGCAGTTGTTGGGCACAGGCCAGGCTGGCATGGGCAACCGCCGCGCGAATTGAGCGCCGCAAGCCACCCTCACGCCCTGCCCCTCTCCCGGCGCCGACCGAAGGTTGTTCGGACGCGGGGTGCGAGTCAAGGCCCCGGCGAAGCGTCTCCACCGCCTCCGGCGTGGCAATCCGGCCCAGGGCTGCCCAGGCCGCTTCGGCCACGCCCGGAGTGCGGTCGCGCGTTAGTTTCTCGACCGCGCCCACCGCTGGGGCGTCGCGACGGGCCCCGAGCGAATTGATTGCTCCGATCAGCAGGTTGCCATGAAGCCGGTCCAGGGCCTCGCGCAGGGCAGCGGCGGCACTGGGGTCGGTGATCGATTCCAGTGCCGAACGGGCGTGGCTGGCGAGTTTCTCGTCGGCCAGGAGTGCCGCCAGCGCCGGCACCGCCTCCTTGTCACCGAGGGCCGCCAACTGTTGACAGGCCCGCGCCTTGTCAAAGGTCGCGGCGTCGGACCGCAAGACGGTAACGAGCGTCTTGGTCGTCGCACCCTGCGGGGCATCCGCGGCGCGGAGGAACGCGGTAGTCAAGGCGACGGCGATCGTCGCGGCAAGGAGCACAGAATATCGTCTTGTCTTGGTCATTTGTATTTGATCTTTCGGATTTGTTTCGGATTTCGATATTCGGATTTCGGATTTCCTGCTTCAAACATGCCACGGTTCGCGGAGGGCGCGACGGCAAAGGTGGTTGGCCTCGTCGTCGCCGACGAAAACCTCCCGGACTGGGTCGAACGTGAGCTTGCGGCCCAATTCCCAGGCCAGGGCGGCGGCGTGACAGGCAATATGCGAATGGCGCATCACGCCGGAGTGGGAGAAACAGAGTCCGCCCGACTTCACGCAGTCGAGGAAGTTCCGCACGTTCTGCGCGGCGGAGAGGCCCCCGGCTTGCGCCGTCACGCGCAACTCGCTCCGCAGCGACGCCGGATAGACTTCCACTTTTCCGCTGTCGCCCGTTTCGACCCAGCCCTCTTCTCCCTCGAAGCGCACGGGGCAGGTTCCCAGCCCCAGCCAGCCGTCGGGACGCATGACCAACTTGACGCCGTTGGCATAGCGGGCCGTGACGGTGCCGCCCTGGGCCTCGTACTCCACCGGCACGGTCTCGTCAGCCTGGTTCGCCCACTGGCAGAGGTCCACCGTATGGGCGCCCCAGTCCAGCAGCTTGGCGCCGGAATCGAAGTCGTAATGGCCGCGCCAGCCGCCGTCCACGTAGGCATGATTGTACGGACGCCAGGGGGCGGGCCCCAGCCAGCGGTCCCAGTCCACCACGTCCCGCGGCGGTTCGGGCTCGGCGGGCAACCAGTCGTAGGTGATGCCAAGGTTGTAGATCGACGCATGCAGGGCCTTGAGTTTGCCCAGTCGCCCGCTGTGGGCGAGGTGGACGGCGGCCTGGAAATTGGAGACGCTGCGCCGCTGGGTGCCGGCCTGGAACACCCGCCCGTAGCGGCGCATCGTGTCATCCAGGGTCTGGCACAAGGCGATCGTGATGCCGCAGGGCTTCTCGCTGTAGACCTCCTTGCCAGCCTTGGCCGCCAGGATCGAGGCCAAGGCGTGCCAACGGTCGCCGGTGGCGATCAAGAGGGCATCGATGTCCGCCCGGCCGAACAGTTCGAACATGTCGCGATACGCGGCGCAATCCTGGTTGCCGTACTTGGCGTCGGCCAGGGCCTTGACCGCTTGACGCCGGTCTCTGCGCACGTCGCAGATGGCGACGAATTGCACGTCGGTCTGGGCAAGGAAACAGTCCAGATCGTGGCGTCCGCGCGGGCCGCTGCCGATCGCCCCCAGCACGATCCGCTGGCTGGGAGCGGCCGCGCCGTTGCGGCCCAGGGCCCGGGCGGGCACGATCGCCGGCAACATTGCCGTGCCGGCCGCGGCCATCGATCGGGCGAGGAACTCGCGGCGAGAACTCCGCCGCGCGAGAGTATTGTCGATTCGCATGAGAGCACCTCCGGGGGTTTTCAGGATCGCGTTCCAGTTTAACACGGGAGCCTCCGGCATGCCACAAGATGGGAAAACATAGGGTGGGCCGACGCGCTAGTCTCACCCTACGTTACTGGTATACTGGGGGTGTCCGGAGACTGATCTAATTCCCCTTTATGCGTTCACGGAAGAAATAGTAGTCATCGCATGGACCTTCTTTCCTTCGAAACCGCACGCTGGTTGATAGCCGCCTGGTTCCTGTTCCTGGGTGGGGCGGTGGGCAGTTTCTTGAACGTGGTCGTCTATCGTTTGCCGGCCGGCATGAACATCGCCTGGCCCGGCTCGCACTGCCCGCGATGCCGGCATGCCATCCGCGCCTATGACAACATTCCCGTGCTGGCATGGTTCTGGCTGGCGGGACGCTGCCGCGATTGCCGCCAGCCGATTTCCTTCCGCTATCCGCTGGTCGAGGCCGTCGCGGCCGGACTGTTCCTGCTGCTGTTGGTGGTGGAGGTGTTCCACCGCGGACACAATCTGCCCTGCCGCATTTCCCCCATGCAGGAAGTGCCTTGCCTGTATCCCCTGACGCAAGCCCTGGGGATCTGCCTGTTTCATCTGGGCCTGCTGTGTACGCTGATCGTTGCCGGGTTGATCCACTGGGACGGCCAGCGGCCGCCGCGATGGCTATTCGTCCCGCTGCTGTTGGTCGGCCTTGTCGCGCCGTCGATCTGGCCCTGGCTGCATCCCCTGCCCGCCGGGCC
This sequence comes from uncultured Planctomycetia bacterium, assembly GCA_963779975.1. Lineage (GTDB taxonomy): Bacteria > Planctomycetota > Planctomycetia > Pirellulales > Thermoguttaceae > JANXQG01. The sequence goes on along the minus strand of CAWAAL010000022.1, from coordinate 119,913 downwards.
GGAAGTGGCGGGCAATCCCTGGGGCGGCGTGGTCGATGGTCTGTTGGGACTCGGCACCGCGCTGCTCTTGGGCCTGGTTGCCGAGTGGTTGGGCAAGCGTTTCTCGCCCGTGGGCAGGCCCGGAAATCAAATCCTGGGCGAGGCCCTGATCGTCGGCGTGGTGCTCGGTTGGCAGGCCGTCTTGGTGCTCATGCCGCTAACCCTATTGTTGGAAGAACTGTCGCGGATCGCGGCGGTGGGCTGGCGCTCGGCGCGCCGCTGCGTGGCCGCGGTCTGGATCGCTCCCCTGACGTTGGTCTGGATTCTGAACTGGTTTTGGATTCTGCGACTTGCGACACGGTGGCGACTTCCGTAGGCTGATCGCATGACTGAAAATCCTTACCAGTCGCCGCAATCGGCGCCCGACGGCCCGGCGCCGCTCGACCCGCAGTGGCGCGCACTTGCTTCGCGACCGCGGCGGCAGGTCGTCGTCGTGGACCGGCCGACCGTGGTGACGGTGATTGCCGTCTTGCAATTGGTTTTCTATTTCCAGCGCAGTCGGGAGCAAAAGTATCTTGCCGCGACCGGAATCGCCGTTGCCGCCGTAATCGTCGAAGCGGCGGAGATCGGCGTGCTATTATTGACAAGGACGAAATTGTAGATTGTAGGGTGGGCCGAGTGAAACGAGTCCCACCATCCCCAGCTACGGCTGGACGTTTTTCCTGGCGGGACTCGCCGACCAAACTGTGCTCCGTACCCCGTCGCTGGTCCCACCCTACAGACCTGGAGATTTGTTACCGTGACTCAGCCCACTAATTCGCAAGACAGCCAAAAGAAGATCACCCAGTCGCCCAGTTATCGATTGGCCTACGAAGACCTCGACTTCCTGAACAGCCCCCGGCTGCGCGCGGCGCGGATGGAACTGGAGGTCCTCAAGACGGAACTGACGCTGGAAGATTACCGCATCCAGAACACGATCGTCGTTTTCGGCAGCACGCGGATCGTGGAACCGGCCGAGGCCTGCCGCCGCCTGGAGGCGGCCCAGCGGCGTTTGGCCGAACAGCCCGGCAATGCCGCCTGTCAACGGGCCGTGGCCCAGGCCGAGCGGATCGTGGCCAAGAGCAGCTATTACGACTCCGCTCGCGAGTTCGCCCGGCTGGTCTCTCAGAACGGCTACGCAGAGGGCAAGCCGCACTTCACCGTGATGACGGGCGGCGGGCCGGGGATCATGGAAGCCGCCAATCGCGGCGCCCAGGACGTCGGCGCCCAGTCGGTCGGGCTGAACATCGCTCTGCCCATGGAGCAAACGCCGAATCCCTACATCACGCCGGAACTCTGTTTCCAATTCCGTTATTTCGCCATTCGCAAGTTCCACTTCGTCTTGCGGGCGATGGCCCTGGTGGTTTTTCCCGGCGGTTTCGGCACGGTGGACGAGTTGTTCGAGGTCATCACCCTCCGCCAAACGAACCGCATGCAACACATCCCGGTGATCCTGGTCGGCCGGGAGTATTGGAACCGGGCCATCGATTTTGCCTTTCTCGCCGACGAGGGCGTGATCACGGACGACGACCTGAAGCTCTTCGAGTTCGCCGACACGGCCCGAGGAGCCTGGACGATCATCCGCGAGTTCCATAAGCTGTAATGGTTGAAGATTATTTTCCTGGCCGCGACGGCTTACGACTGTTCCAGCGGCGCTGGCTTCCCAGCGGCGAGCCGCGGGCCGAGGTGCTGTTGGTCCACGGCTTCATCGAGCATGGCGGCCGTTACGCGCCTACGGCCGAGGCCCTGGCCCGCCGCGGCTACGCCGTCTCGGTGATGGACCTTCGCGGACATGGCAAGTCTCGACGGCCCGCGCTGCTCGATTCGTTCGTTCGACGAGTACGTCGATGATCTCGACTGTTTCTTCGACCGCGTCATCGGACGCGCCGCAGAAAAGCCCGCGTTCGTATTGGGGCACAGCCTGGGCGGATTGATCGCCGTCTCGTGGTGTATTCGCCGCCAGCCCAAGCTCGGTGGGTTGATCCTCAGTGGGCCGGCCTTGCAAGTCCGCCAGGACCTTTTTCCCTGGCTGCGTCACCTGGCCAAGCTGGGAAGCCTGCTTTTCCCGCGGTTGCGCCTGGTCCGCATGGGCTGCCGGAACATCTCCCGCGATGCGGCGGTCATCGAACACTTCCACGACGATCCGTTGGTGTTTCACGGCCGGTTCCCCGTCCGCACCGGGGCGGAAATCCTGCGGGCCGGCGACCTGGCACGGGCCGCGTTCGCACAGGTCCGCGCCCCGCTGCTCGTCTTGCACGGCACGGCCGATCGCGTCGTGGCGGTCGAAACCAGTCAGGAACTCGTCGAACGGGCCGAGACCACGGATAAGACGCTACGTCTTTATCCGGGGCTCTATCACGAAGTGCTCAACGAATCGGAAAGAGAGCAGGTCTTGGCCGATCTGATCGAGTGGATCGAGGAGCGCCTGGCTGCCAAAGTTTGACAAAGTCTGGCATTGGCCGTATTATGAGCTTGGAGGATCATGCCGATGAGTCAAGAAACGATGAATATCGCCCTGCCGGATAATCTGAAGGATTACGTTCTCGGGCGGGTGGCTGAGGGGGGATACACCTCTGCCAGCGAATATGTCCGCGAACTCATCCGATCCGACCAGAAACGCAAGGCCCAGGAAAAGCTGGAATCACTCCTCTTGGAAGGGCTGGAAAGTGGCGAGGCCCGCGAGTTCACTGCCGAGGACTGGGCAGAACTCAAACGCCGGGTTTGGCAGCGTGATCAACCCGGAGGTTGGAAGTGACGCCAGGCCCAATCGCGAGATTCTTGCTGCGAGAAGCAGCCGTCAACGACCTCGACGAGTTGGCTACTTACATCCAGAAGGACAGCCCGCAGGCGGCGATCCGCTTCTTGGAGGCTGCACAAGAGACCTTCGGAGTTCTCGCTCGAACGCCCGAGTTGGGCGGTGTGTTCGAGTGTCGCAAGCCGGATTTTTCTGGCATGCGAATTTGGCAGGTCAAAGGATTCCGGAAGATTCTCGTCTTCTATCGTCCCCTAGTCGGGACCGTGGAGATCGTCCGAGTGCTACATGGGGCCCGTGACCTCGCGTCGTTGTTTGGTGAAGAGGACGACTTACCGTCCGGTTAGCGTTACCGTCCGGTTAGCGCAACGTCCAATTATCGTGAATGTCGTGTAGAAAAGACCGATAGAGTGTCCTCAAGTCGTGGTTGGTGGACCAGAGCTCGCCAAAAGCCGACCCGTTGCGCGATGCCCCGCTACTGGTCCCACCCCGATCTGCCCTTAGCCCCGCCCCCCCTCCAAGGAGACTGCTGAAAAAGGGCAAACGGATACAACATGTAGCACTGAGTACTGAGTACTCAGTACTATGCGTTGCGAAAGCCTTACGTTTTCTGCGGTTTCCAAGGGAGACGGGGTTCCCAGACAGCCTCCTACTTGGGCTGCGCCACTTAGCAAGAAATATACAACACCTTGTATTGATAGCATCGCTGGCAACGCAACCCACTGCGGTTTTTTCGCAAAGTGGCGCTGCCCTCCTACCGCACGCTCGGCTGATCGGCGGTGGGAAAATCTTTGGGCACTTCCTGGGTCACCTTGCCCGTGGCCGCCCATTCCGCGCCGCGCTGCAAGGTGACGATGAACGCCACCGACTCGCACTGCGGGGCGTCGTGCCCCAGCGTGGTGTGGAAGACCCGGCCCTTGCCGAAATCGATGGCCATCAACATCGGCTCGTGGCGGCCGTTGCCGTGGTACTTCGGGTCGTTATACGCGGTGGCCAAGACGGTGACGTTCTTCGCCGGACCGCGGAGCAAACTGTACAGCTCGTCGGGCGAGTGCATGAACTTCTCGGGCAGACCCTTGGTGACGGGATGGTTCGGCTCGCGAACCACCAACTGGTAGGCATGCTGCGGGCCGTGCGTCCCACCGTTGCCGGGCGAAGAGTCGCGAACGACCTGACCGTCCTTCCAATAAAGATAGGGGCCGCTCGTCTCGTTGCGACCGCCCCAGCCGCCGACGGCGATCATTTCGTTGTAGGCATTCCACTTGGGAAACGAGTTGTCGGCGGCATGCACGCTCACCAGCCCGCCGCCCCCGGAGACGTATTTCTCCAGGGCCTTGCGGGTCTCGGCCGACCAGTCGTCGCCGTTGTAGTTCAGGACCACGACACTGTAAGCCGCGAAGTCCGGCTTGAACTGCGACATGTCCTGGCCCTTCTTCGGCGAAGTGGCCACGTCGACGGTGAACAGGCCCGAATCCTCCAGGGCTTTCTTGATCAGCGGCGTGGTGGCCTTGAAATTGTGATTGTTCTGCCCATCGACGAGCAGGGCTTTCCATTGGGGCGCGGCAAGCGAGATCGTGGCCGTGAACATCGACAACAGCAAGGCGGCAAGACAACGAACGAACGTCATGGCGGGACTCCTGGGCAACGGGGAGGGAAGGAAAACAACGATCTTAGAGGCTATTTCAAAATCGGGCACGCAGGCCGGAAGCCTACGCTACGGGCACGCAGACTGAAAGCCTACGCTACATGCTCTTGGTGGGCTCTTACCCCTCGAACCGCTTGCAGATCAAGGCGATGTTCTGTCCGCCGAAGCCGAAGCTGTTCGAAAGGGCAACGTCGCAGCGCTGTTCGCGGGCCGTGTTGGGGATGTAGTCCAGGTCGCACTCGGGATCGGGCACCTCGTAGTTGATCGTGGGCGGCAAGACGTTGTCGCGAATGGCCAGGAGGCAGAAGATCAGCTCCGTGGCCCCGGCCGCGGCAATCAGGTGGCCCATCATGCTCTTCGTGCTGGAAACCGGGATCTTGTAGGCCCGCGGGCCGAAGGTCTGCTTGATGGCCAGCGACTCGACCTTGTCGTTCACCGCGGTGCTGGTGCCGTGGGCGTTGATGTAGTCGATGTCGTCGGGGCCCAGTCCGGCGTCGGCCAGGGCCATCCGCATGCAACTGATGGCGCCGCGCCCCTCGGGGTGCGCGTCGGTGATGCGGAAGGCGTCGGCCGTGGAACCGTAGCCGACCAGTTCGCCGTAGATGCGGGCCCCGCGGGCCTTGGCGATATCCAAGTCCTCGAGCACGACCATGCCGGCCCCTTCGCCAAGCACGAAACCGTCGCGATCGCGGTCGAAAGGACGCGAGGCGCGGGCGGGCTCGTCGTTCCGCGTGCTGAGGGCCGTGAGCAGATTGAAACCGGTGACGCCGAACGGATGGATCATGGTGTGCGTGCCGCCGGCGAGCATGACGTCGGCCTCGCCGCGACGGATGATCTCGACCGCTTCGCCGATGGCCTGGCTGCTGGCCGCGCAGGCGGTGAGACAGTTGACGTTCGGTCCTTGGGCGTCGAAGAGGCTGGCCAGGTGCGCGGCCGGCATGTTCGGCTCCTGCTCCAATTCCGCGATCGGATTGAGCACTTCCAGGCCGCGCCGGGCGAAGCGGCCGATATCCAACTTCGGGCCGCCGTTCAGACCGGCGACCATCATTTCCGTGAAGCGGTCGAAGTCCTGCGGGCCTTCCCCGCTGCCGGTGTAAACGCCGAAGCGGGTGGGATCGAGCGGGGCGTCGGCGAGACCGGCGTCGCTCACGGCTTTCCGGGCGGCCCCGACGGCAAAACGGGTATGCCGGCCCTGGTACTTCCAGTCGTCAGGGTTCAAGCCGACGTCGGAAACGTCCCAGTCGCGGACCTCGGCGGAGATTTTCGTGGGGAAATTGGCGGCGTCGAAGAGGGTCGTATAGCCCACGCCCGACTCGCCGGCGAGCAGTCGCTTCCAGACGCCTTCGCGATCGGCGCCCAGGGGCGTGACCATACCCACGCCGGTGATGACAACACGTCGTCTCAACGTTTCGCTCCTTCTTGCATGGCCTGCGGCAGGTCGTCGTCCGGCTGCCCGTCGTTGTCATGGTAGGCGGTCCGGCACAGGCGCGGCGGCGGCGTGAGCGGACTTCCGTCGGCCGCGTGCCCCACGTGATAGGCCCCGAAGACGCGCATCATCGAGAGGAATGTCTCCGGCGAAAAGAACGTGCCGAGCCAGGGGGCATTCAAGTGGGCGAAAACGATCTCGGCCTGGGCCTGCAAGCGATCGCCGATGTGGCTCGTGGCGCTGACCGCGGCCCCGTCCGCATTCTGGTACTCGATCGTTGCCGTGTAGGTGAGCGTGTCGCCCGGCCGCGCGGGGCAGAAGAACTGCACCTTGGGAACCTTTGCCAGGATCACCTTCTCGGTGAACTGGTTATGTTCGCAGACCAGCAGCCCGCCGGTCTGCGCCAGCCCCTCGATGACCAGCGTGTTGGGAAAAACGGGGAATTGCGGAAAGTGGTCGTGCAGGTAGTCCTCGGCCAACGAGACGCACTTGATGGCCTTGGCGTACCGCCCGCTTTCGAATTCCAGGAATCGATCGATCCAGAACCAGCGCATCAGTTCAACCCGTGACTTGCACTTTGCTTTCCACGAAACGGCACATGTCGGCCACGGTCAGCACGTTGGGGAAATCCTGCACGACGGGATTCTTGGCGAACTCGTCGAGGTTGGCAAACGGCATCCGCTTCCGCAGTTCGGCCACGCCGAGGTCGGTGACGCGGCCGTCCTGCACGTACTTCTGGTCGGTGAGCACGTCTTCCGGGAAGAGTTCGTTGCGGGGAATCTTGATGTCAAAGGCCTTTTCCAGGCGGAAGACGATGTCCAGGAAGTCGATCGACTCGGCCCCCAGGTCGCCCACCAGCGTGGCCTCCGGCTTGATGTCCTCTTCATCCACGCCCAAGGCGTCGGTCAGGGCGACTTTGATCTTTTCGTACACTTCGTCCTTTGTCGGCATTTCGCTCATTCTCCAAAGATAACAGGGAAATCTAACTCGTACGGTGGGACCAGCTTGCGTAGCAAGCGCCGGCCCACCACGGTTTCGGTATCGGTCATGGTGGGCCGGCGCTTGCTGCGCAAGCTGGTCCCACCCTACGCACTCAATAGCCCCCCAGGCTCAGGCCGCCATCGACCCGCAGCACCTGGCCCGTCAGGTAGGAAGCGTCGTCGCTGGCCAGGAAGGCCACCACGGCGGCGATTTCCTCGGGCTTTCCGATCCGCTTCAGGGGAATCACACTCTTGATCTGGTCGCCGGCGATGCCGCGCACGACCTGGCTCATATCGGTTTCGATCATGCCGGGCGCCACGGCATTGACGCGGACCTTGCGGGGGGCAAGTTCCTTGGCCAGGGCCCGCGTGAGGCCGTTGATGCCGCCCTTGCTGGCCGCATAGTTGACCTGCCCGCGGGAAGCGAATTCCGCCGCCGTGCTGGAGAGGTTCACGATGCTGCCGCTGCGCGCCATCAACATCGGCTGGCTCACCGCGCGGCAGTAATGAAACGTGCCGGCCAGGTTCGTGTCGATCACGTCGCGCCACTGATCGTCGGTCATGCTGCCCGTCAGGCCGTCCTTGGTGATGCCGGCGGAGTTGACGAGGATGTCGATCCGCGTCCACTGATTGAGGAGACTGTCGACGATTTCCTGGGCTCGCCGGGCGTCGCGGACGTCGGCTTGCAGGGCCTGGACCTGTCGGCCCTGGGCCGACAACTCGGCAACGAGCGCGTCGGCGGCCTCCTTGGCGGAGTTGTACAGAAAGGCCACGGCCGCCCCGTCGGCGGCCAGCCTTGCCACGCAGGCCCGGCCAATGCCGCGGCTGCCGCCCGTCACGATCGCTGTCTTGCCTTCAAGTCGCATCATTTTCGCAAAAAAAGTTTATTCCGTGGTCTCGGTTTCAATGGCCCTTGTTTCAAATCTTCCTGGCTCAAACGGTTGAGGGCACCACCGGCGGGCCCGGCTGATACAGCACCGTCAACAGGTTTCGCATTTCCTCAATAATCGCCTCGTCGGCAGCTGCTTCCGACGGATTGCGGTCCGCCAGGTTATAGCGTTCCAGCACCAGGCGGCCGCTGACGGTCGTCCGGCCGTCCACTGCGCCCTGGGCCTTGACTTTCGTCTCGGTTTCCGTCTGCGAAATAATCTCGGCGGTGACCGTAAGCAACTGGCCAGGCTCGACAAACTGGCCATACTTCACGTTCGCGGCCTGCTTCAGCACGATCACGGAATGGGCGAAATCTTCGCTCAAGCGGATCAGCCAGGCGGCCGCCTGGGTCATGGCCTCCAACATCAATACCCCCGGCATGACCGGGAAATTGGGAAAATGGTCGGCCAGGTACTCTTCGGCCATCGTCAAGGATTTCACCGCGGTGATGCGAGCACCCGGTTGAAAGTCGATGATTCGGTCGATCAACAGAAAACGCATGAAATTCGGGGAGGCCGCCTGCGGCCCGAAACTGGGTGCAAAAAATCGACATGTCTCCAAAACCCGTCCAGACGCTGCTTCAAACGCCCCCTTTACAGGGGAGCCTTCCAGGCTGCGTTGTAGCGTAGCCTTCCAGGCTGCGGATCGGGTCTTGAAACGGCGTCTCATCCCGGGCAGGTCGCCGGAGCGGGTTACCGGATGATAAACTGCGTCGTTGCTGGAGCTTAAACCAGCAAGTATAGCGGGGCAAGCCCAGTTCTACAACCGTAAAAAGGCCGATCAGGCCATTTTACAAAATTGGCAGGCCAAGTACACTACAGGGAAGCGGCAGGCACCGGGCACGATGCGAAACGAACATCGTGACGTGTTAATGCTGCTTTGTGGGGGTGTCTAAAGAGAGGGAGATCGTCATGCCGTGTCGTGGAGTTCGAGGGGCGACCACCGCCGATACCAACACCCGCGAGGATATTTTGCGGGCCACGCGCGAACTTTTGGCCATGATGATCCGCCAGAACGGGATTCGGGCGGAAGATGTGGCCAGCGCCATTTTTTCCACGACCCCGGACCTGGACGCCGAATTCCCCGCCCTGGCCGCCCGGCAATTGGGCTGGTATGACGTGGCGCTGTTGTGCAATCACGAATTGGACGTTCCCGGTTCCTTGCGGCGCTGCATTCGCATCCTCTTGCACTGGAATACGGATGCCTCTTCCAGCGAGATCGTCCATGTCTATATTAAGAATGCCGCCAACTTACGGCCCGACCGTACGCAGTTGCCCCCGGTCGATTGGGACGAACTGGAAGGCTGGATCCAGCAGCGGTTGGCGGATGCGAAGGCGGCAAAGCGGTAGGGATTGGGTCTGAACTGGATGTCGATCTTCTGCCGCGCAATGCCGCCGGCGCGGACATGGCCGTGGCGGAAGAAGGGGCGGATCCGTATCGCCACGGGCTGCCACCCGGCATGCAGGAGAAGCTGGCGAAACGCTACGGTGAAATCGTGGCGGCAATCGTCCGCCGCCCCGCGATCACGATGATCGGCTTCTGGGGCACGCACGACGGCCGGTCCTGGTTGAACGACTATCCGGTCAAAGGCCGCGTGAATTATTCGCTGCTGTTCGACCGTGAAGACAAGCCCAAGCCGGCTTTCGACGCGGTGATCAAAGCCCTGACGCCCGGATACTGATCGGCGATTTCATCTGACTACAGCACTTCAGCAGTTCGTCCACGGCGGGTTGAAGGTCGGACAGCATGCGCTTGCCGTCCGCCAGCCTTTCAACGGTTTCCGCGGCCAGCGCAAGGCCGCGAAGTCCGTAAGCGGCTGCCGTGCCCTTGAGTTGGTGGGCCGCCTGGGCGATCGCCTGGCCGTCGCCGGCCCGCCACGCAGCTTCCAGGACCTGCGCCCGCTCCGGCAGTCCACGGAGGAACTTCTCGCGAAGCTGGTCGATGGTCGTGCAGGCTGTTACCTGCATCTCGGGTGGCGACACGGTCCGGGCCGCATCGGTTGGATCGACGCGCCGGGCGGCTGTCGTGTCATCTTGTCCGGGAATGTACCGCGTAATTATCTCCCGCAGCCCCGGCGACGTCATCGGCTTGGCGAGGTAGTCGTCACAACCAGCGGCCAAGCATTTCTCGCGGTCGCCAACCATCGCATAGGCGGTCAGGGCTACGATGGGACCTTGCCACCCTTGCTGGCGGAGCCAGCGCGTGGCCTCATAGCCGTTCATTTCCGGCATCTGCATGTCCATGAAAATCAGATCGTAGGGCCTTCCCTCGCTCTTCGACTTTTCCGCCATTTTACAGGCCACGCGGCCATCCTCGGCCATGTCCACTTCCAGATTCATGCTCTTGAGGAGGAATGCAATCAGGGCTTGGAGGCCGGACGCGTCCTCCGCAAACAGCACCCGCCCGTGCAAGAGTGGCGCGGGCTTCTCGGGCAAGGGCTCTTCCAGGGCCGGCACAACCGGTGTTGAATGCTGCATGCGCGAGTCCGCCAGCGGGCCGGCATCGATCGTGAGGGTGAAAGTACTTCCCTTGCCCAATTGGCTGGCGACTTCAATGTCGCCGCCGAGTGCCTTGGCCAGGCGACGGGAGATGGCCAAACCGAGACCCGTGCCGCCGTAGCGGCGCGTCGAAGTTGTATCCATTTGGGCAAAAGGCTGGAAGAGTCCTGCGACCTTGTCGGCGGGGATGCCGATGCCCGTGTCCGAAACCGCAAACTGCATTTGCCCGACGCCGTCCGCCGCGCGCGTGCAGCCGAGCGTAAGGCAAACCCCGCCTTGGTCCGTGAATTTGACCGCGTTGCCCACCAGGTTCACGAGCACCTGACGCAGGCGTGCCGGGTCCGTACGGATCGTTTCCGGCACGGGGAACCTATAGTCCACGACCAGACTCAGCCCTTTCTCTTCCGCCTGGACCTTTACGGCCGACAGGACGTTGTCGATGATCGGCCGTAGCGGGCAATCGGTTTTGTCCAAGGGCAATCGGTTGGCCTCGATGCGTGACAGGTCCAGAATGTCGTCGATCAGTCCCAGCAGGCCTTTCCCATTTCTGTGAATCGCCTCCAGGAATTCGCGTTGTTCCGCGGGAGATAACTCAGGGGATGCGAGCAACACATCGGAAAACCCCAGAACAGCCGTCATGGGGGTGCGAAGTTCATGGCTCATATTGGCCAGGAACTCGCTCTTGGCGCGGTTGGCGGCCTCGGAGGCGGCCGTGGCGCGCTGAAGTTCTTCCTCGGCCCGCTTGCGTTCGTCGATATCTTCCATGCAAAGCAGCAACTCTGGACTGTCGTTGTGGAGGACAGCGGTAGCGGCGAGGCACTCCATTTCCTGCCGCGTACCTCCTCGTTCCACCGTCGCCGTGTAGGCGATGCCCCGATGGCTCGTGCCGGTCTGCAACGTATCGACGACCGCCAGGCGAAGGGGGCAAGACGGACAGTGGCTTCCGTGGCCGCAGCCCCGAGGGTCTTCCGCTGCATAGACGCAGCCGAGAACTGCACCGGCGCCGTCGCTCCGGAGGGATTCCTCGGACCTGCCGACGAACTCGCACAGGGCACGATTGGCGTACTTGACGCGACGGTCGCTATCAAGCGTACAGACCATCACCGGCACGTGATCGTAGATGGCTCGCAACTCAATCTGGCTGCGGAGCAAGGCGTCCTCGATTTGCTTGCGATGCGTGATGTCCAGGCAAAAAGCGAGGAACCGGTCCTCCGAGAGTTTGACCGCATCGCAAGTGCTCCAGCGCTTCGAACCATCCTTGCGAATCCAGCACAGCTCGCCGCTGGCACGGCCGAGTTCCCGGACTTTGGCAAAAAACTGCCGTCCCGCTTCCTGGGACTCCGCGGCGAAGAGGTCCGTGAGGGAGAGGCCGAGCAACTCGACTTCATCGTAGCCGGAAAGCCGACAGGCTGCCGGATTGACCTCCACGTGCCGTCCAGATGCATCGACAACCATGATCGCCAGGGGACAATAGGCGACATAGGCGTGGTGGCACTTGGCCGGATCCCACAGTAAAGGCGATGGGGTTCCTCCGCTGTCTGCTGCATTCTTCGCGTCCATCACAAGGCTCCAGGTTGACAGGGAGGCAGAAACGAAACGGCCACGGATCACTTCGGCGCATTCGCCTCGAATGCCATCCGCAGCAACTCGGCGGTGGAATTGGCCCGCATCTTGTCCATGATGTCGCTCCGCCGGTTGGCGATGGTCCTCACGCTGACTTCCAACTCCTGCGCAATCGCCTTGTTGGAATACCCCTGTTCCACAAGATCCAACACTCTGCGTTCAATATCGGTGAGTTGACTGAAGCGGACCTTCAAGTCGTACCGTTGCTCTTGCGCGGCTTGCCTTGCCTCGTCGTCGGCCAGGGCTTTGCGGATCATTTCCCATAGATCATCTTCGGCACACGGTCGGTCCAACACTGCCAGGGCGCCGGCCTGCATCGCCCGCACCGTGGTTGCGGTACGGGCGTAGGCGGTCAGAACGATGACGGGGATGTCGAATTGTCTTTGCGTCAGTTGCTCTTGAAGATCGAGACCGCTCATGCCCGGCATGCGCAAGTCCGTAACCACGCAACCCGGGCGCCTATCCTGATATTCTGCCAGAAAATCCTCGACGGAGGCGAACGACTGCGAGCGCACGCCCATCGACTTGACCAACGCGCAAACGGAAGTTCGAGCCTGCTCATCGCCATCGACGACAAAAACCGTGGGTTCCAGGGTCATGGTGCTACCCCATTGCTGCCTTGGGAATCGCGATGGTGAGGTCGTGTCAGGGGGGCCTCCGCGACGCATCCCTGCGTCGCGGAGGCAGCCAACGGCACCGTCGGTCGACTGTTGATTACCATGACGTGTTTGCCCAGCGAGATCGCACACTGGATCAGTGAGACCTTCGAGGGAAGCGGACGCTCCACAAAAGCAAACGAATGGGCCGATGCTCGGATCCTGAGGATTTCTTCCTCCAGACGCAGCGACCCCAAGGGGTTGAGCGAGAGGGCGGTCCGCCACGGCGCGTCGAACGGAAAGCGATCAAAAGAGTCGCTGCTGGGCAGGGCGTGATCATTCATGGGGCTATGGGCATTGCTGGAACTTGTTGCTTGCCTCAAGCAACAGCGAGCACGACTTGCCGGTCCTATGCCAGTATGCGTCGTGATCGGCCCCAACGGTGGCGTCATCGCGCAGTATTGCGATACGCCGTCGCCAAGCAACCCCGAGATATTGTCGCTATTATCGTCGAGCGGGAAGGGGAAACCGAAGCAAAACGCCAATTTTGCACAAAAGTGCAAGATACTCCGCCTTGTGACCGAATGCCCCCGCGGGTTGTACTGAGTCCAGCGAAAGTAGAGTCACGGAAGCTGTCGACGCCCCCGCCGACCCTGCGTCGGTGGGGGCGTCATGAGTGACCTTAGCTTGAGGCGGAAAGGCAGGAGTTCCAAGGCGTTTTCGCCGCAGCCGCATCGAGCGGCCACTTTTTTCGCACGGTAACCACACTGCGCCAAGTCACTTGCAACTTTTCGCTTTGCATAAAGATGCACCGCTGATTCGATAAATCGCGTGCTATCAATTGAAGGTGCAGATTCGAAACCGTTTGGTTTCCTGCTTCGTACAACCACAAAGCATCCCGCCGACTCCAAACATCATACGCTGAACATCTGGAGCGCTGCTTGCTCAACGGGCGATGAAGCCTATACGCTGGCCATCATCTTGCACGCCTGTCACGACGACTTCAAGCACTGGCATATCGGACTGCATGCGACGGACATCGACACCGAGGTTTTGGCGACGGCCCTGCGGGGAATCTGCTCGGAGCGTGAAGGACGTTCCCGCGCGGTACTTGAAACGCTACTTCACCCGACAGCGAGAAGAATACATGATCTGCGACGAAATCCGCAACATGGTGAAGCTCGCCCAGGTGAACATGGTCGATCGCCAGGCGATGCGGAAGTACCAGGGAATGGACGTCATCTTCTGCCGCAACGCGCTGATCTATTTCGACGATCGCTCGCGCCGACAAGTGTTGAATTCCTTTTACGACAGCCTGCTGCCCGGCGGATTCATTTTCCTCGGCCACTCCGAATCGGTGGGCCGCATCAGCGCCGCATTCGAACCCGTCAAGTTCGGCAGCACGATCGTTTATCAGAAACCGGCGAGTAGGTCCCCGGCAATCTCATAATGAGTCCAGCAAGAGCAAAGTCACTGATGCCGTCATCGCTCCGCGGGGGCGGGCCCCGTGGTGGCGTTTTGAGTGACTTTACTCTTGCTGGATTCAGCAGGATGGCGAGGAGAACACGATGTCGAGTTCAGTAGAGACGCTGATAGCCGACTTGCACGCCCCGGACGAGACGATGCGTCGCTTTGCGGCTGAAGACCTGGGCGACTGCAGCGAGGAGGCGGCGGTAACGCCGTTGGTCAGCGCCTTGTCCGATCCATCGCCGGCCGTCCGCGAAGCCGCGTTGGATGCCCTGACGCGAATCGGCGGCGAACCGGTGGTCCGCGCAGTACTTCCGGTCTTGCGCAGCGACCATGTCCCGTTGAGAAACGCCGTCTGTTTGCTGCTGAAGCAACTGGGCGAAACCGCCGTTCGGCATTTCTGTGGACTGTTGACCGACACGAATAGGGATGTGCGGCTGTTCGCCATCGATACGCTGGCCGGCATCGGCAGTTGCCAGGCAATGGCTGCGCTGATGATCGCCTTACGAGAGGCCGATGTCAATGTCGCTGCCACGGTTGCAGCCGCGCTGGGCGAAATCGGGTCGCCCGCCGCAGTTCCCGCGTTGATCGCCGCGTTGGACTCGGACAGTTGGATCCGTTGTGCGGCGGCCAAGAGTCTGGGCCGGATCGGAGGCCTCGACGCGGTGGAGGCACTTACGTGCCTGGCCCAAGACGAAGACACCTTGGTGGTCTATGCCGCCAAGAAGGCCCTTGCCGGAGCAGGCAATCTGCACGATCCGCAAGATGGAGACACTAGGGAAGGCAGGTGGTCATGAGTGCTAAAGCTGATTGTCGACGACTCGCGAACCGTGCGGGACTTACACGGCTTCATGCTCGAAAACGGTGGCTACGAAGTCCGTCAAGCCATCAACGGCAGCGAAGCCCTGGAAATGGCGATCACGACGCAGTTCGACTTGATCGCGACTGACGTCAATATGCCGCAAATGGACGGCTAGGAATTCACCCGCCACATTCGGGCGTCCACAGGGTATGAGACGACGCCGATCATCATCGTCGCGACGGAATCCCATGCCCGGGACAAGACCCGCGGCTTTGAGGCGGGCGCCAATGTCCACGTCGTCAAGCCGGCCCGGCCGAACGACCTGTTAGCCAACGCCCGAATGTTGCTCGGTACGCTTTCTGGACAAAAAACGTAGGGACTTAGACGTGGACAAGCCATGAACGATACACACTTGGGTCTGGTCATCGCTCGCAAGATCGCGGAAGCCCACGGCCGCACGGTCTTGATCGAGAGTGAGCTTGGCAAGGGATCGACGTTCTCCTTCACCATACCAATTGCTTGGAACGGGAGTGAATTATGAACATGCCACGACGGATTCTCCATGTCGACGATGACCCGCAAATCACGACGCTCGTCGCTGCGCGCCTGGAGCAGCGCGGCTACCGATCGACGGCCCTGAATGACGCCTGTCAGGTCATTCAGCAACTCCGCAACTTCCATGAGCGGGTCTTGATCCTGGACGTTGACATGCCGCAGATCGACGGACTGGATCTTCTCAAGCAAATCAAGTTTTTCGATGGGGGCATCCAGGTCGTGATGTTGACGGGCCTGGTGACAATGACCACCGTGCTCGAATCGTTGCGACTGGGCGCAGAAGCCTGCCTCTTCAAGCCGATCACGGAAATCGAGCCGCTGGTCGGTGCGATCGAGTCGTGCTTCCAAAAGATCGAGAGGTGGATGGCGTCGCTGGATGAGTTATCGCGCCGCCGAAAAGGAGAGTCTGGGCCGGTCGCGCCGGCCGCCGAAGTCCTCGTTGCTCAAAGCCGCGTTCCAGCGTGCTAAGTGGAGCATCCCCATGTACGACCCTGAGATCATCGCAGAATTCGCTGCAGCAGAATTCGACACAGAATTCGATGCGCTGGACTTTACTTGCAACAGAGATTACGCTTGCCGTCGGTAGGCACGCCATGAACGAAACGCGTCTACAGCACCTGAAGGCCGTCTATGGGATCGCCCTGGCTTGCATTGCGCTGACGATCCTGTCTTCGTCATTCATCATGCTGTATGCCATCCACCGCAACGCCGATGACTCGCGGGTGATCAACCTCTCCGGCCGGCAGCGGATGCTGAGCCAGCGGCTAACCAAGTGCGTCCTGGCGATGGAACACACGACGGACGGCGAAGAGAAGATGAACCGGCTCAAGGAACTTTCCCAGTCCTTTACTGCGTGGAAGACGGCCCATCTGGGCCTGCAACATGGCGACGAGAACTTGGGATTGCCGGCGCGGCAGAACTCCGCGGAAATCGCGAGGATGTTCGCGGAGATAGAGCCCTTCCATGCCGCCATGGCCCGCACGCTGGATCACCTGCTGGAAAAGGCGAAGGAAGGGCGACTCGACTCGGATGCCGTTCACGCCACGGCGAGTATGCTTCTGTACAATGAGGTACGCTTTCTGAAGCTGATGGACCAGATCACGTTCCAGTTCGACGCGGAGGCCAAGAAGCGAATCGGATCGATGCAAAGCCTGGAACTGGTCATCCTGGGGGCGGGATTGCTGGTTCTGCTGTTGGAGTTCCTGCTCGTGTTCCGTCCCTCGATCTACGAACTCGCGGTGACGATGACCTCGTTCAAGGAGGCCGAGGCAGCCTTGCGCGAGAGCAAGGAGAAGTACCGCCTGATTCTCGACCATTCCTCCGACCTTATTTGGAGTCTGAGTCCAGTCGGCGTCTTTACCTACCTCTCTTCATCATGCAAACAAATGACGGGCTACGAGCCGTCCTCGCTGCTGGGAACGTCCTTCCAGTCCCTTGTCCATCCGGACGATCTTCCCACCTGTTTGGCCAATCTGTCGGAGATCATCAAGACCAAGGAGGCTGCACGGAACCAGGAATACCGCGTCCTGCATGCCGACGGCTCGTGGCATTGGCACATTGCGACCGTAACGCCCGTGCTGGGGCCGGACGGCGACGTTGCCTGCTTCGTCGCCGTTGCCCGCGACATTACCGAGCAGAGGCGGGCCGAAGAAGAATTACGGGAAAGCAAACAACGGCTGGAGATTGCCATGGAGGGCGCCGAGATGGGCGAGTGGCACTGGGATTGTGTGGAAAACAGACGCTGCTTCAGCGATCGAACATGTTCTCTGCTGGGAATCGATCCGGCCACGTTCAGGGGGACCGCGGACGAGTTCTTCACGGTAATGCCTCCCGAAGATCAGAAGGCCGTCAAGGCAGCGCTGGCCCGCACGCTCGTTCAGGACATGCCGTATGAAGCGGAGTACCGCGCGGTCTGGCCCGATGGGAGCGTTCACTGTATCATGGCGCGCGGCAAGCTGTACCGCGACAACGTGGGCCGTCCTCGAAAGCTCAGCGGCTTCCTCTGGGATGTCACCGCCCGGAAAAAGACCGAAGACGATCTCAGGCATACCGTTGCGGCACTGGAGTCGGCCAATAAAGCGTTGGAGGAGTTCAGCCAGGTTGCGGAATCGGCGACCCGCGCCAAGAGCGAGTTCCTGGCCAACATGAGTCACGAGATCCGCACGCCCATGACGGCCATCCTGGGGTACGCCGACCTTCTGCTCAGCGAGGACGGCATCGAGAGGAACCCCGAGCATTGCAGCGAAGCCATCAGGACGATCAAGCGCAACGGCGAATACCTCCTGGGTTTGATCAACTGCATCCTCGACCTGTCCAAGGTGGAATCGGGGAAAATGGAGATCCAGCCGGTCCGCTGCTCGCCGTTCGCGCTGCTGGCAGAGGTTGCAACGCTGATGCGCGTACGCGCCGCAGAGAAGTCGGTCCTCCTGGGCGTCGAGTCGGTCGGCCTCCTGCCCGAAACCGTACTCACCGACCCCTTGCGGCTCCGCCAAGTCCTGGTGAACCTCGTGGGCAACGCCATCAAGTTTACCGATCAGGGGAAGGTGCGCGTCGCCATGCGACTGGTCGGCGACAGAGGGTCGCAGCGCCTGCGGTTCGACGTAACCGACACGGGAATCGGCATGAACGAGGAGCAAATGGCGCGGCTCTTCCAACCCTTCTGCCAGGTGGACAACTCGGCCGCGCGCAAGTTCAGCGGCACAGGGCTTGGGCTGGCTATCAGCAAGCGTCTTGTTGAGGCCCTCGGAGGCACGATCGAGGTACATTCCATTCCCGGCAGGGGAAGCACTTTCAGCGTGGCGATCAACCCAGGACCACTGGACGGCATTCCCCTGGTAGCGCACGCGGAGGCCGCCGTGGGACCAGTCTCGCCCTCCGTGACGCCGGCCGCCGGCGACGCTACCGAGTTGCATGCCCGCGTCCTCCTGGCCGAGGACGGGCCGGACAACCAGCGTCTGATCAGCTTCCTGTTGAAGAAAGCCGGGGCCGCCGTCGTAGCGGTCGAAAATGGCAAGCTTGCCGTGAAAGAGGCTTCCTTGGCACGGGAACAGGGGCAACCCTTCGACGTAATCCTGATGGACATGCAGATGCCCGTCATGGACGGCTATACCGCCACGCGGACGCTTCGCAAGCGGGGGTATACCGGCCCGATCATGGCACTGACCGCGCACGCCATGGCCGAAGACCGCCAAAGATGCCTGGACGCCGGCTGTGACGACTTCGCCACCAAACCGATCGATCGACAGAAGCTCTTGGGAAAGGTTGCGCACTGGGCGGACCGCGGTCGAACGTGCGACAACTCGTCAAAGCCGACAACCCAGGAGGGCACTGCGAGCACGCCCACCGCCTTTGCCTATTCGCATTTGGCCGCCGATCCCGATCTCGGTGACCTGATCGAGATGTTTGTCCAGGAGCTGCCCGATCGCATCAAGACCTTGCAAACCCAGGCAGCAAGTCGCGACTGGCAAGAACTGACGCGGACTGCCCACCAGATCAAGGGTGCTGCCGGGAGCTACGGATTCCAAGCAATCACGCCCTGCGCTGCCCGGCTGGAAGCCGCCGCGAAGGACGACCGCCAAGAAGAAGAGATCCGCGCGTCACTCCATGAACTGCTGGATCTCTGTCGCCACGTTCGATCGGGTGTGCCGCCGATGAAAGATGAACACGGTTCCCAACCACGAAGACGAGCAGAAAGATAACATGAAGATTTTAGTTGTTGACGATGACGATATCTCGTTACGAATCGCCGAGAAGGTGCTCCGGCAGGCGGGCTACGACGTGACGATGGCACGCGACGGACACGAGGCTTTGCGCGTCCTTGCCGGCGGCCAGTACCACCTCGTCGTCGCCGATTGGAACATGCCGCGGATGGATGGCATAGAATTGTGCCGCGAAATTCGCTCCGGCCGTTTCCCCGACTATATCTATTTCATCATGCTCACCGGGAAAACCGGGCCCGAGGAAACGCTGGAAGGACTTCGAGCGGGCGCCGACGATTATATCTGTAAACCGTATAACCCTACGGAACTGATCATGCGCGTCGCCATCGGACGCCGGATCATCAGTTTGGCCCAGTCCGCTTCGCGTGCCAAGACTGAATTCCTGGCCAACATGAGCCACGAACTTCGCACCCCGATGACCGCGATTCTGGGTTACTTGGAAATAATCGCCGGCGGATGTCCGCGCCACTGTGACTTCGGCAGGAGCGACCTGGATGACTGCCAACAGGTCATTTCTCGCAACGCCCAGCACTTATTGAAAATCATCGACGACATCTTGGAATTGTCAACAACTGAATCCGACCATCCTGGCGCCGGCGCCGTTTGGTGCTCTCCGAAAAACGTCGTTACCGAGTCGGCGGCTTTGGTTCGGGCTACAGCCGCGGCAAGGAATCTTACTGTCGATGTTGCCTGCCACAAAGACGTGCCCGCGTGCATCCAGTTGGACGCTGTACGGTTGCGACAGATCCTGCTCAATCTGTTGGGAAACGCCGTCAAGTTCACGGAGGCAGGAGGTGTTCGGGTGGATGCGGACGTGGTTCACCTCGGCGGCCGACAAAGTCTTCGGGTTACCGTCACCGATACCGGCATAGGTATTGGGCCCGAGCACCTCGACCGGCTTTTTCAAGCGTTCTCGCCGGTCGATTCATCCATGAATCGTTGCCATGGCGGCACAGGTCTCGGCTTGGCCGTCAGCAAGCGACTGGCCAAGATGCTTGGCGGCGATATCACGGCAAGATCCGAATTGGGTAAGGGGACCACTTTCACGCTAACCGTCGGTTTCGCGGCCGAGGGTCAAGCCAATAAGGATCACAAGACGCGCAGCGAGTCATTGACCATGACGATTTGAGGCGGTTAGTGCCCGGAATCGATCCAAGCAGCCAGCCCCGGAGGGACGACTGAATTTTACAGGTTCAGTGATCTTCTTTCGTGCCGGGGAAATATTTTCTTCCGCCGCGAGGTCGGCTGCGCTATTTCCCCAGGCGGCGTGCGCGGACTGCCAACTTTGGCCGCCAGGCCGGCGCGGGCCCGCCCCAAACCTGCCATTCCGGCAGCCGCGCGGCCGCGACCCGCGGCCGTCCCGCCGTCAGGCGTGCCTATGTATCGATAGTTATTTATAGTTGTATATTAGAGCGCGGTTTGGCACGGAATATGCTGCATGCCGCGGGGGCCTCGACCGCGCACCATGCGCGGCGGGACCTTGACACACACGGACAAATATCGATAAGTACGGTACCTAGAAAGCGGGTCCCGCCGCGGCCCCGGAGGGCCGGCCACGGGACGCCGCTGCCCCCCACCACAATCGGGAACCGAAGCATGAAAACCGAACCATCGCCGAAGGGCAATCCCCACCTCGCCGCCCGGCGGGCGCAGAAGGCGGCCTTGCTCCCCCGCGCCGCGGAACTCGCCGCAGAGGGCCGCTCCTACCGGGAAATCGCCGCCGCGCTCGGCATCGCCAAGTCGACCGTCTGCCAGTGGCTCCGCGGGCGGCCGCTGGGCCGCGCCGCCGCCAAGGCCCTGGGCACCCCGCGGATGACCGCCAAGCTGGCCGCACGCTACGAGGCGCTGTACCAGCGGGCCCTGCGGGAGTGGAACCGGTCCCGGGCCGATCGGCGGACGCAAACCGTCGTCACGAGCGAACCGGCCGGCGGCGATCCGACGACGACCACTACGGTCCGCACGGAACCGCGGACCGGCAACGCCGCCTGCCTGGGCAAGGCGCTGGCGGCGATGAAAGCCCTGGAGGGCCTGCACTGCCGCGAACGGTCGCGGCGGGAATGGGCCGAAAACGTCGACGGCGACGCGGCGGGCAAGGAAGACGGCCTCACGCGGACGGTGAAGACAACGACGACCCCGTCCGACCGGAGGGTGCGAACGGTCGTCACGACGCGATCGGACGCCGGGAGTCTCGCCGCGCTCCGGGACGCGCAGGAAGTGCTCGATGAGAAGCGCCGCGCCCTGGAGACGCGGCTGGATGCGGCCGAAAACGCGGCGGCGGACGACGAGACCCTCGCGGCGATTCGGGCCGAGGGCGACGCAGCCGAGGAAGAACTCCAGGCAATCGAGGCCCGCATCGACGCGGCCGAGGAGGCGGCGGACGAGGATACCTGCGCGGCGCTGAAGGCCGAGGCGGCCACGGTCGAGGAGAAACTCCAGGCAGCGGAGGCGCGGTTGGATGCGGTCCAGCCCGCGGCGCCGGCCGGTTCGCCCGCGATTGCCGCAGACCGACAGGGAAGCGAGGCAGCGGGGCGCGCCCAGCGGCGCGCATCCCTCGAAAAGAAAACGGAGCTGCCGATACCGGCTCGGCGCGGCCGGAGATCACTGAACCTGTAGGACGGTTTGCCAATCCGTCTTACGGGATTTCCCCCGAGGGTGAGGATCATTCGTACCGGGGTAATACCGGCGCGGCGCGACCGGCGAACGGTGGTGCAGCGGGAATGCCGCAATCGCCGCAAGTCATTTCTGCCACATGATTTGCCTCTGCCGGAATGCGATTTCGCCGGCGTTCGCCGTTCGGCAATGGTGTGATAGCGTGTATAAGGAGTACGCGGCCGACGGCGCGGAAATGAATGATCCCGGTATGAGCGGCGCGGTAGAAAATGACGTTTGCCGTGTTTTGCGAGGCGGCTCGTTCTACAATCCTCCGTCGCGCGTCCGTTCCGCCTACCGCCTCTACGACGTGCCCACGACCCGTTTCATCTATTACGGTTTTCGCGTCGCGAGGACTTATGTCTTTTATCCCCCCTGATCCTCACCGCCGTAGGCGGCCGTAGAAGTTCCCGCTAAAACAGACCATCTTGAAGCCAATTGATCGGCCAATAGCCAAAAGAAAACACCCGTAAACCGTTGGAATTACACGATTTACGGGCGTTTGTCGAGGTAGCAGCGCAGGGATTCGAACCCCGGACACGCGGATTATGATTCCGCTGCTCTAACCAACTGAGCTACGCTGCCAAGTGCTTATTCTGTAAGGCTTTGTTGACTTTCTGTTGCCTGGCTCTAAAATCGCTATGACACCCGATCTGACACCTCGCAACCTATCTTACCAGCGATTTTCCTTCTCAAACGAAAGTCACCTATGTCCAAGCCTACCAAAAAATCATCGGCTGACAAGCCCCAGAAGCCCTACCCAGACTTCCCGCTTTTCCCGCACGCGACAGGACGCTGGGCAAAAAAAATCCGTGGCAATCTTCACTACTTCGGCAAGTGGGACAATTGGCAGGATGCGCTGTCGCTCTACCAGAAGCAGGCGGGGGACCTTCACGCCGGGCGCAAGCCGCGTAAGGACACGGGTGGTGCGACGATTAAAGACTTGGTGAACCACTTCCTCATCGCAAAGAAACACCTGGTTGACACCCGTGAGATCGTCCAAAGGACGTGGGATGACTATGACGCTACCTGTCAGCAGGTCATGGAGGTTCTCGGCAAGGAGCGTCTTATTACTGATCTACAGCCTGACGATTTCGACTCGCTCCGTCGCGAATTGGCCAAGTCTCGCGGGATTGTTGCGCTGGGCAATGAAGTATCCCGGGCACGTATCCTATTCAAGTACGCGTACGACGCCGGCCTGATTGAGCATCCGCTTCGGTACGGGCAATCGTTCAAGCGGCCAAGCCGCAAGGCCCTACGGAAGGCTCGCCAAGAGAAAGGACCATGCCTGTTTCAGGCCGACGAGATCAGGGCTTTGATGGACAAGGCCGGCATTCATTTGCGTGCCATGATCCTGCTGGGCATCAACTGCGGGTTCGGGCCGGCGGACTGCGGCAACCTGCCCATCAAAGCCTTAGACTTGAAGAACGGCTGGGTCGATTATCCCAGGCCAAAGACTGGCGTAGCAAGGCGTTGCCCACTTTGGCCAGAGACGGTCGCGGCCCTGAAGGAGTCGATAGCGAAACGCCCCAAACCGCACGACGAGGCCGACAACGGCATGGTCTTTCTAACGAAGTACGGGCAGCGGTGGGCCAAGGAATCTTCCGACAATCCGATCAGCAAGGAGGTTGCCAAGATCCTCAAGCCGCTGAAGGTCAAGCGGGGACGCAAACAAGAGGCGGTCTATCGCAAAGGGCTCGGACTCTACACGCTTCGCCACACCTTCCAGACCATCGGTGACGCCGCCCGCGATCCGATTGCCACGCGGGCCATCATGGGCCACGCCGAGGCGGGCGACGACATGTCCGCCGTATATCGCGAGGGGGTCGATGACGATCGTCTGAAGGCGGTTACGGACCACGTTCGGCAGTGGCTCTTCCCGCCAGAGGAATCGAATGCAGGATCGGAGCCAGCAACGAAGAACGCCGAAAAGCCGGCCGCGTCCTCGGTGGCCGAGCCCCAACCGCAGCCGTAGAATAGATGGCCTACATGATGAAGACCCAGGGAGAATACCGCAATGGCCGAAGCTGAAACCGACAATGAGCCGAAACGGCGAGCCCAGCGCGCCCTGCATCGGTTCACCGAGCAACTCGACACCGAAGTGCAGGAATCCGTGGACGCGGCCAGGGGCCGGAACCTCGCGCCCATTGAATCGGTCGAGCGGCGCTGCGAATACCTCTTGGCCCGCTACTTGACCCCGGCTCAAGGGCGGGCGCTGCCCAAGCAACTTCTCCCTAAACCGGCAGGGCTTACGGTGACTGCCGATCTCGCCGCCGGGCTGAAAGCCGTCGAACCTCACGTGCTGGACGCCTGCGCGCGGCAGATCCATGCCGCGATCGAGATGCTGAAGCCGTTCGATGGCAAGCCGTTTGGACGCAAGCCCCTTGGCAGCGCCGCTGGTCACAAAACCGTCTCAGAGGAGGACAAGGCGTTGGAGCGTCTTGAGCAGGCGGGGTCCGACCTCGTTCAGCTATTCCGCGGCGCGGTCGAGAGCCTAGCGTCTGAGATTCCAGCGAGCAGCAAGAAGCGGGCGGCGAAAACCGATGACAAGAGCCCGAACGTGCTTACGCCACCGCAACTCGCCAAAGAGTGGGGACTGGATGTGGACAAGATTTACGCCTTCATCCGCAGCAACGAGCTTCGGGCTACCAACCTGGCAATCAAGCCGGGCCAGAGGGCCCGATATAAGATCAACCGCCTGGACGCTGAAGATTTTCAGCGGCGGCGGCAGAATCTGCCTCGGCCACCAGTGTCGCCCAGGCGGAAGAGGAATTTGGGCGGCAAGGGGTTCTACTAACCGACCTGTGTTCGGATCGCAGGTCGCCTTGAGGTATGCTGAAGCCAAGTCTACGCCGTGCGGGATCAGGCGCCAGCGGCCGAGATTATGGGCAATATTGGGTGAATGGCAACGCTGCAGCAGCTATAATTGCGACGGATTCAGGTGCGTGGTGATAGCGAACACCCTGGCGAAAAGCGAGGCGCAGTGACGATGGACGGCGATGATCAGCACATGGGAATCGCTTCGGCGTTCAACCTCGGCTTCCGCAGCGAGGCAATGAGGACTCGGCACAAGCATTGGGATTTCGACGTTATTCAGTCCCAGTTGGAATGGTTGGCCGGAGAACTCAAACCGAACACGTTTCCGGTAGTTGCCGCCATCCTTGCAGACCTTAAAGGGCAAGGCTCAAGCTTCAGTCCATCACAAAATGCGTTGGACTTGTTGGAGGCGTATTCCAACACCTGGTACTTCAACAGGCTACCGACCGAGCAGAAACTCCACGCGCTGGCCGTCCGCCTCTTGGAATGGATCAGACGAAGTGCGAAATTCGCCGACCATCTTCGCCGCGCCGTGCGCGACGACTCTCCGTTTCGAGTATGGTTTGACTGTGGGCGTTGGCTGGGCGAGTGTGCGGCTAAAGCAAACTCCGCCCATCCCTCGAAATACAAGAGCCTCCAGGTCTTTGCCCAACGGAGCCTTCAAGGGCTGCCGCCGAATTGTATTTGTGCGATCGACTGGCTTCGTACCTACGCGGATTTCCATTTCGACGCGAGCAGTCCGGTGAATTGGGAAGGTCTAGCGCCTCCGTATGATTCAATGAAGATGTTTGCGGTTGGGCCCCGCGGTTTGCGAGAACGCCCCCAAGGCCAAGTGCGTCACGCAGTCAGAAACCTCGCAGACCTTGTTGACTATGTTCGCGCGCGGTTTGTTAGCTCAATTCCCAAGATCCTTGAAGCGGTCGCCGAAGCCGATGCGAAGACCCCGACCAAGCCGAAGAACCGGGGCGGCGGCCCCGCCGATCCCGCCCCAGAGGTTGTTCCGGAAACGAAAAGCAGAAAGGGACGCGGCAGGTGGCCCGAGACACGAACACAACCGGCAGTTGCCCAATATCTGAGCGAACACGCCGGGCTTTACGACGAATTGGTCCCACTGGTACTCCTGGGGAACGCCGAGGCGTCCAAGAAGTTCAAGGCACACTTCGGTGCGACGGCGATAGCGCGGGCAATAACGAGCAAGTCGGGCGGCGGCACGGAGGACTCATGCGGGAAGCCCCAAGTCCAGAAGACTGCCGCTTATCGGGCTGCGGTCCCTCCACTCCTCAAGAAGCCACCTGAAGTCCCGGCTGATTGGAATCGAGAGTGCGTGGATGATTTTGTTCGGGACCTGGAGATGGGGTAAATGGCCGTGTCCAAGATACCCAAGCCCATCCCCGCATCCGCCTCTGAAAGACAAACGCTTGAGAAGGTCTGTTGTTCCACCGCCTGGGTCGATGCCATACTTGCGGCACTCCGTGACGGCAAAAAACAGATACCCAAGGAGTTGTATCCACCCGGCGGAAGAGCTGACACAGGGATGCAGAAATGCCCTGGCTGTCGCAGATGGTGCCCACCCAACATCATAAGTCCGTCCTGCTGCGACTGCGAATTAGAACGGTCTTGGGAACGGCTCGAATCGCCCGCACGAAAAGACTTATGGCCAGAGTTGCGTCGTCTTTGGTGGCCGAGGGCGATGCCCTTCACGGAGTTAGTGGGGCAAATGCTGAGGGCTTGGCGCGCTGGCGCCCGAGCGCTGGCATCAAGTGATCAATCTGAGGAGCGCTCGGCGCGGCTGCTGAGTGATATGTGCGAGTGCGATGTCATCGATGATGGGGAAGCCGCCGCTTACTTAATGGAGACTGGCAAGGCGTCCGACCCGGAGGATGCATCCAATCCGGAGGATGCATCCAATCCGGAGGATGCGCCGACCCGGAGGACGCGTTCGACACGGAGGAATGGCTCGCTGGCGAGGAAGGCCCGCGAAAGAGGACTGATGCAGAGCCTTACCTGGCATCTGCGAAAATCGAACTGTCTCGGTTGCGGAATAACACAAGAAGGCGTATTGCCCTTGGCTGCCAACTGCCGCTCCTGGGCGACGATGATCAGTCGCTGCGGAAGGAAATCGACTATTATTGCAGCTACGAGCGAGTTCCGTATTGGGTTGATGGATGTTCACAGGCGAACCTAGCCGCGTATTGGATCTCGCTGGGGGTGCTTCCAAGTGCCGCCGACCCTAACTATCGAATCCGAAAGAAAAAGAAGCCGCTCCGTCGCGTCCAAAAGCCACAATAGGCCGGGCCACGAAAGCTCTGGGCCATGGCCCACGATTCCCTGAAATTCCCGAGAAAAACAGGGCCACAAGCGAATTCTCATGGCCCGCGCCCTGTATGTAGGAGGCGCGTGGACGACGCTTGCTCCCGGTTACGCAACTTACCGGGGCGGGCCGCAATTGTCGTTCTAGCATTGCCCCCTATCGTGGCGGGCTCGACCGCGGGGATTGCATCTTCAAACATCTTTCTCTTGCGACGCCGTTCGTAGCGTCGCTGCTCGGGTCGTAGCCCTTTTTCTTTCTAAACGCCGGGCTACCCGGTAACTTTCGCCAGCCCCTTCGCACACCTCGAAACCGAGCGGACGGAGGGAACTGGCATCACATCAAGCCATTTGAGGAGAAGTATGGCAAAAAAGGAAACAAGGAAATTGTCCATCGACAAGATCAGGTGCTCGAAGGACATTCAGCCGCGCGCCGCGATGGACGCAAACGCCGTGGCGGAGTATGCCGAACGCATCGATGCCGGCGACGATCTGCCGAAGATCGTCGTTTACTACGACGGCACAACGTACTGGCTGACGGAGGGTTTTCACCGTCTCGCAGCGTATAAGAAGCTCCGCCGTAAGCAGGTCGAGTGCATTGTCATCACCGGCAGCAAGGAAGATGCGCAATGGCACGCGCTCCAATCCAACAAGGGCGTCGGTGTGCGCCGGACCAACGACGACAAGGTCAAGGCCGTGCAGATGGCGTCGGAACACCCGAAGGGCCGGGATCTGTCGAGTCGGCAGATCGCCGATCTGGTGGGCGTCAGCCCGACGATGGTGGAAAAGTATCGGCCGAAGGATGAATCGACTGCGATCGGTGGACAGTCGAAAAAGCGCAAGGGCCGCGACGGGCGCACCACCAATGTCGCCAAGATCGGCAAGAAGAAGGCCACGGGCACGAAGCCCGAGGCCGAGAAGCCCACGGCTTCCGCGTCGGCACCCGACAAGGCCGAACCACACGACGATAGCGTTGACGAGCACACTGACGAGCGAGAGGCTGAGCGCGAAGCGGTTCAACCGGAGGGCGCTGAAAATGACGCAGCGGAAGAATTGTGCTCTGAGCGCGAGTTGTACGTCTCCCCTGACGACGCATTGGGGCTCGACCCCGAGTGCAGTGAAGAACTTGTCGACAAAATCGAGGTGCGGGTCGACATCGTCCAGGAGTCCGTGGGCGCGATCCTACGGATCGACGAGGTCGCGGCTCTTCCCAAGACGAGTCACCTGTGGGTCCTACTGAAGCGGTTGGAGATCGCGGCAGACAACGTGGCCAGCTTTCTGGCCCACCAACGTGCTCTGCTTCAGATGGGCGTCCCGGCCGACATCGAAGAAGGCGATGACAAGGTGCAGGACGACGCGGAGGAGAAGACATGGACGGCTTGATTCTGTTGAACAAGGCACAATCCGCCGGCTTGACGGTCGAGGCCCAGGGGGACCGACTTTTCATCAAGGGGCCGAAGAGAGCTGAGGCCGTCGCCAAGGAACTGATCGATCGCAAGACCGTGGTGATGGCGGCGCTGACGCTGATACCGAAGCCTGACGGCCAGACATTGGCGATAGTTCCGTCGTCCACCGGGCATTTCTGCGACGGCAACAATTCCAAGCTCGGCAAAGGTTTGATGACGTTCGACATGTCGCCGATCGTGTCATGCCCCGGCTGCCGACATGCCCTGTGCAAGGAGCTGCGGCCGGATTGCAACGCGACGGAGAAGCCCATCTGTTGGGCGTTCCGTGATCGCTACCGCGAGAAGGCAAAGAAGGAGCGGCTTGCCACCAACCTCCTCTTCTCCCGTTCCGACCTGTTCGTCCCTTGGGCGAACGGCGTGATCGGCCGGCGGCGCACCGTGAAGGCAGTTCGTCTGCCCGGTATAGGCGACATGTACGACGTCGATTTCGTCCGCAAGGTGCATGCCATCGTGCAGGCGAACCCGACAATGCGTTTTTGGTGCTACACCCGTTGTTGGGCCGTGCCCGAGATCTGGAAAGAGCTGAAAACGCTGAAGGGCGAGTCCAACATGTCGCTCTGGTTGTCGTGGGATCGGATGATGGCCGAGCATGACGGCCCGCCGCCGGATCGGGATTTCCCCTGGTGCTGGCTGGCGGAACACGATGGTGATTTGCCACCGGAGCCGGTGGCGATCGTCTGGCGATTCAACAGCCAGTCGTCGGCGCACGTGAAGCTGCCCGAGAGGCACATTCTCGGTAACAGCTTAGTCTGCTTGCACGAAGACGGAGCCAGCAAGACGACGTGCATGACCTGCGGGATCTGCTGGCGGGGCGAAAAGTTCCGCACGGCGAAGATCGGCAAGTTGCTGGAGAAGCACCAGCCGGTTGCCAAAGGGTAATTGCAGCAATTTGGGTTTGGGGTCGCCGTGGGCACAATGCCCACGGCGGCGTCGCCCAGCCGCCAAGAATGGCGGCAAACACAGATATCAAGAAGCGAATAAACAGGAAGAAAAGATGGCAACGAAGAAACCCAATCAAGGTGATGAACACGTAAAGCCCAGCGGGGCCGAGGGGCACACGAACGACGCGGCGTTGAAGAAGTTCAACGAGATCCGTGATCTTCTGGCCGAGGCCGAACATGGCGACGTCTTGGCCCGGTACAAGGTCGCGTGCGCGATCCGCGAGGTCCGCGATGCCGGCACGTACGGGGCAGGGGCAATGAAGAAGCTCGTCGAGGTTTTGGGCAAAAGCGAGAGCTGGGTCAACGACTACGCAACCCTCGCCGCGACCTGGCCCGACGCCGACAAGTTCGCAGTCTTGGCCGCGAAGAAGAACAAGAAGGGCATCCCATTGACGTGGTCTCATTTCATCGAGCTGATGCGCGTAGAGGACAAAGACCGCCGTCAGACTCTGATGGAGCAATCCCTGAAGGAGGGCTGGTCGGTGGCCGATTTGGAAGCGAAACGTAAAACGCCCCCTGCTTCTCCGGCGGGCAGCGACACGACCAACGATGCCGAAATCGGAGTCGATACCGCAGGGAGCGTCGCCGCGCCCGTACCTTCCAACACGGTGAAGGCCGCGGTCAACGGCGTGAAGGAAGATCTGTCGGCGGCGAAGGCCAAGTTGCAAGAGAAGCTGCCCAAAATGATCAAGGACGCCCCCGAGGACCAGTTGGACGAGGCCCTGGCCTCGCTCCAAGAGGCCCGCGAGCAGTTCGCGGACCTGCACAAGACCACGCTGGAGTCGATCGACTTGGCCATTGCCCAGGTCGAGGAGCGGCGCAAGCTGGCCGCCAAGAAGAAGGATAAGCCGGGCGGTAAGAAGAAGGCCGCGCCTGCGGGCGATGGTGTCGCCACGGTTATTCCGAAGAAACCCGCGGCCTAGCACAACTACGGCCGGAGACCCGGCTGAGATTCACCAGACGTTCGGTGAATCTCGCCGGGCGCGGCCTTCATCTACGAAAGAAGTTATTCCATGAGTTCAGATTTGCAGTTTCAACTTGTAAGCCCACACCAACCCGCAGGGGATCAGCCCCAGGCCATCGCCGCGCTGGTCGAGGGCCTGCGCGCGGCCGGAAGCACCAAATCCTCCACGGCATCACCGGCTCGGGCAAGACGCGCACCATGGCCGGCGTCATCCAGGAGGTGCAGCGGCCCACCTTGGTAATATCGCATAACAAGACGCTGGCCCGGCAACTCTATCGCGAGTTCAAGGCCCTCTTTCCGCGCAACGCCGTACATTACTTCGTCAGCGACTATCTCTATTTCTGGCCCCAGACCTACCGGCCGCGAACGGACAAGTACAACGACAAGCGGGCGGCGCTCGACGCGGTGCTGACCTTCCACCGGACAGCAGCAGCAATGTCCTTGCTCGCCCGGCGCGACACGATCGTCGTGGCGAGCGTGTCGTGCATTTTCGACATCGGCTCGCCCCAAGTCTGCCGCGATTTGGCGATGGAACTGGTGGTGGGCGCGGCGGCCACCGTGGAAGGCATCATCGAACGCCTTGCAAAACTGGCGTATTGGCCTGCAACCGACAAGCTCGACCGTAAGACGTTTCTGGCGCGCGGACCGCGTGTCGAGCTTTTCACCATGTACGACGACTCGGCCTACCGGATCGAAATCCGGGATGGGCACGTGCAGGCCATCTTGGCGATCAATCCGCAAAGCGGCGACGCAGTCAGGCAGCACGACAGTATCACAGTGTACCCCGCGCGTTTGCACCTGTTGCGGGACGGCTGGGTCGAGGAGGCCATTCTGGAGATCCAGGAGGAGCTTGATGACCGTTTGCAGGAATTTCAGCGGCAAGGCAAGTTCCTGGAGGCCCAACGCCTGGAAGCGGCTACCTTGTCCGACATTGACAATCTGCGTCAGTACCGGCGATGTCCCGGCATGGAGAACTATTGCAGGGCACTGAACCGCCGCGCGCCTGGCGCACCGCCAGATTGCCTGATGGACTATTTCCCCAAGGACTACTTGGTCTTCATCGACGAAAGCCACGAGGCGATCCCGAAGCAGCTCGCCAACATGCACGCCGGGTCGCAACCGAGGCTGCGTCATCTGGTGGACCACGGCCACCGCTTGCCAAGCGCGATGGACTGCCGGCCCCTCACGTTCGCCGAATTCGAAGCGAAGCTGGGGCAGGTGGTGTACGTGTCGGCAACGCCAGGACAGTATGAGTTGCAGAAGACGGGCGGCGAGGTTGTCCAGCAAGTCATTCGGCCCACTGGCCTGCTGGACCCGGAGATCGCGGTTGAGCCCAAGGAGGGCCAGGTGGAGCACTTGCTCGGTGAGATTCGTGAGCGGGTTGCAGCCGGGGAGTGCGTGATCGTCACGACGCTGACCAAGGCCCGCGCCGAAGAGGCCGCTGAGTACCTAGCGGCACAGGGCATCCGTTGCCGCTGGTTGCACGACGGGCTCAACACCAACGAGCGGACGGAGGTCCTGGATGGCATCGGCCAGGGCAAGATCGACGCGATTGTCGGCATCAACCTGCTGCGTGAAGGCATCGACCTGCCCAAGGTTTCGCTGGTGGCGATTCTCGATGCCGACAGGGCTGGGTTCTTGCGGGACGAGACGACGATCATCCAGACAGTGGGCCGCGCGGCGCGGAACAAGAACGGCAAGGCGATCCTCTACGCCAGCACGATCACCGGCGCCATGACGCGGGCGATCGTGGAGACCCGGCGGCGGCGCCAGCGGCAGCAGGAACACAACCAGCAACACGGAATTGTGCCGCGCACCATCGTGAAGGATGCCGAGCTGATAGAAGAATAACTGAAGAAAGACGCCTGCCACATGGCTGGCGTTGGTTCGTATTTTTCATCGCCAGCCGTTCACGAGGGCGCGGCTGGGGGCAAGCGATTGTAGCCCCGACAGGAAGATAGGTTTTATGAGTTTTCATTGCAGTGACTTGATTGGCATTTTCCTTGACCGGCTGCACGGTCATGGCAAATGCACGATTGCCGAAGCAATCCAAAATGCCAAGGCGAGGGGCGTGCCCGTCTCGCATTCAACTGGCGAAGAGCACGACGACGGAAGCTACGGCCAATGGTTTGAGGAGGTTGTGATCATGCTGGACGAAGCTGGCGTAATCACAGCAGATGATTGCCCGATCCTGCACGCGTGGGGTGAGGGCGAGTACCTCCCCAACAAGGAACCCTTTGACTTCGAAAGCGCCGAGGCAATAGCGCAAATCGCGGCCCTCCATGCCGTCGAATGGCGGTTGGTCGATGCCTCCAAGACCTGCTACGAATTGCCCACCGAATGGTCGGGCTTTGCCGGGTGGCATTACGAGCAGACGTTCGAGGCGAGCGCGGAATAGCGGCGTCGGGTTGCACGATTGAAGCTGGGGCCAGGCAACTGGCCCCAGCCTGTGTTTATCGAACTTAGAACGAAGGAGACTACGAAATGGCAAAGAAGAAGACCGGAACCCGCGAATGGGCGGAAGTGAACGTGAACATCTTCCTCGGCTGTGAGCATCGCTGTCGGTACTGCTACGCGGCGGAGATGGCCAAGCGGTTCAAACGCATCACTTCGCTGGATGACTGGGGCACGACCTGTTGCGAACTGCGGCCCACCGAGGTCAACAAGGCGCGGAAGAAGGTCAAAGGCCGCATCATGTTTCCCACCAGCCACGACATCACGCCACGGTTTCTGGACGAGTGCGTCACCGTGCTGAAGAAGCTGTTGGCGGCCGGCAACGACATGCTGATCGTCAGCAAACCGCACCTGGAGTGCGTGGAACGGCTGTGCCGGGAGTTGGCCGCGTCCAAGGAGAAGATCGTCTTCCGCTTCACTATTGGAGCAATCGACGACGAGCTGTTGCGCTACTGGGAGCCGGGTGCGCCGGCTTTCGCCGAGCGGTTCGCAGCCTTGAAGCACGCCCACGGACAGGGCTTCCGCACCAGCGTCAGCGCCGAGCCCATGCTTGACGTGCCGCACGCCGTGGAACTCTACAAGGCCGTGGCGCCGTTCGTCACCGACACCGTCTGGTTCGGAAAGATGAACGATGTCCGCAGGCGGGTCGAGGTGAAGAGCGCGGAGGATGAAGCGGCCGTGAAGAGGATCGAGCAGAACCAGACCGACGAGCGGATCGTCGAATTGTACGGGCGGCTCAAGAACAAGCCCAAGGTCGCGTGGAAGGACTCGATCCGGAAGATCGTCGGGCTGGCGGCGGCGGGTCCAGTGAAGCAGGAAATCGTCGCGGGCAACCCGGCGCTCGCCACTCGCTTGGATGAGGCGGTGAGCAAGAGCATAGTGCCCGTGGCTGCGTTTCGTCGCGGCCACGGGTCTTCTCTTTGCCTGCCACAAGTTCCCCGATACTGGCGGCCACGCTGTTGGAATCCGCGTATACTTGTAGGACCCGCCTTGAACCACGATTACGGAACGGAGAACCCAATGCCCGGACAGTTCACTCGAATTGGTGAAACGGCCTTCCCAGGGGAACCAAACATCCGCTCTGGGCTGTACGAGTGGTGCTCGACCACGCCGGAGAAACACGGCCAATTCAAGATCCGTTTCGTATCCGATGAGACCCAGGGACGGCGGCGGTTCTGGGTGGAGCCCCTTCTAAGAAACTGGATGGAGGGGACAGAAACGCGGTTCTTAGAGGAGGCATGTGCCTACGGCGCGAAGATCGTGGCGGAAATGAACCATCATGGCCCCGAACAGCGTTGGATGTACCAGTTGGCGGCGCTGCTATTCCGCAACCGGCATGAAGGGCACATGGCCGTCCATCGCGAGTTTCTGCATGCGGCGGATTTCGTCGATGTCACCGAACATTCCGTTCTCTTGCCGGGTTTGGAAAACACCGGGTTGCAAGGCGACCCGAGCGGATTGAGTGCGACGACTGTGGCTAGGCGGGTCCTCCAGGCGGCGTTTCAGGATGCTCGTGAAGGGCTGGCCGAACAGGGCCAGGAATTGCCCAAGCTGAAGTCCAATCGGACCGGCGTGTTGCAGTTCTACGAACAGTTCATGCTGGGCGCAGCGGCCCAAAGTCAAGCGACAAGCTCACTGCCCACGGTCGAGGCGACGGAGCAGCAGTTCATTCGCCAATACCTGCCCGGCGGCACGTCGGTGGATTTTCTGGGCGTGGAAAGCGCCGTCGCCGGGTCGCTGCTCTACGGTCCCACCAGCCTGCAGCAAGATCGAGAGCAGGTCACGGCCCACCAGGACGAGTATACGTACTTCATCAACGCGCTCATCAAGAAGGCAACTGCCAAAGCCACCACGCCCGTCGCATTTGACCGCTGGCTGAAGCGGTTGCGGGCCGATGGGTATATTCAGTTGATCCAAGGCGGCCGTCGTCTTTCGCAGGGCGCGAAGGAAGACGCTATCACGCTTGCAAAAACCATGATGCGGATACAGATGTGGTGGGCCTATCGGCTGAGGGGGCACTGCTATGGCGTCTTGATGTTTCTGGTCTGCATGGCCTTCCTGGACTCTGACCCCAAGCCCACGACCTTCGAGGAGCACCTGTTCCTGATGGAGCACGGGCAAACCGACTTCCTTGCCGGCATCCCGCTGGACTTCTTCGGCAGGGCGCAGTTGTGCTGGATCGTCGCGGCCTGGCAACGAATCACCGGCACGCTTGCCCGACCGGACTTTCTGGAGGTCTATGAGCGTGGCGAGTTCCGCTTCGACAGCTTGCTGCAATTACCACAACTCTTGGGACTGTTTGCGGGGTTGGTCCGGGAGCGGCGCGCGGCGGACAAGCGAATCAAGGAAGATGCCTCCGCGGGTACGTCGAGCCGATGGCGGGCTAAACGCTCTGTTGCTACAGCGGCGCGTAGCGAGGATGCCGAACCTGTGCCGCTGCCTATTGTCTTGGAGTCCACCGGTTGTCCCGAGTGCGGCACGATGCTGCGCGAGATTGTGCCCACGGGTCCGATCGGGTCGGCACGAGTGGAATTCTGGGCTACCTGCCCGAGATGCGATAGCAGGGAGCTGTACGTCGCGAATGTTGAGCGGCTGACGCGTTCACTCCAACAGCAGACAGCGCAAGCCCAGGCTTCTAGCCAGTCGTAGACCGCCTGGTTGGCCTGATGTTGGCCTATTCCCCTGGTCTTACTGGCGGTGCCCAGGGGACGCCACCTCGCGCAGACCCCGTAAATTCAGGGCTCAAACGCTAGGTTTGTTGTTTTTCCCTATACATACGGAGAGGGTTGACTGCTGTTGGTCAACAGTTTTTTCTAGGGACGAACACCATGAACTGCCAGTTTTTCACCAGCGGCGAGGTCGCTGACAATGTCGGCTTGCCACGCGCAAAGTTTCTTTATCTCGTGGAGCGCGGCGATTTGCCCGCCCCAAGCCATGCTGTACCCGGTCGTCGGCTATTCACTGCCGAGGAGGTGGAGAATATCCGTCGCATCGTAGAAGCCCGTCAAGCCACGGAGAAGAAGCGATGATGGCGACCATGCCGGTAACGGAGATGCCCACAAACGGGCATCGTGAGAATAATGGTTGGCCCAGCCGAGAGGCAATTCTCGCGGTTCGGCCAAGTGACGGCTATCAAGAGACGGTCCGCGCGTTGAAGCTGATTCTGGCGCCGGGCCAAGTAACGGAACTACGGGCGCTGGGCGTCTCCACGCCCGAGTACCGCCGAGGCCATACGGTCAGCGGATATTTCAATGATGTTGAGGCGCTGGCCCAGGTGGCAATGGAGGTTGCACCCGACGCCGCGGGCGTGTACTTCACGCCGAACCCGGTGAATCCGGCGTTGCTGGCCCGCGCGTCCAATCGAGCACGGGCGGTTAATCAGGAACCGCTCAGTTCCGATCCCGACGTTGTGGCCAGACGTTGGCTGCTGGTGGACATTGATGCTGTTCGGCCGGCGGGGATTTCCTCAACCGATACGGAGCATGACGCTGCCATCGCCAAGGCCAAGGTGATCCGCGAGGCGCTGGCGGCAAGAGGGTGGCCACAGCCGATCCTCGCTGACAGCGGCAACGGTACCCACCTGCTCTATCGCGTCGATCTTCCGGTGGACGATGGCGGAATTGTGAAGCGGGCCTTGGAGGCGTTGGCTGCGGAGTTCGACGATAATCTCTCGCACGTCGATACGAAGGTCTTCAACCCGGCGAGGATTTGGAAGCTATATGGCACGGTCGCGCGTAAGGGCGACGACCTATCGGATCGGCCGCATCGAATGGCCCGCATCTTGGAAGTGCCCGGCGAGCATGTCGCCGTCAACAATCAGAACATTCAGGAGAGGCTATCATGCCAGCTCAATTAGAAATCGTACCGCCGACGCTGCTTGAGCAGCTTGCGGGTTCAGCACCACCACCGCCAGAACCGGTGGTCAATTACCAGCCCAATGGGCACGCAGGTCGATTCGACGTTGCGGGCTGGATCGCAGAGCATAATTTGCAGGTTGATGGACCGTCACCGTGGCAAGGCGGGCAGCGTTGGATATTTCCCGTGTGCCCGATGAACGAGGCGCACACGAACCGCAGCGCGTTCATCATGCAGATGGCCAGCGGGGCGATTGCGGCCGGCTGTCAGCATCAGTCGTGCCAGTGGAATTGGCACGCACTGCGTGAGCGGGTTGAGCCGGGCTGGCGTTCACGGCCTGCGCGTACGGTGGCCAGCAACGAAGTCCACATACCGGTAGCAGAAACGCACTGGCCTTCGCCGGTCGATCCTGTGGCGTTCCATGGCCTGGCCGGCGATTTCGTGCGGGCAGTCGAGCCTCATTCCGAGGCCGATCCGGTCGCACTGCTGATCCAGTTCATGGTCGCGTTCGGCAACGCCATAGGGCGTCGTGCCCACTTCCGTGCCGAGTCCGACCAGCATTTCCTGAACATTTTTTCCGTCCTCGTCGGGCGCACAAGCAAGGGCAGGAAGGGCACCTCCTGGGGCCGCGTGAAGAAGGTCATGGAGCAGGTGGACCCACAATGGGCCAGCGGCCGTATCGTAACCGGGCTGTCGTCGGGTGAGGGGCTTATCTGGGAAGTTCGCGATTCGATCGTGCAGCGCAGGACACGGCAGCGTCAAGGGCAGACCGTGGAAGAGGACGTTCCGGTCGATGCCGGCGTGGCCGACAAGCGCCTCACCATCCTCGAATCGGAGTTCGCCAGAACCTTGCGAGTAATGAGCCGGGAATCCAACACGCTTTCGGCGATCATCCGCCAGGCGTGGGACACGGGTGACTTGCGGGCCCTGTCAAAGAACAGCCCCGCCAGGGCTACCGGCGGCCATATTTCCATCATCGGCCACGTTACGAAGGAAGAACTTACGCGTGAATTGTCCGTGACCGACACAGCCAACGGCTTCGGCAATCGGTTCCTCTGGCTGGCCGTGGAACGCTCGAAATGCCTGCCTGAAGGCGGGCAGCTTGATGAGGCGGCTTTGGCGCCGCTGGTCCAGCGATTGCAGGCGGCGGGCCAAATCGGCCAGACCACGGGCGAGATGCGCCGTGACGAGGAGGCTACGGCCATCTGGCGTGAGGTCTACCCTTCGCTGTCCGAAGGCAGGCCAGGCATGTACGGGGCCATGACATCCAGGGCGGAGGCCCAGGTCATGCGATTGGCGTGCATCTATGCCTTGCTGGACTTGTCCAGGGAGGTGCGTGCGGAGCATCTCATGGCGGCGTTGGCGTTGTGGGAGTATGCGGAGCGCTCTGTGGCCTACGTCTTCGGCGATGCAATCGGTGATCCCGATGCCGACTCGATGCTCAGCGCCTTGCGGTGCAAGCCCGAGGGCATGACCCGGACGGAGATCCGCGACCTGTTTGGGCGTCACAGGTCCGCGGCCGAAATTGCGAGGACGCTGGGCATGTTGTTGGAGCACGAGCTGGCGCGTCGTGTGGAGCAGGATACCGGCGGCCGACCAACCGAGCGCTGGTACGCGGTGGAACGGAGCGCGTAAGGACTTTGGTCGCTTTTGTCGCTTATGTCGCAGGTCCGACAGGAAACAGGCGGGCCAGGAGCCACCGGGACGACCTTTTGTCGCTTTGGTCGCTTATGTCGCAGGTGAAGAAGAGAAACAACCAGGCATACGGCAGCAGAAGACCTTTTGGCGCTTTTGTCGCTTATGTCGCAGTCCCAGGGAGAAACAGAAAAATGGGATACCTAGATATTGCACGTAGAATACAACTAGAACATAACAACATACATACATTACATACTACACATACTACTACTAATACTACTACGTCTACCTATACGCCTCTTCCTTCTATTTCTAGCGACTGCGACCAAAGCGACATAAGCGACAAAAGTCCTCTTCCTCCGCCCTTGCACGTCGGAGAGTGCGACAAAAGCGACATAAGCGCGAAAAGGTCTCCCTTGGAGCCGCCGCTCCCTGATTCAATGCCTAGCGGTTGCGACAAAAGCGACAAAAGCGACAAAAGTCCGGCCGCCCCTGGCTTACGCGCTTTCCGTTGCGACCAAAGCGACATAAGCGACCAAAGTCCGGCCCCCGCTGGCAACGATCCCGGCGTTCACCGATGCGCCTCCGGTTGCGAGAAAGCCCAGCCCGGACCGCCGATACGCGCTCCGGGTGGGCCTGCCCGTTGCGACATGGTCGGTCTTTCGGTGCCTGCGGCGCGGCCTTACCCGCAGCGTAAATGCTACGACAAGAGCCTGGCAGTCCAGCAGCAGCCGCCGGCCAGCCCCGACGATAAGAGCCGCTGGGACCCGCTCCTGGCCTGCCTGCTCCGCGACTGGCTCAACCTGCACCTCGACGCCTCCTGGCCCGTGGATTGGGGCTACCGTGCCCCTCCAGAGCTTTGCCAGAAGCTGCGGGCCGACGCCGCCGCCGCCTTCGCCAACCAGGACCTTGCCGCCGTCTACGAGGCCCTGGCCGCCTTCCAGAAGGCCGTCGCGCCGCTTTTCTACCAAGCACACCCTAAACCCCGAACGCTGGCGTTCCGCTTCGTGTGGTGGCCCAACACAAGCCGTTGCCTGCTCTGGAAGACCCAGCCAGAGGCCCCTTGCCCCGCGTGTGCTGGCCGCCACTTCTGGCGTGTCGACGCCCGCGGCTTCGTGTGCGAGAAGTGCTGCCCTGCGGTGGCCTGCGAGCCGGTGGAGCGTTTCACGTTCACACAGGAGAAGCCCGACGCCACCTTGCCCGGCAAGCTGATCTGGTGGCACAAGAACGCCTCGCCGCCTACCTGGCGGCTCAAGGAGTACGCCAGCATGAACGATCCTGCCCCGTACCCAGTAGAGTCGTCCGTCAGGTGGTCGCAGTGGACGAAGCCACTGAAGCCGGACAAATTGTCCGGCTATCCGGTAAGTCAGCCTTGCCCTCGACAAGCACCCATAACCGCGTGAAGTTGCGCGGACGGCGAGCATTTGCACAAGATTGTATGTTGCATGAGGACCGCCGGCCGTTTCGGGCGGGTCTTTTCCAGCGTGGGTGCCGACCCGTCTCGGCGCAAGCATGGCTGCATTGCAGCCGGCGCGGTCTCGTGCCGGTGGTCGGCGATTCCGGACAAATTGTCCGGGATCGGCGGCCTGCCCTAACCAATCTGCCAGCCGCTTCTGGCTGCGCGGATGCCCCATTACCACGATTCCATCACAAAGAACGATTGCACGAAAGCAACCACTCAATGACGACGAATGTCATTTCACAAGAACTTGGCCTCCTACCGTTGGAGGTCGCACACACCAGTTTCCTACTCGAACGGCTCGGCCAAGACTGCGAGCCGCAGCAATACCTACGCGAGCTTACCCAGAATAGCCTTGAGGCTGTCGCCCGTAGCGGCGCACCCGGCGAGATCGTATGGCAGGCCACGACCATCACTTTTCCCTCCGGCAAAACCGGCCTGAAGCTATCGATTCTCGACACCGGCGATGGCATGACCTCAGCCGAGCTGGAGGGCCATATCAACCGGCTTTCATCTTCTGGCTCGCAGCAGGCCCACGATGGCAACTACGGCGTCGGGGCGAAAATCTCGACGGCCTTGCACAACCCCGCTGGCGTGCGCTACCGCTCCTGGAAACAGGGCCGCGGCCACGAGGTCCTGCTGTGCCGCAATACGACTGGACGCTACGGTCTGCGGCAATACGCGCTGGGCGATGACCAATTCAGCTACAGCCCGGCCCTGTCCAACGACAGCAAGCCGGCCATAATCGACGCGCACGGTACCGAGGTTACGCTCATCGGCCAGGCTGAAGAATCTAATACGGCCATGCCCGCAGGCACAAAATCATGCACCTGGATCTCGAAATACCTCAACAGCCGCTACTACCGATTTCCGCAAACGGTCAGCGTCCGCGTCGATGAAGCGTCCCTTACCGGGCGCGTCGATCCAGCCACCATCCGCACGCTGACCGGCCAGAAAGCCTATCTCGATACGCACGCCGAGGAATCGGGCAAGCTGAAACTCACCGGTGCTCTGGCCCACTGGTGGATTCTCCACGATGACCGCAGCCTACACGCCGACGCCTCCCTCATCGAATCGGCGGGCCACACGGCCGCCCTCTACCAGGACGAACTTTACGAGCTGCGCAGCGGTCGCAACGGCTACGCCCGGCTCCAGCAGTTCGGTATTACCTTCGGCTTCCGGAGGGTGGTGATCTACGTCGAACCTCGGAAGCACCATCGCCGGCGCATCACCAGCAACACGGCCCGCTGCCAGCTTCTGCTCAATAGCCAGCCGCTGCCGTGGAGCGCATGGGCCGCCGAGTTCGCTAAGAAGATGCCTGCCGAGTTGAGACGGCTCGTTGCTGACGAAGGGGCTGCTCGGCAGCCGGATCATAGTGCATCAGTGCAGCGCCGGCTGTCGAAGATCATCGAGTTATTCAAGCCGCGGCGCTACAGGCTGAACGCCAAGGGCAAGGATCAGGCCGCCGCGGGCCCAGGTAGTCCCAAGGCAGTCAAGTCGAAATCGAAGGCGGCGGCCAAAAAGACCGAAAAAGCCACCCAGAAGCCCGCTACGAAGCGCATTAATCAGCAAGCCGCTGACGATGGCAGGGCGGCCGAGAAGTCGCTTGACCAGGAAAATCCTCTTCCGCGGACTGTTTGGATCAGCCGCGAGGATGGCACACGCGCCAAGGGATTCCTTGAGGATCGTGCCGCCGCCTACCTGCCGGAGCAGAACCTGCTGCAAATCAATCGCGACTTCTCGGTGTTTGACGACACGATCGAGTATTGCGGCCGGGAGTTCAGTATAGGCGATGGTGCGCAGGCCGTTGTCCGGGACAAAGTTTACTCCTGGTACGAGCAGGCCCTGGTGGAGAGCGTGCTGGGCGTGAAGGCCCTACGCAACTCCAAGGAATGGTCGGATCGCGACATCGAGAAGGCCCTGTCGAGCGAATCGCTGACCGCCGCGGTCATGCAACGGTATCATATCATCGGTGCGACGCGGGAAGACCTGCGGCGCACGCTGCGGGGCTTGGCATCGGTGAGAACACCGGCACAGCCCAGACCTAATCGAGAATTGGGTGTGGCCAATCCCACGCCGCTGGCACTTGCGTAGTTGATTGGACGGGGCGGCGTTGGCGAAGAGCTGACGCCGCCCCGGTTCGTTCTTGCGGGCACGCTTGGTTCCTTTCACTGTCCATTGTTTGCAGTCGTTGCAATGGGGCCATGGAACTTCCTCTCGACCTCTGCACGCGCCCGTTGCCGCCCGCTGGTATAAGTCCGCGAAGGATGTGAACAAGGGGGAGGGCCCGCTGCTGCTGTGGGAACCGCCCGTCGATGAGGAAACGCCCGTGGCGCTAGTAACGACAGTCTAGGAGGGAAAGATTATGGCACAGCGAAAATTGCAAGAGTTCGATGAATACCGCTACGGACCGCGTAGTGTCCTGAAGTCCGGCGACCAATTCCGTGTTGGTGGCGGTCCCGTTTACGTCACCGACGATGGCGTCGAGCATGTTGTCGCTGAGCGTGGCACCTTCAAGTTCCGCCGCTATTGCGAGCAGGGTGCGCAGAAATGGATCGAGGCATACACGGCCGATGGCAGTTGCATGGTCACGCTCTACGTTGGCAAACCTTGCAAGAGCCCGACTGTGCCGAACTTGAAGCGGAAGCCATACAAGATCCGCAAGGTCACTGATCGTAAGCGTAAGCCGAAGAAGTCCAAATTGACGGACGGCGATTCTGCCCCCGCTCACCGCCAAGCAACCGAAAGGCCGGTCCAAGTCCGCCGCGGTTTCGGCCGAATCGGCCCGTGTATGACAGCATGCCCCCACCTTTGGGTGACGAAACCTCCATTTGGAGATCGTGCGGGCATCCTCTATGGCCGGCGCCGCGCCCAC
This sequence comes from uncultured Planctomycetia bacterium, assembly GCA_963779975.1. Lineage (GTDB taxonomy): Bacteria > Planctomycetota > Planctomycetia > Pirellulales > Thermoguttaceae > JANXQG01. The sequence goes on along the minus strand of CAWAAL010000022.1, from coordinate 77,477 downwards.
CAGCTTCGCTGTGCCGCTGAAGGTGAAGATCCGTACGGGCAGAACTTGGGCCGCATGCAAACCATCATAACCACCGGCAGCACCTCGCTGCCAGCCACCTAATCCAGCCCAAACGGGCGAACTCTAATGAACCACCTCCAACAACAATTCCTTCTCAAAATCGAGCAACTTTCCACCCTACTCCGCTACCCGCAGCCCACGACCGGCATGCTTCTCAAGGGCATCTGGTCTGCTACCCAGCACTGGTCCGGCGGCCAGCCCTTTCAAGACGCCGAGGATTTCGCCTACGGTCGTTTCTCCTGCGCGTGAAGGATAACCTGGCTCCAGACGCCCGCCTCGACAGGGCACTACAACTTCTGGCCAGCAGTATTCCTCTGGGCATGTTCATATTTCGCGACCTTAAGGCCCAGCTTGACGATCCGGCCGAGCACGCCGCGGAAAGCTTCATAGGCTACCTTGCTTCGCTGGGCTTCGACCTACGGCCCTACATGCCACGAGCGGTTGCCGTTTGAGCGCGGTGCCGATTGTTGCCCGTGGCAACAATCTTGCCGCAGACCACGCCCATGATGTCGTGCCCGAGCTTCGGGAGTTGGTTTCACCCGCGGGCCTCGCTTGCCGTCCGAAAGGCGATCGTACCAGCCGTTTTCGCCGCCATCTTCACCCGCAATCAAAACGCCGATGAAAACCGCGGCGAACCCGCCCTTTGTAAAGTTCTCTGGCGGTGAAGATGCGAGATCGGGCCGGCTTCGTGGCTGGACGTTCCGTGTGAGTGCCGGTGAATTGCTTGCTGGCGGTGCTGTCAACGGCAACTCCATCCCCCGTCGCCGTCTTCGCCGCGAGCTTCATTGCCGATGAAGACGCTTGTGAAGGCGACCACTGGCATCGTGCCCCACCTGCAAAACGTCGCCTGGCAACGGCTTCGACCCGGCTTCCTGTGCGGATGTCTCCGCGCTTGGCAGGCAGCAATACTATCAGGGCTCGCTGCATCGTGAGGTGCCAACTGCGCTGGTTGCGGAAGCGCGGCGGATTGTGGTCGAGGCGATGGAAAGCACGCCCGCAGGCTTCACGGTGCCGCTGAAGGTGGACATCCACGCCGGGCGGGGAGATGGGCGACCGGCCCGTATGCCTGGTACTGCTCTTCACTCACCTGTTCCATCCAATCGACCGTCTTGCCGTCCAACTGCTCTTGAATGGCAATATGGGTCATCGCCGTAGTTGGCGTGGCCCCATGCCAATGCTTCTCGCCCGGCGGGAACCAGATCACGTCACCCGGCCGGATTTCCTCAATCGGGCCTCCCCAGCGCTGCACGCGCCCGCAGCCAGCTGTCACGATCAGGGTCTGGCCCAGCGGATGGGTGTGCCATGCTGTCCGAGCGCCAGGCTCGAACGTGACGCTGGCGCCGACCGCACGTGCTGGATCGTTTGCTGCGAACAGAGGATCAATGCGCACCGTACCGGCAAACCAGTCGGCCGGTCCTTTGATGGAAGGCTGTGAACCACTTCTCTTAATGTCCATTGTCTGAACTCCTTGCTTGTTTGCCGAAGTAATTATAAGCCAAGGCACTCGCCGGAAAGTCCCCGAACCCGGCCTTTCGGCCGTCGGTCGCCTCGATTGCGCTGCCCCGGGCCGTCCATCTTTCGGTCCTCGGCCGGCCACCGATCCTGGACAGATTTCCGGCTTGGCCGCGATCTTGCCGGATTTTGGCGAATATGTGGCGGGGTGAAAAACCTTGCGTGCCCCTTTTCGACCGTCTGTACCGCTTAGGGAGATGTTCCTTCGTCAAAAGCGTAGCGGTTCAAGGCGGCGTCACAACGCCCCTCCGCACGTCTATTGACGATGGCACTCCACTTCCTGGGCGAGCGGATGAAAGGAAGCCTTTTTATGCGTAATGACAGCTTGGAAGATGGCGTGCGTAGAGTCAGCATGCGCCGCAGTTCGAAGTGGTGCGACCGTCCGGGCTGTCGCGGAACGTGTGCATCGTGTCGTTGCGGGGGGCTTCTGGGGCGGGCGTTGCGGGCGTGGGTGGGCAGGGACCGCTTTGCGGTCGAAGCCTACATCGATCGCTTTCTGGCATCGCGGCGAATGGCCGCGGTTCGGCGTCAAGAGGTGCGTGTTGGGGTGGTGGACACTCTTGCGCAGCACGGCCTGTGGGCGAAAGATGGCCGCTTGTTTTTCGAACGTCAATACCGGCCGGCTGTACTTCCGTCAAGGGAAACGCTAGAGCCGCGGTGCCGCTGAAGGTCAAAGTAAAATCGCGCAGGACGTGGGCGGAGTGCAAATGAGGGCGGCGTCAATTGGTTGCAGACGGCAAATTGCAAGAGTTGGCGGCGTCCTTCGACAGCCCGCGCTTCAGGTTATGGTATTGCGGTCCCCGGCGAAGTAGAATCAGCTGTAGCTCGACTCGAACGCTCCGGCTCGATAATGCGACAAGCTCGCCGCATACCCGAGGCTTCGGCTCATGCTGGCCCCGACGCCGTGCCGCCCACGCCGGAAAATCTGGCACGGCCGACACTGAAGAAGACGAAAGACATAGCGATGTATTGCCCAAAATGTGCGCGAAAACTGTTTTTTGCGGAGAAGCGATGTCCCATCTGTCAGGCTGACTTGATCCCGTACTACAACGAACAAAAGCAGGGATGCGCAACGATGCTTGGGGGCTGCGTGGGATTCTTACTGATGATATTCATACGCGCTAAATTTCAAGTACTTCCCGATGGCATGCTTGTCCCTAGTTTAGGCGGCATTGTCGGCGCCGCTACCGGCTATCTTGTAGCGAGGGCGATGCTCCGATTGCCCAAGTAGTCAGATTCGACTTACTACAGAGGATCTGTTTGCATGGGGCACCGTCTACAAGGAAACCTCTTCCAATCCGCCGTCGACCGGGGCGAAGATTGTCGTGCGCAAGGTGCAACGGCTCGCACAATGGCAAGACGCCCCTCCGCCCCAGCGACCCCACCCCCAAGTCCAGCCCGGAAGTTGCGCGGGGGCTTGGGGGGCGAGTGCGGGGGAACGCCCGGGCCCCTAGAACACCTTGCCTTGTCGCTCACCCCGCCTGTGCTTGCCCGGCTACGGCTCGTCCCTCGCCTGCGCTCTGGGCGGCGCACCGGCTCCGCTCGCCTTAATCCGCGGGAACGAGGCAGACGCGGAAACCCGACTCCGGATAGCGGTCGTAGGTCCAGCGAAAGTCGTTGCGGCACGCCGACCGGCATTCCCCGCCATGACCTGCCCAATCACCGCCGCGCTGCACGCGGTGCGAGCCCCCAGGAGGGCCGGTCGGATCGTCCGTGGACAACTTCCCATAGTAATCCCTGTCGCACCAGTCCTGGCACCACTGCCATAAGTTTCCGTGCATGTCGTACAAACCCCACGCGTTGGCCAGCTTCTGGGCCACCGGGTGCGTCTGACCGCCAGAGTTCTGATTGAACCACCCGTACTCTCCCAAGAACCTCTCGTTGTCACCAAAGTAGAAACGCGTGCTACTCCCCGCACGGCACGCATACTCCCACTGCGCCTCCGTCGGCAGGCCATACCGCCGCTTGGCCGCCATTTCCCCGGGCAACTCCGACAGCTTCCGGCAAAACTCCACCGAGTCGTCCCACGACACTTGGTCCACAGGCCGCTTGGGATCACCGGGAAACTTGCTTGGATTGCTGCCGATCACGCGCTCGTACTCCTCCTGCGTTACATGCGTCGCGCCTAGCCAATACGGCTTGGTGATCCGCACCCGGTGCCGCGGCGCCTCGCTTGGGAGACGTTCCCCATACCGACCGTCGCCCTCGTCGCCGTGCAGCCGCATCTCCTCCCCGATCAGTTCCTTGGGCGACCCCATCTCGAACTCGCCGGGAGGGACGAGAACCAGCCTCATGCCGATCGAGTTGGTGATTTCGACCGGCACGCCGAGATGCCTGGCCCAGGTGGCTTGATGCTCTTTGGCTCTTGCGGCGTCGAATGGGGCAACGGCGGGCGAGGGAGCGCCGGGGGGCAACTTCCATTTGCCATCGGGACCGATGAGACTGCCGACGGCAGGAAGATGGACGGGGGATTGGGGATTAGGGCTTGTGATGGCGGGAGGTGGCTTGTTGGCGGTCGCGCCAGCGGAAGGTTGTGCGGCGTCGGTGGCAGGACTCATCTTCGCCCGCTCAGCCGTCGTGTCCGGCAAGACTTGGGAGACGCGGAAACCCAAATGGTTGAAATGGGACCCAGGCCCGATGTTGTCGCGGTTTGCCGCCCGGCAGCGCCTCGCCGGGTCGCCCCAACAGCCGCCGCGGCTCACGCGGTCCGAGCCCCCGGGAGGACCACTCGGATCCTCCGTGGGCGATGCCGCGTAGTACTCCTTGTCACACCAGTCCTGGCACCACTCCCAGACGTTCCCCTGCATGTCGTACAGCTCCCAAGCATTCGGCCGCTTCAGCTTAACAGGGTGCGGCATGCCCTTGGAATTGCCGTTAAACCACCCATACTCCGAGAATTCGTGCTCCTCGTACTCCTTGGGAATCCCGCTGCGGCCCGAACTGAAGTCGTAGCGACCCGTACTCCCGGCACGGCACGCATACTCCCACTGCGCCTCCGACGGCAGACGATACGTTCGCCCTGCCGCTTTTTCCTCCGGTGCCTCCGATAGCTTTCGGCAGAACTCCACCGCATTGTCCCACGACACACACTCCACCGGAAATCGCTTCGTGTCCTGACCGGCTACCTTGCTTACACTATTGCCCGTAGCCGAGAACTCGCTGGGATTAGTCCCGATGACCCTTTGGTACTCCTCCTGCGTCACCAAGTAGGTCCCCAAGTAAAATGGCCGAGTGATTCGAACCCGGTGCTGCGGCCCCTCGTCCGGCAGATGCTCCTTGTACCACTGGTCATTGTCAGGTCTCTTCAACTCTTCTTCGATCAACTCCTTGGGTGATCCCATGTCGAACTCCCCAGGCGGGATGAGCACCAGTTTCATGCCGATCGAGTTGGTGATCTCGACCGGCACGCCGAGATGCTTGGCCCAGGCGGCCTGGTGCTCTTTGGCCTTCGCAGCGTCGAAGGGGGCGATGGCCAGAGGCGGAACCGCCCTCACCCCCTGCCCCTCTCCCGGTGGGAGCGGGGAGTTCTTCAGCGTGACTTTGACCTTCGCTTGGCCGCCGCGCGTCACCGTAACGCTCTGCGAATCGAGTTGAAACTTGTCATCGCCCCCTTGCACAGCAAGATCGTACTTGCCAGCGCTCAGGCTTAGCGTCCAGCCGCTCTTGGCGTCGGCTACGTTCACCTGCTGGCCGCCCTGGCTGACAGTGACCTGCACGTCCTTACCGAGCTTCTCGTCGATCTCGACCGTCAACGTGCCGCGGCGCAGTGCGAATGTGAGGATGACGCCAAGCACGATGAAAGCGGAGAAGACGCAGGCTATCGCGGTGATTCCCCTCACCCCAACCCTCTCCCGGAGTGAGAGGGTGACTTCTTTGGGACGCTCAACGTGCGGCTGGGTGCGCTGTTTGGCGGCGGGCTTCTTCTGCCCGGTCGCAGCACCAGCGGGTTTGCCTTTTTGCAGGAAGTTCAACGTCTTGGCCATTTCCGCACTGGATGAATCAACCTGTGCCGAAGCGGGCTGGGCCGATGATAGATCCATCGCCGCCTCCAACTCGGCGATCACTTCCGCCATCGACTGCTGCCGGTCCTCAGCCTGTTTGGCCACCATCTTGCGAAAGACCGTGTCGAGCGGCGGGGGCACGTCGGGCCGGGCCTCGCACAGCGAAGGAATCGGGTTCTCACGATGCGCCAGCAGCACTTGCATCAGCGTCTCGCCTTTATAGAGCGACTGACCCGTTAGAAGTCGGTAGAGCGTGCAGCCCAGGGCATAGATGTCGGTACGATGGTCCGTGTCGTGGGCGTCCAATGCCTGCTCCGGCGACATGTAGTCGCACGTCCCCATCACCTCACCGGTGGTTGTCAGACGCTCTGGGCCACCCAGGACCGCCGCGGTCCCGGCGATGCGGGCCAAGCCCATGTCGAGGATCTTGACCGTGCCCTTCTTGTCCAACAGCAGGTTGCCCGGCTTGATGTCGCGGTGGACAATGCCCTGCTCGTGGGCGTACTGAAGCCCGCGTGCAGCCTGAAGGATACAATCGACCGCCTCCCGGACGCCCAGCGGCCCGTGTTCCTTGACCATCGCGGCCAGATCCTTCCCGTCAACAAACTCCATGATGAGGTAGTGGATTCCGGCCTGTTCCCGCGCATCGTAGGCGGTAACGATGTTGGCGTGCGTGAGCTTGGCGGCTGCCTCCACCTCGCGGTAGAAACGCTGCACGGCCTCCGGCGACTTCACGGTCGCGGCGGGCAGCATCTTGATCGCCACGACCCGCTTCATGCGCCGGTGCTGGGCCTTCACGACCACGCCCATGCCGCCCTCGCCGATCTTGTCGAGCACGACGTACTCGTCGAAGACCAGCCCCTTGATCTTGCCCTGGTAGACGGCCTGGGCCTGGTACTTGGTGAGCTTTCCGGCCTTAACCAGCGAACGCGCAAGGGTTTCTGCATCCTTCGGCTTGCCCTCGGGCGGGAGCGCGGCTTCGAACGATGCCACATCGGCAGCCGACATGAGCCCGCTGGCGGTCAGGCAATGCACGAATCGTTCCAGGGTGACCGCCACCGGCGCAGCCGCCTGGAGTGCCGCTGAGACCTTCCGCAGGTGAGGCTCCAGCCCCGCGCGAATCGCCTTGGGGGCGTTGCCGAGATACTCCTCCAGCTTCGGTTTCTGCCCGGCTTTCCACGCCGCCTCGAAACGATCGCAGATTTGGTCAATCATGGTCAGACCGGAAGCCGACGCAGCGGGATCGGGCCGATCATTTTCCGCATTTACATCTTGCCTGATCGGTGGCGCAGCCTCGGAAGCCTTCCCGGCATCCGTGTCGGTGGTCTCACGCAAGGCGGCCACGGTCTTCTCGCACGCCGGGCACTGCTGGACGTGCGACGATACGCTTTCCAACGATTCTTCGGTAAGCTGGCCGAACACGAAGGCTCGCAATTTCTGGGGTTCCGGGCAGTTGGAGTTCATAACCGGTCCTTTGACGGTCAAGCACACACCCGCAAAAAAACTGGAGTTTTCAGCGAAACCACCGTGATTATCGCCCATGAAAGGGAGTGGGTCAAAGGGGCTGGTAGATTTGAGCCCGGGCACACAGCCGCGGCCAGCCTTCTACAGCGCCCCAGCGCTCATGGCGGGCCCTTTGGCCTTCCCATGCTCTCCCGCTGGCCTCCAAGTCCCAAACGGCCGCCAGCGTGCGGGCACAACTTCTACCTTTTGACTTCTTACCTTCTTTTTGACCTCTAGGCGGCCCGTCCGCCATCTCGGTCGTCTTCCTACTTCAGCCGCATCCCGCGGCAATCACCCTATCGCCACGCGCACCGTGGCAGAACCCATCGGAGGAACCCATGGACCAAATGAGCTTGAAGGACATTTCAGCCTTGTTAAATGTCAAAGCGTACAGAGTTGAATATCTGCTGACCCACGGCCTCGTGCCGGAACCAAAACTCCGGATTTCGGGCCGACGCGTTTTCGGCCCCGAGGACCTGGCCAATTTGAAGGCCCACTTCGGGCGTAAGACTGGGGCAGAAGCCCCGGCGAAGCCTACGACAGTAGGCGTATAAGAAAAAGCAAAGCCGGGCAGCGATGCCCGGCCTTACCGATGATCCACTCTTTAGCCGTCGAGCAGCAATCGGCGGCCAACACAAGTCAAGGAAATGCTTGAGATATGTCCAGTATAGCTGAAGCCCCATTTGGGGGCAACGTCGAAACCCTCGGCGAACAGAATAATCAAGGTGCCGTCGGGCGCAACTAAATGACACCGCGGCCAGCGGAATCGAACAGAATGTGGCTACAAGCGGCACACGAACGGAAGGCCCCGAGCCAGCACAAACCATGATCTATGCCGCCCATGAGGTGGCCTGCGATCGAGCCGTTGCCCACCACTGGGAGATGATGAAGCCCTATGAGGTCGATGAGCAGACGTTGCGGGACGCATTAGACCCCAGCAAGTCACAGGAACAGCGGCTAGATGAAGCGCGGGACCGTGCCGTTGCGGAGTATTTCGATGAACATCGAGCGATGCCCAGGCCAGGCACGCAACTGCAAGATCCGGTTACGCGCTACACCGTGACCTACGAACCGAGAGCACAGATCGAGATCAACCGCTTCCTGCAACAGGAGCAGGAGCGCTGCCAGCAGCACGTTGCAGCGCGAGACGGCCGGCTGCAACCCATCGCCGACGCAGACTTCGCGGCCGGCGATTACAAGCACAATTACCTGATACAAAACGTGCTGATCGAAGGACAGCCGATGATGATCAGCGGCATCAAAAAGGCGCTGAAGACGTCTACAATTGTGGACATGGCTGCCTCGCTGGCGAGCGGCAAGCCGTTCCTGGGACATCACAAGTTTCAAGTTCCGAAGGCGGTGCCGGTCGGCGTTTATAGCGGCGAGAGCGGCAAGGCCACGATTCAGGATACGCGGCGGCGCGTCTACGAAGCCAAGACGATCAGCGGCGCTCAGATCTACTGGTGCTTCGAAGTGCCGCAGTTCGACAGCCATGTGGATATTGCCGCCATCGTGAAGAACATCACCGACAACAAGCTCCAGGTGGTGATCTTCGATCCGCTATACCTGTCGATGTGCGGCATCGGCGACGGTGCGAGCAATATGTTCAAGGTGGGCGCGTTGCTGCGGCCGATCGCGGAAGCCTGCATAAAAGCTGGGGCCACCCCCATCTTCGTGCATCATAATACCAAGGGCAACTCAAAGAACTACGAGCCGCCAGAACTCGAAGACATGGCCTGGGCAGGCTTTGCCGAGTTCGCACGGCAGTGGCTCCTGATAGGCCGGCGCGAGCTTTATGAGATCGGCAGCGGCGTTCACAAGCTCTGGATGAACATCGGGTCGAGCGCCGGATTCAACGGCTGCTATGGGGTCGATGTCGAGGAAGGCACTGCCGACAGCGAGTTGCGGGGCCGACGATGGCAGGTGTCGGTAATGCCCCAACGCGACATCATAACGCAGAAAATGCAGCTCAGGGGCGAGAAGAACGCCCAGAAGGCTTGCGAGACACAAGAACGGCTGAACCGTGCGCTCACGCATTTCGGATGCGCGGGCGCGACCATGACTGAAATCGAAGCGTATGCTCGCATGAACAAGAAGAAGGCATTGGACCTGCTGGAACACATGGTCGAGCGACAGCAGGTCGAGAAATGCCAGATTCGGAAACGAAACGGTACGTTCGATGGATATCGATGGAAACGGGATATCTGTCCAGCTTGAACCCGGACGGCGGACAAGTAACCCGGACGTTCGGGTTGACTTTTGTCCGGCTTAACCCTGGAATGAACCCGGACGGCAGACATATACCTTTAGGTATGTCTGCCGCCGTCCGGGTTCGTTCGTCGAACCTAATATCAAACTCTGTCCGGGTTCACCGAAGGTATCATTGTTGCGATGACTATTGTTATCATCTCGAATAGAACCTTTACCCAAGCGGTATGAGCCCGAAGGAATCCCATTGCCGGTAGACCTCGAATCAGGCGGTTTATCGTGGCCGGCATAATCCCGAAGGTCTTGGGCGTCTGCTGCCCCTGTGCCTGCCGCTCCCGTGCCCTCCAGAGCGCCCAGCGCGCGCTGGAGGGCTTTCTGGAGCCGAGACGGCTCCCAGGACCTTTCGGTTCCTATCGGCCCGTAGCGCGCGTCCAAGAAGCCCACAGACGAAATGGTTTAACCTCGCTTGGCCCCATCGGGCTAATGGGTGAGAAAACCGCTCATTTCCACAAATCTATGCCTTTCCTGGGGTTAGATCGTGTGTCGTGAAGATGTCGCAAACGCTGCAAGAGCATCAGCCTCCGTTTCCCTGATCTCAAAAAGTGGGCTCAGCATCGTCTCATCGAAGAACTCTCGAACCTCTGGACTGAAGCCGCACAAAACCAGTTGTCCCTTCTTTGCCGCCATTTTCACGCGGAGCTTCACGAGTTTGCCAAGCATAAGACTTGAAAGGTCTTCCACGCCGACGAAATCTACGATCAGTTTAGAACCGTCTTGTCCATTAGCCGACTTATCCAACTCACTGCCGATGTCGTGGACCATCCACTCGTCCACAAGAAGAAAGTGGTGTGCTTTGAAGCGGACAATGGTCACGTCGTCATTTTCCGACACGTCGAGATGCTTGGACATGGCTTGCACTTCTCTCTTGGCATCAAAGCAATCTTGGAAACAGCGTGCGGCGCTCACTAACAAAGCACATACCCCTTCGGCCCACTTGCGATCACACTGGAGTGGGTACTAAACCGATACGTTCCCCGGGAAAACTTGTCGGTATGACTGTAGATGGCTTCTTGTCGGTATCCACTGAACGTCAAGAAGTTGACCATGTTCGAGTTCTCGTCCTCAAGTACGTGCGGTTGCCATTCGGAAGGTTCGGATTCCTGCCAAGTCCACTGTTCTGGGCCTCCCGAGGGACTGTGCATGGCGTCGGGTTTTGCTGGTTCCGTTAATGGGTTCTTATCGAGGATCGCGTGGGTAGTCCAATCACATCCGTGAAATGCCGCCCCGAGTTCCCAAAGTTCCCTCGCCAACAAAGATGCACAGAAATATGACCACGGCGAGCCATCGCCCGTGATGGCCTCCATGAAATCCTCTAAGGCCGTGGGCGGTTTCGGTGGCCCCAGCAGGATATTTTCGCTGCGCGGGCAATGCTCCGGATCAGGGAAGTTGGCATTGACGGGCATAGCCCATACGACACCGTGGCTATCATTACCCACACGGTAATGATACGCACGAAGAATATACCCTTTCTTGATCCGAAGAGGTTCAAAGACCGCAAGAACATGCATGGGGTTGACGAGACTTTTCGACCATCCTTCGGGTGCTGGTTGGGAAATCTCCCTCGCTTTGACCGCTCGTTTACGAAGTTGCCGAACGTCAGGCAACGGGAATAAGTTCGTGGTCATTTCTGGCCCTCCATCGTCCCAGGAGATTACGACGCGACTCTCATGCGGATGAAACGCACCACCTTTTTGATGGCGACGACCATCTTCAGCAATTTCCCGCGCTCGTCGTAGAGCTCGACCGAGTTCCAACCCACCCCCCAAATAGTGTAGGCCCCATCGCATTGAAACTTGTGGCCGATGAAGAATCCGTTGGTTTCGATGAATTGCTATGGTTCGATTATACTACCGATGGTTGATTGTTCAAGTACCCTAACGGAACTGAATAATATCATATACGACATATCCGCAAGAGTGGTTGAGTGCCAGGACAATATCTCCAACGGTCTAGAGAGAACGCCAAACCACTGAGAGCCGCCGACACCGGCAATTCATCATTTGTGGGGGTTCCGCGGCGCAGACTGTACTCGTTGAATTAACCAGATGTCTGGTGGATTCAGGCCGGTCGCAAGAGATCCAAAAGTCCGCACGTTCGGAGAACACCTGACCGCAGTGGCAGAGGCTAGCTAGCAGCGTAGGGGTCTTTCCGGATTCTCAAGTCTTGACTTTGCCAATTTTCTCTGCTTCAATCACATTTAGTCGAAAGACGGTGCTAAACATGGCACTCGGTTTGGGTCATATGCCTATCAGATCGTTGCAGTTAGAAACGGAAGAATCCTTGATCAGTCCTGCGATTCAGTCTCGAAAAGCTGATTTGGCCCAGTTCACCCCGGAAGTTCGGCGCGGGCTTGAGCAGATGGCGCAGGCCGTAGGTTACGCTCGGGACTTAGATGGCTCGCTGTGGGACTTTGCCGTGGAAATTGAGCATCTGTTGGCCTTGGGAATGACGACGCACGACTTGCGCTGGCTGGTGAAGCGCGGTTACTTGAGCCACGCCCGAGAGATTACCATCAACCAAGATACGGATCGCCGCTTCGACCCTACGGAACAGAATTCGGCCCTCGCCCAGAATACCTGCTTCGTGCTCACGGAGGCAGGGCAGGCATTTTTTGGCGTGGAGCGTTCCTCGGCGAATCATGGGGGCATCGCGATGTCGGTGGTTGCCGACAACCTCCGCAGCTCGTTCGATGATGCTGACTTGGCGGCTGATTCGCAAATGGACCTGCCGTCGGGCGCGCGATCGGGACCTGCTGCGATCCCACATTGGGATGGGAAGACGCGAACATTCTCGGTTGGCGAGCATCTGATTAAACGCTTCCGAGTACCCGCGCCGAATCAAGAGGCCGTGTTAGAGGCGTTTCAGGAAGAGGGCTGGCCGACCGTAATCGACGATCCGTTGTCACCCGTTCTCGATTGCGAGCCCAAACGCCGCCTGCGCGACACCATCAAACGCCTGAATTTGAATCAGGTGACGCGATTCATTCGTTTCCGCGCTGACGGGACGGGCGAGGGGGTGGCTTGGGAACTACTGCCCAACTTGGTCTCTCGTGCTGAATCCACCTGCATTTGAACCTGCTCGATCCCGTGGCGATGATCATCTTAGCCGCTAGCTCTCTAGCCGCGGCGACTCCGCCATCGATCTCTTCAAAATCTCGCCCCGCCACGGGAGATTCTCAGCAGCACCCCGATTGGCATGCAACGGTTGATTCCGCGAGAGGAAGTGCTGAAGCTCATGCCGAACAAGACGGGCGACAGCGTGGCCCAGGAATCGATTTAGGCCGATCCCGCCGACCGGCGTTACGGACAGCGTGTCCGGAACGGCGCGGCTTCGCCGTCGTGCGATCGACTTGGCCGGCATGCTTTTCACTGTCCCCTCGCTCGGCTGATAGCGGCGATATCGACATGCCCAGGGACACTTGTAAGCTGGGCCCTGGCAATCGCCCCGAACCATGCCGCAAGCGGCCTGCGGAAGGCCGGCTCCGGCGTGGCCGTTGCCGGCAGGCGTAGAAAATGACACACCCCCCCGTTAGCTTTATTGTGCTTGCCATTAAGGCAATTACAATCGTAGCCATGGCGGCCTGCGAGAAGGGAACGGCCGGCGATGGCCGGTAGAACGGCGTTCATTTTCCTGCCGACTGCCGTAGTAACCCTACAGGCCCCAAGCGGCGTACCGAACGCCCGGAGGCAGCGTCCCGCAGGCCAACACGTCCCAGGTTCGTCACCAGCGGCCGTCTTCGGACTGTGCTTCTGGAACTCTTGAGCCATCTGGAGTTTGCTTCATTACAGGCTCAAGAGCAACCAGTTCTCAAAAATCGGCTCTAATCGAAGGGCTGCTCCACGCGGCGCGGTGGAGATTCTCTGACTATTCCCATGGTCTGACGACCTTCGGTCGGAATCCGTAGACGCGGAAGTCGTGGGTGTTTGGCTTTATTGTTTGCCAAACAAGATCGAAGTCGTCGGCCTGCCCCTGGCGCTGAAGGGGTTCCGGCAGGCATGACGGGCGTCAGAATCGTATGAAAGGTCCCCGTATTTTCATCATCCCGAGGTAGCTAACTATGTACTGGAGTTGGAGTAACGCCGTGAAATCTTCTCACCATTCGATTTTTTCCACTTCAATCCTGGAGGGCGCCTTGAAAGCTCGCCGCGTCGCATTGTTCGCCGCTTTGTTCGGCGGAGCGGTTTCTCTCCTGTGCTTCACGAACCCAGCCGCGGCACAATACTACTGGGATGGCCAGCAAACGGGAACCGGTGCTTCCGATGGCAGCGGCTATTGGGATCAATCGACCATCAACTGGTGGAATAGCACTTCCGGCAGCGCCACCTGGGCGGACGGCAATGACGCCTGCTTCGGTGCGGGCCCAACCGGGCCCACCGCCGCGGGGCCTTACACCGTGACTCTCGGCGCGAACGTCAACCCGAATAGCATTACCTTTCAACCTACGGTTGATGGCACCCCCTACACCATCGTTCCCGATTCCGGCGGCCTGTACAGCGTGACGCTCGGCGGCGGTGGCATCACGGCCAACGCCTCGGCCACGATCAACGCTCCGGTCGTCCTCAGTTCGTCGCAGACCTGGACGATCGCCAGTAGCCAGACGCTCAACATCGGTGGTTCCATCTCCGGCGGGTACGGTCTTGTCGAGACCGGCGGCGGCACGCTCACGCTCGGCGGCGAGAACACTTACAGCAGCGGCACGACGATCAACGCCGGGGTGCTCCAGGCAGGCAACAATTCCGCCCTGGGCGCGAATACCGGGGCCCTGACGGTCAATGGCGGAACTTTTGACGTGTATGGTTACAACGTGAACGTGGGCGCGCTCAACGGCGACGGACGCGTCCAGAACTCGGTCTTCGGTGGCACCTTGACCGTGGGCAACGGCGACGCCTCCAGCACGTTCACAGGAGCCATTGACGATGGCGGCAATCAACTCTCGCTGGTCAAGACGGGCTCAGGGACCTTCGGGCTCAATGGCAATGTCGCCTTGGCTGGTGCTGCTACCGTAAGCGGCGGCGGCGTCAGTCAATCGGGCGGCTGCGTGCAGCTCTCGACGGTCGTTGTCGACGGCGGCACGTATAACCTGAGCGGCGGCTCCCTGTCGGTGTTAGGTGGTGAGGTCATTGGAAACTCCGGAATCGGCAGCTTCATGCAGTCGGGCGGAACGCATGCGGTGGCCGCCGGAGCCCTGTCCCTTGGAAACAACGCCGGCAGCAGCGGAACGTACAACCTCACTGGCGGCGAACTGTTCGCCACCGGTGGGGAGTCTATCGGTGTCGGCGGAAGCGGCAGATTCACGCACTCCGGCGGCACGAACACGGTCTCGACGCTGTCGATCGGCGGCAACGGCAGCTACTCGCTTGCGGGCGGCGTATTGGAGGTCACCGGCAATCTTCTGAACCAAGGAGTCTTTTCCGGCGGCAGTATGCCGGCAACGCTGACTGCCAACGGAATCTTGGATATCTCCAACGGAACATGGCAGAACCTGGCGGACATTTCGCTGAACATGACGGCGAATTCATTGCTGATCGTGCCCGCGGGATTCGACACGTTGACGGGCTTCGCCAATTACAACACCTTGGGCTTGACGCACACCGTCGGCAGCACGCTCACAGTGCTGGCCGGACAGGGCTTTGGTGGTTCCGGCTCGATCAACGATCCGGTCAATTGCCAAGGAATGATTTCGGCCGGGGGCGGCGTCATTAACCTGAACGGCGGGTTGACACTCTCGGGCACCGGCACGACGCAGTTGGGCGGTGGAACCCTGGCGACGGAAAACACCACATCGGGAATCAGCGGTAGCGGCCAGTTGTCGGCAGCCTACGAGTACGTGGGCTATAACGGAACGGGAACCTTCACGCAGTCGGGCGGAACCAATTCGGTTTCAAACGTGCTGTGCCCCTGGGAAATCGAGCTGGACCTCGGATTTAACAGCGGCAGCAGCGGAACGTATAACCTGAGCGGTGGTAGCCTGTATTGCGGCGGCTACAACGGGTTCATGTATGTCGGGAACGAGTATATCGGCAGGTCCGGAAGTGGCAGCTTTACGCAGTCAGGTGGGACCAATTCGGTGGCAGGCTCGCTGTACCTCGGACTTAACACCGGCAGCAGCGGAACGTATTACCTGAGTGGCGGCCTGCTTGCCATAAATCAGGCGGTTATTGGGGAAGGTGGCAGCTTCACGCAGCCCGGCGGGATCCATTCGGTAAACTCGCTGAACGTCGTAGGCGGAACGTATAGACTGAGCGGCGGCAGCCTGTTCGGCGGAGACGAGGAAGTCTATGGAACGACCGGCAGCTTCACGCAGTCGGGCGGAATCAATGCCATCCAGCTTCTCCGCCTTGGGGCTTACGGCAGCGGAACGTATAACCTGAGTGGCGGAGGTCTGCTCTCCGCAGGTACTGAGTCCGTCGGCTATGGCGACGGCGCGACCGGCAGCTTCACGCAGTCGGGCGGAACCAATTCGGCGTCCTTTTTGTCTGTCGGCGGATACTGGCGCCTCGGGTGGTACGACGACATTTGGGGCGGCGGCAGCGGAACGTACAATCTGAGTGGCGGCGGGCGGCTTTCCGCACCCTGCGAGTGCATAGGCTACGGCGCACCTGGTAGCTTCGTGCAGTCGGGCGGAACCAATAGGGTGTCCTCCTCCTTGTATGTCGGCGGATACGCCTACGTCTATTACATGAACAGCTATTTCTTCGGCGGCGGCAGCGGAACGTACAATCTATGCGGCAGCGGATGGCTTTCCGCACCCGTGGAATACATAGGCTACGGCGAGACGGTAGCTTCGCGCAGTCGGGCGGAACCAATTCGGCATATGATCTGTTTGTCGGATACCTCGGCAACGGAACGTATAGCATGTTCCCCAGCGGAACATATAACCTCAGCGGCAGCGGCCAGCTCTCCGTGCCCTACGAGTACATCGGCCTCTACGGCAACGGCAGCTTCACGCAGTCGGGCGGAACCAATTCGACAGGTACATTGCAGGTGGGCGGAACATATAACCTGAGCGGTAGCGGTTTGCTCTCCGCGCCGAATGAGAACATCAACGGCAGCTTCACGCAGTCGGGGGGAACCAATTCGACAGGTACATTGCAGGTGGGCGGAACGTATAACCTTAGCGGCGGCGTGCTCGCCGCACAATCGGGTGTGCCCACCTACGGCTACGACGGCGCGACCGCGTTCAACTTTGGCGGCGGCACGTTGGCGGCCAGCGCCCCATGGTCCTCGTCGCTCAACATGAACATGAGCGGAATCGGCGGGCCCGGCACCGTCGATACCACCGGCGGCGACATCAGTCTCTCCGGCGTCTTGAGCGGCAGTGGCGGACTGACGAAAGTTGGTCCCGGCACGCTGATCCTGTCAGCGAGTAACAGCTATCTCGGCGATACGATGGTCAACGGTGGGACGCTGACTATTGATTATCCGTACCTGGCAGCCGCGTCGAACGTCTGGATCAACAACTCAGTCTTCGGCAGTACCCTCGATTTGAACTACAACGGCACGGACACAATTAACGCGCTCTATATCGATGGCGTTGCACAAGCAGCGGGGATCTGGGGTGGTCCCGGTAGTGGGGCGCCCAACACGTCTTCGTACCTCGCGGGCACGGGCGAGCTCGCCGTGGGCGTTCCCGAACCTTCCACGATGGCCTTGCTGGGCGGCGGCCTGCTTGGCCTGCTCGCCTACGGTTGGCGGCGAAAACTAGCAGCGAAAACGACTGCGAAGCCAGCGGCCTTCGACCAACCCGACGTCCCGCCCATCCTGTCCTCGTCGCACTCGTCCCCATCGTGCGCGGCCCGCAGGGCAGCTTGATCCACCGCCGAGCGTGCGTTGGTGCCGTTGGCTTTGCTGAGTGCGCGTGACGAAGGCAGCAGTCATCGAGCAAAGTGCTGATGGCTAAGAGAAGCCCGACCCGCATGCCGGCCGAAAGGACGGCAGACTGCATTAACGATGGTGCAGGGAGAATTCAAGAAAGGGCGTTGCGGCCATGTCCTGCCTAAACGAGGTAGGGGTTATCTTGTAGGCGCAATAATGCTTGCCGCGGCTGTCAAATTCGCTACGATTAGTGCGACTCCGGTGAATGTCCTTGCGGATGCGCGGACGCCATCTATGAACCAAGGTCGGCTACGCAACCCGAACTCCTTGCAGAAAGGCAGAAAGAATGTCCTTGTTTGGTTGGATCCGCAGCCCCGAGAGGGCCGCGTCGGCTCGTAGAACGTACTTCCGGTTCGTGCCGCGATTGGAACAACTGGAACCCCGCTTGGCCCTGACGGGGAATGTCGCGGCTGTCGTGTCCGGAGGCAGCCTGATTGTCACCGGCACCAGCCTGGGTGCGGACATCTACGTCAGCCAGCCTCGTGCCGGCCAGATCAACCTTGCCGGAAACGGAACCACGGTCAACGGCTCGACCGCGCCGGTCACTTTCTACGGCGTAACCCGGAATTTGACCATCAATTTCGTCGGCAACGGCGACGATTCGGTCATCTTCGATGGAGCCAACCCCATTTCCCTTTCCGGTAATCTGTCCATCAACGGCGGCCGAGGCAGCAACACGGTAATCGATCTCGTTGGCGCTCTGAATGTCGGCGGCAATTTGACGATTATCAACCCGCCTGGTGCCACGGAAACAACCTACGTGCCCAGCCTGAACGTGAAAGGGAACGTGCAGATCCAGAACCTGGGGGGCGACGCCTCCGTTTTCATCGCGGGCACTTCTGCCAATACCATCGGCGGCAACCTGCTGATTTTCAGCGGCCCGGGGGATAGTGATTCGACCGATCTCTTTTCCGTCAACGTGAGAGGGAACGTGCAAGTCCAAAACCAAGGCGCGACCGCGAGCACCGTCATCGATTCCCTTTCCGGCCAGAGCAATATTGGCGGCAGCTTGCAAGTGATCAACGGGCCGGGGCAGGGCAGTCAGACCCCAAGCTACGGCACGTACATTGTCGGCATGAACGTCGGCCAAAACTTGCAGGTAACGGGGTGCGCATCGGGCGACAACTCCATCTTGCTGCAAGGTTCCGCAGTAACAGGGAGCACCAACCTCAACGGCGGGAACGGGAGCAACGCGGTCGTTTTGGATACCGTGAATTTCGGCGGCGGATTTCAGCTTCAGACCGGCAACGGGGCCGGCACGACGGTGCTGGTGGACTCCGCGAACTTCGGCGGCGACTCCCTGTTCCAAACCGGCAACGGGGCCGACACGGTCTCGATCGGCTCGGCGGGTGTTGGCACGATTGTTAAATTGCTCGTAGAAACGCGAGCAATAGTAGTGGTTGACCCGGAAACGGGGGAACTTCTTCTGGAGACTTATCAGCTTGTCAGACCGGTTTACGAGGATGTTACGCTAGCCGCCGGTCCGGTCACCTTCGACGGCCCAGTGGCCGTGAACCTCGGGGGCGGGGGTGACACACTGAACCTGGCCACCGGTGCCGAGGTGACGTTCCGAAGGGCGGCCACCCTGGACGACCAGGGCGGGCAGAACACCGCCAATGTGCATACCGCCAATCTGTCCGGTGTGCCGAAGCTCAAAGGCTTTCAGGTAATCGACGTCTAGCAGCAAAGGTCGGGCGTTGCCCGATAGGCGGGAGGTAGCGCACCTGTCCCCGCCACGCTCGACCTGACTCGCCACAATCCGCGGATCGCCGACTCCGCCCCAGCTTTCGCCGACTGGAGGTTCTGGGCGCTGGGACCGCATGCGTGCCGCTGCCTTCCTGCGATCCGTGGCGTCCAATAAACCTTCTGGGCTATCGACCACCCCCAATTGTGATTTGACGCAGGGCATATTATCTCCCCCGGCTTGCCGAGCCGTCCTGCAACGTCCCCGGCGAATCTCCGCCTGGGTTCGCCAGAACGCCGACCAGGGTGCCAGGCTTCTGTCGCGGATCGTGTAGCGAACTTCTCTGCCAGATAATCTTTGTGCCCCACTTGCCACACCCCGCTTGTGCGGAATAAACTGATAGCTGGGCTGGCCGTGCGCGACGGTGCGCCGGCCGGGCCCTTGAAGATTCATTGGAGACGCATGGAAAGATAAGAAGGCCGCTCGACGGCTGTTGAAGACAATTTGATCGACGCGTTGCGTCAATGCCTGCTTTCCCACGAAAGACCACCTGGACCGAAAGGTCCTTGAACTCAAGAAACAGGCACTTGAGGCGGCGCTCCGCAAGGAGCGCTGGCCCGAGTGCCGTTCTTGAGTGCCCTTGGTCGGGCCGTGGGAGCGGTGGCTTTGGTCAGCGTTCCTTTTTTGTTTCGCCCTGCCGATCCGCTAACGTCAACAACTCGTATTCCGACTCAAACAGAAAGAAAGTGAGGTTTCCAATGTTTATTGTGTCCATCATCGGAGCTGCAATTGCCTTTGCCTTTGTTCTTCCGGGCTGGGGGAAACTGCTGCCGATCATTGTGGCTGGTGCGATTATCTGGTCGCAATCTCAGGTCAAGAAGGGCTTGGGTGGCTAGAGGGGAGGTTCTGATGAGCAAGATTCAGCGACGTGACGACATGGAGAGGTGCCCGGCCTGCGGCTGGCGTCTCGATGCTAACGCCTACCGATGTCCAAAGTGCCGCATCTACTTCTGCTACAAATGTCGGGCAAGGGTCGGCGAGCGAGAAACGCAGTATCAGTGCGCTGACCAATCCTGCGACTGTTACGGAAAACTGCTTTGCGCGGCTTGCATTGTTCCGATCGACCAACCCGTGCCGCACCCCAACAGTGATGCCACAATCGCGGCGCTGATCGGTGGCGGGATCGCTGGAGCGGCGTCGTTGGCAGTTGCGCCTGTCGCCGTTGCCGCAGGTTTGGGCGTCGGGGCGATCGCTCTTGGCACTTGGGGACTGCGTGCGATGGGCTACAACGTCTGGGGTTCCAAGGATCTCACGCATGCCGAGAATATCCAGCACCTTGGCTGCATTCAGTGTCGGCATCCGGTCAAGCATTTGCGGTAGGCCGATCACCCATCAGCACAAGGAGAACTTTCCATGTCACATCTTGCAGGGCGATGCACGTGCGGACGAAAAATCCGTTTCCCGAAGGGCTCAACCTACGGGGCCGAATGGACCTGCTGGAAGTGCGGGAAAACGTACACTCTTGCAACGCAGGGCGATCCCTTGCACGTCGAGGGCTCGCAACCACCGCCGGCGTCCACGTCGGGCTGCCTGCTGGCGATTGCCTTTCTGATAAGCACGTTTTCTGCGGCGGGCTTGCTCGCGAACATTCTGTTTTGAAGATTACGATACGTTCACACTTAGATCCTTGGAGGTAGATCATGTTTGGCAAGACAGCGGGGCGAGGTTCGATGGCGGCGGCGATCACGGCCATTCTGGTTTTGGCGCCGGCGATTTCTTCAGTGGTTCGGGGAGATACCCTCACTCTGACAACCACGGGGACCGGCAGCGTAACAATCCCCGCGGGCTACGCGTGGAGTGACGTGACCGTCCAGTGCTGGGGCGGTGGTGGCGGTGGTGGTGAAGCTAACTATGGAGGAGGAGGGGGAGGCGGCGCATACGCCTTCAACACGTATGCGGCATTACCTTCCGGCATCTATGATTACTATATCGGCGGCGGTGGTGCCGGAACGTCGGCTGACGGCCTTGCCGGCGGAAATACGATTTGGAACTTCGGTGGTGCCCAAGACATCTTTGTCACGGGGGGCGACGGTGGAAGTGCTGACGGCACTGGAGGCGCTGCTGGCTTGGTCCTAGCCGGGACTGGCTATCAGGGTGGCGCCGGCGGCGATGGTTACGTATAGTTCCGGCGGTAACGGATATAATGGCGGAGAATCTTACAATTCTTACGGCGGTGGTGGCGGCGGCTCTGCTGGACCCAGCGGGCCTGGCGGTAGCGGTGGTGCGCCCAGCGAGGGCGCTGGTTATGGCGTTGGGGGCACAGGGTCATACTATTGGAGTAACTTCATCCCTTGGGAACCTGGCTCTTCAGGTGGATCGGGGGCTACCGCGGGTGGTTTTCCGGGCGGTGGTGGTGGCGGCGGTACCCCCTACTCCGCCAGTGCTGCGGGCGCAAGCGGCGAGATTGTTGTCACCTATACGCAGCAGGCCGTTCCCGAGCCTGCCGCTCTAACCCTTCTCGTCGCCGGCGCCCTGGGCCTCCTGGGCTATCGCTGGCGGCGAAGGCGGCTTGCAAAGCGGTCGGCGTCTCCGATTGATGATGCTCCAGCGACCTTGTCCTTCCGGCCCTTATGCGCGACCCAAGCACACCGACGCGCGGCGTGACGGTGCCTGCTGGGCATCTGCCAATAGCTAAAACAAATTTCCCGAAAGCTTGCCGCCCCTACGGGCGGCAAGCGCGAATCGCATGTTGTCTTCGTTCCGGCAGCCCGGGCTTGTCCGATAGCTAAAAGGGGCCATACGGAATGGCGGTCAGCGTTGGCAGGTCTCGGTGGCAACCTGAGCAGGCGTCTCTTGCCAGACGACGCTCACGTCCCACCCGACGTGCTCATACAGCGCCCCGATGATGACCTCAGCAGACCGCTTGGCCTGCTCGATGTTCTCTTTGGAGCCGGCGGCCTGGGCGACCATAAGCTGGGCCTGGTGCATGACCTCGTCACGCAAGGCGTCCTGATCGCAGTGCCACGGTATCCACGCCGTACTTCGCACTTCCCATGTCTTGGTCTTCGAGTGGTCAACGCGGGCTTGGAGAATCTCGGGCGGGGGCAGTCGGATCGTGGCACGTCGGGCAGAGTCATCCTTGTCGATGACGGCTGCTTTGCCCAGTGGCACCGCGATCAAGGCATCGCCGCGAATCAGCCAAGCGCCACGGCAGCCTTCCCCTTCACCGATCAAGACGTTGGCGATGTAAACGCGGCTGGTGACCAGAGTGCTCAAGCGTTCAAGCCGTTCGACGGTTGGTCCCGCAGAGGACACGACGATTGGCGGCGGCTTCTCGACAGAGAACTGACGCAGGCAAATCACGAGGCCAGCAAATACGGCAAGCAGACCAAAGGCAAGGATTATGGTTTTCAAGGTCCCTCCTTGTTGTCAGGCGGTAACGCGGGTACGGTTTCGGCGTGGTAGCCGGTCTCAGGGGCCGACCAGTGGATGGGGTGCGGCTTCGGTGCATCGGACCGCTTGCAACCGGCGTAGATGACGACGGCTGCGGCGGCGATGCCGATGACGGCACGGATGGTAGGTGGCATAAGATTGATGGTTACGAAGAGCAGGAGGATGTCAGGCAGAATCGCCATCACCAGCAACAACGCGATCGGGGCCACGAGACAGACGGTGCTCATGGTCTCTCTGCTGGGAAGGTGCTTGGCGAGGCGGCGACGAAGGGTCCAGGTGAGAATACAGACGGCTAGGATCGAGCAGGCAAACAGAGCGGTGATGATCATGGGAATTGTCCTTGGGGTTTGGCTGGGCGTCCGAGAACGCCACAGAGGTAAGGGAGATGAAAAGGCAGGCAGCCCTGACGAGCAGGGTGGCCGTAAGAAACGATGAAAGAAGCCCAGCCCCGGCGCTCGGAGGAAGGAAGCGACCGGGGCCGGGCTATGGGGCGTGGCGTGAAGGCCAGCCAGAGAAGGGAATCAGGCTGCGTTGGCGGGGCCGAAATCGTCGCCCACGAACCTCTGCGGGCAAGCGGGTTCCCAGTTGGCTGATGTGGCCGGCCTGACCTTCGCGTCTTTAAGAGCGACTTGATCCCACCGAACTGGTTCGATATGATACTTCGGGATCTGTGAACAATTGCGCGGTTCTCGCCATATTCGTAAGTAGATCCCATACCAGGAGGGTTGACGATGACCGCATATCAATGTTTGGACATAACGGAGATTGGCGATGTGACAGTCGTGCATATCCGCAGCCACCGGATTACTGAAGACATCGACATCGAACAGTTCGGCAAAGAGATGTTTAGCCTGGTCGAGAACGACAAACGCGAAAAGATCCTCTTGAATTTTTCGCTGGTCGAATTCCTCAGCAGCGCTGCAATCGGCAAACTGATCACCCTGCATAAAATGGTGAAGACCCGGGGTGGCGTGCTGAAACTCTCCAATATCCGGCCGAACATCGGCGAGGTTCTCGTTATCTTCAAACTCGACCGCTTATTCGACATCAACGAATACGAGTCGGAGGCTTTAGCTGCCTTTTAAGCGATCTGGTCTAACTCCCGGGATATACGTAGGTCGTATTTGGAATGGCCACCCTGCCTTTGCTGAGAACAGGGCGGCCATGATGAGACGACACCATTTGGCTAGGCCGCCGTGGCAGGGCCGGGCTCGTCGCCAATGAACTTCCGCCAGTTGGCGGCAAGCTCTTTGCGAAGCTGGCTGATGCGGCCGGCGCTCAGGCGGAACTTCTTTGCGGCATCGGCGGTGCGGTTGCCGAGAGAGAGGTACTGGGCGATCCGGCGATGGCGAACCGGAAGCGACTTGAACCACGAATCGATGTCGATGCGGCTTGCGGCAGTCTGGGCCGGCCCTGCGTACTTGTCTTCGACGAGGATTTCTTCCCAGACGTTTTCGGCGTGATCGAACTTATCGAGACGTTCGACGGTCAGACCTTTGTGGCGCTGACAATACTTACTCAGGACATCGAGGACATTGAGGTGGCCACCTACCTTGCGGTGGTCGCGGGTTTGCTTCACGCCGTAGCGGGCGAGTGCCGTGGCGTATGCGATGTCGGTCTTGCCTTGCTCGACCAAGCTGGCGTAGCGTTGGCACGCGTTCGCGACGACCTCCTGGACAGCCTCTTGGCGAGCCTCGGGCTTCAGGTAGGCGAAGGCGATCTTCGCGTGCCTGAGAATGGCCGGCAAAAGTGCAAGGAAAGCCTTGTGCCACGACGGACGGGGAGCTGGAGATGCAGCAGAAACCATGGGTGACCTTTCCGAAAATTCAGGCCACCCAGGCCGGGTGGCCATAGGGTGAGTGGGGAATAAGCGCCGCCGGTGGTCGCGGTGCCCAAGAGGCCAAAGAAGCAGGCATTGAGCGCGAATTGCGACTTTCCGACAGCTAAAGAGGGGGTAGTCAGGTTATGATGCCGCAAAACCGGCTTGAGTTGACGCATAGTTGCCAGTGGTCGGGGTGCGTATAATATGCATTGAGCCGAGCAATCGCAGGGAGCGAGCCATGAAACGGGCCTCTTGGCAGCAAAGGACATGACTTATGAACGAGCCGAAAAGAGCCGAACCCCAGGATAATCCGCATCTCGGCAAGCACGTCGATCAGTTGCTAAGCGAATACGTCAGCAATCCGCAATCTCCCCGTCCCGAGGAGGTCCGGCGAATGGCTGAGGAACTCCTATTGCGCCCGGGCGAATTGGAGACGGACACTGCCGTCATCGACATCACCGATCGTAAACAGCTCACGGAAGAGATCGCGCGGTTTGCGTCCTTCCCACTGCTCAACCCGCAACCGGTTGTAGAGGTAGATCTGGACGGTTGCGTGTGCTTCGTAAATCCGGCAGCACGGCGGCTGTTTCCCGAAATAGAGAATCGCAAATCGAGGCATCCCTGGCTAGCCGACTGGCACGCATGGGCCACGGCGTGTCGCCAGGGGGCTGCCGACTTACCGCCACGCGAAGTGATGGTCGACGACCGCTGCTACCTCCAGACGGTGTGCTTTGTGCCGCAGACCGGGAAGTTTCACACGTATGGGATGGACATCACCGAGCGTAAACTGGCAGAGCAGGCAGTCCATGAAAGCGAAGAACGGTATCGCGGTCTGGTAGAGCTTTCACCAGACGCAATTCTCATCAACCGTAATAATCGATTCGCGTTCGCCAACCCAGCGGCGCTTCGGTTGTTCGGTGCGTCCTCCGCCGAGCAACTCCTGGGAAAGTCGCCGTTTGACCTGTTTCACCCCGATTACCATGAGACCATCCGCGCGCGAATCCATCAGTTACTGGAGGGACAGCGAGCCGTCCTTATTGAGGAGAAGGTTGTGCGTCTGGATGGGACAGCGGTCGATGTCGAAGTGGTGGCATTCCCGTTTACTGACCGGGAGGGGCAAGGCATCCAGGTCATTCTCCGCGACATTACGGACCGCAAGCAGGCCGAGCAGGCGGTCCTCCGCTTCAACGAGCAGCGACTGATCGCCGCCGAGCGCGAGCGAACAGCGCGAGAAACCGCCAGGAACCTGGAGATTCAGACGGTCATCGGAGCGATTCTCCACGATTCCCAGGAATCCATTCCCCTTCAGCAATTCCTGGAACATGCCCTCGATCGGCTCCTTGGCGTCTCCTGGATTGCACTGGAAGCTCAGACGGCGATTTACCTGATGGAGGGGAACTCCGGGGTTCTCACCATGAAAGCCCAGCGGGGGCTGCCACCGCCAATCCTCGACAAGTGCCGTCAGGTCCCGGTGGGCAGGTGTCTTTGCGGGCAGGCCGCGCTAACACGCCAGATCGTGTTTGCCTCGCGGGTGGATGAGTACCATGAAAGGGCTTACCCGGACATGCCTTCCCACGGGCACTATTGCGTCCCGATGGTTTCCGCTGGTGAAGTTGTCGGTGTGATTTTGTGTTATCTGCCGGAAGGGCACACGCGGAATGCCGAGGAAGAACGGTTCCTCGCCGCCGTCGCGGATGTACTCGCCGGTGCCATCAGGCGCAGGCAGGCCGAAGAATCGCTGTGCAAGAGCGAAGAGCGCTTCTCGCTGGCTATTCAGGGAACGGATGCGGGAATCTGGGACTGGGATCTCCATACCAACCGCGTGTACTTTTCCCCTCACTGGAAAAGCATGCTGGGGTACGAGGAACATGAGATCGCGGACGACTTTCACGCATGGGAAAGCCTGCTCCACCCGGATGACAGGCAGCATGCATTGGACACGATTCAGGGATACCTTAACGGCGATTCTTCCGAGTACGATTTGGAACACAGGCTCCGTCATAAGGACGGCAGTTACCGATGGATTCTCGCACGGGGCGCTGCCGTCCGCGACGAGAACAATCTGGCTTACCGAATGGTCGGCTCGCATCTCGACATCACCGAGAAGAAGCAGGCGATGGAGTCGCTCAGGGAACACGAGGCGCAGTTGTTGGCGGCACAACGGATTCAAGAATACCTTTTACCCCAATCTTTTCCGAGCCTGCCCGGCTTCGACATCGCTGGAGCGTGCCATCCCGCCGAGTTCGCGGCCGGCGACTACTTCGACTATCTTCCGATGGCAGACGGTACGCTTGGTCTGGTCATCGCGGATGTGAGTGGGCACGGATTTGCCCCGGCACTGTTAATGTCCGCAGTTCAGAGCCATCTCCGCTCGCTGGTCGATGTTTACACCGAGATGGATGTTATCTTGCATCGCGTGAACACGCGGTTGGTGGAAAGAACAGAGGAATCGCGGTTCGCCACCCTCTTCTTTGCCCGGATCGACCCCGTATCTCGAATGTTGACCTATGTAAATGCCGGGCACCCGCCGGGATTTGTTTTCGACAGATCAGGTGCGTTGAAATCCAAGCTAATCAGTACCGCAATTCTGCTGGGAGTACAACCGGACGCCAAATTCATTCGGAAGGACTACGGGGTCTTGGAGCCTGACGACCTATTACTGCTGCTGACCGACGGGGTTGTGGAGGCTTCTTCACCGGATGGAATCCCGTTCGGCGTGGATCGAGCACTTGGCGTTGTGTGCGACCATCGAGGCGGCACCGCCCGTGAAATCGTGGATATTCTCTACCGCGAGGTTCTCGCGTTCTCGCAACGCAGCTTGCCCCGCGACGATGTAACGGTAGTTGTCGTCAAGGCGTGACAAAGCCGGCGTCCTCTGCGCCGCTTCGTAGCCGGCGTCGAAGGCCCCGATCTCATCGCAGACCTGGATCAACCCTCGGGCGGTCTTTTGTTCAGGGGCCTGGTAGAAGGCGATGCCGGGACATTCCGGGAACCGTGTGCGCAGGTCGGTGGCCAGGGTCCGCAGCCCATCGGGCGTGAGCCGACGCCCCTTGCCTCAAGGCTTGACCCCGCTTTGCCTCTGGCAGATCAAGGGAACTTTCATCGCTGGGGCTTCATATCCCCTTGACGCAGATTTCGCAGTAGCAGTCCCCTGGCGGCCCGCCCGAGGTACTTGGTTCGCCGTCGCCGCTGAGACAAAGCATGCTCACGTTCGGAGGAATTTCGACTTTGCGGCTGACATGACGAGGTACATAACGCTGGCCCTGGCACGATGGGCAAACCTCCCGAATCACGCGGCCACTGCCTCGACAAGAGGGACAGAGTGTTCGCAAATAAGAAACGCCGCTTATGTGATCATTTTTGCCACGGCCACGACATCTGGGGCATTTCTCCGCCCTACTGCCCGGCCTAGCCCCTGAGCCACTGCAGGTGTCGCAGGCGAATTGTCGGTCGAACTCGACGACTTTCGACGTGCCATTGGCCGCTTCGCGCGGCTCCAGTGTGACTTTGCACCACACATCACTGCCCTTACGGACTAGGCTGGCACGGCGGCGTTGTAGCGAGGCCGAGAGAATACCAAACAAAATGGCGAGTAGAAACCAACCACCAAATTTGACAGCGGGCTCGATCCTTGAAATCTCTAAGAAAATGGCGATCAAGATCAGTAGAACGGTCCCGGCGAGGTGAATGATGAGCCTTGAGGTATCTCCCGGCTGAATTGTCTCGGCCTCAGAAAAGGCTGAGATAATGCGGCGTTTGAGAACTTCTGCATTTATCTTCGCGACAATTTCTGTATTCTCGTCGGGGACTACGAATATGGCCGCCCTGAACCTGCCGTTGAAAGGTGGGGGTTCCCCTCTAATACTGTGAATTGCTGGATCAATACAAGCCAACTGGTCAATTTGCTGCTGTGACCATCCGATTGGATCCGGACAGTTCACCATAATTTCTTGCATTGGCCACCTCTTCGTCTACGAGGTTCGCAACAGGGACAGCTAGTTCATCGCGTCCACGTGCAATTCCACCGGGGCCCGGTGTTGGGTTCGGGGGCAAGGGAGTAGCCGTTCAACCCCTGGCGCACGGGAGGAGTCAGGCCGAACGGTCCGACTGCTATTCTGCCTTGCCCCTACGGAAAAGTAAAGCGCCCCGCAAGAGCCCCGCAAGAACCAGAGCCGGTCTCATGTGTGCCGTGGGCGACCCTGCGGCGGCGGTGACGTGACTGCTTGTGGATTTTGGCATGAGAAAGCTTCTGGATTTTTGGCGGCCGGCAAGAAGATGCAGCGTCCGCTCCAATAGCTGCCAGAATCGCCGCCGGCCTTTAGCGCAGCCCAGCCCCCGCCCCCACGCGGCCGATGATCGACGGCACGGCCGAGAGTGGGGCCGGGCGGAGGGGCCAAACGAAAAGGCCGCGCAAGGCCATCGGAGCACACTTCTCAAAGGGGGGGGGCTTGACACCCTTTGACACCCGTTTGGCCCCATTTTGAACAAACGTACAGAAGACAATCCGCTGCCCTAAGCGCTGGTGTATCTGACACCTGTAAACCAAGTTTCGTGGGGTAAAACGCCGGAATGACCGATACCGCGTTTACTGACTCAAGCGCTTACAGGCAAATGAATTACGGCTAGAATTGCCGCAACAGAAAATCATCACTTCAACACTTATGATTCCGCTGCTCTAACCAACTGAGCTACGCTGCCAAGTGCTTATGACGTAAGGCTTTACGACTTTCGGCCGGCAAGGCCAAGAGCCGCTTTGACGCCCGTTTCGATACCGCGGCGTCGATCTTCTGCGGAATATTCCCGCCTGACAAAACTCATCTATCTCCAAGCCTATCAAATAATCGTCGGTTGGCAAGCCCCCGGAGGCCATATCCAGAATCGTGATGGTCTTTTCCCGAAGACGTTACTAACCCTGGACTCACCATCGAGTCATCTTGTTCCTCGATCGCCACGCTTTTCCACCGGCGTCCATACTCGAGCGATGGGTCGCCCGAGGTCGGGAGGTACGCTCGTACCGCCTGGATAGACTGTGCCGAATGCTCCGAACCTAGCCGTTGTGCCCGTCGCATGGGCGCGAAGAAAACCAGTGGTCTCGCCGTAACGAAACCTCCGATCCTAGGCGTGAAGACAGGCGTAATGAGTATGCCTGAATTGTCATCGGCTGGACCGGCGTGGGCGTCAAAAACGGCGCGCACGGAACAGTCGTTAAGGTTTGCGCAACGCCGATATCCGATCCGTGACTCGCGTCGCAAGGAGGCAGAGATGATTCGAGCAGTTCGGCTCCGCAAGGTAGCCTTGATCCTGGTGGCCGCCGTCCTTTCCCTCAGCGGATGCACCTCTCCAGTCGATTACCTCCGCAATGGCTTCAAGGTCGGCCCCAACCTGGGTGTCCCGGCCGGCGCCACGGCCCCTCACTGGATCGACGAGGGCGATATCCGCGTGCGTGACGATTGCGCAAGTGGAACAGTGGTGGACCTCGTTCCAGGACCCGGTGCTCAACCAGTTGATTCTCAACGCCTACTCGCAGAACCTGTCCTTGCAAGAAGCGGGCTGCCGGGTGCTGGAGGCGCGGGCGCAGCTAGCGGTCACCCGCGGCGATCTCTTCCCGCAAAAGCAAACCGCCGGCGCAGTACCAGCGCGCGGCCGCCAGCCTGGTAACCAATAATTCGCCGGGGCTCGCCAACCAGTTCTACAACGACACGGCCCTGGGCTTCAATCTCTCCTGGGAAATCGATTTCTGGGGCCGCTTCCGCCGCGCGGTCACCGCCCAGGAACACGTCTTGCAGGCTTCCTGCTTCAACTACAACCACGTGCTGGTCACGCTCCTGGGAGACGTGGCCTCGAATTACGTGCAAGTTCGCACGCTCCAACAGCGAATGGCCTATGTCCAAGCCAACGTGGATTTGCAGAACCGAATCTTGACCGTGGCGGAGCGGCGCCTGAAGGCAGGGAGCCGGAACGCCGTGGACTGCCACCAGGCCCGCAGCACGCTGGCCCAGACCGAGGCGCAGATTCCACAACTGAAGCTGGCCATGCGGCAGGCCTGCGACCGGTTGTGCGTGTTGCTGGGCAGGCCGGCGTATGATTTGGAAAGAGAACTGGGCTTCTGCCCGATCCCCACGGCGCCCGCCGTGATCGCCATCGGACTCCCCTGCGACCTGTTGCGCCGCCGTCCCGACGTGCAGCGCGCCGAACGCCTGGCTTACGCCCAGGCGGAGCAGATCGGCATCGCCGAAGCGGCCCTGTACCCGGCGTTCTTCATCAACGGCACGATCGGCGTCGAATCGGAGCAACTCAACCAGCTCTTCACGAACCCCGCGCTGACGGGCGCTATCGGTCCGTCGTTCCAATGGAACATCCTGAACTACGGGCGGATCCGCAACAACATGCGGGTCCAGGAGGCCCGCTTCCAGGCGCTGGTGCTCGTCTACCAGGAGACGGTGCTGAAGGCCAACGCCGAAGTGGAGGACTGCCTGGCGGCATACCTCCTCGCCCAGGACCGCACCGGGTTGCTCGACCGCAGCGTGGCCGAGTCGCGGCAGGCGGCCGACCTCATCACCAGGGAGTATCAGGGCGGAACGGCCGACTTCAACCACGTGGCCCTGATCGAACAGAACCTGGTCCAGCAGCAAGACATGCAGGTCCAATCGCACGGGGATATCGCCGAGGGCTTGATCCAACTTTACCGGGCGTCGGCGGCGGTTGGCAAATTCCGCCGGGTGCGAACGTTGCAACACGGGCGATGCCGCAGGCAGCCCCGCAGGCAATCCCGGCCCCTTCGGACCACCCCCCAGGCGCCGCCCAAGGCTCCGGAAACCATGCTGCCCCCGCCCCCGAGCGTTCCGGCGGCCATGCCCGCGGCGCCGATGCCGCCCGCGCCCCCGCGTTCGTCGGGAACAGTTCCGGTGGCGCCGATGCCGCCCACCTCGCAGCCGAGTTCGTCGGCAACCGTTCCTTTGGCGCCAATGCCGCCTTCAGGCCCGAGTTTGTCGGCAACCGATCCGGTGGCGCCGATGCCACGCCCCTCGCGCCCGAGTTCGTCGGCAACCGTTCCCCTAGCGCCGATGCCGCCCGCGCGTCAAAGTTTGCCGGCAACCGTCCCCCTGGCGTCAATGCTGCCTTCGGGCCCAAGTTTGTCGGCAACAGTTTCCGTGGCGCCGATGCCGCCCGCGAGCCGGAATTCGTCGGCAGCGACCCTGCCCGTGGCGCCCATGCCGCCCTCCTCGCGCCCGAGTTCGTCGACAACCGTTCCCCTGGCGCCCATGCCGCCCGCCGGCCCGAGTTCGTCGGCAGCATCCCTGCCCGTGGCGCCCATGCCGCCTGAAATGGCCACAACTTCCGCACTGCGCAAATGACGAACGGAGAAGTGTGAGGCCGACGGGCACCGAGCGCAGCTTGGTCGGCGAGTCCCGCCATCCTAAGCGATTCTCTTGGTGGGACTCGTTTCACTCGGCCCACCCTACGGGTAACTCCGCAGCGGAAGAGTCGCAGATTTCATTCGTAGCGGAGGGCCTCGATGGGATTCAGCCGCGAGGCCTTCCAGGCGGGATAGTAGCCGAAGGTGATGCCCACGGCGACCGAGACCGTGACGGCCACTACGGCGGCGCTGGGCGCGGCATGCGTCGGCCAGCCCATCAACGTTCCCGCCAGCCAGGAACCGCCGTGGCCCGCCAAGATGCCGACAAAGCCGCCCACCAGGCAGAGGGCGACCGATTCCACCAGGAACTGCCGCAAGATGTCCATGGCGTCGGCGCCGACGGCCATCCGCAGGCCGATCTCGCGCGTGCGTTCCGTGACCGACACGAGCATGATGTTCATGATGCCCACCCCGCCGACCAGCAGCGAAACCGCGGCAATCGACATGCCCAGGCCGGAAAGCATGGCGATGATCTTCTTCAAGACGTTGGAAACCTCGGCCATGTCGTAGATGTGGCAATCCGCGTCGCCGGGCGGCAAGCGGTGACGATCGCGCAGCAAACGAGTGATCTCCGCAGTGGCCTGCGGAACGGCGTCCTGCGAAGCCAGCTTGACGAGGATCTCGTCGACGCTCTCGCTGCGCACGCCGTGCTGCAAGCTGGGCAAACGCTCGGCCCAAGACAGGCCCGGCAAGGGGCGGCCGGTGTTCTTGGCGACCGATTCTCCCTCGTCTCCCCCGCTGATGCGGTACTTCACCGTAGTCCAGGGCGCCAAGAGGATGTCGTCCTGGTCGGTGCCTACCAGGTCGGCGCCTTTCTGGCTCAAGACCCCGATCACCTTGAACGGCACGTTGCGGACGCGAATTTCCTGGCCGATCGGGTAACGCGATTTGAACAACTCGCGGACCAGGGTCTTGCCGATCACGCAGACCTTGCTGGCGTTGCGGATCTCGCGCTCGTTGAAGACGCGGCCCAGATCGAGTTCAACCCAGTTTCGGGCTTCGAGAAAGGCGGGCGTGGTCCCTGCCAGGTAGGTGGGAATCCAGCTCCGATTCCCATAGACCACCTGGGCCGTGGCGTCGACGACCGGCGCCGTGCAGACGATATTGGGACATTCTCGCTGGATGGCATCGGCGTCGTCGGGCGTAACGACCTCGTTTCGCTGGCCGACGTGTGCCGCCCCGCGCTGCGGGCGCCGGGAAGGACCTGCAGAACATTGGCGCCCATCTTGGTGACCGACCGTTCAATAGCCACGGAGGCGCCGCGGCTGATTTCCATCATGGCGATGACGGCGGCCACGCCGATAATCACGCCCAGCATGGTCAACATCGTCCGCATCACGTTCCGCCGCAGGGCCTGCAAGGCGATGCGCATCGCACCCCAGGCGACGAGCAAGCCATGTCGTTTCCGCCGCCGCAAGACCGATTCCGCGGGCAGGACCGCGGCGGAGGGCGCCGCGGCCGACGGGCCAGGCGCGTCTTCGACGACTCGGCCGTCGGCAATGCGAATCACGCGATCGGCATGCCGCGCCACGTCGGCGTCGTGCGTCACCAGGAGCACGGTAATGCCGTTCTCGGTGTTCAAGCGGCGAAAGAGCTGCAGGATCTCCTGGCCCGTATGCGAGTCGAGGTTCCCGGTCGGTTCGTCGGCCAGCAGCAGGGGCGGCCGGTTCACCAGCGACCGGGCGATGGCCACGCGCTGTTGCTCGCCGCCGGAGAGTTTCGCGGGCGAGTGATCCATCCGCGTCTCCAGGCCGACGCCGGCCAGCAGTTCCTGGCTCCGCTCGCGGATCTTGCGGCGCGAGGTGTTTTCCGCCGAGTAGGCCGCCGGCATCCGCACGTTTTCCAAAGCCGTGGCGCGGGGCAGGAGATTGAAGCTCTGGAAGACAAAGCCGATGCGGCTGCTGCGAAGCTGCGCCAGTTGCCCGCGCGACAACCGGCCGACCTCCACGCCGTTGAAGCGATAGGAGCCCCGCGTGGGCCGGTCGAGGCAGCCAAGCAGATTCATGAGCGTGGTCTTGCCCGAGCCCGACGCGCCCATCAAGGCGACGAACTCTCCCGCTTCAATCGACAACGAGACGTCCTTGAGGACGGGGACGTCCACGTCGCCGAGGCGATAGGTCTTGTCGATGTTCTGCAGTTCGATCAAAGGCATGGCTGCCGCTTCCTGGTCATGTTGCGCCGGCCTGAAAGCACGTGACTCTCTTCCTTGCCGGGGGCTATCAATCCGTTATTGCTTGTTACCCGTCACGCGGGAGACGAAGCTGGTGACGAAATCCGGCTCGGCTTTCCGCTCAACGCCGGCCACGACCACGTCGCCTGGCGCGATATTCCCGCTCAGAACCTCCGTCACCATTCCGTCGGAGAGGCCCACTTTGACGGGAACAGGGCGCACCAATCCGTCTTTGGCGACCGTCCACAGCGTGGGCGAACCCAGGTCCACGCGCGGTTCCGCGTCGTCGTCGGCATCTTGCCCTTCTCCGGCGGGGACTTTGCCCTTCTCGGGTGGCGTCAAGTCGGCTTGGGCCCAGCGCGAGACCTGGCGCCAGGTGGGCTGCCAGCGGAGCGCCTGGTTGGGAACCAAGATCGCTTTGGGCCGCCGCGCCACCTCGAACTGGAGTTTCGCGGTCATGTACGGCAGGAGCTTGCCGTCGGCGTTGTCGACCTCGACCATGACGCCATACGTGACCACGGTCTTTTCGAGACTGGCATTGAGGCGGATCTGCGAGACCTTGCCGGTAAAGGTCCGGCCGCGGTAGGCATCGACCGTAAAGGTAACCGTCTGCCCGACTTTGACGTCGCCGATATCCGCCTCGTTCACGGCTGCCCAGACGAGCATGTGATTGAGGTCCCTGGCCAGGAGGAACAGGCTGGGCGCATTCAAACCGGCCACCACGGTCTGGCCGACGTTCACGCGGCGATCGATCACGATGCCGTCGATGGGCGAGGTGATGGTGGTGTATCCCAGCGTGATCTCGGCCTGCTGGGCGGCGATCTTCGCCTGGTTGAGCTTGGCTTCGGCAACTGCCAGTTCCGCGGCGGCCATCCCGTCCTCCGCTTCCGCCTTGTCGTAATCGGCCTCCGAATCCGTGCCGCGCAACTGCTTGGCGCGGGCGAAGGCCCGCGAGGCCAGCCGGTACCGCGCGCGGCACTGGTTGACCTCCGCCTCGCAAAGCGGCAACTGTACGCGGGCCTTCTCCAATTCGGCCTTGTAGGAAAGGTCGTCCAACTGCGCCAGCACGGCGCCTTTCTTGACCCGGCTGCGGTAATCGATCGTCTTGCCCGCGTTGTCAAGATCGGGACCGAAACTCTTGACGCTGGCCACGATCTGGGCCCCCACGTCGATGACTTCCTGCGGCTCGACCGAACCCGCCGCGGTGACGCCGACGAACAGGTCG
The DNA here is from genome assembly GCA_963779975.1 of uncultured Planctomycetia bacterium. Taxonomy (GTDB): domain Bacteria; phylum Planctomycetota; class Planctomycetia; order Pirellulales; family Thermoguttaceae; genus JANXQG01. The sequence continues at coordinate 42,487 of CAWAAL010000022.1, read as the reverse complement.
CCGCGGGTGACGGGCAGCGTGCGGAAGGTCGGCCGGCTGGCCAGGCCGTCGTCCCAGAAGTACCACGTCGCCAGGCCGGCAATCGCCAACGCGATAACAATCCCGATAATCTTTTTCATGGTCGTCACTCTTGTCCAATCCGCCGTCGGCAACGGGAGCCGCCTCTCGCGAGGCGCCGTGGCTTACGGCATTTTCAAGGAAGTGTCCAGCGGCGCTTCGCGCCGCGACGTTTCGAAGGAAGGTTCCAGCGGCGCTTCGTGCCGCGACATCTCCACCAGTTTTCCGAATTCCAGCTTGACAATGCGGTCGGCCCCGGAGAAATAGCGATCGTCATGGGTGATCGCGATCACCGTCTTGCCGCGTCGTTTCAGTTCGGGCAGCAGGTCCAGATAAAAGACCTTGCGGAAGGCCGGGTCCTGATCGGCGGCCCATTCGTCGAAGACGTAGATCGGCCGGTTCTCCAAGTAGGCGGTCAGCAGGGCCAATCGCTTGCGCTGGCCCCGCGAGAGCGAGGTCGTGGAGAACGAACCGTTGGCCACCGTGACCACGCGATCGAGTTCCAGCAGGCGGAGATACTCGCGGGCCCGCTGGTCGAGGTCGGCGCCTTCCAGTCCCCACAGGTTGTCGAAGACCACCGCGCCGTCGAAAACCACCGAGAACAACTGCCGGTAGCTCTCGCGATTGTCGGCGGTGACGGGTCGGCCGTCCAAGTGGATTTCCCCGCCGCGGGGCGCATACAGGCCGGTCAGCAGCTTGGCCAAGGTGGTCTTGCCGCTGCCGTTGCCGCCGATGACGAACACGATCTCGCCGCGGCACAGCGTCAGGTCCATGGGGCCGAGCACGAAGTCGTGGGGCTGGCTTTCGCGGCGGTAGGTATGCGTGATGCCCGCCAACTCGATTTGCTCCCAGCGACGGACGGGCGTGACCGCGATGGTTTCCGTTTCCTGCTCGTCGAGCATCAACCCCAGTTGTTCGATTTTCGCCACGGACGCGGAGGCCCACCCCATCGTCGGCAGCCAGCCCATGATTTCGTCCAAGGGCGACATCAGGTAGAAGATGGTCAGGGTGAAGGCGCTGAGGGTCGCCGGTTCGATCCCCGCCCGCGGCCAGGCGAACAACAGCAGGCCGATGGCGACGAAGAACATCATTCGCCCGCAGACGACCGCCGTGTCGTACAGGGAATCGCCGACGAACTGCCGCCGGCGGAACACGCCCTCCGCCGCGGCGAGGTGATCGAAGAACGCGTCGCGCCGCGCGTGGTGCGTTTTCAATTCCTTGATGCCTTCAATCAACTCGCGAACATGCTTGAACAGCACGTCCTGGGCTTCCCGCGCACGGGCGACGTGGCGGTCGGCCCACTCCGAGGAATACCAGTAGGCGGCCATGCCGAGGCAACAGAAGACGGCCGCGCCGGCCATCAGGCTCAGGGAAAGCGTGCCCAGGTAAACCGCGCCGCAGACCAGGATCACGAGGTTGATTCCCAGGGTCGGCACGCCGTTCATGGCCTGCATGATCACGGCCACGTCGTTGGTCAGCGAGGCCAGCATGCGGTGATCGCCGATCTCCTCCAAGTGCCGCAGCGGCGATTCGAGGATCCGCCGGCAGAGGCCCAGTCGCAACTGGGAGGTGGAATTGACGGTCAGCCGGCAGAGCAGCATCTGCGACGCGAGTCGCGTCAGCAACATCACCACGCAGAGCGCCGTGAAAAGGCCGACCAGGGTCGTCGAAGACGGGGCGGGGCCGTTCAGCGCATGGCTGATGAGGGCGACCAGCCCGGCACTGGAGGCGCCGCTGGCCGCGCCGATCAGTCCGGCCAACAGAGCAACGCGCCAGGAGGCCTTCAGCAGAAAGACGATCAGTTTCATGGTTTCCTTTCCGCCGGGCCGGCCGACACCGCTTCCTGAAGATGAACGGCCAGGCGACCCGCCAACACCTCGGCATGCGGTTTGCGCAACATGCTGAAGTGGTTGCCGGGGACCGTTTCCACGCACAGTCGCGGACAGAGCGACTGCCAACGTGGATTCGGCGCGTCGCTGCCCTGGGCGGAGAACAGCACAGCGCGACCCTGGTAAGGCCGGGGCACGCAGGCCTCGAAGGCCGCCAGATGCGATTGACACACTTCCGCCAGGCGGCGGATCTCGTTGGCGCCAATGCCGTCGGCCAGTTTCGCTCGCTCCGCGAGCCGTTGCCACTGCTCGTCCAGCGGCAGCTTTTTCAACTCCGCCAACGGCAGGTTCAATTGCGGCGCCAACCAGTGCATCACCGAATGGTCGCCCAGGTGCTGAGCAGAGAGTTCCGCGACCGAGAGATAGCTGTCCAGCAGGGCCACGAGGGCCACTTCTTCGCCGGCCGCCTGAAGCCGGTAGGCCGCCTCCAGCGCGATGAGGCCGCCCATCGACCAGCCGGCGAGCAAATACGGCCCGCGGAGCTGCACCTGGCGGATTTCCTGCAAATAGAAGTCGGCCATGGCTTCGATGCGGTCGTGGGGCTGCTGATGGGGACCAAGCCCTAGCGCCTGGAGTGCGTAAACGGACCTCGCTTCGGCGAGCGCCCGCGCCACCGGCAGGAAGCTGGCGACGTGCCCACCCAGGCCGTGGAAGAGGAACAGCGGCGGCGCCGCCCCGCCGGTCTGCAAGAGGACCAGCGACGGTTCGCGGGCGACTGTCGGCCGAGGCGAAGCGGCGGCGAGTGGGCCGGTCATGGCCGACTCCGGCGGGCCACCCTGGATTCCAGCCCGTGCTTCGGCCTCGATGCGTTCGGCCAGTGCAGCGACCGTCGGCGCGACGAACAAGACCGCCGCCGGCAGCGCGGTACCGAGCGTCGCTTGGGCGCGAAGCATGGCCTGTACAGCCAGCAGCGAATCACCGCCAATGTCAAAGAAATGGTCTTGGATGCCGACACGCTCCCTTGACAACAGATCGGCCCAGATCGCCGCCAGTTGCTGCTCCACCGGCGACCGGGGCGCGAGATACGGCGGCGTCACCCTTGCGGCCGGCGCAGCGCTGGCCGTGGCGGCCGGCAGGGCCGCGCCCTTGATCTTGCCGCCCGGCAACTGCGAGAGACGCTGGTCCGGATCGGCAGTCACGGCCTCCAGCACGGCCTGGAGGTCCTCCAGCATCCGCACGGCCGTGGACTCGTCGAACAGATCGGCGTGATAACACAGTCGTAAGTACAGTCCTTCGTCGTTGACGGCCTCCAGGCACAGGTCGGAATCCGCGCCGGCGGTTTCGATCGGGTTAGGAAGTTCGCTCAACTCTAGCCCGGGCAGCAGTTCCGACACAGACGGCTCGTTTTGGAAGATGAACTCCACGTCGACGAGCGTGCAACGGCCCGGATCGCGCGGCGGATTCAATTCATGAACGAGCCGCAAGAAAGGCATTTCCTGGTGATCGAAGGCCTGCAGCACCGTCTCGCGCACGCGGCCCAACAATTGGCGAAACGACGGATCACCGGAAAGATCGGCCCGCAGCACGATGTCGTTGATGAAGCAACCGATGAGGCCCTCCGTTTCGGGCCGCAGGCGTCCTGTCACGGGCGTGCTGAGGGCGAAATCGTTCTGCCCGCTGTAGCGGTGCAACAGCGCCTGAAACGCCGCCAACATGGTCATGAACTTCGTCACGCCTTCCGCGCCGCTCAGCCGCTCGATGGCCTGGTCCAATTGCCCCGACAGGCGATGCTCGCATCTCCAGCGTTCGTCGTCCGCACGGCGGGCCGCGGCCGGTCGATGGGCAGTTCCAGCGGCGGCAGACCTTTCAACTGCTTGAGCCAGTAGCGGCGCAGCTTATCGAGCACTTCTCCCTGCAAGCGATCACGCTGCCAGGCTGCGAAATCGGCGTATTGGATCGGCAGGTCCGGCAACGGCGAAGAAAATCCCGCCGCGAACGCAATGTAACCAGTCAGCAGCTCTCGCGCAAGACGTCAATCGACGAGCCGTCATAAATGACATGGTGCATGCCCACCAGCACGACGTGGTCCTCAGCGTCCAGCTTGAGCAATTCCAGCCGCATCAAGGGGCCCTGCGCGAGATCAATCGGCCGCTCCGCCTCGGCCTTCGCGTATCGCAGCACTTCCTCCTCGCGCATCTCGGCCGGCAGTTCGCTCAGATCAACGACCTTGATCCGCCGGGGCTGGTACGGCGCAATGACCTGGAACACTTCCTTCCCCCTTGGCGCGAACGTCGTGCGCAGCAACTCGTGACGCCGGAGGATTTCATTGAGCGACCGTTCCAAAGCCGGGACGTCGAGCGGACCGTTGATCCGCAGAGTGGGATGGCGGGCGTAGAGCGGCGACCCCTGCTGCAAGTGGCTAACCGCCCAGAAAAGCTCTTGGTTGTACGACATGGGCACAGGAACATCTCGGGAAATCGGCTGAATCGGCGGCAAGCTGGCCCGCGATCCCGACTGCCGTGCTGCCTCGACGCGCTCGGCCAACGCCTTGAGCGTGGCCGCCTCAAACAGGTCCCGCAGGGCGATACCCAGGTCCAAGTCCCGATTGATGCGCGAGATTACCTGGATTGCCAGTAGCGAATGGCCGCCCAGGTCGAAGAAGTTGTCGTGTGCTCCCACGCGCTCGATGCTCAGCACTTCGGACCAGATCCCTGCCAACTGTTGCTCCGTCGCGGTCCGCGGCGCGATGAATTCGGCCTCACTCCCAATCCCCGCCCCGCTCCAGTCTGGAGCAGGCAAGGCCCGCCGATCCACCTTGCCGCCGGGAGTAATGGGCAGCCGGTCCAACACCACCAGCGCAGTCGGAACCATGAACCCGGGAAGTCGCGATCGCAGGAATTGCCGCACGTCGGCGGCAACGGGCGTGGCATCCTCGCTTGCCGTCAGGTAGGCCACCAGGTGCAGATCGCCGGGGGAACGCTCGCGCGCTACCACGGCCGCGTCGGCCACCGCCGGGTGCTCGCGCAGCACTTGCTCTACTTCACCCGGCTCGATGCGAAAGCCGCGGATCTTCACCTGCTGATCGCTGCGCCCGATGAATTCCAGCCGGCCGTCGTTCCGCCAGCGCACCACGTCGCCCGTCTTGTACATCCGCGCGCCGGCCTTGCCGAATGGATCGGGCACGAACCGCTCTTCAGTCAACTCCGGCCGGTTGAGGTAGCCCCGCGCCAGGCTCTCACCGCCAATATGGAGTTCGCCCGGTACTCCCACCGGGACCGGTTGTTGGCCGCGGTCGAGCACATACACCCGCGTATTTCGCAGGGCACGCCCGATCGGCACGCGATTCTCCCGCCCGTCGTCCGGGCCCAACTCGGCCGCCGTGGCTACGACCGTGGTTTCCGTGGGACCGTAAGTGTTCATCAGCCGCGCCCGGCTGTCCACGCGTTGGAACCAGACAGCCACGCGTTCGGGCAGGGCTTGCTCGCCGCCGATCACCACCAACCGCAGCGTGGCCGGCACCGCCAGTCCGTCCGCCACGATGGCACGAGTCAACTCGTGCCAGAATCCGGTCGGCAAGCTGACGAACGTCAACTGCCACTCCCCGCAGCGTTGCAGGAATTTTCGGCAATCGAGCATCTCGTCGTTGCGGAGCAGCAGCGTGCCACCCCGCGTCAGACATGGAAAGACCTCTTCGACGTGCCCGTCGAAACTGGCCGAAGCGAATTGCAGCACGCGATCCGCCGAAGTGATCCCATATTGTTCGATCGCGGCTTGTGTATAGTTCACCAGCGCCCGATGCTCGATCATCACGCCCTTGGGACGGCCCGTTGAACCGGACGTGTAGATGACGTAGGCAAGCTGCTCGCGGCCCGCTTGCCGCACCGGGCGGTCAGCAGGGCAAGCGGCGATTTCCGGCCAGTCCGTATCCAGGCAGACCACGTGCCGCAGCTCGGCCGGCAGGTCGCTGCGCAGGGATTGTTGCGTCAGCAGGATCTCGACCCGTGCGTCCTCCAAGGTGAACCGCAGCCGCTCGGCCGGTAGTTGGGGGTCGAGGGGCAGGTAGGCGCCCCCCGCTTTCAACACGCCCAACACGGCCACGACCCACTCCGCGGAACGCTCCAGGCGCACGGCCACGAGTTGTTCCGGGCTCAGGCCCCGTTTCTGCAAGGAACGCGCCAATTGGTTCGCCCGCGCGTCGAGTTCCTGATAAGTCCACTGTCGCGGGCCATCGATCAAGGCCAGGGCGCCCGGTGTCTGCTCTGCCTGCCGCTCGAAACACTCATGCGCGCACAGGCCAGCCGGGTAGTCCCGCGCCGTGTCGTTCCACTCCACGAGCAGTTGCCGGCTTTCCGCTTCGGTTAGCAGTGGAAGTTCCGAGATCCGCCGATCCGGATTTGCGATCACGCCTTCCAACAGCGTCTGCAGTTGCCCCAGCATCCCCGTGGCCGTCGCCTCCTCGAACAGGTCCGTGCGATAGTCCAGTCGGAGGTTGATCGTTCCTTGCTCGTCCTCTTCGGCAGTCAGCGCCAGGTCGAAGTCCTCGGCCGTCTCCCGCCACGTCTCTTCCATCCAGTTGATGTCCAGTTCCGGCAACTGCATTGCCGTGCGCGGCGCGTTCTGCATCGCGAACAACACCTGGAACACGGGATGCCGACTCGGATCGCGGGGCGGGCGAAGTTCTTGCACCAGCCGCTCGAACGGGAGTTCCTGGTGCTCGAATGCCTGCAACGCCACCTCCCTCGCGCACCCAACAACTCCCGGAACGACGGATCCCCGGAAAGGTCTGCACGCAGCACCAGCGCATTGACGAAGTAGCCGATCAACGGTTCCATTTCCGGACGCAACCGGCCGCCCACCGGCGTGCCAATCGGGAAATCCTCCTGCCCGCTGTAACGCTGCAAGAGCACCTGCAGGGCCGCTAACAACGTCATGAACGGCGTCGCCCCCTCCGCGCGGCCCAGTTGCTTCACCGCGCGGCATAAATCGCCAGGCAAGGCGCGTTTGCACGCGCCGCCGTGGGCCGCTCGCACGGCCGAACGGGCCCGGTCCGTCGGCAGCTCCAGCGCGGGCAGGCCCTCCAGTTGCTTGAGCCAGTAGTTGCGCAGCCCCGCGAGCACGTCTCCCTGCAGACGTTCCCGCTGCCAGACCGCAAAATCGGCGTACTGAACCGGCAGATCGGGCAGCGGCGAGGGAAGCCCCGCGGCAAACGCCCGGTAGGCCAGGAACAAGTCCCGTCCCAGCACGTTCATCGACCAGCCGTCGTAGATGATGTGGTGCATTCCCATCACCACCACGTGTTCCTCGTCGCCCAGCCTGAGCAGTTCCATGCGCAGCAAGGGGCCTTTCGACAAATCCATTTTCAGCCGCCGCGATTCCGACCACGCGTAGCGTCGCGTCTGCTCTTCCCGCTCTTCGGCGGGCAAGCCGCTGAGATCCACGCTCGACAGGGCGCGCGGCGCGTACGGCGCGACCACCTGTACGGGACGTCCTTCGTCTTCCCGGAAGGTGGTCCGCAATGACTCGTGACGCCGCAAGAGTTCGTTGAAGGCCCGTTCGAACGCCGGCACGTTCAAGGGGCCTTTGATCCGCGCTGCCGGAAACATCGCATAAGGCGACGGCCCGTCCTCCAGGCGGCTGATGACCCACAGCGCCTCCTGGCCAAAGGACAACGGCAAGGCAACGTCGCGGGGAGCCGACCGGATGGCAGGCAAGCTGGCCCGCGATCCGGCCCGGCGTGCCGTCTCGACGCGTTCGGCGAAGGCCTCGAGCGTGGCCGTTTCGAACAACTCCCGCAGCGCGACGCTCAAGTCCAAGTCTCGATTGATGCGCGAGATTACCTGGATCGCCAGCAGCGAATGGCCGCCCAGGTCGAAGAAATTGTCGGTTATTCCCACGCGCTCGATGCCCAGCACTGCCGACCAGATCGTCGCCAACTGCTGCTCCGTCGCGGTCCGCGGCGCTACGAAAGCGCGCGCTTGCCCTGCCCATTGCCGGCTTCGGTCCGGAGCCGGCAAGGCCCGTCGATTGATCTTGCCGTTGGGCATCAGCGGCAACGCATCCAATGGCATGAACACGCTGGGAATCATGTAGTCCGGCAGGCTTGCGCCAAGGAATCGCCGCAGTTCCGTCGCGGCGGGCCGCGTTTCCCCTTCCGCCACCACGTATGCCACCAACTGTTTCCCGCCCGTCGGATCATCGCAGGCCGCTACCACGGCATCCCGCACGTCGGCGCGCTGCCGCAAGGCCGCCTCGATCTCTCCCAACTCGATCCGGAAGCCGCGAATCTTCACCTGCTCGTCCCGCCGCCCCAGGAACTCGATGCTGCCGTCGGGCAGGTACCGGCAGCAATCGCCGGTCCTGTACATTCGGCTCGCGGGGTCGCCGGCAAAGGGATTGCGCACGAAACGCTCCGCGGTGAGGTCCGGCCGGTTGAGGTAACCGCGAGCCAATCCGTCGCCGCCGATATAGAGTTCTCCCGGTACGCCGACCGGCACCGGTTCCAAGTGCTTATCAAGCAAATAGACCTGCGTATTGGCGATGGGACGACCAATGGTTATTCGCTCGAATCCCTGTTGCATGCGACACGCCGTTGACCAGATCGTGGTTTCCGTGGGACCATACAGGTTCCAAAGCGCGCTGCCGCGGTGGAGCAACTGGCGCGCCAGGTCCGGGCCCAGTGCTTCGCCGCCGACCAGGATCTTCAGGTTTGGACTGCCGCGCCATCCGGCCTGCAGCAACATCCGCCAGGTGGCCGGGGTGGCTTGCATCACGGTGGCGCCGGACTGCGTCAACTGCTCTTGGAGGCGAACCGGGTCGGCGACCGTGTCGCGATCCGCAAGCACCAGGCGCGCTCCGGTCAGGAGTGGCAGGTAAAGTTCCAAGCCGAAAATATCAAACGACAACGTGGTTACGCTCAGCAGGACGTTGGAAGGCGCCAGCCCCGGCTCGCGCGCCATGGACCACAGGAAATTGACTACCGCCCGCTGCGGTATCTGCACTCCTTTGGGCCGTCCCGTCGATCCGGAAGTGTAAATCACGTAGGCCAGATGCTCGGGCGTGGCCTGCGACAGGGGAGAGTCGCTCGCTTGCCGGGAAATCTCTTCCCAGGCGCTGTCCAGGCAGATCGGCTTGCTGTCGCACGGCGGAAGCTGGCCGACGAGTTGCCGCCGCGTGATCAGCAGGGGAGCGCGGCTGTCTTCCAGCATGAAACGGAGTCGCTCGGCCGGAAATGCCGGGTCCAACGGCAGGTAGGCCCCACCCGCCTTCAGCACCCCCAACAGCGCCACGGGAATCTCCAGCGACCGGTCCAGGAAGATACCCACCAGCACGTCCGGTCCCACTCCCTGCTCCTGCAGATAGCGTGCCAACTGATTGGCGCGGGCGTTCAGTTGCCGGTAAGTGAGGCTCTCGCCCGCGAAGACCACCGCTATGGCGTCGGGCGTCCGCTGCGCCTGTGCCTCGAAGAGTTGCGGCAGGAGCATGTCTTGCGGAAAGTCCCGCCGCGTGGCGTTCCAATCAACGAGGAGTTGGCAACGTTCCGCCTCGCTGAGCATGGGAACCTGGGAGATCGCCCGATCCGGATCGGCAACCACGCCTTCCAGCAGCGTTTGGAAGTGCTGGAGCAGCCGCGCAATCGTCGCCTCCTCGTACAGGTCCGCGCGGTAGTCCAGCGACAGGTGAATGCCTTGCTCATTCTCGTGGACGGACATCACCAGGTCGAAGTCCTTGGCGACATACGCCATCCCTTCGTCCAGCCCGCTGAATTCCAACCCCGCGAGTTCCAGCGATTCCTGCGGGGTATTTTGCAGTATGAACATCACTTGGAACACCGGGTGGCGACTCAAATCGCGAGGCGGATTGAGATCCTGCACCAAGCGCTCGAAAGGAAGCTCCTGGTGATCGAAGGCCTCGAGGGCCGTTGCGCGCGTGCGGCCCAGCAACTCGCGGAACGACGGGTCGCCCGAAAGGTCCGCGCAGCACAAGCATATTGACGAAGTATCCGATCAGGTCCTCGGTCTCCGGCCGCAGACGCCCGGCGACGGGAGTGCCGATGGGGAAATCATCCTGGCCGCTGTAGCGCTGCAGCAGCGTTTGAAATACCGCCACCAGCGTCATGAACGTCGTCACCCGCTCCGCGCGGCTGAGCCGGGTGACCGCCTCGCTCAATTGCCGGGGCAACTGGCGCTTGCCGTTGGCTCCCCGCCCCGTTTGCGCGGAAGACCGTGGCCGATCGGTGGGCAGCTCCAGCGCAGGCAAGCCTGCCAATTGCTTCAGCCAGTAGCCGCGCAGCCCGTCGAGCACGTCTCCCTGCAAGCGCTCACGCTGCCAAACGGCGAAATCGGCGTATTGAACCGGTAATTCGGGCAGCGGCGAGGGAAGTCCCGCCGCCAAGGCGCGGTAGGCCGTCAGCAATTCGCGCTCCAATACGGCCATCGACCAACCGTCGTAAATAATGTGGTGCATGCCGATCAGCACCACGTGCTCGTCCGCGCCCAGCCGTAGCAGTTCCACCGACGCCACCGGGCCCTTCGACAGATCGATCGGCCGCAGCGACCGCGCTTCGGCGTAACGCCATACTTCCTGCTCCCGCTCCTCGGCCGGCACTCCGCTTAAGTCGACCACCGTCAACGGTTGGGGTGCGTACGCCGCGATCACCTGCACCGGGCGTCCCTCGACTTCCGTGAAGGTGGTCCGCAGCGACTCCTGACGCTGCGCGATCTCGTTCAAGGCCCGTTCCAGAGCGGACACGTTCAAGGGGCCCCTGATCCGCGCGGCCGGGAAGGTGACGTACGGCGAGTACCCCTCGACCAACTGGCTGATGACCCACAACGCCTCCTGGCCGAAGGACAACGGCAAGGGAACGCCGCGGGGAACTGGCCGAACGGCAGGCAAGTTGCCGCGCGATCCTGCCAATCGCGCGACTTCGATGCGCTCGGCCAGGGCTTCCAGGGTGGCCGCCTCGAACAGGTCCCGCAGGCTGATGCCCAGGTCCAACTCGCGATTGATGCGCGAGACCACCTGGATCGCCAGCAGTGAGTGGCCCCCCAGGTCGAAGAAATTATCGTGTACTCCAAGACGCTCGATGTTCAGCACTTCCGACCAGATTGCGGCCAACTGCTGCTCCGTCGCCGTCCGCGGTGCGATGAATTCGTTCTCGCGTCCCATCCCTTCCTTGCCCCAGTCCGGAGCCGGCAAAGCCCGTCGATCCACTTTGCCGCTGGCGTTGATGGGTAGCCGGTCCAGCACGACCAGCGCGGTTGGAACCATGAAGGCGGGAAGCCGCGATCGCAGGAATTGCCGCAACTCGGCGGCAACCGGCGCACCGCCCTCGCTCGCCACCAGGTAGGCCACCAGGTGCAGGTCTCCGGGAGAACGCTCCCGCGCCACGACGGCCGCGTCGGCCACTGCGGGGTGCTCGCGCAGCACCTGCTCCACCTCGCCCGGTTCGATGCGAAAGCCGCGGATCTTGACCTGCTGATCGGTACGGCCGATGAACTCCAGACGACCGTCGTTCCGCCAGCGCACCACGTCGCCCGTCTTGTACATCCGCGCGCCGGCCTTGCCGAATGGATCGATCACGAACCGTTCTTCGTTCAACTCCGGCCGGTTGAGGTAGCCTCGCGCCAGGCTCTCGCCGCCGATATAGAGTTCGCCCGGCACGCCCACCGGGACCGGTTGCCGGCTGCGGTCGAGCACGTACACCCGAGTATTCCCTAGCGGACGCCCGATCGCTACGCGCCTCTCCAACCCATCCTGGCGGCCCAACTCGGCTGCCGTGGCGACCACCGTCGTTTCCGTGGGACCGTAGGTGTTCATAAGCCGCACCCGGCCGTCGACGCATTGGAACCAGGCTGCCACCCGTTCCGGCAAGGCTTGCTCGCCTCCGATCACCACCAGCCGCAGCGTTGCCGGAACCACCAGTCCATCGGCGGCGATGGCCCGCGTCAACTCGTGCCAGAATCCGGACGGCAAGCTGACCAAGGTCAACTGCCATTCCCCGCAGCATTGGAGGAACTTCCGGCAATCGAGCATCTCGTCGTTGCGGAGCACCAGCGTGCCGCCTCGGCTCAGACATGGAAAGACCTCTTCGACGTGCGCGTCAAAACTGGCCGAAGCGAATTGCAGCACGCGATCCGCCGAGCTGATTCCATACTGTTCGATCGCGGCTTGCGTGTAGTTCATCAGCGCGGATGCTCGATCATGACGCCCTTGGGAAGGCCCGTCGAACCGGACGTGTAGATGACGTAGGCGAGTTGTTCGCGGCCCGCTTGCCGCGCCGGACGGTCGGCCGGATTGCCGGCGATTTCCGCCCGGTCCGCATCCAGGCAGACCACGTGCCGGACTTCGGCCGGCACGTCGCCGCGCAGCGATTGTTGCGTCAGCAGGACCTCGACCCGTGCGTCCTCCAAGGTGAACCGCAGCCGCTCGGCGGGCAATTGCGGGTCGAGAGGCAGGTAGGCGCCCCCCGCTTTCAACACGGCCAACACGGCCACCACCCACTCAGCCGAACGCTCCAGACGCACAGCCACGAGTTGCTCCGGCCCCACACCCAACTTCCGCAAGGCGTGTGCCAACTGGTTCGCATGCGTGTCCAACTCCCGATACGTCCACTGCCGCAGGCCATCGATCAAGGCCAGGGCCTCGGGCGTTTGCTCAGCCTGCCTTTCGAACCATTCCTCGACGCAGTCACCCACCGGGTGCTGCCAATCCGAACCGCTCCACTCCGCCAGCAATCGCCCGCGCTCCCCCTCCCCCAGCAACGCCACCTCCGAGATCCGATGGTCCGGGTCCGCAACCACGCTTTCCAACAGCGTCTGCAGTTGCTCGAGCATCCGCGCCGCCGTCGCCTCCTCGAACAGGTCCGTACGGTAATCCAACCGGAGGCTGACCGTTCCCTGCGCGTTTTCTTCGGCAGTCAGTGCCAGGTCGAAGTCCTCGGCCGCTTCCCGCCACTGCTCCTCCATCCACTTGACCTCCAGTTCCGACAACCGCAGGGCGGCCTGCGGCGCGTTCTGCAGCACGAACAGCACCTGGAACACGGGATGCCGACTCGGATCGCGGGCTGGGCGGAGCTCTTGCACCAGCCGCTCGAACGGGAACTCCTGGTGCTCGAATGCCTGCAATGCCGCCTCCCGCACGCGTCGCAGCAACTCGCGGAACGACGGATCCCCGGAAAGGTCCGCACGCAGCACCAGCGTGTTGACGAAATAGCCGATCAACTGCTCGATTTCGGGACGCAACCGGCCAGCCACGGGCGTGCCGATCGGGAAATCCTCTTGCCCGCTGTAACGCTGCAACAGCACCTGGAGGGCCGCCAGGAGCGTCATGAACAACGTTGCCCCCTCCTCGCGGCCCAGTTGTTTCACCGCGCGGTTCAAGCCGGCCGGCAGCGTGCGTTTGCACGCCCCGCCATGCATCGCGCGCACCGCCGAACGCGGCCGGTCCGTGGGCAATTCCAGCACCGGCACGTCCTTCAATTGCGACAGCCAGTAATTCCGCAGCCGATCGAGCGTTTCTCCCTGCAAACGTGCCCGCTGCCAGGCCGCAAAGTCGCCATACTGCACCGCCAGTTCGGGCAGCGGCGAAGGGAGCCCCGCGGCAAACGCCTGGTAGGCCAGGAACAACTCCCTTCCCAGTACGTCCATCGACCAGCCGTCGTAAATGATGTGGTGCATGCCGACCAACACCACGTGATCCTCGTCGTCCAGAGTGATCAACTCCATGCGCAGCAAGGGGCCTTCCGACAAATCCATCTTCTGCCGCGACTCGGACCACGCGTAGTGCCGCGTCTGCTCTTCCCGTTCTTCGCCGGGCAAGCCGCTGAGATCCACCGTCGGCAGAACCCGCGGCGCGTACGGCGTGACCACTTGCACCGGACGTCCGTCGACTTCCCGAAACGTGGTCCGCAAGTTCTCGTGGCGCCGCAAGAGCTCGTTGAAGGCCCGTTCCAAGGCGGTCACGTTCAAAGGGCCCTTGACCCGCGCCGCGGGAAACACCGTGTACGGCGACCGTCCGTCCTCCAGGCGGCTGATCACCCACAGCGCCTCCTGGCCAAAGGACAACGGCAGGGGAACGTCTCGGGGGACGGGCCGGATGGGAGACAAGTTGCCGCGCGATCCCGCCTGCCGCGCCTTCTCGACACGCTCGGCGAAGGCATCCAGCGTGGCGGCCTCGAACAGCTCCCGCAGGGCGATGGCCAGGTCCAACTCGCGGTTGATGCGCGAGACCGTCTGGATCGCCAGCAGCGAGTGGCCCCCCAGGTCGAAGAAATTGTCATGGATTCCCACGCGATCCACGTGCAAGAGATCCTGCCAAATCTTCGCCAACTGGCGTTCGGTATCGTTTCGCGGCGCCACGTACTCGATTTGCAAATCCGGCCGTTGCTCCTCCACGGCCGGCAGGGCCTTGCGATCCACCTTGCCGCTGCTGGTCAACGGCATCGACTCCAGGGCCACGAATGCGGCGGGAACCATGAAGTCCGGCAGTCGCGTACGCAAGAACTCGCGCAACCCGTCGGCCGTCGGGACTTGTCCGTCCTGCGGCACGAAGTAGGCGACCAGACGCGGACTGCCGGACCCATCGCTACGGGCCATGACGACCGACTGAAGGATAGCGGGGTGCGCATCGAGTGCCGCTTCGATCTCGCCCAACTCGATGCGGAAACCGCGGATCTTCACCTGGAAGTCGAGCCGCCCCAGGAACTCGATGTTCCCGTCCGGCAGCCACCGGCACAGGTCGCCCGTACGGTACAACCGCGCGCCGGGCCGGGAGGAAAACGGGTGCGGAATGAACTTCTCGGCGGTCAGTTCCGGCCGGTTGAGGTAGTCGCGGGCCAGCCCCAAGCCGCCCAGGTGCAATTCGCCGGGCCAGCCCACCGGAACCGGGTTCTGGCGCGAATCCAGGATGTAACATTCCATGTTCGCGATCGGCTTGCCGATTGGCACGATCCGCGCGCCGTTCGGGCGGCAGCGCCAGAACGTCGCGTCCACCGCCGCCTCCGTGGGGCCATAGAGATTGTGCAACTCGGCCGGCAGCCGCGCGAAGAACCGCTGCTGCAGTTCATACGACAGTGCCTCGCCGCTGCAAATCACGCGTTTCAGACTGCGGCACTCGCCGACCTCGTCATCCTCCAGGAAGACGGCCAGCATCGAAGGCACGAAGTGCAGGGTGGTGATCTGCTGCTGGACGATCAGGCGGACAAGGTAGCGAGGATCCTTGTGCCCTCCCGGCCGGGCCAACACCAGGCGGGCGCCGGTAAGCAACGGCCAGAAGAACTCCCACACCGAAACGTCGAAGCTGTAGGGCGTTTTCTGCAGGACCCGATCCTCGGCTCGTCAGCCCGTAGGCGTCCTGCATCCATGCCAACCGATTGCAGATGCCCCGGTGGGTATTCCGCACGCCCTTGGGCCTGCCCGTCGAGCCCGACGTGTAGATTACGTAGGCCACGTCGTCCAAGGCGTTGCACGGGGAGAGGTTGTCGCTGTCTTCCTGGGCAAGCGCGTCGGCGATCTCGTCCAGGCAGACCAACGGCGCCTCGACGGCCGGCAGCCGCGCCGCCAAGGTCCTCGTCGTGAGGACTGCCGCCGGACGACTGTCGGCAATCATGAAACCGAGGCGGTCCGGCGGGTAGTCGGGATCGAGGGGCCCATAGGCCCCGCCCGCCTTAAGAATTGCCAACAGGCTGACCACCATCTCCGGCGATCGCTCCAGGCACACGCCCACCGGCGTGTCGGGCTGGACGTTGTACCGCGCCAGATGCCGGGCCAGTTGGTTGGCCTTCCGGTTCAACTCCGCGAAGGTGAGCTGCTGTCCCTCGAAATCCACGGCGACCGCTGCGGGGCTTCGCGCGACCTGGGCCTCGATCTGTTGGTGCAAGCATGCCGTGCTCTGATAGTCCTTGGCCGTGTCGTTCCACTCCACAAGCAACCGCCGGCGCTCTGCTTCGGCCAGTAACGGCGTCTCCGCGATGCGACGGTCCGGATCCGCGACGATCGCCTCCAGCAGGATCTGGAGACGCTTCAGCATGTCCTGAATCGTGACGGCTTGGAACCGATGGGCGTCGTATTCCGCCAGCACGGAAAGCCCTTGGATCTCTTCGCGCATGGTGAACAGCAGTTCGAACTTCGCCATGCCCGTGTCCAGCGGGATGACCGAGATCGCCAGTCCGGCGACCTTCAACTCCGGCCAGGGCGCATTTTGCAGCGCAAACATGACCTGAAACAAGGGGTTGCGGTCGGCGTCGCGCTCGGGATTCAAGGCGTCGACCAGTCGCTCGAAGGGCAGATCCTGGTGTTGAAACGCATCCAGCGCCGTCTGCCGCACGCGGCCGAGCAGGTCGTGAAAGGTGGGATTGCCGCTCAGGTCCGCGCGCAGCACCAGGGTATTGACGAAGAAGCCGACCAGTCCCTCGATTTCCTTGCCACTACGGCCGGCAATGGGGGAACCGATGGCGAAATCCTCCTGGCCGCTGTAGCGGTAGAGCAGCGTTTGCAGGGCCGCCAGCAGGGTCATGTACAGCGTGGCGCCCTCGCGGCGTCCCAATTCTCGGAGCCGGTCCGCCAAGGCCACCGGCAGCGTCATGCACTCGGTCGCCCCGGCTGGCTGGCCTTGCAGGACACGAGGCCGATCGGCCGGCAATTCCAAGGGCGCAAGATCCTGCAGGCGCGGACGCCAATAATCGAGCAACCCCTGAAGCTTCTCGCCTTGCAACCGCTGCCGTTGCCAAACGGCGTAATCGGCATATTGCACGGGCAAAGGTTCCAGCGGCGAGGGCTGACCGGCCCGAAACGCCTGGTACAGCAGGGCCACCTCGCGGAGCAGAACCGTGATCGACCAATCGTCGGAAATGATGTGGTGCATCACGACCACCAGGACGTGCTCGGTCGAGGAACAGCGCAACAGCAGGGTCCGGAACAGCGGCGATTCATCCAGCCGGAAGGGTTTGCGAGCTTCGGTTTGCGCCCGGGCAACGGCTTCCGCTTCGCGCTGGGCAGGCTCGACGTGCTCCAGATCGATGATTGTCACCATCTGCGGTTTGGCCGGTTCGACGACTTGCATCGGCTGGTCGTCGATCATTACGATCTTCGTCCGTAATGATTCGTGCCGTGCAACCACTTCCGTCAGCGTGCGAGACAAAGCGTCCAGGTCCAACGGGCCGCGCAGGCGCATTGCCATGGGGACGTTGTAAACCGGATTCCCCGGGTCAAGCCGGTCCAAAATCCAGAGCCGCTGCTGAGCGAAGGAAAGGGGGAAAGTACGCGACTTCTCGGCCTTCTTTCGCAGCAGCGCTTCCAACTTCCGGCGACGATCATGCGCCGATTGGTCGGCCGTCGACGTTAAACGGTCACTCATTATCCATCTCCCGGTCGTCCGTCGCCTGGCCAAGCAGCGACTCGACCTCCTCGTCGGATAGCTCATCCAGCCGCGCCAGCAGGTCGTCGGCCTGCTGGTCCCGCGCCAGGCGCGGAATCGAGACCTCGCCGCCGGGGCTGCCGTCCTGGGCAGCATCCGGAGTCGGACCCGCGGCCGGCTTGTCGCCCGGCGCGACCGCTTCGTCGGGATACAGCCGCCGCACCGCCTCGGGACAATGTTCCCGCAGGTAGTTGGCCAGGTCGTTGATCGTCTGCACCTGGAAGAGCACGTGGCCCGGCACTCTTTCTCCCAAGTGCTCCTCCAAGCGATTCAGGAGGATCATCGCTTGCAGCGAATCACCGCCGAGTTCGAAGAAGTTGTCGTGGATGCCGATGCCTTCGATGCGAAGAATGGTTGACCACGATTGCACGAGGTCCGTTTCCACGGGCGTGCGGGGCGCGACGTAGGGCACGTTCAGGTCGGGCCGGACATGGACTTCCGCCACCACAGCCGACTCAGCCGCCAACGCTTCCGCTTGCGGCGGATCATCGGGCGCCATGTACCCATGGTCGGTGGGTGCGGGCGTCGGCGATTTCGCGAATCGGTTCCGGCTCAGTGCCCACAGCCGCTGCCGCTGCCAGGGATATGCGGGCAGGCGCACGCGACGCCCGGCGCCGGCTGCCAGCCGCTCCCAGCGGATATCCGCGCCGGCGGCATAAAGAGTGGCAACGGCCGGCCACACCTCGATGTCGTCCGCGAGACCACACCGATCGTCGTGCCACGCCAAGCGGACTGCCCGCTGCGGCGACTCCGACTGCATCGCATCGGCCGACAACGCATCGGAGCGGACGGTCGATTTCCCAACCTCCAAGCAGACGTCGATTTGCCGGTCAGTCAGGGCCGCAAACGCCGCGGCCAGGCCCTTCAATGCGGCGTTCGGACTCGGCCGGCCTTTGGGTTCAATGCGGCGTTCGGGCGCGGCCGGCCCTTGGATCGAAAGGGCTGTTTCAAAGCCGGGCCCGTCGCGCAGGCAACTGGCCTGCGTGTCTGGGTCTTCGCGCAGCTTCCACGAGTGGCGGACGCACGATTGCCAATGGGCCGCGTCCAGATCGGGGCCCGCATGCTGTTTTCCGTCAACGCTCGACAAGAATGGCAGCGCTGCGGGCCGGGGCCGCAACCCATGGTACGGTGAATCGCCGTTACTGCGATGGCCGTCCGCGACCAGGCGCAAGACCTCCTCGGCGGTCAGGATGCCCGCGGCCGCAGCCGCGGCCAACTCGCCTATCCCGTGGCCCAACACCATGTCGGGTGAGATCCCCGCGCAGCGCCACCACTCGGTCAGCACGAGTTGCAGGGCTAATGCCGCGAATACGGCCTGCGCAGGATCGTTCCCGCCAACATCGTTCCCCACGCTCTCGAGCGACCGGCCGGCAACCCGCTGACAAGCGGCATCGATGTCTTCCATCGCCGCGGCGAAACCGGGCGTGGCCTTCAGCAGACACCAATCGCGAGGCTGGCGACTTTCCGCCCGATCGCCGAAGAAGAACGCGACTCTTGGTCCGCGAGCAGATGGCTTTCTACCGCGAAAGACACCCGCTTGCGCGTTGCCGCTCAAGAAACTATCCAAGAAGCCGATCGCCTGCTCTTGCGAATCGGCGAGCACCGTGAGGCGGCAATCGTGGTGTTCCCGGTGCGCGGCCGCGGTGTAACACACGTCGGACCAGGCCGGCGGTGCGTCGCGCAAGAACACGGCATACCGTCCGGCGAGATCGTGCAACGCCTTTTCGGTACGCGCCGAAAGCAGCAACGGGAGGGCGGACCGGGAGGGCCGCGGTCTTGGCAGACCATCGGCAAGAGACGCGGCGGCGGCCTCGCCCGCGAGCTTTCCCGGCTCGGCGGCATTCTGGCTCTCCCGCGGCGGCTCTTCCAGCACCACGTGCGCGTTGCTGCCTCCAAAGCCGAACGCGCTAACGCCCGCGATCCGCGGTTGATCGGTTTCCGGCCAAGGTTCGAGCGTCTGCTGCACCCGCAGCGGCAGTGTGCTGAACGGAATGTCGGGATTCGGCGTCTGGAAGTGCAAGTTCGGCGGCAACTGGCGATGCTTCAGCGCCAAGGCCGCTTTCATCAGGCTGGCAATCCCCGAGGCCGCTTCCATGTGACCGATATTGGTCTTCACCGAACCGATCGCGCAGGGGCGGTCTGCTGGCCGGCCCTCGCGGAGCACGCTGCCCAGGGCCAGGGCCTCGATCGTGTCGCCCAGGGGCGTGCCGGTGCCCTGAGTTTCCACGTATTGCACCTGGCCCGGCGAAACCTGGGCCCGCGCGTAGGCCTCGCGCAGGACCTGTTCTTGCCCGGCGCGGCTGGGGGCCGTCAAGCCGTTGCTTTGGCCGTTCTGGTTGACGGCGCTGCCGCGGATGACGGCATAGATGGGATCCTGGTCCTTGAGGGCCGCAGCCAGTGGTTTGAGCAGGACCAGGCCCGCTCCTTCGCTGCGCACATATCCGCTGGCGGCCGCGTCGAACGCCCGCACCCGCCCGTCCGCGGCGCAGAAACCGGCCTTGGTCAGGTTGATCGAGGAGATCGGCGACAACATCAGGCTCACGCCGCCGGCCAAGGCCGCATCGCATTCGCCGTTGCGGATGTTCTGGCAGGCCAGGTGAAGTGCCACCAACGAGGACGAACAGGCGGTGTCCAGCGCCAGGCTCGGCCCCTGCAAGCCGAAAGGCAAACGAGAGTCGATTGGCCGCCAGGCACAAGCGACGTGCCAGTCGCCGCGTGGGCGTCGGTCTGCGCAAGATCGTTGGCCAGCATCATGCCGTAACTCGCTCGCGCAAATGCCCATGAACACGCCGGTCTTCGACCCGCGCAGGCTCGACGGCGGCAGGCCCGCATCCTCCAAGCGCTTCCCAGGCCAACTCCAGCAGCAACCGATGCTGCGGATCCATTCGTGCCGCCTCGCGGTCGGAGATGCCGAAGAAATGATTGTCGAACTCGTCGATCCGCTCCAGGAATCCGCCCCAGCGCGAGGTCATCTTGCCGGGGGCGGCCGGATCGGGGTCGTAGAAGGCGTCGACGTCCCAGCGGTCGGGCGGCATTTCGCCGATCGCGTCCACGCGCTGGCAAAGCAACCGCCAATAGGAGGCCGGTTCGCAGACCCCGCCCGGAAAACGGCAGGCCATGCCCACGATCGCGATCGGCTCAGTGCGTTTCCGCTCGAGGGCTTCGAGCCGAGCCTGCGTCTCCTTCAGGGCGAATACCGCGCGTTGCAGCGGCGTCATGCTTTTCAGGTGTTCGGCCAGTTGGTCCATAAACGGCAAATCCTTCGTATCGGGTAATTCGAGAACTTGTTTCAAGAACAGGTCCAAGCCCCCAGTTCTCCAGGGCATAGAAGGTTCTTGAAATACGTTCTAAGGCTTGAGTCTTGCAAGTTGTTCGCTCACCAGGGCGTCCATCTCCTCTTCCGACATGTCTCGCACTTCCGCCAACGCCTGCTCCTGAATCCCGTCGACGGCCTCTTCCGCCTCGGCCTCCGGCGCCGCCTCCGATTCCAAGTGGAGCACGTCGCGGACCACGTAGCCGGCGAGTTTCTCCAAGGTGGGATAATCGAACAACAGCGGCGGGATTGATCCGCTGGCCGATCGAGCGGCCCACGCGGTTGGCAAACTCGACGCCGGTGAGCGAATCGAATCCCAATTCGTTCAAGGTCCGCCGCGGATCGGGCAGATTCGCCTCGTCGATGGCCAGCACCCGGGCAGCCTGCTTCCGCAGGTGAGTCAAGGCCAGTCCGAGTCGTTCGGCGGGCGTGACGGTCTTCAGTTCCTCCAGGAGTTGGCGGACGGCTGTCGCCCGACGTCGCCGCGGTGCGCGCCTGGCGGGCGATCTCCGTCAGCCAGGCCGGCTCGCTGCCCGCCGGAATGCGCTCGAAGAACTTCGGCCAGTCGATCGGCAACACGCCGGCCTGAGTGCGATCGTCGGTCAGCAGATGCTCCAGGGTCTGGAGACCGCGGTCCGGCCGATCCAGCCGACGCCGGCCGCCGACCAGCGCTGGCCCTCGGTCTCGCTCAGCCGCGCCGCCATGCCCACTTCGGCCCAGGAGCCCCAGTTGACGCTCAGCGCCGGCAGCTTCTCCCAGCGGCGATGATGGGCCAGGGCGTCGAGGAAGGCATTGGCCGCGGCGTAGTTGCCTTGGCCCGGCGAGCCCAGCAGTGCCGCGGCCGAGGAGAACAGCACGAACAGATCCAAGCGGTCGTCGCGCGTCAGCTCGTGCAGGTTCCAGGCGCCGTGGACCTTGGCCGCCATCACGCGGTCGAACCGCTCGCGGGTCTGCTCGCGAAGGACGCCGTCGTCCAGCACGCCGGCCAGGTGGAAAATGCCCCGCAGCGGCGGCAATTCGCCGCGGATGTCGGACAAGCAGGCTCGGCCACCTGCGCGCGTTGCCGACGTCGCAGCTTGCGGATCGACGACCTGGACGCCGGCCGTTTCCAGATCTTCGAGTTGCGATCGGGCTTCCTCCGAAGGCTCGGACCGGCCCACCAGGACCAGGTGCCGCGCGCCGCGGTCGGCCAGCCACTGGGCCACCTTCAGTCCCAGGCCGCCCAGGCCGCCGGTGACCAGGTACGTGCCGTCTTCGCGGAGCGTGAGCCCCTGTCGGCCGAGTCGCTGTCGGCGGCCGCCTGGATCACCACCTTGCCGATGTGCTCGGCCCGGGCCATGTGCCGCAGGGCGTCGACCGTACGCGGGATGCGGAACGCCCGCAGCGGCAACGGCTTGAAGTTGTCTTGTCGACGAACTGCGGCAGCACCTCGCCGAGCAGTTGGCCGACGCTCTGCGGCTCTTCGGCCATCATCTGGTCCAAGGCGATCGGCGAAGAACTTCACGCCCGGCCGGAACTGGCGTCCACCCGCGCCTGGTCCCAGAGGTCGGTCTTGCCCAGTTCCAGGAACCGTCCGCCCTGGCGCAGCACGGAGAGGCTGGCGGCGATCGTCTCGCCGGTCAGCGAGTTGAGCACCAGGTCGATTCCCTCGCCGCCGGTGGCCTGCCATGATCTGGTCGGCAAAATCGAGCGAGCGGGAATCCATGACGTGCTCGATGCCCAGCGATTTGAGGTATTCGCGTTTGCGCGGGCTGCCGGCGGTGGCGAAGATCTCCGCGCCGACTTGCCGGGCGATCTGGATGGCCGCCAGTCCCACGCCGCCGGAAGCGGCGTGGATCAGCACGCGCTCGCCCGGCTGCAATTGGCCCAGCCGGCGCAAGGCCTGCTCGGCGGTCAGGAAGCAGATCGGGATCGTGGCCGCTTCCTCGAAGCTCAGATGCTCGGGTTTGGGAGCGACGAATTCGGCCAGCGTGAGCGACGTAGCTGGCAAAGCTGGCCGGGGCCAGCCCCACCACCGCATCGCCCGGCTTGAAGCGCTCCACTCCCGCGCCGACGGCGACGATCTCGCCCGGCGCACTCGCCGCCCAGCGGACCGGGATCGCCGGGATACAAGTTCAAGCACGTTGAGCACGTCGCGGAAATTCAGGCCCGTGGCGCGGACCCGGATCTCCACCTGGCCGGGACCCGGCTGCTGGCGCGCCACCGGCCGCAGGGCCACGTTGTCAAGCTGGCCGCGGGCGGTGATTTCCAGCCGGTAGGGCCGGCCGCGGGGAATCTGCAGAGCCGGCCTCGCCTGCGCAAGGCGCCGCAGCCGAGCCACGTGCCGCTCGCCGTCCGCGGTAGGCGACCTGATCTTCGCCCTGCCCCCGGCAGATTTCCTCGACCAGTTGGTCGGCCGCGTCGCGCCGATCTTCCGGGTCGAGGTCGATCCGCGTGCAGGCCATGGCGGGATGTTCCGCCGCAATCACCCGTCCCAGTCCCCAGACCGGCGATTGAGCCAAGCAGAGCGGCAACGGGCGGTCGCCAGCGGCCTGCGCGCCGCGGGTCACCAGCCACAGACGCGGCGGTTCCTTTCCGCCCGATTCGGCCAATGAGGCATGCACGAGGTCCAAGACGCCGCCCCAGCCCTGGTTGCGGGCCGCTGCGAAGTCGGGGACTTCCTGTCGACAATCCACGTCCACGCCCGAAAGATAAACGATGCCGCAACGTCCAGGCTCGGGGTACCCAGCACTCTGGGTCCGGGACAAGAACTCACGGACCGCCGTCCGCCGAGACTCGGCGCCGCCGCCGGCAGGCACGAGCGTCGCATGGTGGCCTTTCGTTTCCAGCCGAGCGGCCAAAGCCGCCCCCAATCCGTCTTGGCAGTCAAAGACCAGCCAGCGGCCGGGCTCGACCTGCGGCGTATTGGATGGGTCCGGATCCAAAGGCCGCGACGGCCAGGCCAACTCGTAACACCAGTCCGTAACTGGTCCGGCCAAGCGGCGGGCCAACCAGTCGCGCGATACGCGCCGCAACCGCACGCCCTCCATGTGCGCGAAGACGCGTCCCGGGCCATCCATGAACTGAATGTCGCCCAGCGCCACGTCGCCCTTGAGTTCCCGCAGCGATGCCGCGCACCAGATCGCCCCCGAGGGACGATCGTAGAGTTGCAACCGGTCCATGCCCACGGGCAGGTAAGCGTCGATGCCCTCGCCGGCGCCGGGCAACAAGGCGCCCAATAGTTGGAAGCCGGCGTCGAGGATGCCCGGATGAACCTGGAACTCATCCAGCTTGTCCGCCTCGCGCGCGACACGGAATTCGGCCAGCCCCTCGTTGCCATCGACCCAGTGGTGGCAGCCCCAAAAGAAGCCCGGCCCGAACTCCAGGCCGGATTTGCGCAGGGCCTCCATCTGCCACTGTTCATCGTGCGGCTCGCCGGTGAAGCGCTGGCGTTCCGCTTGAATTTCCCGCGTGGCCGCAACGGCGGTGCGCGGCGCTTCAAGCCGGCCGGTGGCCAGGGTGGTGAAGGTCGGCTCGGGGCACCCAGTACTCTGCGTCGCGGCATCGGCGCGGGTCACGCTCACGATATGGAACGATGCCGCGGTAGGACCATCGGGCGTGAGGATGGTCTGAACGGACGTCGCCGATTTGTCGAACACGAGCGGCTCGATCAGGTTGGCCCCGCAGACCGTCCAGGGCTTGCCGGACCCGGGCATACCGGGTGCCCCAACGGCTGAGGCGGCCAGCGCCATTTCCAGATAAGCTGCGCCGGGCATCACCACGCGGCCTTGCACCTTGTGATCGCCGAGCATCGCCGGCCGATTGGCGGCGAGTTGCGACTCGAAGATGTGGTCGTGCGAGGCAACCGGCAGACGACGGCCCAACAGCGGATGAAGGACGGGGCCGCTATATTGTGGCGAGTACGCGCCCTGTGACGCGGCGTGTTCGGCAGTGCTCACCCACGACCGCCGCCGTTGGAACGGGTAGCTGGGAATTTCCGTCTTCCGCGGGCCGTAGTCGCGATCCACGGCTTCCCAATCGATCTTTACGCCGTGGACGTACAACTCGCCCAGACTGTCCAGCATGGTCTGCCAGTCGTCGCAGCCCGGCCGCAACGAGGGCAGCCAGGCGTGGCCGTTCTCCGGCAAGCACCGCCGCGCCATGCCGACCAGAACGGGACTGGGACCGATCTCCAAGAACAACTCGCAACCGCGATCGGCCAAGGCCTGCACGCTGTCGGCGAATTGCACGGGCGACCGTGCGTGGCGACTCCAGTAGGCTGGATCGGCGTAGGTTGACGCATCGGCCGGCAAGCCCGTCAGATTGGCGATCAGGTTGATCTGCGGCGGCGCGCATTTGATCGATTCTGCGATGCGGCAAAGCGGTGCGAGGATCGGATCCATGCGGTGCGAATGGAAGGCATGCGAGGTGGCCAACGTCTTGAACTTGACGCCCTCGTTCTGGAATTGGCACAACACCTGGCGGACGGCCGCTTCGTCGCCGGAAATGACGACGTTCTCCGGTCCGTTCAAGGCGGCAATCGCCACCTGGTCCAGGCACGCCTGGAGCGCTGCGGCTACTCGCGGTTCGGGGGCGAACACGGCGGCCATCAGCCCGCCGGGCGGCAACGACTGCATTAGCCGGGCCCGCTCCGCAATCAACCGCAAGCCGTCTTCCAAGGAGAACACGCCGGCCACGCAGGCCGCGGCAAACTCGCCGACGCTATGGCCCAGCACCGCGGCCGGCTCGATTCCCCAACTCCGCCACAAGGTCGCCAAGGCGTACTCCAGGGCAAACATCACTGGCTGCGTGTAGCCCGTCTGGTCCAAGAGCGAGCCCGCCTCGCGATCGAGCAACGCCAACAGCGGGCGGTCCAGCCGTCGCCGTAGCACTTCGGCGCAGCGGTCGATAGCAGTACGGAAGGTGGGCTGCGTGTCGTACAGCGCGCGCCCCATGCCGGCATACTGAGCCCCCTGGCCGGTGAAGAGAAACGCGATCCGCGGCGGTCGGTCGACCTCGGGATGTCCGCTATGCACTCCGGGCACCATGTACTCATGGTCGGCGAGCGGATCGGCCGCGAAACTCCGCAACTTGTCGCGCAGCTCGGCAAGCGAGCCGGCCACCACTGCCGCGCGATGATCGAAATGCTCGCGCCCCGTGTTGGCCGTATGCACGATGTCGGCCAGGGAGCCCGAGGGGTTTGCTTCCGCGTCGGCGGCGTAACGGGCCGCCAATTCGGAGAGCGCCTGAGAAGAGCGGGCCGACAACGCCAGCAGATGCCGCGGCCGCTCCAGCTTCTTTTCCCGCGGCTTGGGCACGGGCGGCTCTTCAAGGATCACGTGCGCATTGGTGCCGCCAAATCCAAAGGCGCTGACGCCCGCCCGTCGCGGCGCGTCCCCGCGCGGCCATGCCCGCATGGCAGTCGGAATCTCCATCGGCGACGTCCTCGAGCTTCAGCAGCGGGTTGATGGTTTTCAGATGCAGGTGCGGTGGAATCTGGCCGTGCCGCAAGCACGAGAATGATCTTGATCAGCCCGGCGATTCCCGCCGCGCTTTCCAAGTGGCCGATGTTGGTCTTCACCGAGCCGACCACAAGCGGACGGTCGGGCGGACGCCCGGCGCCCAACACCGTCGCCAAGGGCCTCGATCTCGATCGGGTCGCCCAGCCGCGTGCCGGTGCCGTGGGTCTCGACGTAACCGATATCCGTGCGGGGCCAGGCCGGCATCGGCCAGCGCGGCCCGGATCACGGCCTCCTGCGCCGGGCCGTTGGGCGCCGACAGCCCGTTGCTCCGCCCGTCGTGGTTGACCGCGCTGCCGCGAATCACGGCCAGGATGCGATCGCCGGCGGCCACGGCGTCGCTCAGCCGCTTGAGCACGACCATGCCGCAGCCCTCGCCGCGGACGTAGCCGTTGGCCGAGGCGTCGAACGTCTTGCACCGTCCGTCGGGGGCCATCATGTGGGCCTTGGTCAAGCGCTAGAGTCATCTCGGGGCTGAGGATCAGGTTCACGCCGCCGGCCAGCGCCAGGTCCGATCTCCCGCCGCCGCAGGCTCTGGCAGGCCAGATGCACCGTCACCAGCGACGACGAGCAGGCCGTGTCCAGGGCGATGCTCGGCCCGTTGAGATTCGAGGAAATACGACAGTCGATTGGCCAGAATGGCATGACTGCCGCCGGTGCCGGAGAAGATGTCCATGTCGCCGAGGTCTCGGGACTGCAAGCAGCGGCGTAATCGCTGCCGATCACGCCGACATAGACGCCCGTCCTGGTCTGGGCGATGTCGGCTGGCCGGCAAGCCCGGCGTCTTCCAGGGCTTCCCAGGCCACCTCCAGCAGCAGGCGGTGCTGCGGGTCGACGCGGACCGCTTCGCGCGGCGAGATGCCGAAGAACTCGGCGTCGAACTCGTCGACCTTGGGGAGAAACCCACCCCAGCGCGTGTTCATCTTGCCGGGCACGGCGGGATCCGGATCATAGTAGTCGTCGATGTTCCAGCGGTCGGCCGGCACTTCGCAGATGGCGTCGCACGCCGTCGCTCAGCAGCCGCCAGAAGGCCTCGCGGGTTTTCCGCGCCGCCGGGAAACCGGCAGCCCATCCCCACCACGGCAATCGGCTCGGAACGGCGTGTGCTCGGCCGCCGCCAGCTTGGCCTGCGTCTGCTTGAGTAAGTGAATCGCATTTTGCAGCGGAGTGAGTCCCTCCGCACGGTTATCGGTAGACATAAGTAGGTATCAGTCCTGCTTGAAATGCTTGTCAAAACTCGTCGTAGAGACGCCAAAATGCGGAGGCCATCCGGAAAGTGTACGTCACAATGTGGCACCCTGAAGCCCGACGCGGGCGCCATCCTTGCCTGGCCGGCGAGGAATCGGCTTTCTCCGCTCGTTCGTGCATATAGCTCGCCGACCACGACCAGTCCGGCCCGCCCGCGCAAATCCTGGAACTAATGCCGGGCCGGCAGTACATGGTGCCCGACTTGGTGCCCGCGTCGAGCTTCCATGTCGACTTGCGGCCCAAGACTTTTCGGATCGCCTCTGACCCGATTGCCGGTCTTTTCAGCATCCTTAGAACGTTCGGAAGAAATTGGTGCGAGTCCCGCGCTTTTCGAGGGCTTCCGCTCATTTCTTCCGAGCGTTCTCACTGCTTCGCCATCTCTTCCAGAATGAATGCCTTCAACTCCTCTTCGGTCATGTTCCGGACATCGTCCAGCGGCTGATCCGGCGGCGGACCATCCCTCGCGATGTGTGCGTGAGACACCGGCACAGGCCGCTTCTCCGACGGCGAACTGGCCAGCCACCGCGCCATCACGGTGATATTGGGATAGTTGTAGACGGCCGTGGGCGACAATCGCCGGCCCAAGCGGCGTTCCAATTCGGCGACCATTTCCACGGCGTCCAACGAACCAAGGCCGAATTCGAGGAAGGGCGTCGAAATCCGGACCTGCCCCGGCGGCACCTTTAACCGCGCCGCGATCCACTCGATCAACCAGCCCTCGATCTCCGCGGCAGGCACCGATCGCAACGGAGCGACGGGCGACTCTTGCGACTCGTCTTCGATCGTCCCGATATCTGCCTTCCACTGGGCGATGATCTCTAATTGCCCGCCCAGATAACGCTGGCGGCATGCCGAACGCCGCGTCTTTCCACTGGACGTTTTGGGGATCTCGCCGGCCTTGGCCAACACGATCGCATGAACTTCCAACTCATGTTGAGCGGCAATGGCTCGGCGAATGGCCCCCAGGGCCTCCGCCGTACCACCTTCGAAGATGTCCAGATCGCGCTGCCGCGGCTCGATTTCCTGGACGACGACCAACCGCTCCCGCTCCTCATCCTCAATGGAAAAGGCGGCGCAATAGCCCGCACGGAAAGCGGGGTGCGCGCCGTCGAGCGCGTGTTCGATGTCTTCCGGATAGTAGTTTCGGCCGCGAATAATGATCACGTCTTTCAGTCGACCGGTAACGAACAACTGCCCTTGCCGCTGGAAGCCGAGATCCCCGGTGCGCAACAGCGGGCCTCCTCCCGTGTCCAGCCGGGCGCCGAACGTCGCCTGAGTGGCTTCGGGCAGCCCATAATAACCACTGGCCACACTCGCACCTTGAACCCAGATTTCGCCGATGGCGCCGTCCGCACACCGCTGGCGCGTCTGCGGATCGACAATCGCCACCGTCTGGCCCGGCAAATTCTGGCCGCAGCCCACGAAAGTCAGCGCGGCGGAACCGTTGACAACGTCCTGAACCTGGTTCCGCGCCACGGCGTCGGCAGATACGCGAACGATGGTGGGCGGGGTCTTCCGCGGCCCACCCGACACCATGAGCGTTGCCTCGGCCAGCCCATAGCAGGGGAAAAACGCCTCCCGGCGGAATCCGCACGGGGCGAACGCCTCGGCAAACCGTTCGACAGTCGCCGCCCGGATCCGTTCCGCGCCGGTGAAGGCCACCTGCCAATTGCTGAGGTCCAGGCCGTCGCGCTCCTTGGCCGAGATCTTGCGGACACACAAATCATAGGCGAAGTCCGGTCCGCCGCTGACGGTGGCTTGGGTCTTCGAAATGGTCTCCAGCCACAACGCCGGACGCTGCAAGAACGCCACGGGCGCCAACAGCGCGCAGTGGCCGCCGCAATAGATCGGCTGCACCACTCCGCCGATCAGCCCCATGTCGTGATAGAGCGGCAGCCACGAAACGCCTTGGTCTTCCGCCCTGTTGCCGAATGCCTGTTGAATACCCGCCGCGTTGTACAGTAGGTTCTCGTGGCTGAGCATCACGCCTTTGGGCGAGGAAGTCGATCCCGAAGTGTACTGCAGGAAGGCGGTGTGCCGGCCGTCGATCGACGGCTCGCGCCAGGCGCGGTGGCGGTCGTTCGCCACCTGGTCGGTGGCAATCCACGGCCGCTCAAGCAGTGCCGGCCGGCAAGCGTGGTACTGTTTCGATAACGCGCAGTGGTCCCCGGTACTCAGAACGACTGCGGGGTTGCACGCCTGAAGGATAGCCTCGACCGAGGACTTGGAACGATTACGGGCGGGAAGTGCCACGGGGACTGCCACGATGCCGGCATAAAGGCAGCCGAAAAGCGCCGCGATGAATTCCAGGCCCGGAGGAAACAACATCAGGGCACGATCACCCTGAGCCATCTGCGTCTGCAATTCACCCGCGATTGCCATCGCCCGCCGGTCTAGTTCGGCATAGGTCATGCTGACGCCGTCCTTGTCGTCCTCGCGAATAAAACAGAAGGCTTCCCGATCACCGCATGTCGATGCCCTGATTCGCAGCAAATCCACCAAGGTGGTTGCCGGCGGCGGTTCAAAAACGTTCTGTTTCTGGAAACGGTGCATGAAATCGTTCAAATTAAATTGTCATAGGATTTGGATATTGCGTCTTGACTTAGGCCACGAACAGCGTGAACATTATAGTGGCTTTGTCAAGCGATGAAAACCGTTGCGCAAAGGATCTAGGCGACTCATTATCCCTATTCTAACTAGAGTCAAGCCTGATTTCAAATTAATTTAGGAAGTGTGGGCGCTTTGGGTTGACGTGTCTTCGCGAGATCAGGGCGCGATCGCGACCTTGACGACTGCTTGTCACGGCTCGCAGAAGGGGTGGCGTATCTAAACGGGTAAATCACCCGAAGTACCGCACCGCGTTAGCGAATAATTGCAGGCCGTCACCTGCCGGGCCAGCCTCGCCGCGGGTCCAACGAGGGTGGTGCGTCGGGTCGAGATGCCGCTCTGGATGCGGCATCAACCCTAAGACCCGCCCGGAAGTGTCGCAGACACCGGCCACGTCGCCCATCGAACCGTTGGGGTTGTCGGGGAAGGGAAGATGGGCCGCGGAGTACTGAGTACTGAGTACTGGATACTGAGAAGCAACCGCTGAAGCCTTTCCCTCGTCCCGCTCGCTATTCGCCTGCAGCGGGGCGTAGCGCAAGGCCAACTGACCGGCCGCTTCCAAGCGGGCGAACGCGGCGGCATCGCGGGCGATGAACTTCCCCTCGCCATGGGCGACGGGCAGGTACATCCGCTCGATGCCGCGCAGGAAAACGCACTTCTCGCCGGTCGCGCCCAGGCGGACCCAACGGTCTTCGTACTTGCCTGAATTGTTGTAGGTCAGCGTGGCCGGCGGGCCGGGGTACTCGCTTGCGGGTCGCGGTTCGTCGTCCAGAAGGATGCCGGACTTGATGATCACCTGAAACCCGTTGCAAATGCCCAGGATCAATTTGCCGGCGGCCTTGAAGTCGGCCAGGCGGCCGGCCAGGTGATGCCGCATTTGTACGGCGAAGATCTGCCCTGCGGCCACGTCGTCGCCGAAGCTGAAGCCGCCGGGAATGCAGAGAATCTGGAACCGATCGAGCACGGCCGGCGACTCCAGCAGGCGATTGACGTGGAGCGTCTCGGTCGTGCCGCCGGCCGTTTCGAAAGCGAAGGCGGTTTCCCGGTCGCAGTTCGTACCGGGGGCCCGGAGGATGAGGATGTGGGGTTTGGGCATGAAGGCACTCCGGATTTCGTCGTTTCATTGCCAACGCAGCGGTTGCTGCCAGGCCTCTTTCAACGCAGCCAGATCGCTATCCACGACGGTCGCATCAGCGGAGTGGATCACGAGCCGATCGCCCTCGGTCACATGGCCGATCCGGGCGTGCGCAGCGCCGGCGATGGCCGCCTCGAACGCCGCGGCATTCTCGGCAAGCACTTCGCAGAGGAACCGCGTGTTCGACTCACTGAACAGCCGCGTAGACGCATCCAGATCGCCATCGCACGGCACGGCCTGCAAATCGATGTTCGCGCCAAAGCCGCCGGCAAACGCCATCTCGGCCGCAGCGACCGCCAGGCCGCCTTCGCTCAGATCGTGACAGGAGCGCACCAGTCCGGCATTAATGGCGCGGTGCATCGCCACAAAGGTCTTTCTTGCTGTTTGGGGATCAAGTTGCGGCACGTGGCCGCCGGCTTGCGATTCAACGAGATTGAAATGCGATCCACCCAGCTCATCGTGCGTCATGCCGACGAGGTACAAAACGTTGCCCGGGGCCTTGAGATCCATCGTCACGCAACGGGCCACGTCGTCGACCTGCCCGATGGCGCTGATCAAGAGCGAGGGCGGAATGGCGATCGGCTCGGCGGCGCCTTGGGGACGGAATTCGTTATTGAGACTGTCTTTGCCGCTGATGAACGGCGTGCCCAGCACGGTGGCCACGTCGTAGCAGGCCAGGGCCGCTCGCACGAGCGAACCGAGCGTTTCGGGCCGGTCAGTGTTGCCCCAGCAGAAATTGTCGAGAATGGCGATCCGCCGCGGATCGGCTCCCACGGCCACACAGTTCCGCACCGCCTCGTCGATGGCCGCGGCCGCCATCCAATACGGGTCAAGGTCGCCATAGCAGGGGTTCATGCCGCAAGCCATGACGATCCCGCGACGGCTTGCAAGTACGGGCCGCAGCACGGCCGCATCGCTCGGGCCGTCGTTGACCACGCCCACCAGCGGCTTGATCACGCTGCCGCCCTGCACCTCGTGGTCATATTGACGGATGATCCATTCTTTGCTGCAAACGTTCAGGGAGCCGAGGATGCGGAGCAAGGCGGGGGCGAAATCGGAACTGGCGGAATCCTGTAGGGTGGGCCGAGTTCTACGAGTCCCACCATCAGTTTCGCTTGCACCCGGTTGGTGGGACTCGCAGGACTCGGCCCACCCTACGTATGCGTCTCGCCCTCCCGTCCACACTGCCTCGCGCACAACCGCCGGGCGGCCATCGTGAAGGAATTCCATCGCGAGGTCGGCCACCTCCTGGCCGTGATATTTCAGCACCAATCGGCCGGTGGGCACGAACTGGCCGATCACGGTGGCCTCGACGCCTTCGGACGCGCAGAGCGCGGTCAATTCCTCGACCTTCTCCGGCGGCACGCTAGTCACCATCCGCTCCTGGGCCTCGGAGATCCAGATCTCGGTATAGGAAAGCCCTTCATATTTCAACGGCACCCGCTCGAGCCAGACCTCGGCGCCGATCTTCTCGGCCATCTCGCCCACGGCACTGGAGAAACCGCCGGCGCCGCAGTCGGTGACTGCCGTATACAGCCCTCGATCGCGGGCGGTCAGGAGCACGTCGAGCACCATTTTTTCGGTGATCGCGTTGCCAATCTGCACCGCGCCGCCGGAGACCGTCTCGCTCTGGCTATCAAGTTCGGCCGAGCTGAACGTCGCGCCATGAATGCCGTCGCGGCCGGTCCGTCCGCCGATGGCCACGATCATGTCGCCGGGCCGGGTCTCCTTGAACGACAAGTCGCGGGGAATCAGACCGACGTTGCCGCAAAAGACCAGTGGATTGCCCAGGTAACGCGGATCGAAGTAGACGGCCCCGTTCACCGTGGGGATGCCCATGCGGTTGCCGTAGTCGCGGACTCCGGAAACGACGCCCTTGGCAACGCGGCGGGGGTGGAGCACGCCGGCCGGGATTTCCTCCAACGGCGTATCGGGCGGGGCGAAGCAGAAAACGTCGGTGTTGCAGATCGGGTTGGCGCCCATGCCGGTTCCCATCGGGTCGCGGATCACGCCGCCAATGCCCGTGTTGGCCCCGCCATAAGGCTCCAGGGCCGAGGGGTGGTTATGCGTCTCGACCTTGAAGACCACGTTGTACTGGTCGTCGAAGCGGATGATGCCGGCGTTGTCGCGGAAGACGCTCACGCACCAATCGGCGGCGCCCAGATCCTGACGGATCTTCTCCGTGGCGGCGAAGATCGTCTCGCGGAGCATGTTCTGAAAGCTGCGCTCGCCACCCTGTAGGGCGGATTGGCAATCCGTCTTGCCGGACTGGTCGCGATAGTGGATCCGGCCGGCGAGCGTCTTGTGGCTGCAATGCTCGCTCCACGTCTGGGCAACGGTTTCCAGTTCGGCGTCGGTCGGGTCGCGGCCGAGCTTCTGAAAGTGGGCCTGGATGGTCTGCATTTCGACCAGCGAGAGATAGAGCTGTCCCCGGCGGCTCAAGACGCGCAATCCTTCGTCGTCCATTGCGCGGATCGGCACGGTCGTCAGGCGGAATTCGTACGGGTCGCCGAGTTCCAAGCGACGAAAGCCCAACGGGCCGACGATCACTTGTTCGATGGCGTCGTTGGCAAGCACCTTCGCGCCAAGTGCGCCGACTCGGTCGTCGGCCAGACCCTCGATCCAGTATTTCTTCAGCGTGCGGACCACTTCGGCCCGCAGCCCAAAATCATTGATCGCCGACATCACGCTTTGCGCAACCGGGTCCATCACGCCCGGCTTGGGCAGGACGTGGACGAGGAGCGGGGAAGAAGGGGAGAAGGGGAGAAGGGGAGAAGGGGAGATCCCTGTGTCCCCGCAACTCGCTGCCTCTGCGTTTCCCCTTCTCCCCTTGTCCCCTTGTCCCCTTCTCCCCTTCTCCCCATCCGAATTGGGAAGACGATTCAACCTCTCATCCCCCACCGGGGCCACGATCGCCCTTTCGACGATCGTGTCGGTGAGCAGTTCCAGGGCAACACGCTGGGCCTGGCCGCGGTCCCAATCGGCCTGGATCAGGTAGCCGCGGGCGGCGAGAACCCGTAGATCGGCGGCCAATCCTAGTTCCGCCGCCGCCGTGGCGACGGGCCGGCCCAGCAGGTCGGGCTGGCCGGGGGCCGGATAGATGTCAACTTCCCAAAGCATCGCGGTTCTTCTTCGCTGTAGTGAGGAGTCGATCCAAGGCGGCCTCATCGCCGTTGCGAATCGCGGTGTGCAATGCCTGAAGTTGGGCATGATATTGCTCCAACGACTTCAGAACGTTCTCGCGATTCTGCATCAGGATCTGCTTCCAAAGGTTGGTATCGCCCGAGGCCAGCCGTGCCGTTTCCAACAGTCCCGTGCCGGCCAGCCGGAAATAGTTCTCCGTAATGGTGTTGGCCAAGGCCGCAGCCGCCATGTGGGGGAGGTGGCTGGTGACGGCCAACGCCCGATCGTGCTCCTCCGGGGTCATCTGCATGACAATCGAGCCGAGGCCCTGCCAGAACTCCTCCAGCAGGTCGTAGTCTTCCGCCCGCGTGTTCTTGGTCGGGGTAAGCACGACGACGCGGCCATCGAAGAGATCGGCTCGGGCGTAATTCGCCCCGGTCTTTTCGCTGCCGGCAATCGGATGCCCACCGAGGAAGCGGCATCCCCGCGGCAACTGGTTGTCCAGCGCGGCGACGATCTGCTGCTTGGTGCTGCCGGCATCGGTAATGAGCGTTCCCTCGGGACAGTGCAGGGCCGCCTCTTGGACGTACTCCGCGATGTGGGCCACGGGCGTGCAGACGATCACCAGATCGGCCTGAACCACCCCTTTGGCCAGATCGATCGTGGTGTGGGTAATGGCGCCGACCCGTCTGGCGATTCGCAGGCTGACCTGTCGGCGACCGATGCCGATGACGTTTTCCGCCAGATTGCGTTGACGCAGGGCC
Organism: uncultured Planctomycetia bacterium; assembly: GCA_963779975.1. GTDB lineage: Bacteria > Planctomycetota > Planctomycetia > Pirellulales > Thermoguttaceae > JANXQG01. Next base: position 7,502 of record CAWAAL010000022.1, on the reverse strand, counting down.
AAGCCGATTGATCCGCCAATCAACCCTACGCCGACGATGGCCACGTTTCCGAGTCGTTTCATCAATTAACCCCGGCAGATGCGCAAAATGGTGAGTCTGTATTGTAACAAGAGCCGGGCCGGGTCGGGCAGGGGGAGCTTCGTAAAACGGAATTTACCCCGTGGGTGCAAGAAGGAATGACGGAAATTCTGCCATGTTTTCCGACGCCGGCTTCAGCCCAGCGGATATTGCCGACAGTATTCATATAGGGCCATCGCCGTGGCCGTCGCCGCGTTGTGGGCATACGGAAGCCCGTAGACGGGGATCTCGATCGTGCCATCGAGGAGCCATAGGACCTCATCCTCGATTCCCAACCGCTCATTGCCGATCACCAGTACGACCTTGCGCGGGAACTGAAACTCGAAGATCGAGGTTGAATTGCTGGCCTGCTCCAGCCCGACAATCGGATAACCGTCCTGTTTCAACCGTTTGATCACCGGCGGGAGCGTGCGATGGATCTCGATCTGGATCGAGTCGCCCGTTTCGCGGGAGATTTCCGGCAGGATGCGGGCGTTGCCGCAGCAGATCATGCGAGGAATGCCGCAACAGGCGGCCGCACGAACGATCCGCGACAGATTGACGTTGCTCCGCATCGGCGGGCAGGCCAGGAGCAGCTCCCGCGGCCGCTGCAAAGAGACCGGAGCTTTATGCCGTTGTTGGACGAAATCGGACATGGGAATTAGTTCTTCCCAAAAAATGAGGCCAGGGAACGATGACCGGCGTTTGAATTCGCCGGAGTCGTCCCTGGCCCCGGTGTGGCGTACAGATCAACGCTACGGTACCTGTGCGCACGCTCGAATTCGTGCGCAAACGCCACAACATTCCAGGCCCGATACGGGAAGGACTACTCGCTGAAGGGTTTTGGGATCAAAGGAAAGATGAGCAGACGCCGGGATTTCATTCAACGCGGCAGAAATTGGAAAGACAGGGCCAAAAATCAGCACCCCACACGACCACACGTTTAATTCTACACGCGACTCAAAATCTTGGGAAGCGAAGTTCATCAAGAATCGTTCTGCAGACCACGAAATTCATTCCCTTTGCCGGAAAAAAGCGAACCGACGGAATGAATTCCCTGGTACGAAAAGATCAGTCCGCGGGCAGGACATCGACGGTGGTCTTGCCCACCGCGGGTTGTGTTTGCCGACGGCTCGTGGCCTCGACACGCAAGGAGATCGGTCCAGGTTTCGATGTCGTCACCACGACCCGATAGTCGATCGTCGCCTTGGACAGCAATTCGGTCACCGGGCTGAAACGAACCTGTCCGGCTCCCTTCTGGGGATTGATGCCGGTAAAAGGTCCGCTGGTATCAGGTTCCACCACGGTCGAATCAGGCGGGAGGTATGCCGTGACAATAATGTCGTTGTCCGTAGAGTCGCCCTGATTGGTAACTCGTACCAGGAATACCTGATTCTTGCCCGCCTTGATCTTGTTGAAATTATCGACAAACACGCTCAATTGCCCGGTAATTGCCGCCGGCGGCGCTACGGCAGCGGGCGGCGTTGCCGCGGCAATCTCCAGGCAGGTCTCACCAACAACCGGCTGGCCATTGGCCGGCGTGGCGGTAAAACGGCAGCATGCCTTGGACGCCGGCTGCCGGCACTCGCACTGCACCTGGAACCGAATCGGACGGCCGGGCAGAAAAGAAGGCACGGACCAGACCACGACCTTGCCTTGTCGCGTGGCCTCTTGGGTCGCCCGGTTAACAGCGAACACGGCGTCGGCCTCCTGGCTCACGACCACGTTGGCAATCGGCTGGGGGCCAAGATTGGTAATCTCGGCTGTAAAGACCTCCGATTTGCCGACCGTTGAGGCAGTCGGACCGGAGACACGGATCTCCAGCGGCAGGACGGGCGGGGCGGACGGCGGCGGCGGAGCCGTGGGGTTTCCACGTGGCGGGGTCACGGGAGCCGGCGCCGCGCCGCCGGCCGCGGGGACCGCCGCAACGCAGGGATCGGCATCTGTCCGGGCGCCATCGGCGGCGGTGGCCTCCACGTGGTGACAAAGTTGTCCCGGTCGGGTAACCCGGAAAGTAACGCCAAATCCATCCGACTGCCCTGGGGCCAAGTCGTTCAGACGGCGCGTCATGGGACTTCTTTCCTGGTGTTCCAAACCGTTGCCAAAAGTGTCGCGAACGACAATGCCGGTTGCCGATGCCGCTCCATGGTTGGTCAGCACGATATCGAAGGTCACGCTGGAGCCGACTGCCACATGGTCCTCGCGAGCGACAACCTTGATGTCCAAAATCGAGGATGCCGCCCGAGTTGGGGCGGGACCAGGATTCGATGCGCCGGGGCCGGGACTTGTCGGGCTGTATCGTGTTGGGCCGAGGCCGGAACTCAGCGGTGGCACTGCCGGCGTCGGCCGGGGCCCTTCGTTGGTCGTGGCGGGGCTTGGCCCCGGAATCGTAGCCGGTCCGGGCATCGCGGCCAGGACCTCGATCCGCGCGCAGTGGCTCGATCGCAGCCCGCCCGCGCCCGTGACCTCAACACAATGGTCCACGGCCCCTGGTCGCATGGTGCGAAAAGTCGCTTCGATGATCTGTACTTGCCGGGGGGCCAAGTCGCCCAGCCGCCACTGCAAACGGCCTCCCTCGACCACCGGAGCCGGATTGGCCTGCAGGAAACTCAGCCCATCGGGAACCACATCCGTGGCCACGACATCGTGGGCGGGCAGATCGCCCGGATTGCTGACTTCCAGGCGATAAGTGACCGGCTGGCCGATGGCCGCGGTGGGCGGTCCCATTTGGCGAATTCCCAGTGACGGGGCCGTCCAGGTGATCAACACGCTGCTCTCCTTGACCATCAGCCGCTCGCCGCAGGAATCAGCCGGACGGAAGACCTGGACCCGCACTTGACTGGTGCCGGGCGAGGGATCTTTCTCGACGATCTCCACGCTCGCCTGCCCGGCCTCGTTGGTCGGCGCCTCGATCGACGGCGTGCCCGTCGGGGCGAAGAGGACCGGAGGGCCGCAGACAGTTTCATACCTCACGATCCAACCTGGCCGAGGGCAGTGATTGGTTTGCCGCCAGACAGTCGTGGTCAGCGTTTGTTTGCCGCCGGCGGGGATGATGGCCGGGCTGGGGAAACCGGACTCGGCATCAATCCAGTAGATCGACGCTGACTTGGCGCGTTCGGCCGGAACGACCACGGCGGGAGCCACGACCGTCACTTGGCTGACGCCTTCCACTGGCGAACTAACCGTGATCCAGCCTTGTCCGCGGGCGACATAAACGCTGTTGCCCGGCCCGCCGGTCCGCTCGGCCACGCGGGTCGTGCTGCCGATGGCAAAGGTGTTGGAAACCACGCGCGGAGAGGTGAAATCTCCGACCAGGAAATCGACGAATCGGTTTTCGCCGATGGCGGTGAATCGGCCCACGCTGCCCGGCGCGAGCGACCATTCCAAGCGGCGGTTGGTGCGCAGGTAGCCATCGCCGCCGCGGACTCCGCCCAGCAGGACGACCTGGCCTCCCACGGGGGCCACGGTGCGAAATGGCGAAAGCATCGCGGCGACGTCGCTATAGGGCGAGATCAGCGGCGGGCCCGTGACAGGCCGGATAGCAACGGCCGGCGGGGCTGGGGCCGGTGTGGGAACAGTGCCAGGCGGACAAGCCACGGCGGCCGGCGGCGGCGAGTCACAGATGAAGAGGTGCTCGCCCGACGGATCGATCCGCGGCGCGTGGAAATCAGCGCAGCCGGCCACGGTAAGCAAGACCGCGACACTTGCCAAAGTGCTGACCGAAAATTTCATCCCTGAGCGCCACATGGCCCTTTCCTCGGCCCTAACGACGCGGTCTCGCGCATGATGTGCGCTTTAGACCACTATAGAAAAGGTAGCATGCAAATTGGCAACATGCGGCCTTTTGTCAACCTGTGATGTTGTGCGAGAACAACCGGACGGCATGATCGCTACCAACCGTACAAACCTCTCCATGGGGCATGACGCCGACGCTCCCAACCGCTAGAATGGGTCGTTTGAGCACCGCTGGAGACTGCTGCCTTGGCCTCGACCAAACCGATTGTTGGTGACTGGTACGATCATCCCGAATATTATGACCTCTCGCTTCGTGACGAGACGCCCGCGGAGGCGACGTTCATCGAATCGGCCTGCCGGAAATATTGCGATTTTCCCGTTCACCGCCTGCTCGAGCCGGCCTGCGGCTCGGGACGGTTGGTGGCCGAAATGGCTGCTCGCGGCTACGAGGTGACGGGCCTGGACCTGAACGACAAGGCACTGGACTTTCTGCGCAAGCGGTTGAAGCGGCGAAAGCTCCAGGCCGAGATCCTCCGGGCCGACATGACCGACTTCACGCTGCCGCAGCCGGCCGAAGCCGCTTTCTGCCTCCTCAACAGCTTTCGGCACCTCCTGACAGAATCGGCCGCCAAGATCCACCTGGAAGCCATCGCCAGGAACCTGCGGCCGGGCGGGATCTATGTACTCGGACTGCACCTCGTCCCGCCCGACGCCTATGACAATGCCATCGAGCGCTGGCGGACCACCCAGGGAAAGACGCAGATCAGCACCGATTTGCGGGTCACGGCGACCGACCGCCGCCGCCGCATCGAGAGCTTGCAAGTTTCGTTGCGGGTGCGTCGCGGCGACGAGCTTTGGCGATTCCGCGGCAAGTTCGATCTCCGACTGTATACGGCCCCGCAGTTCCGCAAGCTCTTGGCCAGCGTGCCGATTTTCGAACTCTGCGACGTCTACGATTTCTGGTACGAGATCGACGAACCGCTGGAGTTGAACAACGAGATTTCGGATACGGTGTTCATCTTGAAAAAGCGTTTCTTGGCCACGGATTGAACACAGATGAAACACGGATGAAACACGGATGGTGAGGAAAGTGGAAGAGAGAGAAATGAGCTTTTGTAGTAATCCGTGTTTAATCCGTGTTTCATCCGTGGCTAACTCAGTGGCGGCCTCAAAAACTCAGAGTACTGGGCCGTGAAAATGTTCACTTTTCTGACCCCCCACTACCGCATTGCCAGCGTCCTGGAGCTTACTGCCGAGCGGCTTCGTGGGCTAGGTCTGGAAAGCCTGCTTCTGGACGCCGACTGCACGCTGAAACGCTACCGCAGCGAGGAGTGTGCTCCGGGCGTACGCGAATGGCTCGATACGTTGCGGCAAGCCGGCTTTGGACTGTGCCTGGTCTCCAACGGATTTGGCGAGCGAATCCGCCAGTTTGCGGAGCCCCTCGGCCTGCCGTTCGTGGCCAGGGCCTTGAAGCCGCTTCCCCAAGGCTGCCGACGAGCCATGCGAAAAATGGGTTTTCGTCCCGAGAATACCGCCTTGGTAGGGGATCAACTTCTTGCCGACATCGTGGCTGGCCGGCTGGCCGGGTTGACGACCTTCCTCGTGGAGCCGATCCATCCGGAGGAAGAACGATGGTTCACCCGCCTCAAGCGCGGGCCCGAGCGCTGGTTGTTGCGTAGATCAGCAGACCTATAAAATCGGCTGTCGGGCAATTTTCGTAGACAAGATCGCTACGCTCGCTGGTCCCACCCTACGATTAGTTGTGCGTAGAGAGTTGCGCGTAGAGCTTGACATTTGCGCCGTCATAGGGTCGAACAAAGAGAGGGCAGGTCGGGCCGGCAATGCCACGCGCCTCGCCCTGCTGCGGTTTGCAAATCCTCCAAGCGAGGGTTAGCCAGATGGTTTCCGATCATTTACAATTTCATGCAGTCATTTGTCCGGTTCACTCGCATGCATTTTGTGGAATGCGCCGAGCCCGAATAAAGTTGCATGATTCCAGGATGTCCGCCACGACCCCGTCCGCCTCGCGTGGATGGTGAAGGAGGTTGAACGGCTAAGAGCAAAACGGCGAAGCTATAAGATCCCATCCAGCTTGCACTTTGTCGATTTAGTCCCGCCCCCGCTGGGCTTGCCCCAGCGGAGCGGAGGATTGGGAACTAGAAGCGCCATCTTGCCGCCCCTTTCGCCGTTTTTTCCTCTTTTCGGCCACCCGGCCCGTGGGCCGGGTGGCCGAAAAGAGGAAAAAACGGCGTATAGCGGTTGTGGACTGGCCTCTAGTGGTCAATCCCTCGCTCCGCTGGGGCAAGCCCAGCGGGGGCGGGAGGACGTTTTTCGACTAAACCGACAAGCCGCAAGCCCATGGGGGTCGTATTGGGTTCTCTTTTGCGTTAGCTTTTCAGCCTGATTCACCATCCGCACCCAGAGGGTACCCGGCCGGATGGGGTCTCGGGCACGCGTGTTATGCGCCATCTTCTGTAATCAGGAAACTCTGTTCAGGCGAGTCCCACCCTGATTTCCAAAGGGATACCTGCAGAATTAAGCTCAATCACACGGAGGTCTCCATGAGCGCCCCGCCCTTTGCCCATTTGCACTGCCATAGCCACTACAGCCTTCTCGACGGCGCCGGGAAGATTGCCAGCCTGCTGAAGCGTGCCAAAGAGCTGGGCATGAACTCCCTGGCCTTGACCGACCACGGCAATCTGCACGGTGCGTTGGAATTCTACAAGACGGCCAAGGATTTGGGCATCAACCCGATCGTGGGCATCGAGGCCTACATCGCCCCTTCCAGCCGCTTCTACAAGGAGAACGCCAGCGGCTCGAAGGATGCCAGCTATCACATCACGATCCTGGCCAAAGATCGCACCGGCTTTCAGAATCTGCTGAAACTCTCATCCCAGGCCTTTCTGGAGGGTTTCTATTTCCGCCCGCGCATCGACAAGGAGATCCTGGCCGCCCACAGCGAGGGCTTGATCTGCCTGAGCGGCTGCGTCTCCAGCGAGTTGAACCGCGGCCTGTTGACGGGCGGAACGGCCGGCATGGAAAAAGCCCGCGAGGCGGCCGCCTGGTATCGCAAGGTCTTCGGCGACCGCTATTTCATCGAGATCCAGTACAACGGCATCGAACAGCAGCGGATCGCCATGGAAGGCGCGATCGATCTGGCCAACCAGATGGGCCTGCCCCTGGTAGCCACCAGCGACGTCCACTACGTGCTCCGCGAAGACGCCGAGGCCCAGGACATCCTGCTCTGCGTGAACACAGGCAAGTTCCGCACCGACACCAACCGCATGCGGATGGAGACCAACGAGTTCTATCTTCGCAGCCCGGAGGAAATGTACGCGGTCTTCACCGGCCGCGACGAGGCATTGAAGCGGTCGCAAGAGATCGCCGACGGCGTACACATCGACCTGGAGTTGGGCAAGCGGCACTTTCCCGTCTACAACCCGCCCGACGAGAAAACCTCCGAGAATTTCCTCCGCGAACTGGTCCTTGCCGGGCTGAAAGACCGCTACGCCGGCAATCCGGAGCGGATCGTCAACGGCGAATTGTCGGAAGAAGTCATGGCCCGCGTCGATCGCGAGATGGGCGTGATCAACAAGCTGGGGTTTGCCAACTACTTCCTCATCGTGTGGGATTTCGTCCGTTTCGCCCGCTCGCAGGACATTCCGGCGACGGCCCGCGGTTCGGGCGTCGGTTCGCTGGTGGCCTATGGG
>CAWAAL010000021.1:0-125053 GCA_963779975.1 uncultured Planctomycetia bacterium | reverse complement strand
AAGCGTGGCCACCCGGGCGGTCACGCTGCCATAAACGTTGGTGACCACCACCGTGTAGTTGCCGGGCAGAGCTTGTGGAAAACTCATGCACTGTCAGCGTGCTGATTGAACTGCTTTGGATCAGATTGGTGCTGTTCGAAATACCATAAATACCAAAATGGGCCGTTCGCCGCGCGCCCCCACGGTGAGAGTGGCACTGTCCCCGGCGTCACCATCTGGCTGGCTGGCTGGCTGGTGATAGCCAGCGGCAACACCGTCAGCGTGGCCACCTGGCTGGTCACGCTGCCGTAGGTGTTGGTGACCACAACCGTGTAATTGCCGGCATTATTCGTGGAAACGCCGGGCAGCGTGAGCGTGCTGTTCGTGCCGCTCTGGACCAGGTTGGTGCGCGGCAAAGTACCACAAATACCCAAATGGTCCCGAGCCAGCGACCGCCACCGAGAAGATAGGACTGCTTCCCGCACCACTATCTGGCTGGCTGGCTGCACGGTGATGACGGGCGGCGCTTGCACGGTCAGCTTGGCCACAGCGCTGGTCACGCTGCCGTAAGGACTGGTGATGACGACCGTGTAGTTGCCGGCATTGTTGGCGCTCACGTTGGCTGAGCGTCAGAGCGTGGGATACCCGGCATAGATGAACACCTTGCGGATGCGGTTGTTGTCGGTAGTCAGCAATATACAGGTTGCCGGCGGCATCCAAGGCCACGCCGTAGGGATAATTCAGGCTGGCGTTGGTGGCCGCGCCGCCGTCGCCGGAATAGCCGGCGCTGCCATTGCCCGCCACCGTGGTGATGATGCCGTTGGTGTCCACCTTGCGGATGCGGTTGTTGCCGGTAGTCAGCAATATACAGGTTGCCGAAGGCATCCAAGGCCACGCCGACGGGATAGCATCAGGCTGGCGTTGGTGGCCGCGCCGCCGTCCCCGGAATAGCCGCCGCTGCCATTGCCCGCCACGGTGGTGATGATGCCGTTGGTGTCCACCTTGCGGATGCGGTTGTTGTACGTGTCAGCAATATACAGGTTGCCGGAGGCATCCAAGGCCACGCCGTAGGGATAATTCAGGCTGGCGTTGGTGGCCGCGCCGCCATCCCCGGAATAGCCGCGCGCTGCCATTGCCCGCCACCGTGGTGATGATGCCGTTGGTGTCCACCTTGCGGATGCGGTTGTTGCCGGTGTCCGCAATATACAGGTTGCCGGCGGCATCCAAGGCCACGCCGTAGGGATAATTCAGGCTGGCGTTGGTGGCCGCGCCGCCGTCCCCGGAATAGCCGTTGCGTGCCATTGCCCGCCACCGTGGTGATGATGCCGTTGGTGTCCACCTTGCGGATGCGGTTGTTGTAGTTGTCAGCAATATACAGGTTGCCGGCGGCATCCACGGCCACGCCGCAGGGGTAGATCTAAGCTGGCGTTGGTGGCCGCGCCGCCGTCGCCGGAATAGCCGTAACTGCCATTGCCCGCCACCGTGGTGATGATGCCGTTGGTGTCCACCTTGCGGATGCGGTTGTTGGCGTTGTCAGCAATATACAGGTTGCCGGCGGCATCCAAGGCCACGCCTCGGGGGTAAGACAGGCTGGCGTTGGTGGCCGCGCCGCCGTCCCCGGCGTAGCTTGCGGCGCCATTGCCCGCCACGGTGGTGATGATGTTGTTTGGGAGATTGGTGCCGTTGAACTGCCATTGGTAGGTGAATGGGCCGGTCCCAGCCACCGCCACGCTGAAGGTCACATTGGCTCCCGCCAAAACCGTCTGGCTGGCGGGTTGGGTGGTGATGGTGGGGGCGGTCTGCGCGGGGAGGTTCAAGGCGCAACAGATCAAGGCGCCGGCAAACAGAGCCGAAGGGGTTTCAACACGGAATTTTTCGTTTTCATCGCAATCGGTTCTCCTTCCTAAATCAAGGTCGGTCTCCTCAACACGCATAACCATGCGCGTGGGCATATCCGCGCCATTTGACGGCCTGATGCGCCACCCGTCAATCAAATTCGACAGAAAAAAAGCAGCGAGTCTTGGCCCGCTTTTTGATTCGATTGCGCTCCTCCTTTGCGGCATTTTGGATGGTTCTGAAAGTGTCCGGCACAGCCAACAACATCCCGGCGGACGAGCGGTATTCCACCGGGGAACTGGTGCGGCGCCTGCTGGCGCTGGCCTGGCAGTTTCGCGCGGATTGCCTCTGGTCGGTGGTGTTGAGCCTGGTGCTGCTGCTGCTCGGCATCATGGGACTCAAGTTGCTGGGCGTGGTGATTGACGTCATCCGGCGGGCGCTGGACCCGTCGCTGCCGCCGCCGGTTTATCCGCTGGGCTGGACAGCCGCCGGCCGGATGGTCGGCGTTGCGGATTGTCACGGCGCTGGCGCTGGCGATCGTGGTGCAGGCGCTGTTGCGGGCGGTGCTCACTTACGCCTACAACATGATCACGGCGCGGCTGACGCAGGGCGAAATCGTGCCGGCACTTGCGCGCGCAGCTTTACGCGAAGTTGCAGCGGCTGAGTTTCAGCTTCTTCGATCGTCCACGGCTCCAATTCCATTTTCAACCGCGTCACGGGCGACGTGCAGAACACGCGGCTGTTCGTGGACGGCGTGCTGTTGCAGGGCGTGAACATGATTCTGACGCTGGCGGCCTACGCCTTTTTCATGTGGCGGATTCATCCGGCGCTGACGCTGGCGTGTTTGTCGGTGTCGCTGCCGTTGTGGTGGCTGGCGCATTTTTATTCCGCGCGGCTGCGTCCGGGTTATCTGCGCAACCGCGAATTGACGGACAACATGATTCTGCTGTTCAGCGAAAGCGTGCGCGGGATGCAGACGGTGAAAGGTTTTGCCGCCGAAGCGCACCAAGTCCGCCGGTTTGAAGCCGCCAACGACGCAGGTGTCCTCGCAGCAGCGGAGAATTTTCTGGGATTTGTCCATCTTCACGCCCGGCACGCAGATGCTGTCGCAAATGAGCCTGGTGATTTTGTTCGCCTACGGCGGCTGGCTGTATGTGCAGGGGCGGATTCCGCTGGGCGGCGGGCTGGTGGTGTTTGCGGGCTTGCTCCAGCAGTTCACCGGGCAAGTCGCCAACATCTCCACCATCGCCAACTCGGTGCAGCAAAGCCTGGCGGCGGCGCGGCGGGTGTTTGAAGTGCTGGACACGCCGGTCGAAGTGCAAAGCCGCCCCGGCGCCCTCGCGCCCGGGCGGCTGACGGGGCGGATGGTCTTTGAGGGCGTCACTTTCGGCTACTCGCCGGACAAACCGGTGCTGACGGATGTTTCCTTCGAGACCAAGCCGGGCCAGGTCGTCGGCATTTTTGGCATGACCGGCGCCGGCAAAAGCACCCTGCTCGGTTTGGTGCCCCGGTTTTACGATCCGCAAGCCTCTTCGCCGGCCCCTTGTCGGTCGCCAGGTGCTGATGCTCGGGAATCATCTGGCCGGGCAGGAGATAAATCTCGTGGCCGAAGTAACTGAACTCCTGGCGGTTGACCCAGAAGATTCCGGCCATACCCACGTTGGCAAAATCACCGAGGTGGAAATCGAGGACCCAGAAGTCGCTCGTGTGAAGCTTCGCGGAGATGGGATAGCCAAACCGCCGGAACATGTCGTAATAGGCCTCCTTGGCCTTCTCGGCCTGGAACTCGCCGGCGGCATCGTAGAAGTCGGCGTTGGTGTAGGTCTTGACGGTTCTGGCGGCGTGGTGGGACTTGACCGGGGCTTCGACCTCGGCCGCATTCAAGCCGCTGCCGAACTGGCTTGCCAACGCCACGCCGGCTGCCGCCGCCGTACCGGAAATCAACTCTCGACGACTCATTCCATACTTCGGTTCTGAACTCACTGCAATTTCTCCTGGGGATAGAGCGAAAACATCGTTTGGCTTGAACTGCTATCTACTTCGTAACCACCTGGTCGTCGACTTCCACGATGATGCGGAAGCCGACGTCAAACACATGCTGCCAGGGCTGGTAGTGCATGCGGTACGATGCGGTAGCCCGATAAGGTCTATCATACCATGAACCACCGCGGACTGCCTTCGTCCCGGCCGCCGCGGGATCGTCCCGGCCGTCGCCGGGGTTGTAGGGATAAGGCCGGTATGCCGTACGGGTCCACTCGGCCGCATTGCCGATCATGTCGCGCAGGCCCCAGGCGTTGGGTCGATAACGGCCCACGTTCGTCGTAACCATGGCCCCGTCGTTGACGGCATCGACGCGGGGCTGCCAGTGCGGCGAATCGCCCCTGGCCATCTGGCCCAGCGAGGCATCCGCCAGATTGGCGAAGCGGCCGAAGTCGGCGGTCACGTTGCCGTAATACGTTGCCGTGTCCGTGCCGGCCCGGGCCGCCCATTCCCACTGGGCCTCCGTCGGCAGGTCAGTCCTGCGGCCGGTGCGCGAAGCGACCCAACGGCAGAAATCGCGTGCTTGTTGCCACGTGACCCGCACCACCGGTTGCTGCGGGCCGTTAATCGGATAACCACGCTCGTTCTGGTCCTTGTTCGGCATGCTGATGAAGGCACTGTCGTGCCTGGCGTCGAAGGCGGCGAACTGGGCGTTGGTGATCTCCGTGCGGCTCATGTAGAACGGATGATCGATCTTCACGCGGGCCGGCGGATATTCGTCATCGGCCCCGTGGCTGCTGCCCATGACGAACTCGCCGGCGGGAACCAGCACCAATTCGATCGGCGCAGCCGGATGCAAGTTCCAACTTGAGCGTCGGCGGCAGTTTCACCGCCTTCTGCCGACGGGCGGCCTCGGACGCATCGAACGGCCAACCGCTGACCACCGGCGGCTTCGCGTCGCGCTTCGGCAGCGGCACGGGGACGACGAACGCCACCGGGCCGTTCTTCAATTCCGCACCTTCGAATAGCGTTGGGACAATCGCCTCGGGATCCTCCGGCCGGTTGGCGTAGAGCTTGCGCATTTCCAGCCGCTGCTGCATGACCGGCCGCGTGCCGGCGGACTCGTGCCAGGTGCCGTGATCGGGCACGTTCAGATCGATCCAGGTGATCAACCGGTCCCAGCTTTCGCGGTCGAGCTTGACGTTGTGATGCCCCTTCTCCAGCATCTGCACCAATTCGCTCGTGCCGGCATGCCATTCCATCGGCTTTTGCACGTGATAGTCGCTTTCCGGGCCGGGCCGGCGGACGAACGGGCTGCAGCGCCACGTAGGACGGCGTGAAGTTGCGGAAGCGGCTGTCGCCGGTCACGCGCAGGTCGGGCGGACTCGACTGCCCGCCCTGGTGGCAGCCGACGCAATACTTGTCCAGGACCGGCTGCACTTCGCGCTTGAAACTCATGCCCCGCGGCGGCCCGTACCAGGGCTCGATCTCCGACGGCTTGCGAAGCACGGCCAGCCTCGACCTGCCCAGCGGCGCACGGTTCTGGCTCTCGTGGCAGCCGGTACACGACACGACCTCGCCCGGCATGGCGGTGAACCAACTCCGCATTACCGCCACGGCCTTGCCGTCGGCATCCAGCGGCTGCACGGCCAGCGGCGTATTGGCCGGGGCCTTGAAGCTCGCGGAACCGTCGCTATCGACCGGCACCGTGCCCCAGATGCGGCGGCCGTCCCAAGGACCGTCGATGCCGATGTTGATGTGCCCGCCCATGCCGTTGTAGGCGTAGTGCGGCTCGTAGACCCGCAGCTTCTTCACGGTGCCGCGGGGAACGCCTTGCATGCCTTCGCCGGCATAGATGTCGGAAATATGCACTTCCGCCTGGTCGGTCGCCAGGTCGACGCGGTCGGGGATCACCGGCGGAGCGGCCGTCTTGCGGAGCGGCACCGGTTCCAGCATCGCATAGCCCGGCTCTTCCGTCAGCAGCACGAAGTTGTCGAACGTATCGACGAGGTAAATGCCCCAATGCGAACTGGGCGTCGGCTTGCAGGAAACGAGGAAATATTTCTCGCTGAGCGGATAGGGATGGAGAAATTTGGGCCACGAGCCCTCGACCAGCCCGTCGCGGATGATCGGTTCGATCTTCTGCCCGAAGCCGGGGATCCGCTGCACGGCCCCTTTCTCTTCGAAACGCCCCAGGGCCGGATCGAAGACGACCAACTCGCCCATCCGCTGCACGCCGTGATGGCCGGAGATGACGCCGACGACCTTCGTCGGGTGGCCGGGGATCGGCCGGGCGTAGAACGTCGAGTTCGGCCAATAGGAATTGCTGTGGTAATAGGCGGCCTGGTTCGTGCCGTCGGGATTCATCGTGAACAACAACCGCGTGAAGTAGTGCGGCGTGTCGGAATACTCCCAGCGGGTATAGAGGACGCGGCCGTTGTTGAGCACCGTCGGACACCAGTCGTGGTCCTGATCGAACGTGAGTTGGCGGACGTTCTTGCCGTCGGCGTCCATGATGAACAAGTTCGCCACCTTGTCGCTGCCGCCCACGCACGGCACGCCTTGGAAACAGCGGGTCGAGCAGAAGATGATCCGCCCGTCGGGCAAGTAACAAGGATCGTAGTTATCGACGTCGGCCGGGTCGTCCGTGCTCACCTGGCGCAGCCCGCGGCCGTCGACGCCCAGCTCATAGATCTGCCAGCGGCCGTTGGGCTTGGGCATCGAGAAGAGCATCTTTGCGGCGTCGAAGTGCAGTTCCACGTCGCCCACGAAGGCCCCTTTCTCGGGCTGAAAGAGCGTGCTGACCTTGCCGCCGACCACGGGTACATGGTGCCCGCGGACGGGCGAGAGGACGGCGATCTGGTTGTCGTAGCCGTGCGAGGGCAGCGAACAATTGCCTTGCCAGTTTTGCGGCAGGCCCATCCGGCCTTCCTGGCGGCGGACCAGGAGCAGTTTGTCGAAATCCAGGAGCGGGTTGGCCAACAGGGCCTCGCACCGCAGGGCCTCGATCTTGGTCACCAAGGCCGAGGTGCCTTGAACCAGCCTGGCATCGCCTCCGCGCAAGGCCGACTCGATCGTGGCGGCCTGCTTCTCGCAGTCGGCCGCCCGCTCCAGAAACTCCTTGCCGTGCGGGTAGCGGTCGCCGAAAGTGGCAGTCAGATCCTCGATGGCCCGCTGCAAGGCCTTGATGTCGGCCCGCCGGAGTTCCTGGGCAGGATCAGCGGCGCCGGCCGCTCGGGCCGCGAGCCAGAGGAAGCAACAACCGGCAAGCACGACACTCAACCGAATCATGAAGTAGCGTAGGCTTCCAGCCTGCGTATGGTAGCGTAAGCTTGCAGCCTGTATATGGTAGCGTAGGCTTCCAGCCTGCGTATCAGTGAGCTTCGACATGGCATCACGCCTTTGCTAGTGTAGGAGGGAGAGAGCGAGAGTCCTTTGCTTGCGATCCATCGAAAGCCCCGGGGAACATGGTCCTTGGAGAGACCGTGCGAGAGGATTTTCGGAAGGTTTTCAGGCTGGCGGGTGGGGTGGGCGGGTGACGCGGGGACTAGTTCTGCCCGAACATATTCCCCATGTCGAATTCTTAGTTTACCAGAGTGCTAGCAGAAATGCTACAGGAAAATCGGCGGTTCCCCCGTTACTGGGGGTGCCGAAGCAATCTCGTCAATAGGCAGCCACGGCCCTTGATTCTCTTGCGACCGGCAACGATAATCAGAGGTTTTCACGCCCAGTTACATGAGTAGGATAGGTTTTCAACCTGTCGCATTTCGTGCCTAACTTATCAGAGGCTTTTACGCCGGGACAAACGCCGCCATGACCATGAAGAAACTCATTAACGATCCGGCCAATCTCACGGCCGAGTTGCTCGAAGGATTCACCCTGGCCTATGCCGACAAGGTCAAGCTGGAATCTGGCAAGCTTGTGGTTCGTGCCCAGCCAAAAGCGGCAGACAAGGTCGCCCTGGTCACGCTTGGCGGTGCGGGACACGAGCCGGCCCTGAGCGGATTCGTGGGCGAGGGCATGCTCGATATCAGCGTGGTGGGCGATATTTTCGCCGCACCGGCCGCGCCCAAGGTCTTTGAGGCCCTGAAGAAGGCCAACCGCCCGGCGGGCGTGCTCTTGGTGATCCTCAACCATGCCGGCGACGTGATGAGCGCGAATATCGCCATGGAGATGGCGAAAAAACAGGGCCTCAACGTCCGCACGCTGCTCACCGCACGAAGACATCGCCCCGGGGGCCAAGGCCCCGGCCGCCGACCGCCGCGGACTGGTCGGTTGCATTCCGCTCTATAAGATCGCCGGGGCCGCCGCCGAAGAAGGCAAGACGCTCGATCAGGTTTGTGCCATCGCCGAGCGGTTCAATTCCCAGATGGCCACGCTTGCCGTCGCCGTGAAGACCGCCACGCACCCTTCCACCGGCCAGTCGATCTTCGAGCTGGCCGACGACCAGATGGAAATCGGCATGGGCCAGCACGGCGAGCCGGGCACCGGCCCCACGCGGTTGATGACCGCCGACGAGACGGCCCACGTGATGCTCGAGCGGCTGCTGGCGGCGGTCGATGCCCGCCGCGGCGATCGCGTGCTGGTGATCCTCAACGGCTCCGGCGCCACGACGCTCATGGAGTTGTTCATCGTCTATCGCGCCGTGCATCGCTGCCTGCGGGAGCGCGGCATCGAGCCCGTCTCTCCGCGGATCGGCGAGTACCTGACCGTGCAGGAGATGGCCGGCTTCCAGATGTTCGTGGCCAAGATGGACGACGAATTGATCCGCCTCTGGAACGCCCCCTGCGACACGCCCTTATTTCACGGTTCGCTGATGGACATCCATGCCCGATCTTACCTCTACCGATCTTGCCAACATCCTGCGCAGCGGGGCCGCGCGCGTCAAAGAGAACCATGAACTGCTCTCGCGTCTCGACGCGGCCACGGGCGACGGCGACCATGGCGTGACCATGAAGCGCGTTGCCGAGGCGATCATCGCAGTCGGTCGCGGAAGGCCGATCGCTGGGCGTCGGCCCGCTGCTGGAGCAGGTCGGCTGGAACGTGATGTCGGTCGACGGCGGCTCGACCAGCCCGCTGTTGGGTTCGTTCTTCATGGGCATGTCCGAAGCGGTCGGCGGCAGCCAGTCGCTCGATGGTCCCGGCTCTGGCCGCCGCTTTCGAAGCCGGCTTGGCGAAGCTGCGGGCGCAAACCCAGGCCAAGCCGGGCGACAAGACCATGGTCGACGCCCTCGTGCCGGCCGTCGAGGCCTTGCGACAGGCGGCCGACGCCGGTGCGGAAACGGCCGTCAGCTTCTCGCCGAGGCGGCCGATGCCGCCCAGCGCGGCGCGGAGAAGACCAGCGAGTTCCAGGCCCGTTTCGGCCGTGCCCGGAACCTTGGCCCGCGGACGATCGGCCACGTCGATCCCGGCGCCACGTCGATCGCGCTGCTCTTCGCCGGCTTCCGCGACGGGATGAAGTCGCTATAATAAGGCTTTCCCGCCTTCCCACCCTCCTCCAACCATCTTCCGATCATGCCTGAAGCAGCCAACAACCTCGACGCCAAAGACTACGGCATCGGCATTCCCCAACGCACCGAAGGATTCTTCCTGAAGGGGCTCGCCCATCTCGACTGGGGCATGAAGGACCGCCTGGCGCGGATCTTCAATCCCAAGAGCGGCCACACGGTCATGCTGGCCTTCGATCACGGCTACATCATGGGCCCGACCTCGGGCCTGGAGCGGATGGACCTCACGATCGTGCCGCTGATCGCATACGCCGACTGCCTGATGTGTACCCGCGGCGCGTTGCGGCAGATCGTGCCGCCGACCTGCAACAAGCCGATCTCGCTGCGGGCCTCGGCCGGCTCGACCGTGCTCACCGACCTGAACGACGAGTGCATCTTGAGCATGGAGGAATGCCTCCGCCTGAACGCCTCGATGGTGGCCGTGATGGTGGCCGTGGGCAGCAAGTTCGAGGCCCTCACGATCCGCAACCTGACGACGATGGTCGATCAGGGCAGCCGCTACAACATGCCCGTGCTGGGCGTGACGGCCGTCGGCAAGGAACTGGTCCGCGACGCCCGCTACTTGAGCCTGGCCACGCGGGTCTGCGCCGAGAACGGCGCCCACGTGATCAAGACCTACTATTGCGACGCCCGACTTCGAGAAGGTCACGGCCGCTTGTCCGGTGCCGATCGTGATTGCCGGCGGCAAGAAGCTGCCCGAGCGCGAGGCCCTGCAGATGGCCTACGAGGCGATCGACCAGGGCGCGGCCGGGGTGGACATGGGCCGCAACGTCTTCCAGGCCGAATGTCCCATTGCCATGCTCCAGGCCGTGCGTGCGGTGGTGCATGACGGCGAGAAGCCGGAGCAGGCGTTCGAGATGTATCGGCAGACGAAACGGTAAACCCAACGGCACAAAATCCGAAATCCCAAACACGAAATCCGAAACAAATCTGAGATTCGAAGTCCGAATGACCGAACCTGTTTTGAGTTTTTGAATTTTGAATTTGTTTGGAATTTCGTGTTTGGGATTTGGGATTTCTTCGCGGTGGGGCCGATCCATGGCAGAACAACAGTTTCCAGCGCCAGTTGGTGGCTGCCGGGCGGGCACGGCCAGACCCTCTGGCCGGTTCTGACGCGGCGGGTCCGGCTCGACGCGCGATCGGAGCGTCTGGAGCTTCCCGACGGGGATTTCGTGCGCCTGGACTGGGTCGGCTCCGGCGGCCCGATCGTGATCGTGCTGCCGGGACTGCAGGGCGACCTGGGGTCGGCCTACGTGCGGGGGTTGCTGCGGGCCTGCCAGACGCGGGGCTGGCGCGGCGTGCTGCTGAATTATCGCGGCCGGGTCGAACTCAATCGCTTGCGGCAAAGCTACCATTGCGGGATGACCTGCGACCTCGACTACCTGGTCCATCACCTGGCCGAGCGAGAGCCGCAGACGCCGATCGCCGTCGTGGGCTTTTCCGTGGGCGCGAACATCTGCCTGAAGTGGCTGGGCGAGTGCGGCCAGCGCGGTCAGACGCTGCCGGTCGCTGCGGCCGTGGGCGTGTCGGCGCCGTTCAATCTGGGGGCCGTGGCCAAGAAGATCGAGCGCGGGTTCTCCCGCATTTACCAGTGGTATCTCCTGCGGAGCCTCCGCCGCGACGTGGCGCGGAAGATGGAGGCCCTGGGCGATGATTTCGGACTCACCCGCGGCGAACTGCGGCGGCTGGACACCTTCTTCAAGTTCGATGACCGGATCAGCGGGCCCTGGAACGGGTTCGCCGGCGCCGAGGACTACTACGCCAAGACGCGATCGGACGTGCTGCTCAAGCACGTGGCGGTCCCGACGCTCATCCTGAACGCCGACAACGACCCGCTGGTTCCGGCCCGCCTGATCCCGCCGCCGCACGACCTGTCCGAAAAGGTGACGCTCGAAATTTCGGACGGCGGCGGCCATCTCGGTTTTGTCTGCGGCCGGTGGCCCTGGTCGCCGCGGTTCTGGCTGGAGACGCGCATCCCGGAATTCTTGTCGTCGCGGTTCCACGGCGCATGACCCCGCTTAGCCGCCCAGCACGGACCGCCAGACCTGGCGCAGCTTCTTCACGCCGCGTTTCAGCCACGCGTACCGGGACCAATAGGGGTTGCGATCGAGATATAGCCCGGGGACGTGACGATAGTCAGCCGGGTTGACGAACTGGGTAGGCATCACGTCCCACCAATCGGCCAACTCGGCGAAGCCACCGACGGCGGGGTCCGAGCGAAACACTTGCCGGCAAGTGCGACTAGTCATCGCCGCCGTAAAGCCGAACGTGCTGTTGGGCAGCAAGAGTACGTCGCACCGCTGCAACAGGTACCATTCGGGGAAGAAATCCAAGGCCCGCGGATCGCGTTGTTTCAGGTCGTGCTTCAAGTAGGCGAAGTGCGCCATCGGCTGGTTCTTGAGATCCAAGCCGAGATCGTCGACGGTCAGCGGATTGAATTGCCGGAAATCCTCGACCAGGGACAGGTCCTCGGTGGCAATGAAAAGGACCGGGTGGGGCCACGCCTTGAACTTCGCGTCGAGTAACTGCCGATACCAGGCGACCGGCGTGATATAGTCCTTGCCGGCGCCGAAATCGCCGCGGCGAATATGCAGCCCGACGAGCGTTTCGCCGCGACGGCGGAGTTCTTCGAGCGCTGGGACCACTCGCTGGCGCACGGCCGGCAGGGGTTCGGCGAACAGGTTCTGGATATAATCCTTGTCCGGCCGATAGTACGACATGTGGTACTGGAACCAGCCTTCGACGTTGACGTTGCACAACGGCTGCGCGAGGTGCGGGATGACCGTGTCGTCGATCGCATGCTTGGCTTTTTCCCGCACGACCGGGTAGACGCCTTCGTCGGGCCGGGCGTCGCGCAATCCATAGAGGTCCTCGCCGATCCAGGCGGGAATCTGGACTTCCAGGTCGTACCGGCAGGCATAGGTCTTGAGGAACGAGTACTGGAAGATCTGGTTGCCCCAACGGCCCATGCGGCCGAATTCCTTCATTTGCAAGACGCCCCGCGGCATCGTTTTCACTCCTCATCGTACGGTCTGGATCTGCTCTTCGCCACGACGCTGTTTCAAGGCCCGGCATGCAGCCTGGAAGGCGTACTACCGAGTGTGCAGCCTGGAAAGCTACGATACGCAGGGGCGAAGCCTGGAAGGCTACGCTACTCATGCGGCGCATCCACGCGTCGTCGCCCGACACGTTGCCGAAGCAGCGCGGCGACGAACTTGGCGAGGAACCGCGAGTTCGTCGTCAGGTATCGCCGCCAGAGGCGCCCCGGTTCGTGGCACAGCCGGTGCAACCATTCCAAGCCCGAGTCTTGCATCCACTGTGGCGCCGTGCGCTTGATTCCGGCATGAAAATCGAAGGCCGCCCCCACGTTGACCAGCACGGCCTGCAAACGTCCCTGCATGGCGTCGGCGAAATGGTCCTGCTTGGGAAACCCCAGGCCGACGAAAACAATGCCCGCCCCGCTGGCATCGATGCGGCGGACGACCGCGGTTTCCTCGTCTGCGGTCAGCGGACGGAACGGGGGTGCGTAGCAACCGGCGATCTGCAAACCTGGACACCAGGACTGCAAGTTGACGCAAAGCCGTTCGAGCACTTCCGGCGAACTGCCGTAGAGGAAGATGGACACCTTCTCTCGGGCTGCGCCGCGGCAGACGCGGAGCATGAGTTCCGAACCCCGCACGCGGTCGCGCAGGCCGGCGCGGTGCAAGGCATTCAGCGCCCACCGGACGGGCTGGCCGTCCGGCGTGATGATGTCGAAACGGTTGACCTTGGCCAACAGTTCGGGATCGTCGCTGGCTGTCACGACTGCATGCACGGCATGCGCCGAAACGACGGCCGGCCAGCCCCGTCGAGCGGATCGCAGAATGAACTCCGTCGCTTCGTCGTAGGTCGTCGCACTGACCTGCACGCCGAAGAGATCATATTTCTGCGGCCGGCGGGGGGCTGCCACCAGCGGAAGTTGCGTCACCGTGTTGGAATCGATTCTTGACATGGTTCGTTTCGGAATAGGATGATCGCCAGGACCCGGCAGACGACAAATGCATGGTTCAAACCAAGGGCGCCGCGCAAACGTGCAATTCTTCTCGTCATTCCTGCACGGTCCCTCCGCGGCGGAAGTAGTACAGTGGGCCGTGGCGATGCAGGCGGAAACCAAAGTCTTGCAGCCGGCGAATCGTGGCGTTGCTGTCGATGCCGGCGACTTCGTGCAGCTCCATGCTGATCTTCCCGATCCGCGAGGCCGTTTCCGCAGTCATGGCACGCACGGCCTCGTGTTCGGCTCCTTCGCAATCGAGTTTGAGAAACTGGCAGCATTTCACGCCGGCCTGATCCATGATCTGTTGGATGGTGACCGCGGGCACCTTCTGCACCTGGCCGTCGGTCTGACGGCCGTCTATCTGGATGTAGAGCGAACTGAAGAGTGAATTCGCACAGCTTCGCAGTTCAACGATTCCCGGCTCGGCGGCCAGCGCCGCATGAATGGCGGTCACGTTGCTCAGATCGTTGGCGCGAACGTTGGACTCGAGCTGGCGGAAAGTGTCGGCATCGGGCTCCACGGAGATCACGCGCCCCGTCGGGCCCACGCGCGAGGATGCGAACAGGGTAAAAGAGCCGATATTCGCGCCCACGTCGATAACCGTGTCGCCGCTCGACAAGCGCTGGCCCGGCCCCGTGTAGACGTGCTGCAGCCAGGTTTCGCTAAAGGCCGTCAAGTCGCCGCGTCGAGGCCGAATGGCAATCTGCATGCCGTTCCAGAAACGAACCGTGTAGGGTTCGCTTTGCCATCCCTGCCAGTCCCGTAGTGCGGAAAGCGGGTTCTTGACCTGGCTCACCAACCGGGCGGCCTTGACAAACGCTATGAAACTCATGATGGAACCTCGGAAAACTGGTGTGGCGAACTTTCGTCGGCAGGCCGGCACGCGCCGGCAAGGCGGTAGACCTCGATCAACTGCGCGTAGTTTTTGTCGGCCGTGAACTTCTCCTCGAACTCGCGCCGGGCGGCCCGTCGCATTCCGATCAGTTTTTCCCCGCACTTGTCAACTGGAGGACCTTGGCCGCGAGGTCGCCTGAATTGCCGACTTTGAAGTGATAGCCCGTCCGCCCGTCGGCAACCAGTTCGGCGGCGGAGCCCATGTTCGCCGCGATGACGGGGGTGCCTGTCGAAAAGGCCTCGATGATCGTGCGGCCAAAAGTCTCGTGCCAGATCGAAGGAAAGATCAGGCATTGGGCTTCGGCCAGGATGTCAAGGATCTCATCGAGCGGCCGGCGGCCAAGCCACTGGATGTTGTTGCGGCGGAGAGAGGGAGGCTCGCCCCCCCCATGCGACCGAGCATTGTTCCCCTTTGCCGTCGCATGGGGGGTGCCGGCCTCCCTCTCTCCCGCGGCGGCCTGTACCTCCGGGGCCTGCGGACCGTCGCCAATGATCTTCAGCGAGATCGGCAAGTCGTGTTGCTGCCAGGCGTCCAGCACGGTCTGGACGCCCTTTTCCCACGAGAGTCGACCGACGAAGACGGCGTAATTTCCGCTGCCGTTGCCGGGCCCCCGATCAGTCCCTACAAAGTTCGGTTTCACCGATATCTTCTCGGCCGGCAAGCCGTGGGCGGCAAACACTCCCCGGCAGAACTGGTTCAGGGCGATGTAGCGATCGACCATGCGAGTCCAAGTTCGCAGGAAACTGTGATACCGCAACATCGACAGCACGACGAAAGTGGCGGCGCGATTGTGACGGTAGCAGCCATACCGCAGGCAACGAAAGAACCCTCCGCCCGGGCAGGGTGCGCCGTCGGGCCCTTCCGTTCGGAGAACGCCGTTGGCGCACAGCATCCGGAAGTTGTGCAGCGACTGCACCACGGGTACGCCCTCCTCCCGTGCCGCATAGTAGACCGAAGGCGAGATCAGCGGAAAGACGTTGGTGCAATGCATCACGTCGGGCCGCTCGCGACGGATCAGCGTGCGGATGGCCGCGTAACTTCGCGAATTCCAGATGGTCTGCCAGGCAAGTTGCAGGCGGTTCATCGTGGGAATCATGTTGTTGTGCATCGTATAGCGGAACACGGCATGACCGCGCGACTCGAGCAACTGTCCTTCGTCGGCAAAGACCTGGTCTTCGCCGCCCGGTTGCTGGTAGAAGTTGTGGCACAACAGAATTCGCATGGTCATCTTTCCGGTAGGGTGGGCTTTGGCCCGCCTTCACGTTGGTTCATGCGCGGGAGAGAGGGAGCGCGCACCCCCCATGCGACTCGGCAGTATTCGCCTTTGCCGCCATCGCATGGGGGGTGCCGGCCTCCGTCTCTCCGCCGTATTTCGCGAGCAAGGGTTCGATGGCCGCGACCATCTGGTCAACGACGTAGTCGGGCGTAAGATGTGCGACGCGCCGCCGGGCCGCGGCCCGCATCTCGTTGAGTTGCTCCAGCGGGGTCGTCAAGGCCGCATCAATGGCCTTGTCGAGTTCGGCCGGATAATTCGTGCGAAACGTCCACCCCGTCTGCCCGTCGCTGCACAGTTCTTCCACGGCCTGGCTATACGTGCTGCCCAGCACCGGCAGGGCCGAAGCCATGGCCTCGTTGACCACCAGGGCCCATTCGTCGGCCAGCGTGGGCAGGACGAAAATGCCGGCAGCGGCGGAGAACTTGGCGATCTCGGCCGGCTGCCGGCGGCCGAGGAAGTGCAGCTTGACGTTGGCAGGGACGGGCATCGCGCGCAGCGCCGCCTCCAGCGGACCAGAGCCGATCAGCGAGAAATCGATGCAGCGATCGGGGTGCGCCGTCGCCCAACGGCCCAAGCCGTCGATGAACGGCACGAGGCCTTTCCGCTCGATGAACTGGCCGACATAAATCAGGTGGTAGGCGGACGCCGCGTCGCGCGTGGGCGGGGCGTCGGACTTCACTTCCTGCAAGGCCACGTACGGCCGATGGAACAGTCGATCCGGCTCCGCGCCCAATCGCCGGACATAGCGTTCCGCCCCCGGCCCATTAACGCCCACCGCGTCGGCCCGGCGGACGAGCCAGCGCCGCAGCAGATATCGAACCCAGCCGCGCCCCTGCTCGGTGTGTTCGGTCATGCAGAGGCCAAGAATCAGCGGCACGTGGCCTTTCGAGCGGGCATACAAAGCACTCAGCAGACTGCGGACTCCCGCCTCATTGGACAGGATCACGTCAGGTTTGAGTTCGGCCAGTTCCCGCATCGTATTCCAGGGGACGTGGATATCGATCCGCTCGTCGAACTTCAAAGGATGGCGCTGCGGGCGGCAGAACGTCCAAGTGCGTTGCAAGCGCACGTCAAGCGAATCCCAATCCGTCTTGTCGATTTTGTGCTGTCCCAGCGGCGATGACAGCAGGATCGTCAGCTTGCCGACACGCCGGGCCAACTCGAGGTAGACCGGTCGCTCGTGAGGCCCCAGGATATTGATCAGGCTGACGACGTGCGCGCGTGCGAGTCTCGTGGCGGCAGGCGATCCGGCCGTGCTGCGAAGAGAGGGAGTGCGCACCCCCCATGCGACCCAGCAGGTTCCCGTTTCTCCGTCGCATGATGGGTGCCGGCCTCCCTCTCTTCGGCGGTATCCAATTTCGGAGTCATTTCGCGCCTCTTGGCAGCTTGTCGAGACCATCATGCGGCGCGCGCGTCGTTTGCCCACCGACGATGTGTCGCTTCAGATGCGCTGCCCAACTGTACCAACCGTCGAGTTTCGCAGCCAGCGTGGCCGGGGTGTCCCATGAGAATACATTGAACCGTCCCCATTCGAACGGGTCGCTTCCCGAAGCGATCAGCGCGCACTCCGTGGTCAGGCCGCAAGTCGCGCCGGTAAGCTTCGCGGCGGTCGCCAATTCGGAACCCGCGAAGCCCAAGTGCCTGCCCCCAAAAGGAAAAGCAAACATGACGTCGGTCAACCCGAACGTGGCGCGGAGAACATCGACCGACGTTTGCACGTCCTGGCGGAACGAGTCGGGCTGGCCGCGCAGGTCGCGGTGCGTATGGCTGTGGGCCCCCAGATCGATCGATCCGCTCTCGAGCATTTCGCGGCATTGCGCGACCGTCAGAGGGCGGAAAGCGGCCGGCGGCAGGGCGTCGCGGTGGTTCTGTCCCCAGGCGTCGAACGGAAACGGCATCTCGCTGCCCAGATAGGCCGTCGCCAGGAAGACCGTGGCCGGCACGTGAAACTCCCGCAGGATCGGCCAGACTCGCGTGTAGACCGATTGGTAACCGTCGTCAAACGTCAAGGCGATCGTCCGCGGCGGCGTCGGCCTTCCCAACGCATTGTAGCGCAGCATTTCTCTGAGGGGCCAAATCGTAAAACCTCGATCCAACAATCCCTCCAAATGTGCGCGGAGGAGATCGGGGGTCACGTTGTGCGTCGGCGGCGGAAGTTCCGGAATCCGCGGCGACACGCGATGGTAGGTCAAAATACCCATCCGACCGCGGGAATGCGAGCCGAAAAGCCCCCGCAGACCGACCGCCACCCACCCGGCGGTCTTCATCGCCGCGACCTTCGCGGAGGAAGCAAAGCCAGGCTTCTCCGGGGCGAAGTCGGTTGCCGAGAATCGGCTTAGCGGCTGATTGCCGCCGCCGAGGCTCCCAAGCGTACTCGCCCGCGGAGCAGGAGCGTCCGCCGCCGTCGGGCACGATCCCGGCGACGAAACCGACGCGCCGCCCTGGGCGGGAATCCCGGAAGATGGCGCGGCACGCGAATCTTCCCATCGATTATCGGGATTTTCGTAGTTTGCTGTCATGAGGTCGTCCATAGAGAAATAGCCCCCGAATGCCACGCACGACGGCCCGCGCCGCCCCATGGAAACGGGAAGACTGCACCCACTGTTTCGTGTACAGCCAGGTACGTCGCGCGGAGGTCGAGAGCAGACCCAGCCCCACGCCTCCCTCGGCGACGAGCGTGCCAAAGGAACGCAGGCTGGCCTTGAACTTCTCGTTGCCGCAACCCAAGTCGATGCGCTGGATGCCAAGTTGCGCGGCGGCGCGGGCCTGCTCCACGAAATAGATGTTGCCGGGCGAATACTTGCCCAGTTCTTCGTCATAGGTCGGGAACCAGACGTGCAGGACGTTGCCACAGCGCAGGCCCAGATGCACGGCCGCCAGGCGGTCGCCGAAATACATCGCCGAGAGCACGCCCCGAAATTCGGTTTCGCTCCGCGGGCCGGGAAGCTCGCCGCCGTCGCCGGCCGCTGCCAGCCGCGGAGCGGTCCCGCTCCGCGGGCCGGGAAGCTCGCCGCCGTCGCCGGCCGCTGCCAGCCGCGGAGCGGTCCCGCGCAGCGCCAGCAGTCGCCGCAGGAAGTCGAGCGTGCCGGGCTGCGTAAACGCGTTGACGGCGCGGATCCGCTCATACTGCCGCGATTTCCAAGCGATCAGGCGTTCCAGGACGCACGGATCTGCGGCATTGTCTTCGAACCGCAGCGGCCCCAAGTCGCGAATCGCGAACCGCCGCTTGTCGCGGGTCCGCGAAATGAGCGTGCTGCCCGCCTCGCGGCGCTGGCGGCAGTAGGCGTCGAACCCCTCGCGGAGATCCAGGGACGGTGAGTCGGCGGTGAGCCAATGGTGAGGCTGGAATGGTTGCTGCGAGGCTAGCAACTGCGTGAACCGCAGGCCCGACAGCCGGCAGGCGCGGACCAACGCGGCGGCGTCGAAGGCGAAGTCCGGCAGGGCGACGACGCCCTGGAAATCATTGAGCGACCCGCCCACGGGAACGCCGACGTTGCCGGCGGTGCGCTGGAAGGGAAAGAACCCCACGGGTTCGCCCCCTTCTGCCAAGACTGCCACCTCGACGTTGCCGAAGACGGCTGCCGCCTCGCAGGTGTACGACGGATGAAAGAACGGGCTTTGGAGGTCGGAATTGGCCTGCTGGATCTCGGTCCAACGCTGCAGGTGGCCGCTCGTCAGACGGCCGACAGGGATCGCGTCGATTTTCATGCAGTTGCCTCCTTGACTTGCGGAGATGACGGCTCGACCAGCGGACGCCACACCATGGCGACGATCCAAAGGAAGGTAGGCGCGTCGGGCACAACGGCAAAAAGCGAGTTATCGGTGAAGCCGAAAACCAGGACCGTGACCAGCAACATGTCGGGAAACAGACTTGGCTTGGCAAACATCTGGCTCATTTGCGTCAAGAACATGGCGACGAGTAGCAGCCCGCCCACGACACCCGCATTGACCATCACGTTGAGCAGGACATTGTGCGCGTGAGTGACGGGAAATTCCTCGAAACGACACATGGGGAAACGACAACAGCCGCAGCCGTAGCCGACCACGGGCGCCTCCGCAATGCAAGCCAGGGTATACCGCCAGATCTCCGTGCGCCCGGTGAAACTGGAGATTTCCTGGGCATCCCCGGACCGCGATAGGGCGGCGAAGGTATCCTCGGTGTGGGAACCGCTTTGGACGATCGCCGTCGCGGCGATCGCTGCCGCCAGCGCGGCGGCTGCCAAGACTCTGCCCAGGCCGCCGCGGACAGCTGCTGCTTGCAGGCCCAATAGGCCTGCCGCGGCCGCCGTGGCCACCATCGCGGTACGGGTGTTGGCGTAGTACATCGTGATCAGGGCGACTATGAACCCGGGGGCCAGTCGTCGCCAGGCCACCATCTTCCGGCTGCCCAAGACTAGCCCTGCCATGATCAAAAGCGTTACCTGGCGTCCCAGCCCGACGGGATGGCTGAGCCCGCCCATGCGATAGCGGACCTCGCCCTCAATCGTAGTGTACTCGATGGAACCGAGGGGTGGAATGAACAGGTAAACGAACCAGGAGACGAGGGCGAACGCCGTCAGACTGCCAAATACCGTCAGCAATAGCCGCTTGGGCCCCAGGTGCAAGAGGGCGACCGGGGCAAAGAGAAGCACGCACCACAGGGCACCACAGGAAGCCGCGGCATACGGTACGTTGACGGCAAAGGGCACAGTGACCGCGCACCAGATGGCGAAGATAGTAATCCATGCCGCGGGGAATCGGTTCAGAGCCGCCCACGCCTCGGACAAGTATTTCCAGGCATACAGCCCGCAACCGCCGCAAAGGGCCAGACGCAGCAGAACCTGGTAATCAACGGAGAAGTTCTCCTGGTCCGCGTTGCGGAAGCTGGCTTCGTTGATGAACACGACCGCGGCCACCAGGAAACCGGCCAACGCCACCGGCGGGGAGTCGCCTTTCTCCGCTGGCTGAGGGCCTGGTTCGCTGCCCGAGATTGCCGGTGAGTCGTGGTGGTTGTTGTCGGTGATGCTCATGGCATTGCCCCTAAATGTCACCGCCCGGTGACGCCGTCGAACGCTGATGCCAGAGGCTTTCGCGAACCATCGCCGCCGCAAGCCAGACGACCGCAACCCCGCTTCCCACGGATGCCGCCAAGGGCACGGCCAATTCGCGACAGGGAACATACAGGGCAAATGCGGCCGCGCCCATGGTCACGGCCCCCGCCAGCCGGGCCCACACGCCGACGTGCGCCTGCCCGCGGCCGCGCATGTACGCGTCGGCAATAACCATGCATCCTTGAAACACCATGGCGGGCAGGAGCGCGGTGGCAAACACGATCGCCCCGGCGAATGGCTGCCTGTAAACCAAAATAATCAGGTAGCCCAATACGGTCCAGTAGGCCGCTGCCGCAAGGGCTTGAACCAGAATCGTTCCGGCCGCCGCCGCCAAGAGTCGCCCCACGCTAAGCGGACGAGCGTGCTTCGCGCCCGCGTTGAAGGCAAACACGGCCAGGGCCTCCGGGGCGACACACAACAGCCGCACGGCCGGCAGCGCGGCCGCGTAAAGTCCTTGTTGGGTGAAATTGGCCAGCCACAACATGAGAAGCAAGTCGAGGTTGTTGAAAACTTCGGTAACAACAACGGAGAGCG
Source organism: uncultured Planctomycetia bacterium (assembly GCA_963779975.1). Classification (GTDB taxonomy): domain Bacteria; phylum Planctomycetota; class Planctomycetia; order Pirellulales; family Thermoguttaceae; genus JANXQG01. Next base: position 103,923 of record CAWAAL010000021.1, on the reverse strand, counting down.
CGTAAGGGCGGCCCTCACGCAACAAGACCGCGACGCTCGGCGAACCCGCTCGCCATAGGCGATAGTCGTCGCTCCACGCCAGCCGGAAAGCCAGCCCGAGGAATGTCGCCGGAATCAGCAGCCAAACCGCCAGCCGGGCCGTAATATCGCCCGTCAACCAGGCGACAGCCAACAACACCGGCAAGGCGGCGGCCGCAACGATGCGGCCGGCGTTGAAGCGTGCCATCCGGCCGCTTCCTTGATCCACGGCATTGAGGTTCAGCCGAATATGTTCGCCGGGCAGCGTCAGCGCGCAAAGGACCGAGAGCCAGACCAGATGTTGCTTATCGGCCGGAAAGGCGACCAGCGACAGAACGCCGACCACCAGCATCGTGCCCAGGCCGGTCAGCCCGCCAACCCGTACGGCCGAACGCGATAGGGGCGCCGTCGCGGAACCGGACTGCTCCGCGACTGTCGGCGCGGCGACAGCGGCAGGCTTCCCCGCCCGCGGAGCAGGACTGTGCCATGCGGCGGGTGATGACGTAATTCGTGCCGAGCAGGCCGATGTAGGTCAGCAGGCGGGTGTACGAAAGCGCAGCGGCGAACTCCCCGCGTCCCTCGGGTCCAAGCGCGTCGGCCAGCATCTTGGCCTGCAACACGGTGATGGCCACGAGCAGGAAGGAAGCAGCCAGGGTCGAAACCACGTCCACGGCCTTCTGCCCCCAACGGAAAGTACCCGCGGGGCGATCGGTCCGCGCGGCCTCGACCACCGTCCTCCCGCGGGCCGCCCGCGATGGCCGCGGGGCGACAATCGCCGTCGCTATCGGGTCTGAGGCCATGCCACCCCCTCGCTGCGCACCACCAAACTACGGAATCGCGGTAATTTCAAGACGCGCCTCGGCCGGTAACCAGGGCAGGGACCGTCTCCAGCAGCAATTTTGCATCGCACCACGGCGAGCAGTGCGCGACGTACTCCAAGTCGAACCGCATCCATTGCGTGAACGAGATCCTCGATCGGCCGCGGACTTGCCATAAACAGGTCAGCCCGGGCGTGACGTCCAACCGGCGGCGCTGCCAGAGTTCGTATTTCACGACCTCTTCGTGCAACGGCGGGCGGGGCCCGACAAGCGACATGTCGCCCTTCAGAACATTCCACATCTGGGGGAACTCGTCCAGGCTGAACTTCCGCAGGTATTTACCCAGCCAGGTGATGCGGGGATCGTTCTTGATCTTGAAGACCGGTCCCTCCTGTTCGTTCATCTTCTGGAGTTGTTCCTTGAGTTGCTCCGCATTTTCCACCATGGTGCGGAACTTGTAAAGGGTGAAACGTCGTCCGCCCAGGCCCACGCGGGTCTGGCAGAACAGGGCGGGCCCCCGCGACGTGAGCCGGATGAGCACGGCCAGCAAGAACATGAGAGGTAAATGTACCAGCAAGAACAGGCTGGCGCCAAGGATGTCGATCACCCGCTTCCAGCGCGGCAGACGCTGAAAGAAAAACGGCTCCATGGCCTCCGTGGTGCCTTCCATGGCGGGCGTGTTCAGCAGATCGCCGAGCCGCTGGCCATCGCCCAGGAACCAGTCCGACGGGTAACAATAGACCTTGCATTGCGGCAGGGGCACGGAATCGGGAAACTCCAGGCAGATCTCGTCGGCCAGCGTCCAGGCGCCCCAACCTGGCGTGTTGGGCATGAGAATGCCGACGTGGCGGCTATCGAGCCAGCCCGCTTCATCCGTCAGACGCATCCGCCGCGCGAGAATCCGGGCCACCTCGGTGAGCGTTTTTTCGCCGGCTCGGGCATCGGCCGACGCCCAGCGACAGGAGTGCCAGGGGTTGCTCCCAACGATCGGCCCGCGCTCGCTCGCGATCCATGGCCGCGCGGAAGCGGTCCGCCGGGTAGAAATGCCGAAATTCGCGCGTCTCGCCAGCTCCCTTGAAAAGATTTCGCAACCACATGGCATGCCTCCTCCAACCTTCACGCAACCTCGCGTCGCTTGTTCAAAATCGCTCCCACGATCTTCGCGCCGGCGCGATTCAGGATTTCTTTCACGCGCAGGGCCATTTCCCACGGAACGGTTTCCGCCTCCACCACCAACACGATGCCATCCAGCGCCGCGCTCAGGCGATTGGCGCAACTCGCCTGGCGGACGGGCGGCAGGTCGAAAATCGTCAAGGCTGAATCACCAGCCAAATCGGAAACCACGTCCAACAGGTTCTCCGCGTCATAAACCCGTGCCGGACTGCCATGGATCTTGCCCGCGGCCAAGACGTGCAGGTTTTCCATCGTGGTCGGATGCAGGGCCTTCACCACCGACTCATCCTCGATCACGCACTCGACCAGGCCCGGCGAATTGGGGACGCCGAAGATCCGCGTGACGGCGGGCCGGCCCAGGTTGGCATCCACCAGGACCACCTTGCCTTCCTGACGCGCCGCCGCCGCCGTTGCCAGATGGGCGGCCACCGTGCTCACCCCTTCACCCATGTGGCAACTCGTGACGCCCAGAGAACGGATCCTGCGCTTGTTCTCGTCGCCCGGCCAGCCAAGCTGCCTGAGCACGAGTTGGCAATGGTCGTCCAGTGTTCCTGCCACGGTCCACGATGCCGGCGACCTCTTCTTCGTTGTTGGATGGACTGCTCCGGTAATCATTGCTCACGACCTCCTCTTGCTGGCAACTGCGGAATCTCGAACTGCATAGTGTGGAATCGTTCCCAGAACGGCAACTCCCAGACGCCGCTCGACGTCTTCGGGCTCTCGGAAGGAATGATCGCGGGCCTCGGCCCAAAAAGCCGCGGCCATGGCTGCCAACAGCCCGCACAACACGCCGATTCCCAGGACCACGCTCTTCCTCGGAGACACGACCTCGGGCTCGTAGGATGCCGGTTGGGCCACGGTGATGTTGGAAATCCGCGCCAATTCCCGCGCTTGGTCGATCTTCGCCTGTTCCATGCCGGCCGCATACTTGTGGTACGTGGCCTGGCAAACCTCGATGTCGCGTTCCAACCCGGCAATCAGCAGTTCTTGCTGGTTGAAGTCCTTCATCAGACTGCCGGCAGCGGCCAACTGACTGGTCAGAACGCGATCCTTGGTCTGCGACCGGCCAACAAGGCCTGTTCCTGAAGCAAAGCGGCCTCGGTTTCCTGGTACAGCCGGTTTTGCCCCTTGGCAACATGCGTTCGCAGCGGCTCCTGGCTGTCGGCCACGGTACGGCTGGCCCGCACTTGCTCGTCGATGGCCTGCTTCGCCGGATGGGCATTGGTGTACTTGGCCGCCGCTTCCTCCTGGCGAATTTCCAGTTGATACAACTGTCCCCGCATCTGGTCGGTTGCCTCGTTGCCAAAACCGGTGGTAACCGACTCGACCTGCTCGGCGGGCAACGCACTCAACTGCTTGCGCAAAGTCTCGACGCGGGTTTCCGCTGCCTTGGCGGCAGCCTCCGTTTGCAGCCGTTCCTCTTCCAGCCGGCTGAGGCGAGCGGCGAAGTTCAGCCGTTGATCGGCCGGCGAAAACACGCCGCTGGTCGTTTTCAGATCGCGGAGGGCCTCTTGTTTCGCCACGAGTTCGCGACGCGCCCGATCCGTCTGCTCGGCAAAGAACTCCACGGAGCGCCGCGGCCGGTTCAATCGCATGTGCTCGGCCTGGTAAACTTCCATCACCGCGGCGACGACCTTTTGGCTCCACTCCGGCGACGGGCCTTTGCACTCGATTTGGATCAAGTCCGATTTCTTGGCGGAGCCTGCGCGTACAGCGCGACATGAGTTCCGTGACGGCGCGATCGCGATCCTTGCGCTCCGGAGCCCCTTCCAAGCGGCGGAGAAACTCCTTGGACCGGGCCCATGTTTGTCGAAGTTGCGTAACGACCTGCTCGACCCGACCCGACGGGTTCGTCGTGCCGGAATGGGCCCCCGAGTGTTCGAGGATGAAGTCCGGTCCCAACAGGTCGACGACCTTTTCGGCGATCGCGCGACTCTTGAGGATTTCGATGACCGAATTCAATTCGCCGTCGCGAGAAGTAGGAACGGCTACCACCGGATCTTGCCCCATCGTTACGGTCGAATCCAGAGTGGCGTTCTCTCTGCCCAACCGGACCAGCAGCATGCCTTCGGAGTGGTAGCTCTTGGGAACGAAGATGGCTACGGCGGCGGCAATGATGACTACCAGCAGGAAAACCGTAAACGATTTCTTCTTGTGGCGAGTTACCGCGCGCCAAAGGTCGAATAATCCGAAAGTCGAAGGTCTGTCCGCCATCAAAAGTCCTCGTACACTACTTTAAAATGGGTAAAACAGGGCGTATGTGCCAAGTTCTTGTAATGCCTCTAGATATAATCACCCGCATCATGGCTGTAAAGCTGCGAACCGACGAATATTGAAGGAATGTTATGCATTAAATCCAGATTGTCAAACCCTGACGACAATTTTTCTGAATGTCCACATTTTCCCGGCTAAATTGGCCGACTGCTAGCAGTCTATCGCTGCCCAAAACCCCCCCTCCGATTAGAGGGATTGCCTCCGTAACCGAGCCCGGCTGACTTCTGCTAGGACCGATGGCGGCAATCGCATGCGAAGCAACAACCTCCTCCAGTGAAAAAACGAAGAGTGGCACCGAAGTCGAGATCGGAAGAGGTTTGCCCGGTCGTCGCGGCATCCACGCCGGCTTTCGGCTTGGGATTTCCGCATGACCACCCACCGGCTTGAGACGATATTCGTCGTAATCATCTGAAGTTAATCCACAATGAACCATACTTACCTAAAAGTACTCCGCTGCCTGTCCGTAGAATTGGCGGCCGTTTCCCTTGGCTGCACGCTACCGTCTCTCTCCGGAATCGGCTTGCATGCTCCCGTTACCCATGGTATTTTAGGAAAAGCTGGCGTAGCCGGAAGCAACCCTCCGTATTGCCCATCCATGCTGAATGACCGTCGAATCTGCTTCCGCGCAGCGTCACGATCGTGTTTTCATCAGTGGAAACCGCCGGCGAAAAACCGTTCGCGCAATGTCCCGGGAGAGAGAAACATGCAGAGAAGCCTTAAGAACTTCTTGAAGAAAACACCTTTATTTCCTCTGCTCAAGAGGTGCCAGAGGTTTCGACAACATCGTCGCTTCTGGGAGTGGACCGAGGATGACGAGAAGCGAGCCGTTTTCTACAAGCAGTTCATCAACCCCGGCGATCTGGTGTTCGATGTCGGCGCTAATCTGGGAAACCGAGCAAAGGTGTTCCACAAGTTGGATGCACGGGTCGTCGCTTTCGAACCGCAGGTCGATTTTTATCGCTTTCTGCAAGGCGTGTTCAAGGGAAAGGAATCCGTGCGTCTCGTGAATCGGGCGTTAGGGAAGACGGAAGGCGAGACGGAGATGCTTATTGCTGACGCTCAGGATGTTTCGTCTCTTTCCGCACGGTGGATCGAGGCGGTGCGAAGAAGTGGGCGGTTTGGCGACACCCAATGGCAGAAGAGGCAACGGGTCGAGATCACGACCCTCGACAAGGCGATCGAGGAATTCGGCATCCCTTCGTTCATCAAGATCGATGTCGAAGGTTATGAGTTCGAGGTTCTATCCGGGTTGTCGAGACCCATTGACTGCGTTTCCATCGAGTTTACTCCCGAGGACCTCCAGAATACTCTGAACTGTCTCGACCACGTGAGTTCTCTATCCGCAATCGACGCTCGGCTTTCCCTGGGAGAGTCCATGAAGTGGGAAACGCCTTCGTGGCTTGGCGCAGAGCAGATTAAGCAGGCCCTGGCAGATACCGACCCCACGGTGTTCGGCGACGTGTATATTCGGTGTCCGATGAATAAGAATCCCTGACCGGTTCTTGGGACAGATGAAACCAATCCTCTGCCTAAGAACGTTCGGAAGAAATGCAATGTGCGATTGTTGGAGTCCCGCCTTTAGGTGGTTTCCAGGGCATTCCGGCTAAAGCCGGGACTCCAACTCGCTCATTTCTTCCGAACGTCCTAAGCGTGTTGCCGGGGCTGCCGATTCCGTATGCAGCGCAGCCGCCGTCGGTCTTCGCTCCCTCTATGCAACCCTCAAAGACAGGATACTCGCCATGAAGATCGTTCCAGTGATTGCTGTTGTCCTCCTCCTTGCCTCCCCGTTGTCCGCGCAGACGGTCGATACGCTCGCGGGAAAGAAGATCGTCTTTCTCGGCGACAGCATCACGCAGGCCGGCGGATACGTCACGTTCACGGCGTATTATCTCGACAAGCTTTATCCGCAAAAGCACTTCGACATCTACGGCCTGGGGCTTTCCAGCGAAACCCTGTCGGGATTGAGCGAACCGAACCATGCGGGCGGGGCCTTTCCCCGGCCGTGCCTGTTCGAGCGCCTCGGGCGGTTGCTGGAGCGGGTAAAGCCGGACGTGGTGTTTGCCTGTTACGGGATCAACGACGGGATCTATCTGCCGGCGGCCCCCGAGCGCTTCGCCGCCTACCGCAACGGCATCAAGAAGTTGATCGCGCAGTGCAAAACGGCCGGCGTGAAAGACGTGTTCCTGGTCACGCCACCGATCTTCGACGCCTCCACGAAGCCGGGAGAGTTCAACTACGATGCGGTGATGACCGAATATGCCGCCTGGGAGATGACGCTCAAGATTCCTGGCGTACACGTGATCGATCTGCATACGGCCATGCGCAAGGCACGGGATGCCCGCACCGAGGTCTTTTCCAAGGACCGGGTTCATCCGGGCGACGAGGGGCACCTGCTGATGGCGAAAACCATCTTTGCCGGGCTCGGCGTGCAGATTCCGGACGAAACGCCCGCCACGATCCAGGCCGATCCGCTGTTCAAACTGGTGGAGTTGAAACGGCGGACGCGTTCCAGCCACTGGATGCAGCACATCGGCTATACGCGCGAGAGAACCGTCGCCCCGCAGCCGCTCGGGTCCACCGAGGCGGACGCAACCGCGATCCAGCAAAAGATCGACGCCCTCCGCCGCCGGGATGCGAAGCCAGCCAAGTGACGGCTGGCTAACGTTCGACCCGCCGAAGCCAGATTTCGCGCCAATAGAACGGGTTGTTGCGGGGGCAGTTCTTCGCGCAGAACCCCTGGCAACTAACGCCTTTCAGCACCACCGTGTGGGTCAAATCGACCATTTGCCCGGTCTCTTCGAGAATGATCTTGCGGATCGGGAAATCCACCTCGCAGCGCTGGCCGCAGTACTCCAACATGTCGGGCTCGAATGATAGCCCGCAATTCTTGCCGTTGGCATCGAGCGTGGCCTGAATCTCCTTCGCCGACTTGACCTCAACCTGATCGCCCGGCTGCAGATCGAGATCGCCCTTGGAAGTGCCGCGACGCCAGCCCGCCAGAACTCCAACGCCCCGCAGGCCGAAGAACCTGCGGATGCGGTTCATTGCCATGCGCGCCAGGATCTGGCAAAAACGGTCCGCCGAAAGTTCTCCATCCAGCAAATCGGAGAAGAAATGCTGGATATTCCATCGCGCCAGGTGCTTCGTGGCGCCGACCAACTCGGTCGATTGGCAAAAATATCGATCCTCTTTTCGCGTGGGCAGGTCTCGCAAAGAGGCGGAATCAGCCGGCGGGAGACCGCCGATTACCGGGTCCGCGGGAGAGAGGGAAGCATCCACGACGGGCTTCAGCCAGGCCTCTTTCCAGAAGATCAGGCAGTTCCTCTGGCAGCCGTCGTGTCCCGACCCGTCGCAGCGCAAGTCTTCCAGAAACACCGTCCCGTCCATCAGCCGGACGCCGTGACCTTCGACGCAGGTCTTGTCGGCGCGACGGACAACACGAAAGCGGCGGCCGCAGTACTTCACCATTTCGGGCATGAACGGCAAGTCATCGAGTGTGCCGTTGGCATCCAGCGTGGCGAGGATCTCGCCCGCATCGCACACTTCCACGATCTGGCCGCGCAAGAATTTCGGACGCCGGAAATTGGCCACGGAAGCGGCGGATGCATTCATGTCGGGAAGTTTCCTGTGAACTATTCGCGAGACTGATTCTACGTTCCCCGGAGTTGCTCGGCAACCACCACGTTATTGGGGTCAGGATAATTGCATGCGGCTGGAGGAGTGAGCCGGAACATGTTGCCAGGAAACGAGTTAGAGGCAATTCAGCCTACCGCCGGCCGTCTTCCCGCCAAGAGCAGATAGAGCCAGAATGTCACCGCGACGGCCATGCCCAAGACAACCTTGACTCCTTCGGAAACGGCATCACTGGGAGTAACCAGCCCTTCGATCAACCCCGCCACTGCGAAGGCCGGCACGAGGCCGACGGCCAACTGCATGGCGAGCACGACGTCCTCGCGCAGCGCCCTGAGACGCGTTCGCTGGCCAGGCGCCCAGAGGCCGTAGCCCACCATCAGCCCTGCCCCGCCGGCAATCACGATCGCACTCAACTCCAGGGCGCCATGCGGCAGGATGACCATCCACATTTGCCACTGGATCCCGCTCTTGGCGAACGCGCCGGCAATGCCGCCCAACATGGCGCCGTTGACGGCCAGGACCCAAATCGTGCCCAGTCCGAAGGTGATCCCCAGGGCGAACGCGGTCAGCGCCACGCGAATGTTGTTCGTGATCACGAGGCTCGATAACATGGGGCTGCCTTCGTGGCCGAACCGCTCGCGGATGTCGGCCACCGACTTTTCCCCGTAAAACTCGCGGTCGGTCCCACCCATGATATCGGCCACGGTCTGCGGCGAGTCCTGCACGGTCCAGAAGGCGGCGCAGGCCGTGATCAACGAGATGAGGAAACTGGCGAGCGTGAATTTCCACGTCCGCCGGAACAACCGCGGATAGTCGCGGAGGAAGAACGCCCCCAAACTCCACGGGCTGGCCGGAGCGCCGCGATAGACCTGGCCGTGCGCACGGACGATCAGCCGATTGAGCGGTTCGACCAGGTCCGGTTCGGCGCCCAAGACCCGTAAGCGGGCCAGATCGGCGCATGCTGATTGATAGCACTCGATCAAATCGGCGACATCCTTGGCCGGGGTGCGGCGGGGCCCGCGGCGCACGAGCTGATCGATGATCGCCTCCAGCCGCTTCCAGACCGGCCGCCGCTGACGCAGCCAACTGTCAAGATTCATGCTGCCGTCCCTTCGCCAAGCGCAAGGTAGCTCTCGGCGTCCTCGTACCCGCCGCCATATTTCTCGTACAGCGGACGGGCCAGCCGCTCGGCCAATTCCGCGCGGGCCTTGGGCAACAGTTCGGAGCGGCGTTGCAGGAAGCCGGTTACCAGGCGTCGTTCGGCGGCCGTCAACTCGGCATTGATTTCGCCGAGCGACACCGAGGGCAGCACGTACTTCTTGTCGGCATTGGCACGGTAGTCGAGTTGTCCCTCCTTGACGACGATGGTGCCCGCCGCGATATCGCCCAACCGCTTGGACAACCGGCTGGGAAACATCACGGCCGCGCCCAGGCCATAAGCGACAGGCAGGAAATCGACCAGGCGGAGTAGGTTTCGCACCAAGACCTCGTGGATCGTCACCGGCGTGCCGTCGTCGCGAATGACGCGGATCTTGAGGGCCTTCTTACCGGGCGTCTGGCCGCGCATGAGCCATTCGAAGAGGATGAAGTAGCCTTCCCAGAACAGCGCGATCACCACGGCGATGATGATGGCGGCAATCCATTGGTCGCCACCTCGCGATCGGAACAACGACGAAACGCCGAAATCCGCCAAGGCCATGAACAAGAGCAGCGCGACCGTCAGCGCGCCCAGCAACAGGGTGTCGACGAACATTGCGCAGAATCGCGTGCCCAGGCCGGCCAGTTCGAACTGGACCTGGATGTTCTCCGGCGTTTCCAGCGTATATCGATCGGCATCGGACATGGCGATGGCGCTTGTCTTTGTTTCCCCGGCGATGATTCCCCGGCATCTTACCACGGCGGTGCGTCCCCCGCAAGGAATTATCGCGTGGGGATTGACAACCGCCCTTCCACGGGTATGCTTAAAACTGTGTTTTTGTGATCGAACACTTCCCAGCACTTCAGTTTCGGGAGAGAAAGATGCATGAATTCCGCCCCATGAGCGTTTCGGAGATCCTGGATACGACCTTTCGGCTGTACCGGGAACGGTTCGTGACATTCTTGACTATCGCGTTGATCGTCTATGTACCCTTTGCGTTGTTGATGGCCGTCGTTCTGACACCGCTCGCGATGAGCACTGCCACCAACAGTGGGCCTTCGCCGGTTGCTCTTTTGGTTAGCGGCTTGGCGATGCTAATCCTTGCGCTCGTCATGATGCCGCTGTGCAGCGCGGCATTGACCCACAATATTTCTGCCGCATATCTCGGTCAGAATTTGTCGGCAGCGGAAAGCTACCAGCGCGCACTGCCAAGGTTGGGCGGGCTCATCGGCTCGCAAATTTTGGCGGGGATAATCGTCATGCTGGGGTTACTTCTATTGGTCGTAGGAGCGGTTATTTTTGGCCTCTGGTTCTACGTCCTTGCACCGGTCGTTATTCTCGAAGGCGTGAGCGGCACTGCGGCGCTGGGGCGCTCACGAGAACTCATGCGGGGGAACCTCGGCAAGGGATTTCTGGTGGCTTTTCTGACAGGATTACTGGTTTGGCTAATCGGTCAAGCTCTCACGAGGGGTCTAGCACTTGTCCCCTGGCCGCACCCGGTGTTGGCCGTATTCTTTATGCAAGTCGCACAGGCGCTGCTATTGCCCATTCAGACCGCGCCAATCGTTCTGCTCTATTATGACCTGCGGATCCGTAAGGAAGCTTTCGACCTCCAGATGCTCTCCTCCGCTATCGAACAGCCGCCGTTGCTATGATCGGATATTGCGGCATCCTGTTGGCCCTGGCGGCTACCGCCGCCGGAAACGAGACCCGCGTGCAGGCATTGGAACCTGCCGCGGCCGCGGACGAGTCGGGCGCCGCCTATCGCGAGCAGGCCCGCGGCGCGGTCGGCGAGGTGCTGGGCCGCCGCGAGTTCGCCGGTTTGCACGCCGACCCTTATGCGTTTTGGCGAATGTTCCTCAACTGGCTTGTCGGCTTTTTCCAGCAAGTCAGCAGCGTCTTGAGGGGCCTGCCGGAATGGCTCTTCTGGGTTATCTTGGGTTGGATGATTCTGACGCTGGTGGCCATCCTCACCCATTTGATTTATACGCTGTTCATGCTCCTGCGGGGAATGTCGTCGCCGCTCCGCGGAAACCCCAAGGCGGGCCGCCTTGCCGGCGAACTGCTGGGGATCAGGGACCTGGATTTCGACGCGGTCCATGCCGAAGCCCGGCGGCTGCTGGCGGCCGGCGATTGGCCAACGGCCACCCGCTATTTCTACGTCGCGGCGATCCTGTGGCTCGATCGGCAGGGCTGGATCGTCTTCAAGCGGTCGAAGACGAACCGGGATTATATCGACGAATTGGCCGCCCGCTCCCGGGTTCAAGGGTCCTTCCGCCATCTGACGGCCGATTTCGAACCGATCGTCTATGGCGGCCGGACGCCAACCAGTTCCACGATTCACGACATCGCCACCACGGTCGAAGGTCTGCTCCATGAGCCTGCCGGCGCTAGCGCGAGTTGATCGTATCCTGTTAAGCATCCTGCTATTGGGCGCGCTGCTGGTGGCGCTGCTCCACTGGCTGCTCGCGGCGCCGGAAAAGACCGGCGGCTTGAAACGGCAGCCCTCGACCTTCTTCAATGCCGGCTCCGGTGCGAAGGCCGCTTACGACGTGCTGGACCGATTGAAATACCCCGTCACGCGCCTGTGCCGTCGCATTTCACGGGGCTCGCTCCAGGGGGTCGGCGTCTTGTTCATCCTCCGGCCCGAGATGGGGCTCGCCCGCGAGGAAGTTGCCGCCCTGCGCGACTGGATTGACGAGGGGCACGCCCTGGTCTTGGTGCCCGGCGCACCGTCAGAGAGCTTGATGGCTCCCGGCCAAGACTCGCACGACGCCTTTCTGGACGACTGGTTCGATTGGACCAACGCGCCGGCCGGACCGCAGAAGGGGGCCGACGCCTTTCCGTCCGTCGAGCGCGCGGCGTCCTTGCAGAAGGTCGACGCGGGCGATGCGCTCACCGCGGGGATTCGCGACCTTGCCGTGCCCGACGGCCGGCGATTCGCTCCCCAGTCGCCATGCCGGGGACTCTTGGAAGACGCCGCGGCCCGCGTTTTCTGGAAGGACTCGCAGGGCACGATCGGTCTGGCCACCCCGTTGGGCGACGGCACGATCATCGCCCTGGCCGACGAGTATCCGTTGACGAATGTCGGCCTCGGCGAGGGTGACAACGGCCTGCTGCTGGCCAATATCGTCCGGGAAACGTCGATTCGTTATCCGGGCAAGGTGGCCTTCGACGAATTCCATCTTGGTTTCGCCGAGCACGACGTTTCGCCGGTGGCGATCGTCAAGCTCATGCTCTCCGGTCCCTGGCGCTGGGCGGCCGTGCAAGCGGCGTTGGTGGGCGTGTTGGCGCTGGCGGCCCGAGCCGTGCGCTTCGGCAGTCCGCGGGACGTGGTTCGCAAGCCGCGCCGCCAGCACCGCGAGTTTGCCGAGGCCGCCGGACGCTTGTTCGACGAGGCGGGCGCCACCTCCCTTGCCGCCGAGACCCTTTACCGCTATTATCGCGAGCGGATCTGTAAGCTGCTGCTCGTCGAGCCGCAAGTCGGAGATCGGCAGCTTGCCGAGGCGGTCCAGCGCCGTGCCGGTCCGGCCGTCGCCGCCGAACTGCGGCAGGCGCAAACGGCCCTGCAAGGGTCCGTCAGCCGGCAGAGCCTGCTCCCTTGGATCGTGCCGGGGCTGGACGATCCCAACCCGCAAGGGTCCGTCAGCCGGCAGAACCTGCTGGCTGTTTGTCAGAAACTTCACCGTGTCGCGGAGGCACTCGATCATGGAACTTGAAGCGGTGGCCCGCAAGGCCGAGGCCATTCGGCGGGAACTTTGCAAAGTCATCGTCGGCATGGATACCGTGCTCGATCAGACCGTGGTGGCCTTGCTGGCCGGCGGGCATATCCTCCTGGAAGGTCCGCCCGGCACGGCGAAAACGCTGCTCGTGCGGGCGCTGTCGATCGCCATCCGCGGCGAGTTCCACCGCATCCAGTTCACGCCCGATCTCATGCCCGCCGACATCATCGGCGTGAACATCTTCAATCCCAAGTCGTTGGCCTTCCAGTTCTCGGCGGGCCCCGTGTTTTGCGACTTGCTGCTGGCCGATGAGATCAATCGTGCCCCGGCCAAGACGCAATCGGCCCTCTTGGAGGCGATGCAGGAAGGGCAGGTCAGCGTCGATCGCGAGGTCCACCCGCTCAGCCCGGTCTTCCTCACCTTCGCGACCCAGAACCCGATCGAATATGAAGGCACGTATCCGCTGCCCGAGGCCCAGCTCGATCGCTTCCTCTTCAAGATCGTGGCCGGTTATCCGCAGAAGCCGCAAGAGATCGAGATCCTGAACCGGTACCAGGCGGGTTTCGACGCCAGCCGGTTGAGCACCTTCGGGATCGAGCCCTGCACGACCATCGAGGAACTTTCCGCGATCCGCGCCGCGGTGCGGACGGTGGCCGTCGCGGCGCAACTGCTGGATTACATCGTCTCGATCATTCGCGGCACGCGGGAGTTGTCGTCGCTGACCCTGGGAGCCAGCCCGCGAGCGGCGGTCATGCTGCTCCTGGCCAGCAAGGCCCTGGCGGTGCTGCGCGGACGCGCCTATGTCACGCCGGACGACGTCCGCGACCTGGCCGCCCCGGTGTTGCGGCATCGCATCGTTCTCAATCCGGAAGCGGAGATCGAGGGCATGACCGCCGACCAGTGCGTGGCCCGCGTGTTGGAGAGGGTGGAAGTGCCGCGAATTTAGCAACCCATGCTCTTACCCACGCCGAAACTGTTGATCCTGCTGGCCTTGCCGTTGCCCGCGCTGGTCTTGTTTCCATCGCAGGCCGTGTTGGTTTCGGCGATTGGCTACGACGTGGTGTTGTTCCTGGTCGCGGGGTTGACCGTGCTCGTTTCGGCCGGCCCGCGGCAACTGGTCATCGAGCGGCGGCTGCCGGAGCACCTTTCCCTGGGCGCGCTGAACCAGGTGGGCTGGGAGATCCGCAACGGGTCCGGCATGGCTGTCCGCTTCGAGGTGACCGAGGACGTGCCGGAAACGCTCGAGCGGGAGACGCCGCACGTGTCGGCCACGGTCCTTCCTCGCGCCACGGCCGAAGTGCATTACGGCGTGCGGCCCACGCGGCGCGGCCTGCACGAGTTCGGCGACATTTTCTTTCGCTGGCGATTGCAGTTGGGACTTCTGATCCGCCAGATGCGGGTCAAGGTTCGTTCCGCGGTGAAGGTCTATCCCAACGTGGCCAGCCTGGCGCACTACGAACTGGCTGCCATGCGGCATCGCACGACGGAGGTGGGGCTCGCGCCTGCCCGGCTCCGCGGCCGCGGCAGCATGTTCGAGAGCCTGCGGGACTACGTTCCCGGCGACGACCCGGCCGACGCCGCCTGGAAAGCGACCGCCCGTCACGGCCGCCTCATGACGCGGAACTTCGAGACCGAACGCAGCCAGAACATCCTCGTGGTCCTGGACTGCGGCCGCCTCATGGTCCCGCAGGTCGATCAGCTCTCCCGGCTCGATCACGCCATCAACGCCTCGCTGTTGTTGAGTTACGTGGCGATGAAGCAGGGCGACTACATCGGGCTGGTGGCCTTCAGCGACCGGGTCGAGTCCTACGTTCCGCCGATCAAAGGCAAAGCGGCCTTGGCGCGGATGAACGAGGCGCTCTACCGCTTGGAAGCCGTGCCCCGCGAATCGGATTACGATCGGGTCTGCAAGTTCCTGGCCCTGCACCATCGCAAGCGTTCGCTGATCGTGATCCTGACCGACGTGATCGATAAGGACGCGTCGTCGATGCTGCTGGCCTACACGGCGCGTTTTGCCCGCTATCACTTACCGTTGTGCGTGACCTTGCGAAACCTGCAAGTCGAGCGCATCGCGGCCGCCGAGCCGCGGAGCGTGGCGGAGTGTTTCAGCAAGACGGCCGCCTTGCGGATGCTCGCCCGCCGTGCCGATGCCCTGGGCCGCATGCGGCAGTCGGGCGTCGACGTTTTGGACGCCGATCCCCGCCAGTTGACGCCGCAACTGCTCAATCGCTACCTGCTCCTGAAGCTTCGCAATCGCTTGTAACCATGGTTCCCTGGGAACTCCTTGACGTCGCGCTCGTCCCCGGAAGCAAAGGCGAGCTTCGCCTCTACCAGCGCGGTGGGGAGTTTTCGATCAGGCTGGATCGCTGCGAACTCATGAACAGTCGCGTTCACGGCTCGGAGGATGCCCTGGCCGAACTCGCTTGTGCAAGAGTCGCCGACCGCTGCCGTCCCCAGGTCTTGATCGGAGGGCTGGGAATGGGCTATACCACGGCCGCCGCCTTGCAGCGGCTCAGAACCGACGGCCGGTTGGTGGTGGCGGAACTGGTGCCGGCGGTTGTGAAGTGGAACCGGGGACCGCTTGCCGATCTTGCCGGCCGCCCCCTTGAGAATGAACGGGTCACGGTTCGAGAAGCCGATGTCGCACGGATTCTGAAGATGGAGCGGCAGGCCTACGACGCCATCCTGTTAGACGTTGACAACGGCCCCGAGGGTCTGACCCACAAGGGCAACGACTGGCTCTACTCGCGAGCCGGACTGGATGCGGCCTTTGCGACGCTTCGGCCTGCGGGCGTGTTGGCCGTGTGGTCGGCCAGTCCCGATCGGGCCTTCGCGCAGCGTCTGCGCGAGGCCGGCTTCGCGGTGGACGAAGTTCAGGTGCGGTCGCGCGGTCCCCGCCGGGGAACGCGGCACACCATTTGGTTGGGGGGACGGCCGTGAAGCGCGGAGGCTCGTCAAATCGAATTTGCCTCCTTTTGGCTATTCAACCTTCTTTACCATCCACGCAAGCGGCTTGTCGGTTTAGTCGAAAAATGTCCTCCCGCCCCCGCTGGGCTTGCCCCAGCGGAGCGAGGGATTGACCACTATAGGCCAGTCCACAACCGCTACTCGCCGTTTTTCCCTCTTTTCGGCCACCCGGCCCACGGGCCGGGTGGCCGAAAAGAGGGAAAAACGGCGAAAGGGGCGGGCGAGGTGACGTTTCTGGTTGCCAATCCTTCGCTCCGCTGGGGCAAGCCCAGCAGGGGCGGGACTAAATCGACAAGCCGCAAGGTGGATGGGGTCGTTATTCCGCTTCCATCATCACGCGGAAGCCCACGTTGTAGACCCGCTGCCAGGGCGGATAGTGCAAGCGGAAACCGCTACGGGCTCGTTCCGGCCGGTCGTAGAACGATCCGCCGCGAACCACTTTGGCGCCGTCCGCCGCTGGGTCATCGCGGCCGTCGGCCAAGTCGTAGGGATAGGGACGATAGGCCGAACGGGTCCACTCGGCCGCGTTGCCGGCCATGTCGTACAGGCCCCAGGCATTGGCCGCATATCGGCCCACGTCGGCAGTCGCGACCGCGCCGTCGTTCACGGTGGCGACGGCCGGGATCCACTTGGGCGAGTCCCGCCGGCAGAGGCTCAAAAGTTGCACGTCGGCCAAGTTGGCCAGCTTGCTGAAATCGGTCGAGCAGTCACCGTAATAGAGCGGCGTATCCGTGCCGGCGCGGCAGGCATATTCCCACTGCGATTCGGTGGGCAAGGTACACTTCCGGCCCGTCTTCTCCGAGAGCCAGCGGCAAAAGTCCATGGCCCGCTGCCAGGAAACGCGGACCACTGGCTGGGCCGGACGATTGACCGGCAGCCCGCGGTTGGCCTGGTCTTTGTTATAGACGCTGAGGTAGGCGCTGTCGTGCGCCGGGTCGAAGCGGGCGAACTGGGCGTTCGTGACTTCGCAGCGGCCCATCCAGAACGGCTTTTCGATCGTGACCTTGCTGAGCGGCGTTTCGTCGGCGCAGCCAGCGGTGTCGCCCATGATGAACGTGCCGGCCGGGATCAGCGCGAGGTCCAGTTGCACGCCGTCGCCCAGGTCGAGCGAAGCCTGCGGCTTTTCGGCGCCGACCAGTTCTCGGGCGGCCGCCTGGCGCCGCTCGGCCTCGGCCGCATCGAAGGGCCAGCCGCGGACGTGAAGCTTCTGCGGCTTGACCGCGGCCAGCGGTTCCGGCGCGACGAACGCCGGCCTCTCTGTGGCTGACTTGTCTGGGGCTGCCGCGGGATACTCTTCCGGATCCTCCGGCCGATTGGCGTACTTCGTCCGCATCGCCAGCCGCCGCTCGTGATAGTCCTTGGCGATCGGGCGATGTTCGCTCCACGTGCCGTGGTCCGGCACGTTCAGGTCGATCCAGGTGTTCAGGCGGTCCCATGCCTCGGCATCCAGTTTCACGTTGTAATGCCCCTTCTCGAGCAGTTGCACCAATTCGCTCGTGCTCGCATGATACTCCAGCGGCTTCTGCAAGAAGTAATCGCTCTCCGGGCCGGGCCGGCGGACGTACGGGTGCAGGGCCACGTAGGAACTCGTGAATCCGTGACTCCGCTTCTTAAGGGCCAATTCGGTCTGTTCGCAGCGGAAGTCGGGCCGCGGCACGGCGGAATAACCCTCACCCCCTGCCCCTCTCCCGAGTACGGGAGAGGGGAGATTCCGGCTGCCGTCGTGGCAGCCGACGCAATACTTGTCCAACACGGGCTGAACCTCCCGCTGGAAGCTGAACCCGCGGGCCGGGCCGTACCACGGCGTGATTTCCGATGGCTTGCGCACCATTGCCACCGGCGGCCGGCGGCCCGGCGTGGTGTTCTGGCTGTCGTGGCAGCCGACGCAGGAGACCGTCTCGCCCGGCATGGCCGTGAACCAGCTTCGCATGACCTGCACCGCGCGGCCTTGCTCATCGAGCGGCTGCACGCCGATGGGCGTGTTGGCCGGCACCTTGAAACTGGCCGAGCCGTCCGCCTCCACCGGCACGGTGCCCAGGATGCGATGCACGTCCCACGGACCGTCGATGCCGATGTTGATATGCCCGCCCATGCCCGGATAGGCGTAGTGCGGTTCGAAGAGCCGCAGCCGCTTGACCGTTCCCGGCGGCACGCCTTCCAGGCCCTTGCCGGCGTAAATGTTGCTCAGGTAGACGACCGCCTCCCGGCTCTCGGGATTCACGCGGTCGGGAATGACCGGCGGGCGGGGCGTCTTCCGCAGCGGCACGGGCTCGAAGAGCACGGAGTCGGGCAGTTCTTTGACGAGCGTGAGGTTGTCGAAGATATCGACCAGGTAGATGCCCCACAGCGAGTACGGATCGGGCTTCATGGCGGCGAGGAAGTACTTCTCGCTCAGCGGTTGGGGGTGCAGGAACTTGGGCCACGAATTGTTGACGATCTGATCGCCGATGACCGGCTCCACCTTGACGCCGTAGCCGGGAATGCGCTGCACGGCGCCTTCGGCCTGGTGCCGTCCCTTGGCCGGATCGAAGATCACCAGCTCGCCCATCCGCGGCACGCCGTGATGGCCGGAGATGACGGCTACGACCTTGGTCGGATGGCCCGGAATGGCCTTGGCGTAGAAGGTCGAATTCGGCCACAGCGAATTGCTCTTGTAGTACTCGACCTGGTCCGTGCCGTCCGGATTCATGTGAAACAGCAGGCGGGTGAAGTAGTGGGCGGTGTCGGTGTATTCCCAGCGCGTGTAGAGCACCCGGCCGTCGTTCAACAGCGAGGGATACCAATCATGGTCCTGGTCGAAGCAGACCTGCCGCGCGTGGCTGCCGTCGGCCTCCATGAGGCACAGGTTCGCCACCGTGTTGCCGCCGCCCACGCAGGGCACGCCCTGGAAACAACGGGTCGAGTCGAACAGGATCCGGCCGTTGGGCAGGTAACAGGCATTGTAGTTGTCCACGTCCGGCTCCTCGCCGGGCGTCACCTGCCGCAGCCCGCTGCCGTCGATCTTGATCTCCCAGATCTGCCACCGGCCAGGGACCTTGGGCATGGAGAACAAGAGCTTGTCGGCGTCGAAGTTCAGGTTGAGATCGCCGACGAACTCGTCGCTCTCCGGCTTGTAAAGCGTGGTCAGCTTGCCATCGGGCCGGACGGGCGAGAGGACCATGATTTGGTTGTCGTAGCCGGCCTTGGGAAGGGCGCAATTGCCCTGCCAGTTATGCGGCAGGCCGAGCTTGGCCTGGCCGCGTTTCACCAGCAGCAGGCGGTCGAAATCGATCAAGGGGTTGGAGAGCAGCGCGTCCTGCCGCAAGTGGCGATAGGCCGCGACGAGCGCCGACAGGTTCGCGGCGACGTCCTCGGCCTTCCGCTCGGTTTTCTGGTTAGTTACCCGTTCGAGGGCCGTTTCGACCTCATGCTTTTGTCGATCGAGCGCGTCGAGTTGCTTCAGATACTGGCCGCCGTGCGGATAGCGTTTGCCGAAGGTTGTGGTCAGGTCTTCGACGGCAAGTCGCAGCGACCTGAGATTGACCAGTTTCAGATCGTCGGCCGGCGTTCGCTTTGGGGCCGGCAAAACGACGTCTTGGGAGGCGTTGGCCTTTTTCTGGGCGAGCTGCTTTTTGGCAAGTTGGGCCGCCTGCCTGGCCGCCTGGGCCGCCCGCTTGGCAGCCTTCGCATCCTGATCCGCGACATTGGCCGCCGGGCAGTGCGTGGCGAAGACGGAGCAACCGAACCCGATCAACAGGGCCAGAGAAGCGAGACGGAGACAAAAACCAGGCGAAGAGCGCATTTTCATTTTTTGCAGTTTCCAGACGGCAGGTTGAGACTTTGACGGGCGGACGTGGCGTTACGGTGGGGAGCCGCATTTTCCGCGGCCCTGCCACGTCACTGAGGCGGGTCAGGGAGGCAAGTCCATTATGGCATAAATAATGAAACACTCAACAGGAAAAAGAGTTCCGCAGGCATGATAGGTAACGGCGTTTCCGATGCCTGGGGAAAACCAGCTTCTCGCCAAGAAATGATGCTTGCAAACCGGCGCCTGCCGCGTTATTCTGAGGACCTGCTCTAACGTGCAAATTCCCCACAGGAGAGACGAAATGAAGATGCGGCTGCCCTGGCAGGGGGCGTTGTACTTGCTGTGCGTCATCGCCGCGGGCTGGCGGGAAGCCGACGTCCGCGGCCAGACACCCTCGTTAAATCAGCCTGCCGGGAGTGCCGCGAAACTGCTTTACCAGGAAGCGGTCGTCGCTCAGAAGTCGGCCTTTCGCGTGCAGGGGCTCGATTCCCGCTTCGACCTCCGTTACAGCGTGCTGTCGAGCCTGAGGATCAAGGAACGCAACGACGGCAGGCTGGACGTTGAGCAGAAGGTCGAGGCGGCCAAATTGCTCCAAGCCGACGAGGCGACGCAAGCCCTGTTCAGCAACCTGTTGCAGAAGCTGACGGGCACTACGTTCACGATGGCGTTCGATGCCGAACGGGAACTCATTCGCTTCGAGGGGGCCAAGGACCGGCTCCAGGCGGCCGGTGGACCCGCGGCCGGCCAGGCGATCCTGTTGGCCTCGCTGATCGACCAGGATGGATGGAAAGAATTCGCCCGATACTCCTTCTTCCAGCCGCACAAGCCCCTGCGGCCCGGCGCCCGATGGGAAAAGAGCATGACGCACGGTTGGGGCCCTTTGGGGAGTTGGACTGGCCAGATTTCCTTTAGGTACGCGGGGCAGCAGAGTGAACTGCAACGGTTCCCCTACGCCTTCAAGCTGACCTATGTTCCGCCGAAGCCGGCGGCCGGCGGCCAGCTTTTCCCGGTTTCCAGAGCGAGTTTCAAGCACGGGGAGGCCGGAGGGACGATCTACTTCGATCCCGGCAAGCGACGCGTCAGTCGCGTCGAGGAGCGGTTTCACGTCAAGGGGCAGATGAACATCGAAGTCCTCGGGCAGAACCTTCCGGTTGACTTGGATGAAGAGCAGAGCTATCAGGTCCGGTTGCTGGAGCGAGATCCTCGGTTACAGCATCATTAAGGCGTTGTCACCGTAAGACGGATTGGCAATCCGTCCTACGAGCAACAGCGCAAATCATTCTCTTACGGCGATTTACTATCCAAGAGGTATTTCCATGTCGACACTCGTCCAGCGGTATCTCAACGTCATCGTTTGTCGTGCGGGCCTTCCCGGCCGCGGTCTTGCCGTTTTGTGGTTTTCCATGTTCTTTGCCGCCGCGGCCGCGGGGCAACAACCGGTTCCGATCACGACGCTGGTCCCGCTGGAGATGGTCGTCGAGGGGGAAACGGATTGGCGCTTCGATAACGGCCAGGAATTTCGCGGCGCCAAGGGCTCGCTGACGCTCGTCAAGGACCTTCCGAAACCAGGCCAGGCATGTTTGAAGCTCGTCGGCGACTTTTCCAAGGGCGGCCGATACGTGGAGACGATCAAGGACCTCAAGCCGCTGGAGATCACCGATCTGGCCGGCCTGCACTTGCGCATCAAATCCAGTGGCGCCAAGTCGATCAGCCTCCGCCTGGGCGACGGGACGGGCCAGTGCCACCAGGCCGCCGGCGTGAAGTTTCCCAACGATGGACAGTGGCACGAGTTGGCGCTGAAGGTCTCGCAGATTGTCGGCGGCGAACACTGGGGCGGCGCCAACGACGGCAAGTGGCACGGCTCGCCCCAGTACCTGTCCATCATCTTGGGCTTCGAGTCGGACCCGCAGAGCAAGCAGCCCGCCATCTGGATTGCCGACGCGGCCGTCGAGGCCCTGCAGCCGGCCGTGGTGCAGGCGGCCGCCTTCCACGCCGATTTCGAGAAATCCGACCAGTTGCCCGACGGCTGGACCGTGCAGGGCAAGGCCCGGATTGACACACAGGAGGCGTTTCAGGGGAAGCATTCCTTGCTGCTGGAACAGGCGGCGGCCGCGGTGGGGCGTCCCTGCGCGGCGGTGAGTCCGGCCTTCAAGGTCGCCGCGGGGACATGGGAAATCACGCTCGCCGCCAAGTCCGACCTCGTCTCGCCGGACTCCTCCTACCAAGGGATCGTCCTTTGGGAGACGCTGGACGCTGCGGGCAGCCTGGTCGATTCCGTTTCGCTGACGGAGCTATTCAAGCGGCACAACTGGCAGGCCGTGAGGAAACAGGTGCAGGTTCCGGCACGCGCGGCCAGCGCCCGCTTCCGCGCTGAACTGCGCAAGACCTGGGGAAAATTCTGGATCGATGACCTTTCGGCGTCCTACGTGACGGCCGCGCCCCGCAAAGATCACCGCATCGCCGCGATCCTCTTCGCCACGGCCCAGATGGGCAACCTGCTCCTCCCCGAGGACAAACGCGACGTCCACGTGACCGTGCGGGCCAGCAAGCCGCTGAAGGAGAACCAGCGCGAGCTTTCCTACGTGCTGCGCGACTACTGGGGGGCGGAACAGATCGCCGCCGCAAAGGCTGCCTTGGTGAAGATCGGCAAGAAGGGGCAGTGGATCGAATACGAAGCCGCGCTCGACTTGAGCGCGGCGCCGCTGGAACTCGGCCGGTACTACGAGTTGCATGCCGAAGTCGCCCAGGAGAACGATTTGCCGTTCCGCAATTACACCTCGTTGGCGATCTTGCCCGAGGCCGTCACGAAGCAGTACAAGCCGGAGGAGGTTCCTTTCACCGGCCGTGACTGGGACAACCGGCCGCACGAGCGTTTCATCCTTTCGGACCGGCTGGGAATCCGTGTCTGCGGCATCTGGGGCGGCTGGTCGGGCGATCCGCCCTACAAGCCGGAGGCCCCGTCCATCGACTTATGCCGGAAACTGGGCATGGGCGTATTGACCGGGGCGCCGACGCATAACATCTTCGAACATTCGCCCGGTTACGAGAAATACGACGAGCAGGCGCTGCGGCAGGGAGTCCGCAACTGGCTGGAGCAATTCGGCAAGATTCGCCCCACGATCCTCTCTTTGGGCAACGAGCCGCATGGCGACGACGCCCGCGTGCGGGAGGGCATCAAGGCCTGTCGCATCGTCTATGACGAAGTGAAGAAGATCGACCCCGGCGTCATCGTGCTGGCGCCGTCCTCCGGGCCCGAGGAGCGGTACTTCAAGTACGGCATCCAGGATTGCTGCGACGCCTACGATTTTCACATCTACGAGAGCTACGCCGACGTCCAACGGGCGATCGAGACCTATCACGAACTGTTCAAGAAATACGGCGGCAAGAAGCCGATCTGGTCGACCGAGCTGGGACTGAACGCGCAGGGCATGACGCGGCATGCGGTGGCGGTGGAAATGATCAAGAAGTTCACGGTCTTCTTCGCCGCCGGCGGGACCAGCGCCTGCTGGTTCGACCTGCTCTATCCGGACTCGGCCGGCACGGGCGGCGGCAGCAACTCATCGGCCTTCAACGTCTTCGACTGCCGCTATTGCCGCTACGCGCCAAGCTCGATGCGGTGAGCTATTACAACATGGTCAACGCCATTTGCATCAAGAAACCCGTGACCCAGCGGCGCTACGCCGGCGGCATCAACGCCTACCTCTTCCGCGACCGGCAAGGGCAGTGCCTGCAGGTGCTCTGGACGGACAAGGGCCGCACCGACATCGGCCTGCCGTTGGCGGGCGTACAGGACGTGCAATTGATCAGCATCGACGGCCGCCGGACTGCCTTGAAGGCCGGCGGCAAGGGCCTGACCCTCAGTGCAAGCGAGGACCCGCTCTTGTTGCTCTACCAGGGCGGCGACGATCTGCCGACCGAACTGACGTCCCCGCTGGTCACCATCACTTCCCTGCCCCCGGCAATCATCAAGGGGGCTGCGGTGCCGTTGACGGTCAAGCTGGGCGGCATTGCTCCCGATCGGATTGCGCTGGCGGCGCCTCCTTTCTGGACCGTCAAGCAGTCGGTCGTTGATGATGAGCCGGGCGCAAAGCGCGTTACCTACGACATCACCTCGCCGGTGGTCAGCGAAGTTCGCCAGGGCGACCTGCTCCTGCCCATCAAGGACGACGCCGAGAACCTCTGCGGACAGCTCTCCGCCCTGGTGCCCGTGGCGGGCCGGCTCACGGTCCGGCTCCTGCCGGAATCGGCCGCGACTGCTAAACCGGCCGGCGTGCGGTTGCTGATCAAGAACAACGGTCCCGACCGGCAGCAGGTCGCTTGGCAGCTTGCGCTGCTCGGTGAAATGTCGATCGTCAACGGCATTTACGGGCAGTCCACTCCGACCAGCGCTTTTTTCGGATCGGCCGCCGATGGTACGACCAGCGTGGACCCCAACGCCGAGTCGGCGATCGTCGTGCCGCTTTCGGGCATCGATCCGCTGACGGTTTATCGGGTGAAGGCGACGGTGACCGACGCCTCCGGCCGCGCGGTCGAGTACGAGCGGAACGTGGCCGGGTTCGTTGCCGTTCCCAAGGCCCGCTCGCCCCTGGTGCTGGACGGCAGGCTCGACGAGGCGGCCTGGAAGGATTGCCCGGTGGAGTACATCCGCGAGGCGCGGCAGTATCGCGTCATCACCCCCGGCGACCCGCAGAAAGTGAAGTGGAACGGTCCCAGCGATCTCTCGGCCAAAGTGCGTTTTCTCTGGGACCAGCGGTATCTGTACCTGGGTGTGGAGGTGACCGAGCACGTCTTCAACAATCCCATGCCCGACGACATGCTGTGGGCCCAGGACGGGCTGCAGTTCATCGTCGACCCGGCCCGTTCGGAGCGGGAAAAGCCGGGCAAATACGACTATTCCATGGGGCTCTCGCACGCGAGCGGCAAGGGCAAGGCGTGGTGCCATCTCTCCGGCAATACGGCCACGTCCACCGGCGAGGTCAAGGACATCATCGTCGCCACGCGGCGGGCGGCGGACGGCACGGGCGGCATGACCTACGAGATCGCCATTCCCTGGTCCCGCATGGCCCCTTTCCAACCGACGGAGGGCGCCAACCTCGGTCTGACCGTGACTCTCAACGAGGACAACGGCAAAGGCGGCCGGCACAGTATCATGGGCTGGTTCGGCGACGTGCAGTCGAAGAGCGTCGACGTCGTCGGAGACCTGATTTTGGCGAAGTGAGAGGTGGCGTGTGTTATGTTACCTCTCGGAATCGGGCGACGTTGTTACGATCAAAATTCCAATCATATCCACTCGCAGGAGATTCACCGTTATGAGATTACTGATGACTTCCATTGTTTCCATCGCCTTTTGTATGTGCCTGGCCCTGCCGCCCGAGTGCCCCGCCGGCGAGCCCACGGCTCTGGAGTCGGCCCACCCGATGGTCGGAACGGCGACCTTCGGGCACACGTATCCAGGTGCGACCGTTCCGTTCGGCATGGTCCAACTCAGCCCTGATACGGGACTGGCCGGGTGGGAACATTGCTCCGGGTATCATTATGAGGACAAGGCGATCCTGGGCTTCAGCCATAACCACCTGAGCGGGACGGGCTGCCCGGACTTGGGCGATATCCGCATTACGCCGCTGGGTCCCACGCCGCCGCCAAAGAATAAGGAAGGATACCTTTGCCCTTTCTCGCACAAGGATGAAGTGGCCCGGTCCGGCTACTACAGTGTCGTCTTGCAGAATCCCAAGGTGAAGGTCGAATTGACGGCGACCGCCCACGCCGGGTTCCATAAGTACAGCTTTTCCGAAGGCCAGCCCGCAAGCCTGTTATTCGACCTGTTCCGCGGCATTGCGAACGATCCGGCGGGCGATACCCTGGGAGGCGCCGTGACCGTGGAAAAGGATAACGTGCTGAGCGGTTATCGCCACAGCAAGGGATGGGCGCCGGACAAGACCTGCTACTTCGTGGCCGAGTTCTCTAGGCCGTTCGATGACGTGGTTAAGGATGAGGGGAGCAAGGTGTCAGTCCGCGTCGGCTACAAGGACTCGCGTAAGCCGATCCTGGTCAAGGTGGGTATTTCCGGCGTGAGCGTCGAGGCGGCCCGCAAGAACCTGGTCGCCGAGATCCCTGCCTGGGATTTCCAGGCAACGGCCGCCGCCGCTGCCGCGAGTTGGAACGACGTGCTGGGCCGCATCGAGATCGAGGCCATCGACCCGGCCACGCGCGACGTGTTCTACACCGCGCTCTATCACGCCAGCCTGGCCCCCACGCTCTACAACGACGTGGATGGCGGCTATCGCGGCTTGGATCACAAGGTCCACGGCTCGGAAGGGTTCCAGAACTATTGTACGTTTTCGTTGTGGGACACGTTCCGGGCGGAGCACCCCTTGCTCTCGATCGTGCAACCCCAGCGGGTCGACGACTTCGTCGCCACCATGCTGGCCCACTACCGGCAGTTCGGCCGGCACACGCTGCCGATCTGGTCGCTCGCCGGCAACGAGACCTGGTGCATGATCGGCAACCATGCGGTCCCGGTGATTACCGAGGCATACGCCAAGGGATTTCGCCGCTATGACGCGGAAGCCGTCTACCAGGCGGCACGCGACGCCTTGATGCAGGACCGCGACCACATGGCCGAATACCGCGCCAAGGGATACGTCCCCTCCAGCACGGACACAACCACGCCGCGGGGCCAGCAGAACCAGTCCGTCTCGCGGACCTTGGAGTATGCTTACGACGACTGGTGCCTGGGCCGCATGGCCCAACTGCTGGGAAAGACGGAAGACGCCAAACTGTTCTTCGCCCGCTCCGAGAACTACCGCAACGTGTACGATCCGGGCGTGGGATTCATGCGCGGCAAGCTGCCCAACGGCAAGTGGCGCGAGCCGTTCAGCGCCTACCAGCTTTTCTGGGCTGATTACACCGAGGCCACGGCCTGGCAATACAGTTTCTTCGTGCCGCAGAACGTGCCGGCGCTGGTCGGGCTGATGGGCGGCAACCAGGCATTCGCGGCCAAGATCGACAAGATGTTCACCGACAACAGTCCAATTGTCGCCGCCGAGACGCCCGACATCACCGGCCTGATCGGGCAATACGTGCAAGGCAACGAGCCCGACCACCACGTGGCCTACCTGTACAACTACGCCGGCGCGCCGTGGAAGACGCAGGCCCGCATCCGCCAAGTGATGACCAGCTTGTACCTCAACACCGCGGACGGGCTATGCGGCAACGACGACTGCGGCCAGATGTCGGCATGGTACGTGCTGAGCGCCTTGGGGTTCTATCCGGTCAACCCCACGTCGTGCGTCTACGTGATCGGCAGCCCGCTGGTGAAGAAGGCGACGATCCACCTCGATCCGCGCTATCACAAGGGCCGGACCTTTACCCTCATCGCGGAAAACAATTCGGCCCGGAACATGTATCTCCAGTCGGCGACGCTCAACGGCCGGCCGCTGACGCGGTCTTGGTTCAGCCACGGGGAGTTGGTGGCCGGCGGCGAGTTGGTCCTGAAAATGGGTCCGAAACCGAACAGGACCTGGGGGCAGCGACCTGAAGATCGCCCGCCCGTGATCGCCCCGGAAAAATAGCGCGCGATTTTCCTCATCGCCCCGGCATCGGGTACAACTCGTCCCGTAACGGTACTTCCCTGTAGCGGCCGGGATCGTGTTCGTTCAGTTTTTCGACGATCCGATGAACATCGCCCAGATCGACGCTGGTCCTGTCGCCGGCAGTGATGTCCTCGACGGTGCGATAGCCGCGGATGGTCTCGTCGAAATCGGCGTGGCTGCGGGCAATGATCAACTGGTTCCTTTCCCAAGCCCGGTTCTGGGCGGCGATGGTTTCTGCCGTTCTCATATTCCCCGTAATGCCGCTGACACCGGCAGCGCCGGCGATCGCGGCCGCAGCCGCAGGCGCCGGCGCGGCGATCAGCTTTATCCATTCAGCCTTCGGCGCATCCGCCCGACAGTAGACCACGACGACCGTGGCGCCCTGATCGCCGAGCCTGGCCGAGACGACGCCACTGATCTGCTGCCCATTCAGTCGTGCGGAGAATTCCACGCAGACGGACTTGTTGTCCTTTTGATCTTCATAGGCGCCCAGGATGTTGGGGCGCGCACCGAAGAATCTCGCCAAATCCGGAAAAGTCGATTGCAGGGCCGAGCGGACGGTGGTGGCGGCGGGAATCCGGCGCGTGAGCGCTTTGCCGAAATCGGTGGCGTGTACGATGGTATATTGGGCCAAGGCGTCCGCGGATGAGCCCGACGACGGTGGCTGGGCCCCGGCAACAGAAACGGCCGAGATGAGCAGGACGCCGCCGAGAGTATACATGGGATTCATGAAAGGTCTCCATTCCTCGCGGGAAATGAATGAATGTGATTGCCGATTGAATTCTCCGCCGGGAGTCTATCCTTCTATTGGGGAGGCCGACGCGCCAAGCATCTCCTGGTATACTGGAGCCATCGATCACGCTTTCTCCTGCCAAGATCCCGACTGGAAAGTATCCCCATGCCCATCCTTCGTATCGTAAACTCCGTGCTGCTGACTCTCGCCGTGGCGTTTCTCGCGGGCCGGGCCACAGCCGCGGAGCAGGAACTGACCTTCTTCGGCTGGTCTGACCAGCACGTCCGCGCCGACGGCGATGGTCGCCATCTGCTCGGCGCCATCGACGCGATGAACGCGCTGCCCGGCACCCGGTTTCCCGAGAGTATCGGCGGCACGGTCGCCACGCCGTCGTTCGTGATCGGCTGTGGCGACATCACCGACGTGCCGACCGCCGCCGCCATCAAGACCTACGACAAGCTGATCACCGGGCGGCTAAAATACCCAAGCTTCGACGTCGTCGGGAACCACGATGAAGGCGGCTTGCATCCTACCGAGACGGTCAAGAAATGGCACGTCGCCAGGTATGGTTCGCTGTGCTATACGATCGAGCGCGGCGGGGTACACTTCGTCGTCCTCTTCGCGAAATACGACGAAAGCCTCAACTCGCCCGCCCAGGCGGTCCATCGCGACGCCCTGGAATTCCTCCGCAAGGACCTCGCCGTGCTCGATCGCCGCACGCCGGTCGTCGTCGCCCTGCACCTCTGCTACGACGCGATCACCAATCGCGACGAGTTCGTCAAGGCGTTGGGCGACGCCAACGTGATCTTGATCCTGGGCGGGCATTACCACAAGGCGAAAGTGACGCGCTACCACGACTTGAACTTCGTGCAACTTCCGTCACCCGCGCCCAACGGCATGCGCGAGATGACCGTCCTGCGGATCGGCCCGCGGCGGTTGGTGGCGATCCCCTATCGCTACGACGTCAATGCCTGGTCAACCGAACCGCAGAAAATCCTTGACGTCCCCATCCGCGGACCGGTGCTTGCGGAGGATAAAAGACGAGGGATGAGGGATAAAAGACGAGGGATGAGGGATGACAGATGAGAGAGAGGTAAGCTCATCTCTAATCCCTGATCCCGGATCCCTCATCCTTTCTTCATCCCTCATCGCTTCATCCCTCATCGCTTCCGATCCGGCAAAAGCAAACCGAAGGTTGCCATGCTCTTGGCCTGCGAGGCCACGAGCCCTTCGTCCATGCCGATGGCGAAGTGGCAATCGACGAAGGATTGCAGGTTGGCAAAGTCGGGGCGAAGGGACGGGTAGGCCGTATCGCTGACGCGGTAGCCTTCGCCGGCCTGGAGCGGCCCCTCGACCTGCTGCCCGTCGACGACTTCCCCCCGATGGCAATAACGGCTGTTGTGCAGCGGAGCGCGGACCGTCCGCGTGCCGAGCCCGACAATATAGCTGCGGTTCAGGGGGTTGGCCCCCAGCGTGTTGTCGCACGTACGGATGATCCAGGCGCGGTATTTGGCGTTGCCGGTGAGCTTGAAGGCCCAGATCAACGGGGGAAGATTATTTTCATAGGCCCCCGTCCCCCAATTGATCGGCGCCCAAGGATGGCGGATGAAGCCGTAGGACATTTTTTCGCAATAGTGGATGAAGAGGTCCGCGCGGGCGATGATCGCTTTTTCCACGGCCTTGCGGACCGCGGGATCGGTTGCCGCCGGCGGGCAGTTGATGTATCCCCAGGCGGCTAGGCTCTGATCGTAGCGGTTGTAGACCTCGATCTCGGCATCGCTCTTCCGCGACCAGACGCAGACCTCGAGAAAATCGCGGTTGAAGCGGCTTTCGCCGGTCGTGTGCAGCAGTTGGGCTGCGGCGTAGGACTTGGGATTGAGCCACTGGACGGCGTACTGCGCGGCGTTGCGGACCTGGGGCGGATGCTCTTCGGCCCAGGCATAGGCCCGGCGGGCACGCTGCAGGAAAGCGGCGGCCTGTTCGTCGCGGCCGAGTTCTTTCCAGATCCGCGCCGCCTGCGCCGCCGCCCCGGCAAACCAGAACGAGCCGGCAGCGTCTTTGGCGTAGGCGTAATCGCCTTTCGGATCGAGTTCGACGGTCTCGATGAAATTCGGATCTCCGGCCGACTCCGTGCCGTTGTGGACCCCGCCGTCTTCGTCCTGAAGATCGTGCCAAAGTCGCAAGGCCCAGGCCGCTTCGTCCACGATGTCCGGGATGCCGTTGCCCTTTTCCGGAATGTTCAACTGCCCGTCGTAGAATTTCTGCGGCGCGATCTCGTATGCGTCCATCAACGTCTGGGCCACGTCCAGGTGCGAGCGCGGGTTGTAATCGCCGGCATCGTGGTGCCCGCCGTGCGCCGCAATAATCACCGGCGCCTCGGCGGGGCGGGGTGCGGCCAGCGTCTCAATCTCCTGCGTCGTCAGACGTCGGCCATAGAGGCGAAAATCGGCGAAAAACGCGTTCCCGGCCCCGTTGCCGGTGATCGTTCCCAGGGAAAACTCGCCGCGGATGGGCGCGGTCGCCTTGCCCGTCGCAACCGGCCGGCCATCGACATAGAGCGATGCCCGTCGAGGATTCGCGCCGGCGGGATCGACGGCCAACGCCACGTGGCGCCACTGGTCGTCGTTGATCCGTGCGTGCCGCGTCGAGGGGCTCATTTTCCCCGCCGTGAACTCCAGCACGCCCCAGCCGACGGTGACCAACAGGCTCGGTTGGTCCCAGCCCGGCTGGCCAAGGCCAAACAGAACGCCGTGAAAGTCATTGTTCTCGTCCTTCTTGAACCAGCCGGCGATGGTCAGGCCGGCGGTGTCGCTGACTTCGATTCCGTGCGTCCGGGCGCCGTTGCCGTTGCCCGCCGCGGTGGGCCCCCAGACGCGGGCGGCCCGGGGAAGAATCGCCTTGCAGGGGCTGAAGAGCTTCGCCGGTCCCAGCGGCGCAAGATCGTGACCATGGCCGGCCACGTCGCGAAAACCGCCATCCAAGGGATAGCGGGCAAGCAGGCTCTGATCGGTGTTGAGTTGTTCCCAAGCAGGGTCTTCGGTGGCCGGCCTTGGCGCCAGGACGACCTTCCGCGGCAGGTCGCGCTGGATCTCGTGCGGTTCGTTCTTGATCTGGGTCGTGGCCGCCAGACCCTTGTTATGGCATGCGATTCGCCGCCAGGAGGAGAAGGGCGGTTCGAGAGCCATGCCACAGCGCTGCGCGAAGACGCCATAGGACTGCACCGCAAATGCCTTCTGGTAGACATCGTCGCCGATCGCAAAGGGCAGGCTGCGCCCCACGCGGGGCACGCGAAGATAATAACGGCCCGGCGTCGCCAGCGGCGTGAAGTCCAGCAGGTAGACGTTCTCGCCCGAATGGTCGACCTTGTAGACGCCTTCGTTCATCTCGCCCGCGCGATGTACGAAGCGGGCCTTGCCGTGATAGACCGCGCGGTCGTCTTCTTCGCGGCAAACGTCGAACTCCGGCGGTTCGCGGAATCCGAGGGCCGTCGGGGCCGGACCATCATGCGCCGCCCCGCCCGAGGTCTCGCGCGCTACGTTTTCGGCCGCCTTTTCGTTCTTGTCCGGATTGGCAGGCACTAGTTCGTTCCAATACGCCTGGGCGTCTTTGTGCTCTTCCGGGCCGGCAGCGACGGTCTTTTCCGGGAAGGAGCCCATCCAGCGGCCGAGATAGCCGATCTTCACCGGCGAGTCGGTCAAGTAACCGACCTGGTTGACCTTGATCGAATTGCTCAGCGACTGTGCGGCGTGAAACACCAGCGCGGCGCTGCGAGCCGCCGCCGTGATGTTGGTATCGACCTCCACGTCGACGCGGTCGCCTTCCTCCAGTTCGCGATCCAGTTGCAGGAACATCTCGTGCATCGGGATCGCCACGAAAGGCCAGCCGGTGGGCAGATACGTATCGACCCGCGTGATCCGCCCGAAATGAACGACACATGCCTCTTTGCCCTGGACGCGAATGTGGTAATTCTGCATCCGGTGGGCGGCTTCCGTGGAAAAAGCCGGTCCGAACTCGAGCTTGAGGATCCCACTGCCGACCGATTCGATCTGGCGCAACCCAAGCACTGCGAGGTTCACGGCCGGATCGGCAGCCAGGCAGTCATCGGCCGCCGTCCGCGAGGCCGGTTCGCCGACTGCCTTCTCCGTGCGATAGACGAACGACTGGGCGGTATGTCCGCCGGTAACCATCTCGGCCTGCGAGCCCTGCGCCACGACATAGTACGCGACGTTCTCTTTCAGCGGCGTCGGTAACTCAAGCACGACCTCTGTGCGTTCGAAGCGGGAAAACGGACAACCGGCGGGCCCGGCGACCTCCAGTTCGCTCTTCGCCGCGGCTTTCAACGGCGCGACGAACTTGTCGTATGCATAGTGGTCATCCTGATTCGGCAGCGGACGGCCTTGGTCGTCTTCACGAAAGCTGAGGATGCGATACGAGGCGGCGCGACCGGCGGCCGGCGTGACGCTTATGCCGAGCACCAGGCGGACGTGCGTGGCGTCCGTCGCCTGGGCCTCGCGAAGTCCGAACGACGTGCGGATCGCGATGCGATTGTCGGGCAAAGCCCGGAAGTTCGCCAGGTCGTCGGCCCGGCACATCGGCTGGCACGCGAGCCACGTTGCCAGCGCTACGGTGGCGGGCCAACATGGGCCTTTAGAGATCGGTGCTCCGCGCAAGGGCAAGCTCGGTATAAACATCATGCGTTGTGTCTCCATTGTGACGCTGGATCTTAGCGTTGCGAGTTTGGTCTGATCAAGCCGGTAAAATCTAGCAGACTTCGCCGCAAAGAACAAGGAGCAAGCGTTGTTCAGCCGCCCTCACGAAAGCGTAACAAAACGCTAACGGAATCCTTACACGCAATTCGCACTCCGCTAGCGCGATGAAGGTATGCTGCACCTTGTGTTTTTGGAATTGAGATTTTGGAACTCATGAGGTCTGCCTGCCATGTCCCGTATTTTAGGTAAGTTGCTCTGCGCGTTGTCGATGGCCCTCCTTCTTGTGGTGGGCGGTTTCGTTCCTGCGCGGGCGGCAACCGTTTTTTGGATCAACAATGGCAGCGGGACTTCCTGGTCCTCCGGAAGCAACTGGAATACCGGCACCGCTCCGGGAGTTTCTGATATCGCCCTATTCGACCAGACCTCGTACACGGTTCAGCCCAATTCGGGGACGGCGGCCGTCTCCGGCGTGCAGATCGGCGACGGGACCACCGCTGCCGGCGCGCTCACTCTCGGCGGCTCGCTGCTGACCACGGGCAGCAACGGCATCACGATGTATGCCAACGCCGGCGCAGCGACCTTCAACGTGCCGCTTGCGTTCAGCAGCAGCCAGACCTTCACCAACAACTCGGCCAGCGTGCTCACGATTTCCAACAGCATCAACAACGGCAGCTACCTCCTCACGGTTGCCGGTTCCGGCACGACCTATTTCACCGGCCCGCGCTTTAGCGGGAGCGGGGGGCTGACGAAGACCGGATCCGGGCTCCTGCAGATTTCGGGCTCGAACAACAGCACGCAAAGCCCCACCGTGACCATCAACGGCGGGACCCTGCAGCTTGCCAACGGAAACAATGACTTGCCGGTCGGCACGACATTGAGCCTTGCCAATTCGGCAGGCGCTACTTGGGATCTCAACAGCCAAAACCAGCAGGTTCAATACCTTTCTGGGGGCGGCACCGCGGGTGGAACCATCACGCTAGGCTCCGGTACGTTGACTATCACCGGTGGAAATACTACGTCCGAGACGTTCGCTGGCGTGATTAGCGGGGCCGGAGCGGTCGTGAAATCGTCGGGAAACAGCATGCTCTTTTCCGGGTCGAACTCTACCTATAGCGGAGGAACGACGCTGGGCGGAAATGGGACCGTAACCTTCAGCGCCAGTAGTATCTTATCCGGTAACAATCTCGTTTCCGGGCCCTTCGGCACGGGTCCGATTACGTTCACCGGCGGAGGGTCGTTCGGTCCCAGCATGACAACGCCGATAAGCCTGTATAACCCGCTGGTCTTCAGCAACGGCGCAGCCGGCATCACTTTAGGCTCGGTTGGGAACAACAAGTTGATTCTGGCCGGCTCGGTAACTTTGAGCGCGGGGACGAATAACGTCTCGGTCTACTACAACAGCAGCGGTTCGCTGACAGGCGCGGTTAGCGGGGCGGGCGGCCTGAATTTGACGGGAGGTGGAGGACCGCTCGTCCTATCCGGTTCGAACACTTACAGCGGAGGAACGATTCTCAGCGGCGGCAACGCGAATCTCCAGTTCACCGGCGCAAGTGTTTTGTCCGGCAGCAATATCGTCTCCGGGCCCGTGGGCACGGGTCCGATTACGTTCACCGGCGCGGGGTCGTTCAGTCCCAACAATACCACACCGTTAACTGTCTATAACCCGCTGGTTTTCAGCAACGGCACAGCCGGCGTCAATCTCGCTTCGGTTTCGAGCAGCAACTTGACCCTGGCCGGTTCGACGACTGTGAGCGCGGGGACGAATTCCATCTCAACCGCCTACAACAGTAGCGCTTTGCTGACAGGCTCGATGAGTGGCCCGGGCGGCCTGAAACTCAACGGAGGCAATTGTACTATCACGGGATTTAACAGCTATCTTGGCGGGACCACGATAGCTGGCGGGGGTGTAAAAGTCAGCACCGATAGCGTACTGTCCGGCGGCGCTCTCGTCTCCGGGCCCTTGGGTACGGGTCCGATTACGTTCGCCGGCGGAGGGTCGCTTAGCCCCACGGATACTTCAATGAGAA
The DNA here is from genome assembly GCA_963779975.1 of uncultured Planctomycetia bacterium. Classification (GTDB taxonomy): domain Bacteria; phylum Planctomycetota; class Planctomycetia; order Pirellulales; family Thermoguttaceae; genus JANXQG01. Next base: position 69,332 of record CAWAAL010000021.1, on the reverse strand, counting down.
CCATCAACAATCCGCTGGTTTTCAGTGACGGTACATCCGGCATCCTACTAAGTGGGTATGGTTTAGGTAACTTGACTCTGACCGGCTCGGCAATCGTGAGCGCGGGGACGAACAGCGTATCGAGCTACAATTACGTATCGCTGACAGGCCCGATGAGTGGTCCGGGCGGCCTGAATCTGACCCAGGGCTACTTTACCCTCTCCGGGACGAATTCGTTTTCTGGTGGCGTGAACGCTGCGGGCGCACAAGGACTGCAACTCGCCCAGGCCAGCCAGGGTAGTGTCGGCAATATCATTTCCGGGCCGCTCGGCACCGGCACCTTCGTGATCAATAGTAACAGTACCGTACTTTCGTCGGATACTGGTACCAGTGGGCAGGTCCGCCAGATTTTCAATCCGGTAATCATCAATAGCAACTTTGAATTCGGTACCTATCAGGACGGCAGCAAGATCAAACTCAGCGGCCCGATTACGCTGAACGTTACGCCCACGATTGCCGTCCGCGGTGGTGGCAACGGTAGTACGATTTCACAAGGATCGGACGAAATCGCCGGCAATGTCGGTGGTGCCAATGGCATCACGGTCACTTACGGCGAAGCGCCTTTGATCCTCTCGGGCAGTAACACCTACGCTGGCCCAACTACCTTGAGCCCCGGCATTCTGGAGGCCGGATCGACGACCGGCTTCAGCCCGAGTTCAACCGTAGTCGAGACCACCAGCAACGCGTATCTTCGGCTCAACGGATTCAGCAACACGATTGCCTCGCTCTCTGGAGCAATCGGGGCCGCTGGAACTGTCGATAACAACTCGACCATTCCGGCCACCATCACACTCGGCGGCGATAATACCTCGACCACCTTTGCCGGACAGATCGACAATTGCCCCTACGGTGCCACGGCGACAGCCGCCTTGTCGCTGGCCAAGGTGGGCAGCGGCGCGTTCACTTATATCGGCGGGAATGGGTCGAATCCATATTCTGGGACGACGCAGGCGAGCGGCGGGACGCTGGCCTTCGATTACAGCCAATACGCCGTCAACAGCAACACGGTGCTGTCAAATCAGTTCGGCACTGGTGCTTCGCCCCTGGTTTCGGCCGGCGGCGTTTTCCAGCTCAAAGGGCGCGCCAGCGGAACTGCGGCGAGCCTTGGCTCGGCGACTTGGTCCGGCACGAGCAGCTCCACGGTCAGCGTCACCTCGACCGGCGGACTCGTGCCCGGCGAAGTCGTAACCTCGGCGGGTTTCCAAAGCGGCACGTACGTCGTTGCCGTTACCAGTCCGACCACGTTTACCTTGAGCAAATCCACGACGACTAATTCGACCAGCGCTGGGGTCACGGTCTCCGCGGCGACCTTCACCTGTTCCCAGACCTTCAGCGGCCTGACGCTCAATCCGGGCTCGTCGGTAATCGATGCCAACAACTCCAGTACTCAGACTACCGTCGATCTCCGGGGGTCGGCCGGCACCTCGGGCATCAACCGCGTCACCGGCGCCCTGGTGGACTTCACTGCGAGCAACGGAGGTTTCGGCAGCACGGCCGTCATCAAGACGCACCAGGCCGACGACGCCACCGGCATTCTCGGCGGCTGGGCCACGGTGCTCGGCGGCAGTGGGTATGCCGCGAACAACGGTTCCGACGTGGTTGTGCCCTACGCCGGCTATCAGAACTTCAACACCCAGGGCAGCGCGATCAACGGCACCGCCACGACGAACATCCAAATCAGCGCGGTGACGACCGGCGGCAGCGACACGCTGGCAGCCTCGACCGTGAACGTCGACACGATCTTCCAAAATGCGACCGGTCCGACGATCATCGCCCTGGCCTCCGGCACGCTCCGCCTGGGGCCGTCGGGCGGCATCCTCCTTTCGCCGACCGCCGGCGGCCTGACGGTCGGCGCCAATCCCGGCGACGGTACGCTCACCGCCGGCAAGTCCGACTTGTCCCAAGGCGGCGAGTTGATCCTCAACAACAACTCGACAAGCCCGCTGCTGATCAACGCCTCGATCACGGATAATGCGCCGGGAGCGGCCGTCGCGGTGACCAAAGCGGGCGCCGGCAGCCTCGTGCTGGCCGGCAGCAATACCCTCAGCGGCGGCCTCTACATCAACGGTGGAACCGTGCAGTTGGCCAGTAGCGGGGCCCTGAACGCCACCGGTGCGAACAACGTGACCTTCGGTTCAGGCGTGAACACCGGTGCCACACTCGAACTCAACGGCAACAGCGTTACGATCAGCGGACTGGCCAGCGATCCCCTCTCGACGTCGGCGGTCATCGAAAGCGGATCGACGACCGGCAGTACGGACGTCCTGACCGTGAACTCCAATGCGACCAACCTTTTCAGCGGCGTATTACAAAATGGTCCCTCGGGGACCCTGGGACTCGTCAAGTCGGGCAGCGGTTCGCTCGCGCTGAACGGCCAGAATACCTACTCCGGCAGCACCACGGTCAATGCCGGCGCAGTGGCGATCAACGGCACACTGTCCAACAGCCCGGTCACCGTCGGCAGCGGCGCGGTCCTGAGCGGCACCGGTTCGATCGGCAACCCGTCGCTCAACAACGCGGTAACCGTCAACAACGGCGGCTGGATCACGCCCGGCGTCGCGGGTGTCGGAACCCTGAGCATCGCCACCAGCGGCAGCGTCGCACTGGGGTCCGGTGGCACTGCATCGATGGCGGTTGCCGTCGGCGCCGCCTCCGCGGGCCTGTTGAACATCTCCGGCAACTTGTCCTCCGCCAGCCAGGTCACGGTTTACCCCTCGCTCTCCAGCGGCGACACTCCCGCCACCACCGCCACCATCGCCCAATGGACCTCGGGCACGGGGCCCTCCAGCGGCTGGACGCTCAACTTCTCGCGGGCCTCCAGCGGCGTAGTCCTCTGGCTCGGCGGCTCGGACAACAATTGGAGCACGGCCGCCAACTGGAATCTGAATGCCCTCACCGCCGGCAACCTGGTCTACACCTCTACCTCCGTCCAAGTGACCGGTTTGGCCACGGCCCCCTCCACGCCGCTGGTGACGAACTCGGTCGTAATCGCCCCCGCCGGCAACGCAGCCGTGACCAGCCCGACGTCGGCTACCACGGTCGCCGCGCTCAGCGTCGGGGCGCAGACGGGCGTCAACACGGCCCAACTGACCTTGGGCGGCCCGTTGACGGTCTCCGGCACGGCTGCGGTCAACGCCCCGGGCACGCTCGACCTTGGCGGCAACACCCTGACCTCCGCGCAACTCAACGTCGCCGGCATCCTGCAAGGCACCGGCGGCCTGATCGCCGGTCCAACCGTCGTCCAGGCCGGCGGCACGATGATCGCGACGGCGTCGAACTTCGGCGCCAGCCCGCTCACCTTCAACGGCGGCACGCTCCAGTTCGGCCAGAACACGCCCGCGGACGTTTCCATCGGACGCACGTTTGCCATCAGTTCCAGCGGCATGACGATCAACACCAACAATTACTCGGGCACGCTTGCCGGCTCGCTCGGCGGCAACGGCGGCCTGACGGTCCAAGGAAGCGGCCTGGCGATCCTCTCCGGCTCGAACACCTACACGGGTGGCACGACGATCAGCGCCGGCACGTTGCAACTGGGCGACGGCTCGATCAACAACGGCTACGTCCAGGGCAACATCGCGAACCAGAGTATGCTTGTCTTCGCCAATCCCGCGGGGCAAACGTACGGCGGCGTCGTTTCCGGCAACGGCAGCCTCATCCAGGCCGGCCCGGGCACGCTGGCACTCATCGGCAGCAACACGTTCAGCGGCGGCACGACGATCAGCGCCGGCACACTGCAGATCGGCACGGGAGGCAGCACCGGCAGTGTAAGTGCCGTGGGAGGCATCACCGACAACTCGGCACTCGTTTTCAACCTCGCCAATGGCTATACCTACGGCGGGGTTATTTCCGGCTCCGGCAACCTGACCCAGGGGGGCTCGGGCACACTGGCACTCGCTGGCAGCAACACGTACAGCGGGGCAACGATCGTCACCAGCGGAACACTGCAAATGGGTAACGCCAGCGCTCTGGGCAACTCCGGCAGCCTGACGGTCAACAGCGCCGCGCTCGATCTGCACGGCTACAGTCCCACGGTGGGCGCGTTGACCGGGAACTCCGGTGCGGTAATCACCACCTTCAACGGCAACAACTCCTTCACCTTGACCACCAACACGGCCACCAATTCGACCTTCGCCGGCACGTTCCAAAGCAACGGCGGTACGATGAGTCTGGTCAAGACGGGCAGCGGCACGCTGACGCTGACCGGAACGAGCAACTACACCGGCACGACCTCGGTCAACGCCGGCACGCTCGAATTCACCACGATCGGCAGCGCGGCGGGCGGCGCCAGCACCGCGCTGGGGAACCCGAGCGGGACGAACAGCGTGATCAACCTGGGCAGCGGCACCACGCTGCGATTCACCGGCGACCATGCCACCACGACCCGCGTAATCAATCTTACGGGCAACGCCGCGATCGACGCCTCCGGGCCGAATCAGTCAGACGTCTTCAAGCTCGCCGGAAATGGCAATTCCGTCACGTATTCGTCCGGTTCCGGTGCGAACCTGACTTTGCAAGGCAGCAGCACGCAGGGCGGCGAAGTGGGCACACCGCTGAATCTCGGCACCGGCTCGCTGACGAAGGCGGGAAGCGGCACATGGACGCTCGACACCGCCAACAGCTACTCCGGCGGTACGTACCTCAACGCCGGGACGTTGTTCCTCGCCAACGGCGCCAGCGGCTCGGCCCTGGGCAGCGGCAACGTCACGATCAACGGCGGCACGTTGACGACGGGCGGGGGAAACGTGTCGATCAGCGGCAGCGTCCAGAGCGGCACGGGTCCCTATGTAATCGCGCCGGGCCCCGCGCCGACGCAGTTCGGCGATCTCACCGTCGGCGGTCTGGCGACGGCCTCGAACCTGACGACTCTGAATTTCGACCTCGGTTCGCCGCTTTCCGGCACGAGCTACAGCGGCGACCTGATCACGATCAGCAATAGCAGCGCCAGCGCGCTGGCAATCAGCCCGAGCACCAGTATCGCGCTCTCGTCGCTGCCCGGCGCCGCGGGCGCCCAGTATCGCTTGCTGCAGGACAGCAACAGCGGCGGCGCTGGCCGCCGCCGCGAGCAACTTCCTCCTGCCTGCGTCCTCTTCGAACGCCGTGAAGTACACGTTGGACGCCACCAGCGACCCAGGCTATCTCGACCTGGACGTGATCGCGGCGGGCAACAACTCGGTCCTTGGTGTTTCCACGACCGCCGTCAACTTGGGCCGGGTGATGACCGGATCCGTGCCCAGCCAGACGGTTACCGTGGGCCAGGTGGGCGGCAGCAACAGCACCGGATTCAGCCTCACGGCGTCCGGTTCGGCCACGTATTCCAATTTGACCAACAACGGCCCGGGCGCGATCAGTGGCAGCAGCAGCGGCAGTTTCCTGGCGAGCGTGGTTGATGCGCTGGGCACTAACAGCGGGACGCTCCAGATCAACAACAGCGGGAACGATGGCGCCGGGAGCACGGGCGGCGTCAACAACCAGGGCAGCAGCGAGTCCCCGCTCGACGTGCTGGTGAGCGGCACGGTGGTCGCCAACCGCGTGGTGACTTCGAGCTCGGCCGGCTTTGGCCTGGTCCACGTCGGCCAGGCAGTTACTCCGCAGACGATCACGCTTTCCACCACCGGCGACGACAATCGTTACACTCGCGTAACCGTGACCAACAGCGGCATTGACAACAACGGTTTCCTGACGGTCAGCGGCGGGAGCACCGGAACCGTGTTCAACAGTTCCACCTCGACCGACACCCGCGTGGTTTCCGGCACGGCCAGCGTGGCGGTGGCGCTGAGCGGCACGATCACCTTGACGACCAGCGGTGAATGCCTTGCCAACGAGTCGCCCTTCCCCGTATCGGTGAACTATACGGCCCAGGTCTTTTCCGGCAGCGGCCGCTGGACCGGCACCAACGGCGCCACCTCCTGGGGCAGCGGCGCCAGCGGCAACTGGACCGACGCGAACGGGCAAGGCGTGCAGGCCGCCCCGGGCACCTTCTCCGGTTATAACGATACAGCGGTGCTGGACAACACGGGCGGGACGAATACCACGATCACCCTTGACGGGGCCTCGCCGACGCTGGCCGCCTTAATCTTCAACACCACCGGCAGTGGCAGTTATACCCTGGGGCAGGGCGCGGTGGGCGCCGGTTCGTTGAACCTGAACAACGGCGCCAACGCCGCAGCGGTTGTTACGGTGCTCGGCGGCACGCACACGATCACGGCACCGATCACGTTGACCAGCAGCGGTTCCTTTGCCCCCACCGTCGGCACGCAGTTGACCCTGGCCGGCAACATCAGTAACGGGCCGTCGGGCAGTATGTCCCTCGCGCTAGCGGACTCCGGCACGTTGATCCTCAGCGGTACGGACAACAGTTACAGCGGCGGGACTTATGTCGATGCCGGCACGCTGATTACGACTAACGACGCCGCCGTGCCCGACGGGACGAGCTTGACCGTCGGCGCCGGCGGTGTTTTTCTCTTCGACCCCACTGCGACTTTCGCAATGTCCGATCTCACGCCGGCCGTCTCGGCCCGCGTCGCCGTTGCGGTGCCGGAGCCTGCGACACTGGCGCTGCTGGGCGCGGCGCGGCGCTGGCCGCCTTGTATCGAAAGCGATGGCGCGGGTGAACCATGGAAGCGGAATGCTCATGCCGGCGACCGTGAACGGGGCGACGAGGCAAAACAGCATGCAGGCCAGAAGGGCACTTCGTCGTCGCGGTTCATGGCGTAGGTCACGCGGGCGCCGGTGTTGATGCAGGAGAGCCCTGAACAAGAAAACGAGTCGGCCGTGCTGGCGGGGTTTAGCCCCGGAAGCACGGCCGACGTACACTCACCCCAAAGGTTGTTTGGGCCAGATTCTTGATTCTCGCCGCTTAGAAGCGGACGACCACGTCGTTGCCCCACAGGAACTGGCTGTTGGCGAAGCCATCGGCGTAGGGCTTGAGGCCCGGCGTGCCCGAATTCTGGGCCCAGTCCCAGCGGACCTCAGTCCGCATGGTCACGTTCTTGTTCGGCTTCCAGTTCAGACCCATGGTCAAGTCATTGTACTTCGAGCCCAACACACCCAGCGTCGTGGGGGAGAAGGCCAGCAGCGCCGGGTCTTGACCAACGGCGGGCACCACGGCGCTATCGAGGTCTTCGAAGTACTCGTAGCGGATGCCAAAGCCCCAGCAATCGTTGATGTCGTAGATCAGGTAGTTCGTAAAGCCGGTCCACGAGGCCGGACCGTTCCCCAGTTGATCGGAATCATGGCACACGGTGTTTTCCAGGATATAGTGCCACTTCTTGCCCAACTTGACGGTAATGTCGGTGCAGCACTCGACGCGGGTGCTATCACCGATCCCGGCGGGTTGGCTGTTGCCGATGAACCATTCGGAGACCACGTTGATCTTGCCGTCTTCGTCCTTGCTGGTCCAGTTGAAGCCGAACATCGCGTTGAGTTTGCCGTTCGGGCTTTCGAAGTTGTTCCAACCGGTGTCGATGCCGCCATTGACGAGGAGCTTGTCCTGGAGCTTGTAGGTCGCCATCCCGCCGGTCAAGGTCGTGGGCATCCCGTACAAGAATCCGTAGGTGTGCGAATAGAAGAAGTTCTCGGTCGGCATGGGGTTCTCGTAGCCGCAGGGGGCATAGTAATGGCCGCCTTGGAGGGTCAGCTTGTTCACGACCAACTGGCCGTACAACTGGGGCATGGCCAAGCCATAGTTGAGCCCGCCGCCAAAATTGCCGCCGTTCCAATTGCTGTCCCACTGCGTGTTCGGAGTCGTGCTGACGAAGTGCGCAGTCGGTGCCGAACATCAGGTCGGCGCGGTAGCCCCAGTCGACACCGCAATCTTTCTCGACCTTGGGCAGGCGCTCTGCGATCAGGTAGAGTTGATCGAGACATGCCTCATCGGAGAGGTCGTTGTAGCCGTCCGGGCCGTTGAAGCTGCTGGACGGGTTATGCGAGTTGAGAGTAATGCCGGCATCAAAGTAGCCGCGGATGTCGAGGTGGTGACAATCCAGCCAAGGACCGTGGAAGATCTTGACGGGGCCTTCCTCGGCGGGCTTTTCGTCTTCCTTCTTTTCCTCTTCCTTCTTCTCTTCTTCCTTCTTCCCTTCCTCCTTTGGCTTCTCAGCCGCCGGCTGGTCGGCGGGCTTCACCGTCGGCGGAGCGGGCGGTTGGTTGCTGGGCGAGCCCGGAAGCACCGTCCCCGCCACCGGAGCCGGATCGGCTGCCGCATAACCGGCGGACGCGTCCGCCTGATATACCATCTGTTGAATCGAGCTAGGCTGTTGCACCGGAAACGACATGGTCTGTTGCGCCATGGCCGTGCCGGCGAACAACGTGCCGACGAGCGACGATGCGATTGCCCATCGTAGTGTTTTCATAGTTCGCGATCTTTTCTGAAAATGGAATGGGGATGTTTCGACAGAGGGCGTCCGTGCAAGTGTTGCGGCGGGCGGGCGGAGTACTTGGCACGGCCTACGTCCGCCCCGCGCAAAACTTATCTCTGTCACCATTGCTAGTAATCGGGATAGTGAAAAACGCGGATTGAACCGAAAGGGCCGCAAATCAGCGCCGAAACGTGCAAACGGCGTCCAGAATGGTAAGCCTTGCTCTTTGTAGCGGATGTCTGGCAGCGCATTTTTGTCAACTGGCCGCGGGCCGGTTTGCCGATTCAAATCGACGGCACTTCATGACAAATTTGTTAAAGTTATAAAACAACGCCTCCGAAGGCAGCAGACCCTCGGAGGCGTCGGGAGATGTTCGAACCGCTGTAAAGAATGGAGCGGCAACCAATTATTTCGTGGTGGGAGCGGTTGCCGGGGCCCCCGCGGAAGCAGCGGGCGGCACGGGAATGGGAGCGAGCTTGTCCAGCGCAATGTTGAGCATCAGGACGTTGACGCCCGGATCGCCCAGAAAGCCCAGGCTCGGCTGGTCGGTGTTCTGCTTGATCAGCTCCAGCACTTTCTCTTTGGGAAGCTTGCGGGCATCCGCCACGCGCTGGGCCTGAAGTGCCGCATTCTCCGGGCTGATGTGCGGATCGAGCCCCGAGCCTGAGCCCGTCACCGCATCGCCGGGTATCAGCGTGGCGAAGTCGGCGGCGATCACAGGGGTTTTGTCGGCTGGATCGGTGGGGGGATGCGGGAAGTCGTCCACCAGCTTGGTGTCCAGCAGGTTGCCGTCCTTGTCTTGATACGTGGACAAAGGCACTTCGGCGATGCGGGTGCCGTCGGGCTTGATTTTGTACAGCTTGAAGGCGATGCCGTTGTCGACGCAGTAGTGGATCACGCGGAGGCGGATGCCGTCGAACGTCGAGAGTTTCAGCGGGCGGAGGAGCGGCTGCGGCTGGCGGCGCGCGGTGCGCTCGGCCGGGCGCGGCCGGGGCCGGAGGCGGCGGGGTCTTCGTCGCACCGTTGATCAGCTTGTCGCTCAAGGGGCCGAGATTGCTGCCGCCGGAACTGCTGCCGTCGTACCCGTTGCCGGCCGAACTGGGCCGGGGATGAAAATAGCCGGGCGCGGAAAAATTCTGGCCGATCAAGTACGATCCGACCGCTTGCGTGTCGTCGGTGGTGAACGTGCCGTCCTTCGTCACCAGCGAACCGTTGGCCTGGATGGGGAAGACGGCCTGGCCGATGGCCCAGACCGCCAGCGGATAGAGCCCGCAGCAGACGACGCCCAGTACCAGGGTGACGCCGATCGAGGCCCAGATGTGGCCGAGAATCGAACCGCCGCGGTCATCGGTGGCGTCGAGTTGCGGATTTTCGTTGTTTGGCTTTGCGTTGCTCATAGTGATTCACTCCTCCGATTTGACAGTGGCGGGTAAAGTCACCTGCAATGCGGCGGGTTGAAGCCACCCTACGATTACGCCAGGTTCAAAAAATGGATGATTTGGTCGATCAGCCAGATTCCCGGGAACGGGCAGATGACCCCGCCGACGCCATAGATCAGCAGATTGCGGCGGAGGATGGAAACGGCCGAGGCGGGCCGGAACTTGACGCCCTTCAGGGCCAGGGGAATCAAGGCGATGATGATCAAGGCGTTGAAGATCACCGCGCTCAGGATCGCGCTGTGCGGCGTGTGCAGGCGCATGATGTTCAGCGGGGCCACTTCGGGAAACGCGCCCATCAGCATGGCCGGAATGATGGCGAAATACTTGGCCACGTCGTTGGCCACGCTGAAGGTGGTCAGGGCCCCGCGGGTCATCAGCATCTGTTTGCCGATTTCGACGACCTCGATGAGCTTGGTCGGGTTGCTGTCCAGATCGACCATGTTGCCGGCCTCTTTGGCGGCCTGGGTGCCGGTGTTCATGGCCACGCCCACGTCGGCCTGGGCCAGGGCGGGGGCGTCGTTGGTGCCGTCGCCGGTCATGGCCACCAGGTGCCCCTTGGCCTGCTCGGCACGCAGCAGGGCCAGCTTGTCTTCCGGCTTGGCCTGGGCCAGGAAGTCGTCCACGCCGGCCTCCTTGGCGATCGCCGCGGCGGTGAGCGGGTTGTCGCCGGTGATCATGACCGTCTTGATCCCCATGGTGCGGAAGCGCTGGAAGCGGTCGGGCAGGCCGCCCTTGACGATGTCCTTGAGGTAGATCACGCCCAGGGCCTTGTCCTGACGGGCCACCACCAGCGGCGTTCCGCCGAGGCGGCTGATGCGATCGACGGCCTCGTCGATTTCCTTGGGATACGTTCCGCCAGATCCAACTGCGGACGCTGTCGGCGGCGCCCTTGCGAATCGAGTGGCCGTTGATATCCACGCCGCTCATGCGCGTCTGCGCGGTGAAGGGCACGAAGACGGCGTGCGGCATCTGGTGGATTTCCCGGCCGCGGATGCCGTACCGCTCCTTGGCCAGGATCACGATGCTGCGGCCTTCCGGCGTTTCGTCGGCCAGGCTGGCAAGCTGCGCGGCCTCGGCCAGTTCCTTGGGATCGACGCCGGGGGCGGGGATGAATTCCGTCGCCTGGCGGTTGCCCATCGTGATCGTGCCGGTCTTGTCCAGCAGCAGCACGTCCACGTCGCCGGCGGCTTCCACCGCGCGGCCGCTCATGGCCAGCACGTTCTTCTGCACCATGCGGTCGATGCCGGCGATGCCGATGGCCGAGAGCAATCCGCCGATCGTGGTCGGAATCAGGCAGACCAGCAGCGAAACCAGGACCGTGACCGAGAAGGCCAGGCTGACCTGCTCGTAGGCCGGGCTGTCGCCGAGATAGGTGTGCGTGAAAAGTCCGAACGGCATCATCGTGACGACGACCGCCAGGAAGATGATCGTCAGCGCCGAGAGCAGGATCGACAGGGCGATTTCGTTGGGCGTCTTCTGGCGTTTGGCCCCTTCGATCAGTTCGATCATGCGGTCCATGAACGACTCGCCGGGGTTGGCGGTCACGCGGACCGTGATCTCGTCGGAGAGCACCTTGGTGCCGCCGGTGACGGCCGAGCGGTCGCCGCCGGCCTCGCGGATCACGGGGGCCGATTCGCCGGTGATGGCCGATTCGTCGATCGTGGCGGCGCCTTCGATGATCTCGCCGTCGGCGGCAATCATCTCGCCGACCGCCACGACGAACACGTCGCCTTTCCGCAGCGATTCCGCCTCCCGCCAGGTGAACGAGCCGTCCGGATTGCGCCGCTTGGCACGGGTCTTGGTGCGGCTCCTGCGCAGCGTTTCGGCCTGGGCCTTGCCGCGGCCTTCGGCCATGGCCTCGGCGAAGTTCGCGAAGATCACCGTGAACCACAACCAGATCGAGATCTGCAAGACGAACGCCACTTCCGAACGCCTGGTGAAGGCCAGATCGAGGGTCGTGACCGCCGCCCCCACCTCGGTGACGAACATCACCGGGTTCTTCCACATGTGGACCGGGTTGAGCTTCCGGAAGCTGTCGAAAATCGCCGGAACGACAATCTCGCGGTCGAATAGACTGTCGTGCTTTGGTAGACATGAATTCCTCGATGTTCTGACTCAATCGAGGGTAATACAGATGTTCGATCCGACCATCTTGAAGTGTTCGATGACCGGGCCCATCACCAATCCGGGCAGGAAGTTCAATGCGCCGAGGATGATGATCACCGCGGCCACCAGCAGGCAGAACGTCGGCCCGACCACCGGGAAACTGCCCGTGTGCATGGGCACGGCCTTCTTTCTGGCCAGTGCCCCCGCCAAGGCCATCACGGGGATGATTTCGAAGTAGCGGCCGATCAACATGCAAAAGGTTTGCGTCCAGTTGAACATGGTGCTGCCGTAGACCGTGATCGTCTTGGTGCTGTCGGCCGGGTCGGGGAGGCGTGTCGGTCGGCGCGTAGCCCACGCCGCCGAAGGCCGTGCCGTTGTTGGCGGTCCCGGAACTGTAGGCGTAGAACAATTCGCTGAAGGCATGCGGCCCGTTGTTGGCGTTGTTCTTCGTGCCCCAGTCGGTCAGGCAGGACCAGGCCGTGAAGGCCGACGGTATCCAGCACGATCATGAGCAACAGCAGGGAACAGCACTTCACGTCGAAGGCATTGATCTTCTTGCCGAGGTAATCGGGCGTGCGGCCGATCATCAGGCCGGCCAGGAACACCGAGACGAAGATGAAGACCAGCATCGTATACAGGCCGCTGCCGATGCCGCCGAAGATCACCTCGCCCATGTGCATGTTGAACAGGAGCATGAAGCCGGCCATGGGCATCATCGAGTCGTGCTGGCAGTTGTTGGCCCCCTCGGCCGTGATCGTGACGTTATTGGCCCACGTGGCCGAGTTGTAGACGCCGATGCGGACTTCCTTCCCTTCCATGTTGCAGTTGGCCGGACTCACGCCCAGCGCCGTCATCCGCGGATTGGGCTGGGCCTCGAAATACCAGGTGATCAGGTTCGTGACGATCAGCAGGGCGAACATGATCAGCCAGATGTTCCAGCCGTGCAAGCGGTGGTTGATCATGCGGCCGTAGTAATAGGGCAGGCCGGCAACCACGGAAAAGAACAAGAGCAACTGCAGGAACTGCGACAACGGCGTGGGGTTTTCGAAGGGGTGGGCGCAGTCGGCGCCGGTGATGCCCGGTCCGTTCAGGCCCAGCACCTTGGGCGCCGCGAAGGCGGCCATCGGGCCCTGCACGATCGGCTGCACCGTGGGCTTGTCCGGCGTGGCGGCCGACTGGTCCAGCGTGGTGGCCTGGGTATACGGCCGGTAGTTCATCGGCATCCCCTGCCACACGTTGATCAAGGCGAACACCAGGCAGACGGGAATGAACAGGTACAACGTGATCCGCGTCAGATCGACCCAGAAATTGCCGATGTTGCGCGTTTGCTGGCGGGCGATGCCGCGGACCAGCGCGGCGGCCGCGGCAATGCCCACGGCCGACGAAAAGAAGAAGTGCAGCCCCGTGGAAACGATTTGCGAGAAATGCGTGAACATCTGCTCGGGCTCATAGCTTTGCCAGTCGGTGTTGGTGGCAAAGGAGACGGCCTGGATGAAAGCGATGATGCCGGGCACCTTCCCCTTGCCGTTGATCACGCCGTCCTTGTCCACCGACTGGCCGAGGCTGGCCATGTTCGCCTGCAGGGGGAGAATGTCCTGGATGCGGTACAGGCCGTAACTGATGACGGTCGTGACCATGCCCAGCATGAGCAGCGACGAGCGTGTACTGTTTCCAGTTCTGCTGTTTCTTGGGATTGACGCGGGCCACCTTGTAGACCAGCCATTCCACGGGACCGAGGATCTTCTCCAGCAGTCCCAACCCGCCTTCCTTGTCGGGATCGAGCACGCGCAGCAAGTAAATGCCCATCGGCTTGGTGATGGCGGCCAAGGCAATGAGAAACACCAGAAACTGGATCCAACCTGATAAAGTCATGTATTGCATAGTAGGCATCCAAGTCTTTCAAGCTGTCAGTGTTAGCATTGCTAGCAGCCTGGCCAACGTGTTGTAGTTTGTGAATAATGTGTTATCGTACTTGACCTTAGAGCAATTTGTTAGGATGGTAACACAGTGATGTTCAGTGAGATATTCGATCGGTTTGCTACGAAAAGCGCGGTGAGTGTAATGTTTCGCGGCACGTTGGAAAATGCCGTTACAGCGGAATTGTTGGACGAGATCTTTTCAAAGACCGCGAAACGTCAGCGTTGTGGAGAGCTTTTGTTTTCCTCGGTCGTGAACCTGTTGGCCGTTGTGGCGACGGGCGGCCGCAGGTCGGTCAACGATGCCTACCTGGCACGCGAGGAGGAATTCACTGTCTCGGTTACGTCGGTCTACAACAAGCTCAATCAGATAGAGACGGAGGTTTCCCGACAGATGGTGCGGCAGACGGCCATGCGGATGGCGGACATAGTCGCGCAGTTGGCGCCACGGCGCCAGCCGCTGCTGGCCGGCTACCGGACGAAAATCCTCGACGGGAACCATCTGGCTGCCACCGAACACCGCATCGAGGAGTTGCGGAGCATTGCCGCCGGTCCGTTGCCGGGGCATGCCTTGGTGGTCCTGGAGCCGGATCGGATGCTGGCGACAGACGTTTTCCCTTGCGAGGATGGACATGCCCAGGAGCGAAGTCTGCTGCCTCAAGTCTTGACGACCGTGGAAGCGCGGGACCTGTGGATCGCTGACCGCAACTTCTGTACGACCGGGTTTCTCTTCGGGATCGCGAACCAAGACGCGGCGTTCGTCATTCGCCAACACAAGCAGAACTTGACTTACGAACTGCCGGGCGAGCGCCACAAGATCGGCCGCTGTCCCAGGGGCATGATCTACGAGCAACAAATGCAGATAACGGACGAGGAGGGAAAACCGAGGACGATTCGCCGCGTTACTATCGAATTGAAGGAGCCGACCCGCGACGGGGAAACCGAGATCCACGTGTTGACGAACCTGCCCAAAACGGTCGCCAATGCCCGCAGCGTTGCGAACCTCTATCTCCATCGCTGGACGGTGGAAAGAGCATTCCACGAGTTGGACCAGGCATTTAACGGCGAGATCAAGACCTTGGGCTATCCCGGCGCGGCACTGTTGAGCTTCTGCGTGGCCCTGTTGGCCTACAACGTGACCAGCGTGGTGAAAAGCGCTTTGGTCGCGACCCACGGCGACAAAGCAAAACGCGAAGATCTCTCGGGCTATTATCTGGCGGGCGAAGTGGCCGCTACATACCACGGGATGATGATCGCCATTCCCGAGGCGGAATGGACAACACACTTCGCCCTGCTCAATCCTGCCGAGTTGGCGCGAATCCTGAAGGCTCTGGCCGCGAATGTACGTCTCAATCGCTTCCGCAAGAACATCCGTGGCCCCAAGAAACCAGCCCCGAAACGGGTCTACGACAAAAAACATCCGCATGTTTCTACCGCTCGTATACTTGCGCAACGCCAACAGCAAAAAGCCACTCAATGCTAGCTTGAAAGACTTGATAGTAGGCATCCTAAAGATGTTCCGGGCGGATCAGCGTGAAGAACAGGTACACGAGAAGGCCCAGCGATACGATTCCAACAATGATGTTTTCCATGGGTCAGATCCTATCGAAGGCATGGGTATAGGCAATGCACAGGCCGAAGAAGCCGATGATCGCCAGCACGTAAACGAGATCCATCATGAGCCGACGCTCCTGAGACTTGATTCTGTCGTGGTGAAAACCGCCAATTGATTTCCCGCGCGCGGCGTGAGGTTCGCGTCAAGGGTCGCGTGTCAAGAAGCAAAATTCGTGCCGGGAATACCCCGTTTCGCCAACATGCAACTATCTAATGACTTACGACATAGTGACAGTTTTGTTCCGGGCAGGAGTCATTGCAAATTGCGTGAACGAGATTGCAATTTGCCAGAGTAACCTCACGACCAGTTGCAACTTCCGGCGAAACGATTAAGCTGGCTAGTGAAATGCATAGGACGATCAAGCCCAAGTTCCTGTTCGGAGAAGTGTAGATGTCCCACTTGATCTGGGTCGTGTTCATCGCAGCAGCGATTCTGGAAGTGGGCGGCGATGCCTTGATTCGCAAAGGGCTACGGGGAAACGGATGGGGCTTGATTGCGGCGGGCTGCGCCGCGTTGGCCTTTTATGGAGTGGTCGTCAATCTCGTGAAGTGGGATTTCGCGAAGCTCTTGGGTGTCTACGTGGCGTTTTTCGCCACGGTCAGCGTTCTCTGGGGCCAGTTGATTTTCCGGGAGACCGTACCGACTTCGACTTGGCTGGGACTGGCCATGATTGTCGCTGGCGGGTTGTTGATCCAGTTTGGCCCCGACTTTCCGCGATGAGCGATCCGCGGGGACCAATTTTCGACAGCTACAGTTGTCGCAATTTGCAAGGCGAGGATTGCAGGTTGCACGTTTTACACATGGATCTGGTCTGCACTGTGCGGCCATCGTCCCGAAGTCGACCAGGCGTAACTTCTGCTCCCTTCACCACTTGCGTGTCTTTCGCTGGCCGCTGCGATAACAACGGCATGCCGCTTGCAACACCCATGTGGCAACTGGAGTAAAAGGGTCTTGTACCCAACCGCTCCAAGTCACAAAGGAGAGAAATCATGGTCTCGATGGCAATCCCAAGTCAAGTTTGCGGTCAACGCTGCGCGAGAATCAATCGAGCGACAGCCGTGGAACTCGGCAGCCCGAAACGATGTCTTCGGGTTCCTTGCCCAGTCGGCGGGAATTGTCGGCGCGGCAATATTCCTGTATGCCCTCGGCCCGGCCCTCGGCATGACGCTGATTGCCGTCAGCCTGGTCGTCTGGTCGCTCCTCCGCAGTCAGATCGCCTCCGAAGACGAAGAAGATGGCTCCGAGGCAGCCGGCGGGCTTGCTGCCGCGCTGAATTCAGCGTCATATCGTGCTGATCCCGTCTGGATGCGCAGCAGCCGTTTCGGATTGTCCGCGGCGCCGGCGGCTCGTCCCGTTCAACGGCAAGGCGCTTGAGGCCGTTTGCCGCATTGATCCTTCCTTGGGTCTGTTTGTCCTTTTCGGGAGAACAAATGCAATGGAACCTCTCGTAGTATTAACGGTCTTCCTGGCTGCAATCGCAGCGACCTGCGGGGTCTTGCACGTCTGTAACCGGGCCTAAGCTGGGCCGAAGGGTAATCTGCGTATCGTAGGGGCGACTTCAGTCGCTCGCCGCGCAGCAAGGCGACGAAAGTCACCCCTACGACACATCCCGGCCTCGATCACAACGCCTGCTATCATGATCCAATGTTTCGAACGGCTGGCGGGTCGTGGCGTTCCGCGGTATTGCTGCTTCGACATTGACCGAACGCCAGGGAGGGTGCTCACCCTAGGCAGTAGGGTGGGCCGAGTGAAACGAGTCCCACCATCCTCGGACGGTTCTACGACTTTCGGCCGCCTGCCCTGAATAGAGTTGCGTGATTCCAGGAGGCTGGTCGCACGAATTGCCGTAGTGGAAAGCGAACGAATTGGTGGGCCGGCGCTCGCTACGCGATCTTGTCCCACCCTACGTTTGGCGCCTCCGGGAATCACGCAAAGCCATTTAGATTCCATACCTCTTCCGTTTGCGATACAACGTGCTCGGGTTGATGCCCAGCTTCGCTGCCGCTTCCCCGATGCTTGCCGTGGACGCCAGGATGCGACGGATGTGCTCCGCCTCCATCTGCTCGATCGTCAGCGGCTCGTCCGCCGTCCTCGGCTGCGCCGCAGCGCCCGGACCTGCGTGGCTTGGGTCGGCGATCTGCGACGGCAAGTCGGCCAACATCACCACGGGGCCGGCAGCGAGAATGACTCCCCGCTCGACGGCGTTCCGCAACTCGCGGATGTTTCCGGGCCAGGCATAGTGTATAAAGGCATCGAGCACGGGCCCGGCAAACCCCGTGATCGACTTGCCGTCCTGCCGGGCGTAGAACCGCAGCAGGTGCTCCGCCAAGGGCAAGATGTCGGCGGGTCGGTCGCGGAGCGGTGGCAAGGTGACTTCGATGACGTTCAACTGGTAATAGAGGTCTTCGAGGAAGCGACCGGCGGCAAGTTCGGCCTCCAGATTGCGATTGCTGGTCGCGACGACGCGGACATTGCTGCACCGCGTCCGCGACTCTCCCAGGCGCTCGTAGCACCGCTGCTGAATCAGCCGCAGAAGCTTCGGTTGAAAAGCCGGCGGCAGGTCGCCGATTTCGTTGAGGAACAGGGTGCCGTCTTCCGCGACAGCCACCTTGCCGACCGCATTCGGCACGCGCTCCCAGGTCCGCCCTGCCCATGCCCGAAGAGTTCGCTTTCCAGGAGTTCGGCGGAGAGACCTGCACAGTGAACGGTGACCAGCGGATGGGCGGCACGCGGGCTGCGGGCATGGATCGCCCGGGCCAGGACTTCCTTGCCGACACCGCTTTCGCCACGGAGCAGGATGGGCGCCTCGCTGGCCGCGGCCTTGAAAGCCACGTCGAGCGTCTCGCGGACGCGCGGCTCGCTTGTCTGGAGTTCCACCTCGGGCGCCAGCCAGGAAAGCTGTTGGTCCACCGTGTCGACTGGAGAGGGGAGTTGCGCGTTACCGCGGGCTCCGAGGTCTTGCTCTCCAAGCTGTTCAAGCGACGCGTCGTCAGTCACGAGGATGTTCATGGTGGGTGTTTGAGCCTCCTGAGTCGTACCGCCGTGCATTTTGCCAGACCCATCTTGCAATCTGCCGTGTCAAAGGGGGCGTGCCGCTTGCGGGACATCCGCGTAAGTTCCATCCAGTTCGCCAGTTGCGTATTTTGGCACAGTTTCGGCACGCCGCATGCAATCGAGCAGATGCAGATACGGTGCCGTTGCACGCCAAGCCGTCAACGTGCGCCGGAGAAACTCGAATCGACAAGGAGCAAAAGCTATGGACCTGACAGTATGGTTGCCCGCCATGATCCTCTTGGGGTTGGCGGCATTCGCCTTGATGTTCGCTTGCGTACCCGCCTGCGACAAGATTTGAAAGGATATGACGTGATTGCTTTGACCTGGCTGACCGCCGCAGCAACGCTGCTGCTTTTGATTTACCTGTTTGCCGCCTTGGTGCGGCCGGAGTGGTTCTGAAGGCCGGTCCGGAAGCTTCTTGGACCGGGAGTCGGCATGGAAGCCCGACGTGGGCGCCATGTGCCTTTGGTCGGCGAGGACTGGGCTCGGCACGATGCGCGAGGTGCATTCCTCGCTTGCGCGTTGGGCTGCCATGCGGCAGAAACAACGGCCGACTTTCCGGATGGCCCCTGAGCCGTTTCTCAATACGAAAGGTGTTTGACGATGTCCCATCAGTTTCAAGTCTGGTTTCTTCCCTTCCTGATCCTGGCGGTCACCACGGCGCTGGCGATCCCCTTTAGCCGTTACCTGGCCTGGATCATGGACGGGCAGTACCGCGCTCCGCGGTGGCTGCAGTTGGATCGAGCGGCGGGTCGACACGGGGCCGCAGAATTGGAAACAATATGCGGTCTCGATGCTCCTGTTCAACACGCTGATGTTCGTCTTCGGGTTTGCCGTGCTTGTCGTTGCAGCCGCTCATGCCGCTCAACCCGGACGGCAAGGGCATGTTGGCGCCCACCACGATGTTCAACTCCGTGATTTCGTTCCTCACGAACACCAACCTGCAGCACTACTCGGGCGAGCAGCACCTCTCCTATTTCAGCCAGATATTCTTCGTCTGCTGGAACATGTTCCTCTCCGCGAGCGTGGGCTTTTGCGGCCTGGCGGCGATCATCCGCGGCTCTGCGCAGCGATCCGCACATGGGCAATTACTACCTCGACATGTGGCGGGTCTGCGCCTATACGTTCGTGCCCGCGAGCCTGATCATGGGCGTGCTGCTGCTGGCCGACGGCATCCCCATGACGCTCGACGGCAGCGCCAAGGTCGCCACGGTCGAGCCGGCGTCGATGGGCAACGACGACAAGGGCCAGGCGCAACCGCAGGAGATCTCCCGCGGCCCGGTGGCCGCCATCATTCCCATCAAGCACCTGGGGACCAACGGCGGCGGCTTCTTCGGGGCCAACTCGGCGCACCCCTACGAGAACCCCAGCGCGTGGAGCAACTTCCTCACGGTCATGAACTTCTGCCTGTATCCCTTCGCGCTGGTCCTGATGTTCGGCCGCATGCTGCGGCAGATGCGTCATGCGTGGGTGATCTTCGGCGTGATGATGACCATGTTCGTCGTGCCTGATCGGCTGGGCCATCTATTGGGACACGCTCCAGCCGAATCCCGCCTTGACGCGCATCCCGCCATCGCCGGACAGCCGGCCGTGCCCGCCTGCCGGTCGATCAAAGCCTGGGGAACCTGGAAGGCAAGGAATTGCGTTTCGGCACTTCCGCCGGGCCGACGTTCGCCACCGGAACCACCTCGATTTCCTGCGGTTCCGTCAACTGCTCACACGACAGCCTGAACCCGCTGGCCGGACTCTCGCCCTTGACCGGCATGTGGCTCAACTGCATCTACGGCGGCAAGGGCGTGGGCATGATCAACCTGCTGTTGTACTTGATTGTCGGCGTCTTCATCGCCGGGCTGATGGTGGGCCGCACGCCCGAGTACCTCGGCAAGAAGGTCGAGGCCCGCGAAATGAAGCTGGCCATGATCGCCCTGCTGGTGCATCCGATCCTGATCCTGATGCCCGCCGGACTGTTTGCCGCCACCGACTGGGGCATGAAGTCCGATCGACCAACCCCGGCCGCGCACGGCCTGTCGGAGATGGTTTACGAGTTCAGTTCCGCCTCGGCCAACAACGGCTCGGAGTTCGGCGGTACGAACACCGGCTGGGGACTTAACGACAATGCCAGCCCGGCCCCGTACAGCCGGCCGTGGGACATTGCCACGGGCCTGGTGATGCTCTTCAGCCGCTTCATCCCGGTGATCGCACCGATGGCCCTGGCGGCCAGCCTGGCGAAGAAGAAGCCGACGCCGTTCACCGTCGGCACGATGCGGACCGACACGCTGACGTTCGCCTGCCTCCTGTTCGGCACGATCATTCTCGTCGGGGCGCTGCTCTTCCTCCCGGTGGCCGCGCTCGGACCGGTCGCGGAGCATTTCGGGCCGCTGCCTTTTGGAGGGTAAACCCAGAACTGTTAATGGATGAAGATGCGACGCACTACCGAAACAAGGAACTTGAATATGTCCAGCATGCTTACCCAGGAACCACAGGCCAGCGGCCCTACTCCCGAAGAACTCAAACTCGGCCGCCGCGCACAGTCGAAAGGCCGGTCTGTTCGAGCCGGAACTCCTGAAGACCGCCTTCTGGCAGTCGCTGGTCATGCTCCGCCCGGACATCCAGTGGAAAAACCCGGTGATGTTCACGGTCGAGGTCGGCACGGTGCTGACCATCATCTACACGATCGCCAAGCTGCTTGGGCTACCAGAGCGCGGCGGGCGTCGGTTATCTGTTGGCCCTGGATTTCTGGCTCGTGGCGACGCTGCTGTTCGCCAACTTCGCCTCGGCCATTGCCGAGGCCCGCGGCAAGGCCCAGGCCGACGCCCTGCGGAAGACGCGGCGGGCCACTCCGGCCCGCCGCTTCCGCGACGGATGGAACGCACGGAGCAGGCGGTTTCCACCGACCTCCGCGCGGGCGACAGGGTGGAAGTGGTCGCCGGCGAGGTGGTCCCCGGCGACGGCGAAATCATCGAAGGCGTGGCTTCCATCGACGAATCGGCGATCACCGGCGAGTCGGCCCCCGTGATCCGCGAGGCCGGCGGGGACCGCTCGGGCGTTACCGGCGGCACGCGGGTCCTCTCCGACCGGATCGTCGTCCAGATCACCGCCAGCCCCGGCGGCTCCTTCCTCGACCGCATGATCGCCCTGGTGGAAGGGGCCATCCGCCAGCGGACGCCCAATGAAATCGCCCTCTCGCTCGTGCTGGCCGCGTTCACGCTGATCTTCCTCATCGTGACCGCCACGCTCTGGCCGATGGCCTACAACGTCGGAAGTGTACATGAAGGATTTCACCGGGCACAGCTGTCATGAGCCTGGGCACCGACGTGCCGACGCTGGTGGCCCTGCTGGTCTGCCTGATCCCCACGACCATCGGCGCCCTGCTGGCGGCCATCGGCATCGCGGGCATGGACCGCGCCCTGCGGGCGAACATCATGGCCAAGAGCGGAAAAGCGGTGGAAGTGGCGGGCGACGTGGACACGCTGCTCCTGGACAAGACGGGCACGATCACCATCGGCAACCGCCGGGCGACGCAGTTCGTGCCCTTCGACGGCTTCACGGCGGCGGAAGTCGGCCGCCTGGCGGCCCAGGCCTCGGCCGCCGACGAAACGCCCGAGGGCAAGAGCATCGTGGAACTGTTCCATCAGCCCAATGGCTCCGGCGGCGGCGCCGGACAGAACGTGCGGAAGAAACAATGGCGACGTCCCGGTCCCGGCCGGATCGCGGTTCGTGCCGTTCACGGCGCAAACGCGGATGAGCGGCATCGACTTGCCGGATGGCCGGCAGATTCGCAAGGGAGCGCCCGACGCCATGCTCCGCTATATCAAGCAGCAGAAGGGAACCGCGCCGGCCGCCGTTGAGGCAGCCATCGCCCAAGTGGCGTCGAAAGGGGCCACGCCTTTGCTGGTCAGCGAGGGCTGCCGGATCGCCGGGATGGTGGTCCTGGAAGACATCCTCAAGCCCGGCATCGCCGAACGCTTCGAGCGACTGCGGCGGATGGGCCTGCGAACGGTGATGGTTACGGGCGACAACCCCTTGACCGCCGCGGCCATCGCCGAGCAAGCGGGCGTGGACGACTTCATCGCCGAAGCGACCCCCGAGGCCAAACTCGCCTACATCCGCAAGGAGCAGGCCGACGGAAAACTGGTGGCCATGATGGGCGACGGCACCAACGACGCCCCCGCTTTGGCCCAGGCCGACGTCGGCGTGGCCATGAATTCCGGCACGCAGGCCGCCAAGGAGGCGGGCAACATGGTGGACCTTGACAGCGATCCCACCAAGTTGATCGAGGTCGTCGAGATCGGCAAGCAATTGCTGATGACCCGCGGGGCGCTGACGACGTTTTCCATCGCCAACGACGTGGCCAAGTATTTTGCCATCATCCCGGCAATGTTCGCCGCCACGCTCCCCTGGTTGAAGCCGCTGGACATCATGGATCTTCATTCCGCCACCTCGGCGATCCTCTCCGCGGTGATCTTCAACGCGATCATCATTCCGCTGCTGATCCCCGTTGCGCTGAAAGGCGTCAAGTATCGCCCCGTGGGTGCCGACGCCCTGCTCCGCCGCAATTTGCTGATTTGGGGACTGGGCGGCGTAATTGCCCCGTTCATCGGCATCAAGCTGATCGACATGATCCTGGTTGCCCTGTATTTGGTCTAACGAGAAACATAGGAGTCAGAACATGCTTGCTCATTTGCGTGCAAACCTTTGGTTGTTGGTCCTCACCGTGTTGTTGTGCTCGGTGCTGTATCCCCTGGTCATTCTTGGGATCGGGCAGACGCTGTTCCACGACAAGGCCCAAGGAAGTCTGCTTGATGCGAAAGGCCAGCCGGTAAGCGACGTGACACAGGCGGTCGGTTCGCGGCTCATCGCCCAGCCGTTCGCGGCCGACGAGTATTTTCAACCCCGGCCCTCAGCGACAACGCCCTCGTACAACGCTGCCGCCTCTGGCCCTTCCAATTATGCGGGCAACAATTACCTGCTTCGCGACCGCGTGGCACAGCAGCTTGGACCAATCGTCAAGTACGCCAGCGACGGCAAGACCGATGGCATTGACCACAAGCAGGGCGATCTCGCAGGCCCCGACATGGAGAAGTGGTTCCAGAAGGACATGATCGGCGGGGAAAAGGGCATCGTGGCCAGGTGGGCGAACTTGCACGCCAACTCGGCGCGGGCCTGGGTCAAGAGCGACATGACCGGCCCCAAGTACGGACTCTGCGGCACCTACGTTAAGGAGTGGCAGAAGTCACACAAGGCCGAGGTCGATGCCTGGATCAAGGACAATCCCGGCACTCCCGAGCCCAAGCCGGAAGACCTTGCCGTGCCTTTCTTCGTAAGCTTCTCCAAGACGTATCCGGGGATGTTCCCCAGCCCCGTGGCGCACAAGACGACCGATGGCAAGAGCGAGAATGTGATCGAGCCGGTCAATAAGGCCAGCGACATCCAAACGGACATCCAGAAGATCTTCTTCGATCTGTGGCTGGGGGAGCACTCGGACGCGGATCTGGAGAAGGTCCCGGCGGACATGGTGACGGCGTCCGGTTCAGGGCTCGACCCGGATATCACGCTGGAAAACGCGCGTTGGCAACTGAACAATCGCGTGGCGGCCGCCTGGGCAAACAAGCAAAAGACCAAGGACACCACCGAGAAAGAGTTGTCCGATATGGAGAAAAAGTTCCGCGGCCAAATCGAGCAGTTGCTCCGCGACAAGAGCCATGCGCCGCTGGGCGGCCTGGTAGGCGTACGGTTGGTGAGCGTGCTGGAGGTCAATCTGGCCCTCAAGGACCGTTATCAGAAACCGGATCCAAAGGTGGAGGCGGCCGGCAAGTAAGGCAGTCACCACAACAAAAGTTGAGCGCGCTGAGCAAAAATTGCACAGAGGCGGGAGCGATCGGCCATCGCTGCCCGCCTTTTCTTATTGAGGCACTCTCCTCAAATGCCTGCCAAGCAAGGCGTTTTGCCAATTGCCGGAAGCCGGCGGGGCACGCTTTGAACCGGAATAATTGTTTGGCACATTGTTTGCACGCGCTAGCATAGCAGGAAGGCCTGCGCAGGCCTTGATCGAAAGTTAGCCGGTTGCAGCCAACAAGCGTAAACTCGCGAGAAGCCACTATGTCGACGCCGGTTGCGGATATCCGCTCGAAAAATGCAAACCATGCCGGCTCGGCTTCCAATCCGACTCCACTGGCCGCTGTCAAGACGGTCGCGCCAGTTCCGCGGTCGTCTCGCGACGGAAATTGGCTCCGTGGCCTAGGGTCTCAAGTACGAAAGAAGGGGAAAGTCTTGCTCCCCATTTTCGTCATCTTGATCGCTCTCACTTGGGCGTATGCTGCGGGGAAGCTGCCGGGGACCGCCACGGTCGCGCCGAAAGCAGATCCGCCCGTTAAAGAAGAATTGGACGTAAGACTTGTGGCGGGCAAGCCCAATAGCCTGCTCGTGCCGGAAGAGGTGCGGAAGTCGCTGGGCATTCGCAAGGGCAACGCCGATCAAATCGCCGTCGCCGAGCCGCCGACCCGCAAGCGGCCCCTGGTGATGCCCGGCTCGACGGCCCTCGATCCCGCCCGCTTGATTCGCGTCCGCGTCCGCTTCGCGCCGGCCGAGGTGGTGGAGATCGGCAAGATCGACGACCCCCACGCTTCGCCGGGGAACATTCCGCCCTTGCGCCGCGACTTGCAGGCCGGCGACCCGGTGAAGAAGGGCGACCTGCTGGCGGTGCTCTTCAGCGTTGACGTGGGCAACAAGAAGAACGACCTGTTCGACGCCCTCTCGCAGTTGCGGCTCGACGAAGAGGTGCTCAAGCGGGCCGAGGCCTACAAAGCGGCCGTGCCGGAAGTCTTCCTGCTCAATGCCAAGCGCAACGTGCAAGCCGACATCAACGCCGTCAGCCGGGCCGAGAACACGTTGAAGACCTGGGCGATCCCGGAGGAGGACATTCAGGCCGTCCGCGACGAGGTGAAGAGCATTACCGAGCGAAAAAGACCGCCGCGCCAAGGAAAAGGACCGGCTGAAACAGTGGGCCCGCGTGGAATTGAAGGCCCCGGACGACGGGTTCATCATCGAGCAGAACGTCGCCCTGCACGAAACCGTCGTCGACAACACGACCAACCTGTTCAGATCGCCAAGGTCGATCCGCTGATCGTGCTGGCCGCCGTGCCCGAGGACGACTTGCCGGCCCTGCAGGACTTGAAGACCCGCACGCAGAATCACATCGGCTGGACCGTGCATACGGTCGGAAGCAAACCCATTGCAGGGCTTCGTCGACGACATTGGCTATCTGATCGACCCCAACCAGCACACGGCCGTGGTTCGCGGCCACATTCCCAATCCGAACGGGTTGTTGCGGGCAGGACAGTTCGTCACCGCCACCGTGGAACTGCTGCCTCCCAAGAATGTCGTGGAAGTGCCGATCGGCGCCGTGGTGGAAGACGGCAAGGACTCGATCGTCTTCGTGCAGACCGATCCGAAAGAACCCATTTACACGATGCGCCGCGTGCAAGTGACCAACCGCTTCGAGCAAACGGCGTATGTCCGCAGCGTCGCCGTTGAGCAAAGACGAGGCGCGGGCGGCGAGCGACGAGGGGGCGGCATCGCTGCCGACGGAGCCGCTGCGCGAGGGGGAGCGAGTTCTCACCACCGGAGCGCTGGAACTCAAGACCGCGCTGGCGAACAAGCTTTCGGAGACCGCCAAACGCCGAGAGAGTCGAAGGCTCTTGAACGGAGCACTGATTGCAGGTCCCGATCACGCTAGCCTGTCAGGTTCCGATGGTTCGCAAGCTCATCCAATGGTCGCTGGATAACCCGCTGGTCGTCCTCCTGCTGGCGGCGGGCCTGGCCGGCGTCGGGGTCTACTCGTTCCTGCACATCAACGTCGAGGCCTACCCCGACCCGGCGCCGCCGACCGTGGAAGTCGTCGCGCTATTCCCGGGCGCTTCCGCCGAGGAGGTGGAACGCCAGGTCACCATTCCGCTGGAAGTGACCCTGGCGGGGATGCCCGGGCTTGCACGTCCATGAACACCAAGACGGTGTTCGGGCTGAGCGACATCAAGATGCTCTTCGATTACGGCGTCGAGTACAAAGAGGCGCGCCAAGAGACGATCAATCGCCTGCAATCGACGCCGCCGCTGCCGCCGGGCGTGACGCCGCAGATTTCCCCGGAGTCGCCCACGGGCGAGATTTATCGCTACTGGCTGCGGGCCCCCAAGGACGCCGCCGGCCGCAACATCTACACGCTCAACGATCTCAAGGCCTTGCAGGACTGGGTGCTGGAACGCGAGTTCCGCACCGTTCCGCGGGTGGTGGACGTTACCAGTTGGGGCGGGACCGTCCGCCGCTACGAGGTCCAGCCCGATCCCGACCGCATGCGGCGTTACGGGATCACCTTGGCCCAATTGCAGAACGTGCTCGACCAACAGCAATGCCACGGTGGGCGGCGATTATGTCAATCAGGGCGACGTGGCGCTGACCGTCCGCAGCGTGGGCCTGTTCGGCGGCGGAGAAGACCCGGTGCGCAAGGTGCTGGGGATGACCGACCCCGTGGAGGCCGCCAGAATCCTCCGCGGCGAAGAGGAACGCCGCATCCGCGATATCCGCGCCCTGGTCATCACCTCCGTCAACAACCAGCCGGTGCGCGTCGAAGACGTGGTCGAGGGAGGGCGGCTGGCTCCCGGCGAGCGGGCGGGCGAGAAGGGAGTCGTCGTCAGCCACCAGACCCGCTTGGGGATGATGGCGCATTTCAAGGTGGACGACGGCTACGAGTCCCAGTTTCAGGCGGACCATTCGCTCAGCCTCAGCCAGGCCGGCCACGACGATCCCGACCAGGTGGGGTGCATCGTGCTGCTGCGCAAGGGCGAGGCCACCCTGCCTGCCCTGAAGGACATCGAAGCCAAGGTCAAGGAACTCAACGATCCCGCGTCGGGGCGGATGCTGCCGGGCGTGCAGATCGTGCCCTACTACGACCGCAAGGAGTTGACCAGCATCACGACCGACACCGTCGTCGAGAACCTGCTGATCGGCATGGGCCTGGTCGTCGATGATCCTGCTGCTGTTCCTGAGCAACGTGCGGACCGCGTTGATCGTGGCGATCAACATTCCGCTGGCGCTGCTGTTCGCCTTTTCCGTGCTCTACTTTCGCGGCAAGTCGGCGAACCTGCTCTCGATCGGCGCGGTGGACTTCGGCATCATCGTCGATTCTTCGGTGATCATCGCCGAGAACATCTACCGCCACCTGGCCAGCGGGGAGGACGCCGAGTCTGCCGCTGAAAACCCGCATCCTTCGCGCGGCGGGAGAAATCGACCGCGCCTTGCTGTTTTCGACGCTGATCATGGTCTGCGCGTTCATTCCGCTGTTCACGTTGGAGGGGCCGGCGGGGGCCTTGTTCGGCCCGATGGCGCAGACCTATGCCTCGGCGTTGGCCGGGGCCCTGGTCCTGGCCGTGATGTTGTCGCCCGTGCTGTGCCTGCTGTTGTTCAAGAATCTCAAGCCGGTCCCGGACAACTTCTTCGTTCGCTTCATCAAGACCAGCTACCTGCAGCCGCTCGAGCGTCTGCTTGAAGCACCGTTGGCTGACCGTGCTGTTCTTTGCGGCGCTGTTCGCCGGCACGGCCTGCCTGCTGCCGTCTCTGGGGCGCGAGTTCATGCCGGAATTGGAGGAAGGCAACCTCTGGATTCGCGACACGGCCCCGCTGAACACCAGCCTCGAGCGGCAGGCCGCGATCTCCAAAGAGGCCCGCGCCATCATGGCCTCTTACCCCGAGGTCGTGGACGTCGTCAACCAGATCGGGCGGACCGACGACGGCACCGACACCGACGGCTACTACAATTCCGAGTTCTTCGTGCCCCTGCGGCCGCAAAAGGACTGGCCGGCGGTCGTCGAGCAAGCAGGGCTGGCGGCGCTGGCTTTACGGCGCCGAAGCGGCCGCGCACCAAGGAAGAGTTGATCGCGGAGATGGATGCCGAATTGGAGCGAAAGCTCCCCGGCGTTGACCTGGAATTTCTCGCAGAACATCCGCGACAACGTGATGGAAGCGCTCTCCGGCATCAAGGGCGACAACTCGCTGAAGATCATCGGCCCCGATTTCAACAAGCTCCAGGACCTCGGCACGCAGGCCAAGAACATCATGCAGACCGTGCCGGGGCTCGAGGACGTGGGAGTCTTCAACGTCCTGGGGCAATCGCACCTGGAGTTCCGCGTCGACCCGGAAAAATGCCAGCGGTGGGGCGTGCAGGTGGCCGACGTGAACAACGTGGCGGCCAGCGCCCTGGGAGGCCAAGGCCGTGACCGCAGATGATCGAAGGCGAGAAGTTCTTCGACGTCTCGATCCGCTGGCCGGCATGGCGGCGGGGCAGCGAAACGTCGATCCTCGACATTCCCGTGGACGTGGGCAACAACCAGGTGGTCCAGCCGCAGGGGCCCGGGTTTACGTCCCGTCGGCGACCGGGACCAGCCAGGCCCCGCCCGCGGTCGGCGGCAGCCTGGCCAACACCGCCAATCCGCTCAGCAACACGCCGCGGCTGCGGTTGCGCGACCTGGTGAGTCCCGTCGGCGAGGATGGCGCGGTCGACCCCAACGGCCAGTTCGAGAAGCCCGGCGCCGCGGTGATCTACCGCGAACAGGCGAAAACGCCTGATCGCGGTGAAGTTCAGCGTTCGCGGCCGCGACCTGGCCAGCGCCGTCGCCGAGGCGCGGAAGAAGACGCAGCACCTGTTCAAGCCCCCTTATCGCGCCGTCTGGTCGGGCGAGTTCGAGGAAATGCAGGATGCCGAGACCCGCCTGATGTGGATTGTCCCGCTTGTCGCTGGGCCTGATTTTCATCCTCCTGTATTCGGCCTTGCGATCCTGGTTGGATGCCGTGGTCGTGCTCAGCAACGTCTTGGCGCCTGGCGATGGGCGGCGTTTGGGCCTTGTACCTGACCGGCACCAACTTCAGCATTTCGGCGGCCGTCGGCTTCATTTCGCTCTTCGGCGTCGCCATCATGGACGGGCTGTTGTTGATCTCGTACTTCAACACGCTCCGCGCGCAGGGCGAGCCGCTTGGAGCGGGCGATCATCGAGGGGGCCGCCAAGCGCGTGCGGCCGGTGATGATGACCGACTTGACGGCCTTGTGCGGCTTGTTGCCGGCGGCCCTTTCCACGCAGATCGGTTCGCAGACCCAGCGGCCGCTGGCGATCGTCGTGGTCGGCGGGATGGCCACGATGTTATTGCTCACCCGGTATCTTACGCCGGTGCTCTACAGCTTCTACGGCCATCGAGAACCGCCGGCCGGTTCCGGCAGCCTGGCGCATTGACGTAACCAGTCATCCGCCATTTCCGTTCCAGGCCACGACTACGGGCGTGCCGATGGAAACTCCCGTGCGCTCGGCGGCGTTGTCGCCCACGACCGCCAGTTCCAGGCGGCCCGACGATCCGATCAGGGCCACCAGCATCCCCGGGGCATGTCCGCCATAGGTCTGAAAAATGCCGAAGGCTTCATAAATACCGCAGGCAACGCAGGCCCGGTTGTCATCAGGCTTGCCTGCCAGGTGGCCGGCCAAGATGTTCGTGATCAGGTTGCCGAAGGAATCGATCGCCATGACCTCGCCGTGGATCTTCCCTTGGCCGCCGGGCTGATCGAGTTCTGCTGCGACCGGGCCAAGCTGCCGAGGATCGAGCCCCAGGCTCAACCGCATGGCGACCGGGGCCATGATGTCGCGTCCCATGAACTTGCGCGAAACCTCCGGCAGCCAGAACTCCTGCTCGGTCAGTCGCAACACGATCGACGGCTGGGTGCCGGCCATCAATCGTCCCAGCAGCCCATTGTCCGGGGCGAGGTATTGCTGAGAGCCGATGCGGGCGTAGAGGATCGGCCGCGCGGTGCCCACGCCTGGGTCGACTACGGCCACGTGGATGGTGTCGTCCGGGAACCAGGGCGTGGCCTCTTCCAACACCTGGGCCCCACGGTTTATGTCCAGGGGCGGGACGGCGTGCGAGATATCAACGATCGTCGCTGCCGGGTCGATCGAGTACATGACGCCTTTCATCGCAGCCGCATACGGGCTGCCGGCGCCGAAGTCCGTGGTGAGGGTGATGATGGGCATGAATGGTCAAGAGCCCGGGTTGTCCGCTGGCAGGCCAGAACCAGTTATCAGTCTAGCCCGCAATTGCTGGGTTGCAAGTCAATCTTCGACATTTCTCTTCCCGAAAATCCGACATCTTGAGCAAAAACGATAGGTGGGGGAGCGGACGGCCGCGTGTCTTGTATAATTGCTTGAAAGCGAGAGCCTGCCATGCCCACGCCATTTTCTGAGGATCGCCCGAACGGCGGCAACAGTTCCAATCCGGCGCTGCCGGCCACGGCCGGAAAGCTCCGGCGCGCCGCGCAATTTCACAAAGGAAGCGGGGCGGGGGTCCGGTGGCCGGGATTACGCAGGACGGGGGAAATCCTACTCGTCTTGGCAATTCCGATCGCCTTCACATGGGTCCTCCGGGCGGGGAAGCTACCTTGGATGAAGCCTGACGCGGCGAGAGCGGACTCGCCGGCGAAAGAAACGTCAGGCGTAGAACTTGTGAAGGATAAGCCGAATAGCCTGCGGGTGCCTGAAGAGGTGCGGAAGGCGCTGGGCATCCGCAAGGGCAACGCCGATCAAATCGCGGTCGTTGAGCAACCGACCCGCAAGGTGCCCCTGGTGATGCCCGGTTCGACGGCCCTCGATCCGGCGCGCTTGATTCGCGTCCGCGTCCGCTTTGCGCCGGCCGAAGTGGTGGAAATCGGCAAGATCGACGATCCCCACGCTTCGCCGGGGATTGTTCCGCCCTTGCGCCGCGACTTGCAGAACGGCGATCCGGTGAAGAAGGGAGACCTGCTGGCGGTGCTCTATAGCGTTGACCTGGGCAACAAGAAGAACGACCTCTTCGACGCCCTCTCGCAGTTGCGGCTTGACGAAGAGGTGCTCAAGCGGGCCGAGGCCCACTCGGCCGCCGTGCCGGAAGTTTTCCTGCTCAATGCCAAGCGCAACGTGCAAGCCGACATCAACGCCGTCAGCCGAGCCGAGAACACGTTGAAGACCTGGGCGATCCCCGAGGCGGAAATTCAGGCCGTTCGCGACGAGGTGAAGAATTACACCAGTGATCAAGACCGGCGTGCCCAGGAGCAGGAGCGGCTGAAACAGTGGGCCCGCGTGGAATTGAGGGCCCCCGTCGACGGGTTCATCCTCGAGCAGAACGTGGCCCTGCACGAAACCGTCGTCGACAATACGACCAACCTGATTCAGATTGCCAAGGTCGATCCGCTGATCGTGCTGGCCGCCGTGCCCGAGGACGACTTGCCGGCCCTGCAGGACTTCAAGGACCAGACGCAGAATCACATGACCTGGACCGTACACACGGTCGGAACCAAAGCGATTGCCGGTTTTGTCGATGATATTGGCTATCTGATCGACCCCAACCAGCACACCGCCGTCGTCCGCGGCCATATTCCCAATCCGAACGGCTTGCTGCGGGCAGGACAGTTCGTCACTGCCACCGTGGAACTGCCGCCTCCGAAGAACGTCGTGGAGGTGCCGATCAGCGCCCTGGTGGAGGACGGCAAGGACTCGATCGTCTT
The DNA here is from genome assembly GCA_963779975.1 of uncultured Planctomycetia bacterium. Taxonomy (GTDB): domain Bacteria; phylum Planctomycetota; class Planctomycetia; order Pirellulales; family Thermoguttaceae; genus JANXQG01. Next base: position 37,236 of record CAWAAL010000021.1, on the reverse strand, counting down.
CGTGCAGACCGATCCGAACGAGCCGATCTACACGATGTGCCGGGTAGAAGTGACCAACCGCTTCGACCGCACGGCGTACGTTCGCAGCGCACCGGGGACCAAGAAAAACGACGACCCGGCGAGAGACGGCTCGCAAGTATCCCTGCCCGTGGAACCATTGCACGAGGGGGAGCGAGTTCTCACCACGGGATCGCTGGAACTCAAGACCGCGCTGGAAAACAAGCAATCGGAGGCCGTCAAACCCGAAGAGCCGAAGGCCCCCTGAGAGGCTATCCGGAGAGGTTTTGCCCGCAAATCAACATCAAAGCCCGACGCGCAAGCGAGGAATCGACTTTCCTGGCTGTTTGCGGCACATACCTCGCTGGCGCGTCGGGCTTCAATACCGCAAGTAACCGCGAAAGCTTTCGGGATAGCCTCTGAGACCATTCTCAAACTGCCCGCAGCCCCGCCGATGCGGCAGTACGAACTTTGCCCGGATATTCGGCAAGATTTCACTCTCTTTCGCATCCGGAAACTTCTGCGTAGCAGGAGTAGTAAACCTTTTGCTCAGAATAGCTTCGGTGCGTTCAAGCGCGTTTGACAGCGCTGCCGATACGATTAGTGGCCCTGTGCGGATTTCGCGTGCCGCAGTGGCACGCTGCCAGGGCGCGTCAGGAATTGAATCAACTGCCTTTCGAGCCATGGATGGTTCGACAAGGGTTCATGGTAAAGGAGTTGTTGCTCGATGAGAACCAAGATTTTGTTTGGAGCGATGCTATTGAGCGTCGCCCTCTGCAGCCGGGGATTCAGCAGTGACTGCTGTGCGCCCGGATGTGCATGCTGTGCCAAGCCCGCTTGCTGCCAGAAGGCCTGTGGTTGCCAGAAGACTTGTGGTTGCCAGAAGGGTTGTGGTTGCCAGGCTGGCTGCGGTTGCAATTCGGGGTGCTGCAATGTGCATTTCCGCGAGTGGCTCTGCGCGGTCACGACCGTGACGTGCAAGACCTGCATTTTCTGCCAGAACCCACCCGCTCCGGAAGCTCCGGCCGAAGCCCCAAAGGCCGAAGCCCCAAAGGCCGATGCCCCGAAGACCGATGCCGCACCGAAGACCGATGCTCCGCCGTTGCCGGCCGCGCCGGTTGCGAAGTGAACCACCAGCGCCGAGTCGGCCTGAGCCCGACACCGCCTGCTGATTCGATCTCATGAAAAGCCTCTCCGGGAGCAATTTCGGACAGGCTTTCTCCTTGCGCTCCCCAGGTGCGTTCTGAACCTGGATCGACCCTGAGAGGCTATCCGGAAAGATTGTCCGGTTACATAGCACATTGAAGCCCGACGCGCAAGCGAGGAAGTGCGCGAACGAGCGGGAAAAGCCGATTCCTCGCTTGCGCGTCGGGCTTCAATGTCGATTTGCGGCCGAGAACTTTTCGGATAGCCTCTGAGTCGTTCCGGGACAGGTTGGAAACCTATCCTACGACTCGCAGGGGGCGTAACTACCGGATCTCTTCCGGCTGGTCCTTGCGTATCAGTTGTGCCGCTTGCGCGGGCGATGCCTCTTTTGTGGAAGACGACTGGCGCCCTAGCCGAAATAATCATCACGGGTTGTACCATCGATTCCTCCCGCAAGGGCAGCTTGGGCAACCTTGGACAGCTTTATCCAAAATTCGGCGCAACGGGAAACAGTGCAAGCCCCACTTGCGGTCAAAGGGCCTCTTGCCATGACACGGTACAAATTTCTCGCGGTCACCGCAGTTCTGCTCTTGAACGGGTGTGTCTATAACACCCGATCGCGAGTCGATCAAGCGGTTGGCGAGCAGGCCTCGCATCCCTACGATCAACGGTCGCCGCCGCCGGTCATGCCTGGGCCCACTGTGCCTCAACCTGCGCCTACCGCGCCGCAACCTGGGCCCGCAGTGCCCGCTGCGAACCAGGGCGCGACGCGGCGCCCGCGCGGGGATGGACGTGCGGACCGTAGCCTGGCTGCAAGGCGAGCCCGCGCCCAACCTCTTGGCGGCGGACCAGCAGCCGATCAACCAACTACCGGCGGAGCGGCCGCGACTCGATCTCAACATTCCCCCCGAGGTTCCCGGTTCGGAAGCCCGGCGAATTCAACTCTCGAACGACCCTGCAACCAAGCAGCGTGAGATCGAGCGGTTGTATCCCCCGTTGCCGCCGCTGGTCGCCGAGCCGACGCCTCTGCCGGGGCCCGGTGGCAGGCCCTTCACGTTGTCCGACTTCCAGCACATCGCCGCGGTCAACAGCCCTCAGCTCAAGCAGGCCGCCGCCGACGTGGAAGCGGCCCGCGGCAACATGCTGCAGGCCAACGCCTATCCCAATCCGACGCTCAGCTACCAATTCACGCCGTCCAGCAACGGCAGCACGCCGGGGACCGACGGAGTTGGCATCGACCAGACGATCAAGACCGGCGGCAAGCTCCGCTTGCAGACCGCCGCGGCCGAGATGGCCCTGCACAACGCGGAATTGGCCTTGCGGAGGGCCCGCAGCGATCTGTCCACCCAGGTCCGCAACGCCTACTTCGCCGTGCTCGTGGCCAAGGAGACGGTGCGGGTGAACCGGGCCCTGGCCCACTTCACCGATGAAGTCTATCGGCTCCAGGCCAACTTGCTGGCGGGCGGGTTCGCAGCCCCGTACGAACCGGCGGCCCTGCGGGCGCAGGCCTTCACCGCACGGCTGGCCTACCGGCAGTCGATCCAGACCTATATCTACGCCTGGAAGCAACTCGTGTCGACGATCAACGTGCGGCAATTGCCGCTGTCGGAAGTAGCCGGCCGCGTCGATTCGGCCATCCCGTACTACGATTATGACGCCATCCTGGCCTATATCCTTCGCAACCACACCGACGTGCTGACGGCCCAGAACGGGATGGAAGCGGCCCGCTACAACTTGAAGTTGGCCCAAGTCACGCCTATTCCCGACGTTGACGTGAACGTGGCCGTGGCCAGGGATTTCAGCGTTGAACCGAAACAGACGTGCCCGACCTTGACGCTTGGCATCCCCGTGCCCGTTTGGGACCGCAACAAGGGAGCGATCATCGCCGCCGAGGCGGCGCTGGTCCGGGCCTCCGAGGAGCCGCATCGCGTCGAGATGAACCTGACGAACACGTTGGCCACGGCGTACATGAACTACAAGAACAACCTTGAAGCCCTGGAATATTATCGCCGTTACATTCTGCCCGATCAGGTACGGGCTTATCGCGGCGCCTACGATCGCCGCCAGATCGACCCCAATGCGTCGTTCGGCGACGTGGTCAGCGCCCAGCAAACGCTGGCCGCCGACGTGACGACTTACTTGCAGACCCTGGGGCAGCTCTGGACCTCGGTAACGAGCGTGGCAGACCTCATTCAGACCGACGACTTGTTCGAATATGCCCGGCCGCAAGCCGTGCCGGCGTTGCCCGACCTGGACCACTTGCCGCCGCTGCCCTGTTGTCATCCGTGCGCGTCGCCGCTGGGCACGGGAGCAGTCGCGACCATCGGCGTTGGCGGCACGGTTCCCGCGGCGGAGCCCATCCCGACGCCTGGTCCGCTCCAACGGCCAACTCCTAGTACACCGACAGTCCCAGCCGGCAGTCAGGGAAAGTGAGGAAACCATCATGATCCGATTGACGTGTTTGTTGCTAGTGTTGGCCGCTTCGAGCGGAGCGATTTCCGTGGAAGCGATCGGGCAAGAGCCGCTGACCGTGCGCGATCAAGGGAGGCAAGGTCTGGCCGGTTCGACGGAGCCCGATCCGTTGCCCGGCTTGCCCCGGCCGCCGGACCAGCCGAACACGCTCTATCAGCCGGCCCCCGCTGCGCAGGGCTATGGGTGCTGCGACCTGGAATGTCCCTACTTCGAGCGCGACCCGCTGTTGGACCCCGCCTGCCTGCCGCATCCCGGCTGGCTGTTCGACGTGGAAACGGACATCCTGGGGACCCACGTCTACAATCACGTGGGAGAGACCGCTCTCGACTCTGGCGTCGCCGGGGTGAACGTGCCGATGGCCACCCTGAATTGGACCGTTTCGCCCCGCTTCGAAGCGGGCTATCGGCTGCCGTCGGGGTTTGGAGAAGTCGACGTCAGCTATCGCTTCCTGCTGACGGACGGGGCCGGCGTCTTGCCGGCCCGCAGCGTGCTGGCCGGCTCAACACCGGTGATCCTCGCCTCTCCCGCCACGTTGACCAGTCATTTCGACATGAACATGGGCGACGTGGACTACGCCGCCACCGAGACGTCTGCTGGGACCGATATGGCTCATGAAATGGCGGATCGGACTGCGGACGGCGGATCTGCTCTTCACTTCGGCGGCCGACGAGATCGGCGCCCGCGGGCACACGGTACTCCGGGTCAACCACTTCAGCATCTCGAACAATTGTTGGGGAATCGGCCCGCACGGGGGTTTGGAACTGCGGAGTCGGACGAACTCCTGGGGCCTGGGATTGGTCAGCAAGCTGGACGCCGGGCTGCTCTTTGGCCAGGTTCATCAGAGATTCGACACGGCGGCAGGCGCGCACGGACGACTTCGTGAATTTTCAGGACACGCCGATGCTCAGCGGCTTCCTGGGATTCGATTGGCGGCCGCCGTCCCACGCCAACCTGGACCTGCTGCTGGGATACACGGGGGAATACTGGTGGAACGTGGGCCGGTTGAGTGATCCGAACCTCTACGACAGCACGTCGGCCGGTGAAGTGGGCATCAACGGCGCCGTGTTGCGCTTGGAATACAACTTCTAAGAGGCCATTTCAAAATCGGGCATGTAGCGTAGGCTTCCAGCCTGCGTGCCCGATTTTGAAATAGCCTCTAAACGAAATAACGCCTCCGCAGGCAAGCAGCCCTGGGAGGCGTTATGGAAAGTTCAAACGGCGGTGAAGGCAGGGCCCGACTACTTGGCCCAGTCCTTCAGGGCCTTCAGGGCGCGGACCTTGACCTTGTTCGAGGCCGGCTTGGCGGCAACGTCGCGGAACTCGCCGGGCTTGAAGGGGTTCGGCACGTTCTTCTGAGCGGGCCGGGCGGGAACCTTCTTCTTCTCGATCTTCACCAGTCCGGGGATGGTGATCGCGCCGGCGCCCTTGTTGCTCAGGCTCTTCTGGATTTCGGCGGCGAGGGCCTCCAGGACGGCGGTGACATCCTTCTTCGCCAACTGCGTGGCTTCGGCGATGTTGGCGGTCAACTCGGTCTTGGTGAGGGGTTTCTTGGCGGCGGCAGCAGCTTTGGCCATAGTTCGTTCTTCTCCTTAAGGTTAACGGAAAACTACCGGTAGTTCATCGCCTCGCGGCAAGCACTGTCCGACGCTTCGGCGGAAGCCATGTCGGGAAGGAGCATGGCTTCACCGTTGCGTTACGAGCCCAGGTTTGACCACGTGACGAGGCGATGTTTGATAACTTAAATCGGTTAGCGAAACTTTGCAACCCAGGAAAATGCCGAATTCGGCGGGAAAAACGCCGTTTTTTAGGGTCTCGGCCCCGATTTTCCCGCATTTTCCCGCTTTTTCGGCCCCGCGAGACCAAAAAACCGGCCGATTTTCGGGGTTTGCATATCTGAAGTGCGGTGATTTATGGCCGCTTTCTTTCTGCCGCGGAGCGGCTTTTCGTAGAGGCTATCCGGAAAGTTCTCGGCCGCAATTCGACATTGAAGCCCGACGCGGGCACCATGTACTCATGGTCGGCGAGGAATGTGCCGCGAACAGCTAGGAAAGCCAATTCCTCGCTGGCGCGTCGGGCTTCAATACCGCAAACAGCCGCGAGAACTTTCCGGATAGCCTCTTAGAAACTATACCAGTAGGGTGGGCCGAGTGAAACGAGTTCCACCAGGAAGACGTTGGAAGCTGGTGGGACTCGTTTCACTCGGCCCACCCTACGCCGCTACAGTCTCCAACGAGCATTTCCGCGTGCGAACAGTCTATAGGATTGCCATCGCGCTGTTGACCAGTTCCATCGCGCGCTGTCGGGCCCCCGCGTCCCAGGGAAAACAGTGCTCACGATTGCCGCGCAGAAAGTGCAAGACCATTTCCGCAGGCGACCGTTTCAGGATCCGCTCGACCGCCAGGGCATACACGAGCATCTGCATTTCATAGCCTTGGGCCGTGCTCGCGAGCGTCTCGGGCGAAACCCGGTTCGTCTTGTAGTCCAACAGGCGCCAGTCGCCCGCATTGTCCTGGTAAAGACAATCGATGAAGCCTTGAAGATAGGGGGCCTCGGGTCATGGCTGCCGGGCGGCCAGGCCAAGCAGGAACTCCAATTCCGTATGCTTCCGCGAGGCGGCCCGCAGCGAAGCCCAGCGCGGCGAGGCCGCCAGCCGCGCGATCAGCTCGATCGGCTCATCAAGCTGCTGCGGTCGCGTCGGGCAGGTGCAGCCAGGCATGTCTCCGCACCAGGGCCTCGATGCTCGCGGCGGGAGTCGTCGCTTCCGGCGGCAAGGTCGGCAAGGACGGCGTGGACCAGTGTTCCCAAACCCAGGGGATCCGAGGGCCGGCGCGGCCGCAGGAGATCCCTCGTCCTCCAGTCCGGGGCCACCGATCTCCCGCGAGATGTCCCGAGGATGCATCGTGCCGTGGAGGCGCGAAAAAGAATAATGTCTTCGCGCCGCCAGATCGACGGGCACCGGCGGCAAGAAGTTCGGGAACCTGCCCCTTGCCGGCGGCCGCGAGTTTGCGGGCCTTGTCGATGGTCTTCTGCAAGTCGTGACGCTTCTCCCGGCCGACCGGCTTGTGCCCCAGCGGCGGTTCTTCGCGGATGACCTTGGCCAGGACCCGTTGGGGATTGTCGGCAACCGCGCCGGTACCGAGATCGAACTGTCGCCGCAGCAGTTCCAGCCAAGGGCCGCGGGGGCGGTCGAGATCCTCCAATCCGCTGGATAGGATCAAGTAGTCGGCGGCCCGCGTCGTGGCGACGTACAGCAGCCGGCTCAGTTCGGCCATCTCCTCGTCGAGTTCGGCCTGCATGAACAGGTCGTAGCCGCTGGTGCAGCCGGGGAAGCGGACCATCGGGCCAAGCTGCGGCGTGAAGGCCACCGCGCCGCGTCGGACCTCGCCGCGGCCGATCCACGTCGACCACCACGACAATCGGAAACTCCAGCCCCTTCGACTGGTGAATCGACATCAGGCGGACGGCGTTGATCGACTCGGGCTGGGTTGCGGCCAGCGGTTCGTCGGGCTGCCGGGCAACGAACTGGGCCAACTGCGTGATGAAATCGGCCAGCGTGAAAATGCCCGCCGCGTCGAACTGCCGCGCCTGTTCGATGAGCTTGTGCAAGTTGGCCAGTTTTCGCTCGCCCAGGAATTCGGCCAGCAGCAGGGCGTCGTAGCCGGTCTTCTCCAGGGCCTCGTGCAGCAACTGGGCGATGGGCAGGCGGTCCTTCATGGCCCGCAGTTCGCCGAGCGTTTCGGCCGCGAAGCGCAGGCGGGTATGTTCCTCGGAAGCACGTGGGGCAGATTGCCGATCTGCCGCATTTCCGGCAGATTGGCAACCTGCCACAGCTTCTGCATACGCAGGCAAGATGCCTACGCTACTCCAGAAACCGCCGGAAAGCCCGCCCTCGTGCTTGGAAAGCCAGTAAAGTGTTTCGTCCAGCAGCCCGAACATGGGACTGCGGAGGATCCCGGCCAGGCTGACTTCGTCGCAGGGACTGGCCACCGCCCGCAACAGGTTCACGATGTCGTAGATTTCCTGCTGGGCATAGAAGGCGTGGCCGCCGACGAGGTAATAGTCGATGCCGTAGCGCCGCAGGGCCTCTTCGTAATACTCGACGTTGGTCAGGGCGCGGAACAAGAGGGTGATGTCGCCGGGACGAACCGCCCGCAGCGATCGGTTCGTCCGTTGCGGCATCGTTGTCCCAAACGAGTTTCTCGCCCGCGTCGAGCATGCCGCGGAGCCGCCGCGCGATCCACTCGGCCTCGCGGCGGCGGTTTCGCTCGGTGGGCGAGCCGCGCGCCGTCGGCATCGGCAGCCTGTCGAACGTCGGCCTTCGTCCTTCGTCGCGCCGTCGTGCCCCCGGAGGCGATGTATCGACAGGTTGAAAACCTATCCTACCAGGCTCGATCGCCCAGAGGAATTCGACCGCCGGTGTCGGCCCAAGCTGCGGGCGATGGGCAGCAAGCGGCTCGTACTCCGGGCCCATTTCGTTGCCGAACAGGGCGTTGACGAACTCGATCACGGCCGGCTGGCTGCGGAAGTTCAGCGTCAGCGGCAAGCGGCCGGCGGCCGGAATCTCGTCGCGGAGGCGGCGGAAGACGTGCGGATCGGCCCCGCGGAAGCGATAGATCGACTGCTTGTAGTCGCCCACGAAGAAGAGCTTGCCGTCGGCCACGCGGCCGTCGCACAGGGCCCGCACCAGTTCGACCTGCAACGGGTCGGTGTCCTGGAATTCATCGACCAGCAGCAGCCGGGTCTGCGCGGCCAGCCGCTTCCGCAACTCCGCGCGGGCCGCGCCGGTAATCAGGTCGCGGGCGCGGATCAGCAGGTCGTCGAAATCCAACGCCGCCAATTCGGTCTTGCGCTGCTGAAAGGCGTCGGCCAGGCCGTGCGTGACCGCCAGGAGGCTGAGCGCCGCCTCGGCCGCCGGCAAGGCTGCCGCCGGATCGAAGGCCGTCCGCTCGGCGAGCCTTGTCGATCGTCTCGCGAAGTTCTTCGGCCGCGTTGCGGAAGGCGTCGTAAACCTCTTCGCTGGACCAGGCCTTCTTGCCGCCGCCCCCTTGCACGCGGGCGGCCTCGCGAATTTCCTCCAACGCCGCGGCCAGCGTCGGCGGCCTCGGGCAGTCGCGGCAGCTTGTCGCAGAGCAATTCGCAGCGCTCGCGCATGACCGCGTTGGTCGGCGTTTCCTGGCGCAGGATTTCCAGAATCTCGCCGGCTGCCCGCGACTTGCTCACTTTGGCCAAGACCCGCGGCAGCGTATCGTTGCGCCAGAAGTCTTCCCAGCGGGCCAGAAGCTGTTCGGGCGTTTGGCCGCGCCAGTATTCCCAGTCGATCTGCTGCCGCTCGCCCAACAGACGGCCGACCATCTCGCGGAGGCCGGTCAGTCCATATTTCACGACCAGGTCGATCACCGCTTCGTCGCGGGCGGCCAGGCGCTCGCGAAGCTGCTCGTCGACCAGTTCATAGAGCACGGTCTGCGTGGCCGCGGCATCGAGCACCTGGAAACGCGGATCGAGCCGGGCCTCGACGGCATGCGACCGCAAGAGCGTGCCGCAGAACGAGTGGATCGTGGCGATGCGGGCCGAGTCCAATTCGCGGACCGTGCGGAGCCAGTAATCGACGTGTTCTTCCGCCGGCTTCAAGCAGCCGCTGCGTGCAGGCCTCGCGAATCCGCTGGCGCATCTCGCGGGCGGCCCGCTCGGTGAAGGTGATGGCCGTCAATTGGTCCAACCGCAAGGGACCGCCGGGCCGAGCCGGATCCAGGCAGGCGAGGAACCGCTCGGTGAGCACGAACGTCTTGCCGCAGCCCGCCCCGGCCGCCAGTGCGACCGAGACGTCGCTGGCAGTGATGGCCTTCGCTTGCTGATCGGTGAGTTGAGTCATGGAGCCGGTGGACGCCATGTTTTCTCCAAGGACCGGATCTGGTTGATGCGGCAGACGGTACTATAAGGACAGCGGCCGGTGCAGTCGGGGTCGTCGCTCCAGACGGGGAACTGGCCTTCGCGCATCGCCTTGACGAGGCCCACCACCGTGTCGGCCAGGATGCCGCGGATCGCTTCCCACGTCTCGCTCGGGCCCACGTAGTCCTCGACCAGTTCGTACATCCGCAGGGCCTGCCGCGGTTTGAAGCCGTCGCCGCTGAGGTACCAATATCCGGCCTGCCAGGGCACGGCGTTGCGATCGTTGACGATCAATTCGCGCGGCGGCCATGGCGTAGAGCGGCAGTTGCAGCACGGTGCCGCGCTGGCAGGCCTCGAGGCTGAATCGCGTCCCGCCGCCCGTCTTGTAGTCGAGAATGTTGAAAATCGGCCTGGCCGCGGACCTCGCCCAGGTCGATGCGGTCGATGCGGCCTGCCAGGCGAACCACCTGGCCGTGGCTCACCAGTTCGAACGGCTCGGCGGTCGAGGGCGGGCCGTCGCCTTCCCGCAGCGGCCGGCCGAAGGAGATTTCGAACAACGCCGGACGCGGCGGCCGATCGCAGTTCTTCCATTGGGCGTCGTACTTCTCGTGCTGTTGGCGGTAGCTCTGGAGCCACTCCAACAGGATGCGGCGGTCGATCTCGCGCAAGGCGTCGGCCAGGCTATCGCGGCCCGGCTGGGAGAGCGTCTCGGCGACGGCCTCGGCCAGCAGCCGCTCATATTCCGTCGGGACCAGCGCGACCGGCGACTCCGGCCGGCCGGCCGGCCTGGTTCACGCGGCGGTGAAAGGCCGCCAGCAACGCGTGGGCCATCTGTCCCCGCTGCATGTAGTCGACTTCCAATTCCACCTCTTCCAGCGGTTCGACGTTCAGCACCTTTTCCAGGAAGTATCGGTACGGGCAATAGGCGTAGCGTTCCAGTTCCGTGGCGCTGAAGATCCGGTCGGACGGAAACTCGGCCTCCAGCGATTTGGCTGCCGCTGGGCTCAGCATGCCTTCGGCGGCGACGAATCGCTCGCGATTCTGCCGCGCCAGCGAGAACTCCAGGCCGCGGAGGACCGCTTGGGCGACGTTGCCGCCGTAGGGTGGGACAAGGTCGCCGCGGGTTGGTGGGCCGTCGCAAACCGGGGCGACCGGCGACCGACGGCCCACGGATTCCCCGGTTTGGTTGTCCCACCCTACGAACCCGGCAAGCAACTCCGCCTTGCCCTGAATGGCGTCGGCCACCGCGCGGATGCGGAAGGCCTCGATCGAGCAGAGGTCATCCTCGCCCGGCACGGGGCTGAGATCGATCTGCTCGGTCCGCGCGATCGGCGTCGTCCCGCAGGCCTGCTCGACTTCCTTCAAATAGGGGCTGGGGGTGAGCGGTTCGCCCGATTCATCGACGGCCGGATAACTCAGGTACAGCCGCCGCGTGGCCGCGGTGATCGTTTCGTAGAAGAGCAGCATTTCGTCGGTCTGCCGATCGCTGCGGCTGGGCAGCGGCAAGCCGGCCTCGATCAACCGCTGGTGCTCGGCCTGGCTGTAAACGCCGTCTTCGCGATCGGCCGCGGGAAACGACTTTTCGCTCAGCCCGGCCAGGAACAGGTACGGAATCCGCAAATGCCGCGCGCTGGCCGCCGAGAGCACGCGGACCCGGCCCGGCTCGTCGTTGGCGCTGCCCAGCGTCTGGCTGCCGAGAATATCCACGAGGGCCTCGCGGGCCTGTTTGCGGTCCAATCGCGGCGCGTCCTGGCCGAGCCACGTGGCCAGTCGCTGACTTTCCCGCAGCGTCGCATGCAGTTGGTCCCAGGCCGCCTGGTCGGCGTCGTCCCGGCATCGAGCGGAGGATGCCGACCCGATCGGCAAGTTGCGTCCAAGCCAGTCGCGTAGGCCGCCAACGTGTCATCAGACCGTGGAAGCTGGTCCAAGGCGTCGGCCAGGCCCCGCAGAACCTGATGGACGATGGCAGCCTTTCCGTTTGCGCAACGCATAGTACTGAGTACTGAGTACTCGGTATTACATCCAGTATCCGTTGCACTTTTTCGGCAGTCTCGTCGGGCGGGTCGCGCACCGAAGGTTCAACAGGTTGCGTCAACTGCTCCAACAGCCGCTGGCGGCCGCGGGGGATTTGCAGACTCGCGGATCGTGCGCTCGACCAGGCCGGCAATGCGGATCGTTCCAGTCGGCCCAATCCGGGTCGAAATAGTTGTTCCCCAGGACCCCCAGCAGCTTGTGCATCGGCCAGTCGTCGGCGTCCAACTCCAGCAGCCGCAGCAGCATCATGATCGCCGGCGAACGGCCGCAGCGATCGGCCGCTCTCCAGGAAGAAAGGATCTCCAGCCGCTGAAAGACTTCGCTGACCAAGTCCGCCAACGGTTGCGGATGGCGAAAGACAACCGCAATCTGCCCCGGCTTCACGTACTCATCACGCTCCGACGCGATGAGTACACTGGTGCGCCGGTGATGACGCTACGCAATAGCCGCTTGATGCGGCGGCCGATCATTTCGATCTCGCCGATCTGCCGGCCGCCGGCCAGGATTTCCAGCCCAACCGTATCTGGGGCCGGCGTCATCGTACGGGGATTCGAAAAGATCGTCCGCTCAACGTGGTCCATCGCCGGCCACGTAGGATAGGCTTTCAGCCTGTCCTCTCGATCGACCGCTTTCGCCAGACGCCGTCGCTTCCACTTGCAGGTTTGCGTGCCGCCTCCGCAATTCGGCCAGCGTCTTCTGCGGCTTCTGGAACAGGTCTGGGCGTCCCGGTAGGGTGGGCTTTAGCCCGCCTTCACGCACAGGCGCGCTAAAGCCCGCCCTATTCCCCTCCATCGGCAGCGAGATCCACATCTCCGCGGCGTGGGCCGCCAGGTCCTGAAGGATATCGTGTTCCGTCCGCGTGAAGTCGCTGAACCCGTCGACCACGATCAATTCGTACTCGATCGGCTGCCGGTGAAGCAAATCGCGGGCCGACCAGAAACAACCCTCGGCATCATATAAGTCGTGATCCACGAGCCGCTGCTGATAGGCCCGGTAGATGGCCAGCAGCTCGCGGTCCTTCTCGGTGACCCCACGTTGCCGGCAGGCCTCGGCGAACTGGTCGGGCCAGATTTCCAGCCGTTTCATCTGGCGGATGAAATCACACAGCAGATCAAGCAAGCCGCCCGTCGCAGCAATTGGCCCGAAGTGATTCAGCCGGCCCTGGCGTGCCTCTTCGTCGACCAATTGACGAACGAGTTGTCGCTTGAGCAGGCTGCTCAGTGGCCGCATTGGTTGGGCCGAGCGCTGCAAGACCATTTCTGCGAAGCGGGAAAAGGTGCTGACCCCCGGAGCGAAGCAAGCATCGAGCGCCCCCCCCAACAGCCGAGAGCGAATCTCGGCCGCCGCACGCGATGTGGGTGCCAGCCAAAGCCCGCTGCCCGGCGTTGCGGTCGACAAAACCGTGCGATACCGCTGAAGCAGGCGGTCGGTCTTCCCGCAGCCCGCAGGTCCGGTTAGTACCGCAATAAGTGGGGGCACGTTGCACCGCTGGGAAAAAATGTATTGTGGGGTGGTATTCCATGGCCTGTCAAGTCCGTACCCACCCGTTGTGGGTGGCAGATTATCGTTTCCAAGGCCCACCCAAGAAAATCCAAGAAAGCTGTTTGACAAGCTTCCGGAAATCGTGTATACTCACGGGCGTGTGGAGGAAGGGGCTTCTCCGCGAACTCGCGTGAATGTTTGGCGAGATTCTTCTTCCCGGCCACCCATTTGGTCGAAATAGCAAGAGGCGTCTGACTTATCTTTTTCACTATTTGGGATTCGCTCGTTGCGGCGATGGTCGCCGCAAGGTTTTTCATCTATCTCTTATTCCATGGAGGTGACTTATGGTCACAACACGTTCCAGGCGAGGTTTCACCCTCGTCGAGTTGCTGGTGGTGATTGCCATCATCGGCATGTTGGTTGGTCTGCTCCTGCCCGCCATCAACTCGGCCCGCGAGGCAGGGCGGCGGTCGTCGTGCCAGAACAAGGTGCATCAGCTTGGCTTGGCCTTCCAGAACTTCGCCAGCACCTTTAACAACGCTTACCCGCCCGCGGCCCAGGCGCTTAAGCAGAGTTCCACCACGTACAAGATCGGGGGCTACAGCTTCCTGGTCAGGCTGTTGTCGTTCATGGACTACGACGCGATGTACAAGCAGTTGCCGCAGTCTCTCGGCAGCGGTGGTAGCGTTCTGTCGCCCGCGAACGCTACTACGCAGGCGCAGAATGCGCTGACCACCGCCATCGGCACCTCGATGAAAGAGTTCGTCTGCCCGAGCTACGGCGGTCTGCTCTACAACCTGGGCACGAGTTCCCCGCAGCAAGCCATCACCAACTACAAGGCGATGGGTGCCTCCTGCAAGCAGAGTCTCGCCATTGCAGGCAATAACACGGGCACGCCGCCGTATGGAAACACAAGCACGCCCACGGCCATTCATCCCGACGGCGCGATCTTCCCCAGCGCCACGAATATCGCCGCCGCCCAATGTCTCGACGGACTGTCGCATACCATTTTCTTCATTGAAACCATCGATAGCACCGCCAGTTGCTGGATGTTCGGTTCCGAGTGCGTCTTGACCGGTCTGCCGGGCCAGAGCGCTTCGGGTTGCTCGATCCCTTCCGTACCGAGTGGCACAACGCCGACCTCGCCGTACAACTTTTTCGCCGTGAAATCGTATGACGGCACGTATGGTGACGCCTCGGGGGCCACTGTGGCCGGTTGCATGACCTTCTTGATGTACGATTGCAGCCCGTCGGCGCGCAGGCCGGCATGTACGCCACGGACGGTGATCCGGGTTCCGGTTGGACCACCACGGATCAGGGATCGACGTATCCGGCCTATGGCCCGGCGTCGGCGCATCCGGCGGTGGTCATTGTCGGCTTTGGCGACGCCTCGACGCAGTCGCTCTCCAAGCGGACCGATGCCGCCAACTTTTTCTTCCTGATCACCAAGAACAACGGCGATCCGTTCTACATGCCGTAGTTGTTGGTCGCTTAGTACCACGGAGTTCATTCCGTGCCATGTTCGAGACTGGCTGCCGCCACCTTGCCGAAGGGGGCGGCAGCTTTTTTGTAATAGGAGCGAGTTTTCCAAACCCGGGCAGCGTTCCGCTTGCCAAACACAGAGTAGATTCCTTTTACGAATATCCGTTCAGGGGGACTTGCATTCGATCGAAAACTAATCTAAAAAGATAAGAGAGTTGAAACAGCCACGCTTTGTTTGCCCCTCGGACGGCTGAGCGTCGTGGTTTCACTCCCTTTTGCGCGAGTGGCGGAATTGGCAGACGCGCCAGGCTCAGGACCTGGTGCCCTTTACCGGGCGTGGAGGTTCAAATCCTCTCTCGCGCACCTTACAGAATAAGGACTTACGGCGATTGGCCGTGAGTCCTTTTTCGTTTCATTTTGATCAAATCTGACTCAGATCTGACTCACCGTGGGGCTTGTGTGGGCTTTGTGTCGCTGGTCTTAGCGAGCTGACGACGGAACAATCTTGGAGCGTCCAAACGTGCCTGCTCCAGGTCACGGGGACGGACCAAGAACGTCGGTTACGTGCCGCCTAGGAACGAGATCAGTGGCTTACCTGGAATTAGATAACACCTCCGGCTTCTACCGTATCCGCTTTCGGTACCAAGGCCGGTCGTACAAGCGGTCCATCAAGACCAACGATGAAAGAGAAGCGGCCGGTGTCGTCACCCGCGTTGAGGAAACGATCCGGCTCCTGGAACGTGGGCGGCTTGAGATGCCGGCCGACGCCGATCCGGGCATCTTCATCATTTCGGATGGTAAGCAGGTCAAAAAGACCGTTACCGAGCGTGCCGATACCCTGGAAGAGTTACTTGCGGCCTACCAGAAATCGATCCCACCCGGAGCGAAAGCGGAGACGACGATCGAAACTGAAGGGCTGCATATTGCCCACCTGCTGGGGCACCTCAAAAAGGTGAAACCCATGCAAAGCGTGACAACATCCGACATGCAGGCGTACATCGACAAGCGATTGCGGGATTGCTACCGGAAGAGGTCGATCCGCCCTGAGACCGTTCGCAAAGAGGTTGCTACATTCCGGCTGATCTGGAACTGGGCTATCACGCACGGCCATGTAGTCGGACCGGCGCCGACCAAGGGCCTAAAGTATCCCAAGACCGAACAGAAGCCGCCGTTTATGACCCGCGACGACATTGAAAAGGTCATCAAGCGTGGCGGTCTCACGGACAAACAGGAAGCGGGGCTCTGGGAGTGTCTGTTTCTCACGATCTCCGAAGTCCAGGAGGTCCTTGCCTACGTGGAAAAGAACGCCGACCATGACTTCGTCTATCCCATGTTCGTGTTCGTCGCCCACACGGGAGCCAGGCGGAGCGAAATCCTCCGTTCCCAGGTGGACGACTTCGACTTCCAGTCGAAAACCGTGCTGATCCGCGAGAAGAAGCGGAGCCACGATAAATCGCTCAGCTACCGCCGCGTGCGGATGAGCGAACTGCTGGCCAGCACCATGCAAGACTGGTTCGCTAAACATCCCGGCGGACAGCATACAATTTGCGAACCGGTGAAGATCATCCGCGGCAAGACCCGCGAGGTCGGCGTTCCCCTCACCAGAACGGAGGCCCATCACCACTTCAGACGGACCCTGGCGAAGAGCAAGTGGGACAAGATCCGCGGCTTTCACGTCTTTCGCCATAGCTTCGCCAGCAACCTGGCTGCTGCGGGCGTCGATCAGCGGGTGATCGACTCGTGGATGGGCCACCAGACCGAGGAAATGCGGAAACGCTACCAGCACATGCTTCCCGATCAGCAACAGACCGCGATCGATCTAGTATTTGGCAGGAATGGGAAGTAGGCCATGGTTTTGGTAGCGTTCCAGCTCCTCTGCGGAAATCTCCCACTCGTCGGCATCGCCACGGCCGATGGGGCGTTTACGGGCATGAATCCGGCCGAGCCGGCACCACTCCCGCACGGTGTAGGGCTTCTTGCCCAGGATCTCGGCCACTTCGACCGGCGAGTACCATTCCTTGGGACGGGACTTGGCGCCCATCAGCTCGATGAGCGTGTCCAGCTTGGTTTCGATGGCGGCCTGGCGTTCGGCGATGGAGGCCTGGCGTTCGGCGATGGAGGCCAAGTTCGCTCCCGCTGCGTCGGTCATTGTCGCCGAATTATCGCCCATCCTGTCACCGTTCTCAGGTCTCATTTTCGCGGCTCCCACGCCATTGGGCGTCGATCTGGAGCAATTGACGTTTTGACACTTTGACTTTTTGACATCCATCAGAGACCGATCTCCGCCGCTCTACGGTAGTAGGCCCGTTCCGATTTGCCGGTGAGCGTCATCCAGGCATCAATTCGATCGTGCCGTGTGTCGTGCTCGGCAACGAGCTTGCGGATGATCTCATGTTCGGCCTCTTTGATCTCTTGGCGAGTCCTGGGGGCGGCCTGGGTGTACTGGATGAAGATCAACTGCTCGTCCAGTGTGGCACGTACCAAGTCTTTCCAGTGGGTTTCGGTCTGCCCGTCACGGTGTTGGAGATAGTCAGGAAAGGCCTTATCGACCAGCAACCGCAAGTCGAGTCGGTATCCGCGCTTCTGCGACTCCTCGATCAGGAAGTCGGCGACTTACATGCCTTCGGTGGGCGTGATCTTGTCGCTGCCAGCGGGCCAACCGTGCGACGCGATGTCCCGCATCAAGGCGGAGATTTGCACATCGCCGGGATTGTACTTCAAATAATGGATTCTGCTTTTCAAGGCATTCAGCAGGGGAGCGGCGCGAAGTTCCAAGTTGGAAATCAGAATAATCCCGCCGGTGAAGCGTACGGTCGCGTCGAGTCTCTGCCTGTGGTACTTCACGATCCGCACGCCAGTTTCGCCAGGTTGGCTGCCGAGAGCCGCCAAAAGAATTTGTACGGCAATCCGCTGGTTGAGGATTTCGGCTACATCGTCCAGCACGATGATGCAGTCAGGATGCTCTTCCAACAATTCAAACAGGCCCATCGGCGTCAGATGGCCGTGATGGTAGTAATACTTCACTCCGTCCTGCTCCAAAGTCCTGCGGATGTTGTAGGTCTTGCCGGTGCCGGGCCTACCGAAGAGGTAGAAGCCCGTGTGATGCCCCAGAGCAACGCCGCGAACACGGTCCCGCACCACCGAGAGGCAGCTATGTAGATCGTCGAGGGCACGGCGATCATTATCGCTAAGCATGGGGTTGCCGCCGCCATTGCGGCCGGTGAGCAAAAGACCATTGATATACTGTCTCGCGCCCCCGGTAACTCGGTCTCGGATGAGCTGCTGCTTGTGGTCCAACCCGATCATGGCCGCTTGGTCCTGGGGCGAAAGGGTCACGGTAGGTGGGTCGTTGGCGGGACCCTTGCAGTTGTCGATGGTCATGTTCAGACTCCTTACGAGGAGTATTGTGCGTGTCTGGCCCGGCACCACCGGGATCGGCGCCAATGGCCAAACGTCCGTGGACCTGTCCGCGGTTCCCGATGGTTGGGCCGGGAGCACTCCGAAGGCTCCGTTCCCAACGTCATTCCCGGAGAATGCGTGCTCCTACCCCTTACACCGCAATTTCCCCACGCGACTGCCGAAGAATTTGGCAAGATTTGCGATCGCGGTTGCGGGGGGATGGCTTCGCGGAAAACGGCCACGCTCCGACAGCAGACGGAAGCAATCTTGGGGTCAAGAAAATAATCGCCAGTGACCCGGCACCCCATGAATTCGTTTCCCTGCTCCACTCGGCGAGGGCGAGCCAGTGCGTCGTCAAGTCTTGATCTTGGGGTACACCGTATTATTCAACCGAGATTCCGGCGAAAGAAGGTTGAGATTTGGGCAAGGCGCAGGAATAGCCTGGATACTGCTCGGACGGCTGCCTGCGGCAGGATGAATCCCAATGACCCGGCAAGCCTTTAGGGCGACGCCCCTTCCCCAATTAGGTGACGACCGCGATGCTTACTGCGATAACCGATTTGAGAAATGGTCATGCCGCGTAAGCGTCACCAGCTACGCCTCGACCTTCAGGTCGGTGAATGGCCAAGAACTCCAGAATAGTCGAGGCGAGCGACAAAACGGACGGACATCTTCGATTTGGATCCATTTGTAGACATTTACGCACCAACATGTCGCAGGCCGGCGGAATCGCGCCGTTGCTCTCGCTGGGGAGGGAGTATTTGAGTTCAGGACTAGCGAAAGCACGCCTGACGCTGGCAGCACGACGTTCCGAACGGGAGTTCGCCCGTCAGAATCTCGTAAATGATGACTCCCAGGCTCCAGATGTCGGATCGAGGGTCAACAGCAACGTCTGTCCTGGCGAAGCTACGGACCTGCTCTGGAGACATGTACGCCCACGTACCGCATGCGTCTTCTCGCCCCAGGGCAAGCCTTGAAGTCAATGCCGCGAAACCGAGGTCAACGATATGAGGCTTTCCGTACTTGTCAACCAGAATGTTCGTGGGCTTCAGGTCACGATGGACCAAAGCCGCTTTTCCATCACTGCCAGAATGTACGTATCCAATGATCCGAGCAACCTCGTGCATGACCCTTAGCAACCTGTCAATTCTGTGCGGGTCGTCGCCCAGGGACTTCGAAAACCGCTGAAGGGTTATGCCCTCCACATATTCCATCACGATGGCTCCGCCTCCGTCTTCAAGGTCCAGCCAGTAGCGAACCCCAACTACCCCCGGATGTTGCTGCGTCGCGATAGTCGCGGCCTCTTGCTTTAGCATATCACGAACGTAGGGATTCATGATCCACCTTCGCTTTAGCACTTTGACCGCCTGGCAGATATTGAGAATCGTATCGGCAACGAGATACACGATTCCATAAGTCCCGCGGCCCAAGGGTCGCACGATTTCCAGGTGCTTTGGCAACTTTGGGTTTGGATCCAGCGAGGTTTTTGCCGAGCGGCTTGCTTGAAGGGACAGAGTTTCTGCAACCCCGCGATACTCCCGCACAATGGCCTCAAACTGCCTCGGAAATCGCTGCCGGTAGTCCTTCGACTTGAATGCCAATTCAAGTTCCAGAAGTCCGGCGAACAGCCTCGGACGATGCGCTGCCGTGATTTTGCGCAGATAGTCCTCGATTCGAGGCTCTTCGTTGCGAAGCAGGGCCTCCCGGAACTGGGCGAGCAATTGACTATATCGATCGAGCGTCCTGTCAGCCAAGCGGGAGAGGCCCGAACTACTGGTTGCGCTTGCGTTCACGCTCAATTCTCCTCTTCAGTTTCTCTCGGGTAGCCTTGATCATGCGGCTCGGTATTGGCCCAAATTCGGGGGCCAAGAGCTCGGACAGTTCGCTCCAAACATGCCCCTCAACAATGAAGTCGATCATCGCGAGTTCCCAGGGCTCAAGCCCTGCTTTCAGCCTATCCACGAACTCCTTACTGGCGGCAGCCTTTGAAACTGACAGTAGGGAAGGGTCTGCACGCTCGGTGAGAAACTTGTCGCCGCCAACCTCTTTGCCCTTACGTTTTTCGGCGCCCGCCTTCCGGAAAGCGTCGACGGCGGCGTCATGCGCGCAAACGAAAAGCAATTTGCGAAATGCCGACGCGTCTTTCACGTTTGTAAAACCCTTCCGCCGGAACCCCACGTACAGTTTTCGGCGGACGCTGCCAGCCAGGTCGGCTGGCTCTTTCCTGAGTCCGACACGCTCCACCGCTTTTTTGCACTTCCGCTTCAGGTCGAGCCCAAACTCTTTGAAGAGAGCGGCGACCGCCTCGTCGTCCCCGGCATTGGCCTTAGCAAGCAACCGTTTAACCCGCGATTCGTCGTTCATGATTATAAGTCTATCCAAAACGAGATCAGTGTAAAGCTCCCCGGCACGCGAAACCGACCATCCGCCATCTTCTCCTCCAACAACGGGGCGACAGGCCTCGGCGTGAGATGGGCAGACGTGTCCATCAAGCGATCTGGCTCGTCGCGGAGCGGCCCAAGCAGAAATCTGCCAATTTTCGAAGAATCTTCGACAGCGGTGGCTGCATTTTGCGGTGTAAGAGATGGCGGCAGTTGCGAAGGACGAGGCCCAAAGAAATTCCAAGAATCTTCGACAGCGGTAGCCGCATTTTGCGGTGTAAGTATTGGACGCAGCGACGAGGTTCAAAATCAAGAAAAGACTAGGCCGGCCCGTCGCCGACCAGGACCTTCGCCGGGATGCCCGCCGCGGCGATGGCTAGGAACAGGGCGGGCAAGAAAGTAGAAAGGTGGAACATGGGTTCGGGATCAAGATTGAGTAGTTCCGATCGGTTCATCAAGGAGTTCGGAGCCGATTTGGTGGCTGGCGACAGAATCGCCCCCGAGAAGACGTGGCACATCGCCAAGCAGGAGGTCGTCGTGGACGATCTGTTTGAAAGGCCGGTCATGGAGTTCACGCTGGAGTGCGTGGAGACCGGCGAGGACCTTGTGCTGCGAAACGACGACGTGCTCTTCGATTCCCAGGGCTACGATCCTGCCGAGCTCGTGGAGAATCTCACGGCCCGGCTGGGCATCACAGCGGAGCAGGTGATCGCTCGTCTCCGCCGGGCAGATCTGTATTGGGAGCCGGAAGTACCGGATCTGCCCGAAGCAGTCCAGCAGGAAGACAGTTCGGTCGGATGACGCTGGGTGCCACGCCCGGCACGGCCACCGAGATGGTGGCCCGATTAACTTCGGCCCGCCTTCGCCGCTGACACGGGAAGGCGGGCCTCCTTTGACCCTTCGAGTCGCCGCGGCCTTCAACAAGGCCGCCGCGACCCGCATGGTCGACACGACCA
Source organism: uncultured Planctomycetia bacterium (assembly GCA_963779975.1). Classification (GTDB taxonomy): domain Bacteria; phylum Planctomycetota; class Planctomycetia; order Pirellulales; family Thermoguttaceae; genus JANXQG01. The sequence continues at coordinate 16,001 of CAWAAL010000021.1, read as the reverse complement.
AGCTGACCGCTGGCAAAGACCAGCCCCGTTCTTTGACAATCGACTTGCGGTTAGATGTCCGGTAGCCGCACGCCCCAAACAGGGCGGCACAGGACAAAGAACGCCCCCGCCACCAATAGCAGTGGCGACGGGGGCTCGGTGAGGTCCGGCAGCGTGCCGGCCTCGTTTCAAACACTCCTATTTTACAAGGAGCTTCAAATGGGAGGAAATTCCTCCAAGCCGAAGCCTGGGGCGGCCAATACCCAGGCAACAGATCCGTCCAAGGCGTCCGCACATCAACCGCAAGCGGCCGAACAGCAAAAGCCGCCCGCCGAGGGGTTCAAGCTGCCACGTCCAGAGATGAGCGTCCAGCAGATCCCGCTCTCGAAGATCTTCGCGAAACCCGCGGAGAACTCGTACCGCGGGCAGGAAGCTGATCCGTACTCCAAGGAAGCCCTGCAGGGTTTCATGGAATCGATCAAGATGCAAGGTGGCATCCACACGCCGCTCTTGCTTCAAGCTCGTCCTGACGAATGCTTCGAGGTAGGCGATGGCCATCGGCGGCTCTTCGGCCTCAGGTGGCTCATCGCAGACGGTGTGGCCGGGTTCTCGGCGGAGATGCTCGTACCGGCCAACGTCCTCGGCATCGATACGAACGAGCTGACTTTCGTCTCGGCGAGCGTGTCGGCCAACATGGAACGCGAGCCGCTCCCCGCCGAAGGGCGGATGGATGCGACCATGCGGCTCCACAAGGCCGGCATGCCCCGGCCGGCGATTGCCGACCTGCTGCATGCCAGCAAAAGCACGATCGATCGCGACATCACTCTGATGGGCGATGCGGAAATGATGCGGTTGGTCCGGGAACTCCGCACCATTACGCTGTCGAACGCTTCCTTGCTCCTGGCTACCGCCAACAAGGCCAAACGTCGTGACGAGTTCATGTCGTTTCTGACCGAGTGGGGCCAACAGGCCCAGGCGGATATCAACGCCGAGATTGCTGCCCGTGCCTCACGTGACGAGCCGCCGCTTGCGGAGGCTCAGCGTTATCCCCGGAGCCGGATGACGACCGAGATGGTGAAGCACTGGCGGCAGGCTTTGGAGAAGAAGCTGGATCTGACGATGCCGGGCTTCAAGTTCATGGCGTCCCTCAGCAAGGAAAACGGTCTGCCTCGCGTGGAAATCAACGCGGTGAGTAAGCCGGTCGCCGACCTGTCCGCCGCCGATGTCGCCAAAATCGTCCGCCGCTGTCTGGACTTGGCTCACGAGTTGGAGCCGGTTTTGGCCGCCAAAGCCACAGAGGAGAACGAGGCGTCCGAGGCGGACGCTGCCGGTGAAGTGACCAGTCCCGGCCTCGAACGGCTCCGTGCCCTGGGGTTCGGCCAGCTTGTCGGCGAGGATGACGAGCAGCCGGAGGAAACTTCCGACGACGAGGACTCCGACGAAGAGTCCGACAGCGAGCCGGAAGCGGATGCCCAGTCGTAAGTGGTAGATAGTACTACCCATTCGAGCGTAGATTGCCTCATTTGAGGCTGAGGGGCTCCAGCCCGTGGCCGCGATCATCGTGGTCAAGGCCACAGGCGACCCTTCCGGCCGATCGCTTCGGTTCAGACCGCAGCGATGCCTTGCTTAGGGCGGCCGGTAGCAATGACAGTGACCTCTGCTCATTTCTACCGGCCGGTCTAAGGACGGACGAGCTATGAGAGAGATCGTAGGTAACTATGGCACAACCGTAGGTAACTATGGAATCCCGTAGTGATCCCGGTTCGATGACCGGCGATGTCACGTTGCGTGGCGTCGACAAAAAGAAGGGTGTACTTCTCACCCTGGGCGAGAATCCTCTCGTCCATAAAGCGGCTGGGGCTAAGAAAGTTCCCGGCGTCCAATCAGCAAGTGGTGATACAACTCGGCTTGGCCTCGACCGTCCGCGGGCGGCCGGAACCAAACAACTCTCCCTCGCGACAGGTAAGGATAATTATGTCGCGAGGGTTGCCAGAGAAACGCTAAGGGAAGGCAGGAGCACAACTCGCCCCGATGGGCAGCAATTACCAACCTGGCCTGACGTATGCGTTGTCTCAACAGGAGGGAACGAGAAACGGGTCACGAAGGGAAACCTTCGCCCCGAACTCCAACTGTACCTTCTGGACAAGCGGAAGCAGTTTGACAATCCTGCGGTGTTTCTGGACGTATGGCTCGACGGGGAGGATGCGGTCATTGACCTGTCCGTCCCCTGTCGAGACCTGCTCCAGGCACTGATGCTCGGGCAGATAAATCGCCAAACGACGGTTTACCATCCGGCGAGCGGGGGCTGCCTTCAAGTGCCGGATTCGCGAGAGTTGAGTAGGATCGCCGCAGCCTGTGCGTTTGCCGAGCGGAAATCGCTACCGGAAGGACTTACATGCGTAAACGCATCGCTATCGGACCTGCCTCAAGACTTCCACGTAGCAGTGCTTGATCTGATCCTCGTGATCGGGTCTGTGCCTCCTGCTGACGTGACTGAGGAAACGCTGACCGAATTGCAACGGATGTGCAAGTCGGCCGGCGAAATTGACCGTGGCTATGCAAGCTGGATTGGAGTGGCAATTGCCCACGCCGTACACCGACTTAATGCGGCATCATCCGAAGTACCTGAGGGCCAGGAGATGCTCCAAGCGGCGGTGTAGGTCGTAACGGGCCGCATCGGTTCTGAGGTTCGCCTCGTCTGGTGCGGTCCGCCTTTTTCGACAACTCAATAACGCCGATCGTTCGCGGGGAACGCTCGGTGTTGCAAATTGGCCCCGCAGCCTTAAACCCTGTTAACCCCTTTTTGTGAAAGGAAAAATCATGTCAACAAACGACATGCAAGACACGGGCGCCGGCGATCAGCCGGACAACGTGACAGTTTCGCCCGGGGCGGCATCGCCGCCGGAGCCCCTGGTCGTCGTGGAATTCGACGGCCGCTGTTTCCACGCTGCCTACGCGACTTGCCCGATGCGGCTCGTGCTGGTGTGGACGGACGAGGACTTCGACGAAGACGACGAGAGCGTCGTTGATGTCGACGGAGAGTTCGCCTCAGTCGAGGAGGTGGACGTCTCGGACGACGGGATCGACGCGGACACCGTGAAGATGTTGAAGGCCGCCGGCATTGACGTGGCTGGCGTTGCGGTCGCCAAGGCTAAGACCGAGGAGACTTCTGCGGAAGACCACTCCTAAGCCCATGGAAACCGTGGACACAGAACGTCAAATCGTCAACTGTGTTGCCCCTGGCTGCACCGGTCTCGGGCCTTTTGCCCGAGCCGGTGCCGTCCGCCATTGTTCTTTGAAGACTCGGTGATGGTGTTGAGTGGTAGAGACGCGGGGCTGCGGGTGGACCCTTTTTTGAAGGGAGGCCAGCAAATGGCCACAACAACCATGCAGCTACACGATGTAGCTCCACAATCCGAGAGCATTAACGATGCTCTCGAAATTGCCGGTCAACGTGCTCGGACGGCAGAGGCCGCTTGCGATAGCGTTGACGCCGCAACTGAAACGAATTCCATGCCGACCCCGAGGGACGACTGTTCACTGAACGCCTTTGGCGAACAGTGGCGTTCGCTCCAAATGGAGAGTCTGGAACTTCGTTGGCAAATCGGTGTCTCATGCAACGAAGACCTTGGTCGTTCGATGACTGCCAAGGAAGTTGCTAACAGGATCGGGTGCGGGTTACCGGACCTATATCTCATGATGTGGTTCGCAAAACTTGTTCCAAATCTTAATGACTTCTTAGAAAGCCACCCCGGTCTCAACACCTGGGGCAAGGCTAAAGAGTTGATTGCTCAATCGAATCCCAATCGCAGGACGCGCAAGCGTTCCGAGCTTGGGAAGCTGATCGGGTTGATGAGGAGGCTGACGTCCCAGTATCAAGAGGGCAATGTTGCCTTCGAGAAAAAGGATGTCGACAAGCTCACTTCGGTCCTGGTGAAGTTCACCATGGCATTGAATGCAAATTCAAGGTCAACGGACGCCTCAGTAGAGGAAAGCGAATAACTTACCCCAAGGACGAGCTGATTTCAGCGAGTTCTACGGAAGGCTTTTAGCAAGCCTGTAGGCGGCCGGTTGTAAAGCCGGCCAACTAATGCAAGCCTCAACCGAGGCTGAAGCCGTGAAAACGGGTTAACAGTTAATAGTTTTCAGCATTGCCCAAAGCCCCGCGTCCCTGCCACTCACACCTGCACCAACTGCGACAGCCTGAGAAATTGATCTTGTGATCAAAATCCCGGACCTCGATGCCACGACGCTCTTCGTGTCTACATCTCGAATGTCCCCCCCTCATGCTCGTGGCCGCGATTGGTCGCGGCTGCGGGCCTTCCTTTGAAACGATCGCCCCGGCATAGACCGGAGCGACGACCACTTTAATCAAGGAGATTTTTGCAATGGCAAAGAATAAAGCAGCGGCCAAAACCCGCAAGGTGACCGAGAACCAGTGGAAGCAACTCGGCCTCGTAACAATCGACACGGGCTCCTTTCTCTTGATCGATCCGGTCCACGCCGACAAGTTCGACGACGACCGGGCAGACACAGATTACGAGGTTGTGCTCGATGACGCGAAGCGGACAGCCGTGGTCACAACCACCGGGATGGGCGACGGCAATTATCTTGTCGAAGGCCGCTATCACGAGGGCACCGGCATGCTCGCGGAGATTCGCGTGAAGTTCCTCGACGAAGCCGGCAATCAATTGTGCTATCGGCATGAGTAGCCGAGCCCCACGGCAGTCCACCATGCTGCGTTTGGCACGGAACCTTCGATTGTCGATCTTTGTGCCCGTGGCCGCGATTCGTCGCCGCCGCGGGTTTTTCTGTTTCTTGGTACGTTGGGTCTGGCAACGCCCGGTGCCTAGACTGATCAGGCGGGACGGGAATCGTGTTCGGCGTTGGCGACGGCAATGATCGACGTCGGCGTCGGCGGCCTGCTGCTGGTGGACGTCGGCGTGGCCGTGCTGATGATCACCGTGGCCGGCGGCATGATCAATTCCAGCGGCGGCATGGGCGTGATCGGCGTGGCCTTGGCGGTGATCGATGGCCCTGGGGATTATCGGCGTGGCCCTGGGAATGAACGCCGTCGCCGTGGGAATTATCGACGCGGCCATGGGAACGAACGTCGCGGCCGGGCCGACACGAGTTCCAGGCCGGAAACGGCCGATAATACCAAAAGCCACCCCTTTGGGCACTATCCTTCGATAACCACGGCTTTGACGACGGTAACGATCATGTCGATGGCGATCCACCGAGCTTCCGCGAACGTCGTGCCGGTGATGCTCAACCCGGTCGCCAAGCTCAGCCGCGTGGCCAAGTTCGGGTCGAGTAGCTCGAAGCCGGCGTCAACGTCGAGCGAGACAGCTCAGAGCACATCTCGCCCGCAGCCTGCTGATGCGGGACGGATCCACACGGCGTTCAAATACGCTCTGGCGGGCTTGAGCAGCTTGGGGACCGGCACCACGGCCCAGCCAAGCACAGAGGGGCAATCCGGTGGGGTCGTGTTTGAAAACACGAGGACGGCGTTGAGCAGCGAGACGACGGGCACCGTGGCCCAGTCAAGCACGGACGTGCAATCGGGCGGGGTCCAGCAGGCCAGCAGTGCATACGCCCAGGTCGAACAGCAGGCGGGGCAGATGCTGGATTTTACGGCGTAACGCTCGTAACCGTTACGGAATCGCCATCGCCTATCACAGTCCAACTCCGCGGCCAGTAATCAGGGCATGGCTCACTTCAAACCGTCGAGGAAGACGTGCAGCTTGTCGGGCCAGTCCTTCACGTCCGGCGGCAATCCCGGCTTGAGGCCGAACCCGTGGCCACCGTGCTCCGTCTTGGTGAAATCGCATGGGACCTTGGCCGCCTTGCATGCTCCGGCATACACGATGGAGCTCGGTGCGAGCTTGTCGTCTCCCGCGACATAAACAAAGGCGGGGGTCTTCACCGGTGCGACCTCATCGAGCACTTTGCCGGCCTTCTCCAGGTAGGCCGGATACATCAACACCACGAAATCCGGCGGCGTGCCCGCCGCGGTCGCATGCGTCAGCCGTGCCGCAAGATGCCCGCCTGCTGAGAAACCCATCACGCCTATCTTCCTCGTGCTCATCCCGAACTCACCGCCGTGCTTTTGCAGCAGCGTGAGTGCTGCTTTCGCATCGGCAATCGCCAGATCGAGGGTTTCTTTGCCGGCGTTGACGTGATAGAGCAAAATCGCCACGTCGTAGCCAAATTCGTTCAGCTTCTTTGCGACAAAGTAGCCCTCGTGGTTGATCGCAAGGATGCTATAGCCGCCGCCAGGGCAAACCATGATGGTGCCCTTTGCTGGCTTCTGGGCCGTCGGGAATAGTTCCAACGCCGGTGTCTCCACCTTGTGGATGCGGTCAATGCCATCCCCACCGGGCTCAGCCACGGGTGCAGGCACACCCTCCTTGCCTTCGAGGGAGACGCGGCGGATATCAGCGGCCTGCGACCGTTTGCTGGAACCGCCGGAGACGTTTTGCAGATCGCGATCCAAAGCGGCACCGTCGAAGGGAACGACGATAATCTTGCTGCCATGTCGGTTGTTGCCGTGCTGCGTCTCCTTTGGGGTATCGAGGACAGCCAAGGTCAGGGCGGTCACATGGCCGTTTTCAATGAGCACGCCGGGACGTTCCAGTTTATGCCAGTGATTGACCGTGCCATCGGTGTAGCGGATGAAATCCGTGGTCGGATCGTATGCAAGGCCACGGTTGACCCAGTGACTCTTGCCATCTTTGGATGTGAGGTGGTAGGCTTTTCGCTTACTCCAGGAATTGACGACGATGTGATAGAGGCCGCCGGAATAGAAGATAGCTGGATCTTCGAGATTCGGAATGCCCTTGGGGAAGACGGACGCTCCCATCGACTTGTACGGTCCCAGGATGCCGTCGGCAGCCTTGCTGATGAAGACCTGCCCCGAACGCGGCACGATCATATAGTCGCCATCCGGCCGTACCATGATGCTGATATTGGAAGCCCGAAGCCCTTCACCCTTGATCGTCCCCAACTCTTCCCACGGGCCATCCAAGGATCTGGAGACGAAGACCGTGCCCGGCCGCGTCTCGCTGACGACGACCGCATAACGGCCATCCGGCAGCATCAGAGCCGTCACGTTGTGGCCTTTGCCGCCTTGGTCGTTTGGCCAGCAAAGGCCCTTGTCAATGTACGGCCCGGTGACTTTGTCGCTGGCCGCATGCACCGCCCGCGAGTTCACCCAGTCGTGGTGCCCCTTCGATTGATCCCAGCGGCTGGCGAACAGATGATATTTGCCATCGGGTGCCTTGATGATCTGCCCGTCCCAGTAGTTCCATTGGGTCATGGTCGCGTCCTCCAGACCGTTCTTCTGGTCACGGGCACCAACCTCTGCTGCTCCCCAGGCATCCTTGGAAAGAGAACCGTTGATCGGCATCGGCAGAAAATAGTCGATGAAGGATTTCTCCGGAGAGGTTGTAGTCCCTTGGCAGAAACCGGAATGGACGCCGGCCAACACGACGAGAACCGGCAGGATGATAAATAGAGATCGGAAGATCTGTTTCATTTTACATTTCCTTTTTCACACCAATCACGTTCGGAACGACTTGACGCCCCGCTATGCTAACATGGACGCCTGCGACTTTCCAGTCGGCGTGGTCGGCTCGGTCAGCACCATCGCCACGTCGAACCCGGAAGTGCAATCCGGCGGTGTCCACGTCCAGGCCGGCAGTGCATACGCCCAGGTCGAACAGCAGGCAGGGCAGGCCCAGGATCTTATGGCGTGATGCTTCTAATCGCCAAGGAACGCAGAGATACCTGGATGCTCGCGAGGGCGAACTGGAGTCCCATCGCGATCACGATTGGGCCCATGAAGCGGGTGGACTCTCACTTCGCGGGCGTGATAATGCCCACAAACAATCGGCCGTCCGTTTCCCAGGGATCGCCGCCGCCATTCTTGCCTTTCCGTACCTTGTGGAAATCATCCACGACATAGGTCTCAGACAGGCCGCCAGGCTGCTCCAGACATTTGAAAAGATAGTCTCGCTCGACATCGACATCCGGTGCAGTGACATGCGTGATCTGGCCCGTGGTCCGGCTGACGCCGACCCGCTCGTCATAGACAGCGGACCCGACCCATACGGACCGGCCATCCGCGGCGGCTTTGTCGGCACGCCAGAAGCGGACGTGATGGCGGTGCCTCGGACTGTCGCCCACGGGCTGCTCGAACGCAAGGTCTTCTTTACGCCCGAAGAGATATAGATTACTGACGGGTGCCCGGACGTCGGCCCGTTTCAGCACCGTGTCGGCGGCAATTTTCAGATCGCTACGAAGCCCCAGCGGGTCCGCAGGATACCATTTGGCGGCCAGCATGATTGCCGTAACCTCGGTCTCCGTGCCGATCAAGGCAACATTGAGCGGGTCGCCGGGGATGCCGTCGGCGGTTTGCGTGATGCCGGGAACGTCATCCAACGTAGGGTGACGATGGACATAACGCTTCCATGCCAGAGGCACGACGATATACGCCGCCAGCAGATACAGCACAATGACACCGACGACGAGCACCAACAGACGTTTCGGCCGCAGACGTCCCTTCGACGACGATTCCGACTGCGGGGCTTGGGAAGATGCGTGATTCATATTTCACTTTGGGGATGCCACAGATGGCGTTCTCCTTGGCGGACAACGGGTAGGACATCTGATTCGACGTACCGTCTCTAATCTTGCGGGGAACGCCAATCAAAGTCAAGTGTGGCGAATCGACCTACGCGGGCGTCTTGCTGCCAACGCACAGCGTACCGGCATCCGTCACTTCTTCAGCAGCTTCTTCATCCCTTCGCCCAACGCATCACCGATCAGAAAGTAGCTCTCCGCATTACCGAACCAGTGGTGACCGTGGCCGGTATTGGGCGAAAGCTCCGCGGGACGGGCAAAATCGGTGGTCTTCACAAAGATCGCGTTCTTGATCTGCTTGGTCCCCGCCTCCTGTGCCTTCCTGAATGCGAACATGGGACCGCTCGTTACGGGACCACCGTTGCCAAGTTCGCCGACGACAACAGGAAGGTCCGGCACATTGAACTCTTTGCGGATATCGTGGACGAGGTTGACCAAATTCTGTGCATACTCCGGGATCGCCGGCGGGGTACACATGTCGTTCCAGCCCTGTTGCCAGACAAAGCCGGCGATCTCGTATTTCTGGTCGCCGAGGTCTGCCAAACCGGCACGGACCTCTTCGATCATCTTCGTGTAATACGGTCCCACCTGGCCGCCGGAACTTGGCGGCCTGAAGTCAACATAAAGGCTCTTGCCGCCCCAGGCTGTTTTGATCAGCAACACCGGTTCGTCCAGGTAGTCGCCCATGACATGGCCAAATTGCAGTTCAGGGCCGATATGGCTGCTGCCGCCGTAGCCGGTGTAGCCGACCGTCAAACCGCCCTTACGCACCTTGCCGTTGACCTTGAACGAAATCTGAACGTCGTCGCGGACCACCCATTCCCCTTTTTCGTTCTTGAGGTGCTTCATCTTGTCGGCACTCTTGGAATACTTCATCGACCAGACGAGATTGCCCTTGCCGCCGTTGTAGTTGTGCGGGTCGTCCATCGACACCACGCCTTGGCCTTCCATGTTCGATTGGCCGGCGAGGACGAAGACTTTGAGAGGGCCTTTCTTGGCATGTCCGGCCCACGCCGGTCCCGCAAGGACCAAGATGGCGATTACCGGGATGACTGCAACGCACGCGGGCACTCGATAATTGAGTCTCATTTAACGTTCTCGTGGGTCGTAGGATTGTTCGATAGCTCTGTTATGAAGGGCGACAAGTAAGGATTCGGGTCAAGACTATTTGTGCGGACTCGCCGCCGGCGAGGCTTTTCTGTCGAACCACACGGTCAGCGGGTAGACAGCTTCGTTCACCTCCCGCATCTTCTCCAGCAGCGGCGTCCAGGGCTTGTAGCCCGCCGTGACGATTCCCTTATTCGAGTCGCGGTTGGAGGGATCAGTCGAAAGGTCTTGCGGATCGTTGTCCATGTACTTGAACCAGTGCCAGCCCACGCAGACCTTCGACTCCAGCAGGCCGAGGATGTAGGTCTGATAGAATCGACCGCGGTCCGCCTGTGTGGGCACGAGCCAGCCTGCTCCTGTGGTGTTGGCCATGCCCGAGTCCTGGCCCTTGGCGTAAAACTCGGTGATCATGGAGGGCCGTCCGGACCATCGCGTCCAGGTGCCCAGCATCTCCGCGTCCGGGTTCCAGACGCCGTAGAGGTTGTAGGAAATCACGTCAACGTGCTTGCCGGCCGCCTGGAAGATGGCCGGATGCCCCTTGTCGCCGCCGTGCAACCGCGAGCCGATGTAAAGGTGGTTGGGGTCGTATCGCTTGATCGCCCTGGCGACGATGTCGAAGTACCGGTCGGCCACGTTGCCCAGCCACGCCTCGGATTCTTCGCTCGTCGGCTTGGCGGCAGGGTTCTTCCCGTTGCGGCGTTTGGCCAGCCATTGCCGGGCTGCCTGATGCCCAGGATCTTCGGCGGGGAGTGCCAGGAATCTATTCAAGGAGTCGGATGGAAACGGCATCTCGTTGTCGGAGAAGTAGCCCAACAGGTAGGGATCGTCCTTCAAAGCGGCCAGGCTCCGGGCGTGTTCGTCGGCGAATGCTACGAACTGCGGGTGGAAGACCAGGATGCAATCGTTGGGATAGCCGGCGTGGCCAGGCTTTACGGTGGTCTTGCCCAGCTTTTTGCCGAAGCTGCTCATGAAGTTGAGGATCGGCGTGTAGACCGGCCGTTGTGCGACGTGGGCGTTGAGGCTGTCGTCCGACCAGGCCCCCGTGCCGTTGAATCCGTGCTCAAAGATCATTTTCAGCGTTTGGTCCCGCCAGTTCTCCACGCTGCCGAAGCGTTGCGGCAGGGTGCGGCGGTTCTCCAGCGAGTGGCCCGCCGCTAGCCCGCAAACGGCCACATGCAGAAACCGATTGCCTTCCGGGTCGATCAGCCACCAGCGATCGCCGATCTTCTTGGCGTAAAAGAAGCCCGTAGCCTGCGACTTTTCCCCGATCCAGCCGCCGTATTTGTCCAGCTTGACGGTGCCGGCCGAGAAACCGGCGAGATCGCTGACCAGCCGCGTCGGGTATTTCTTCGGTGTGTCGGCGGTCTTTCGCTGAGCCGAGACGACCGTTTCGGCGTAAGCGGCACAGGACACGGCGGCAGAGTACAAAAGCACGGAAAAAGTTCTTAGCGAGAAATGTCGCATAATGCAGATCCTTGAAACAGGGCCACCCATAGTGTCGCTCTGGCAGGATCGGCTCCGCCCTCGATCACGGCTTGCCGAGCGTCACGCAGTCGATCCCAAAGTACATCTTCGGCGGTTTCGACAGTGGGTTTGACCCCACCACTTCTACCCGCAGCACGATCTTCCCATCCTTCGGCTCGAAGATACCAAGCACGATCGGGTCGCTGCGGACGGACGTGGCACTGTAGCCATCCCAGTTGTCTATCGCGACCTTCCCGTTGAGGCTGAACCGCAGGATGCCGTAGTCCCAACTCCTGGTCGCATAGATGGTCACCTTCTGCGGCCTCCGATCTTCCACGGGTATTGTCAGCTCGACAAAATCCCCCGCCTTCGTCGCACGGACAAACATCTGCCCTCCGCCGCTCCACTTCATCTTCGGGATCTCTTGCGTTCCGACTTTCAGCCCTGGCGACGTCGCGGTCGGTTGCAGTGATTCGCATTCGATCGCTCCGGCCAGTTTCGGTTCGGGTTTCGGCAGTTCATACGTCGCAATCGCCCGCTCCGCATCTTCCGGCATCTCGCCCCGGTTGCAGGTCGCCGACGGCCGAGCGTACCACATGGTTCCCGCCGCGTAGGCCACTTGGCAATCGGCCCAGTGCCATACTTCCATGTCGAACTTGAGCGACTTGGTGAACGGCACGCCATCCAGCAGCCGCACCCGCGACGTCGTCGTGTACCCCGTCCAATCCTGACGTCGCTGGGCATCCCGCCGCGGCATCGCGATGAACGGCGAACTGAATACCCTTGCCATGCCCCACGCGTAACCGTAGTAATCCTCGGTCCCCGTTCCCGGGTGTGACGGAAACTTCTCGCCATCCACGTAAATCCGCTCGTCTCCCTCTCCATACCACGCCGATGAAGGATTCATGACCGTCAGCGTATCGCCCGCGTACATGCCTGCACCCTGGATATCGATGTAATTCCAATCGCTGCGAGGCAGGGTTGCCAGTGGATGCTGGTAGTGCCAATTCGCATGGAAATGCATCGATCGCTCATCCCACGACCACTTACCCAGCGTCGCTCGCAGCCCCACCTTCACTGCATCCTTCCCCAAGTTCTTCAGCGTGATCGTCCCTGACTTCTCATACGGCATGACCCAGCGGCACGTCAGCGTCCCGTCGGCCGACACCGTCCGATACCAGTCCCGCACTGGGTTGAGCCGAATCCCGCTTCCGAAGAACTCTCCTAACGGACACCACACCGTCCGCTCCCCGTCGAAGTTCATCGTGATGACGATCGACCGCATCGCCTGTGCCGGCACATCCTTGGGCACGGTCACTTGCACCATCCGCACGGCCGCCGGGCCAGCCGGCAATTCCATCGCCTTCTCCCCATCTCCGACCAACTCACTCGATCCATTCACGACGTTGCCACACTCATTGAGCACCTTGGCCGTCTTCTCCAGAATCTCGCGTGAACTCCGATGCTCCTCCATCGCAAACGACTTCACCGCCGTCCCCGCCTCGTACGCCCGGTAGTTGATCGCGTAATAAAACGGCACTTCATCCAGCGTGATCTTACACCCTTTGGCAAACGGAATCGGCAGATACAGATCGCCCGCCACGCCCGATTTCGTGTTCGTTTCATCAGTGGCCGCGAAGGCGAACGGTTTCTTGATGAACAAATCCCCGCGTAGCAGGTCAAAGTAATTCGCCTCGATCGCCGGCTTGTCCGACCCGTCCAAGTAGAACCGGATCAACGTCCGCACCCGCGTGTTCCACAGCGGCGTCCAGAATCGCACGATTGCCCCAGGCCCCGCGTGCTCCATGATCACCCATTCTTTTCGGCCACCGTTCTTCTCAACGCGGATGAATTGATCATGGTCCGCGTTGGCAAACCACCCCGCGGGGTCGTCCGGAGTTTTCTGCTTCCGATCGTAGCTGCTCGATTGCTTGCACACGTAGGCTGGAGCTGGCCGGCGGGCAATCGCATCGCGATCGACCATCTCGTCCAGCAGGGATTCAAGGGAAACCTCCGCCGCGACCACTACGCCCGGCACTCCGATCAACCACGCCAGAGCCGCCGTCCACAGTAATCTCATGTCCATCCTCCTTCGCGACTTCTCATTTGGTTCGACGTTTTCGACGCGACCTGTCTTGCGAGTCTTCATGTTCAAACCGATATTTCCCGTTCTGGACGCCGCTCGAATACGCTCCGAGCGACAACTTTCTTCCATGTTAGCCCCGCGTGGCGTGGACTTCCAGTCGGCCCGCTGATTCTTCGGATGACAATCCGGTTTCACTGGGCATCGTTATGCCCATCGCCGCCCGAGCCGAAGATCGTGACGGGTTGGCTAGTTCGACCAAGGAGGCGGCCCGGGATGGGCGTGGTTGCTGGGTTTGGGTCGGCTGACGGCATGATTCGCTTTGTTCGGCTTGGTTGCAGTTCATCCGGGAGTAGGAAGTATCGCACGATCTGCTGGGGCGTCAACTGGGCGGCGGTCGGCTCAACCATATTGGGTTATGCCTACTACGCCGAACGGTTCATGCCGACCGTGGTCGTCACCAATATTATGAAGGTAGTGGCCGGCTGGCCGCAGGTGCAATCCTTCCAGTTTAGGAGCCGATACCATGCAAACGAAACTCTTGGGTGACGATCTGGATTTCTTGGCGTGGGGTATCTGTCCCGAGTGCGGCGAGTCCGACAATCTCATTCAGCCCGACGATTCGCACTACGAGTGCGGCTGCGGATGGCGATTCACGATCTTGGATGGCGACGTGATCGCGTCGAACGACACGTTGAAGAAGACGGAATTCGACGTGCTCGCGTGACGGCTTGCCGGGGCGAACTTTGATCACGAGATGAAAATTTAGAGTGACGCGGGGCTCGATACCGTCAAAGAATCGCCAACGGAGTCAGCAGCTTGGCGGCGGTGAAAGTTGTCATCATGGCTGGCCTATTTCCAGAACTCGCGGACCACACGTTCCCATTCGTCGGCGAGGATTTGATGGTCGGAATAGGTCGGATGCACGTCATCCCAAATCCAGTGGATCGCCGGCGCCCATTCGGTCGCACGGTCGAGTGCGGCCTGGAAATGTACAAGTGCCGCACCGTGCTTCTTCGCGAGGCGGGCGACGATGGCTACTGTGCTAACTTCAGTGCGTGAATCACCGCCTCGAATGCCGGCTTGGGCTTTAGCTCGCGATCGAAGAGTAAGGGATGGTTTGCCCGCCCCTTCACCGGATAGTTGTTCAGCCAGGAGCGGCCGTCGTGCGGGCCCCACAAATTGATCATCGTCACCGAGGGCCGGACGATTGCCGCCATGATTTCGCCATAACGCCTGGCCAGTTTCTGCTGGGCGTCCGGAGGAAGCCCATGGCGATAGGGATCGGCACCTTTCTCCAAGACGGCCATTTCGGCACCACTCGACTGCCGCGGCAGGAGATCGACGTCAAGTTCGGTAACCATGACCTTGACGCCCGTTGCGGCAATTGCGTCGATCCCTTCGCCGATCATCTTCGGCGGCGGCCAATCAATCAGCCAATGCCCTTGAACGCCAACGGCATCGATGTGCACCCCCTTCGCACGCAACATTCGCACGAGCCTCACGGCCTTTTCCCGCTTGCCTGGCTGTTCGATGTTGTAGTCGTTGTAGAAGAGTTCGGCCTGCGGATCGGCCGCATGGGCGAGTTCGAAGGCATTCTCGATGTAGTCCTCGCCGATCGCCCGCAACGCCGGGGTATCCTTGAGAAATTCGCCATCCTTGTCGCTGAGGGCTTCGTTGACGACGTCCCACGCCCGGATTCGGCCCCGATAGTGACCTGCGACCGTACGAATGTAACCCTGCAAGTTCGCCAGAGCCGCCTTCCGCGGCAGCGGCTTGCCCGATGGATCTTGAAAGAGCCATTTCCGCGTCACAAAGTGCCAGACGAGCATGTGCCCAAAGACCGGCAGGCGATGTTTCTCGGCAAATGCCACCACGCGGTCGCCCGCCGCGAACGTATACCGCCGCTGGTCGTCGACCATGTGCTCCGGCATGAAGTCGTATTCCGGCGTGACGCAGTTGAACTGTCGCCCAACTAAGTCGGTCACTTTCGGATCATCGAGATCGCCGCTGGCAATCGCACAGCCGATGAGCAGTCGGTGGCTGGCCGCACCACGCAACGTCTCCGCAGCCGCCAAAGACGAACTGGTCGCAAGCAATCCCAATAGGAATACGCAGGTACAACGCATGGATTCAAACCTCGTCGATCGTTCTGCCATGGCTCCAATCTTGCGGCGGATAGTGAGGCAAGTCAAGCTGCGGCTGCACGCCAATCATGTTTTGGCGGCGTTTGATCTTATGATCACAATATCCTGCAGCCGGCTGCAAGGAAGGTCGCCCGATGATTTCCCTTGCCGCCTCTTGTGGGCGGCACGCGAATCGCATATATTGTAATCGTCGTCTTACGGCGGCACCACTTCTGTCTTTTGCCCTCTGACCTTTTGACTTCTCTCTGACCTTTCGGCGGCACGCCTGCCATTCTGGTCATCCTTCCGGCCTTCTACTTTCCCGATTACACGCTTTCCGTGGCACCGCGTTGGTGCCGAGCATGGCGTCGGGTGTCTTCGTTTCCGCCGCTTGTGCGGCAAGGAGTTCCACAATGACCGCTGTTTTCTCGCTCAAGGACGTTGTGCGAATGACTGGTTTGCAATGCTACCAAATTCAGCACGCCTACATCACCGGTGCCGTAGAAGAGCCCCGCGTACGCATAAGTGGCCGCCGGGTCTACGAGATGGCCGACGTGAGGAAGCTCTGCAAACATTTTCGAGTCACGCTAAAGACG
>CAWAAL010000020.1:0-196454 GCA_963779975.1 uncultured Planctomycetia bacterium | reverse complement strand
TTGCCTAGCTTGCCAAAAAGGGACAAAATGGGCCGAAGTGGGCCAGAAGACCAAAAAAGTGGGCGTGGTTCATTTTCATCTGTTTTTGGGTAACAAGTGCGGACTCTCAGCGCGATCCGCAAGGGAGTGATGAAGATCTTGGGCCAAACGGGCCAGTCAATTCCGTGAGAACCGCGTGTAGCCGAGCATTTCCAGCCAGTGGGGATGTGACTGGCCAGTCAGTAGTTCGGCAGGGCTCTTCCCGACTCGCTCGGGCCGCGCGCTGCGAAAAAATCGTCGATGGTTGAGAAAGAATTGGAGCAAGACCAAGTAGTCTGGACCAAATGCCGTCGGAGAAAAAAGTAGTTTCGTAGCCGACTGTTGAGGTTCTCGATCACGGAACTGGCACGGACCGTATGTTCTGCCAGTTCGGCCACAGCGACGCTGACCGCAAAATAGCGGCATCCCAGCCGCTCTCGTAACGCGGCGTCTCGCGGCCAGCGACGGGGATGGTCCACATCGAGAACCTCATTGTTAAACACCTCCCGCAAGGTGGCAACGGGAAGTTGAAACTGGGTAGCCAGGACCGCCAGGTCCCGATCCAATTGGGCTACGAAGGCCAGCAGATCGTCACCCTGGTTGGTCAAGGCGCTGACGACCGGAGCAATGCGGTGTGGGCAAAGCGGATGACGAGCCCGCAGTTCGGCCACCACAAAGTCGTACAGTTCGCGGCGTGTGGCGTAATCGGCACCGGCCAGCGAGAGAATGTCGCGACGCAGCCAATCGAACAACGTGGCCACGTCCGCGGCCAGATCGATGGCCTGGGCTTTGGTCTGGGTGGCAAGGCGAAGTTGTTCGGCAAAGCTCTCTTTGCTCGGCAGGGGGTGCCGGCGTGGTCGCCGCCGTGTCGTGCGGGCCTTCTGGGCCTTCTGGCTTTTGTGAGCCAGCGTGGCTTCGTGGGCGATGGCCTCGTACGCCCGGTTTTCCAGGAATGTGACCAGCGGTTGCACGAGTTGCAGGGCATGAAAAACATCACCGCGGCAGGGAGTTCCCGGCATGGCCAGGGCTTGTCCGGCTCGCAAACCGCTGCCGGCGTCGGCGATGGTTGCCTCGGGGCGGAAGCCTCGATCCTGAAGTTCCAACATGCGGATGGCCCATGTCTCGGCATCACGTTGTTCTTCCCGGCTCAGCAGATAGCAAAAGCTGGAGCGGACGTCGGCCCCCACCAGCACGGGCCATCCGCTCTGAAAAATCTCGTCATGGGCGCCGATCCGCACGCCAGAAAGATCTTGCTGACGGTTGTAGGCGCGGGCTTGCCCAACCGCCGCTTGCAGGACGTTGTGGACCTTCCCGACCGAGACGGGATAATCCAGCAGATCGCGGCAGAACTCACTGATGCCACGAATGGAGCTGTGGCATATCAACGTCAGCCCCAGGAACGCCTGCTCCAACCATTGCTTGGTCACGGGCAGGTAGAAGAGGACCTTCGTGGCGTCGTCTTGTTCGGGGGCAAATGCCTCTTGGAGGGCCTCCTTCGCTGTGTCAACCTGCTGATAGATGAACTTGCGGCTGACCGCGTGTTCTGTGGCCAGCCCGCGGATACTTTCGGCTCCCGCGAGGGCCTGAAGGGCCAGGTCCTGCCGCTGTCGCGGCTCCATCGCTTTGGCCGCGCAAAAACAATTGGTTCCCGACTGCGGATGAACCGTCGAGGCGTTACAATAACATACCATGTCTGTTTCCTCCGTAAAAACTGGTGGTTGATGCTCTATAAACCAGTTAGGGGGAAACAGACACTTCTTCAATTCCCAATAAGTGGGGCCGATGCTAGCATGACCTTGCTACCCTCGCTCAAACTAGCCAGAAAACTGTTACCTTGATTTGAACCAGGCCAAAAAGTGGGCCGAAAACCAGTCGAAATGGGACAAAAGACCACTATACTTACTTGTGTAACATAACCGCTCCAAGGAGTGTAAAGTGGTCTTTTTCCCTGGTTTTCGTCGTGCAAATAACGTCCTGGGGCTTATAGTGTCGTAACCACACGAGTGGTAAAAGCGCCGAAAAGCAACGAAAACAGACCGTTTGACCCATTACGCCTGGCGACGACCTCAAAACTCCACCAAAGATGGTGGTCTCGCACACAGGGGTGACAGGAAAATACGCCACGCGTGGAGCAGGGGAAGCAAAGCCGAAGCCGGGCAGCGGGCCCGCGAAGCCCTGGCCAAATCACGGTTGACGATCGTCGGGCACGTAGACCACCTCGCCGGACTTCAAACGATAGGCCGTCCCTAGCCGAACGCCTTCACCGCTCATTTCGTCGCGGCTGACGCGGTAGTGCGGCAACTTTTGGTTGCGGCGGGAGACCAGTTCCGTTTGCTGCCGGGCAGCGCCGGTCGTTTTCGCCATCCCTTCCGACACCGCGGGCGGAAGCCTAAGGCAGGCCACCAGGGCCAACAGCAGTGCGATGGAAAAGACCATCCACAGGTCGAACAGATTGATCAGTCCGGCCAGGGGGTCGTCTTCCACTAATCGGTCCCAGCGGCGACGGCGTTTGTCAGACAATCCCAGACCCCCTCGGATACGGCGGCGTACCGCCACGCGACCCGTCCCCCCCGGCCCCGTGCCGGGGGAACGCGTGTTTGACCACTAGCGAATCCGACTGACTTTCGCCAGAATAACGCACCGCGATCAGGAACTCCAGATCGCTCAAATCCTGCTCATACCAGGCGCGGCGGAGAAGACAAACGGCATAGGCGAATCCCCCGACCAGGATACCGAAAACGGTGGTCGTAAAGGCGATGATCAGATTGCCGGCCAAGGCCTCCAGGCTGCCGCTGGCCAGACCGGTCAACGCCGGGCCAAGTGGAATCAGGGTCCCCACCAGACCCAGCATGGGACCTACCCGCGTGGCCAGCGAGAGCCGGGCCATGCGGCGGGCGATGTCGATCTCCAGGTCGTCCAGGCATTTCTTCACCGCCAACGGATTGTCGCGAAACGGCGCCGTCTGCCGGCGAAACCGCTCGATATAACCGCCGCGGGGAACCTCGTAAAACTCGTCGGTGCCGGCGTCGCCCGTCCGCAGATCGGCCAAGAACCGCCGCCAGGGCGGTCGGCTCCTGCGGCGCTGGACCGCTTCGCGGGCCAGGCCGCCCAGCGTGAAGAGGGTGCCGGCCATGAAGGCCAGCAGCACCAGCAACACCGGCAGCAACAGGCCCGCAGCGATGAAGTACAGAATATCGACAAGAAAACTGGTCACGGCAACCCTCGACGGAAACAAAAACCAGCAACCAGGAAAAGGACACAGATGGCGGCGATCGCCAGGCCCATCGGCCACCGGCTGGCGACCTGGAGTACCGGCTGCCCCGGCGGCTGGTCCGCCGGCTCGCCACCCGGAGTACCGGCTGCCCCGGCGGCTGATACCGGCTCCAATTTCTGGGCGTACACGGCTACCGCCGCTTCTGGTTTGGCCTCCGCGCCGGCAGGCGGGGCAGTGCCTTCGCGCCGACCATCAGCAGATGGCGCCTGGTCGCGGGCAGGCATGTTGGGAGCAGGGGCAGGCATATCGGGCGCGGAATGGGAAGATGCCTGCGGCGCGTCGATACGGCTTAGGCCCGCTGCTTTCTGGTACTCAGCCGCCAGTTGATCCATTTCCGCCGAGTTGGCCGATTGCAGCGTCGCGGCAACGAACTGTTCGAGCGACTGGTTGCCGCCGCCCCGCAGCCCGCCGCCTTCACCGTGCCGCAGCACGGACCGCGCGTATTGCTCGGCCACCTCGCGGAGCAACCCCGGTTCGGCTTTCCAGAGCCCCTTGCGACTCGATTCCAGCAGCACTTCGCTCATGTCCTGGAAGGCGAAGGGATTTTGCGTCTCGAACCACGGCCGCAGCGACAGCCCCAGCTTGTCCTTGACGTAGATCGCGGCGATCTCGTTCCACACGTCGTCGGAGACGCTCCCCTCGCGCATGACTTTCCAACCCATGGTGTTGGAGACGTGAACGGCGATCTGGTCCGCGCCGGCATAGCCTTCCTTCATCATGCCTTCGATCCACTTGCGATTGAACAAGCCGCACGCGATAATCGCGCTGCAAAGCGTCTTCCGCGGCCACCAGGCCCGCCCGGTCCGGATCGCGAACGTCGGAAAGGAACCATTCCGGCTCGTTCCCCGTGAGCTGCTTGATGGCCAGCGACAGGCTGCCGCCCAAGTACCAGTCATACTTGTTCGACAGCGGGCTGCGGGTGCGGTCCGACCAGCTTCGCAAGAGTACTTCGCTTCCCTGGATCTGACGATTGTAGGCCTCGGGGGCAGCCTCGCCCCATATACCCTCCGTGTAGACGTAGCGGGAGAAGCCCAGGTAGGCGTCCATCAAGTCCTTGCGGGTGCCCCACTGCCCGGAACGCTCGACCAGGTAGTAGTAACCGGCGCCGCCGCTTTGCCCCGGCGGAACGCCGAAGATCCGCGCCCGCGACAAGTTCTCGGCTTGCCGCGGATCGAGCCCTTGCTGCTGGAGTTCCTGCCGGACGCGCAGGCTGTTGCGATGCACCCAATTGTCGGGCTCGTCGAGCGCGGCGACCAGCCGAATCGCCTTGTCGAGCAAGCGCATGCGGGTGGGCAGCATATCGCGGTAATAGCCGCCCGTCGAGAGAAACACGTCGATGCGGGGCCGTCCCAACTCGGCGGCCGGGATCAACTCGCACGTCGCCCACCAGGTTGCGGTCGTCCCACTGCGGGCGGACGCCCAGCAAGTAGAGGATCTGCGCTTCCATCACGCCGTAATCTTGAAAAGTGGCGAAGGAGTTCAGCGTAAAGGCGACTTTCTCCGGGTAGCGGCCCTTCGCTTTGCGCTGCTGCGCCAGCAGTTGATCGACAAGCTGCTTGCCGATTTCCCACGACGGCCGGCTGGGGACTTCTTCGGGATTCATCACCACCATGTTGCGGCCCGTGGGCACATACGCCCGGATTGCGATCGGGACTGTTTCCCGGCCCCGGGGGAATGAAGCGTCCGTTCAAGGCGGCCAGCAGGTTGTCGATCTCCTGGGGCGTTTTCGCAAACCCTTGTTGAAGTTGTCGCGCCCGGCGGAACGCGTCCAGCAGACGCTGCGGCAGAGCGATCGGAAGCCTTGCCGCCCACGGCGCGGAGCGAGTCCTCGGCGGACCATCCCTCGACCAGCAAGTGCTTCAGAAGCTCCTCGGCTTTCTGCCGCAGATATTTCTGCCGGCTGGCCGGCGAGCGGGACGCGGCGGGCGGCGCCGGCACGACCTCGCCCAGGCGATCGAGGAAACCGGCCCCCAGGCAGGTCACCAGCCAGGGAAGCACGAGCTTCTCGGGCGGCGGCTCGCCCAGGACGTGCAGGTTGACGTTCGTCGTTTCGTTGTGGATCTCGTCCAGGTAGGTTTGCACCCGCTGGAGTTCGTCCGGCGTCAAGAGCCGGCCACCGGCGCGATCGATATGGAGGTCGCGATCGAGGTGGGCATCGGCCACCTGCTTGCTGATCGCGGCGCGGAATTTCTCCTTCAAGGCGCCTGCTTCCAGGGCGTCCCATTTCTCGATGTCGTTGTGCAGGTTCAGCAGGCCGTCGGACAACTCCGCGGCGACCGACGGCGGCACGAGATGATCGATCAAGACCGCATAAGCCCGGCGGCGGACCGCCGACGATTCGCCCAAGTTGTCGATGATCCAGGGATTGATATTGGGGATCGTGCCGATGACGATGTCCGGCCAGTCGACGTCGGAAAGGCCGGTCGCTTTGCCGGGGAGGATGAACTCGGTGCCGTGCGTGCCGAAGTGGACCATGGCGTCCGGGCGGAACGACTCCTGGAGCCAGAAGTAGGTGGCCAGGTAATTATGGGGCGGCGGCGCCAGCTTGTCGTGGATCAGCGCGGTGTTCTGGGCCTCGCCGCGGAGCGGTTGCGGCAGGAGGATCACGTTGCCCAGCTCGATGCGGGGAATGACGATGAACGACTTTCCTTCGTGCTGCCAGACGAGGAATTTCCCCGGCGGTTCGCCCCAGCGGCGGATGACTTCCTGGCGTTGTTTTTCCGGCACCTTGGCGGTGAACCAGGCGTGGTAGGTCTCGGCGGGAACGAGCACGGCCTGGCCGCTGCCGGCCAGGCGATCCAAGACGCCCGGGGCCCAAACGCCGATTTGCCGGCCGCGATCCATGAGCCAGCCGAGCAGCTCGTTCTCGTCGGCCGGCACGGGGGAAATCGCGTAGTCGTCGCGTTGCATCCGCTGCAGCACGTTGACGAGGCTCCGCGGGCCGTTCATGAACATGCCGGTGGCCGTGCCGCGCATCAATTCGGACTTGCCCAGGTCGCAATCGTAATAGATGAAGGCCACCTTCTTTTGCCGGTTGCGAAGCTGGGCCAGCCGGGCCCATGCCGCGGCGCGGGCCGCAAGGTGCGTCGATGCGTTCGGGGATCGGCGTGAACGCTTCGTCGCTGCCGCCGCCGTGCCGGGTCCCGCAGCCGATTTGCGGCTCGATGCCGCCCAGCAATTCCTGCCCGGTAATGTGGAAAGCCACCTCGCTGGGCGCCAGCCCTTGCAGGCTCTCGCGCCAATCGGCGATCGACTGGGTGCGGAAAAAAATCGAGTGCAGGTGCGGCACGCCCAGTTGCTCGCGAAAGGCCAGGGAATCGGTGCTGTGACAGGTGTGGACGACCACCAGCGGGCGGAACTCCAGCATTTGCTGTCTCGTAGTCGCCGTGGAGATAGTCTTCGGCCAGGTCGAAGATGGCCACCGTCAGGACGCCCTTTTTCTCCAGCGCCCGCACCAGCGCGTCGACCACCTTGGGCTGCTGAAAGGCAAGGTGCGAGGAATGCACCGTGACCACCGCCCGCGGCGCCTTGGCAACGTCCCAGCCGCGTTTTCGCGACCACTGCAGAAAGTCGTCGATCGTGGCCAGCAGGCCCGACTCGCCGCAGTCGGGATGATAGATCGTGCGGCGGTGCTCGGCGCTGAGCGGCGGCAAGACCGTTCCCGCGGCGTGCAGGTAGGTCACGTTGATATAGATCAGCATCCGCCGCGCGTTCTCTTTCACGGAACCGTAATAGGCGCCGAGCCGCGGATCGTACTCGATCCAATGTCGCTTGCTCGAATCCGGCAGCGACCGTTCGGCCAGGCCGGAGATCGACAACACGCGAAGGTCGGGCCGCCGCTGCTTGGCGGCGGCGATCAGCCGCTGGTAGTGATCGCGGTCCTCGCCGCGGACGTGTTGCAGCAGAACGACTTGATAGCGGGCGAAATCGACGGTTTCCCGCGTGGATTTGTTCGTCGCTGAGATAGTCCATCGACAGGCCGAGTTGGCCGCCGAACGACTGCAGGACCTCGAAGACGCCGCCATGAAGACCGACAAAAGCGATGCGGGCGTCATGCTTGGCAGGCGGGGCCTTGTTTTCAGCCGCGGCAAGCGGCCCGGAGCAAACGCCAAGCACCAGCAGCAAGAAGGGTAGGGTGGGCTTTAGCCCACCGTCACATGATGGCGGGCTGAAGCCCACCCTACGGTCGCGCGCACGTCGGCGACAATCGAATAGCCTATTCAACGGTAAATGCCTCCAACGTGTTCGCGCCTGCCGCCACGTGAATGTTCCATTTCGCATGCTTCAGGTCGTTGTAGCGATTTTCCAGCCGGTCCGGCGGCGTATTCTCGAACTCCTTCTTCGGGTCTTGCTCGCCGGGCCAAACGATGGTGACGGCATAGTCTCCCTCGGGGGCGCCGTCGTCCGTCGTGCGCGATCCGACGACAAAGGTCCCGTCTTTTCCGACCACTCCGCGTGGCGGATAAGGCGATGCGGCGCCGGTCTTCTCGACGGGTGCAACACGACGATTGCGCCGGTGGCCGGCTCTCCATGGGACAGGACCTTGCCGCAGACCTGGTATTGCGGGACGGCCGAGCCGCGCGACCCGCATCCGGCCCACGGCAACGTGGCCGAAACCAGGAGACAGAGCATAGAGCGTGAACCAGCCATTGGCATGATCGCAAACTGCAAACGCCCTCGCCGGGCGTGCCCCTGATCTGGCGACGTTGTGGTTCGAGTCATTCAATTGCCATCCAGGGCATTGCCGGGCAAGAAGTCGCCGTCGGCGCGAGCGATCAAGTCGAACAGCACGAACAAGTCGATGGTCGCCGGCAGGAAATGCACCGAGCCGTCGACGAATACGGCATTGGCGCCGGCCGGATGGAAACTGTAAATGCCCATCTGATTGGAACAGTTCAGCGGGCACGGCCCCGGGCTGGTTTGCCCGTCGTAGGTATAGGTCTTGACGGTAAACTTGTTGTTGTGCGCCCGAGCGCCGAATCCGTAGGTCTTTTCGGCCACGCTGGGGTTCAGCGCGCCGCCCGTCATATAGGGTTGCGGCCGGCCCGACATTTCCGCAAGCATCATCGTGTGCGACGCTCCGTCGGTGATCTTCGACAGGTTCGTGGACAGATCGTCCTGCAGGGCGCCCTGGTAGTCATAAACGGCGCCGTTGAGCGACGTATACCGCTCATCCTGGAGGGGCGTCCACCCGAGTTGCAACGCCGTGGAGCTGACCGAAACGGTGGCGAAATAATCGCTGGCCGCCGCCTGGAAGCTCACGGTCGAATTCGACGCGGGGACCGTGCCCGACCCGTTGAAGATGTTGCCGGCGACCGGATCGGAGGGGCAATCCATGACGGACAACCGCGTGGTAACGAGTGGCTGAAGCGACGGATCGAACCAGACCGTATTGAAGTGATATTGGCTCGCCAGACCCGAATACTCCATGTAAGGCAGGACCAGCCATACCCAACCGATTCGGTCGGAGTCGCTTGCCGACGCCTTGTTGGGCAGGTATCCCGGAAAGATGCTCGCCGGAGGAAGTGCTCCATTCACGTTCTCGAAGCTCAGGCACGCCAGGCCGAGCTGCTTGAGATTGTT
This sequence comes from uncultured Planctomycetia bacterium, assembly GCA_963779975.1. Classification (GTDB taxonomy): domain Bacteria; phylum Planctomycetota; class Planctomycetia; order Pirellulales; family Thermoguttaceae; genus JANXQG01. The sequence goes on along the minus strand of CAWAAL010000020.1, from coordinate 187,579 downwards.
CTGGCATTGCACGCGCCGCCCCGACTCGCGGGCGCTGTTGACGGCAGGCAGCAGCAAACCGGTGAGCGTGCCAATGATGGCGATCACGACCAGGAGTTCGACGAGCGTAAAACCGTGACGACGAGGCAGCATGACGAACTCTCCTGACGAAAGATCTTAGGTCTTGGATCTTAGGTCTTAGATGTTTGGCGCGGTGCCCAATCTACCCGTCCCAAGCCCCAAGGTCCAAGCCCCAAGACCTCTCTTCTTCACTTCGCTACGGGACGGCAATAGGATAGCGCCAACAGCACGTAGCCTGTCACCAGATTCGGATCGCCTTCCAGCCAGCGGCCTTTGGGATTCATCCAGGAACCGTTGGCCTGCTGCTTGGAGGCCAGTTCCGCGACCAGTTCTCTCCGCCAATCGTGTTTCACGCCCTTGGCGTCTTCCAGCGTGTCGCTGCCGACGGCGGCCAGGGCCTTGGCGAAGACGTGATAGTAGTAATAGAGGCCGTCCGGCCCGACGCCCGGATTGGTCTTCAGATCGTAGTTTTGCTCGATCCATTTCTTGGCCGCTTTCACGCGTGGATCATCGGCCGTGACACCGCAGTAGATCATGCTCTTCAGGCCGGAGTAGGTCATCGAGGCGTAGCTCCGCAGACCACCGTTGGGCAACTTGTCGGCCGCGCTTTCGCCGCCGTCGGCGGGCGTGTAGTAGAAACCGCCGTCCGGGTTCTTGGCCGCGACGGGCGTCGTGTTGTATTCGCTTTCCAGGTTCTGACAGCGCGAGACGAAGACCAAGGCCTTCTTCATGGCCTCGTCGTCCGGACCATTGCCGGCGTCCTTCAAGGCATCGACCAGGAAGGCCGTGTTGGAAAGGTCGGGCCGCTTGTTGCGGCCATAGCCGGCGCCGCCGTAGAACGGATGCGACTTGTCGATCTTCTTCGTGGTGTCGTTCTCGTTCACCGCCTCGGTCCACTGCGTCGCCTTGAGATACTTCTCCGCGTTGCGGATGATCTTGTCATAACGCTTGTCGCCGTTGGCCGCCACGAAGCAGGTCAGGGCGATGCACGTCTCATAGTTCTTATAGCCGAGCTTGGGGCTATAGATGCCTCCGTCGGGCTGGACCGCGTTCTCCAAGAACTTCAGGCTGCGGGCCACGAGCGGATCCTCCGGCGCGCGGCCGTTTCGCAGCAGGCCGGTGGTCACCAGGGCGGTGACGCCCACGCCCGCCTGGGGCGAGAATGCGCCGTCGGCAGATTGCTGCTTGGCCAGGTACTCGACCGCTTTGGCCGCCAGGGCGTCGATCTTGGGATCGGCCGCCACGGCCGCTCCCAAGCTGGGCAGGTGGAGTAATCCGGTCGCCGAAAAAGTGGTAAGGGCCGTGGCCGCGGCAAGAAAGCGGCGGCGGGAGGCTGAATAAAGCGTGCTTCGGGTGTTCATGGCGGACTCCAAAATCTAGACAGAGCGGGTACGAACAGACGTAATGCATTCTACATGCCAAAACGGGACCAGGAGAGTAGAAATGCACCATGTCTATACCAGATCATGACTTGGGGCGAACTAAATCCGTTCGAGCAGGCGTTGATGTGTCGAACCGGTCGCCAGCGGAGTCGGGAAAACCGACAGGCGGCACTTTCCTGTCTTGTGACGCAAAACGGTATTGTGTACCTTTGACAAATTCCGCAAGCAAGCGGCACGGGCCGGCGGCGCGGTGTCGGCCAATCCTCTCTCCATTTGCCAGTATTCTGCGGACTGGCGATGCCGGCAAGAACGGCTGCATCACGAATCTTTTCAGGAGTGTTCCATGAGCGACCAGGCAACGCACGCCCGTCATGACCCGCAAACCGAGCCCGGTCCACCAGGCGCCGGCCTGCAAGCCCGCTTGAGATTGTGGCCCGGCCTCGTACTGGCGGCCGTTTTCTGGCTGGTGCGCGTCTCGGCGTCGATCAGCGAAGCCCCGACGTACAAGTTCCTCGTAGGCATGCTGATTGCGCCGCTGGTTGCGCTGGCGGGGATTGTGCTTTGGTGGCTGCTGGCAAGTCGTTTGCGTTGGTCGGACCGTCTGCTCGTCGTAGGGACCTTGGTGGCAGTAACGGCCGTCACGATGGTCTCCGCCGACGCAAGTTTTCGCGGCATAGGGCTCGTGATTTACGCTCCTGCCCATCGTGGTCGGCGAGTGGGTGGGATGGCTGGTGCTTTCCTTTCTGTTTCCCTGGCCGGTCCGCCGGGCCGGTCTCCTGCTGATTCTCGTCGCAACGGGCGTGGGCTTCTGTCTGGTGCGTGGTGAAGGCATGAATGGAGATCTTGTCGCCAAGTTCAGTTGGCGGTGGACCCCCACGCCTGAAGAGCAACTTCTCGCGGAACTGAAGTCCAGGCCGGTCCGTCAGTTTGATGTTCAACCAACGGTGGTGCAAGGCGATGCCGGAAAAAGCGAACAGCCGGGCGACTGGCCCTGTTTCCGCGGACCGCGCCGCGACGGCCGATTGTCGGGCGTGCGGATCAAAACCGATTGGCAGCAATCGCCGCCGCAGGAGTTGTGGCGGCATCGCATCGGTCCCGGTTGGTCGTCGTTCGCAGTGGTTGGCGATCGGCTCTTCACGCAGGAACAGCGGGGCGACGACGAGTATGTCGTTTGCTACGACGCGACGACGGGAGCGGAAGTGTGGGCCCACCACGATGCGACACGGTTCTCGGAGTTGGCCGCTGGCCCCGGTCCGCGCGCGACACCCACGTTTCACGCCGGACGGCTGTACTCGTTCGGGGCCAACGGTCACCTGAACTGCCTGGACGCGGCCGAGTGGCAAGTGCCTCTGGTCGCGCGATATCGTGGCCGACACTGGCGCGAGCGTCCCGCAATGGGGTTTCGCCAGTTCGCCGCTGGTGGCGCAAGGCGTGGTGGTAGTATTCGCCGGCGCTCCCAACGGAAAAACGGTGGTCGCCTATGAAGAGCAAAAGGGAGAACCGGCCTGGACGGCAAGCGTCGGACCGCCATCCGAAAAAGCAGCGTTGAGCTATTGCTCGCCCCAATTGGCGACCATTCACGGAGTGGATCAGATCCTGCTTGCCACCGACGCCGGCCTAACGGCCTTCGAACCGGTCGGTGGTAAGGTTCTCTGGCATTATTCCTGGTTGGTCCAGGGCGTGGCGCGTATCGTGCAGCCTGCGCTGGTCGGCGACGGCGACCTGCTCATTGGGACCGGCATGGGATATGGCACGCAACGAATCCATCTTTCTCGCAACGGTGACGATTGGCTAGCCGAAGCCCAATGGACCGCCCCCAGCCGCAAAATCAGGCCGTACTTCAATGATCTTGTTGTTCTTGACGACTACCTTTATGGTTTCGATGGGAACAAGCTCGTGTGCGTCAGTCTGAAGGATGGCAGCGAAACATGGCGGGCCGGTGGCTACGGAAATGGCCAGATGCTCCTGCTCGCGGACCAGCAACTGCTTCTCATCTTATCGGAAGAAGGCGAGGTGGCGCTGGTTTCCGCTCGACCCGAAAAGCACGTAGAACTGTGCAAGTTCAAGGCCCTTGAAGGAAAGACCTGGAATCACCCCGTCATCGCCCACGGAAAGCTGTTTGTCCGCAACGGGGAAGAAATCGCCTGCTTCAGGATCCCTGAGATGTAACCTGTGGCGATCTGTCGGCCTTTCCACGCGACCGCGGACCGCAGGGCGAGGTGATTGGCATCAACCCGAGAGGCCGTCAATTCCTCTTCGGCTTTCTCGGGTGAAACACCACGGGCGGATCAGGGTGGCCCGCCTTGTACTCGTCGATGCTCAGGCCGCCGTCGCCGTTAGTGTCGAGGGCTTTGAATTCCTGCTCCGTGGCGTCGGGGTATCCAACCTTGTACTCTTCGAACGACAATCGACCGTCGTGGTTCGTGTCCAATTCGCTGAAGCTTGGGGTGGTTCTGGGCAGCGAGGCGACCGGGACGCGTCGCTTGCCGTTTTTTTTGACCGCGTTGGTTATTGCCGGCATGCAAGCCTTCCACGTTGGCGGCCGGGGCCTTGACGACCGGCCCGGCCGCGTCTTTTTTCAGGGCCTCGGCCTTCAAGGCATCGGCATCAAGCTTGGCCTTTCGCTGTGCATCGAGGGCGTCGACATATTTCTGGTTCAGCTCGGCGACTTCCTTCAACGCCTTGTCGAGATCGCCTCGGAGCCGCAAGGCTTCTTGCTCGGCCGCGGCTAGTTTTTCAGCTTGCCGGTCCAGGTTGGCTTTCGCGCGGTCAAGTTGCTTCTTGAGGTCGGCGTCTTCCCGTTCCAGCGTTTCAATGCGCTCGGCCGCGGCGTCGGCGCGCGCCTCCTCCACCTGGGTTTGGGCCGCGGCCAGGTTGGCTTCATTTCGCGAACGTCCCGTAGAACTCGCGGCCACATAGATCGCACACAAAAGCATTCCGACAACGACAATCAGTAGAACGATCAAGCTGCGCATGGTAGGGTTGATCGCGGTTGCAGCGGTCAAACTCCAGTGAATCGCCATCCGAAAGGAATCCCCTTTATTTTCCGAGAAACAGACCGCGATGTCAAGCAAGCTCCAGATGCGGGCCAAGAAATGGCCAAGTTGGCCTTTTTCGACCGCCGGGTTTCATGTAGACTTCCGCCGCGCCGGACGGCCTTGGCGGGCGTCGCGACGCGCTGCATGGAGGCGGTACGATGACGAACGAGAATTGGAAAGCCGGCCTGCTGGGCCTGGCCCTTTTGACTGGTCTGGGCATGCTCTGCCCACTGCTGGCGGCGTCTTCGGTTCCGCTGGTCGATCCCGACGAGGGCCTGCATGCCGCGATTGCCCAAGAGATGGTCGAGAAGGGCGATTGGCTGGTGCCGCACCTGCTGAACGAACCGTTCCTCGACAAGCCGATCCTCTACTTTTGGGCGATTGCCGCCTCGCTGAAAATCTTCGGCATGTCGGAAGTGGCGGTTCGCCTGCCGGGCCTGCTGTTCGGCTCGCTCGGCACGCTGACCACGGCGACCGTCGCGTGGCGGATGCTCGGTCGTCGTACCGGCCTGATCGCCGGCCTGTTCTATGCCTCGATGATTTTGCCGTTGGCCTTGGTTCAACTTCCGGGCCATGACGTGGCCCTGGTCTCCTGGGTCAACCTGGCTCTGTTGTGCTTCTGGGAGTCCGACCGCGGCGATTCCTCGCGGCGGGCCTGGGCGTGGACGGCAACTGCCGGCGTGGTGCTGGGCCTGGCCATATTGACCAAGGGGCTGGCAGGCGTGGCCCTCGTGGGAATTGCCTATGGCGGATATCTCATCGTTTCCAGGCGGCTGCGGTTCATCCACTGCTTGCGTGCCGCACTGGCCTTGAGCGTGGCCGCGATCATTGGTTCGTCGTGGTATCTTGCCGTGGAGCGCGCCAATCCCGGTTTCCTCCGCTATTATTTCTTTGAACGGCACGTGCTCGGTTTCGTCACCAAGTGGCAACCGCACGGCAGTTCGCCGTGGTGGTACTACTTTCCCGTCCTCATCGTCGGCGGCCTTCCCTGGATCGGATATCTGCCCGTGCTGGTTCAAGATGCCGTTAGCCGCTGGCGAAACCGAGTGCCGACCGCGAGCGACGCCCGCCGGCCCCTGCTGTTGCTGGCCTGTTGGTTTATCGGTTGTACGCTCTTCCTCATGCTTTCACGGTCGAAGTTCGTCTATTACATCTGGCCGGTCTTTCCGGCACTGGCAACATTGATAGCAATCGTCTGGGTGCGTAAGATCGATGGCAAGCTTTCCGCCCGTGCCGAGCGGTGGATGGGCCGGATCGTGTGGTGTACCTGCCTGATTGGCCCGCTCGGTCTGCCCGCTACGTTCGCCGTCGCGCAGATCGCACTGCCGACGCAATTCTCGTTGTCGGCATGGACGCTGGCGGTGACTGCCGCGCTGACTTCCCTGACGCCCCTCTGGAGTTGGTCGCGCGGCCGGGAACGCCTGACCCTGGGACTGGGGGCAGCGACCGTCTGCGTTCAACTTGCCGTTGTGCTGCTGTGCGCCCTTCCCCAGGTGGCCCTGGGACTATCGGGACGGGATTTGGCCAATTATTACAATCGCACGCGGGATTTGCCGTCCAGGTTGCTCTTGGCCCAGGAGCGAGTCGGCTCCGTGGTCTTCTATCTCGATCACGGCTTGCGCGGCCAATTGCGACTCGGCCAGTTCACCAGCCAGGATATCGACGACCCGCTGCCCTCGCCCGCGCTCGGCCCGAAAGAGTGGATCGCCATCGCCGAACGTCATTTGCACACGGCGCTGAACGACTATGACCTCCGGCCGCTATCGTACGACCAGGCCGGCCGTTTCCGGCTTTATCGCCGTAGCGACGTGGAGCAGAAGGCACTGGTTGGCCGGTCGGATAGCTTGGTGCGGTGCGCGAGCCCATCCAGAACGACGCCAGGCGTTCTCAACGGTTCGACTTCGCGCGTAACCCACGATCTTCCCCGCCGTTCGCCTGACGCACCCTGCAGCTATGAATAAACCGGGCTAGAAGGTGTACTGGAATCCTTCCAGCACGGCGATGCCGTTCCGCGGCATGTTCTCTTGGGCGATGTAGCCTCCGTTTTCAAGGATCAGGACCGAAAATATCTGGAGCGGCTCCGCGCACCGATATGCCAGTTTGGCAAGGCCGCGATGCTGTACGCGCTGATCGGGAGCGCTGCCCGTATACAGCGGGTAGTAGTCGCCGTAGTTCAGCGACGCATTCCACGGCCCGTCGGAATAACCGAGGTTCACGTAGTAGCCGACGCCGGTGCAGGGAATCCCCGCTTGTCCCGAACTGATGTCGCGATAGTAGATGCTCCTGACCCAGGTAATGCGGAGCGGATCCAAGATTGGATTCAAGGTCGGGCGGCCGAAGCCGTATTCGTCGTAGATGCACTCCGCCGAGACTTGAAAGGGACCGCTGCGGAACATCAGGTCCACGCCGTAGTGGTTGTCGAACTCCTTGTCCTCTTCCGAACCATGGCCGTTTCCTTTTTTTGCCGAACAGCCCACGGCCCAGGAGTCCGACTCCAGGCCGGCGCGCGCCACCAGGTACTTGCTGGAGTTGGTGCCCAAGTTCTCGCCGCCGTTGGTCAGCGCGATGTCGCCGACGAAGTATCCCGACTTGTAGCGCCCCAGGATGCCCGTCTCGCGCCAACCGATCACTTCCGTGCGGATGAACGGCGCATCCCATTTCGCGTTGGTATAAAGCGGAAAATAATAGCGGCCGAAGGGGGTCACGAACTTGCCGATCTTGAACGTCCAGTCGTCGACGTTCGTGACCAGCGCCAGTTGCGATATGTCGAACTGGTCGACTTGAAAATTGGCCGCGTACGATTGTCGTTCCGGATTGTTCAGCAGTTCATTCTTGTCATAGGGCTCATTGATGTAAAACTCGCTGTCGACGCAGAATTCGAAATAGCCGCACTGCTGGCGAAGCCGTGCCGTGATATCCGCCTCGCCGCCGAACGTCTCCTCCATGCCCGACCACGAAATCCGCTGATCGTTCATGTAATAGCCGCGGGCGACGACATTGGTTTCGAGATGATCGAGCAAGCGATAGACCGAGTTGCTTCCCGTGGGAGCCAGCAACTGGCCTCCCGCCGGATCGCCGACCGGCGGAGCGTCCGTAACGATAGTCGGAACGGTCTGCTGCAATTGCATGGCGTCCTGAAAGTGCGGACCGGCGGGCACCCCGTACGCGGGGTCGGCGACTGGAGGCGGACCAGCCATCGGCGAATTGGGCATCGATGGATTGGGCATCAGCGGACCCGCCATCGGCGAATCCGGCATCGGCGGGCCAGCCACCGGCGTGTTGGGTGGCGGCGGGAAATACGTGCCTGGCGGCGGCTGCATGGGCCCGGGTGGCACATTATTATTACTCCCAGGCCAGGACGACGGAGGCATCACGAATCCGTTGGGTGGGGCGGCGGCCACGTAATTCGGTTCGCGAGCCCGTTGCGCGAACGGATCGGTCGGAGGCTCGGTTGCCCACTGGGCGCGGCCGGATCGGGCGGATAGCGACAGGACGGTTGCCAGGAGCAGCGCACCGTAAACAACGAGTTTGCCAGACGCCTTTTGCGCCCCTGGCAATCTCGGTCCTATTGGCCCGCCAAGCGCCATTCTCATCCTCGAATGTTCAAAACGAGCGATATCCACCCTTCCGGCGTTCTCAACGATGTTGTGCGCAAAAAATCGTTATCCGGCTCGCGGTTGAGATTGTCCCCGCCAAAATAATCCGAAGCACAAGCGAGGTAACGACTTAAGGCTTCGCTGGCACTTTGGGTCAGCATCGGTTGCAGTGGCGAGCGATACGGTCGCGGAGAGTTTACCCATGTCCACGCAATGATCAAGCCCAAAATCCGGCCTGAAGGAACGAACGAACTGAGGCCGTCGCTGTTCCCAGCGGCGGCCTCAGATGGCTTTCGTAAACACGCGCTCTTGCTCAATACGTCGGAATCAACGTCACCCGCGCAGCTTATCTCGGCGCCCGGCTCTTGTCGGGCGATTTCTCCGCGGTCTGCGGCGCCGTCTGGAAATCCTGGATGTCAACCAGCGTGCCGTCGGCTTTCCAACGCAGGGTTTGGCCGACGCGATCGCCCTGCTGATATTCCGTCTTCGACTCCCGCTGACCGTTGGAGTACCAGGTGATCCACGTGCCCTGTTGCGTGCCGTTGACATACTCGCCTTGGGCCTGGCGTTGACCGTTCTCATGCCACCAGATGAATTTGCCGACGGGCACGTCGTTGCGAAATTCGCCCTGGGTCTGCTTCTGACCGTTGGGATAATAGGAAGTCCAGAGGCCATGCCGCGCTTTCGGGATCTCTCCTTCAGCCGGCTCCTTGCTCGACACCACCTTGGCTCCCGTCCACCAATCGGGCGATGGTTCGCCCAGGTCTAGCTGGCTGAGATAATAGCCCTCGTAGGCCTTCCTGCCCGGAGCATACCACTTGACGACCGGAGTGACCATGCGACCGTCGATGAATTTCGACGCGTGGGTCGGCTTGCCGCTGTCGTCCCATTCAGCGAACTCGCCTACCGGTTGACCGTTGCTGTAGGTCAATTCGGCCTGTTTCTGCCCGTTCGCATACCACCAGGTCGACGTGCCGTGGCGAATCCCGTGGTCGAAGTTCCATTCGGCCAATTTCTTCTGATCTTGGGTCTTGACGACCCAGGCGCCATGGAGCGCGCCATTTTCAAAGGTCGCTTCGGCCACCAATAACCCCTTGACCCCGCCGGACAGGCCGGAAACGAACATCTTCTCGTCGCTGGGCGAGAATTGCCGGCTCCAGGCCCCGTCCATCTTCGCCATACGATAATGTCCACGAAGTACGACCACTCCGCTGGGGTCATAGAGGGTATAGGAACCGTGGTTGACGTAGTTCTTGTCGGCGTCGAGGGCAACCTCGCGCTCCACGCGAACGGCGCCGTTGGGATAGCGATCGGTGACCGTTTCTACTTCACTGTCCAGGCCCTCGCCGATTGGCTTCGCCGCCGGCGCGGGCACGCTGCGCCTGGGGGGCCGGCAGCGAGTCCTGGGGCACTGCGGTCGGCGGCGGGGGGCTGGGCACACTTGCCAGGAAAGCTGGGGCCCTCGGTGCCGGAACCGGCAACTGCAACTCCTCGGCCGTGGCTGGTTTGATCAGAGCGGGCGGGGTCGCCCCCGCTTCGGCCGGCGTCAAAGCCGGCGCCATCAAAGTATCCGGCACCTCGTGAATTACCAGCACCACCGACGACGCCGCGTCGGCGCTACACGATATCCCCCACGACAGAATGGCAGCCGTGCCGAAAACGCCAATGACCGACCGTTTACCCCAGAACATCTTGCTCCTCCATGAATCATGAATCGAGAGAACCGCGCAATCCGAAGCGGCATGATAACTTATCGAGTGACTCGTATAACAGGACTAACATTTCGTTCAGTTCCGAAATCATTGGCATAAAAGTCAAGAAAGGCAAACAGCGAGTGCTGCGCACATTCGCGCTCGTCCCGACAACAGGAAGAGCCGTTGCCTTGGTCATGAGGTGAATCAACGGCACAATGGGAATAAATGGCGTTCCGGCGAACTTACTCGTCCAAGATTCCCGCATCCCCTCGCTTTCTTTGCTCCTTTCCCCTTCCCCGATCCAAGTACGCCCCCTCATCCTCATCATCATGCAACATTCTCACCGCCGGCGTGTCGAGGTCGTCGAACTGCCCGCGGCGCACAGCCCAGATGAACGCGGCCACGCCACCGGCGGCCAGCAAAGCAGCGACCGGCAAGAGAATGTAAATGACGCTCATCGTTGGCCGTCTCCAAAAGTGCGGACCGCGTAGGCCAGGGCAAACACCGTGAAGCTGCTGATCGGCATCAAGATGGCCGCTGTCAAAGGGCTGATCACGCCGCTGACGGCCAGCGCGCCGGCCAGGGAATTATAACAAATCGAGGCGACAAAACAGCGGCGAATGGCCCGCCGGGTCGAGCGGGCGGCATGCATCAATTCGAGGATCGGTGCGAGACCCGGCCGATCGAGATAGACGTGGGCCGCAGCCAGGCTGGCTTCCGCCCCGCCATGGACGGCAATGCCCACGCTGGCCGCCGCCAGGGCCGCGGCATCGTTCACGCCGTCGCCGACCATGATCGTCGGACCGCCGGCCGACGCCTCGCGGACGGCTGCTAGCTTCGCTTCCGGCGAGGCCCCGCCAACTGCGTCGGCCGCCTCGATTCCCAACTCCTGCCCGATGGCCGCGACCACGGCGGGATGATCGCCGGAGAGGATGCGGATCTTCCAACCGAGTTTGCGCAGGCGGTCGAGCGAGTCGGCCGCGTCCGGCCGCAGCGGATCGCCCAGGCCAGCCACGGCCGCGCCACGGCCATCGACGGCCACCAGCACCGGCGTAGCGGTTGCGGCCAGTGCCTCGCGCTCGGCACGCTCGATCTCCGGCGGAACCTCGCAGCCCTGTTGCCGCACGAATCTCGACGAACCCACGACCAAGCGCCGCCCGGCGACCGTGCCGGCAATCCCGCCGCCGATCGTCTGCCGCACGTCGCAAACGGGAGTTTCGCGATCAACCATCAGAAGCCTCTTCGCCGTCCGCCAGTGCCTGGGCGATCGGATGGGCCGAGTGCCGTTCCAACGCCGCGACCAGCGGCCGCACGCCCTCGTCGCCGCTCCAGGAGACCAGCGAAATTCGTCCCATGGTGAGCGTGCCGGTCTTGTCCAGCAAGATCACCCCTTGCCGGCTGAGGGCCTCGAACACTTCGCCCCCCTTGACGAGGATATGTCGCCGGGCGGCGCGGCCCAAGGCGATCGTCACGGCCAGCGGCGTGGCCAGTCCCAGCGCACAGGGGCAAGTCACGATCAGCAGCGCCACCGCGTTGTCGATCGCCTTGTCGATCGCTCTGGCGGGACTGAAGCAGGTCCAATACAGGAACGTGATCGCCGCCACCGCCAGGACGGTCCGCACGAAGCGGCCGGCAATCCGATCGGCGAACTGCACGATCGGCGGGCGGTTGCGGCTGTGCTGCTCGACCAACTGCATCAGGCGGCCGACGCGGGTCGCCTCGCCCACGGCCTCGACCTGCACGACCAGCCGCGTGGAAAGGTTGACCGTGCCCGCGTCCACCGGGCTGCCGGGGCCCACGGCGACGGGCTGCGACTCGCCGGTGAGCAAGGCCCGATTGACCGACGACTGGCCTTCCAGCACGCTGCCGTCGGCCGGGATCGAATCGCCGGCGCGGACCTCGACCAGGTCGCCCGGCCGCACGGCCTCGATCGGCACCTCGACGACCACGCCGTTCTCCAGTCGTCGGGCCGAGGTGGGCGTGAGCGAGAAGAGCAGTTCCAGCGCATCGTTGGCCCAGGATTGCTGCCGCCTTTGCAGCCAGCGGCCGACGAGCAACAACAGCACCAGCATGCTGAGCGAGTCGAAATAGATCTCGCCGCGTCCCAGGACGGCGTTGACCGTGCCCGCCACGCCGCCGGCGGCCAGGCCGATGGCGATGGGCAGATCGAGGTGGGCCGTCTTGGTCCGCAAGGCGGCCCACGCGCCGCGGAAGAAGAGGCTGCCCGGCCAGGCCAGCGAAATCATGCCGAAGAGCATGCTCGTCCAGCGGAAGAGGCGCGCGTATTGGGCTCTCGATGCCGGTGAATACGCCGCCGTACAGGGCGAACGACAGCGTCATCACGTTGCCCATGCAGGCTGCGGCCACGCCGATGCGGATCAGGAAGCGGCGGTTCTCGTCGCGGCGCAGTTGCCGCGTCTTGACGTCCTTGGCCGGATGCGGCGGGTAACCCAACGAATCGAGCACGCCGGCGATCTGCGAGAGTCTTGCGATCTTGGGGTCCCAGCGGACTTCGACGATTGCCCGCCGCATGTCCAGCCGCGATTCGATCACCCCCGGCCGGACCTGCGGCAGTTTCTCGACTAGCCAGACGCAGGCCGCGCAGTGAACGCCTTCCAGGTAGAACTCGACCGCCCGGCTGCCGTCGGGCAGGTCTCGATAATACAGGTTGCGGAAAACCTCGTCGTCGAACTCGGAGTATGCCCGATTGGTCGTCCGTGCCGGCCGGGCATCGCTTCCCGCCGCGTCGCGGAGGCGATAGAACCGGTCCAGCCCGCAACCGCGAATCACCTGGTAGACCGTGCGGCAGCCGTGGCAGCAGAACTGAAGTTCTTCGTCCGGCTGGACGAGTCCCGGGGGGACCGGCAAACCGCAGTGGGAGCAGGCGCGGTCGGTCACCGGGTGCGGAGAAGAGGTTTGGGAAGTGGAGGGGGTCACGGATCTGAACATTGTACCTGATTTCTGCGCAATCGTCTTCGATTTTCTCGGCCTGTCTGCCCGTCCAACGCGGATCTCCGATACACTATCTTGCGAGTGACGATTGAATTTCTTGGTCCACAACGTGATGGTCCGGTTTCTTGGAGGGCGCGGCGGCAAGTTTTCGAGAATACATCGTGATTTACGGGTCCAAACGGAGAATTCGACCAAAATTCATGATTGTGCAGTCATGGACAAAACATTGCGTGCCTTTCGTCGCCCAAGGATAACAGAACACTAATCCTCGCTAATTACCACTAATCATGTCTTATTAGTGTTGATTAGTGAGAATTAGTGTTCTTCTTCCCCGCTCTGACCGCCCAGGCTTTCTCCGGCCTTGCTGCTCGTCGCCCGCACGACACCCATGGGGGGATTCTTGCCCGATTTGCCTGAAACGGACTTGTTATAACTTCGCGCGGTTGCAACTGACACTAACCCGAAGCGTAAGCGAGGCCGCTAAGTCGTTACCTCGCTTACGCTTCGGGTTAGTGTGAATCGTATCATTTCACACCGCGCGAAGTATAATGAAGTCCTTCTTCTTCTGTCTGTCATCTTGTTTTAGCGACGTGCCCGCCTAATAAGTACGTTCGAGCGGCCGGTTTGAGGCAGCGGACCTCGGTCGGGTACGGCGTCGCGCAAGTCGTGGGCGCGTCGTAAGGCGTTGCTTCCCGCCATGTTAAGGCAACCGGCGAAAAAAACCGGATTTTCAGAAAAAGGGGGAAGCCAATGGAGCCGCAAAATGCCGTCCGCGCGCGTTTGGAACGCCCTTGATTGTTCCTGCGACCGAACAGTCCGCACGCCGCGGTAGTGGCCAAACGTTCCGCCCACCGGCACGGGGCCGATGGAGCGGCAGAGGGCTCGCCTTGCGCTGTCGTAGTGGCCAAACGTTCCGCCCACCGGCACGGGGCCGATGGAGCGGCAGAGGGTCGCCTTGCGCTGTCGTAGTGGCCAAACATTCCGACCACCGGCACAGGGCCGATGGAGCGGCGGAGGGCCGTCGTGACGCGCCGACCCGCGTTAAGCACGCTGCGCACAGTTTGCCGACTCTACCGTGAAGCCGCGACGCGCACCGTCCCCCTCGGCCCCGTGCCGGGGGAACGCATGTTTGGCTACCACTGGCCCGGTCCGTACTTCTGCCGGACCGGTCCGACCATCCTGGTTCCACGGTCCTTACGCCCGAGCAAAAGGTACAACTTACGCCGAAGAAGGAAAAGCAGAGGTAGTCGGGATCATGGGTCGCGTGCCAAAGCTCCACCGAAACATGGGCACGGTCTCAGTCCTCAAGAGGGATCTCACCAGGGATCGGCCCTTGCTTGTTGCAGCCGTAGTACGTACGACGGCTCGTGGCTCGAAGCCCTCTCGTGCCGAGACAAGATATATTGCGTGCCGGTCTTGATAGGGCCGACTTCGGCACGCGCAGATCGCTCTCCGCCGAGCAGAGAGCCGAGGTTGGGGACGCGCTGGCTGGCAGACCGTATCCAGGCCGGCGGTGGCGGGCCGCGTGAACAAGATTCTGCGTCTGAAAGTGAATGCGGCGAAAATGCTAGCGATTTGACCAACACCCGACAGCTATTTCTGTCCCGCTGGCACTTGGTTATCCCGCTCCAACTGGATCAGCACTTCCGGCGGCGTCGGAGCGTTCAAATCCCAACAGCCCCTATCGACTGTCTCATCGAGTTCTCGGTCGAAGCTCTTAAAGCCAATCGCTTGCACGCTCAGTTTTTCCCCAAGCAGTTCTACGATTCCCGTCTTGCTAAGCAGCGTATCCGTTCCGCAAATCTGGAAGTTTCCGACGACATAGGTAAGTCCACTGACATCTGTCGTCGAAGCCGTTGAAGTACCATCCCTGTCCGTCAGTTGCACCGTGGCATTTGGGATTGGCGTACCAAAGTGATCGTGGACACAAACCGTGACGGAAATCTTCTTGTGGCCTGCCCAGCAGACGGCGGTCGAAAGCCAGGGGGATGAGATAACGAGGCCACAGATCAAGATGCAACCGCCACTGATGTAGTGCCATCGTTTGCACCATGTACCGACGAATACGAGGACGACACCCGTGGAGAGCAGAGCGATTGCGATGCCCAGTTCGTGCAACCACGTTATCATGGAGAGGACGACCGCAATAATCGTGACCACGAGCAAGAGCGTGCGAAGACTGAACTGGAATGGTGAGTTGCTCATTTGGAATCCGCCCGAGTTTTGTCGGTCAGCTACGACTCCGCGCAGAGCGTCTTGAGCGAACGATCGTTGTGACGCACGATGCCAACGACTGCCATGCCGCTGCATCCAGTTTATCGGCGGCTCCTGGTGGTCGTCAATCGTTGCCAAGGCCGTTCATTCCGCCTTTGGCGGCTTGCGACCGCGATTATCTCTTGCCCATCACCAACGCCCGGCTCCCGCAATTCGCACTTTCCTGCCGATCGATCTGCGTCGAAGACCGGCGGTGGGCATTTCAGCGGGTGATTTTGCAGTTGGGCAGGGCCTGCTGGAGCTTGGCAACGCCGGCATCGGTTACCTTGGTCTCGGACAGGCAGAGAACACGGAGCTGGAACATGCCCTTCAAATTCTCCAGGCTCGCGTCCGTGACATTGCTTCCACGCAATGTGAGGTCTTCGAGCTGGGGAAAACCCCTATCGAGATTTGACATTTCGGCATCAATCACGCCGACAAAGCCGAGGCTAAGGTCCAATATCCGTATCTCACGCTCGGTTGGTATAAGTCGTCCTGTACTCGCAGGGACAATGAGCGTATTGGCCCTGGAGAATTGGATGCGGTTGACGCCCTCTTTGACCGTGAGCAGGCGATGCTCGCGGACCATGGTGATGTCTTCGGAGTTGTAGATCGTAAGCTGCGTGCTTTCCCGCGTGGGCAGGGTCACCAGATCGACGGCAGCCTGGGCCGGTGCCACGAGGGCCAGCAGGAGCAGAAACGGCACGAATATGCGGCAGAACATGAGCAGTTCCCTTCGGTAGAGCTATTTCCATCGTATTCCAGCGGCGGCGGTTATGCCACTGGTGGCTCCGGACACAAATAATGCAACATATTCGACGCTCGCTCCCCGGTTCCCCCGTCCCGGAGGGACGATCGAGAATAGCCCAGCGCGGGCACCATATACTCATGGTCGTCGCTGGGAAGACGGGCACCCGGATTGGCAGTCCCGGAGGGACGATTGATCCTCGTCACAGGGCCGACCTTCAGTCGTCCCTCCGGGACTACCGGACTGCCGCGACTCCTATTCCTTGGCATAATACTGGCCAAAAGGGATGAGCACAATGATTTGGACAGCGGGCGCACTCTGGCGTAATGCGGCCAGGCTCTGGATGATGCTGGCCTTGGCGTCGCTCGGGTTGGATTTATGCAGCGCGTCGTTCGTCCCGTAGTTGACCATGATCAGCGACGGCTCCTGACCGACTTGGCCATACGCGCTGATATGCCCCCTGGAATCGAGCAGCGAATGACAGTTGCCGTCGATCTTGTTCCAGCGACTTGCCGCATCGTCATACTGCCCGCCAGTGCCGTTGCTGGAATTCGCAATGACATAATAGCCCGGAACATCACCCGGAGGATTATCGCCCTTGTTGATCCAGCCGCTCCAGCCGCAGGCGTTGATGCAATACAGGAGGATTTTTGCCGCCGGTTTGGGATTGCGGGTTTCCCACGTCACGCGGAAGTAGGCTCCCGGATTCCAAGTCTGGCGGAAAGTCTTCCCGGCGCGTCCCTCGTCGCCGGTCCAGTTGCCCGGTGAGAACGCGAAGGCCGGCGAATCGACAGGGATCGTCATCGTATCGGCCGCGTGCAAGGCGGCCAACGGTACCAGCAGCAGGGCGGTGAGGCTGAGGAGGAAGGGTTTCACGGTCGTTATCTCCTGCGGGGATCGAATGGCTGCTAAGTCGGCCTAAGGACCGGCCGAAGAGTACTTTCCCGATTTTCCGCCGGGGGTGGCTGGTGGCTGAGCTTGCGAAGCCCCAGCTCCAACTCTTCCGGCATTGGCTGGGGCTTCGCAAGCTCAGCCACCAGCCACCCCGCTTAATTGCGGAAGTTATTCTTCGGCCGGTCCTAAGTGAAGCAACTTCGGATGTTTCCGACGCAACGATTCTACTCCGAGGCCAAGCTGTTCGCTACCAAGTGCCCAACTCGATCGTCACGGGCACGGCAGGCTGCGGCAGAGCATCGGACAAAGCGGCGGTCGCGGAGCGGCGTTGCGGCCAGCCTGTGTTGGCCTTAGAGCAATTGTCCGTCTCAGTTCGAGCTACGACGGTCGCGTCGCTGGAGCGGCAAGCCGAGCGTCTCGGAAAGCCAGACGGCAAGTTCGCGGCTCGCTGCCGAGTCGCGGCTTCGCTTGAGCCGCAAATATTTGTCTCTCGGGCCCAAGAAGCCAACCTCGAAAAGAAGCCCGCTTTCCGAGTTGCCGGAAAACCTGACGAGAAGATACAACGCAAGACCACCGCAGAGCAAGAATACGAAGAGCCGATTGAGGATCGGCAGCAGGGCCGAGAGCGAGAATTTGGTCTCCCCCGGTTCAGCGGTTGGTGCGACGTTCAGCGACAGCGAGTCGAGCGTATCGTAGTAGACCTTGTCGAAGCCGGCCACCCGGAACTCTCGTGTGCCGCGCGGGATGCCGAGGAAGCTCCGCTTCATCGTCAGCAGCCACTCGCCGGGCGAGATGGGAAATGCAGTAAGATCTCCGTAGCGCCGCGGCGCGGGCGAAGCGACGACCTTCTTCCCCGTGCGAAAATCGAGTCCACAATGAACGCAGAGGACCGCACCGGCCGGCCGCGGTTGCCTGCACTGTGGGCAAACGGCCAACTGGCGCTTGCAGCGCTCGCAGGAATAGCTTTGTTTCGACTCGGGGTCGATGAGATTCACATGACCGCAATGGGAGCATTCAACCCGATCGTTCATTTGACACCGACAAGTTCAACCGGGATTTCCCATTTCCAGTGATCCTGAAGCCGATCCAGGCTCAGTCGGCCATCCATCTTACCATCGCGCCCCCTCGTGTCTAGCACCCGGGCGGATTTTTTCGGCTTGGCTGCCATTCTCTTTTCCTCCGTTTCTTTCGGCCAACGGGAGGCACGGCGGTCGCCGCAGCGAGCCTCTGTAAATCGAGTTAAGTCTCCAATCAGCTCATTCCAGTGAAGAGGTATCAGGCGACCTGCCGCTGACAGCAATCCGGCAACCAGAATATCTAATTTTGTCGCCAGGCCGGGCGTTGCTTGCGATCCGCAGATTGCCGGATTATACTCCCCCAGTTCGGACCCACGACGAGCGGCCAACCGCTTCCCATGCCAACACCAGGATCCAATTCTGGCAAGAAACTCTCAAGCAAAACAAAAGGACAATCAACATGCAAGCTGACCGTTTTTCCCGCACGGTGTTCCCGTCGTTCGCCTGCCTTGTGGCGGGGCTGTTCCTCGGATAGACGGGACTTCAGTTCGCGTCGTCGCGGCAACCTGCCGGAACCAAGCCGCTGAACGTATTTTCCATGCAGGCGCGGCTGGGGGCGAATCTCTACATCCAAACGGCGGCCGAGTATCGGGCCTGTTGCCTTCAAGTCTACAAGACCGCCGAAGCACGACTTGAGGCACTTATGGCGGCAGACCCTAAACCACGCAAACCGGCCGTGATCATGGATTTGGACGAGACGGTCTTGGACAACTCGGCGTTCGAGTCCTTCTTGTTCGAGAACAACGCGGAGTATGCCGACGATCTCTGGGAAATGTACGAACGGGATTACCCCGGCGAAGTGCGGCTGGTCGCTGGAGTTTACTCTTGCCGCGAAGTCCCGGGATGGGCTATCATTCGCCAATTCCCCATTGGTCAAGGAAGACATTATGCCTGAAGAGAAGAAGGCCCCGACTTTTGCGCCCCTCGATCTGTTTCGGGGCGAGGAAAAACTGCTGTCAGCCCAGGCCCAACGACGCTGGTTGCTGGCGCTAATGACCGTCGGCGTGCTGCTCCGCCTGACGCGCTATCTGCTGCGATTCCCACTGTGGGAAGACGAGGCCGGACTGTCGGCGAATTTTCTTGACCGCAGCTATGGTGGGCTGCTGCACCCACTGCACTACCTTCAGGTGGCTCCGACGCTGTTTCTGTGGGGGCAATTGACGCTCGTCAAACTCCTGGGCTTCAACGAATATGCCCTCCGCCTGATTCCGTTTTTGTGCGGATTGGCCAGCCTGCCGTTGTTCCGCCACGTGGCTGGACGCTTGCTCCAGGGCACGGCGCTCGTGCTGGCCGTAGGGCTGTTTGCCGTCGCTTATCCCATGACCCGTTACGCGGCCGAGGCCAAGCCCTATGGCTGCGATCTGCTGGTGGCGCTGGCCTTGCTGGCCCTCGCGATCGAGTGGTTGCGGCGGCCAGACCAGACGCGATGGCTCTGGTATCTGGCCGCGCTGGTCGGCCCGGCCGTGGGCTACTCGTTTCCCGCGATCTTCATCGCCGGCGGTCTAAGTCTGGTGATTGCCTGGGTAATGGCGATCGCCACGCGGCGCGTGCCTGCTGCTTCACGCTGGATCCCTTGGATCGTCTTCAATGTGCTCCTTGTCGCCGGCGTTGCCGCCGTGCTGGTCGCCGGCAAGCAGTCGATGGGCGAGACCAACCAGCAAGCGGTGGAAGAGGTCCGTTGGGCCGATACCTTCCCGCCCATCGCGCATCCCCTGAAGTTGCCGCAGTGGCTGCTGGAAATCCACGCGGGCGCCATGTTGGGCTATCCCGTCGGCGGGCCGAATTGGGGCAGCACGTTCTCGTTGCTCTGCGTGGTCATCGGCGTGGCCGTACTCGTGCGACGCCGGCAGTGGTTGTTCCTGGGCCTCTTGTTGACGCCGCTGGGGTTGAATTTCATCGCCGCCGCGTTGCATCGCTTTCCCTATGGCGGGCACGCGCGGATGACGCTCTTTCTCGCCCCGACCTTTTGCACGCTGATCGCCTTCGGCCTGACGGCCGCCTTGGCATGGATCGACGGCTGGCGACAACACGGCGGGCTACAGCCCGCCCTACGCAGGGTGGGCTTTAGCCTGCCGCGGTATTCGAACGGCTGTACCATCGTCCTCGGTTTGCTCGCCCTGCTGGGCGCAGGTTCCTGGCTCCGCGACGTGACGCAGCCTTACAAATCGGCCACGACGCTACGTGCCCGCGAGTTTGCCCAATGGTTCTGGTTCGAACTGGCCCACGACAGCGAACTGGTCTCCTGCGAGACCGATCTGCAGACGGACCTTGCGCCGGACAAACGGGACTGCGGCTGGTCGTCGCTTTATTTCTGTAATCAGCGGATCTACTCGCCGCGTCACGCCCGCGGCGAGCAGCCGCAATGGAATCGCGTGTCGGTCGAGCGGCCGTTGCGTTGCGTGCTGTATCGATCGCCGAAGGAAGAGCGCGAGTCGCCCTCGGCGGATCCCGAGACCCGACAGCGATGGCTGGAGAAGATGGAGGCCGAATACGACCTGGTGGCCCACGACACCTATCCCTTTGCGGCCTACGACAAGTCGGACCGCCGGCGGATCAGCGACGATTACGTCGAGGTTTTCAAATTCGTGCCCAAGGGCGGTGCCGGCACGGCCGCAATTTCAAGACGGGGGGAAACGCGGCGGTGAAGGAAGTAGGGCGAGACCAGGGACGGGGCACGCCTATGCGGGTCGGCGAGTGCAACCACCATCCCGAAAAACGTTGATAGAAAAATGACGACAGAAATATGTGGGAAAGGAAAATGGTGGAAAAGAAAATCGGTCGATCCTCTTTTCGAGATTATATTATTCTGTCAAGAGTAATCAGAGTACCCTATCGATCGCCGCGGCGACCTTGCGGCATAAGGTCATGAGGTCCTCGAACTCCTTGAAGGTCAGCGATTGATAGCCGTCGCTGAGGGCGGACTCTGGATCGGGATGGACCTCGATGACCAGGCCGTCGGCCCCGGCGGCGACCGCGGCGGCAGCCATCCGCGCCACGAGCGCCGTGTGGCCCGTGCCGTGACTGGGATCGACCACCACGGGGAGGTGCGTGCGGTCGTGCAAATAGGGCACCGAGGCCAAGGTGAGCGAGAACCGCGTGTGCGATTCGAAGGTGCGGATGCCTCGTTCGCACAGCATCACGTTGGGATTGCCGGCGTTGAGGACATATTCGGCCGCCAACAAGAGCTCGTCGAGCGTGGCGCTGGGCCCGCGCTTCAACAAGACCGGTTTGCCTTCAAACCCCACCGCCTCAAGGAGGCGATAGTTCTGCATGTTGCGGGCGCCGATCTGCAAGACGTCGGCATAGCGGGCCACGAGTTGCACGTCGTTCTCGGACATGACCTCGGTGACCACGGCCAGGCCGGTCTCCGCGCGGGCGGCGGCGAGGATCTTCAGCCCGTCCTCCTTCAGACCCTGGAAGCTGTACGGACTGGTGCGAGGCTTGAATGCCCCACCGCGGAGGGCCGTCGCCCCGGCCGCCTTTACGGCCCGGGCCGTGCTCAGGGTCTGCTCCTCGTTCTCCACCGAACAGGGGCCGGCGATCATACCCACATGGGCATCGCCGACCGTCAGACTGCCGACGTGGATCACGGTCGGCTCGGGCTTGACCTCGCGGCTGGCAACCTTGTAAGGGGCCAGGATGGGAACGACTTCGGCCACGCCGGGGCCGCTTTCCAGCGACTGGCGATACTCGTCGCGCTTCTCGCCGACGGCCGCGATCACGGTCCGTTCGGTACCGAAGATCGGGTGGGCCTTCAGGCCGAGGGCCTCCACGCGCTCGATCACGTGCTGGATTTCTTGGCGGCTGGCGCCTTTCTTCATGACGACAATCATGGCATCTATTGTCGCATGCCGCCGGGAAAATGCAAGAGCCGCTGGAAACCGCAGGAAATAAGGATCGGCCGAAGAATAATTTCCCGGTTTTCCTGGGGTGGCTGGTGGCTGAGCTTGCGAAGCCCCAGCTTTTCCGGCATCGGCTGGGGCTTCGCAAGCTCAGCCGCCAGCCACCCCCGCTTAATTGCGGAAGTTATTCTTCGGCCGGTCCTAACGTGAGCAATTACACGACTTTGGCTGGCACCCCTTCGTTCAAGTATCGTGAACTTATTCCTTACGGGCGCTTACTGTCCGAGCAGATAATACTTGCTCCCTTGCGCCTGATCGACGACGGGCGTCGAGACGCTTGCCGAAGCAAGGTCTCCCTGATCGTCCTTGACCGTGGCCGTGTTGATGATCGTGTTGGCGGCAGCCGCCGTTACTTCGCCCACGATCGTGACCGTCTCCGAGGCCTGCGACGCCATGCTGCCCAGGTTCAAAGTCAGCGTGTTGCCCGAGATCGTCGTCGAGTTGTCGCCGCTGGCGTAGTAATAACTGAATCCCGTCGGCAGCGGATCCACGATCGTCACGTCCGTGGCCGTCGTGAGTGACGTGTTGTCCACGACCAGCGTATAGGTGAGGAAATAGCCGCGGATGGCCGGGCTGGGGCTCGCCTTCTTGACGAGCGTCAGGCCGTTGGTCGATTGCGGAACCACGGGCACGTCGATTTGTGTCGTGACCGTGGACGAGTTGTTGCTCGAGACCGGATCGGGCTGGTTGCCGCTGACAGTCACGGTATTCGTGAGGCTGCCGGTAGCGCTGGGACTGACGGCGACGACGATATTCGTCGTATCGACCGCCCCCACGGCCAGGTTGCCGAGCTGGACGGAGATCGCGCCGCTGTTGTTCGTGACGGTGCCCTGGCCGTTGGACGAGACGTAGGTTTCTCCCGCGGGCAGCGTGTCCGCGAGGGTCACGCCGGTGGCGGCCGAGGGGCCGTTGTCGGTCGTGGTGAAGGTATAGGTCAGTTGGCCGCCGGGCTTGACCGGACTGGGCGTGGCCGTCTTGACCACGGCCAGGTCGGCGGATTGGCCCACCTGCGTCGTCACCGTGGACGAGTTGTTGCTCGAAACCGGATCGGGCAGGTCGCCAGTGACCGTTACGGTATTCGTGAGGCTGCCGGTAACGCCGGCACCGATGGCGACGACGATGCTCGTCGTGTCGGCGGCGCCCGCGGCCAGGCTGCCGAGCTGGACGGAAATCGCGCCGTTGTTGTTCGTGACGGTGCCTTGGCCGCCGGACGAGACGTAGGTTTCTCCGGCGGGCAACGTGTCGGCGAGGGTCACGTTCGTATCGTTGGAAGGGCCATTGTTGGTCGTGGTGAAGGTATAGGTCAGTTGGTTGCCGGCCACGATCGGATTGGGCGCGCCCGTCTTGACCACGGCCAGGTCGGCCTGGGCTGAGTTGACGAAGTTCGCGGTGACGACCGTCGGTCCGACAGCCTCGATCGGTCCCACCTGGCCGTCGATGGCATTCACGCCGTTGATGGCCAACTGGATGGCGCCGACCTTCGAGAAGTTGGCACCCGCGCCGCCGCCGACCGTGAAGCTGGAGAACGCGACGAACTGGCTGTCGCCGCTGTTCAGCGAACCGTCGCCGGTGTTCGTGACGGGAACGGTGGCCCAGGACCAATCGTTCGCATCCGTAAAGACCTTGAGCATGAGGAAGCCGTTGTCGTGGTCGGCGGCCGCGTTCAGCTCGATGCCCGTGCTGGCGCCATGCGACGTGACGTTGAGCCCGCCCAGGCCGGTCGGGTTCAGCACGGCGGCGTTGCTGTTGTTGCCGTCCCAGTTGACCCAGAAAATGCCGTTGGAGGCCGCGTCGGCGCCGAAGTCCAGCAGGCCGGGCCAGTCGGAGTCCGCGCCCAGGTCTACGGCGCCCCCGGCCGTGGAGAGTTGCACGTACAGGTTGCGATGGCCGCCGATGGCATCCGTGGTTGATTGCGACGACGTTCCCGTCTTGCCGCCGTGCAGCGAACCGCTGACGTATTGCGCAGTCGTCGCGAAGGAGTCGATCGTCGTGCCGGTCGTGCCTTGCAGCTCGGAAGGCGTGATGACCACCGTCTGCACGCTCTGGCTGGACGGGATCGTCAGGCCCGGCACGGGGTCCTGCTGAACGAAGTAAGTGCCGGCGGCGAGGTTGTTGAACTGGTAAGCGCCGTTGGCGCCGCTGGTGGTCGTGGCGATCAGCGTGTCGCTGCTGCCCGAACTGTTGCCCTGGAAGACGCTACTGCCGCCGCCGTTGCTCCAGAGATTGACCGTGATGTTGGGCAGCGGAGTCTCACTGCCCGCCTCTTGGTAGACGATGCCGCTGATCGAGGGAAGCACCGTGGCCGAGAGCAGGGAACGGGACTCCAACGACTCGAAACGCAGCTCGCGAAGGTTCTGGCCCAACGCGGCGCTGGGACGTTTGCGTCTCAGGGCGCTGCCCAGACGGACAAACCACGAAGTAGACTTTTTCGACTGGCTCGACATGCGGACGCTCCTTGTCCAACGGTTGCGGTTGGTTCCTTCCCTCTCTTCATCGGCTGAAGAGGGGCCGTAAATTCATTACCACCGGCAATCCAAGCCGACATTAATGCCCTGGGCCCAGAATCCGGTGTCCTGGAAGCTGAACTGCGGCCGGGCCGGGCCCGTCGGCGTGCTGCCGCCGGTCGACGGGCTGCCGGGTATATAGCTCGAGTTTACGTTGCGATCGATCTGTTCGCCCGCCCGGGCAACGCAACTCCAGTACAGGCCACTGTAGCCGACGATGAAGCGCGTGTGCCGCGTGAGCTGGAAGCCGAGGTTCAGATCGAATTCGGGCACGACGGCGAAGTTGTCCTGCGCGTAGTGGCCGATGTTCGTGGACTGGGCCAGCAGACCGCCGTTCGACGTCGCCGTGGCCGAACTGCCGCCGTTCGGCAACGGCCAAGATTGTACGCCATCCGCGGCGGTTACGCGCGTGGAACCGTTGATATCGACCGTGGAGTGCGTGGAACCCAGGGCGATGCGGGGGTACAAGTCCAACATCCAGCGGTTCCGCTGTAATTCGAACTTCATGCCCAGATCGCCGCCGTTGAACGAGTTCTGCGTGTTGAACTGATCGTGGATCAGAAAAGCGTTGAGGAAATTCAGGACGGGCGTTGTTGCCCCTGGCGGCGTATTTCCCGTGCTGGTGACGGTTTCCGTGATACCGAGTCGATCCTCCAGGTCCAGGTAGCGGTAACCGGCGACAAAATCCGCGCGGAAGCGGTCGTGATAGGTTGTGCCGCAACCGCAACCGCAGCACTCGTCGGTCCAGCAGGCGTCCTGGCGGCAAGTGGTGACGAGGAAGTGCGCCCGGCGCCCTGGAAGCGCGTGGTGACGCCGATGTCGATCGCGCCGTCGCAACTATTGCTGGTATTCGTAGCGGGATTGTAGCTGCCGCGAGGAAAGGCGACGTTCTGAACGGTCTCGCCCGGGCTGGCAGGGTTGACATTGTAGAACGGCCGCGAGATGATCGGGTTGCCGTCGGACCACTTGTAATAGTTGGTGGTCTCGTCGCCCAGGGCGAAGAATTCGCCCTCGAAACCGAACGTCGCGCAGCGATTGAGCCACAGTCCGGCCTGGATGCGGCCGCCGCTCACCGCTTTATCGTTGATGGAATCGTCGCCGAAAAGCACCTGCGTGCCCGTCTGGCCGAGAACGCCCTCATTGGCGCCGGAATACGGCGCCTGGTTGGGCGACAGTGACGGCGCCGTGGTGACCAAGGCCGGCACGTGAGTGCCTTGCTCCCACCACAGCAAGTAATCGCCTTTCACCCAGATGCCCGTCGGCCCCAAGCAGAACAACGGACGCCGCGGTCCCCAGCAGAGGTCGTCGCAACAATTATCGCAGCAGGCACCGCAAGGCGCGTCGTCGCACGCATCGCAGCCGACCTGCCCGCAGCCGGCGTGCCCGCAGCCGACATGACCATGGCCGACCATCGGGCCCTCCGAGACCATCGGGCCCTCCGAGACCATCGGACCTTCGGAGACCATCGGACCTGCTTCCATGGGAGCGGGGACCGGCGCCGGAGCGGCGGCCTGCGGAGACGCCTGAACTGTACCAGTTGGGAGTGGCGTGGGGAGGATTTCGTGATAATTGGTCGCTTGCACGGTCGAGTCCTGCGAACGGCGCGGAGTGGCCCGACGCGGGGACCATGCTTGCTTGGTCGGCGGTGGGCTGGAACGGTTTTGGGAATCGTCGGCCGCTGGCAGCGATTGGGGTTCCAGCACGACCTCGTGCAACGGCATGGCCGCAGTTTGCGTCGCCGGATCGGCGGCCATGTCGCTCCGCGTGGGATGCTGGACGCGAGCATGCGTCCTCTCCACGTCGTCGCCGAGGATCCGCTGGCACGTCATGTAAGGCATGTCGCCGCCGGGCAACGTTCGGATCGTGCCCTGCAGACTGACTTGCTGGCCTACGCGGGATTCCAACTCGACACCCTGACCCGCGGCCACGTAGCCGCGAACCACGCCCCAACGGTCGAGGACGACGTAGGGGGCCGACCCGTTCTGGTCGGCGGAATTGCGGTACAGCTTGCCACTCAGGGTGGAACTGGCGGCCTCCTCGGAAGAAGTTCGCCATCCACCTCCCTGTTCAGAGGGGCCCGCAGCGAGTGCGGGGTTGAAGCCAATTAATCCCAGGGCCACGACGAGAGATAGCTGTTGCCGGTTCACAGCGATTCCCCTATCAAAAATAGGTAAATTAGGTTGTTGGAGCGCGTTAAACTCGATCGCAATTCCCCAACAGGAAAACTCGCAGCACTCTTTATCGTCCACTTAACCGGCAAACTCGCACAAATCTACGCAAAGTGAAAAATCGGAACCATCGGCTGGAAATATGCGAAAAATAGGTTGTTCAGGTAGACGTTGAATTCCTCTCACAAGAGGCCGTGGCCTCTGGAAACAGCATATATATCTAACCTTGTTTATCCGCTGCATTCGCGATACCATTAATAGATTACAGTCTTCACCCATTTTCGAGGTTTCTGGAATGAGTTTGTTGTCCCGATCGGTTGGCCGTCGGCGTATTGCCGGTGCTACGGCTTTTCTCGTGCTTGTTTCGGCCTGCCTGACGCTGCAAGCTACCCAGCTTACCAAGCCGAGTGCGAATGATCGCCATGTCGCGTTGGCCGTATCCTCGTTGCTGAAGCAGCAGCATCTTCTCCGGCACCCGCTAGACGCCGAGATTTCCGAGCGCTGCCTGAAGACTTTCTTGCAGACCCTCGATCCGATGAAGATGTATTTCTACCAGAGCGACTATGACGCCTTCGCGGAGTCCAAGGACCGTCTCGCCGATTTGGTGCAACAGGGCGACATCAACTTCGCCTACGAGGTTTTCAGGAAGTTTTTGGAACGGATCGACGAGCGGGTGAAGATGGTCGATCAGATCCTGGCCAGCCACCAGGATTTCAGCGTTGACGAGGAGCTAGTGACCGACAAGGACGCGGCCACCTACGCCAAGACGCCGGACGAGGCCTACGACCGTTGGCGGAAGCGGATCAAGTACGACTTGCTCCTGCTGAAGGCCGAGAAGGCCGACAGCAAGACCGACAAGAGCGAAGGCAAGACGCCGGAACAGCGGTTGGAGAAGCGCTATCACAGCTTCGCCAAGCGGATGCGGCAGACCGACGCCGAGGAATTGCTGGAAATGTACCTCACCAGCCTGACGACGGCCTTCGATCCGCACACTACCTACATGTCGCCCTCGTCGGTGGAGAACTTCAAGATCATGATGGGATTGAAGCTCGAAGGCATTGGGGCTTCGCTGCAGGGCGTGGACGGTTACACCGTCGTCAAACAGATCATTCCCGGCGGGGCCGCCGAAAAGGAAGGCCACCTCAAGGTCGAGGACAAGATCATCGCCGTGGGCGAGGGCGAAAGCGGCGAGTTGGTCGACGTCGTCGACATGAAACTCAACGACGTGGTGAAAATGATCCGCGGCAAGCCCGGCACGGTGGTCCGCTTGCAGCTTACGTCGGTCAAGGATCCCAAGCCGCGCGAGATCCGGATCACCCGCGCGACGATCGAATTGAAGAACAGCGAGGCCCAGGGCGAGGTCTTCGACGCGGGCCGTCGTCCCGACGGCAAGCCCTTCAAGATCGGCGTGATCAATCTGCCCAGCTTTTACATGGACATGGACGGTGCCCGCCAGGGCAATCCCGATTACCGCAGCACGACCCGCGACGTGCGCCGCATTCTGCATGGCTTCAAGCAGAAAGGCGTCGAGGCCGTGGTTCTGGACCTCCGCACCAACGGCGGCGGCTCGCTGACCGAGGCCATCAGCCTCACCGGCCTGTTCATCGACGACGGGCCGGTGGTCCAGGTCAAGGACGCCGACGGGCGGGTCTCGCCCTACGTGCCCTCTGATCCGGGCATGGATTGGAGCGGCCCGCTGGTCGTGGTCGTCAGCAAGTTCAGCGCCAGCGCCAGCGAGATTTTCGCCGGGGCCATCCAGGACTACCACCGCGGCCTGATCGTGGGCGACAAGTCGACCCACGGCAAGGGTACGGTGCAGAGCCTCTTGAACCTGGGCGAGCAATTGTTCCGCATCGCCAACGCCCCGAAGATGGGCGAATTGAAGATCACCATGCAGCAGTTTTACCGGCCCGGCGGCGACAGCACCCAGCGCCGCGGCGTGGTCTCGGACATCGAGCTGCCGGCCTTGAGCACGCACCTCGACGTGGGAGAAGCCGACTTGGACTATCCCTTGCCTTTCGACCAGGTGCCTGCCCAGCCCTTCAGGAAGTTCGATCGCGTGAATCCCGCGCTGGTCAATCAGCTTCGTCAGCTTTCCGCCGCCCGCTGTGCGGCTTCGCCCAAGTTCCAGAAAGTCGAGCGGAACATCGTCCATTACCAGCAGCAGAAGGCCAAGAAGGCGGTCACGCTCAACGAGGCCAAGTTCCTCAAGGAACGGGCGGAGTTGAATGTCGACAAGGAGGAGGAGAAGGCGATCGAGAAGCTCAACGACAACCCGTCGGGCATCGAGCGCGACTTCTACCTCGACGAGGTGTTCAACATCACGACCGACTACATGAACCAGACGCAGGTCGTGAGGGACAACTGAGGGCGGTCAACGCGTTGACCGTAGCATTCGGCCGACGAAAGCGGCAATAAGTGGCCGCAATGCAAAGGGCCGTCGCCAGGAGCATCGGCGTTCCCGGTTCGGGGACGGGGGCAAGCGTCATGCCCTGATCGGCCTCGATGCTGGCGGCTTCGCCCGGCGCGGCGGCCCCTGAGGGATCAAAAATGAAAATTCCACCGGCGCCGACGGTCAATTTTGTCCCGTTGGCTATGGCCAGGGGGTCCGTCAGGCACAGTGTGCCGGCTTCGACCGTCGTGCCGCCGGTGTAGGCGTCGGTTCCGCTGAGGATTAACTCGCCGCTACCGATTTTGAGCAAGGCGAGCGTTCCGCCGGTGTTCTCGATCGTGCCGGCGAAGTCACTGCTGCCGCTGCCGATGGTCAGCACACTGCCACCAGTGCCGCTATGATTCACGGTTCCCGTGCCCGTCAGCGTGCTAAGGGCCGCGCCTAGCGCGCCGAGGTCCAGCGTGCCGTCGACCGTGGCGGCGGTGCCGCTGGGCAGCGCAGCGGTTGAGCCCAGTTTGAACGTACCGGCCAAGATGATCGTGCCGCCCGTGTAGGTGTCGGTGCCGGAAAGAGTCAGCGTGCCGGAGCCAATCTTCGTCAGGCTGCCGGAGCCGCTAAGGGCGCCCGAATAGGTCGTATTCTGGTTATTGTTGCCGACCGAGAGCGCCATGGGCGCCGTGCCGTTGCTCAGCGCCAATGCCTGGCTGCCCTGTAGTCCTCCGAATATGGCGCTCGTCCCGCTTCCAAAGCTGAGGGTGCCGGCGTTGCTGCTGCTGTAATCGAGCGTGCTGCCGGCCAGGGCATCCGGATTACCGAGCTGGAGCGTTCCGCCTGTGATCTTGGTGAGGCCGGTATACGTGTTGCTCCCGGAAAAAACAACGGGTTCTGCGGGGCTGGCAATCGTGTCGTCCTGGTAAATGCTCAGGCCGCCCGTGCCGGAGATCACGCCGCTTAGAGTCGCCGCCCCGTAGCCGCCGGCAAAGTTCAGCGTGCTGTTGGCCGTCAAGCTGATCGGGCTGGCGATGCTAGCGCCGTTAGGGCCCGGCCAAGAGCTGCCGATGGCGCCGCCGTTGAGAGTAATGGGCATCGTCAGCGTCAGGGGTGTACCCCAATTGGGAGTCGTAAGCGAGCCGCCCGAGTTGATGGTCAGCGTTCCGGTCCCTGTCAGCGAGACACCTTGCTGGAAGCCGTTGTCGTAGTCGTCAACAAGCTGCAGGGCACCCTGATTCACGACGATATTACCGGCGCCGCTCATGCTCAGCCCGTTCAGTTTGAGGGTGCCCGCCCCCGCTTTGGTGAGCGTAAAGCCGGCGAGGTTCAGGGTGCCGCTCGTATCGACGGATGACCCGATCACCACGTTATTGGACGCCGCGATGGTCATGTTGCCTAGAAGGGTGACGTTCGTCAGCCAGCCTTCGTTCGTACTGCTGTTGACGATAGCGCCGTTCCCGCCCACATTGAGCGAAGCGATCGTCAACCCGTTGATATCCAACGCAGCGCCACTACTAAAGTTCGCACCCGCCGTATTGCCCAAAGCCGCCGTGCTGCCTAGTTTCAAGGTGCCCGCCGCGATGTTGGTGAGGCCGCTATAAGTGTTGCTGCCGGTCAGGCTCGTGACGCCGCTGCCGAGCTGGTACAGGGCGCCGTTGCCGGAGATCGCGCCGCTGAGCGTCTGTTGGCCACTGGTGCTCGTGACCAGCGTGCCGCCGTTGGAGATGGCTGCGCTATAATTGCTGCTGGAAAGTTGCAATGTGGCGGCGGAACCGATCGTGGTGACTCCGGAAGCGGCATTGCTGGCCGTGAGGATTACCGTGCCGGAACCGAGCACGGTCAGGCCGCCGGTCCCACTGCTGATCGGCGCCGCAATAGTCAAAGCGCTGCTTCCCGCCGTGTCCAAGGTCAGTATCGAGCCGCTAGTTCCCAAATGGCCCGGTCCGTTGATGCTGTAGGTGTAGTTGGTGCCGTCGAAGGACAATACCTTGGCGGTCAGGGCCAGGGTTCCGGCGCTGATCGTCAGGGCCTGGCCGGCGGCCCCCGGGATGATCGACAACGAGTTGGCCGTCTCGCTCGCCGTGACGGTCCGGCTGCTGGTTCCAGCGCCGAGCCAGTAGTTGGTCGTGCTGCTGGCGGCGGAAGCCGGCAAGACAGCCCCGCCGGCAGTGTTGGCAACGTTGCCGCCGCTCACCGTGCCCAGGCCGATTCCATAGGCGTTCTTAACCGTGACCCAGCCGCCGATTAGGCCGTTGGTCGTGGCGGGGCTGGAAGTCAGGGTGCCGCCGGTAATGTCAATCAGCAGCGACGCGCCGCTGCCTTGCAACCAGGTGTTGCCGATGGTCAGCGTGGTGTTGGTCCCCGTGGAGACCGCCAAAGTCGCCGCGCCATTGACCGCCATGGTCCCGGTGGTCAAGCTCAGGTTGGCAGCGCCGTTGGCATTCAGCGCGATGCCGCTCGCGCCGCTGTTGAGGGTCAAGGCCCCCACGGTCTGGGCCGAAGTGCCGCTGGAATTGCCTTTGAGACTCAGAGTGCCGCCGCCCAGGGCAAGTGCGCCGCCGGGGAGGATATTGCTGGTCGGGGCGCCGCTCTGGGAAAAATCCAGCAGCAACGCGCCACCGCCGATCGCCGTGCTGCCGTTGTACGTGTTCGAGCCGGAAAGCGTCAACGTGCCGGCGCCGACCTTGTTCAGGCTGAGGCTGTTGGCGGAACCGCTGTCGGAAATCGTACCGGAGAAGGTGGTCGAGTTGCTGTCGCTCACCGTGAACGTGACCGCCGTATTCGTGCTGCTATTCGTAACTGCCCCGTAGCCTGTGAGCGACGCCACCTGCTGGCTGGCGCCGCCCAGGTCCAGGGTTCCGCCCGTTGGGACAGTCAGCGTCGTGACGGTTGGCAGCATGCCGGCGGGCGGGGTGGTGAACGCCGTGCCCGTGATGCCGTAGGTCTGTGCCAGCGAATAGCCCAAGGCATTGACGTTCGTGGCCGAAAGAGCCGTAGTGAACATCTGGATGTCCGCCATCTGGCCCGTGAAATAATAGGGGGTAGTGCTCTCCTGGCCAAGGTAGAACCGGTTCGAATTGCGGGCGGCCTTGGCTGTCGTGGCTCGGGTCGTTATCGTCCCGTCCACGTCGAGCGTCTGGAGGCCGGTACTACCGTTCCAACTGTAGATCACGACGTGGGCAGCGTTCAAGGAAATCGGGGCGCTGTCGAGGGTAGTATCGGGATTGCCGATCCCCGCCGCCACTTCATTCTTGGCGTTCCAGCACAAGCCCCAATCGCTGGCGACACCCCACGTATCGGCATCGATCAGGCCAGCATTGTCATACCATTCGCTACCCTGGGCGCCGACGCCGCTGGCGGCGGGATTGAATACCAGGGCGACGGTGAAGGCGGTGGCGCCGCAGATCGGGCTGTCGGCCGCCGCGACCACCAGGTACTGATGATTGGTGCCGTTGAACGAGACCGCGTTGTGGCCGTTGATGGCGGCGGTGGCGAGCGTCGGCGCCGTGCCGAGAACCGCGTTTCTGCCGTTCACCGAATCGGTCCACGAGGTGACGCTCGAACCGTTGACGCCATTGAGGGAATCCGCGTACCAGTTGCGAACGGCTGGCGGCGCTGGACAATTGAGCAACTGCAGCGTACCGGCTTGAACTACGGTGGGACCATTGTAGCTCTGCGCATTGGTCAGCGTCAGCGTGCCGCTGCCGGCCTTGACGAGGCTGCCGATGGCCGCCGCGTTGACCGCCGCCAGGTCGCTGATCGCGCCGCCAAAGGTGCTGGAACTGTTGTTGCCGCCGACCGTCAACGTGGTGGCCGCGCCCGCGGCGGCGTTGCCCAATACCAGGCTGGCAGCCCCCGTGCCCGTGTTGGCCAACGAGCCGGCAGAGCATGCGGCGGCAGCCAGTTGCAGCGCCGCCGGCCCGGCCGCCGTATTCATTTGCAACGCAGCCAGACTGACGCTGGCCGTGTTGGCCAGCACCACGCCGCCAGGCCCGGTAACCACCAGGCTGTTGCCGCCGGCCAGCGGCTGGGTCATGGTGAGCGTGCCTCCGCCGCCGCCCAGGCGATACGTCGTGCCGGCTTGCGTGAGCGTGCCGCCGTACGTGTTGTTGCCCGACGTACCGAGTGAAAGGCTGGCGTAGGTCGTCGGGCTCTGCATATTCAGGTTCTGGGAACAACTGGCCGTCAACTCCAACACGCCGCTGGAACCGGCGGCAATCACCCCGCTGGAAAGCCAACCGGCCGGCGTATAGGGCCCGGTAGCCGCCAGCCCCGCGCCGTTGTTGAGCGTCACGATGCTGCCCGACGGCATGCTGCCGGGATTGTTGAACACCAGCAGGCCGCCGTTGACCGTCGTCGTGCCGCTGTAGGTGTTCGTGCCGGCCAGGGTCAGCGTGCCGGGGCCCCCTGCCACCAGGCTGCCGCTGCCGGTAATGCCTGAGGCGTAAGTCTCGGCCACCGGGTTGGCGAAGGCCAACGTGCTGCCGTTGGCCAAGGCGATACTGCCGCCGACGGAGCCGTTGTTGCTGGCGCCGTCGCCGAGTTGCAGCGTGCCGCCGCTGACGGTGGTCAGACCGCTGTACGTGTTGCTTGCGCTCAGCGTCAGGACGCCGGCATCCAATTTGTGCAGTCCGCTCGAACCGGATAATGCGCCGGAAAGCGTGATCCCATATCCCTTGGTGTCGATGGTCGGTGAATTGGCAAGGCTCATCGGGACGGAAGACGACCAGTTGGCATACGCCCCCAGCGTGCCACCCGTGAGATTAACGGCGGCCGTCCCCCAGGTGTTGACGATGCCACCCGCCCCGAGACAGAGAGCGCCGCTGCCGGACAAGGCAATGGTGCCCCCGGTTGCCTGTTCGTCGCTGGAGCCGATCTGGATCTGATTGAGATTGGCAGTGCCGCCGGAAATATTCAATGTCGCGGCGCCGTCCCAGGGGGCAAAGGTGGGGCCGTTGGGAACATTCAGCAGGCCGGACGAAAGGGTGTAGGTGCTGGTTTCACCGGGATACTCGCCGATCGTCAACGGGCGTCCCGAACTGCTGTCGTTGATGGTCAACGTGCCGCCGGATTGCACCAGGTTGCCGACCGATCCGTTGGTCAGGGTGCCCAGTTTCAAGTCGCCCGCCAGCGTAACCGAGGCGCCGGGCTGAATGGCGACCATGGAACCATAGGCGACGTTGAAGTTTCCATCGCCCGTGGCGGTGAAGTTCACCGCGGCCGGTCCCTGAAACAGCAACATGCCCAGGCAGCCGGACGCAGTGCCGACATTCATCACGCCTGACAAGTTATTGCCGCTGCCGCTAAAGGACAGCGTGCCGGCGCTGACGAACGTGCCGCCGCTATAGGTGTTGGCGCCGGTGAGCAGCAACGTGGCGGGGCCGCTTTTGGTCAGCGTCACGGCATTGCCGGCGTTATCGGCGATGGCGCTGCCGATTGTCAAATTGGCTGCCGTATGGACGATTCCCTCGTAGGCCGTGGCCGCATTGGGGCCGAAGGTGAACGTGCCGCCGCTGATGGAATTGCTGCCACCCGTGCTCAGCACCGCGCCGCTGGTCAACGTGAGCGTCGCCGAGTTTGCGATCGAAAGTTGCGGGATCGTACCGCTATTGGCCAACACCAGGGCCAGGATGTTTGTCGAGGCGCTTACGGCTCGCACTGCCGCTGAGTTTGACGTTGGTGCCTGCGGCGACCGTGCTGGAATACTCGTTGGCGGCGAGCAAGCGGAGTCCGTTGCTGCCGTAGGTTACGAGGTCGGTGCCGCTGCCGCTGGGGCTGTTATCTCCATAGAAATAGGGCAAGATTCCGATTCCGTTTCCCGTGCCCGAATTGGAGAGCGTGGGCGCGGTGGAAAACAGGATCTGCGCCACGGAACCGGTTGAAGCGGTGCCCAAAGCAGTTCCCCGGACCAGCGCCGCGCCGCCGGCGCTGCGGGTCAGCGACGCCACGGTGAGCGATGCGACGCTGGAACTGGCCGCCACGCTGACGATGTTGCCCCCGCCCTGGACAAGCAGGCTGCTGACCGCTTGGTTAGTGCCGGCCGTATTACCCACCAGCGACAGCACCCCGCCTTGCAGCGCGAGGGGGACCGCGGCGCCGATGCGGCTGGAATTATTGGCCGCCGAGTTGTCCAGCAAGAGCGTGCCGCCGGAGAGCGTAATGCCGGACGACAACGCGATGGCCCCGCCGCTGCCGGATAAGTCGAGCACGCCGCCGTTGATCGTGGTGAGATTGCTGTACGTGTTGGAGCCGGTGAGCGTGAGCGTCCCCGGACCGGAGACGGTCAGCCCGCCACCGATGCCCGACATGGCGCCGCCGTCGCCGACCGTGCCGTTGATGGTCGTAGCGCCGGCCCCCGCGATGGTAAGCGTGCTGATGATCGTGCTCACGTTGCCGTTGACGGTCAGTGTCTTGCCGGCCGCCGTGGTCCAGGTTTGCGGGGCCCCGATCGTGACCGGAGAGCCGATCGTGACGCTTTCATTAGCGGAAATGCCGCCCGCGGTGACCGTCAGCGAACCGCCGGAAAACGAATAGCCGGTGGCGCCGCTGTTGAAGGTCAAGCTGTGGGCGATAGCCGGCCCGCTGATGGTGATGCCCTTCGCAGCGCTGGTGCTGAACACTGCGGCAGTTTCCTGGTTGGCCCAGCTATAGGCGCTTCCGCTGGATGTCCAACTCGTGCCGCCGGCGGCCCACGTCCCGCCGCTGCCCTGCCACGTCGCGGTGGCCAGAGCGCCGGTGTAATACGCCGGGCCGGTATAAAAGCTGATGTCGTTGATGAGGTTGTAGGGGACGAAGCCATAGCCGCCGTAATTCCACCAGCCACTGCTCCAGCTATTTTTGATGATCCAGTAGCCGCCGGCGGCCTGAATGGCGGCATCATCGGCGCCGGTGGCGTCGTGATAGCCGACCACCGAAACGCAGTGATTGATGTCGACGCCGGCGGTCCCCGTGGCGTCCTGGCTGTTCGAGCCGTTCGGATAGTAGAAGAAGGTGTCGGCGTCGATGCAGATCGCCCCCGGCCCGTATGTCTTCAAGTCGGTCTTCAGGGTGGCCACCGAAGCGGTGATGTCGGACCAGGAGGCCGCTACGACCGCCTGGTTCTGCCAGCCCGACGGCAAGGGCCAATCTCCCGTGGGTGGAAGATAGGAGCCGTGGGCGTTGTAGGGCAATTGACTGGCCTGGACGATGCCGCCGCCGGAGACAACCTGATTCATGACCGTGCCGGGCCAACCGCCGTTGGCAAAAGCGCCGTAGGTGCCGCCGATCATCATCGGAACTTGCTCTTCCGAGAGCAGCATGCTGTACGACGTGTCGTTGCGGGTAAGCATGTATTTCGATTCCAGGGCGGTGACCGCCGAGAAATCCCAGCACGTACCCCACTGGCCCTGGTCTTCGACCGGCGCCGTGAAGCCCAGTCCGCTAATAGTGTAGCTGCCGCTGCCGGTGGCAATTGTGCCCAGGCTGGGTCCCCAGTTGAAATCGTCGGCCGGAGCGGAACCGGCCGTCACAGCGATCAGCGCGATCACCGCCGCACCAAGCGCAAAACGAATCGAAGGTCGGGCTTTCGCCCACTTTCCCAATGCGGCCTTTCCCACGGAACATAGCACGTTCGACCATCCCACCTGAATGCCCTTTCCTTCGCTCGCGACAAGAGGAGATACTACGCTGGTTCCTTGCGCAGCATTTGCCGGGCGGCAGATTCGTCGGACGCAATGGCGATTTCCAGCTCTGCCCGCACCGTGTCGAGGAACACTTTCACCATGGGCGGCACGGAATGCAGCACCATGGCGCCGCCCGCCTCGCGGAAAGCCGTGTTGTGGTTCAGGAGCCAAGTGTAGCCGCTGGAGTCGATGAAATCCGTTTCCGTGAGATCGAAGAGGACCTTGACGCCGTGTCCCCGCGTGCCGAGAAAATCGACCAAGGGGTCCGGCGGCGGATTCACCCGGTCGCGGACAACGTCGCCCCACACTTGCAGGCAGAGCAAATCTCCTTGTTCCGCAGCCTTGGTCACTTTCAGTTTGCGCCGTTGGGATGCCATCTCATGTCTCCGAGTGCTTGTTTCGCCCGAATACCACGACGGAAATGTCGTCGCTTTGCTCCTCATCGCCGACGTGCCGATCCAGATCGTCCATGAGAAGCCGCCCGATCTCGGCCGGGTGCCGGCCGGAGAGCCCCGCGAGCTGTTGGCCGATCCGTTCCGCAGAGTACATCGTTCCCCGCGAGTTCATGGCTTCGCTGACCCCGTCGCTGTAGAGTACGAAACCCTCGCCCGGCTCGATTTTCCGGGAGACCGTTTCGTACTGGAACTCTTTCCAAATGCCCAGCGGCAGGCCGTTCATCGCCGTGTTGACCGGCGTGCCGACGCTTCCGTCGGTCTGGCACACCAACGGCGACATGTGGCCCGCCGAAGCGAAAGTGACCTCGTGGGTCTCGGGACGGACCACGCCGAGAATGCAGGTCACGAACTGACCTGGCTTGCACGCGTCGTGGACCTCGCGATTAATGCCTGCCATGGCCAGGCAAAGATCATCGGGATTGCCTCGCAAGACGACGCGGCAGACCGTGGCCGCTTTGGCCATCATCAACGCGGCGGCCAACCCCTTGCCGGCCACGTCGCCCAGGAGGACGGCGTGGTTGCCGTTGGGCAGGGCGAAGAAGTCGTAGAAGTCGCCGCCGACGCTACGGGCCGGCCGGCAGTGGCCCCAGTATCGGTAGGATCCCAACTCGACGACTTGCTGGGGAAGGAATCCGCGCTGGACTTCCTCGGCCAGTTTCAGATCGCGGAGAATATAGGCCGTTCGCGCATTACCGATCGCCAGCGCAACCTGAGCAGCCACGCACGTCAGAACGTGCAAGTCCTGCTCGTCGAATCCGGTCTGCTGCTGGTGCGAGTCGAGTTGCAGCACTCCCAGCGGCCCGTGATCGTGCGCGAACATCGGCGCACAAATGGCGGAGCGAATGCCGCAGCGTTCGATGCTCTCGGTGATCGGCAGTTCCGCTCCGCCGCCATGCATCAGGATTGCCTGTCGCGTGTCGATCGCCTGTCGCACGATGGTTCGGCTGTAACCCAGGTGATCGGCATGCGAGTCGCGCTGGCGGAGTGCCTTGGGCAGCAGTTTTCCCCGCTCGTCGAGCAGCACCAGCCCCCGATCGGCACGCGGGAAGACCTTCAGCAGCGCGCCAAGCATAGCGTCCAGCAAGGGGTCCAGGTCCAGGGTCCCGCCGAGGGCCTCGAGCATCTGGAGCACGGCCTGCAGCCGGCGCTGGCGCTCGCTCCGACGACGGATGAGCCGGCGTCCGAGGCGTCGATG
The DNA here is from genome assembly GCA_963779975.1 of uncultured Planctomycetia bacterium. Classification (GTDB taxonomy): domain Bacteria; phylum Planctomycetota; class Planctomycetia; order Pirellulales; family Thermoguttaceae; genus JANXQG01. The sequence continues at coordinate 149,618 of CAWAAL010000020.1, read as the reverse complement.
GCGGCCAAGAGCGTCAGGCCGTCTTCTTCGCCGACTTGGGCCGGGGAAGGCCCAGCGCAACGGAACAGGAGCGTATACCCCGAGAAGCTGATGTGGTCGCCGTCATTCAAGAAGGTCCTGCCGATAATCGGCGATCCGTTCAAGCGAGAGGGGTTCTTTCTCCCGTGGTCTTCGACGGCGTACTTGCCCTGTTCCCGGATCAGGACGGCCTGCTCCCGCCCCACGTGGTCGTCCTTGATCCTGATTTGGCACTCGTTCGCCCGTCCGATCAAGATCTTGTCGCCGATCAACGGGTACTCGGCGACGGTCCGGTTGTCGCGCATGAGCTTGAGTCGATTGGTCATGACCAGAGCCTCCCAAGGCCTCTCGCCACCGAGCTCCGTATTGGACCGTAGAGACCTTCACCCCGTCATTGTGCAAGTACTTACATGCCTTGGCAAGCCCCCCGTATGGGCCAGCGGGAAAGCGGTAAAATCCATAGATTTTCGCCCGCTGGTCGTTACCGCTCGCTGATGCGAATGTTGCGGAACAGGAATTGCCCGCCGCCGGGCACTTCGCACTGCAGACCGATCAGACCGGTGGCCGGTTTGAGGTTGTCGATCTTCCATGCCGGCTTGCCGTTGATCAGCAACTCGGCTGTCTTGCCGACGACGACCAGGCGGAAGTGGTTCCAGTCGCCCGGCTTGACCAGGTCGGTTCGAGTGACCGCACTCTTATATTCCTCGATGTTGCCCATGACGGTCCTGGCGGAGATTGACCTGGTTGCGTTCGGGCCAGGGGGACTTTCCGGCGGGCGGCGTCGCACGGATGAAAACGCCCGAGTCGTAATGCTCCTTCTTGAGGGCCTTCCATTCCAACTCCAGGACGAAATCGCCGTAGGTCTTTTCGCCTCGCAGCCAGCCGTTGCCGCCCTTGAGGAAGATGCAGCCGTCTTGAACCTCGACTTCGCAGTTCTCGACTTTCCAGCCGTCAAGCGTTTTGCCGTCGAAGAGGCTGACGAACTTCTCATCGGCCTTCGGAGCGTCCTGGGCAAGGAGTACGGTCGGAAGCAACAGGGTCGCGGCAACCAGGGCAATCATATTCATGGGGCGGGTCTCCGTGGAAGGGAACAGGCGGTAAGCAACTTTACGCTGATGAGAATCAGCATAATCGGAACGTACGCGAATGCAAGCCGGGACGAATATTGAGAGCGACCTCGGATGCCGGTTAGGACATCGTAAGCCCAGGGAACGCCAGGCGGCTTCGTGGTTCGTCACCGGGCTGTTTCCTGACATTGTCGCCGGATAGCCGCTGGCAGTGGCATCGGACACCGCCTTCGGACCCTCGGAATGCGCGGCTTGACCGCCTGATTGCCAGCAGCCTTGGCGTGGGCATATACTATGGCAGGCGACGAAGAACTGGGTCCAGTAGAAAGCCGCTAGACGTGTGAGGAAGTAATGGCAGAACCAAAGTCTCGTATCGTCTTGAGGTTCTTCGCGGTCCTGATTGCCGGTTTGTTCTTCGCATTGTTGGCAACCGGGCATATCCAAGGGTTGCAACTGCCGCAAATTGTTCTCCAGTCCGCGATGATGGTCGTGTTCCTCGTCTTTGGGTTGTTCGGCCTGAAACCGGCAGAAACACTGCTAGGAATGATTATTCCAACGCAACGTAAGCCGCCAATCGTGCTGGGGCTGCTCGCTTCAAGCCAGCCGGAAACGAGAGCTTCGCCGGGTAGCATCGGCAACGCCAGGGTCATTGCCTTCACCGGGATTGACCAACGTCATCATCCGACCGGGACCTGTCGCCATATCGTCGCGGGAGAGCTGCAGCGGCCGGCTGCCGGGCTGGCGATCTGCAAATACGAGGCCGATCCGGGCTACTACCTGTTCTACTGCGACCAGAAATGGAACCCGATCACCGATAACTTGCCACGACAGCGTGGAGGCTGCCAAGAATCAGGCCGAGTTTGAGTACCCAGGGGTGTCCAGCACCTGGCAGCACTTGGAAGAAAGCCACTAACAACCCTGGCGGCAGGCCGTCGACTGGCCACCGCCGCGTGGCACAACCTCCCGGCTGCAGGTAGAATAGCAGGGGCAGAGCGCGTACTGCTTCGCTTGGGTGTGCCCAAGGAATCTATATACGAAACGCCGGAAGATGAACAGGCCGGTCGTCCTAAGCCATTGTCTCAACTATGCCGCTTTACTTAGACCTCAGCACGCGGTTTTCAATTGATGCATGTGTTCCTGCACGAATTGGGCCACCACCATGATCGAATGACTACGCGGTCAAGGCGTTTTGCCAGTCGAGGTGAGGGCTACGCGGAGCAGTACGCGATCCGCTACGGAGAACAGGTTTGGGATACTTACTTCAAACTGTTCGGCTGGTAAGCAGGAAGCCTGCAAGCGGGCTGCTCTTATCCTCATTGAAGCCAAACCAGCCAAAATGCTCGGACAAAAGCAGGAACCCCTCGACAGCGAGCAGGGGAAAAAGTACCCAGTTCAGGCTGGGTTGGAACCATCGGCGTTTGGGAGCGGCGTTGGTCATGCGTATAGGATAGCCTGTCGGAACGAGCATTCCAAGTATTGTCGCTCCCTGTACCTTTGCCAGGCCGTTGACGACGCCGTTCCCCGGTGCGAAGATAAGATCTCACCTGGAGATCCCGCCATGCCCAAAACCCGCGTCCATCGAATCCTTGACCACGTCGGCACGCTGGCCTTTGCCGGCGTCTTCGACACGCTCTCGGCGAAGCTGGCCCAGCAGGTCGGCTTCCCGATGGCTTTTGTATCGGGCTATTCCGTCGCCGCCACCGCCATCGGCGAGCCCGATATGGGCCTCTTGACGCAGACCGAGATCACCGACCGCGCGAGACGGATCTGCATGAGCGTCGCCATCCCGATCATCGTCGATGCCGATACCGGCTACGGCAACCCGCTGAACGTCTATCGCACGGTGCAGGAACTGATCGCGGCGGGCGCCGCCGGCTGCTTTCTGGAAGATCAGCTTTGGCCGAAGAAGTGCGGTCACATGCAGGGCAAGCGGGTCGTCGAACGCGAGGAATACGTGCAGAAGATCCGCGCCGCCGTGGAAGCCCGCGGGGACCGCGATTTCTTCATTGTCGCCCGGACGGATGCCCTGGCCGTCGTCGGCATGGATGAGGCCGTGGACCGGATCTTGGCGGCCCGCGAGGCCGGTGCGGACGCCAGTTTCATCGAAGCCCCCGGCTCCGTCGAGCAGCTTGCCGAGATCGGCCGCCGCGTGCCGAAGCCCATGGTGGCCAACATGATCGAAGGCGGCAAGACACCGGTCCTGCCTCGCGACGAACTCGCCGCGCTGGGCTTCCAGTTGATCCTCTATCCGCTGGCAGGGCTGTTCGCCGCGGCAAAGGCCATTCGCACGGTCTACGAGCAAGTCTATCGCGACGGCACGACCGCCGGCACCGAATCGCAGATGACGTTCGCCGAGTTCAACGAGCTGATCGGCGTCGCGGAGAAATATGCCCTGGCCGAACGGTTTGGTGCGTCCTGAGTCTGCCTGTGCTTTGACAACTGCATCATCAGAGCGTGGCGTGCCAGACGTGCTGTTGGTGTCTCCGTGAACGCAACCCGACCCGAAAACCGCTTGGAACCAGGAGCCGAAATGGGAGCGCCGGCCCTCACGGTTTAACAGAGTGCAAGTAATGGGCGAGTAGATGAGCGTGGCTTTGCCCTCGACCGCCGCGAGCAGTGGGCATCTGAACGCCCAGGCCAAGCACGAGGTCGCTCAGGAGGTCCTCGCCAGAGCTTGCCGGGTTCGTACTTGCCTGGTTGAACTCCGCAAGGCCGACAACCGCCTGATTGACGCTGCTCAGGCTGGCGAGCGCGGAACTGTTGGCTTGATTGACGACCGGTTGGTTACTGACGGTCGGTTGGACCGCTGGAAGAGTATTGTTCTGGTTGTTCAAGAACGTGGAAAGCAGATCCGTCGACGCGCCGCTGGACGCGCCGACGCCGACCGCGGTCATGCTTGTCACTCCTCGCATCGGTTGCGTCATCAGCGTATCCGGAATCAAGGCACTGAAAGCACTGAAATTCTGCGGACCGTTATTCGCGTTTTGCATCGTGCGGCTGACGATGGTGCTGAACGAATCGAACACCATGGGGAGGGGGAGATTGCCAGCCGTAGTGTTCGCGACGTTGCCCACCGCAGGGATGAGGCTGCCGATACCGGTTTCCACGAAAGCCGGCGCATCGGGCGTTCCGCCGTGTTTCGCCAGGCTATTATTGGCCTCCGCCGCAACATTCCTGCTGACAGCGACGTTCACGCTGGAATGAACGGCGCCGGCATGCGACAGGCTGCTCGCATCGTTCAGGACTCCACCTGTTGACGCCGGGCTCAACGTCTCGACCGCCGGGACCTGAGTTGCGCCCGGGTTCGCTGAGAGCAGCGCCCGGCGTTCCAAGCTTTCATAATGCAGATGGATCCCATCTTCGAGTGATACCTTCATGATTTCTCTTTCTTGCCAGGACTGTTGTCCTTCCCCCGGCTTTTGAATTCTATTCGCGACGGTACTTGCCGTCGCCTGCCAAGATTTTGAGCAAATGGAATGCCTTCTTGACCGGCTGTTTTCGCGGGAATTTTCTGAATAAGGACCGGCAAAGCAATAACTGTCGTGTTTTCCAAAGTAGTCCGCACACTCCGTGTGCGGAAAACGGCACACGGCGTGTGCCGGCCACTATTCTTGCGACACTTATTGATTCACCGGTCATTAGCCCGGATAATTCTTCGGCCAGTCTTTATTGCCGGGCTGCGATGCGGCCTATCTGTTGCGGCTGGAATGAGCCGAGATGGCGTCTCGCGACGACTTCCCGGAAAAGCCAGCGTAGGTTCCCTGTCTTATCCTTCCGCGAGACTGTTCTCATTTACCCTGTCGGAAAACCCGATGGAATCGGTATGGAACCCCAGGTCGGCACTTGGCAATTGGTGGCACGGGTCGGGCACGGGCAGTGGGCCGGCGTCTATCGAGCCCGCCCCGTGAATGCCCCCATCGAGCGCGCGGCCGCTTACGCGGTCAAAGTGCTGCATGAAAATCGGCGGCACGATCCCATCGCCGTGGAAATGCTCGCCCGCGAGGCCCAGGTTGGCCGCGAGACCTCGCATCCACACCTGATTGCGATCCTGGAATCGCAGCTCAAGCGGACGCCGCAATTCCTGGTGATGCCTTGGTTGGAAGGCGCGACGCTCCAGGCCTACTTGGCCGCACGGCGCTCGCTTGATCCGCCGGCCGTACTGTGGATCGCCCGGCAGACGGCCGAGGCGTTGGGCGCCCTCGACCAAGCGGGCTGGATGCATGGCGACATCAAGCCGAGCAACATTTTTCTTTCGTCACGGGGGCACGTGACGCTCTTGGATCTCGGTTTCGCGCGGCGTCGCGATGAAACGGCGGAAAGCCCGCGGGCACTTGCCGGCACCGGCTATTACCTTGCCCCGGAGCATGTCAGTTCCGTTTATCGCCCGGACATCCGCAGCGACATTTATAGCCTGGGCGTCGTGCTCTATCAGTTGCTTGCCGGGCGGCTGCCGCTGGAAGGCGAGACGCTCGAGCAGATAGCCCAAGCGCACAAGCAAACGGCCCCGTTGAACCTGCGACGCGTGGCGCCGCACGTGCCGTCGCGGGTGGCCGAACTCGTACACGGCATGCTTGCCAAAGATCCGCTGCGGCGTCCGCAATCGCCGGCCGAGTTGGTCGCGGAACTGGTGAGGCTGGAGGTCGAGACGTTCAGCGAGAGAGCGGCGTAAAGCGTCGATTGTTCGCGACTTGGGAAGAGACTATAATCATAGGAAGATCACTTGATAGCGGTGCATGCACCATTGGCCCCCGACGGATATCGTGCGCAGTATGGTCGGCTTGGTTGGATGCGCGATAAAGCGCTTTGTCGCGGGACATGATCTATGTGCCAGCGGAGAACTCGTAAGCTACTGGAGTGGGTATGTCAACTGTTGTCGCCTCGTCTGAGATTCCGAGTCTTGCCCCGACGCCGCGACTGCTCACGGCGGCGGACCTCGCCGCGATGCCGGGCGAACTTCCGTCCGGCCCTGTAAAATATGAACTCGAAGACGGGAGGCTCGTCGTCATGCCGTTGCCGGGGGGGATTCACGGGGCAGTCAACGCGAACATCGTGTTCCAGTTGAAGTTGCAAGGCGATCAGCGCGGCCATGGCAGAACGCTTGCCGAAACGGGAGTGATTCTGCGTACTGGCCCGGATCGAGTCGTGGGTCCCGATAGTTGTTTCGTCGCAGCCGCATCCTTGCCGTTGGACTATTCGCCGGAAGGGTTTCTCACGAAAGTCCCGGCCCTCGTCGTCGAGGTCCGCAGCAAGAACGATACGCCTGCCGAGTTGGAGCGGAAAGCCGGCGAATACCTGGCGGCCGGGGCACAGCTTGTTTGGGTACTCGACCCGATCCGGGCGGCTGCGATCGTCTATCAAGCGGGGCATCCTCCCAAGCGATTGGATCCGGCAGATGATCTGACGGCCGAGGGACTCATTCCCGGCTTTCGCCTGAACGTCGGCGACGTGCTGAGGATTTGACGCAGCGATTTCAAACTGCGAGTCTGACCTGCACCTACGGCAGGTTGCGTACCCACTCATGAAACGAGCGAACCCAGGTCGTTTCGTCGCTCTCATGCCGCCGGGCCAGGAAGCCCTCCAGAATCTCCGTCGTAAGTTGCGGCAAAAGGGAGCTGCGTGTCCTCGTTTCGTAGCGTCCATCGGATTGCAGGATGCACATCCGCAGCGAGTCTCCGTCGTAGAACCATACTTCCGCTACGCCCAAATCGGCGTAAATCGCCAGCTTGTCTACGGCACTGCAAGAGATTTCCACTTCGATGGCCAGATCGGGCGGCGGGTCAACGGTTAAATCAAGGTCCTTGCGGCCCCGGACCCGCGATTCGTTAGTGATGTAGTAGGATTCATCCGCTTCCAGGCCACGATCCTTCAGTTGGGCCTTCAATGTCGTCGCACAGGTGCTTTGAATGGGAATGTTCCGCTCCACTGTGAAAGCTTCCACCAGCCGGCCCAACAACCTGTGATACCATTCATGTTCTTTGGAAGGCGACATGATTTCCAGTGTCCCTCGATCATAGATAAAGCGGGTACCGTGCGGATCGTTCTCCGTTGACGAGGGCCTCGAACGTTGCCCAGGAGATATTCGACAGAACGATGCGGGTTTCGGGATGGGGGGCGACGATCGGACATTGCTTATCACCTAACCGGAAAGTACTTAACTGACCTTCATTCTATCCTGGTCAGACCCCGGCCTTCAATTCCAGCTTCTCGCCGCGATAGCTCAGGTCCATCAGTTCCATGGGATGCATGACCTGCAGACCGATAGCCCTGCCTGCCGCACTTCGCGCTGAATCTGCAGCAAACAGCCGGCGTTGGCGGCGAGCACGATCTGGGCGCCGGTGCTGAGGATGTTGTCCAGCTTGCGGCGCGAGAGCCGGTCGGACATCTCCGGCTCGGTCAGGTTGTAAGTCCCGGCCGCGCCGCAGCAGACGCCGGCCTCGGGCAACTCGCGGAGATCGAGACCGGGGATCTTGGCCAAGAGCCTTCGCGGCGCCGAGGCGACCCGCTGGGCATGGGCCAGGTGGCAGGAGTCGTGATAGGTGGCCGCGGCCTCGATGCGGCCGCTGAAGGGCACGACGCCGAGCTTATCGAGAAACTCGTGTACGTCCTTCACCTTAGCGGCAAAACGGGCGCGGTGCGGCTGCAAGCCGTCGTGCCAGTGAAGGCCGTATTCCTTGAGCATCGCCCCGCAGCCGCCGTGGTTCACCAGGATCGCGTCGTAGCGGTCGAGTTCGAAGGCCACGAGATTGGCATCGGCCAGCCGCCGGGCGCCGAGCGGGTCGCCGTTGTGCAGATGAATCGCGCCGCAGCAGCCTTGTCCGCGCGGCACGAACACGTCGCAGCCGTTTTGCTGCAGCACGCGGACCGTCGCCCAATGCACGGGGCGGAACATGGCATCGGCCACGCAACCGACGAAAAACGCCACGCGGGCCCGCTTTCGCCCCACGGCCGGCAGGAATTTCGGCAGCCGCGGGCCCGGGCGGGCCGGCGGCGGCAGCAGCGGGGCCAGCCGCCCCAGCCGCCCGGGCAGGAGCTTCAGCAGCCCCAGCCGCTCGATCGCCGACACGATGCCCAGCCGTTGCAAGAGCCGCATCGGGCGAAGCACGTGGCGCAAGCGGTCGGCATAAGGGAACAGGTTCAAGAGGATCCAGTGGCGGAAAAGGTCCCAGCGTTTTTCCACGCGGGTGTCGTTCGCGTCGACGGCCTGGCGGAACGGCTCGATCAGCCGGCCGTACTGCACGCCGGAAGGACACACGCTCTCGCAGGCCCGGCAGTCGAGGCACAATTCGAGGTGCCGCTGCATGCGATCGGTCAGATCGGTGCGGCCGTCGGCCACCAGGCGGATGAGTTGGATGCGGCCGCGGGGACCGTTGTTCTCGTCGCCCGTCTCCAGGTACGTGGGGCACGACGACGTGCATAGCCCGCAGTGGACGCAGCGCAGCAACTGATCGTAGGCGATGCCTGCGGTCAGGTTGCCGTCGCCGGACTCGTTCGTATTGTCGGGGCTATTGGAGTTCATGAAATGCTGGCCGAAACGATAAGCCGTACCCTACATTCCAAACGTAAGCCTTCCGGGGTTCAGGATTCCTGCGGGATCGAATCGTTGTTGGATCGAACGCATCAAGGCCACGCCGGGGCGTGGCGGCCCCCAGATTTCGGCCGGCGAAAGCTCCACGTCGGCGGGCGTGGCGAGCACGGTCAGGTGGCCGCCGGCCGCGGCGGCAATCGGCCGAAGCGTGTTCTGTACGAGGTGGGCAAAGCCGGTCTCGAAAGTCGCCGCTCGCATCGGCTGGGCTGGTAGATGCGAATCACGCCGTTGCCCGCGTGGGCCTGAAGCGGCGTCGCGGGCAACCGTTCGGCGACTTGCTCCATGACTTCGACCAATCGGCTGGGCAAGACGTTGATCTGGAGCAAGGCGGGGCTTTCGCTCAGCCAGTTCCACACCGCATCGACTCTGGCGCCGGTGATCGTCGTCAGCCCATCGGCCCCCAAGGCCTGCCACTCGTCGCAGAAGACGTTGGCCATCCCTTGAACCTCTGCGGCGCCGCCTTCGAAGCCGATGGCGAGCCGCGCGGCGGCCGTGTCGGGCATCGCCGGCAAAGGGCAATGGGGCAGCGCGGGACCGGCCAGCAATTCCACGATCATCGGCGTCGTCCGGCTGCGGCCCAAGGCGGCCAGCAGGCACTCGGCCTGCTGGAAGCTGGGCATGTCGCAGATCACCAGGGCCGAATGGGTCGGCAGCGGGCGGACCATGAACGTCGCCTGCGTGATCACGCCCAGCGTGCCCAGCGAACCGACCATGAGCCGCGGAAGGTTGTACCCGGCAGCGTTCTTCACCACGCGGCCGCCGCCGGCAAATGCCTCGCCGCAACCGTCGATCGCTCGAAGGCCGATCAGGTAGTCGCCGATCGTGCCATGGGCGTAGCGCCGCGGACCGCAGGCGTTCGTCGCCACGATGCCGCCGACGGTCGCCTTGGCCGACTGCGGGAGCGTCGATCGGCAGCCATTGCCGCTTTGCCGCCAAATGCCGGTTGAGTTCCGCAAGGGTCAAGCCCGGTTCGACGGTGATCGTCAGATCGTCGGCCGGATGGTCGAGCACGCGGTTCATCGGGCACAAGCTCAGTCCGATGCCCGGCCGCGCGGGGCGCGGGCCATAGTCGAGACTGGTTCCGCCGCCGATCGGATAGACCGGCGTGCCGGACTTGTATGCCGCGCCGATCAACGCCGCTACGGCGGGCTCGTCGGTCGGCGCGACGGTCTGTTCCAGCGGCAGTTCTGGTGCGGTGACGGTGGTCATGGGCAACCTACGCGAAACTTCTTGCCCGGATTCAGTCGGCCGGCCGGATCGAATGCCTGGCGGACGCGGTGCATGGCGCGGAGATCGGCCGGAGCGAAGAGTTTTTCCATCAACTCGATCTTCTCGATCCCCACGCCGTGTTCGGCCGTGATGCTGCCGCCGCAGGCGATGCACTCTTCGAGCACTTCGCGACTGGCCGCCTGGGCCCGGGCGGTGAGGTCGCGATCGCGCTCGTCCAACAGCAGGATGGGATGGACGTTGCCGTCGCCGGCATGGGCCACGTTGACGATGCGGACGCGATGCTTGGCCGCGATCTCCGCGATGCGGCGGAAGACGTGCGGCAGGCGGGTCCGCGGCACGACGCCGTCCTGAAGCACGTAGCCCGGGCTGAGCCGGCCCAACGCGCCGACGGCCATCTTGCGGCATTTCCACAGCAACTCCCGCTCGGCCGGCGTCTTGGCTTGCAGGATCTCGCCGGGCTTCCAGTTGCGGCAAATGGCGACGACCTGCTCCAGCAGCGGATCGAGGCCGGCCTCGGGCCCGTCGAGTTCGATCACCAGCACCGCGGCCGCTTCCGGCGGCACGCCCAAGGCAAAGGCCGCCTCGACGGCGTCGAGAATCCCGCGGTCCATGAGTTCCAGCGCGGCCGGAACGATCCCCGCGGCGATGATCTGGCTGACGGCCTGCGAGGCGTCGTCGATCGAAGCGAACGTGGCGCGGATCGTGCGGCAGGCCTGCGGGTTCCTCGTCAGCCGGCCCCAGATCTTGGTCACGATCGCCAGCGTGCCCTCGCTGCCGCAGACCAGTCGGGCGAGGTCCAGCGCGGCCGGATCTTCCACCGGTCCGAACTGCACGATCGAGCCGTCGCCCAGCACGACCTCCAGCCCGGCCACGTGGTTGACGGTCACGCCATATTTCAGCGTGTGCGGACCGCCGGCGTTGGTGGCCACGTTGCCGCCGATGGTCGCCGTGCCTTGGCTCGACGGGTCGGGAGCGAAGTGGTAGCCGGTCCCTGCCAGGGCACTGCGTGAGTTGCAGGTTGAGCACGCCCGGCTCGACCAGGGCCAAGGCGTCGCGGAGCCGGATCTCCAGGATCTTGTTCATCCGCGTGAGCATGACCACCACGCCGTTGGGCGGCGGCGTGCAACCGCCGGCCAGCCCGGTGCCGGCCCCGCGGGCGACGACGGGGCAACCGTGGTCCGAGCAGATCCGCACGACTTCGGCCACCTGTTCCGTGGAACGCGGAAAGACCACGGCCAAGGGCATGCGGCGCTCGACGGTGAAGGCGTCGCAATCGTAGACGACCAACTCCGAAGGCGCCGAGAGCACATTCTCGGGCCTCAATGCCGCGCGAAGCTTGCGGATCAGTTCGGTGTTGGACATCTTGTAGGACAGGTTTTCAACCTGTCATTTGTAGGATGGGTTTTCAACCTGTCATGGGAGCTTGCCGGCAGCATGGCTGTCGGGGGCATATTCACCGCTTCAATTATAGCCCGCAGGCAGGTCACTTCTTGATCGGCCGGCCGAGTTTCTCCTCCACGCTGGCGACCTTGGATTGCAGGCGGCCCGAACTTCCTTTGCGAGAGTCGATCTTGATGGAACATTCGATGCGATTGCAATCGGCGGCCATGGCCTCGTAGCAACGGCGAACGACATCCAGGACCTGATCGATCTCGCCTTCCAAAACCGTGCCCATGGCGTGGGTCTGATAGGCAAGTCCGCTACGATCGATAATATCGATGCTGCGAGCCACATATTGACTCAAGCTTTCCCCTTTGTCGAGGGGAAACATGCTGAATTCAAGAAGCACCATGATCTGACTCCTGAAGTGAACGAGTACATTATAACCCATTGTCTGACCAACGGCTTATAGAATTATTGCTCGGCCCGGTTGCCCGGCAAGGTTCGACATCGACCTTGATCCCAAAGCCTGACTTTCGGTAAACTCCTGCCCCCACCGGGCAATAGGATGTCTAACATGATCACCAGGGATGCGAAGCGATAGACTTCGTTCGGTCTGATGTTTTGTTAGCGACTCTTAAAAAGAATGGCGAGTCGTTCGAAACGTGGAATTGTTGGAACCGTGCTCTTGGGCTGGCTCGGTTGGGCCGTCCTGGCGACGCCGGCGCATGCGCAGCCCGAGGCAATGCCGATCACGGTGCTGGACAATCACAATGCGGCTGGGCGTCCAGCCGGAACCCATCATGCCGGGGCAATACGTGCCTCAGCCGCAACCGATGGTTGTCCCGGAACCGCAACCATCGTTCGCAGAGCCTCCGCCCAGCTTCGCCCCGCCGGCCGGCGCCATTACCCTGCCAAATCCCCAATTTCCGCAAGCGGCCGCCTGGGCGGCGCCTTGGACCTGGCAAGTCTTGCCCGATGGGCTGATGTTCAAGAACTATCTGGCCAGCAATGAAGAGGGCCGGCTCGGCAGCCAATTATATTACGACAAGAACATCGGCTGGACCTGGGACGGCAGTCTCGGCGGTCACGTCGGCATCCTCCGCTACGGCACGCAGGACCCCGCCTGGCCGGAAGGCTGGCAGTTCGACGTCGACGGCGCCGCGTTGCCGCGTTTGGACAGCACCCGCAGCATGGTATCGACCGATTTCCGCATCGGTTTTCCGCTCACCTACCGCGAAGGGCCGTGGGAATTCAAGTTCGGCTATTATCACCTCAGCTCGCACCTGGGCGATCTCTACATTGAGTCCCATCCCGGCATCATGCGGCTGCCCTATGTTCGCGAGCAACTGGTCTTCGGCGTGGCCTATCGCCCGATCCCCGACTTGCGGTTCTATGGCGAGGCGAACTGGGCCTTTACCGAGGGCGGCGGTTCCCAGCCGTGGGAATTTCAGTTCGGCATCGACTATAGTCCCGCGCAGCCGAACGGATTCTACGGTTCGCCGTTTGCGGCCATCAACTCGAAGATCGAAGAGGACTTGAACTACAGCGGCAACGTCACCTTCGAAGCCGGTTGGCAATGGCGCGGCCCCACCGGCCACACGCTCCGCACGGGCCTCGAGTACTTCGACGGCTATAGTTTTCAGCGGCAGTTCTACAACCACTACCAGCAGTTCCTCGGGGCCGGCGTGTGGTATGACTTTTAAGCTTCACGGCGGCGATTGCCTGCCGCGTGCGCAGGGAATCTCTTCACCGGGGCAGCCTTCCGCTGGCCGCCCCGGCTGCGCGACGCGCCTTGGCGGGGCGCGTCGCCGAACCGAATTGTCAAAGAACAAGGAAGCTTATCCAGGCGTTATTCGTCGTAATAATCCAAAAATATTCCAAACAACGAATAAGTCTGACTAATGCTTCATCCGCACACCTTGCGTCCCCGCTAGTGGACGACATAAACAACAGTACGACACTAAAGAAGCACGTTTTTGCTGGTCCACAACGCGCTGGGACGTTTTCGCCTCGCCGCTCAAGTCGGTTTTCAGGAATCGCGGTTTTCGGCCGGAAAACACGATCTCTCTACCCCCCCTCTTGATTGTGCGGTCCAATGATAAACATAAGGGAAATTCACCCCCCACGGTGGAATTCGCGGCGAATTCGCCTTTTCGGCAGGCGGAACCGCATGGCCGGCACGCACGCTACCGACGGGGGGCTTCTTGCCCGATTTGCCCGAAACGGATTTGTTCTCGATTCTTGAATTCGTAGAAGATGGTGGAAAGGAAAATGCAATCACTCTTCCTCTCATCTTCTTTTACCTCATTTTCCTTTCCTTGATCCCTGCATATTAGTACGTTTGAGCGGCCGGTTTGAGGCAGCGGATCTCGCTCGCATTCCGTTCGGGCAGCGCGGAGGCGCATCGCAAGGCGTTGCCTCCCGCGATGTTCGGGCAACCGGCAAAAAAACCGGATTTCGAGAAAAAGGGGGAAGCGAGAACAGCGGCAGAATGCCGCACGCGCGGGTCCGAAAGCCCTTGGTCGTTTCTGCGACTGAACACTCGATACTCGGCACTCTGCACTCGGTACTCCGTACTCGGTACGCAGTACTCTGTTATCCCCGTCCTCCGTGCTAAGGTCCGGCCGAAGAATAACTTCCCCGCTTAATTGCGGAAGTTATTTTTCGGCCGGTCCTAACGTACTCGCCACGTTCCGCCGTGGTGTCTGAGTCTGGACCGCATGCACGTCATCTCCGGACCATGGGTGGACCGGTCCGGCTTTCCTCGTTCCACGCACGCTGGCGCGAAGCTCGTTCAGCCCTTTTTCGGCATCGTCGCTTTGTACTCCGGCGGATAATCCAGCGCGAGCGGTCCACCGGCCCGCACCGGCCCGGTCCGCATCATTTCAATTCCCCTCGCCCGACGACACGGCCGCCAATTCTGCCGCGATCCGCCCAAACAACTCTTCCCAGTCCCCCGGTCGTGATTGTCGAAAGAGCCGCATCGTCGGATACCAGGGGCTGTCGGCTCGTTCCTCCAGCCACCTCCAGTCCGCGCAAGTGCTCAGCGCCACCCACACCGGCACTCCCAGCGCGCCGGCGAGATGGGCGATGGCCGTGTCGGAGGTGACGACCAGGTCGAGACTGCGCATCACCGCCGCGGTGTCCATGAACGCCCCCGCCGCCACGTCGAACCCCGGCCCGAGATCGACGACGCCCAAAGCCGGTCCGGCCGCGGCGAGTTGCTCCGTCCCACAGCCCTTTTGCAGGCTGAAAAGCGTGACGCCGGGAACGCCTGCCAAAGCCGCGAATCGTTCCAAGGGGACGGACCGCAGGCGGTCCACCGCATAGCTTGGATTGCCTTGCCAGCTTATGCCCACCTTGAAGCCGTTGTAGGCCGCCAGGCGCCCCTGCCAGGTCTGGATCAGGGCAGAATCGGCGAACAGGTACGGCGCCTTGGCCGGGATCGTCTCGGGCGTGCTTCCCAGCATCAGCGGCAGGCTCATCAGCGGGGCATGCGCGTGATGCTCGGGCAGCGGCTCGCCGCCGGCGATCAAGCGGTCGATGCCCGCCGCGCGTGCCAGAAGCGGCGCCAGCGGCGCCTGGCATTGGAGGATCACGCTGCCGCAGCGCGCGCGGACCAGCGGCGCGTAGCGGACAAACTGGATCGTGTCGCCGGCGCCGCCTTCGGCGCACAGCAGCAGGCAGCGGTTCGCTCCAGGCGACCCGTCCCAAAGCGGCGTGGCCGGCAGGTCGAGGCGATAGGGTTCGCAGAGCCTCCGCCACTCGAACTCCTGACAGCCCTCGTGCCACTTGCCCGCTCGCAGCCAGGCCGCCGCGCGATTGAGATGCGCCGGGGCAAAATCCGGCTTGATTCGCAAGGCGGCATGGAATGAATCGAGGGCGGCCGCCGTATCGCCAAGGGCCAGAAGGGCCATGCCCAGGTTGCTGTGGGCCTCGGCGAAGTCCGGCCGAATGCGGACCGCCTCCCGGTAGCTGGCGACCGCGCGCGGCAGGTCGCGTTTGGCCAGCCACGCCAGTCCCGATTCATGCTGCGCCGCCGCCAGGTCCGCCCCGGCCGACGACCCCGCGGGGAGCCGACCGACCGCCTGGTCGCACGCATCCCGGTCCGCCGGCACTTCGGCCGAGCGGTCGGGCTTGACCGGCAGTGCCGCACGGAACGTGGCGGCGGCCTCCCGCCGTCCCTCCTCGGGAAAGGTGCCGCTCGCTAGGAATGCGTGCCAGAAGGCCGCGAGGCGTTTGGCCAATGCCTGTCGGCTGTACTGTCGCGCGGTGAGGTTGGCCGCCTCCAGCATGTCGCGATACATCGCTCCGCCGCGCTCGACCAGGCGCACCGCACGGGCAAGCTGCTCGGCGCAGCCCACGCAGTCGTCCTCCTCGGCCCAAAAACCGTTTCGTTCCGTTGTGTACTCACGCCCGCCGAGCCCCGTGAAGCCCGCGGTGATGCATCCGCACAGCAACGATTCCAGGATCGTCAAGGGGCAGGCCTCGAATCGGCAGAGCGCGAGATAGACGGCCGTTTCCCGCAAGACGGCCGCCAGCTGCGTTTCCGTGGCTGCACGGATCTCGATCCAGGGGACGGAGCTGAAATCCGGGTTCCGCGCCAGAAACAGGTCGCGAATGAAGCCGGCCTCCATCGTTCGCTTCCGCGGCGCGTAGGCGATTTGCAGCTTCTTTTCCCGTTGAAAATGGAACAGCTCCTGGTCCACGCAGACCGGGACGACCTCGATCGGCGTGTCTGGAAAGCGCATCCGGCAGTAGTCGGCCGCCGCCTGCCCTGCGCAGAGGAGCCCGGAAACGCCGAAGTCGGCGTAACTGCGGCAGCCGCCCAGGCCGCGAAAGACCATGAATTGGTTCTGGCAGAAGACTACTTTACGATTTGGCCAGCCGCCGAAGGTCTTCAGCAGGCCGTGATGGTTTTCGGGAAAGACCAGCACGTCCTCGCCGCGGCTCACGGCGGAGAGAGCGATCGTCGGTGCGGTCGTCTGGAACCATCCGGGCGGTTCCGCGTCTGCCGTGGCGACGACTGCCTCCACCCCGGCCTCCCGCAACGCTTCGACGTGCCGGAAAGCGATCTTGATGCCGCCGGCGATCTCCGCGGCTGGCCAGGACAAGTAAACGATCCGCATGTTCGAAGCCCTCGCCAATTGCGAAGCGCGTCAGCGCGGCCGAGCGACGCGTCCTCGTGCCTCACATTCTTACCGCGCCGCGGCGGCATTGGCAAGGCATGCGCGGCTTAGGATCGGCCGAAGAATAATTTCCCAGTTTTCCTGGGGTGGCTGGTGGCTGAGCTTGCGAAGCCCCAGCTTTTCCGGCATCGGCTGGGGCTTCGCAAGCTCAGCCGCCAGCCACCCCCGCTTGATTGCGGAAGTTATTCTTCGGCCGCGGTCCTTAGCGATTCCTCGTAGCGTTAGAAATTCATTAGACCTCCGGATTCTCTGCATGGCCCCTATTGACAGCCTATAGACAAGTGCTAGCCTGAACGGCGTTCTCGATCTTGAAGAGGCGGTGTTCCTCATTTAAGTGTGGAAGCCGTAGAGGAGGTACGCGCAGTGTCCTTCCTGTCCCTGCCGTCGAGTCGATTCCAGCGGTTGCATCGCCGAGCGTGCGAGGCGCTGCCGCTATTGGGGTTCCTCTTCCCCGCCGACCGTTGTTGCCCGTTGCGGGCACTCTCTTCGCAAAATTCTTTCCTGGCAACCTCAAAAGGGGCGTCCCATGGCGAAATCCTTCTGGTCGTGGCGCGGCGTGCGAACAAGACTATCCTTGCCCAAGTCGGGGCGGGCTGCGGCCGAGCGGAAGCCGCCGCGGCAGCGTCGCCTCCTGCTGGAAGCGCTTGAATCCCGGCAGCTTCTCAGCGTGGCGAGCGTCAGTATCCATCCGATGAGCGTGCAGGACGGCCAGGTGGGTTATGCGCTCGTGACGATCGACGCGCCGATCACTTCCCCCGTGACCCTGCAATACGCGGCCGACGACGGCACTGCGCAGGCGGGCACCGATTACTCGCTCTTGACGCAGAGAACCCTGGTCTTCGAACCCGGCGGACCGCAGTTCCAGCCAATCCCGATCTTCACGCAGGGCGGACCGACGGGCGGGGCGGACAAGTCCTTCACGCTGGCGATTTCCGACCTCAGCGGTCCCGCCTCCCTGGGTACTAGCCAAGCCCAGTGCGTCATCCGCGAAAGCGATTCCCTCTCGCCAGGCAACGGCGGCGACGCCTCGTCGGCCAACGCAGCGCAGTCGATCCTTGCCCCGCAAATTGATAGCGCCCTGAATGAACCGCACGAGCCGCTTTCCGTGCAACTGACCCCAGCCGGGGCCAATGCTCAAGCTGTGGAAACGGCTGGAAGCCTGGACCCCACGTTCGGCGACGAGGGAATGGTGACGAGGGCTGCTTCCGCGTATCTCATCGCCGTCGATCCCGAGGGTAGAGCCGTCATCGCCGCCGAGGCCAGTGACGGCGGGATCCTGCTCCAGCGCTATGATACCGATGGCACGCCGGACAGCACCTTTGGCGCCTCTGGCAATGGGCAAGTCGACGAATCGCTCGGCGGCTGGAACTATCCCCTCGCCATGGTCGTCGAGCCCGATCCATCGACAGGCGGCCCGGACATCGTCGTGGCGGAGTACAGCTCCAATGTCGGATACAACATGGTCCGTTTCCTGCAGGACGGCAGTCTCGACACGAGCTTCGGCGGTACGGGCTCCGGGGTGGTCCCCATTGGTTTCTCCCCCAGCCAGGCGCTGATCCAAGACGGCAACATCCTTGTCGCCGGGACCGAATACGATATGTTGGGTAGCCACGTGGCCCTGGCACGCTATACTCCCAATGGCACGCCCGATCCGAGCTTCGGTTCCGGCACGGGGACGGTAACGCCGCAGCAAGGTCAGTATCTTGTTACCGCGGCGATCCAGCCGACCACGGACGACTTGATTCTGGACACCTTCAATGGTTCCACCTATGGCTTGAGCCGATACGACTCCGGCGGCCAGCAAGACTTGAATTTCGGCGACGATGGCGTGGCCGGCTGCAATCTCTACGTCAGCCAGCTACTGCCCCAATCCGATGCCCGCATCGTGGTCGTCGGAGACACGACCGCCAGTTGCCAGTTCTCTATGGCACGCTACGCGGCCGATGGAAGTTCGGTCGACAGCGGCTTCGGCGCCGAGCTCACGAACGATCCGGCGTTCGCCGGAGTCAATTTCCAGTTCGCGGCCGTCCAGCCCGACGACAAGATCGTCTTGGCCGGCGACGTCCCCAGCGGGCAAAGCTATTGGCATGATCTCGGTGTCGTTCGACTCAACCCGGACGGTGGGTTCGATCAGGATTTCGGAACGGGCGGCGTCACGGTCACCGACTTTGGCCCCGACACCTCGACCTATACGCAGGGCGCCGCCCTTGGGCCTGACGGCGCCGGCATTTATGTCATGGGGACTGTCTACGATGAAAGCGCCGACACCAGTTCGGTCCTGTTGCTTCGCTATCTGACGACCACGACGACGACGACTTTTCTCACACCCTCGGACAATCCCGCGGTTTACGGACAATCCGTTACGTTCACGGCCACGGTAACGCCCGACTCGGGGAGCTTCGATGGCGGCGGCACAGTCCAGTTTCTCGTAGACGGCGAAAACTACGGTGGGCCGGTAAGCTTGAGTGGTGGCGTGGCGACGATTCAGGATTCGATGCTCGGCCTGGGCACGCACGCGATCACAGCCCTCTACAGCGGCGACGATAATTTCCAGGGCAGCACGGCGGCGTTCGATCAGGAGGTGACCTTGCTCCCGACCAGCACGGCGGTTACGGCCGACGTACCCGCGCCGGTGTATGGCCAAACTGTAACGCTGACGGCGGCGGTGAGCGTAACCCCTCCCGGCAGCGGCCAGCCCACCGGGACAGTGCAGTTCTACGACGGCATCAACGCCCTCGGTACGCCCGTCGCGCTCGGCAACGACGGCAACGCGACCCTCGTGACCTCGGCCTTGCCCGTTGGCAGCGACGTCATCACCGCTTCCTACAGCGGCGACGGTACATACGGTGCGAGTACGTCGGATACGTTTTTGGTTGCGGTAACGCAAGCCACGCCCACCGTCACCCTCACCTCCTCGGCCAATTCGGCCGTGGTCGGCCAGCCCGTCGCGCTCGCTGCGTCGGTCACGCGGGGCGCAAGCGGCGACGTAACCTTCCTGGACGGATCGACACCCCTCGGCACAGTTGTGTTGCCGGACTCGCCGGCCACCAGCGGCCTGGATTTCAGCGGAGAAGAAGGTTCCTACGTCGACATCCCGAACCTGAACATGAACGGCAGCACGCTGACCTTCGCCACCTGGGTCCAAACCAACGCGGTTGGTCAGAAGCAAGAGATGATCATGTCCGGAGACTTCGGCGGCTGGGGCGTTTATTTCAGCGAATACAGCAACAATGACGACGTCTCGGTTCACTAACAGGGGGTACTCGGGCTGGTCCTCCACGACCCCGGTCACCACGAGCGACTGGTATTTCGTCGCCGTCACCCTCAGCAGTTCCACGTTGAGCTTCTACGTGGACGGGCAGTTGGCGGGGAGCGCGCCGGGTAATTACTCGGGGAGCGGAGGAGACTATTATCTCGGCGGCACTCCTGGCGATGCATGTTCGCTTGACGGTGCTTTGGACGAGACCTTGGTTTTCGACACGGCGCTCAGCCCGGCGGAAATCTCGCAGCTCTATAACGGCGGCAACGGGACCTACGGCGTGGGCAGCCTCACCGGCCTGGTGGCAGGTTATCATTACGATGAGGGCTCGGGTGGCGTTGTCCACGATTTCTCGGGCAACGGGAATGACGGCAAGATCGTGGGCCCGGGTATCTCCTGGGGGTCCGGCAAGGTTGTGGAGCCGGAAACCGTCACGTTCGCGACTTCCGGCCTCTCCGTCGGCAGCCACGCGATCACGGCCCTCTACCAGCCGAACGGCGACAGCAACTACGCGGCGGCGAGCAGCGCCTCCATCACCGAGACGATCCTGCCGACAACCACGACGACGCTCAGTTGCTCGTCCGCTTCCCCCGTCGCCGGCCAGACGGTGACCTTGACGGCGATGGTAAACGGCGGAACGTACGGCACCCCCACGGGCACGGTCGATTTCTTCGACGGAACAACCCAGTTGGGCTCAGCAACCCTGAGCGACGGCACGGCGACCCTGCCAACGACCACCCTGCCCGGCGGCGGGCAAGACTTGACCGCGGTCTACGAGGGCGAACCGCTGGAGTTTGCCGGCAGCACCTCCCCGCGCTTGCCCCGCCGGTCGTGACTGCTTCGCCAGCCCCCTCCGTTCAAGGACAGAGCACCACGCTGACGGCGGAGCTTCCACCCAATGCCACGGGCACAGTCGCATTCCAGGACGGCGCGACGGACTTGGGCACGGCGTCCTTGACAACCTCCGACGAGGCGCTGCAGTTTGACGGGTCGAGCACCTATGTCGACCTGGGGCGGGCACTGGCGTTCACCAAGGTCTCGCCGTTTTCCGTCTCTTTCTGGCTGCAAAGTTCCTACACCGGTTTGCAGATGGTTATCGGCAAAGGCGACGGCTTCCTCGACCACACCGCGCCGGGATGGACCGTCTTCACGGCCTACGGCTATCTCTACTTCCAGCTCAACGCCGCCAGCGTTTTCGGGATCAGCGAGCTGCAGACATGGGATCTCAGTGATTACATCTGCAATTCCGAGTGGCACCACGTAGTGATTACCTACAACGGTGGGATGAGCACGAGCGGCGTGGCCTATTATATCGACGGCGTCGCGCAGCCGCTGGGCGCCGACAGCAACGACCTGGGCGACTACGATATCACCAACGACGTTGATTCCACGATCGGGGCCACGCCCGGGGCCACCCCCGACCAACAGGGCTTCTTCCACGGCGCCCTGGCGGAAATGGACGTTTTCAACACGGTAATCAGTTCGGCCGACGTTGCCACGCTTTACAACGGTGGAGCGGGCGACTACGGCGCCGCGGGGGTCGGCGGCCTTATCGCCGGCTATCACTTGAATGGGGCTGCGGCCGGGGCCGTCGCCGACTATTCGGGCAATGAAAACGACGGTACGCTGGGCGGCGACGCTGCGTGGGTCAACGGCCCGATTTCGCTTTCCGTGGCGAGCATCACCACCTCCGACCTGGCCCTCGGCGCCAACTCGATCACGGCCGTTTACAGCGGCGATGAAAACTATGCGCCGTGTACGTCCGCGCCCATCGTTCAGACGATAATCACCCCCCCTACTCTTTATTGGAATCCGCTGGGGGACAACGCCTGGAGCACCGCCGCGGCAAATTGGAATAGCTCGTCGGACGACACCGGGACCCAAGAGGCGTGGGTTCCCGGCGCAGCAGCCGTTTTCTCGACGGATTCCGGTACCGTTACGATTGCGGACCCCCAAATCGAGGCCAGTTCGATCGAGTTCGCCACCGACGGATTCACGCTGGTGAGCGCCGCTTCGTCGAACGACGCGCTGGCGATTGGCCCCGACGGCATGACAATCGAGACCGACTCGGGCACCGCCACCTTGATCGTGCCGGTCGTCGACGCCGACCCTTCCACCCCCGGCAACCTGACGACCACCGGCAGCGGCGTAACGATCCTGGGCGCCGCCGACACCTCCAGCGGCACGACCACGGTCGGCGCGGAAGCCGGCGACGACGGCGCGCTGCAACTGGGCGATGGCACGAACGCGGGCTCGGTTGCCGGCGATATCACGGACAACGCGACCCTGATTTTCGACAACCCGACGGTGCAGACCTACGCCGGCGCGATTTCCGGCGGCGGCACGGTGACGGTGAGCACCAGCATGACGCTCAGCGGCGACAACAGCGGCTTTACCGGCACGACGATGGTGCAAGCGGGCGCCGCCCTCGACCTGGAAGGCCCCTTGGGCGGGACGCTGACCGTGGCCAGCGGCGGGCACGTCACCGGGACGGACTCGCCGCTCGTGGCAGTGATCGGGGGCCTCAGCGCCGGCCCCGCCGGCACGGCCGTTTCCTTCACCGCCTCGGCGACCGACTCGACCACTGCCGGCAATCCTTCCATTTCGCTGACGTGGAACGCATTGGACCCCAATGGGAATACCGTGTCCTTCAGCGGATCCGGCACGAATTCGATCAGCTTCACCCCCGCGATCGAGGGCACGTACACCGTGTCGGTCGTCGCCACGGACGACGATGCGACGAGCGCTGTCGCCACCCATACATTCGTGGCCGACAACCTGCCCACGCTCGTGACGGCCGCGGCGGCATCTCCCGCCACCGTGACCGGCACGACCGTCTCATTGTCCGTCCTCGGCACGGACGACCTTGGCGCGTCCAATCTGACTTACGACTGGGTGGCCACGTCCCTGCCCACGGGGGCCGCCGCGCCCACCTTCAGTGATAACGACGACAACAGTGCAAGCACCACCGTGGCCACCTTCAGCCAGGCGGGCGACTACACCTTCACCGCGACCATCGCCAGCGCCGGCGGCCAGGCAATCACCAGCACCGTCAACGTCACGGTCAGCCAAACCTTGTCGAGCATCAGCGTGATTGCGCCGTCCTTGACGCTCATGCCCGGCGGCAACGAGCAGTTCAGCGCGGTCGCGCTCGATCAGTTCGGCAACCCGCTGACCACTCAGCCGATGTTTACGTGGACTGCCGTGAGCGACTCAATCAATTCCACGGGCGATTACACCGCCCCCACCTCGCTTGGTTCGGACGTGGTCACGGCCAGCAGCGGAACGGTTAGCGGCTTTGCGACCGTTTCCGTCGTGCCAACGTCGATCGCCATAAGCGGCGCGCCGACGGTCCCCCAGCTCACACCCTACATGCTGAGCTTGGCCTCCAGTCTTCCGACGGCGGACCCAATCACAAGCTGGATTATCAACTGGGGCGATGGTTCTCCACTCCAGACCATCGATAGCAGTCCCTTGCCGACCTCCGTCCCGCACGTCTTTACGGCGCAAGGCGCCACACCATCACGGCAACCGCCACCGACTCTACGGGCGACACGTACGACACGACTACCGAAAGCAATGCGATCGGGACGACCAATCCCGGCGCTGCCGGCGTGTTCGACGGCACGTTTGCCACGAATTCCGGCGGCAGCGGCCCGGCCTCCGGAGGCTTCGAGGCCATGGCCGACCTGCCCGGCGGGGGAATTGTCGCCGCCGGAACGAACTTCGTTGCACCGGGCTCTCCCGACGCGGCTATCATCGCCAGCTTCATCGCGGATGGAATCGCCGCTGGCACTTCCTTCGCCCCTAGCGGCTTGAGCGTGATCAGCGCCCTGGCCGTGCAGCCCGTCGGCGGCAGCGTTGAAATCGTCGCCGTGGGCCTCACCGACACGAACAGTTTCGGCATGGTCCGCTACGAGCTCAACGGCTCGCTCGACACGAGTTTCGCCGGTGGGCAGGCGATTGCCCCCACCTTCGGCGGAGCTGGCTTCCGGCCCGACCGCGTCGTGATCGAAAGCGACGGCTCGATCCTCGTGGCCGGTTACACTCACAACGGCAATTCGGACGATCTTGCCGTAGTACACTACACCGCTGACGGAACCTTGGATAATTCCTTCGGCGTTGGCGGCGGGGTCACGGCGGGCCTTGACGCCTGCGATGACGATCCCTGCGGGCTGGCCGTCACTGCGGATGGCAGCATCTTGGTGGCGGGTACGGCGAATCTGCTGGGGAACGCGAACCACTATGAATTCGCCCTCGCCCAATTTACTGGCACGGGCGCGCCCGATCAGAGTTTCGGTAACGGCGGCACCGTCGTGTACGATTTGGGAGACCAGACGAATCACGCCACGTCCGTAGCGATACAATCCGATGGCGGACTTCTCGTCGGCGGCTATGACGACAGCGGAACCTGGGATCTGGTCCGCTTTCGGCCCGACGGCGCGGTCGATACGAATTTCGGCGTTGGCGGCCAGGTTTCCGTTTCCGGCAGCGATGGCCAGGGCGTCGTCACCAGCGTGGCCGTCCAGCCCGACAACCAGATCCTCGTGGGCGGCAGCTTCGGCGAAAACAGCGATCTCGGCGTGGCGCGGGTCAACGTCGATGGCACGCCCGATGGGGGCTTTGGCGCTGCGGGGTTCGCGCTCAGCACGGTCGATTACAGCTCGATCGGGGATCTTGCCGTTCAGGCGGACGGCAGCATCGTGGCCGCGGGATTCTCGGGCAACGCTGGTAACGCCGTGCGCAGGGGAACGTTCCCGTGCTCGTCCGCCTCACCGCCGGAGACGTTGCCGGCGCGTCGGTTCGCGTCGATAGCAATACCACGGCTCTGCCCGTCAGCGGCGACAGGACCGCGGCCGGCGATACCCCCTATACCCTCACATTGGGTGACGGTACAACTAACCTGGGGTCGGGCAGCAACGTTGTCTACGACATCAACTGGGGCGATGGCAGCCCGAACACGTCGATCACCGCTGGCGAGCTTGCCGCGCAAGACGACCAGGTGACGCACACGTACACCGCCGCCGCGACCGCCACAATCGCGGTCGATTTAGTCGTGTACGGCGTCGATTACGGAACGGTGGGCGGCCAGTCCGTCACGGTCGACATGACCGACGCCACCACGACCATGCTGTCGGTGGGTCCGTCCTCCCCGTCCTTTGGGCAGATTGTCACGCTGACCGCGACCGTCGCGGCCGTTACGCCGGCGACCGGCACACCGGGCGGGACAGTCGAGTTCTATGATGGTACAATGGATCTAGGGCCTGGAACCTTGGACTCCGGCACACTCATGGCCACGCTCGTTACCCCACCTTTGACGGTCCGCGATCACGCTTTCACTGCGGTCTATAGCGGCGACGGCACGTTTACTGCGAGCACTTCGGCCGCCGCGACCGTTTCGGTGAGCTACCCGGTGACGGCGGGCGGTTTGACGCTCAGCGGAAGCCCGACAGGCGCCGAAGGATACACGCTCGACCTTCCGCAGGACGACCCGAACTCGAATCCGATCGAGCAATGGACGATCGATTGGGGCGACGGGGTTGTCGCGAACGTGAGCGGAAACCCGACGTCGGAAACGCACCAGTACGGCAACGGCGGCCAGGATTACACGATTACGGCGATTGCCGCCAGCTCCGCGGGCAACTTCCAAGCCACGCTGCCGGTGAGCATTGCGGACGTTGCTCCCAGCGGGCTGGTCGTCACGGCCAGCGCCACGGACTATACCGGCGCCGACGACGTGACGATCAGCGGGACCTTCACCAACAACTCGCCGCAAGAGTCGCTAGGCGTCTCGATCGATTGGGGCGACGGCAGCCCGCCGACGACCTTCGGCCTCGCCCCCGGCGCCACGAGTTTCGAGTATCCGGCCCAGCAGTACCTGCGTTCGGGCCAGTACCCGATCAGCGTGACGGTGACCGATGCGGACAGTTCTTCCACCTCGAATGGCGTGACCGTCAATTACGCGAATGTTGCTCCGTCCGGGCTCAGCCTGAGCTTGGACCAGTCCACGATCGATGAAGGCGACCAGGTGAACTTGAGCGGCAGCTTCACCGACCCGCAATCGAACCTGACGCACGCGGTGACCATCGACTGGGGCGATGGCGGCGGCCAGCCCGACACCACGACCATGTCGCTGGATGCGGGCGAAACGAGCTTCGAGGCCGATCCGCACACCTACGCCACGCCCGGCAACTACACGATCCAGGTCATTCTCGCGGGGCCTGACGGCAGCACGACGGCCGCGACCCCGGTCACCGTCAACGCCGTCTTGCCCCAGATCAGCCTGGTTGCCGACATCCCGACGGCCTCGGAGAGCAGCGCCAGCGCCGCCGACTTCACGCTCACCCGCACGGTCGAGTCGGATGCCGACCTGGACAATGCGTTGACCGTCCAATATTCGGTAGACGCGGGCAGCACGGCCGCGGCGGGGACCGATTACGCGCCGCTTCCCGGCTCCGGCAGCGTGACCTTCGCCGCCGGCAGCGCTACGGCCACGATCCCGGTCAGCCCGCTCGACGCCGGAAAGGTCGGCGGCAGCGTAGCGTTGACGCTCGGTCTTGCCGCCGGCGGCAACTACGTGATCGACAGCGACAACCCGAGCGCCACGGTCACCATCTACGACGACGACCTGCCCACGGTCACCCTCGCGACCACCGTTCCGAATGCTACGGAATCGGGCAGCGCCGGCAAGTTCACCGTCAAGCTGGCCAACGGCGTGACGCTGGATCATGACCTGCTGGTCCGCTACACGCTCGGCGGCAGCGCCGTCAACGGCGACGACTACCGGATGCTCTCCGGCGACGTGATCATTCCGGCCGGGGCGGCCTCGGCCACGATCTCGATCAAACCCATCGACGTGGCGCTTGCCAACGGCAGCCAGACCGTGATCCTCACCCTGGCGCCAGCGCCGATTACCACCTCTGCAACGACACCGCGCATGACCAGGGCACCGTGACGATCAAGGACGACGCCCCGCTGGCGGCGAGCGTCTATGCCTTGCAGCCCATCGGCTCCATCGCGTCGGATCTACCCATCAAGTTCGTCATCCAAACCAACGGGCCGGCGCCCGTGGGGCGCGCAGATCGATTACACGCTTGGCGGCACGGCCCAGGTGGGAATCGATTACTACGCGATCGCGCAGCCCTGGGTGACCGTTCCGGGCGGCGTGCAAGGGTTTGCGATCATCGAGATCGTGCCGATCCTGAACGCCAACTGCCAGGGCATCGACAAGACGGTGATCCTCACCTTGGAGAGCCCCTTCAGCGGCCAGGCGACGGGCGCGTTTTGCGACGACCCCGCGACGAGCTTCGCCGTTGTGCCCGACATGCCCGGCTCGGGCACGTGGCTGCCCCAGTTCACGGTTTCCCGGTCGGGCTCGGCCACCGAGCCGGCCTGGGTCGACGTCAAGTTCAACCCGACGGGAACCGGCGCGGCCCCGGGAATCGACTTCAACTACACGGTCGGTCCTGATCCCGCCGTGAACGGCGGGAGTTACGGCAGTGTTTATTTTCCCGCGGGGGTTAGCTCCGTGCTGATCACGATCGAACCCCTCTACGTCGATTCCGCCCCGGCGGCCGCTTGTGACGACATGACGGTTCATCCCGACGGGAGTAGCAGCGCTGGGCGTAACATGGTGACGGTCGAGCTGGACATTTCGGGCACGACGTACAATGCGGCGCCGCCGAACCAAGAGGCGACGATCACGATTTCCGACGCCGACTCGCCCTGCGCGAGCAACTCGTCGGGCGGAGGCGGGTCAGGCGGGGGCGGGTCAGGCGGCAATACCGGGCCGAGCGCGAGCAATCCGCCGGGCGTGCTTGCCCGGCCCAGCGTCTGTATCGACGACACCGAGGCGGTGGAGGGCGACAACGAGCAATTCACGGAGAAGTTGTCGCACGCGGTGCCTTACGATTACCTTGTGCCGTATGCGACGTCCGACGGCACCGCGCTCGCAAGCTTGGACTACACGGGCGAAAGCGGCATGGTGGACTTCGCCCAAAATACGACCACGCAAACGATTACCGTGCCGACCCTGCTGGACGCGGCCGACACCGCCGGCAGGTACTTTTGCGTTGCGGTGGGCAATTCGAGCACGGGCAAAGGGGACATCCAGCCGGTCAAAGGTAGTCTTTCGATTCAAGACCCAAGCACCGGTGGATGGCTTGAGCACGACAAGAATATCTCGCAGGGTGGCCTGCTTGTTCTATCTCAATCGCCCGAGGCGATGAATCTGTCGGTTGTACCAATGCTAATCAAGCTCACGAGCACCGGCCCCGTGAGCGGCAAGTTCGAACTCGCTTACGGCGATGCAGGGCTTTCGGTCTATCTTGACCATGCCTGCACGCAGCTCGTTGTGTCGAACACGACGCAGCTCGATGCGACAGCCGCCGGCATCACGGTGTACGTGACAAGCCGCACGGCCAGCAACTCGATGCGGGACATGGGAATACAACTCGAATACGTGGACGGGACTCAATCCTTGACTTGCGACACGGCAGACTACACGACTCTCGCCATCGCCCAGCCGACTTTGAATTATGCGCAAAACTCCCCGGTCCCAAAGGGCGATCCGCTGTACAACGAAATCGTCCAAGCCGAGGATTTGGTTCATTCTCAAACTCCGCCAACATTCGGCCTTCACCCCACGGTAAACGGGTCCTCCACTGGAATGAAGTGGGTGGTCGAGGAGCAGGCGCAAGTATCGCCAAACGACTTCGATTACCCTGGCGTCGCAGTTCGCATTGGCCAGGACATCCGTGGCGTGGTGTGGAACGACGCCCCCCCTGCGAAGCCGACGGTGGTGAAAACCATGAGAAAAGACGGCATCATAGACCCGGTGGGGGACGGCCACAACGACAGCGCGACTCGTGATAATTACACTTACAGTCCCGCCCTTAACGGCGGCTACATCTATTCGTTTGACACGCCCGGTCCCAGCGAGCCACTGGCGGCCGGGACGATTCAACGCTTTCGCGCCGACGTTACGGCGGTCGGCGAGGTTTTACTCGGCACAACCTATTATGACATTTCCCTCCCGACGATTTTTTCGGTCGCGATCTCCGCGGGGCGAGGTAAAAATGGGGCCTGGTCCGTTGACACGACGTATGGGCCGAACGACAACCAACTAAAGCCCAACGACGTTCTCGACATCGCGTTGAACCCATGGGCAAAAAAATGACGGACACGCAAGCGAAAGGGATTTGAAATGATGTCTGGTAAACTGTCGCTTTTCCAATCGTGCGTTCTTACCGTTGCCCTGGCGCGAGCGGCCGTTTTGGAGGCCGCGTCGCCGCCTAGCACGAGCGCGAGCAGGGAGGCTCCCACGGGCGCAGTCGCGCGGTTGGCATGGCTGACGGTGCGGCGCAAGGCGGAAACGACGCGTCCTCGCCATCGCAGGCGCGGTCGACGCCAGGCGGCAGTACAGTGCCGGATCGCGGCACGCGGATGGCAGAGGGAGCGGTAGTGAACCAGTTGTTGGCCGATTTTGCCAAGCGGCAATCCCTCGATCCCCACGACTATCTTGGCTACCACGACACGTGCGGCTACCTTGACTTCACCAATGAGAGTCGGATGAGTACGCTTCGGGAGAACGCCTCCGTTTACGCCGTGGCCGTCCAAGGCGCTTTCGGAGGGAGTTTACCGGATATTTTCGGCCAGCAGATTGTATTGCTCAAGCCGAGTGAGCGGATCCTTGACCGGCTTCAGTGCGAGATCGACCTCCGGATCGGGCGACTGACCACCGAGATCCACCAGGAGCCTGAGGCCGATGGTGCGCGAGTGATCATTCGGTTCGTCGGGACTCCGCGCGGTTGGCCAGGCCATGAGACTCCAGCGTGGTACCACGACTATCATGTAATCCGCTTTCGCGGAAGAACTTACTTATTCAGGGCGGATCAGTGGATCCTCAGGACCGGCAAGCCCGCTGAACCTGACGTTTGGGCGCGAAAAGGGCTGTGTCGCGTGAAGATCTCAGAGGGCAAGCTATCCGTTTTGTTCCCACCGTTGGAGCGGCCTGATGAGGAGCTGCGCACTGCGCTATCGTTGCGGGTTAAGTACCATAGCGAGAACGACTGGAATGACTGGCACTCCGCGGTCGTCGATGATCGCGAAGTGGTAAAGAACCTGGTCTCCACGATTTCCGTGCAGGGGACTGCTCAACCCACCGGCGGAACGGGCGGGGTCAAGGACCTGGCCTCCGCCATTTCCGTGCGGCGACCCCTGCAACCCATCGAGGAAATAGGAAGCAACCGTTCGAATGCCATCCAGCTTCTCCTTCCGAACGGACGCGCCATGACGGTTCGTTTCGACAGGCCGACAACCTTGACGCTGGAGGGCTGGGGGCAAATGAAGCTTCACTCCAGGGATTTTTATGACAAGCTCTGCGGATTGCTGACGAAACGCACGGGAAAACCGGTGAAGCTGGCCGATGCCGACGATCCGAAACCTTAGCGGGGAACGGAAGAAAGAGAAAGGGCGGGATAGGTGGAAGGGACAGCGACTGAATTTGCAGAACGTAGGTGCTTTGCTAGACGTAGTGTCTCGCCAGATCACCCGGGTTTGGCGGGCGTCGCTTTTCCCTCGTCGTACGACGACCTGCCCACGGTCACCCTGGCGACTACCGTTCCGAACGCTACGGAATCGGGCAGCGCAGGCAAGTTCACCGTCAAGCTGGCCAACGGCGTGACGCTGGATCATGACCTGCTGGTCCGCTACACGCTCGGCGGCAGTGCCGTCAACGGCGACGACTACCGGATGTTCTCCGGCGACGTGATCATCCCGGCCGGGGCGGCCTCGGCCACGATCTCGATCAAACCCATCGACGTAGCGCTTGCCAACGGCAGCCAGACCGTGGTCCTCACCCTGGCGCCGAGCGCCGATTACCACCTTTGCAACGACACCGCGCATGACCAGGGCACCGTGACGATCAAGGACGACGCCCCGCTGGCGGCGAGCGTCTATGCCTTGCAGCCCATCGGTTCCATCGCGTCGGATCTACCCATCAAGTTCGTCATCCAAACCAACGGGCCGGCGCCGGCGGGGGCGCGCAGATCGATTACACGCTTGGCGGTACGGCCCAGGTGGGAATCGATTACTACGCGATCGCGCAGCCCTGGGTGACCGTTCCGGGCGGCGAGCAAGGGTTTGCGATCATCGAGATCGTGCCGATCCTGAATGCCAACTGCCAGGGCATCGACAAGACGGTGATCCTCACCTTGGAGAGCCCCTTCAGCGGCCAGGCGACGGGCGCGTTTTGCGACGCCCCCGCGACGAGCTTCGCCGTTGTGCCCGACATGCCCGGCTCGGGCACGTGGCTGCCCCAGTTCACGGTCTCCCGGTCGGGCTCGGCCGCGGAGCCGGCTTGGGTCGACGTTGACTTCAACCCGACGGGAACCGGCGCGGCCCCGGGAATCGACTTCAACTACACGGTCGGTCCTGATCCCGCCGTGAACGGCGGGAGTTACGGCAGTGTTTATTTTCCCGCCGGCGTTAGCGCCGTGCTGATCACGATCGAACCCCTCTACGTCGATTCCGCCCCGGCGGCCGCTTGCGACGCGATGACGATTCATCCCGACGGGAGTAGTAGCGCGGGGAATAACATGGTCACGGTCGAGCTGGACATTTCGGGCACGACGTACAATGCCGCGCCGCCGAACCAAGAGGCGACGATTACGATTTCCGACGCCGACTCGCCCTGCGCGAGCAACCCGTCGGGCGGAGGCGGGCCAGGCGGGGGCGGGTCAGGCGGGGGCAACGGACCGAGCGCGAGCAATCCGCCGGGCGTGCTTGCCCGGCCCAGCGTCTGTATCGACGACACCGAGGCGGTGGAGGGCGACAACGAGCAATTCACGGTGACCTTGTCGCACGCGATGCCTTACGATTACCTTGTGCCGTATGCGACGTCCGACGGCACGGCGCTCGCACGCTTGGACTACACGGGCGAAAGCGGCATGGTGGACTTCGCCCAAAATACGACCACGCAGACGAGCACCGTGCCGACCCTGCTGGACGCGGCCGACACCGCCGGCAGGTACTTTTCCGTCGCGGTGGGCAATTCGAGCACGGGGAAAGGGGAGATCCAGGTGCCGACGGGCCAATTGACTCTCTATTACGGCAAAGGTCGACCGATGCCGCATAGCGAGGACGTAACTCCAGGCGGCCTTGTCTTGCTGGGGGCGGCGAATTCCTTGCAAAAGGCAGTGCCCATGACGATCAGTGTCAACGCACCTGCCGGTGATGACGGACACGTCGCGCTTATCTATTCCAGCGAGCTCAAGATCTACGAGCAAGACGGCACGCTGATCGGCACAGACACGCTCCTGCCCTTGACGGTCACCAGTGTGAATGTAACGGGGATTACGGCGAGTGCGAGTTTGGCCGACGCGAACGTGAGTCTGGTCTACGTCCCCAACGGCGCCACCGTCTCGAAAGGCGTGTCTCTTGACACCGCGAAATACACGGTGGCCTCGGTGCAACTGAACTCGATCACGTTCACAAGCAACTACCGGGTGAACGGCGTCAATGGCCCGGTCAATGGCGTGAATCACGCAACAACCTATGGGGACAATGGCACTCCGCCGACCGGCCCGGACTGGTCGCCCGGGCCAGGGCCAGCGCGCACTCTGCGTAGATTGGGTGACTTAGGCAAGAACTGGCGCTTTTGCCTGTAATGTGATATACCATCGTCTCTGTGTTTTTGTTTTCGATCTGAAACGGAGGACGAGCGATGGCGAGTATTGTACGGATAGATTTGAAAGAAGTCGTGCGGCATTTCAAGCAGTTGGAAGATCCGCGATCGACGGTGAACCGGCTGCATCCGCTGGAGAGTGTTATTGTGACTGCGATCATGGCCGTGCTCGCCGGAGCCAACGGGCCAACAGCCATCGCTGAGTGGGCCAAAATGAAGTGCGAACTTTTGCTGAAACTGTTGGACCTTCCGCATGGCATTCCCAGGAAAGATGTCTTTCGACGGGTCTTGGCCACCTTGAAGCCCGATGCCTTTCAAGCCTGCTTTACGATGTGGCTGACGGCGCTGCGGGCTGCGGCCGCGGAGGCCACGGGCGTAGAGCGACCGACCCTGGCCATCGACGGCAAGACGTTGCGGCGGAGTCACGATCGCAACCGAGGTCTGGGGGCCTTGCACTCCGTGAGTGTTTGGGCAAGCGAGTTTGGCCTGACACTGGCGCAGGTGGCAACGGCCGAAAAATCGAACGAAATCACGGCGATTCCCACGCTGTTGTCGCTCATCGACATCCAGGGAGCCATCATCACCATCGATGCGATGGGGACACAAACCGCCATCGCGGAGAAAATCATTGATGGCGGAGGGGACTTCATCCTGGCGTTGAAGGGAAATCAGGGAACGTTGCACGACGCAACCATCGATTATATCCACCAACACACGAAGACGGACTTCCAGGGAATCGGCGCTCGTCGGCTGGACACCGTGGAAAAGAAACACGGCCGGATCGAAAGGCGAACTTATGTTCAGATGCCCGCTCCCAAGAGCCTGCCGGGGTTCAATAACTGGAAGGGACTGCTCTCGATCGGGATCGCATTTCTCTGCAGCATCCGCGATGGAAAAGAGACCAGCGAGGTGCGTTATTTCATCAGCAGTCTGCCCGTCAAAGTAAAACAGTTTGCCCACGCGGTTCGTAGTCACTGGGGAATCGAGAACAGTTGTCATTGGTGCCTCGATGTCACGTATCGCGAGGATGAGTCACGCATCCGCGATGAGCATCTTCGCGAGAACTTCGCGTGGCTAAATCGCCTCACGTTGTCCTTGCTGAAGCAGCACCCCGACAAAAACAGCGTGGCCATGAAACGCCGCGATTGCGGTTGGAACGATGAATACATGCTCCAAGTCCTTACTGGAACAAAGGGTTAGTACGCGCTGGCCCTGTCGCCCGGGCCTAACGGCAATTCGTGGGCGATCGCACAAGCGATGGGAACGCTTGTTACGCTGAAGGCGAGTGTGACGGTCCAACCGGCGGGGCTTTCCTACACGCTCGTTGGAACCGACCCGGACGACCTGATTGGCAGATGCATGAGCTTCACCAGCGGCACGGAAAGTGGGTCGGGGACGGTCCTTCTTAGCGCCGCGAGGCCGTTGCCCGACTCTATTTGTAACTTCAGCGCATACGTTAATTGGGGCATTACCATTAGCGGGTGGGACATCGGTTCTATAGTCGCTGCAAGCAGTAACACCGTCTACGTTACCTATGCAACCCCATTTACGACCTGGTCCTATGATACGCCGGCCGGAGGCGGCAAAGAGAACATCGTCACCGATCAACGGCTCGCGCTGGCGACGTTGGTGTGTAGCGGCTCAACGACGGTGTTTCAGGCTGCCGCGGCGATACAAACTTATCTGGCCAGCCATGTTCCTTGGGCAGATACCCCTGGTGACCTTGCCTGGAATGATGAATCTCAGGTGTGGGGCATGCTCGACACCGGCGGCAAGAAGGGTTGGTGCTGCCAAGCTTCACAGCTTCATGAGTTGATCCTGGGGCAGTTGGGAATTCACGCTACCTCCGAGCTCATCCTGCCCACACTGCCCAATGGGCCGAAGGGCCAAATGCGGCTGTTTACGGCAGCAGACATCGGGAAATTCGATCCGAATATCCCACCTCAAGAGAGCTTTCCATCGAACTTGACGCCGAGCGGGTGGCTGGTCGAATATCTGTATTTCTACTTCAATCAGAAAACCGCGTTTGAGGGTGGAGTGCGCGTTCAGGATCCGGCTAACCCTTCCGTCGTGGAGTTTTTCTCGGAAGGCCGTAAGCCGAGCGAACGTGTCGTGGGCACCACCAATGACCTCGGATCTGCGGAGTACAACGCAATCGTTCAAATCGCAATGAACTTCTCCCCGGACGGGAAAAGTGCAAATCATCTCCAGCGCTGGGGCTACGCCGGAAGAAAAGACGGAAAAGTCGACTTTTTCTGGGCATCGTACGATAATCTGCCCAAAAACTTGAAGCAGTAGAAGTACACATGGAGCATGGAGCACAAGAACCATGACGGATCCAGATAAGACGAATCATCGTCGTTCCACCGCGAGCTGGGGGTTCCGAGCGCGGCTCATATTTGGGCTTGTAATCTCATGTTCGATGACAGTTGCAATTACGAGGTCTTACGGAGGTGAACCCCGTGAAATCGACTTCGCCGGAGATCGCCTCGTGTTTTCGTCGGCACCCGAGCCAGCGAGCGGAGTCGACCCGGGGATTGCTGCGCGTGGTTGGGGGTGTAGTTCGGATATCCGGGATCGCGCGGGAGGTGCGTATCCCTTTTGGGACGACGTTGAATTGGGCCATTTCCGGCCGTGGATCGAATCATCTCGGAGAGGGCACGAGGGAGTACGCGCGATTCATCGACGCCGCACCGACCAGTATGCGTGGCCTAGGTGGTACAGCGTTGGTCCTTTCATCAAGGAGATCCGGTCTGCAAAACAATGCGGTTTCGTTCTTGAAGTCTTGCATGAGAACTGGTTCAGGGAGCGGCTGACCGGCCAGCAATGCGCTGAAATCATTCGGCGCGCTGAGAAATCGCCAGGAGACCTGCCGCTACGAGTGAAAAGGCGGTTGGGGAGGCAGGACTCCATGACGGCAGAATGTGTTCTCAAGGACGGCGTGTGGCTCTCGCATTTTGGTTTTATTGAGGGGGCTTCCCTTGTGGAGTATAAGTACGCAATCAATTCCCAAAAGGGTATTGCGCGAATTCGGCGTGTCCTGGTGGAGGGGCCAGAGGATCCATTCTATACTGCGCCGGGGGCGAAGATGCTCGTCGTCCGTGGCCCCTTTCCGGGAGAGAACGATCAATATTTCCAGCCATGTCGTTATTTCCTCTTAATCGCGGGACACCTAGCCGCCTTGAAGAAAGAGTTGGCCACTGGCGCGGCGAGTGAGCGCCTCGCCGCGGCCTGGGAGCTAAGCGACCTTGCCTACTTCAACGACCTGAGCGGTTGTTTAACCGACGTTGCTCCCGAATTGCAGAACGCCCTTGCGGATCAAAATGACTACGTTCGATTCTGCGCCTCTTGCGCCCTCTGCGAAATCGATGGGGCGCGATTGCTGCGGTGCCAGCGTGCGAATCTCGTTAGCGCGGACAAGCTGGTGCGGCAGCGAACGATTGCAATTCTCCGTTATTTCGGCGGGCCACGTAATGCGAACGAAGCGTTCGTTGCGATCCGAGATCGGGACCTCGACGTGCGGTGCGACGCCGCGAGGACGCTGGAGGCAATCCAGCCGGATTATGTCGCCGCCGCGATACGGGGATTGCGCGATCGCGATGCCGAGGGACGCGCGGCGGCAGCCTGGGCGCTCGGGCAATACGGTTCGGCGGCGGCCAACGCGGTCGGCGATCTAAAAGGACTGCTCAACGATGAGAACACCGACGTTCGGCGATCTGCCGGGGAGTCATTGGCCAGAATCGGAAAGGCCGTAAACGTTCTGGAGAATCTCCGTAAATGGGTGCCTCTGCGCGATGCTCGCGGTCTTGGAAAGGCGCTTTTGTACGACGACCGCGCGGTGCGGCAAACCGCCGTGGCGGCGCTAATCGCGTTCGGGCCCGACGCAAGAGAGGCCGTGCCCGAATTGCGGGCCGTTTTGCGAAATGAAGCGTCCGATATTCGGCAGCAAGCGCTCGTCGCGCTTAGAAAGATGGGGTCGGCGGCAAAGGCGGCCGTTCCCGAGTTGGCTCATATAGCCTCCCACGTAACAGACGATGTCTGGACGAAACCCTACGCTCTGTCGGTGGTCCACGATTTGGCCGAGGCGAATCGTCGGGTAGCGGCCGAGATCCTGGATTCACTCGGGCCCGATGCGGCCGAGGGAGTTCCCCAACTTTGCGGCGCCTTGCGGGATCCACGGACAAGTATGCGGCAGAGCGCGGCTCGTCTTCTCGGCCGCATCGGGCCGAAAGCCAAGGCCACCGTTCCTGAACTCCGCTATGCGTTGAGCGATCCTGCATCGCTGGTGCGCGAGTCTGCTGCCGAGGCATGCGTGCAATCGACCCTGGCGCCAAGGACACTGTTCCGAAATTACATCATGCACAGTGAAGATGCGAACCAAGGCGGGGAGGGGAAATGTGAGAGGAACCAAATTCGGAGAAGGCAGGCGTTTTGCTAGCCAGAGAGTCCCGCCAAACTACCTAGGTTTGGCGCGAGTCACCTTTTCCTGCTCCTTTCCCTCCTACGACGACCTGCCCACGGTCACCCTGGCGACTACCGTTCCGAACGCTACGGAATCGGGCAGCGCCGGCAAGTTCACCGTCAAGCTGGCCAACGGCGTGACGCTGGATCATGACCTGCTGGTCCGCTACACGCTCGGCGGCACGGCCGTCAACGGCGACGACTACCGGATGCTTTCGGGCGACGTGATCATTCCGGCCGGGGCGGCCTCGGCCACGATCTCGATCAACCCTATCGACGTGGCGCTTGCCAACGGCAGCCAGACCGTGGTCCTCACCCTGGCGCCGAGCGCCGATTACCACCTTTGCAACGACACCGCGCATGACCAGGGCACCGTGACGATCAAGGACGACGCCCCGCTGGCGGCAAGCGTCTATGCCTTGCAGCCCATCGGTTCCATCGCGTCGGATCTCCCCATCAAGTTCGTCATCCAAACGAACGGCCCGGCGCCCGTGGGGGGCGCGCAGATCGATTACACGCTTGGCGGCACGGCCCAGGTGGGAATCGATTACTACGCGATCGCGCAGCCCTGGGTGACCGTTCCGGGCGGCGTGCAAGGGTTTGCGATCATCGAGATCGTGCCGATACAGAACGCCAACTGCCAGGGCATCGACAAGACGGTGATCCTCACCTTGGAGAGCCCCTTCAGCGGCCAGGCGACGGGCGCGTTTTGCGACGACCCCGCGACGAGCTTCGCCGTTGTGCCCGACATGCCCGGCTCGGGCACGTGGCTGCCCCAGTTCACGGTCTCCCGGTCGGGCTCGACCGCGGAGCCGGCTTGGGTCGGCGTCAAGTTCAACCCGACGGGAACCGGCGCGGCCCCGGGAATCGACTTCAACTACACGGTCGGTCCTGATCCCGCCGTGAACTACGGGAGCTACGGCAGTGTTTGTTTTCCCGCGGGGGTTAGCTCCGTGCTGATCACGATCGAACCCCTCTACGTCGATTCCGCCCCGGCGGCCGCTTGCGACGCGATGACGATTCAGCCCGACGGGAGTAGTAGCGCAGGGGGCAACATGGTGACGGTCGAGCTGGACATTTCGGGCACGACGTACAATGCCGCGCCGCCGAACCAAGAGGCGACGATCACGATTTCCGACGCCGACTCGCCCTGCGCGAGCAACTCGTCGGGCGGAGGCGGGCCAGGCGGCGGCGGGTCAGGCGGGGGCAACGGACCGAGCGCGAGCAATCCGCCGGGCGTGCTTGCCCGGCCCAGCGTCTGTATCGACGACACCGAGGCGGTGGAGGGCGACAACGAGCAATTCACGGTGACCTTGTCGCACGCGATGCCTTACGATTACCTTGTGCCGTATGCGACGTCCGACGGCACGGCGCTCGCACGCTTGGACTACACGGGCGAAAGCGGCATGGTGGACTTCGCCCAAAATACGACCACGCAGACGAGCACCGTGCCGACCCTGCTGGACGCGGCCGACACCGCCGGCAGGTACTTTTCCGTCGCGGTGGGCAATTCGAGCACGGGCAAAGGGGACATCCAGGTGCCGACGGGCCAATTGACTCTCTATTACGGCAAAGGTCGACCGATGCCGCATAGCGAGGACGTAACTCCAGGCGGCCTTGTCTTGCTGGGGGCGGCGAATTCGTTGCAAAAGGCAGTGCCCATGACGATCAGTGTCAACGCACCTGCCGGTGATGACGGACACGTCGCGCTTATCTATTCCAGCGAGCTCAAGATCTACGAGCAAGACGGCACGCTGATCGGCACAGACACGCTCCTGCCCTTGACGGTCACCAGTGTGAATGTAACGGGGATTACGGCGAGTGCGAGTTTGGCCGACGCGAACGTGAGTCTGGTCTACGTCCCCAACGGCGCCACCGTCTCGAAAGGCGTGTCTCTTGACACCGCGAAATACACGGTGGCCTCGGTGCAACTGAACTCGATCACGTTCACAAGCAACTACCGGGTGAACGGCGTCAATGGCCCGGTCAATGGCGTGAATCACGCAACAACCTATGGGGACAATGGCACTCCGCCGACCGGCCCGGACTGGTCGTTCGGGCCTAACGGCAATTCGTGGGCGATCGCACAAACGATGGGAACGCTTGTTACGCTGGCGGCTAGTGTGACGGTCCAACCGGCGGCGCTTTCCTACACGCTCGTTGGGAATGACCCGGACGACCTCATTGGCAGATGCATGAGTTTCACGAGCGGCTCGGAAAGTGGATCGGGGACGGTTGTTCTTAGCGCCGCGAGGCCGTTGCCCGACTCTATTTGTAACTTCAACGCCTACGTTAATTGGAGCATTACCATTGGCGGGTGGGACATCGGTTCCGTAGTCGCCGCAAGCACGAATACGGTCTTTGTTACGTACGCGAAGCCGCTTACGACGTGGTCCTATACGGACCTACAGGGTGGAAATAACTCGATCACCGACGTTAGGCTTGCGGTGGCAACCTCGATCTGTAACTCGGCGACTACTGTGTTTCAGGCTGCCGCCGCCGTGCCGGGTTATCTAGCCACCCATGGTAAGTGGGCGGCACCAGCTAATCCGCAAGACAATGCGACTTGGGCGTGGCACTTGCTCGACCCTGGCGGAAACCAGGGTTTGTGCGCACAATTTTCGTTGCTGAACGAGTTGATCCTTCGGCAATTGGGAATACAGGCTACGTCCGAGCTTATTCTACCGACGCTGGCCAGTGGGCCTAAAGGCAAAATGGACCTTTTCTCGGCGCAAAGCCGGCTGAGAAACCCGATGGTTCCGCTTTCGAAGGTCATCCCCTTGCTAATGCCGCCGTATGGCAGGTTTATTACTGAATCCCTGTTCTTCGACTTCGATAATGTGGCCAATAATTACGAGGGTGGCGTCTTGGTTTCGGACCCGGATAACTCCTCGAACGTTAAGTTCTACTCGGAGGGCCAGCAAACCAAATCACGTGTCGTTGGGACCGCCGGTCCATCGGGGACCGCTGAGTACAACGCAATCGTCCAAATAGCAAAGAACTTCTCCAATAATCAGCAGAGCACAGGTCAGTTGCAGTGCTGGGCATATATTACAGGAAAAGGCAAACTTGTCTGGGTATTGCCGCCTGAGCAGCTGCCCGAAAGCTTGTAGAAATAGATACGTTCGAAGCGAAGTAACTATGACTAGTTGGTAAAGAGCTTAAACACTGCCGTTTCGGCACGAAAAAAGAAGGATTGGGGAATGCGCCTTACTACAGGAACAATCTATTATCTCATAATAACTTCCGTTGGCACATCTTATGGCGGTGATGCTCAAGGTACCGATTATGCGGGCGATCGCCTTGTATTTGCGAAAAGGCGCAAGCCGCTCAGCGAAGGCCTCCAGAAGGTTGCTGCCGAAGATTGGCGGTGCAATTCGGATATCCGCGATCGTGCTGGGAGTTCGTATCCGTTCTGGGACGATGTCGAGTTGGGTGATTTCTGGCCGCGGCCCGAGTCCAGGGGGTATGAGGGAGTCTCCGCGATTCATCGACGTGGTACCGACGAGTATGCGTGGCCTGCATGGCATAGACTTGGGCCTTTCATCAAGGATGTCCGCACCGCGAGGCAGTGCGGTTTCGTCCTTGAGGTCCTGCATGAGAACTGGTTCAAGGAACGGCTGACCGGCCAGCAGTGTGTCGACATCGTGCGGCAGGTTGAGAAATCGGCGGGCAATCTCCCGCTGCAAGTCAAAAGGCCGGTCGGAGAGCACGACTCCATGACGGCCGAATGCGTTCTCAAAGATGGCGTGTGGCTCACGCACTTTGGCTTAATTGAGGGAGCGTCTCTCGTAGAGTATAAGTACGCCATAAGTACCCATGATGGCATTGCGCGCGTTCGCCGCGTCTTGGTTGAAGGACCAAGGGACCCAACGGCTTCCCGTTACTTCTTTCAGGACGCAGAGGGAACCTCACTCGTGGGAATCGCAACGCCAACGGCGACGCAATTGCAATACCCGTCATGTCGTTGCTTCTTGCTGGCCGTTTCACATCGCGGCGTTTGGGCAAGACAATTGACAACCGGCGCACCGCGGGAGCGTGTTGCCATTGTCCGCGCTGTCAATGATATTGCCGCGCGCGGAACTTCGCGGTTACCTGACCGACGTTGTTCCCGAATTGCGAAAGGCGCTAGCGGATTCCGATGACGACGTGCGATCCTATTCTGCGTTCGCTTTATGGGCCATTGACCAAACAAGATTGATGCACCATTTGCATGGGGATCTCCTTAGCCCAGACAAGATAGTGCGCCGACGTACGCTTGCAATTTGCCGGGCGTGCGGTGGACGGGATTCTGAAAAAGATGCGTTTGCCGCGCTGCGAGATCGAGACCTCGACGTGCGGCGCGACGCCGCGATCGCGCTTGAGGCGATCCAACCCGACTACGTGGCCGCCGCGATACGGGGATTGCGCGATCGCGATGCCGAGGGACGCGCGGCGGCAGCCTGGGCGCTCGGGCAGTACGGTTCGGCGGCGGCCAACGCGGTCGGCGATCTAAAAGGGCTGCTCAACGATGAGGATGCCGACGTTCGGCGATCCGCCGGGGAGTCATTGGCCAGAATCGGCAACGCCGTAAACGTTCTGGAGAATGTTCGCAAATGCGTGCCTCTGCGCGATGCTCGCGGTCTTGGAAAGGTGCTCTCGTACGACGACCGCGCGGTGCGGCAAACCGCCGTGGCGGCGCTAATCGCGTTCGGGCCCGACGCAAAAGAGGCCGTGCCCGAATTGCGGGCCGTTTTGCGAAATGAAGGGTCCGATATTCGGCAGCAAGCGCTCGTCGCGCTTAGAAAGATGGGGCCGGCGGCAAAAGCGGCCGTTCCCGAGTTGGCTCATATAGCCTCCCACGTAACAGACGATGTCTGGACGAAACCCTACGCTCTGTCGGTGGTCCACGATTTGGCCGAGGCGAATCGTCGGGTAGCGGCCGAGATCCTGGATTCACTCGGGCCCGATGCGGCCGAGGGAGTTCCCCAACTTTGCGGCGCCTTGCGGGATCCACGGACAAGTATGCGGCAGAGCGCGGCTCGTCTTCTCGGCCGCATCGGGCCGAAAGCCAAGGCCACCGTTCCTGAACTCCGCTATGCGTTGAGCGATCCTGCATCGCTGGTGCGCGAGTCTGCTGCCGAGGCGCTGCGTGCAATCGACCCTGGCGCCAAGGACACTGTTCCGAAATTACATCATGCACAGTGAAGATGCGAACCAAGGCGGGGAGGGGAAATGTGAGAGGAACCAAATTCGGAGAAGGCAGGCGTTTTGCTGGCCAGAGAGTCCCGCCAAACTACCTAGGTTTGGCGCGAGTCACCTTTTCCTGCTCCTTTCCCTCCTACGACGACCTGCCCACGGTCACCCTGGCGACTACCGTTCCGAACGCTACGGAATCGGGCAGCGCCGGCAAGTTCACCGTCAAGCTGGCCAACGGCGTGACG
The DNA here is from genome assembly GCA_963779975.1 of uncultured Planctomycetia bacterium. Lineage (GTDB taxonomy): Bacteria > Planctomycetota > Planctomycetia > Pirellulales > Thermoguttaceae > JANXQG01. The sequence goes on along the minus strand of CAWAAL010000020.1, from coordinate 107,318 downwards.
CTGGATCATGACCTGCTGGTCCGCTACACGCTCGGCGGCACGGCCGTCAACGGCGACGACTACCGGATGCTTTCGGGCGACGTGATCATTCCGGCCGGGGCGGCCTCGGCCACGATCTCGATCAACCCTATCGACGTAGCGCTTGCCAACGGCAGCCAAACCGTGGTCCTCACTCTGGCGGCGAGCGCCGATTACCACCTCTGCAACGACACCGCGCATGACCAGGGCACCGTGACGATCAAGGACGACGCCCCGCTGGCGGCGAGCGTCTATGCCTTGCAGCCCATCGGTTCCATGGCCTCGGGTCTCCCCATCAAGTTCGTCATCCAACTGAACGGGGTGGCGCCGGCGGGCGGCGTGCGGATCTATTTCACGGTTGGCGGCACGGCCCAGGCCGGAATCGATTACTACCCGATCGCCCAGCCCTGGGTGACATTTCCGGGCGGCGTCGAAGGGAGTGCGCTGGTCGAGATCAATCCGATCCTGAATGCCAACTGCCAGGCCATCGACAAGACCGTGATCCTCAGCTTGCTTAGCCCCTTCAGCGGTGTGGCGACGGGCGCGTTTTGCGACGACCCCGCGACGACCTACGCGGTCGTGCCCGACGCGCCCGCGTCGAGCCCGTGGCTGCCCCAGTTCACGGTCTCCCGGTCGGGCTCGGCGGCGGAGCCGGCCTGGGTCGACGTCGACTTCAACCCGACGGGCAGCGGCGCGGCCGCGGGAACCGATTTCAACTACACGGTCGGCACGGATCCCACCGCGTACGGCGGGGGTGACGGCAGTGTTTATTTTCCCGCGGGGGTTAGCTCCGTGCTGATCACGATCGATCCCCTCTACGTCGATTCCGCTTCCGAGACTACGGCCGACGCCATGACGATTCAGCCCGACGGGAGTAGTAGCGCAGGGGGCAACATGGTGACGGTCGAGCTGGACATTTCGGGCACGACGTACAATGCCGCGCCGCCGAACCAAGAGGCGACGATCACGATTTCCGACGCCGACTCGCCCTGCGCGAGCAACCCGTCGGGCGGCGGCGGGCCAGGCGGCGGCGGGTCGGGCGGGGGCAACGGACCGAGCGCGAGCAATCCGCCGGGCGTGCTTGCGCGGCCCAGCGTCTGTGTCGGCGACGCCGAGGTCTTCGAGGGCGACAGCGAGCAATTCACGGTGACGTTGTCGCACGCAATGCCCTACGATTTACCGGTGACCTATTCGACGTCCGACGGCACGGCGGTCGCGGGCGTGGACTACACCGGCGAAAGCGGCACCCTGGACTTCCCCGCCGGTACGACCACGCAGACGATCACCGTGCCGACCCTGCTGGACGCGGCCGACACCACCGGAATGTTTTTTTACGTCACGGTAGGCGACCCGAGCACGGGCAAAGGGGACATCAAGCCGGTCACCGGCGATCTGACGCCGTTTCTCGGAGTCGCCGGCGCCGCGCCACTCAGCAACATTATCCTCCTGCGCGAAAATTCGACCAACCCCGGCGGCCCGAGCTTCTATTCGAATTCGACGTTGGATCCCGGAATCTGGGATCATCAACACGTCGACCTATTGATGACCTGCGGCAAGGCCGGAGACGGTGTTTTTCGCTTGGACTACAGTCCCACACTGGCAGTTTATGGATTCCTCCCGACGCAGAATGTCGGCGGAAAGTCCTGGCTGTATACGGACATTACCAGCGGCGAAACCTTCGCGCCGGGGACGCAGGTCGAACTCTTCGTGTATGGGACGACCACCAGCCAGTTCCTCAACGACTCTTCCATTTCCCTGAACTATGTATCGCCTGGTTCAGCGGTGCTTAATCTTCGCAAGATCAAAGCGACCGTAGCCAGCGTGAGTTTATTGGGCGGGATCGTGGAGAGCAATTATCGCGACGCCTCCGGCAACAACATCATTGATACTTCGCCCGACGGCGATTGTGCGACGGCGGGAACTCCGTACAGCAACACCGTCGTATGTGATGAACCGTCGGACCCCGAACAACTTACATTTTGCCAGCAGATGGGGACCCATGCCCGGTTTAGACTGGTGCTTGACGTTGAGCCAATAGGCCTTTCCTACCTGCTTTACGGGAACGGTAATTATCTAAGTTTCTTTGATTGCGGCACTTCTTCCGGCGCACCGTCCACGATGGTCGAAACCTCGCTCGTCAGCCTTCCTGGGACGATTGCGCATGTCCAAAAGGACACCCTTCGCTGGACCGTTTCCATGGGCGGAGGTATTTCAGAGCAGATTGGCGTCATTACCAACGATATCTTCACGACCTATGGTGAGCCGATCACAGCTTGGTCGTCCGCGGCTACGAACTGGCAGTCAACGACCGGGGCCGGCGCAAACGACATTACCTATGAGCGTTTGAACCTTGTCACCAGTAGCGACGTCTGCGGAAGCGCCAAGTGTATCGACGATGCCGCAAGCAAGGTGAACAATTGGTCCTATGGAAGGCCGTACATCGACGAAGCTACGGCGACTACCCGGTTCGCGTCACTCGCGACGACCGCCAGCGAATTATGGGCAGTCGCTGACGGCAGTGAGGATCATCTTGCATATTGTATGCAGTTTGCGGGCCTCGAAGAGATGATGCTCGGCCAGGTAGGCATTCCGGCGGTCTGGGAAGCTTTGCTTCCCACGAAGGATTTGGTTAATGGGCAGGTCCGATTCTTCTCGGCTTCCATCCCCAAGACAACGTTCGCGCCCATCACGATTACAAGGCCGTTAGGTCCGGGCATGCCACAGAAGGTCGTCTACGATCTTGCATTCCATTTTTCGACGCTGCGTCCCAACGACTTCGAGGGTGGCATCAGGGTCGGAACCTGGTTTTATCCGCAGCACTTTCCCTCGTCCGCCGCCGGTCATGACAACGCGGCAACGGATATGACCGCGGAACGCGCCGCGCTGAAAAAAATTGACAAAGATGGAAAACTTCAACAGTATGCTTCAGGTTTCAACTGGTATGACGAGTACGTACCGGCACCGTAGACCGTTCAGCCCGGATTGAATGTTAGCACGCCCTTTTTTTTCGTCGGGATGCCTTATGGTCGCAAAACCTTCCATGACACGTTTCACCGCCGTCGGGCTGCTGGTGCTGATTGCCGTTGTCGGCATGGGGGTGGCGATGCTCTTGCCGATTATGAACTGGCATCGCGAGGCGGCGAGGAGGCTCGCATGCCAGAATAAGGTCCATGAGATGGGGGTGGCTTTCGAGGGGTATTCCCGCTCCTATAACAACGCCTATCCGCCCGCGGCAGAGGCGATCCAGGAGAATTCCACAACGAACAAGATCGGGGGCTACAGCTTCCTGGTCAAATTGTTGCCGTTCATGAACGAGGAGGCCATATATGATGTAATGCCGCGGTCGCTCGGCAGCGACGGCAAAGTTGTGCGACCGCACGAAGATGCCGTCCCACAGGATCCGCTCGGGTGCGCTATCATTACCGTAATGAAAGAGTTCATCTGTCCCAGTTATGGCGGCCAGCTCTACAATCTGAACACTGGCAGCCAGCAGCAAGGCATCACCAACTACAAGGCGATGGGCGCCTCTTGCAAACAGAGTCTGGCCTTCGCGCAATATGTTTCCCCTGCGTCGAACAGCGGCGCCGTTCCGTATGGCACGGCGGCGATCCATCCCGACGGCGCAATCTACCCGAGCCCCAAGAACCTCCCCGCGGCCCAAATCCTCGACGGGCTGTCGCACACCATTTTCTTGTGCGAGACTACCGACAGCACCGCCAGTTGCTGGGTCATCGGCTCCGAGTGCGTGGTGACCGGTCTGCCCGGCAGTGGATCGAACTCTCAGGGCACTCCCTGCTCGGTTCCGACGGGCACGATGCCGGCCGCGCTGTACAACTACTTCACGCCGGCCCATTATGACGACACGTGGGGCGACTCCTCGGGGGTCACGCGCGCCGGCATGCGGACTTTCTTGATGTACGACTGTAGTCCGTCGGGGGCCGACGCAGGCGCGTACGCGAGCGACGGCGATCCGGGCCCTGCCTGGACCACGACGGACCAAGGGACGAACTACCCGGCCTATGGCCCGTCGTCAGTACATCCGGCAGTGGTGATGGTCGGCTTCGGTGACGCGTCGGTACAACAACTTTCCAAGCGGATCGATGCCGCCGCCTTCTTCTTCTTGATCACCAAGAACAATGGCGATCCATATTATATTCCGTAGGAAGACCGCGCGTCCAATAAGTTTGAGTCTATTTGCGTAGCGCCCGTAAACGGCTATTTCCATCCCGCAAGTCCCTTGACGGACGCAAATCAAGGTAGCGCGGCGAAGAAGTGATGAGCGAGTTGCCGACTCAAACCGAATCCCGATTTGACGGAGCGTTGCGGCTTCACCAGGCTGGCCAGATTGCCGAGGCGGAGGCGCGCTACCTGCAAATTCTCGCCGCACAGCCGGATCACTCCGGGGCACTCCATCTCTTGGGCGTCATTCGCCAGCAGCAGGGACGGCATGCAGAGGCCCTGGACCTGATCGGCCGGGCTGTCGCACGGGTGCCCGACAAAGCCGTCTACCGCAACAACTACGGCGTCGTCCTCTTCGCGATCGGCCGTCGCGCGGAGGCCCTGGCCGAGTTTCAACGCGCCGTCGAACTCCGTCCCGAATATGCCGACGCCTGGGCCAATCTGGGCATGGCATTGGCCCGCGGCGAAGAGGTTGAGTCGAACGGGCCCTCACCCCCGGCCCCTCTCCCGCAAGCGCGCGAGGGGAGCAAGACGCCGTCACCCCCTGCCGTTCTGCCGCAAGCGGGCGAGGGGAGTGAGATGCCCACAGCCCCGGTCCCGCTGCCGCAAGCGGGCGAGGGGAGCGAGACCGCCTTTCGCCGCGCGCTTCAGATTCAGCCCTGGCATCGTGACGCCACGACCCGGCTGGCGGCTCTCCTCGGCGAGCAGGGCCGGGACGCGGAGGCGCAGCGACTCTTGAACGCGGCCCTGGCCGCGGCGCCCTGCGCCGAGTTTCACGGTGCTTGGGGAAACCTGCTGCTCAACGCCGGCTTGCGCGAGCAGGCGGCCGATCAGTACCGCGCCGCGATCAAGCTGAAGGCGAGCGATGCTAACGCGCAGTTTCAGCCTGGGCAATGCGTGCGAAGAGTCGCACGATGCGGAAGAAGCCCGGCGACATTTTGCCCAGGCGGCCGGACTGCGGCCGGAAAAGCCGCTCTGGCGGCTGCGGGCGGAACTTTGCGGGCCGGCCGTATTCGAGAACGCGCGAGAGATCGAAGAATATTGCGAGAGGATGAAGGGGGTGCTGGAGCGCTGCTGTAGGATAGGTTTTCAACCTGTCGCGGGCGGCGCCGAGGACAGCGTCGCCCAGACGGCCGCACCCGCCGCACCCAACTCCCGTGCCGCGCCGGACGAGCGAGGGGAGATTGTCGGTTCGAACCGGCCTCGGGGGAGACGACAGGTTGAAAACCTATCCTGCGATCAGACGCGACAGGTTGGAAACCTATCCTACGACGACCTGCTGGCGGCGGGCGTGTTCCCGAGTTTTGGCCTGGCCTACCACGGCCGCGACCAGCGGCGGCTGAAGGAACAGTTCGCCACACTTTTCACGCCGTATTTCCGCGACGAACAACCGCCGGTAGGTAGCGGCTTGCGCGACCGCAAGCGGATCGGCATCCTCGTTACCCGGCGGCACGAGGGCATGTTCCTGCAATCGATGCGGGGGATCATCGAGCAGCTTGACGGCGATCGCTTCGACGTAGTGGTCCTCTGCTCGCGCGCGATCGTGAAAACGCTGCAAACGAGGATCCGGCGGGCGGGCCTGCGTTTCGTTCCCTTCGGCGACTCGCTCCCGGACGCCATCCGGCAAGTCCGCGGGGCGGCCTGCGACCTGATCTACTACTGGGAAGTGGGCACCGACGCCATGAACTATTTTCTCCCCTTCGCCCGGCTCGCCCCCGTGCAATGCACCGGTTGGGCTCGACGATGACCTGCGGCGTGCCGGCCGTCGACTGGTTTTTTTCCAGTACACTGGTCGAATCGCCCGGTTCGCGAGGCGCAGTATACGCGAGCGGCTGTGGCAATCGCGGACGCTCTTTCGCTACCAGGCCCGCGCGGCGGCGACCCCGCCCGCGGCCCGCGGTGAATTCGGTCTGCCCGAGGACCGGCGTTTGTATGTCTGTTTCCAGAACCCGTTGAAATTGCACCCGGACATCGATCCCCTCCTGAGCGGGATATTGACGGCCGACCCGCGGGCCTTGGTCGTGCTGCTGGCGGACCGCGGCGGCCAGGTTGCGCGGCGGCTGAAGGAGCGATTTGGGCGAAGGGTTCTTGCCACGCTGCCGGATGAGACGACGAGGGTTGACGCGATTGGGACGACAGGTTGGAAACCTACTCTACGGGAGACAGGTTGGAAACCTATCCTACATGAGACAGGTTGGAAACCTATCCTACATGAGACAGGTTGGAAACCTATCCTACATGAGACAGGTTGGAAACCTATCCTACGTGAAGCGGCGAAGCGAGTTGACGAGCGGATCGTCTTCCTGCCGCCGCAGGATTTCGGCAATTATTGTCGTCTTTTGCAACTTGCCGACGTCGTGATCGACCCGCCGCATTACGGCGCGAACAGTTCGTGCTACGACATTTTCTCCTACAACTTGCCCTTGGTGACCATGCCCGGAAAGTTGTTCGTCGGCCGCGTCACGCAGGCTTTCTATCGGAAGATGGGCGTGGACGACCTGGTCGTGCTTTCGCCCGCCGAGTACGTCGGCAAGGCCGTGCAAGTCGCCACGGACCGCGATTACCGGAGGTACGTGACGGAGCGGATCGCGCAGGCCAGCGATGTCTTATTCAACGACATCGAAGCCGTCCGCGAGCACGAGCGGTTTTTTGAGGAAGCGTTGAGTCATGTCGGATAAAGCTCGCCAATTCGCCGGCTCGCTGGACACGACTTTCGCGGGCGGGAATGCGATCGTCTCATAGCCCATCGAAAAGGAGTTGCTTCCCGACTCGCACAGCGTGCCGTTCACCGCGCCATAGTCTTTCGAATAACCGCCGCTGCCCGCGTAGGACCAGTTCCCGGTCGTCTGGCCGGAGGCGCCGCCGCTACGGGTGATCGTGCCCCACGCCTGATTTGGCTGGAGGGTCGCGGTTCCCGGATAACTCCCATCAAGCACTGCGTGCCCATAGCGCAGTGCTCCGCCAGCGATTGCCCATTCGCGAGCATCACCAAATCGTAACGGCCCGGTTTCGGATAGGTGAGTCGTATATCCGGCAAAATGACCCGGTGCGGCCGCAGGGGATCCTGTTCCTCGAACATGCACCCGCTGTCGCATGATCCGACAATCTCGCCGTCGTCGTCGACCAGTTGCAAACTAATCGCGTAACGCCCGCGGACGTCGGCCAGATCCACGTAAATGGCTGCCCGAATCGTTGCCGGAAACGTGGCGAAGGTTGAAGTGTTGAACGGATTGACCAGCACGAATTTCGTTTGTTGCCGCGATTCATAAATCTCGTCGCAGACCACGAAAGTCCGTACCAGCGGTTGAGGAAACTCAGGCATTCTCGCTTCTCCTAATGACCGCGCTCACCGCAGCCGCTCCGGCCGCTGGCCGACGGTCACGCGTGAACTCCAGCGTCTCGTCGCCGCGACGAACCGTCACGGTAGCCTTCTCGCCGATCTTCGACCACGCAACCTGCAGTCCCAACTCGGCGGGACCGCTCACGAGCTTCTTGTTCCACTTGGTGATGATGTCGCCGGGCTGGATGCCGGCCTCGGCCGCGGGCGAGTCGGGAATCACGCCGGATACCAGGGCGCCGCTGCACGCCGAGCTTCTCCGCCTCCTCGGGCGGAAGCTCCTTCATCGAGACCCCCAGCCAACCGCGGGCGACCTTGCCCGACTTGATCAACTGGTCGTAAACCTGCTGCACCATGTCGCTGGGAATGGCGAAACTGATGCCCTGGTAGGTCGGGCCGACGATCGCCGTGTTGATGCCGACGATCTGGCCCTTCATGTTGACCAAGGGACCGCCGCTGTTGCCGGGATTCACGGCGGCGTCGGTCTGCAGGAAGTCCTGGTAATTGACGTTCTCCACGACGGCGTGCCGGCCGGTGGCACTCAAGATCCCGGCCGTGACCGTGCGGGCCAGGCCGAACGGATTGCCGATCGCCAGGACCGGATCGCCCACTTCCAGATCGGAACTCTTGCCCCACGGGGCAGCCGTCAGGTTCGCGGCGCCGATCTTCAAGACGGCCAGATCGGTGGCCGGATCGGTGCCGACGACCTGGGCCTGATGCTTGCTGCCGTCGCTCAATTCGACGTTGACTTCCGAGGCGCGGTCGACGACGTGGTAATTGGTGATGATGTAGCCCTCGGCGTCGACGATCACGCCGGAACCCTGGTCCTGCTCGCGCAATCCGCCGTCCGGGGCCGAAGAGGAAGGACGACAATTCATCGTTGTCGCTGTCCGTCGAGGCTGCGCGAGGCCTTCACGCCGACGACGGAGGATTGCACGGCCTTGACGACGTAGCGGTACTGGCCAATCGTGGCCCCGCGGCCTTCGTCGAGCAACTGCCGGGCGACTTCGGCTTCGGCCCGCTCCTTGCCCCGCGTGATCGCAATATTGGATCTGTTCGACCAACGTCGGCACAATCGACAGAAGCAGCAAGAACAACAGCACCCAAATGGCCCAGACCGAGGCGAACCCCACCCCGATGGGGTCCGTCGCGCGGATCGGGTCCGAAGGGCGGGACCGGCTGGGGGCGGATATTGGGGATTGCCGAGCGGGTTGGGAAATCCTTCGGACATGGGCGCTGCTTCTCCAAGTTCACGTTGCGTGGAAGGCGTTCAAACAAATTATATCGCAGGATCGCCGCGAGTGGACAGTCGCGATTTTCGCACCCGCAGGGGGGCGTGGAACACGGAGAGGCCGTGAAATGGTGCGCCTCCATGATACCCTTTTGTACCATATTTGTTAGAATTGACGCTTTTCCCACGGGAGTCAGAACCATGCGAACTTTTCTCGTAACCGGCGGGGCCGGATTTATTGGTTCTCATATCGCCGAAGCCCTCGTCCAGCGCGGCGACCGCGTCCGCGTGCTCGATAACCTCAGTACCGGCAATTTGGCGAACCTGGCCGCCTTCCGCGACCGCATCGAACTGATCGAGGGCGATATCGTCGATGCCGCCACCGTGGACCGGGCGGTCGAGGGGGTCGATTGCATCTTCCACGAGGCGGCCCTGGCCTCGGTCCAGTGGAGCATCGACCGCCCGCTGGACAGCCACGCCGCTTGCTGCACGGGCACGGTCAATGTTCTGGATGCCGCGCGGCGGCTGGGGGTGCGGAGAGTGGTTTTCGCGGCCTCGGCAGCCGCCTATGGCGATCAGCCGTTGAGTTGCAAGCGAGAGACCGATCTGGTCGATCCGCTGTCGCCTTATGCGGCGGCGAAGCTGGCCTCGGAGCATTACTGCCACGCCTTCTCGGCGGCCTTCAAGCTGGAAACGGTGGCCCTGCGCTACTTCAACGTCTTCGGGCCGCGGCAGGATCCGGCCAGCCCCTACTCGGCGGTGATCCCGCTTTTCATCACGGCCATGCTCTCCGGCCGGCAGCCGGTCGTCTTCGGCGATGGCCGGCAGTCGCGAGATTTCGTCTTCGTGGCCAACGTCGTGCAGGCCAATCTGCTGGCGGCCGACGCCCCCGGCGTGGCCGGCCGCACCTTCAACGTGGCCGAAGGCCGGGCGACCGATCTGCTCATGCTGATCGACCTGCTCAATCGGCTGCTGGGCACCAACATCCAGCCGCGGCACGAGCCGGCCCGGGTGGGCGACGTCCGCGAAAGCCTGGCCGACATCACCCAGGCCCGAAAGTGCCTCGGCTACGAACCGGCCGTCCATTTCGACGAAGGTCTGCGGCGGTCGATCGATTATTACCGCTCGATCGTGAAGTGACCTCTGGAGCGACTATTGTTGTCCCCTTGACCATGCGCTACAATTGCCGCAAGGCTTATTGACAGCTTTTACTGGGATTTTTTGCTCCCTGCTACCACCTCTTGCGGAGGGGATTGTCCATGTCGTCACAAAGTTCGGGCCAGATCGACAACGTGATGAAAGAAGAGCGGCTGTTCCCGCCGCCACGCGATTTCGCGGCCAAGGCCCGCATCGGCTCGATGGCGCAGTACGAAAACCTCTGCCGCGAGGCGGCCGAAGACCTGGAGGGCTTTTGGGGCCGCATGGCCGGCGAACTGCACTGGTTCGAGCCGTTCACGAAAGTGCTCCAGTGGGACGAGCCGTTCGCCCAGTGGTTCGTCGGCGGGAAGACGAACGTCTCCTACAACTGCCTCGACGTCCATCTGCACACCCCGCGGCGGAACAAGGCGGCCTTGATCTGGGAAGGCGAGCCGGGCGACACCCGCGTGCTGACCTACCAGATGCTGCACGCCGAGGTCTGCCGGTTCGCCAACGTGCTGAAGAAGCTGGGCATCGGCCAGGGCGACGTGGTTTCGATCTACATGCCGCTGGTGCCGGAGCTGGCGATCGCCATGCTGGCCTGCGCCCGCATCGGCGCGGTCCACTGCGTGATCTTCGGCGGCTTCTCGGCCGAGGCCATCGCCGAGCGCAACAACGACGCCTCGGCCAAGCTGATCATCACGGCCGACGGCGGCTGGCGGCGCGGCAAGCAATTGCCGCTGAAGGAGAACGTCGACGTGGCCTTGCAGAAGTCGCCGACGGTCGAGAAGTGCGTCGTGCTCCGCCGCACCGGCAACGCCGTGACGATGAACCCCGGCCGCGACTTCTGGTGGCACGAGCTGATGGCCGAGGCCTCGCGCCGACTGCCCCGCCGAGCCGCTGGACAGCGAGACGCCGCTGTTCATCCTCTACACCAGCGGCTCGACCGGCAAGCCCAAGGGCATCAAGCACACCACGGCCGGCTACAACCTCTTCGCCAAGAAGACGACCGAATGGGTCTTCGACCTCCGCGACGACGACATCTACTGGTGTACGGCCGACATCGGCTGGATCACCGGGCACACCTACGTGGTCTACGGCCCGCTGTCGGCCGGGGCGACGGTCTTCATGTACGAAGGGGCCCCCGACGCGCCGCGACTAGGGCCGCTGGTGGCAGATGATCGAGAAGTACCGCATCAACATCCTCTACACGGCCCCGACGGCCATCCGCACGTTCATCAAGTGGGGCGACCAGTGGGTCGAGAAGCACGACCTGTCGAGCCTGCGGCTGCTGGGCACCGTGGGCGAAGGGATCAATCCCGAGGCCTGGATGTGGTATCACGAGAAGATCGGCGGCGGCCGCTGCCCGATCGTCGATACCTGGTGGCAGACCGAGACCGGCGGCATCATGATGAGCCCGCTGCCCGGCGCCACGCCGACCAAGCCCGGCAGTTGCACGCAGGCCGCTGCCGGGCATCGTTTCCCGAGATCGTCGGCGAGGACCGCAAGCCGGTGGCGGCCGGGCAACGGCGGCTGGCTGGTGATCGCCAAGCCCTGGCCCGGCATGTTGCGCGGCATCTGGGGCGACGACGAGCGCTACAAGCTGCAATACTGGAGCGAGGTGCCGCACAGCTATCTCTGCGGCGACAACGCCCGCCGCGACGAGGACGGCTACTACTGGATCATGGGCCGCATCGACGACGTGCTGAACGTCTCCGGCCACCGCCTGAGCACGATCGAGATCGAAAGCGCCCTGGTGAGCCACGAGGCCGTGGCCGAGGCGGCCGCGGTGGGCCGGCCGCACGAGCTCAAGGGCGAGGCGGTGGCGGTGTTCGTCACGCTGGCCGGCGGATTCGAGCCCAGCGAGGAGTTGCGGCAGGAGCTGAAGGACCACGTCCGCAAGGAGATCGGCGTCGCTGGCCGTGCCGGACGACATCCGCTTCACGGCGTCGCTGCCCAAGACCCGCAGCGGCAAGATCATGCGGCGCTTGCTCCGCGACATCGCCGCCGGCCGGGAGACGGTCGGCGACACGACGACGCTGGAAGATTTCAGCGTCCTGGCCCGGCTGCGGCAGCAGGAAGAGTAGGTGCCTGTCCGAGAACAACTCCCCTCTCCCGTACGCGGGAGAGGGGCAGGGGGTGAGGGCAGCTTGGATCAAATCACGGACTTGTTTGGACAGGCACTAAGATGAGGACTTTCTCTCCCCATTCTGTTGTGCGGTTGATCTTGCCCCAACGGTCTGGATCTGCTAATATTCGCCCCTCGTCTGGGATTCGGTTCAGCGTCCGCAATGGTCTCGGGGTTGAGCGATGGCAGCGATTCCCTGCAAGCTTGCTTGGAGGTTCCGCGCGGTTTGCGTTGGGGTGACCGCGGGCCTGCTGCTTGGAACAACGGCACCCCTTCATGCCCAACAGGGAACTTTGCAGTCGATTCGCAACGACGTGCAGAACGGGCCGCCGCCCGGCCCCTCCTCGTCGTCGTCCAGCGTTGGACTGCCCGGGACCCCCGCTACCAGCGACGACCCCGCCCAGAACAGCATCAACAGCCAGGTGAACGGGAGCGACGACGGGCTGCTCTGGCTGGTGGCTGAGGCCGTGGCGGTCGGTGGGGCCGTGACGTCGCCGATTTGGCTGCCCAAAGTGCTTTGCGACGACGACTATTCGCAACCGGCCGAATTGCATCAATTCCCCTACGACGACACGAGAAACCCTCCGGAAACCTTTCCGTTTGCGATCCGCTTCGACGCGGATTACGTCGACGGCTTCGACAACCTCGATCGGATCAACGGCCATCTGCTGTTCAGTACCGCATCGCGATTCGAGTTTGACACCCGCTTCCAGCACCTGGCCGAACATCTGGCCGACGGCGAGCAGGATCGATTATGGAACGGCGATTGCAACCTGACCTTTCGTTTCGCCCAATGTGATTTCGGGCAGTTCCGCATGGGGCTGGGAATCGAACTGGCTGACCGATCCGACGAAAACCGACCTGGGCTTCAACTTTACGTACGGGGCCGACATTTACCCCGCAAAACCCTGGATCTTCTCGGCGGTGCTGGACGCTGGCACGCTCGGCCATGCAGGGCTCTTCCGCTTCCGCACAACGGCGGGCGTGGTCTATCGGTCGGTCGAACTTTACACCGGTTACGAGTACACCGACATCGGCAGCGTGCATTGGAACGGACTGATCGGCGGCGTGCGGTTGTGGTTCTGAAATCCGGGCGATTCGCACAAAAAGGGGATTCACATCGACTAGCACCGAACGGTTTTCGCGAGACTCTCCGCAACGTATGGCACCGCATTCTTAAGGCAACTCGACCCGAAAACCGTTTGGTCCTAGGTATCCCCAGTCAGCCTTGCTTCGACTCGTCGGGCCAGTTCTTCTTTTTCGATGCCGCGAACGAGAAACTTCTTTTGGGACGCCGTTTCGCCGGAGATCAGTTCGATCTGCGATTTCCGGGCTCCCAGCCACTTGGCCAGGACTTCCACGATTGCCTTGTTGGCCTTGCCTTTTTCCGGCGCCTGCGTGACGCAGACCTTCAGGGCGCCGTCTTGAATGCCGCGGACCTCGTTCCGCCGTGCCCCAGGTTGGGCCCGCACGGGAAGGATAATGCCATTGGGATGGGACTGAAGTTCGAGCATGGAGGATTTGTTTTGGGCGCTTTTCCTATTTTACCATTACCCAGCAAACCTGCACGGCAATTTGAGAGGCTATCCAAAAAGTTTGTTCAGTTATCCGGCAGATTGAAGCCCGACAGGGCACCCGCTTGCGGGTCAGCGAGGAATCGGCTTTTTCTGCTCGCTGGCGCACATTCCTCGCTTGCGCGTCGGGCTTTGATGTTGATTTGCGGCCGAAAACCTTCCGGACAGCCTCCAACTGCCCGCAGACTCCGCCTGCTTTGCCCTGGCCCCGGAAAAGACCCGAGAAAACCTCGATTTTGAATTCGCGAAGAATTTTCCCCGGGGCCCCCTTGTAGGCTTTGGCGATGCTGGCATAATAAGGCTCATCAACGCTGCGGCTGAGACCTGGGTAATTCAAGTTTCTCACCGCAGCGAGCCGATCCTTGAAATCTCGCGAATCGGTGGCCGGTTTGGAGAAAATTTTCTCCGGGCCTATTGACACCGATTCGGGATCTGATAGAATGACTCGTCTCGGCTGAAACGACCAGTTTTAGCCGGGCAGTTGATTTGCTCTTTGACAATTTGGTAGTGATAACCTCAATTCTGATTTTCAGCCAGTTTTAGAACTGGATTTGAGAACGGTATTCGGCTTCTGACGCAAGTCAGGGGTCGATGCCAAAAGAGAAGTTTGTTTGTTTGCCAGATGAACTTTTCAATAAAGTTAACTAATCCGGCGGGAGGAATCCTGACGGAGAAGCGAATAATTAATTGAAGGGTTTGATCCTGGCTCAGAATGAACGTTGGCGGCGTGGATTAGGCATGCAAGTCGAGCGAGAATTCCCCGCAAGGGGAAGGACAGCGGCGAAAGGGAGAGCAACACGTAGTTACCTACCCTCAGGACTGGGATAGCTCCGGGAAACCGGAGGTAATACCAGATGACGTCTTTGGACCAAAGGTGTGATTCCGCCTGAGGAGGGGACTGCGTCCTATTAGCTAGTTGGTGAGGTAACGGCTCACCAAGGCATTGATGGGTACGGGGTGTGAGAGCATGCCCCCGCTCACTGGGACTGAGACACTGCCCAGACACCTACGGGTGGCTGCAGTCGAGGATCTTCGGCAATGGGCGCAAGCCTGACCGAGCGACGCCGCGTGCGGGATGAAGGCCTTCGGGTTGTAAACCGCCGTCGGAGTGGAGGAAATTCCAGGGGGTACTCCCTCTGGATTGACTAATACTCAGAGGAAGGACGGGCTAAGTTCGTGCCAGCAGCCGCGGTAAGACGAACCGTCCAAACGTTATTCGGAATCACTGGGCTTAAAGGGTGCGTAGGCGGCTCAGAAAGTAGGGTGTGAAAGCCCTCGGCTCAACCGAGGAATTGCGCCCTAAACTACTGGGCTTGAGGAAGACAGAGGTAAGCGGAACTTAGGGTGGAGCGGTGAAATGCGTTGATATCCTAAGGAACACCAGGAGCGAAAGCGGCTTACTGGGTCTTTTCTGACGCTGAGGCACGAAAGCTAGGGGAGCGAACGGGATTAGATACCCCGGTAGTCCTAGCCGTAAACGATGAGCACTGGGTTGGAGGCCCCCCCATAGGCTTCTAGCCGTAGCGAAAGTGTTAAGTGCTCCGCCTGGGGAGTATGGTCGCAAGGCTGAAACTCAAAGGAATTGACGGGGGCTCACACAAGCGGTGGATGATGTGGCTTAATTCGAGGCTACGCGAAGAACCTTATCCTAGTCTTGACATGCTTGGATTAACCCGGTGAAAGCAGGGCCACGCCCGCAAGGGTGGAACAAGCACAGGTGCTGCATGGCTGTCGTCAGCTCGTGTCGTGAGATGTCGGGTTAAGTCCCTTAACGAGCGAAACCCTTGTCGCTAGTTGCCAGCGAGTAATGTCGGGGACTCTAGCGAGACCGCCGGTGTTAAACCGGAGGAAGGCGGGGATGACGTCAAGTCCTCATGGCCTTTATGACTAGGGCTGCACACGTCATACAATGGCGCGCACAAAGGGAAGCAAACTCGCGAGAGCAAGCAAATCCCAAAAATCGCGCCTCAGTTCGGATTGCAGGCTGCAACTCGCCTGCATGAAGCTGGAATCGCTAGTAATCGCGGGTCAGCATACCGCGGTGAATGTGTTCCTGAGCCTTGTACACACCGCCCGTCAAGCCACGAAAGTGGGGGGCATCCGAAGTCGCTGTGGTAACCGCAAGGAGCTAAGCGCCGAAGATGAACTCCGCGATTGGGACTAAGTCGTAACAAGGTAGCCGTAGGGGAACCTGCGGCTGGATCACCTCCTTTCTAAGGATATTTTGCCCGTCGGCCTCACGTCCGACATAAGGCAAAAAATTGGGCAGTTCTGAACCTGGTTCAGATGCGAGAATCACTACCAAGTCAAAGCAAATCGAGACCCGGCCGGGAGAAATCCCGGCCGGGTCTTATTTTTTGATTCGCGGATTCGGGGATTCCGGCCCCAGCGTTCCCGCGGTAGAATAGTAAGGACCGGCCGAAAAATAACTTCCGCAATTAAGCGGGGGTGGCTGGTGGCTGAGCTTGCGAAGCCCCAGCCGATGCCGGATAAGCTGGGGCTTCGCAAGCTCAGCCACCAGCCACCCCAGGAGGAAAACCGGGAAGTTATTCTTCGGCCGGACCTAAGTGCTGTCCAAGTCACGGGAAACAACGTATGAATGCAGAACAAGTTCTCGCACATCTCCGGAAGCAGCCGTTCATACCGTTTCGGATTTTCATGTCGGACGGGTCCAACTATGAGGTGCGGCACCCCGAACTCGCGATCGTGCAGCGGCGGGAGGTCATAATTGCCCTGCCGCAGGTCCGCGACCAAGTGGCGGAGCGTTTGGCCTACTGCGATCCCCTCCACATTACGCGGATCGAGCCGAGCGACAGCTCTGTGGCCCAGAACTGACCCTAGTCCCAGGTTTTACTCTTCTCGACGCACCATCGCTTGACCCAATCATGCCCGAAATCACCGAAAGAAAAATCATGACCGTCTGGCCCGGAATCGGTGCCATGACACTTGGCCGCTGGGTTGGCCGGCTGGCCGGAAATCGTTTCGGCTATGGTTTTTTCACCTTAGGCAAGCTGCTGGCGGTGGCGACGATCCCGGTCAGCCTGGCCGTCTATCTTTGGCGGCTGATGCCCTGGGCCTGCCGTCGCTACACCATTACCAGTGGCCGGTTGATCATCCAGCTTGGCTTGACGGCCAAAGACGGTCCGTCGATCGGCCTCGACGAATTCGAGACCATCGCGGTCGCCGTTTTGCCCGGCCAGGACTTTCTGCATGCGGGCGACCTGATTTTTCAGCGCGACGGCAAAGAAGTTTTTCGCCTCTGCGGCGTTTCCCGGCCCGAAGCCTTCCGCCAGGTCTGCTTGAAGGCCCGTAATGCGTTGGTCCGCGGGCGGCAGGTTTGCCAACAGCAAGCTGCGGTTTCCGCCCCCACGGGCTGATTTTAGCTTCGTCACGGGGTGGAAGTGACGGGGTACGGCTGGGCCTCGTCGGGTCTCGCAGCCTGAAGTCCAGTAACTGGGGAAACACCAGGGGCCGCGGGCGGAAGCCGCCGTAGTTCGTCGTCACTGGCAGGTGGATCACACCCGTCCGCAACCGCTGGCAGGCTGGCGATGGGGATCATCGGCCGCACCTCCAGTATCGCAACGGTTGGCTCCGGTTGCGGACCGGCGTTACCGGCTACCGGCTTTGAATCGCAGGGGCCTTCGACTCGCATGTTTTCCGGAGCGGCAACTGCGGCAGCCTGCGGGGACTTCGCTGGCTCGATTTCGGGTTTGCCCACCGGCAGAGAATCCGGCTTGGCCGTTTCGACGAGGCTTGCCTGCTGGGCCACTGGCGCCGAGTTTACGGGCTGGGCCGCATCTGTCGGCGACCCGGCGTCAACTGTACGCCCAACCTGGGGGTAACGGGCGATATTGACCCCGATCGAGCTCGCAATCAGCAGTAGCGATGCCAGGGTAGCCGCAAGCTTTTGCAAGATCTGCACCTCGGGGTCAAAGGGAAACAACGTCTTCGCGTTGCGAGGAAACCATACACTACGGCAGACGATAGGCAAGCCGGGAATGGTTAGCAAAGTGGGGTATCCGTCGATCTCGTGATGGACGAGATCGACTGCGCAACTCTGCGCAGAGTAGGGGTAGGACCAGACACGGGGCCTCACGTTCTCTCTTCCGCCTGCCGATGATAGCTCTTGACAGGCGTTTGATACAAATGTACACTATATACAAAGGTACACAACGCATGCCCGACATCCCTTGCCAACACCTGCGCATCGAGGCCCTGCGGCAACAGCTTGCCCGATGGGAAGGCGCCGCATCCTGGCGGCAGTCGCTGGAGGATCCCGCGTCCCTGGAGCGGGTAGCCGCCCTGTCGAGTGGTTGCCCGGCACTCGATCGGGCATTGCCTGAAAAAGGATTCCGGCCCGGCACGCTTGTCGAGTGGCTGAGCCGCGGCGAAGGCGACGGAACGGCCACGCTGGCTTTCCACGCCGCGGCCACGACCTGCCGTGGCGGGGGGGCGGTCGTCGTGCTCGATCGGACCGGCGAGTTCTATCCCTTGGCGGCGGTTGCCCAAGGGATCGACCCCGCGCGGCTGATCGTCGTTCATCCTGGCAACAAGGCCGACCACGCCTGGGCGTTGGATCAGGCGTTGCGCTGTCCGGCCGTGGCCGCGGTGGTCGCCTGGCCGGAATCGCTCGATGGAAAACTCGACGGCCGGACCTTCCGGCGGCTGCAACTGGCCGTGGAACAAGGCGGCGGCCTGGGCCTGTTGATCCGGCCGGAAAGCGTGCGGTCCCAACCCTCCTGGGCCGACGTGCGACTGCTGGTCGAACCGTTGCCGTGTATCTCGCCTTATGGCGGGGGCACCCGGTACTCCGGGTCGCGGCGGATGCGCGTCGTGCTCTTGCGTGCCGCGGCGGCGGGCACCATGTACGCCTGGCCGGCGAGCAAACCGTAGAAGTGGAGATCGATCATGAACCGCATTCTCTGCCTGAAGATTGAAAATCACCGTAGGGTGGGCTTTAGCCCGCCTTCGCGGGAAGGCGGGCTAAAGCCCACCCTGCAAGCAGACGCTCTCCAAACCGTGGCGGCGCGATGCAAGCAGTTCACGCCCCTGGTGGGAATCGATCCGGACGTTTTCCCCCAAAGCGTGCTGCTGGATATTACGAATGTCGTCCATTTGTTCGACGATGAAGCGGCGCTGGTCGAGCGGATCGTCGGCGAGTTGCAAGACCACGGCTGGCAGCTTCGTGCCGCCGTGGCCGGCGCGCCCGGGGCGGCGTGGGCGCTGGCGTGGTATGGGGAGCAAGATGAAGGTGAAAAGATGAAGGATGAAGAAGGGGAGAAGGGGAGAAAGGGAGAAAGGGAACTGGGAAGAATCTCCCTTTCTCCCTTTCTCCCCTTCTCCCTTTCTTCCGTTTTCCGCCTGCCCCTCGAAGCCCTCCGCCTGCCGGAGCCGGTCGTGGCGCTGCTGCATGGCCTGGGCGTTTGGCGGATCGAACAATTGGAGGCCTTGCCGCGGCGCGAGCTTTCTTCGCGTTTCGGGCCGGAGT
Source organism: uncultured Planctomycetia bacterium (assembly GCA_963779975.1). Taxonomy (GTDB): domain Bacteria; phylum Planctomycetota; class Planctomycetia; order Pirellulales; family Thermoguttaceae; genus JANXQG01. Next base: position 88,226 of record CAWAAL010000020.1, on the reverse strand, counting down.
TATTGGATTGCCTGGACCGCATGACGGGCAGGCTCCCCGAACCGCTGCCGGCCTGGGATCCGCCGCCGCAATTCGAGGTCCGCTGGTCGGCCGAGTTTCCCACGGCCCAGCGAGAAACAGTCGAATCGGCGCTGGAACACCTCGTCCGCCGCCTGGCAGCCATGCTCACCCAGGCAGGCCGCGGCGCCATGCGCCTGGAATGCCTCGTGAAATGCACGGCGGGCGAGCCGTTGCAAGTGGCCGTCGGCCTGTTTCGCCCCTCGGCCTGGGCGAACCACCTTCTGCAATTGCTGCAAGTACGGTTCGAGTCGTTGCAACTGCCCGGCCCGGTCGATTCGATTTGCCTGACCGCCGCCTCCACTGCGCCGCTGGAACTGCGGCAGCAAGAGATGTTTTCCGAGGGTCGAACCCGCGTTCAGCCGTATCACCTGTCGGGCCTGATCGATCGGCTCAGCAATCGCCTAGGGCAGGCCCGCGTGATGCGGGTGCGATTGATCCCCGACGCCCAACCCGAATTGGCCTGCCACTATACGCCGCTGGTCCTGGGCCGGGCAGTCACGCTGCCTCGAATCCGGCAGATGGCCAACCTACCACATGTCTCCCGGCCGCTGCGGTTGCTGACGCAGCCCGTGCGGCTGCCGGGTGGAATCGACGACGGTCAATTTTCCTTCGCCGGCCAGCAACAGCGGATCATGCGGCGTATGGGACCCGAGCGGATCGAAACCGGCTGGTGGCGCGGCCGGGCACCATATACTCATGGTCGCCATGTACCCATGGTCGGCGTGGCCCGCGACTATTACCGTATTGAGACCACCACCGGCCGCTGCTACTGGGTCTTCCGCCGACTGCCCGCCGGCCCCTGGTTTTTGCATGGGATGTTTGACTAATTACTGTGTACTCCCTTCGCCATGTCCTACGCCGAACTTCACGCCAAATCGAATTTTTCGTTTCTCGAAGGCGCTTCGCATCCGGAAGAACTGGTCGAGCGTGCCGCGGAACTCCACTATGCGGCCCTGGCGGTGACCGACCGCAACAGTCTGGCTGGCGTCGTTCGCGCCCACGTGGCGGCCAAGGAACATGGCTTGAAGCTTGTCATCGGCGCCGAGATCACTCCCGAAGATGCCTTGCCCGTGATCCTCTGGCCGACCGATCGCGCCGCCTACGGCCGCCTGGCCCGGTTGATCACCTGCGGCCGCCGCCGGGCCGAAAAGGGAGCATGCCGACTGACGCTCGCCGACATCGCCGCGCATAGCGATGGTTTGATGGCGGGAGTGTGCGGTGGGGGGAGGGGAGAAGGGGAGGAAGGGGGAAAGGGAGGCGGGGAGTCCCTTTCTCTCTTTCTCTCCGCCTACCGCGAAATCTTCTCCGACCGCTGTTATCTCCTCGCCGAACTGCACCATCGCGGCAATGATCAAGAGCGACTCGATCAACTCGCGGTACTAGCGCAGCGTGCGGACGTGCCGCTGGCCGCGGCGGGTGACGTTCATTTCCACGTACACCAGCGACAACCGCTCAGCGACGTACTGACCGCCGTGCGGCACGGCTGCACGGTGGCCGCGGCCGGTGAACTGTTGTTTCCCAATGCCCAACGCTACCTGCGCTCGCCGGAGGAATTGGCCCTGCTCTTCGCCCGCTATCCCGAGGCCTTGCAGCGCACGCTCGAAATCGCCCGGCAAACCGCCTTTTCGCTCGACGAGTTGCGTTACGAGTACCCCGAGGAACTCGCTCCAGCGGGCCAGACGCCGATGGAATATCTGGCTCGGCTGGCGTGGGAAGGTGCGCGGAATCGCTACCCGGACGGCATGCCCGACAAGGTGCGGGGCCTCGTCGAACACGAGTTGCAACTGATCGGGGAACTGCACTACGAGGCCTACTTTCTCACCGTCTGGGACCTGGTCGTCTTCGCCCGCAGTCGCGGCATCCTCTGCCAAGGCCGCGGCTCGGCGGCCAACTCGGCAGTCTGCTTCTGCCTGGGCGTCACCTCCGTCGATCCCGAGCGGATGGACCTCTTGTTCGAGCGGTTCATCAGCCGCGAGCGGAACGAAGCCCCCGACATCGACGTCGACTTCGAGCACGAACGCCGCGAGGAAGTCCTTCAATATCTCTACCAGAAATACGGCCGCGAGCGGGCCGGCATGACAGCCGAAGTGATCACTTACCGCCCCCGCTCCGCCGTCCGCGACGTGGGCCGCGCGTTGGGCATGCCCGCCGAACAGATCGACCGGCTAGCCAAGCGGATCGAGCATTTCCGCGACCCGCAAGCGGCGGACATGCCGCTCCGTTGCCGCGAAGCGGGCATCGACGTCGAAACAACTACGGCCCGGCAGTTGATCGAACTCGTGGGGCAATTGGTCGGCTTCCCGCGTCACCTCTCGCAGCACACCGGCGGCATGGTCATGACCCGCGGGCCGTTGTGCGAACTGGTGCCGATCGAAAACGCGGCCATGCCAGAGCGGACGGTCATCCAGTGGAACAAAGACGACCTCGACGAATTGGGCATCCTCAAGGTCGATTGCCTGGCCTTGGGCATGTTGACGGCGATCCGCAAATGTTTCGCCTTGGTGCAGCAGCACGCGGGCCGCAAGCTGACGCTGGCCAACATCCCCGAAGGCGACCAGGGCGTCTACGAGATGATCCGCCGGGCCGACACGATGGGCGTTTTCCAGATCGAGAGCCGGGCCCAGATGAGCATGCTCCCCCGCTTGCAGCCCAAGTGTTTTTACGACCTGGTGATCGAGGTGGCCATCGTCCGCCCCGGTCCGATCCAGGGGAACATGGTCCATCCCTATCTCCGCCGGCGCAACGGCGAGGAGGCGGTCGAGTTTCCCAACGAGGCCATCCGCCGCGTGCTGGAAAAGACGCTCGGCGTGCCGTTGTTCCAGGAGCAGGCGATGCGGCTGGCGGTCGAGGCGGCCGGCTTCACGCCCGGCGAGGCCGATCAACTTCGCCGCGCCATGGGCGCGTGGCGTCGTCCGGGCGTGATCGATCAATTCCACCGCAAGCTCACCGAAGGCATGCTCGCCCGCGGGTTCACGCCGGAGTGGGCCGAGGCTGTCTTTCATCAGATCCGCGGTTTCGGCGAGTACGGCTTCCCCGAGTCGCATGCCGCCAGCTTCGCCCTGTTGGTCTACGTCTCGTGCTGGCTAAAGCATCACTACATGCCTGCTTTCACCGCGGCGTTGCTCAACAGTCAGCCGCTGGGGTTTTACGCCCCCGCGCAGCTCGTGCGCAATGCCCGCGAACACGGCGTGCAGGTCTTGCCGGTCGATGTGAACTATAGCCAGTGGGACTGTACGCTGGAGGGGAGTGGGGACGCGGAGACGCGGAGACGAACAGACGCGGGGACGGAGGGACCGGGGGGCTGTGTGATCTCCGCGTCTCCGCGTCTCCGTGTCTCCGCGTCCCCGTGTCCTTCCCTATTTCTTCGTCTCGGCTTCCGCATGCTCTGGGGACTGCCGCGGGCGCATGCGGAGCGGATCGTCCAGGGCCGCGGCGAGCGGGCGTATCGATCGATCGACGATTTTGCCCATCGCACCGGCCTGAGCCGCGCAGCGATCACGCGGTTGGCCAAGGCCGGCGTTTTCGGCTCGCTGGGGACCGATCGCCGCCATGCGCTGTGGGACGCCCTGGCCCAGGACCAAACGCCGCTGCCGCTGTTTGACGCGGCGGAAAGCACGACCGAAACGATGCCGCTGCCAACGGCAGGGCTAAACGGCAACTATCTTCCCGCCATGACGCCGGCCGAGGAAGTCTTGGCCGACTACCGCACGACAGGGCTTTCGCTGCTGGCCCATCCGTTGCAATTCCTCCGCGGCGAACTGGAGAAGCTCCGCGTCATCCCGGCCAGCGGGCTGAGGACCTGGCCCAACGGCAAATGGGTCCGCGTGGCGGGCCTGGTGCTCGTGCGGCAGCGGCCCTCGACGGCCAAGGGCATCACGTTCGTCACTCTCGAAGACGAGACCGCGACGGCCAACTTGATCATCCGTCCCGACGTGTGGAAGCGTTACCGCTCCGCCGCCCTGGGCGCCACGATCCTCATCGCCGCCGGTCCTTTGCAGCGCGGGCACCATGTACCCATGGTCGGAGAGAATATTCACGTGCTGGTCGCCAAGCTGGAGGATTTTTCCGTCCATCTCGACGGCATGCAATCGCAATCGCGGGACTTTTGCTAAGGACCCCAGCCGGCTTGTCCGGCTGGTGAACGAGTCTTGTTAGCGAGTACGCAGAACTCAACACGACTACTCGTCCGCGTCCCGCCCGGCACCCGAAGGGTGCCGGGCGGGACGCGGACGAAACTTGGGGGCAGGCGTTACTTTCGCTAACAAAACTTTTTCACCAGCCGGACAAGCCGGCTGGGGTCCTCTGTACACATGTGTCGTGCCACCCGACGGAATCAAGCAACTTTTTCCGCCGTCGGCAACGATCATTGCATGATCCTTTCAAGAAACCGTAGAATAACTCTGTTCCGATAAGGGATTTACGAATCATCGAAGGACCGTAGTCGATGACGACGAAGCCAAAGATGATGCTCGAACAACTGAAACTACTCTACGATGGCCAGTGTTCTCTCTGTCGGCGCGCGACGCAAAGCCTGAAACGCCGCGATGCCAAGGGGTTGATCGTTGCGGAGGACATCTCCGATCCAGCCTTCGACCCGGACCGCTATGGGCTGACCGCGGAGCAGGTGCGGACCGCCATGCACGTCGTTCTGCCGGACGGCCGCATCCTCCGCGCTATGGAAGCCGTTCGCGCAGCATACGGCGCCGTAGGGCTTGGCTGGCTCGTTGCACCGACCGCGTGGCCCGGCATCCGCTGGTTGGCCGATGCTTTCTACCGATTCTTCGCTCGCCATCGCCTGACGTTCAGCCGCATGCTGGGCCGCACGTGCGACTCCGGAACCTGTTCCCTTCACGCCCACCGATAAACGACGGGACGAGCCTCTGCCCCTCCGGGACAATCTAACACCATTTACAACCTTATGCTTGCGGCAAACTCGCAACCACTCTTCCTTCCTTCAACTCCACCGCGCTGGTTGTCACCGCCTCCCAAAACGCCCGGTCGTGCGAGACGACAATCATCGCCTGCGGCAGCCGGGCGAGGATGCCGATCAGCCGCTCGGTGGCGTCGTCGTCCAGCCCGCCGCTGGGCTCGTCGAGCAGCAACACGTCGGGCTGCATCGCCAGGACGGTAGCCAAGGCCACCAGGCGTTTCTCACCGCCGGAAAGCCGATAGGTCACCCGCTGCTCGTAACCGGCCAGGCCCAGCGAATCGAGCGTGCCGGCGACGATGCGGCGGACCTCGTCGCGGGACTTGCCGAGATTCAACGGGCCGAAAGCAACGTCCTCGGCCACGGTGGGACAGAACAACTGGTCGTCGGCATCCTGGAACAACAGGCCGACTCGGCGACGGACCTCGTGGAAATCGGCCTCGGTCGCACGCCGGCCGCCGAAGGCCCGGATCTGACCGCCGCCGGGTCGCAGCAGCCCGACCGTCAGGTGCAAGAGCGTCGTCTTGCCGCAGCCGTTTTTTCCCAGCAGGGCCACGCGCTCGCCGGGCCGCAGGCAAAAGTTGCACCCGCTCAATACCCGCCGTCCCGGGCCGTAGGCGAAATCCACGTCGCGAAACTCGATCAATGGCTCGTTCATATCCACTCCAGGCCCATCAGGATCGCCGCCAGCAAGAATGTCGCCGCGTAGAACGGCCCGTCACGTCGAGGCACGAAGGCAAAGTGGTCGAGCAGGTAGTAGCGGCCGCAGAAGCCCCGGCACTTCATCGCCGCCAGCACCCGTTCGCTGCGGTCGAAGCTGCGGACCAAGAGCATGCCGACCAGGTAGCCGAACATGCGATAGCTATGCCCAGTCATGGCGGGCCGAAAGCAACGGACCCGCATCGCCGCCCGCAGCCGGGCATATTCCCGCCCCAGCACGTCGAAGTAGCGGACCATGAACAACATCAGTTGCGTCAACTTCTGCGGCACGTGGAAATGGGCCAAGGCATGGCCGAGCGTCACGGCATCCATCGTGCCGATCAAGGCGGCCACCGCCAATACGACCGCGTTGGCCTTCAAGGCCACGACGATTGCCAAAAGGATCTCGTCATGGCGGTAGGCCGGCAAGGGAAGGACGAGCACTAACACCGCCAGGAGAATCTCCAGCGGCAGCAGGCGGCGGATCAGATCGCCGGGCGAAATCCGTGCCAGGGCAATCAAACCGGCTCCGATCACCACGGCAAGCGTCATCGCCGGCACGCTTCTCGCAACCGCCACGACCAACGCCAAAATCACTGCGGCCGCGATTCTCGCCCGGGGATCGATGCGGGCCAAGTAGGACGGGCCGCTGTGAAGGATGTGAAAGGCGTGGGAGAACATGGACGATAGTAGTGGCAGGGTGTGGTCGAGACGTAGGGTGGGACAAGATCGCGTAGCGAGTGCCGGCCCACCGATTAGTCTTGGTGGGCCGGCGCTTGCCGACCCGCTGCGCGGGTACGCCGGATCTTGTCCCACCCTACGCTCTCTGTCGAGCCTTCATGTACAACGCCAGGCCGGCTAGCCCGAAAATAAAACCGATGCCGCCTAAGATGTCGCGGAGGCGAAGACGCTCCTCGGAATCGTAGACTTGCTGGCGAAGCAGGTCCACTTGCTTGCCTAGTTCAGTCAATTGGTCCCTGACCACGGTTGGTTCGTCTTCCTTGCCCGCCGCGGCCGGCCGGCTCGCATGATCCGTCGCTGGCGATGCAACTTGCGAACCGCCACTTCCCGCTGGAACATCCGCGGGGAGGCTGTCGGGCAGGGCCGCGGCACGAACGATATACTGACCGCTATGGCCGTCCGGCGTTTCCGCCACCAGGTAATGATCGACGCGCTTGCCGGCCGTGAAGGTGAAATTGCCTTCGTCGTCTGTTGTCGTGCGGCCAAGTTCGCCACCCGCCGGATCGCGGACGATAACGTCGATCTTTTGAGCGGGAACGTCACCGGGAAAATAAGCGCGGCCATGGATCGTGGCGCCTGTAATACTCGGCGCGAAGACGTACAGCTTGTGGGCAAACGCAGGCGCGGGGCAGAAGAAAAACAACGTCAGCACCAGCAGACTGCCTACAGCGTGTACTCTGTTGGCCCCGCCACTACCCATCGCCGACCTCTTGCGCGAGGGGAACGAACGCCGCCGCGTGGAGCACTTCCGGCCGGACCTGTCGCAGCAAGACAACCACGCTTCCGGTCACCATGCCTTCGATCAAAGCGATCGGAATATGGGCCGTGAGGAAGAAACCGGCCAGCACGACGAACGGTTTGCCGGCCAACGTCAACGCCACGGAGGACAGCAGGGCGCCCAGCACGATTGCCCATGCTCCGGCGAGAAAGCCGCTCGCAAAGATCGTCCAGCGGTTGTTGCTGCGCGGACGAACGGAAAAGGTAGTGACAGCTCACCCCCGGCAGGGCCATGATCAGCGTGTTGATCCCCAGCACGGTCGGGCCGGCGATGGAGAAGAACGCCAGTTGCAGGATCAGTCCAACGAGCACGGTGGGAAAAATGGCCCAGCCCAGTACCAACCCCATCAGACCGCTGAGCACGAGGTGGACCGACGACCCGAACATCGGCACTTGGATGGACGAGGCGACGAAGAAGGCCGACCCCAGCACGGCCGCCTTGGGAATCTGCTCTTCGTCCAAGCGCCGCAGGCCGATCATCGTGCCCGCTGCGGCAGCGACCGTGCCGGCCAGGAGCGCGCCTTGCCCGGCGGACGTAGCCGTGAGAATGCCTTCATAAATATGCATCGCAAGACCTCACTTTACCGGCATATCGACTGCTTTGACCCACATCAGCCCGCCGAGTTCGACCTCCACCGGCTTGCCTTCCGGGTTCTTCATTTTCTCATCGCCTGTAACCAATGCCGCGAAGCCCCACCAACCGGCCCGCGGCATCGTGTAGGAGAATACGCCGTTGGGATCGGTCTTGATCACTTGCGTGACGAATGCATCGCGCGGAGGCTTCACGCGCCGGCCCTCGTTGAAGTACTCGACTTCCACGCGGGCAAACGGCACGGGCTTGCCGCGATATCTGACGATGCCCTGGAAGGTATTGCCCGTCCAGAGACCATAGGGTCGCACGAGCGGTTCGATTTCCACGGGCAGGCCGACCAAAGCGTCCCAGCCTTTTTCCGCGCCGAGAACGTCGATCACGACTTTCGTATAGTGGACGATCATCTTTTGTTCGGCCGCCTCCCAGTAGGGTTCGGGTTCGACGTAGACGACGTAATCGCCGGGCACGGTCGTTGACAGCGAACAGGTATAAGCCGACTTGTCGTCAACCTTCCGCGGCTTGAGTTGGCCGGCCAGGTCGATGCGCTTGCCGCCGACCAGGGCGGCAATCTGCCTGGGCCGGGCCATGTTCATCGTCGGGCTCTGTTCCATGGGATGGGTAAAACGCAGATCGAGATCGATTGCGCGAACCTCCTGGTCCTCGACGACATCGGTCGAAGGCAAGAGGACCTGGAAATGAGCGGCGGCTCGATCGGCAAGGGAAATCAGGCCGATCGCGGCCAGGAACAAGATGATGGGCAAACGTGCTGGCATGGCAGTACTTTTCCGTAGTAATACATCTGCCATAATTGTAATACTCGGCGGCCTGGATGTCGAGGGGGGAGGGGAAAATGGCGAGATGCGAATGACAACAGTTCCGGCGGGAACGTCGGTAGCATCGCCCAGGAACTGGCAGGACCCGGACACATGCCGTAATGGCAAGATAGCGAAAGATGCATCCGGCATTACGGACATAAAACATGATCCTGCCCGGCAGCTTGCCCTTCAATTGGCCGTCAGTCACAGTTACAATAGAAGCGGCAGGTCAAATGGTGGCTATTCCTGGCACTAGAGGTTGCGAACGGCGCATTCGGCTCCCCTTTTGACCGCGAATGCGGTTTGAATACAAGTTGTTGGGCGAGGCAAGAATGGTCATTTCAATCGGTAGAGAATTGGAAACGGCGCTCAATGAGCACGCCCGGCGGCAGGGCGTTTCGCCCGAGGGTCTGGCCTTAGCGGTCTTGCAAGAGCGCTTCTTGGCAAGTGCCGGGGAAGACTCTCGCGACGACTGGGAGCGGCAATTGCGCCGCCTTGCGGTCGATTGCGGTGTGTCCTTGTCGGACGCGGCAGTCAGCAGCGAAGGGATTTACGAGTAGTGGCCTACCTCGTCGACACGAGTATTCTCGTCCGACTCGCAAATCGCGAGGATCCGTCTTATCCGATCGCAGACGGAGCCGTCGTTGAGTTGCATCGGCGGGGGGAGTTGCTGCATTTGACGCCGCAGAACTTGTATCCTGCCAAGTGCTAGCTCGTGCCGTTTCTGGTCGACGACTTTCGCGCGAAAACAGAGAAGCTGCATAAACAGGAGGGGAATTCGGCTGCTGGCAGGTACGGCGCGAAACGGTGGAAGGGGAGACGGCACCAGAGTGCTAAGCGAGAGCGAGCCGTTCGATATCGGCAAGAGGTTGGGCGGTTGAAGATGGGCAAGGGGGCGCGGTCGATGGAGGCCGCGACCGCTGTCGAATCAGACTCGCCAAAGAGGGCATCTTCCCTATGCCGCTGATCCGATCCTGTAGGTATTCATAGCCGTTGACCAACAGCTTCTTCGCCGTTTGTACGATGCTCGTCAACGTGTCCATCCTGCGTGCTCCCTCGGCCTTGGCGCAGTGTAGGCTCACATCCCGACGCCGCGCTGCCACGCGTTCACCCAACTCCGCCGGGTTGTTGTTCAGCGGCGTCTCCGGATGGGCCAAGACGGTCAGCAGGGACTCCTTCTTTTCGCCCGTCATCGCAATCCGCTTATCCAACGCCTCGTACCCGGTGCATGTCGCGAACAGTCGGTCGAACTCCTCCTCCAACCGCTCCGCCAGCGCTGGCGTCGGCCTGCCCCGGTACTTCTGGAACTCGCCATAGAGATCCCAGTAACGCGTTCGGAACGCCTCCAATTGCTGCTCATGCTGCGGTACCACAGGAGACAACTCCTTGTAGTGCCGGCCCTCGTGAATCCAGCACAACCCGAACTCGTCCGACACGTACTTGGCGGGTTTGGCGTCGTCGCCCACCAAAATCCGTACATGGTCCGGCCGCGCGCGATACGACGCCAGCGCCGCCGCCTCGCGCAAGCGATCCAGGCACGCTAGCCGTCGGGAGGGGGACCATTTTTCCAGGAGATCTTCCAGTTCGGCCTCGTTCAGATCTTGGTCCTGCGGGGCCGTTGCCGCAAGCTGCCGCCACTTCAGCGGAACGTGAAATTCCTCCAGCAGCCGCTGCGTCAAGTCGTTGAAGCGGTATGTCCACGGCCTGCTCCACAGGAGGCCCAGAATCGTCAGTCGGTCTTTGTGCGGTGTGGTAAAGTAGGTGGAGTGAAACGGATTGCAGATGATATGCGTGTGCCACAACTCACCTCCCACGCGGGCGAAGGTGTCGTCGATGTGCTGGTAAGTCGTGGCCGCCAACCCCGCCCAGAAAATCTCTTCCTTCTCTCCCTGAAACAACTCCGCCGCGTCCCGTACGATGTTCGACACGCTGGCGCGCGAGATCACCACGCCGCAGTGTTCCACGAACTCGTGGGCCCGCGGCAGGCTGGTCCCGGCGACGTACTTCAGCGACACCAACAAAGCCTTCAGTTCCGGGCCATACTCGCCGGTCACTCCTGGTGGCAACTCACCACGCAGCCGTCCCTGCGACGGCGAATCCCAGAGTTCCAGACGGTAGCGGATGTTGTAGCTCTTGATCTGAAGATCCTGCACGACCACGTCTTCGTAGCCGATGAACGTGGCGTCGGGAGGACGACGCGCCGCATCGACGTAGCGAATGACTTCCTTGTCCACGCGAATATCGCGAAAGCTCCGGCAGTCGGCGCGAGGGGGACCCTCTGGCGGAGACGCACGTTGCCGCCGTTCTTTCTCGGACGAGACATCCCGTGCGGGCGGACGGCGCGGCGCCGGGGAAGACCGGGGCTCACCCTTGAGTTGGCGAATGATCTCCCGCAGGCGTTGATTTTCCTCCTCTAGGCGGCGATTGTCAACGACAACGGCTTCCACGAGATTCAGCACTTTGCCCACGACTTCACGGACGTGGACGTCAGCCAGGGCGTCCCCGTCAAGGCGAAGTTGTTGCACGCAGTCCGTGAGGTCGGAGGCACTCATGATAGAGATATTCTACGCCCCACCCCCCCCGAAAACACTTCGACAATTCCGGGAAAGACACTTCGACGGCCTGCTAGCAATGCCATCGCTTCGCAGGATACCAGAACTTGATCGAATTTCGGAACGTGGCCACGCGCCCAGTGGCGGTCAATGGCCTTGGATTAACTCCGTTGACCGTCGAGTCAATGACAGCGGACTTTGAATCGCTTTTTCGACTGCTTCCAGAGACGCCGGACATTTATCCGGCCTGGAAGGCGCTCGCGAGTCAGTCTCGAGTTATTGGAAAACAAGTTCACGATGCGCGGTTGGTGGCCGTCTGCCAAGTATGCAAACTCAGCCATCTCTTGACGTTCAATACGGCGCATTTCCTGCCTCTAGCCGGCTTGCGGCCAAATCTTGACGTGGTGCATCCGTCGAGTGTTCAACCGGCAGGTACAAATACCTGAATGCGTTTCTCACCGAACAATACTTCCCTTGCCCCATGCAGGCAAGATCGCCAACTGACAGGTTGAAAACCTATCCTACTTGGCCGCCGCCATCACCAACTCGCCCTTCAAGATCCCTTTGAGCCCCTGAAGCTGCGAGGCGATCTGCTGCAGCTTGGCGGCGGGGCCGCGCAGGACAATCACCTCCAGGCAGAGATCGTGGGTCAAATGGGCGTGCAGCGTGGAAACGACCATTTCCATGTGGTCGTGCTGCAAGGCCGTCAGATGATCGCGAAGCTGTTGGCGATGATGGTCGTAGACCAGCGTGAGCGTGCCGGCCACGTCCTGGGCGTCGGACTCCCAGGCATGGGCCGTCAGCTTGTCGCGGATCAACTGCCGCACGGCCTCGCTACGGGTGGCCAAATGCTGCTCCGTACAGTAACGGTCGAACTGTTCCAACAGGTCGTCTTCCAACGAAACCGAAAAACGTACGATTTCCGACATGGGTTTTACAACCAAAGGTGCAATCGGCCGCCGAGCATGTCGGGTACGGCGCGCTCGACGTGGTGACGAACTTGGTTAAGATGATAACGCGTACTGAAATGCGTGGCCAGGATCCGCTCGTTCCGGAAGCGATCGATCCGCTCCAAAAAGTCGTCGAGGTGCATGTGCCCGAATTTGTGGATCTTGTCCTTGCGATGGCTGGGGGCGACGAAGGTCATTTCCATGATCAGCACTTCGGCCCGGTACATGGCCTCGCAGGCGTCGAGTCCGCCCGGCGCACTGTCGCCGAGGTATGCCACGCGGGGCACGCGGACTTCGGCCGTGACGTCGGTTCCGCCCAGACGCAGGTCGCGAATCTGGTCGCCCGACAAACCCTGGAACTCCGGCTTCAACTTCCGCCGCCGCTGCCAGACCACGAAACCCAGCGAAGGAACCGTATGCACCGTGGCCGAAACGGTGACGACCAACTCCCGCGAAAGCTCGATCTCGTCGCCCGGCCGGGCCGGCAGCAGCTCGCACGGCAGCCGCCCCCGATCGAGCTTGCTGTAGAGCTTGAGGATCTTCTGCACCGGATCGATCACGGTCTCGGGCAGGTAAATCACCGGCGGCTCCATCTTCATCATCCGCCGCCGGGCAACATAGACCGGCAAGTTGACGATGTGGTCCATGTGCGCATGCGAGACGAACCACGTCGGCGTGCCCATGAACGACCAAGGTTGGGCGCCCAGATCGAAGCCCAGCTTGAACTCCGGAATCCGCCAATACGTTTGCACGGCGGCCCGCGAATAACCCTCGATCGTCAGGTCCTTGTAGGTGAGCGTCTTGACGGGCAGGTTATTGATCATCGGCGGCAGCTTTTTGGGTGTGCTCGTAGTTATCGACCACAGACGGGTCCAAGGGCGCGGCGGCGTCCGCGCCGGGCAGGATCCAGATTTCACCGAACAGGCCATTCTGTTCCGCTCGCACGCGGTGGTGCCGCACGAGTTCCAGGACGGCCAGGAACATGCCGATCAGGACCGACTTGTGCAAGCGGGTGTCGAACAACTCGCTGAGGGCCAGTTGGCCGCGCTCGTTCAACTGGGCGAGGATCCGCGACATGTGGACGTGAATTGGTGTGTCGTCGTAGACGATGTTCGAAGGCCTGGCCGCGACGTTTTCGCGAATGATCCGGCCGAACGCGCTGACAAGGTCCCAGAGTTCCACTTCCTGGATCGGCTCCTCGGCCAGGTTCCGCTGCCGCGGCGGCAGATCGCCGGCCACCCGCGGATAGTGCTGCTGCCAGGCTCGGCTGCGCTCGTCGAGAATGCTGGCGGCGTCGCGATACTGCTTGTATTCCAAGAGCCGCTGCACAAGCTCCTGGCGGGGGTCCTCCAGCTCCTCTTCGATCTCGTCGGCGCGGGGCAGGACCTGCTGCGACTTGATCTCGATCAGCAGGCTGGCCATGGCCAGAAAGTCGCCCACCGCACTGACGTCGAGTTGCTCCAAGACGGTCAGGTATTCCAGGTATTGGTCCGTGATCAGCGAGATCGGAATGTCGACGATTTCCACCTCGTGCTTGCGCACCAGGTAAAGGAGCAAGTCCAGCGGGCCGCGGAAAATATTCAGGTCGACGCGAAAATCCATCATTTGCCGATCTTATCTTTCCTTGCCCCAAAAGGCAATCCTCGTTATAGTTGCAAGAGGTTCCCGACCTTCTTCCCGTTCCCAGCCAATTCCCCATGAAGTTCCATAAGTCGTTTCTGCCATTGGTTTTAGCATTGGTCGTGCCGTTTGCCGTGCTGCGGTCTGCCGCGGGCGACGAAATTGCCAAACCCGTCAAGACCGGCGAAGCGAGCGAAAACGCAGAAAAAAAGTCTACCCAGTCCAAGGACGACTACTACGAACTCTACAAACTGCTGGCCGACACGGTCGATCAGGTCGATCGAAACTACGTGAAAGAGGTCGATCGCCGCGAATTGATCGAGGCCGCCATCCGCGGCGTAATGAACAAGCTCGACCCTTACTCGACCTACATCGGTCCCGAGGAGTTGGCCCAGTTTCGCAGTTCCGTAGACAACGAGTTCGGCGGAATCGGCATCCACGTTACCACCGATGACGGCGATCTGAAGGTTCTTAGCCCTATCTACGGCACGCCGGCCTATCGGGCCGGCATCCAGGCCGGCGATCGGATCGTCGAGATCGAGGGAAAGAGCACCGAAGGCATCCAGCCCGACGACGCCATTCGCTGGATGAAAGGGGCCGAAGGCACCAAGGTCTCGATCACTGTAATCCATGCGGGCCGGACCATTCGCGAGAAGTTCACGCTCACGCGCGAGCGCGTCCACGTGGAAACCGTGCTGGGCGATCGCCGCAAGGCCGACGACCATTGGGAGTTCATGTACGACGAAAAGGCCCAGATCGGCTATATTCGCGTCAGCGCCTTCAGCCGGGAAACGACCAACGAGCTGCGCAACGCGCTGGAAGACCTCAAGCGGCGCAGTGCGCGCGGCCTCGTGCTCGACCTGCGCTTCAATCCGGGCGGGTTGTTGCGTGCGGCGATCGAGGTCAGCAACCTCTTCATCTCCAGCGGGCGGATCGTCAGCACCAAGGGCCGCAACACGCCCCAGCGCGTTTGGAACGCACAGGCCAGCGCCATTTGCGAAGACCTTCCGCTGGTAATCCTCGTGAACCACTATAGTGCCAGCGCCGCTGAGATCGTATCGGCTTGTCTTCAAGACCACAAGCGGGCCGTCGTCATGGGCGAGCGGACGTGGGGCAAGGGCAGCGTGCAGAACATCATCGAACTGGAGAACGGCCGCAGCGCGCTGAAACTGACGACGGCCGCCTACCAGCGGCCCAGCGGCAAGAACATTCACCGTTTCCCGGATTCCAAGGACAAGGACGAGTGGGGCGTCATGCCCGACCTGGGATACGAATTGGGCCTGAACGACCATGAAACCCACGAGCTGCTGGTCGATCGTCGCAATCGCGACATCATCGCGGCCCATGCGGCCGACGAGAAGTCGGCGACCGCGCCCGTTGCGCCGGGCCCGCCGGGCGACAAGCCGGCCGTTGCTCCGAGTCAATCGCCCGCTTCTCTGGGGCCCGCGGTGAACGGTGAACCGCTTGCCCGGCGGAGCGTGTTCACGAAGCCCGAGGCAGGCAAGCGGGCCGCGACGGTCGAGTCCCCGTCCAAGGCCGAGAAGAAGCCGTTTGTCGATCGGCAGTTGGAGATGGCGGTCAAGTACTTGCGCGATGAACTGGCGCGGAAGGGTGGGAAATGAAGGATCGAGGACGCGGGATGAGGGATGAAGGATAAAAGATAAGAGATAAAGTGAATTGTTTGGCAACCGAGTACTGAGTACTCAGTAGCGCCCATCATCCCGCGTCCCTCCCAATGGATCCTTCATCCCTCATCCCTATGCACCTCCTCGCCATTGAAACCACTTGCGACGAAACGGCGGCGGCGATCGTTACCGATCAGCTCGAAGTCAAGGCCTCCGTGGTGGCCTCTCAAGACGACCTGCATCAAAGGTTCGGCGGCGTCGTGCCGGAAATCGCCTCGCGGGCACACCTCGAACGCATCTTGCCGGTGATCCACGAGACGCTCCAACGAGCTAACCTGACACTGGACGACATCGACGCCGTGGCCGTGGCCAACACGCCCGGTCTGGCCGGCTCACTGCTGGTGGGGCTCGTCGCGGCCAAGGCCCTTTGCGTGGCGACCAATAAGCCGTTGCTGGCCGTGAATCACTTGCAGGCCCACATCTACGCTTGCCGCATCGCCGCGACCCGGAGTACCGGGTGCCCCGGCGAGGACGTCTTCCCCTGTGTTGGGCTGATCATCAGCGGCGGGCATACGAGCCTCTATCGCTGCCAGGGACCGTTAGACTTCACGCTGCTGGGCGCGACGATCGACGACGCGGCCGGCGAGGCATTCGACAAAGTGGCCGCCATGTTGGGACTTTCGTATCCCGGCGGTCCTGCGATCCAGAAGGCGGCCGATGGTGGAAACCCGCGTGCCTATCCCTTCCCCGCGCGTTCCGCGGCGAGGACGATCGCCTCGATTTCAGCTTCAGCGGGCTGAAGACGGCCGTTCGCTACCGCATTGCCGGGCCGGGGCGGCCGGACATGTCGCAAATCCAGCTTACGCCGCAACAGGTTGCGGATCTGGCGGCCAGTTTTCAGGAAGCGGTGGTCGATGTCTTGCTGGACAAGACGTTCGCTGCGCTACGTCGCACGGGTTTGCGGAAGCTTTGCGTGGGCGGTGGCGTGGCGGCCAACGCCCGGTTCCGTTTGCGATTGCAGGAGGAATCAGCCGCGCGCGACGTGCAGCTTCAGATTGCCCCTTTGCGGCTCTGCACCGACAACGCCGTGATGGGCGCAATCGCCATCGAGCGCTACAAGGCCGGGCTGTTCGAGGACCTCAGCCTGGAGGTTTACCCCGGGCTGGTGCGCAGGCAAGCCCTCCAAGAAACCAAGCAGCCCGCGTAACATGGGTTGCGCGGGCTGCCGTGAGTGGCTTGCTACACGGAATTACTTGCTCTTCGCCGTGCTGGTCGAGGTTTTGCTAGTCGACTTTGCCGCCGTTGACGTCTTGCTGGTTGACTTCGTCGCGGTTAGCGTCTTGCTGGTTGACTTTGCCGCGGTTAACGTCTTGCTGGTTGACTTCGTCGCGGTTAGCGTCTTGCTGGTTGACTTCGGTGTGGTTAACGTCTTACCGGTTAACGTCTTGCCGGTGGTAGTCGGGCTAGTCGAAGTTGGGCCAGTCGAAGTCGGGCCAGTCGAAGTCGGGCCAGTCGAAGTCGGGCCAGTCGAAGTCGGGCCAGTCGAAGTCGGGCCAGTCGAAGTCGGGCCGGTTGACGTTGTGCCACCGGAACTTGCAGCCGCGACATTGACGGTCACCGAACCGGTGATCGAAGTCGTGGTAGGATCGGTGACAGTGAACGTATCCGTCGTACCCGCTGCGCCGACCGTGGCGGTGAACGTGGCCACGCCGTTCGTGAACGTAAGACTCGTGGTGGACACTGATGCGCCGGTACCGGTGAAGGTAACCGTTGCCGGCCCCGTATAGTTGCTGGTCGGCTTGCCGGTGCTATCCTCCGCGACCACCTGAATGGTGACGGTCGAGCCGGCCACCACGCTTGGCGTCGTTCCCTGCACGGGAGGCGGCGGGGGCGGCGGAAGCTGCTGATTCGATCCACCACCGGTCTGGCTCGAGCCGCTCTGAGCGCCAGCGGGCGGCGCCGGTGGCAGCACTTGCACGCCAAACTGCGTTGCCGTAGCCGTCGACACCGTCGTCGTGGGGGCAGCCACGACACTCACGGTTGCCGTGCCGGTGATCGAAGTCGTCGTGGGATCCGTAACGGTGAACGTGTCTGTCGTACCCGCTGCGCAACTGTGGCGGTGAACGTGGCCATGCCGTTCGTGAACGTCAGACTGGTCGTGGAGACCGATGCGCCGGTACCGGTGAAGGTAACCGTTGCCGGCCCCGTATAGTTGCTGGTCGGCTTGCCGGTGCTATCCTCCGCGACCACCTGAATGGTGACGGTCGAGCCGGCCACCACGCTTGGCGTCGTTCCCGGTGCCGCAGGCGGGGGCGGCGGAAGCTGCTGATTCGATCCACCACCGGTCTGGCTCGAGCCGCCCTGAGCGCTAGCGGGCGGCGCCGGCGGCAGCACTTGCACGCCGAACTGCGTCGTCGCAGCCGTCGACACTGTCGTCGTGGGGGCAGCCGCGACATTGACGGTCACCGAACCGGTGATCGAAGTCGTGGTAGGATCGGTGACAGTGAACGTATCTGTCGTACCCGCTGCGCCAACTGTGGCGGTGAACGTGGCCACGCCGTTCGTGAACGTCAGACTTGTCGTGGAGACCGATGCGCCGGTACCGGTGAAGGTAACCGTTGCCGGCCCCGTATAGTTGCCGGTCGGCTTGCCGGTGCTATCCTCCGCGACCACCTGAATGGTGACGGTCGTGCCGGCTGGCACGCTTGGCGTCGTTCCCTGCGCGGGAGGCGGCGGGGGCGGCGGAAGCTGCTGATTCGATCCACCACCGGTCTGGCTCGAGCCGCCCTGAGCGCTAGCCAGCGGCGCCGGCGGCAGTACTTGTACGCCGAACTGCGTTGCCGCAGCCGTCGATACCGTCGTCGTGGGTGCAGCCACGACATTCACGGTCGCCGTGCCGGTGATCGAAGTCGTCGTGGGATCCGTAACGGTGAACGTGTCTGTCGTGCCGGCCGTGCCGACCGTGGCGGTGAACGTGGCCATGCCGTTCGTGAACGTCAGACTCGTCGTGGAGACCGACGCGCCGGTACCGGTGAAGGTAACCGTTGCCGGCCCCGTGTAGTTGCTGGTCGGCTTGCCGGTGCTATCTTCCGCCATCACCTGAATGGTGACGGTCGTGCCGGCCACCACGCTCGGCGTCGTTCCCTGCGCGGGAGGCGGCAAGGGCGGCGGAAGCTGCTGATTCGATCCACCACCCGTCTGGCTCGAGCCGCCCTGAGCGCTAGCCAGCGGCGCCGGCGGCAGCACTTGTACGCCGAACTGCGTCGCCGCAGCCGTCGATACCGTCGTCGTGGGTGCAGCCACGACATTCACGGTCGCCGTGCCGGTGATCGAAGTCGTCGTGGGATCCGTAACGGTGAACGTGTCTGTCGTGCCGGCCGTGCCGACCGTGGCGGTGAACGTGGCCATGCCGTTCGTGAACGTCAGACTTGTCGTGGAGACCGATGCGCCGGTACCGGTGAAGGTAACCGTTGCCGGCCCCGTGTAGTTGCTGGTCGGCTTGCCGGTGCTATCCTCCGCCATCACCTGAATGGTGACGGTCGTGCCGGCTGGCACGCTTGGCGTCGTTCCCTGCGCAGGCGGCGGCGGTGGAAGTTGCTGATTTGATCCGCCACCGGTCTGGCTCGAGCCGCCTTGAGCGCTAGCCGGCGGTGCCGGCGGCAACACTCGCACGCTAAACTGCGTTGCCGCAACTGTCGACAACTGGCCCGGCGCCAGGGCCGGACGACGGCCCTGTTGGGGCGCTGGGGCCTTGTGTCTGCGGTGCGCTCGTGGAAATGAGGGCCGGGCCGACGAGTTTGCCGGCCGATGCCGAACCGGCCGTGGCCGTGGAAAACATGCCTGGCGAAACGCCCAAGGTCACACTCAATAGCGATCGATCCTCCAGCGACTCGATCGACAATCGCCGATGGTTCTTCTTTTTCATCATCAACCCTTAACTCCTGGTGGAAATGCCCGCAGACCCATGCCCTTGCCTCAAAGGTCGCTGGCCACGAAAACCTTCGCTCCTGGCCCGTAATGCCGCGATCCGGCCGGTTGCTCTCCGCCAGATCGCGACGTTATTCGAACTATTCCTAAAAGGGTCCCTCGTCGATGCCCTTACGGATGTCTTCCAAATGGTATTGAAACAGCCCAGGGCCTGCGGCCGAGGCCAATGAATCGTCACGCACTTCTACAACTGCTCGACCCGCCCGATCAATCCGTTCGTCGAGCGAGTCGTTCCATTCCATATCCGTGACCCGAGAAGCCGCTGCCAGGGGCTTCGCTTTGGTCGGCGCCGACGGAAGGGTAATGCCCATCAGGCGACTGCTGCTACTGATTTCCGAGCGGGGGGGAACGTCCGGCCTCTTGACCGCCACATCGGCAGACGAACGTGATGCGGTCGATCCGGCCCCCCACCGGACCTGCGTGGCAACCGTCACCGCCAGCAACACCGTGGCTGCCAAGGCGGCGACCGCTGCCGGCGGCCATAGCCAGCGTCGGCGCGTGGAAGGGGACGGCAACGTTTGTGCCGGAGGCTCAATACCTGCGCGGGCCGCGTCGAGCAGTTTGCCAAACGCCAACCACGTCGCTCGTAACTCGGCCGACTCTCGATCCAACTCGACATCCGGCGGAACTCGGGCGGCAGTGATCAGTTCCAGGCGGCGTTGTAGTTCATCCATTTCGTCGCTCACGGGTGGCTCCTCATTCTCACGGCCCCCTTGTACGGTGAGGACGTATGCTTGATCGGAACCAGTCTAGGATGTATAAGACCAGAAACTCGGTTTTTATTGCATTTGATCTGCAGATTTTTTTCGGTGGCCGACAGGTGCAATAAAATCGGGTGCCGTGGTCTTTAGTATCTATAAGGGATAATGTTGCGGGCTCGACGTGCCTCATGCCTCAACCAGGCTGTGAACAACGCTTTGAAGGGTGGGTGCGTGCGCACCGCGATACAGTTCGGACATTCCTCTTTGCGATGGTCCGGCGCGGGGATGTCGCCGAAGACCTGACGCAGGACGTTTTCTGCCGTGCCTGGGAAGCAAGAGAGAGCTATCAGGAGCAGGGGAAGAGCCTTGCCTACCTGTTGACGATTGCCGATCGCGTGGTATGTAGATGGTGGCGGCAGCGGAAACCAGTTGTTAACCTGGATAGGGAGGGCTGGAAATGTCATGAGGCTGCCAGTCCGACGGCCACGCCGCTCGATGTCGCGGCGACGGCAGAGCAAATGGCCCTATTGGCCAGGGCGATGGAACATCTATCGCCTATCCAGCGGCGGGTATTGTTGCTGCGATATTTTGGCCAACTGAATTTCGCCGAGATTGCCGAGATCACTGAAATCCCTTTGAGCACGGCCCTCAGCCATTGCCGGCGGGGAACGGAGGCATTGCGAAAACTACTGGGGCCAGATTAGTAAACCAGAAAGATCATGTGGAGGTTGCCAATGTTGCGACAAAAACTTGCGATTGCGGTACTTGCGGGGATCGTGTCGGTGGGGTGGGCGTCGGTAACGGCGTTCGCTGATGACGGGCCGGCCAAGCCTACCTGGCCAGAGGGTCCGCGGCCGGCCGCGGCCGGCACGGTTCCGCACGCAGATTTAGACGGGCCGGAGGGGCCTCCGCCTGACGGCCTTCCGCCGGGACCGCCCCCCGACGGCCATCGAGACCGGGGGCCTGGCGGCCGCAGCGGCCCGCCCGGGCCACCCCCCGACGGTGGTCCTGGCCCTGGCCCTGAAGGTCGCAACGGCCCGCCTGGGCCGCCTCCCGACGATGCTCCCGGCCACCGGCCTGGAAAGGCAGAATCGGCACCGCCATCGCCTCCCGTTCGTTGGCCCTACGGTGACCTGGAAGCCATGCAGACCCGCGATCCCGAGATGTACAAGCTGATGAAAGCGGATGCGGAATTGGATCGCCAATCGCGAGACCTCGCCGGGCAGTACCGTCAGGCATCGCCGGAAAAGCGAGACCAGATTCGGCGGCAAGTCGAGCAAGTCGTGAACCAACATTTCGAGGTCCGCCAAGAGCGACGGTTGTTGGAACTGAAACGCCTGAAAGAGGAACTCCAGAGTCTTCAGGAAGCCATCGATCGCCGGACGAAGGTCCGCAAAGAGCTAGTCGAGAAGCGGATCTCCGACCTTCTTGGCAGCGAAGAGCACCCGAAATTCTAACCGAGGACGGTCACAATCAACTCTTTCGCGGCCCAAGAAAAACCACGACTCGCTGGTTAGGCGAGTCATGGATGCCGTAGCTTTTAGGGCAATGGGGCGAAGCACAACGCATGCTTCGCCTTCAAGGCCACGGCGATTTCGGATGGTTCAGGTTGTATCGAGAGTGCTTCTGCAACAAGCCTCCATTACTAAGGGGGGAATCGCGGCACGAAAAGTCACGCGAATCCGAGAATTTCGTCCTAAGAACGTTCGGAAGAAGATGTGCGTCCTCCGATTTTCGAGGCTTCCCCCCATTTCTTCCGAACGTTCTAAATTGAAACTCGCGGCCGAGGTGTGACATCATTCCTGGCAAATCGTCCTAGTATTCCAGGGATCCCTGTGTACCAGCACCCACCAAAGTGGTGGTAATTGGCAACGGATTGACGTATAATTGGTTGGTGGGATTTTCGGACTTCGGTTATCCTTGACTCCCGGAGCAGGGTTCAGTGCCATGACGAGTAAAGAGACGATTTGCGACAATTCCGCAGAGGTTCCCGTGCCGAGGCTGCTCGAGCGGGCCCGGCTTGGGAAACACGGAGGCCCTCGGGCAGGTTCTGCAACTCTATCGCAACTACTTGACGATTCTGGCCACGACGCAGTTGGATCGGCGCTTGCGGCGGCGCGTCAACCCGTCGGACCTCGTGCAGGACGCGATGCTGGCGGCGCACAGCGATTTCGCCAAGTTCCAGGGGTGCAGCGAACGAGAACTGCTGGCCTGGCTGCGGCAGATCCTCATCAACTGCCTGCACCACGTGATCGAGACGCACTTGAGGGCGAAGATGCGCGACATGCGGCGGGAAATCTCCGTCGAGCAAGTCGGCGCCACGCTGGACCGTTCGGCCTGCAATTTCACCCAGATGCTGGCCGATCGCGGACCTTCGCCCAGCGCTCCCATGCAGCAGCGCGAGCGGGCCGTGGCGCTGGCCGACCAGCTTTCCCGCCTCCCGCCCCAGTATCGCGACGTGATCGTCTTGCGCAACTTGCAGGGACTGTCGTTCGACGAAGTCGCCGAGCGCATGGACCGCAAGCCGGGCACCGTCCGCATGCTCTGGTTGCGGGCGATCGAGAAGTTCAAGCAGATCTATCAACCGATTGATTGAGATGCATGAATGCACGCCGACTCCCTCGACCTGAGCATCGAGCCCGCCGTCATCCGGCAGTTGACGCCGGAGCAGAAAGATCGTCTGACCGATCTGCTGGACGGCTATTTGCGCCCGGTTGGAAAAGGGGCTGCCGCCGTCCCGCGAGGACCTGCTGGAGGCGAATCCCGATCTTGCCGAGCCGTTGCGGGCCTACTTCGACAGTCTCGACGAGTTGCACGACATGGCGGCCGGATTCCAGCGGCCGACGGCCGAGGCGTGCCGCGACGTTTCGTTGCCGGATGATTCGCCCCTGGCCGGCGACGAGCGGCGGTTGGGCGATTTTCGCCTTCTGCGGGAAATCGGCCGGGGCGGCATGGGCGTCGTCTACGAGGCCGAACAGATCTCGCTGGGCAGGCGCGTGGCCTTGAAGGTCCTGCCTTTCGCGGCAGTCCTCGACAGCCGGCAGATCGCCCGCTTCAAACATGAGGCCCAGGCCGCCGCGCAGCTCAACCATCCCAATATCGTTTCCGTCTTTGCCGTCGGCGTCGAGCGGGGCGTCCACTACTATGCGATGCAGTTCATCGACGGGCAGCCGCTGGATCGGGCCCTGACGGAGTTGCGGGAGAAGTATGCCGCGAGCAGCGGAGCAAGGCAGAAAGGCGAGAAGGGCAGCGACGCAGGTCCGCTGTGGCTCGGTCCCTTGCCCCGACGGCTCTGAGCCGCATTCCGCACCTCGACGCAGCGCTCGCTCTTGACCTCGCGGGCGGCGGGCGGCAGCGAGTATTTTCGGGCGGTCATGCGACTGGGAATTCAGGCGGCGGCAGCCTTGCACGCGGCCCACGAAAACGGCATCGTTCATCGCGACATCAAGCCCTCCAATCTGCTGCTGGACGGCAACGGCAAGCTCTGGGTGACCGACTTCGGACTCGCCCGCCGCCAGACCGACGCCAGCTTGACGCGGACCGGCGACCTGGTGGGCACGGTGCGTTACATGAGTCCCGAGCAGGCGTTGGGGCAGGTTGCCTTGATCGACCATCGCACGGACATTTACTCGCTGGGGGCGACGCTCTACGAGTTGTTGACGCTGGAACCGGCGTTTCCGGGCGACGAGGGGCCGGCCCTGATCCGGCATATCGAGCGCAACGAGCCTCGGCCCCCGCGGCAACTCCAGCCGAAAATTCCCGCCGACCTGCGAGACCGTGGTTCTCAAAGGCATGGCCAAGCGGCGCGAAGACCGCTATGCCACGGCCCAGGAATTTGCCGACGATCTGCAGCGCGTGCTGGAGGGCAAGCCCACCGTCGCGCGTCCGCCGTCGCTGCTGGATCGCACGGCCCGTTGGGCCCAGCGCCATCGCGAAGTCGTCGCCGTGGCCGGCCTCATCGGCGTGCTGGCCCTGCTCGGGCTGACGGCCGGCACGCTGCTGATTGCCCGCGAACAACGGAAGACCGCGCAGAACTTCGCCTTGGCGGAAAAGCGCTTCCGCGAGGCCCAGGACACGGTGGAGATCTTGGCACGCGCTACTCGGAACGTCTGGCGAACGTGCCGGGTGCCGACTCAGATCCGGCAAGACCTGCTCCACCAGACCTTGGGTTATTATCGCGGCTTCGTCGAACAGGCCAAAGACAATCCCGAGTTGCGGGCCGACCTCGCCTTGACCTACAGCAAGATCGGAACCCTTTCCGCCGAGATCGGCTCCAACGCCGACGCCATCGACGCCGACACGCAGGCGATCCAACTCTTCCAGGAACTGGCCGCGGCGAATCCCCGCGACACGGACTACCGCCGCCGGCTCGGCGTCTGCCAGAACAATCTGGCCTTGGTCTTGGAACGCATCGGGACGGACCGACGAGGCGCGACGGGCCTTACGCGGAAGCCATCCGCCTTCAGGAAGAAGTCCTGGGCGCGGCGGACGATTCCGAGCAATGTCTCGCCGATCTGGCCTTGGCCCATGGCAATTTGGGCCTGCTGCAAAATGAAACGGGCGATGCGGAAAACGCCGCCGCCTCGCTGGCCCGCGCGGTCGGACTGCAAGAGCAGCTTCTCGGCGCCGCGCCGGACGATCCCGAGCGGCTGCGAAATCTGGCCGTTACCTTGAACAACCTGGGCGCGTTGTACGCCGAGCGCCAGCCCGCCAAGGCCATCGAGCAGTACGAAAAGGCTGCCGCCATGCAGAAGAAAGCGGTGGAACTGCGGCCGGAGGATCCCGTTTATCGAAGCGAACTGGCGTTGACCTACAACAATCTCGGCGTCGTGCAGTCGCGCAGCGGGGCCGTGGCCCAGGCGGCCGAGTCCTATGCCCAGGTGGTGGATCTCGCCGGCGAGCTCGTGCGCCAATGGCCCGCCCAAAAATCGTACCGGCACACGCTTGGCGGTGGGATTCAATAATCTCGGCCTGGCCCAGAGCAAACTGGGGCATGCCACCGAGGCGGAACCGTCCTTCCGCCAGGCCCTGGCATTGCAGGAGACCCTCGTCAAGCAGGATCCGCGGGACGTCGATCTGCAAAGCGCGCTGGGCGGGATGTACAATAACCTGGGCATCGTCCTGGAAGAATTGAACCGCTCGGCGGATGCCGTCAAGGCTTACGAACAGGCCGTGGCGCACCAACAGCAAGCCGTGGCCAGTGCCCCGGAGATTGCCCGCTATCGGCAGTTTCTCAGCAAGCATTACTTCAACTACGGCCGGGTACTGCGGCAAACGGGACATCCCGGCGATGCCGCCCGGGCCGCCTTGGCACGCCGCGAACTGTGGCCCAAAGATCCGCAACACTTGTTCTCCGTCGCCGAGGAACTGGCCTTGATCGCCCGCGATCTTTCCGCCGGCGAGCAAGGCCGACAGCAGCGGCGAAATCACCGCCGACAAGTGCGGCGCCTATGCCGTCGAAACACTCAAGCAAGCGACGGCCGCGGGCTGGAAACCGACGCCCGACAGCAACTGGACCAAATCCTTCCTGGCCATCAAGAACCGTGCGGACTTCTTGGCATTGACGAAGAAACTGACAAGGAACATGGCAAAACATGAAAGATCGCGAAATCAATCAGTCACGCGGCTGCGATTGGAATGCCTGGAGACCCGCAGCCTGCTCTCGGCGATCGGCCTTCCACTCCTGCCACTGGCGGCGCAGCCGTCAGTCCCCGCGCTGGTGGGCGACTTTGATCGAATCGGTGGGCGGCACGCTGCCCAGGCGGCCATCCAGGATACGGTCCAGAGCGCGGTCGAGACGCTGCGCAAATCCGATTTTCATGTCCGATCAGCTTTCCGCCGGGCTGCGTGATTCATCGAATGTGGCCGTGTCGCCAATCGCAAGTCCGATTTTCATGCCCGAGCAGCTTTCCGCGAGGCTCAGCGATCCGACTTACGAACAACCTGTCGTTGCCGGCCAATTAAGTACTCTAGCGCCCGCACACGATTTCCATCCGCTGGTTGACATGCCGAACGGAACTTCTCTGTTGCGCGAGTCGGCGGTCGACGTGCCCAGCAGGGTTACTGATTCCGGCAGCGCGGTTCCAACGCACCATTTGCCGGATTCGAGCCCGGTCGTTGACTTGGAACCGACGACGTGGCAAGGCGACGAAACGACAAGCATCGATGGCATCAACGCGGGCTCAGTAGCGCCAAACTTGGAAAACTCGACGATGAATTTGTCGTTTTCCTACGGCTTGGCCGGCGAGACGAGTGCATTGACGACGTCGACGATTCACGATCTGCCGCCGAGGTTCGCAGGCGATGTCACGATGGGCGATCCATCGGCATTCGACCCGGTCGTGTTGTCGCATGGGATGAATGAAGTTCCGTTCGACATCCAGACTTTGCCGCAAGGTCGCGGACCGGACGGTTTCCGCCTGTTTCTGAACGGCGCCGCTGACCGGCAGGTTCCCGCAATCGTCGTTGCTGTCGAAAACGTTGTTTCGGCGGGCGTGGAATCGTTTGTTCCGCCAGTAACTTTCGCGACCCCAGTGACTTTCGCGTCGCCGGCGACTATCGCGACGCCGGTGAAGAGTCATTCTCCAGAACTGCTCCCTGCCTCCGATCCAAGCAGGGTCGAAGTTCAGGCCTTGGCATCTGCGGAAGCATCCGCGTCGACGCCCAGCGGCGTTGTGAATTCGCTTGTGACCAACGCGGCTTTTACGGACGCCGCGCCCTCGAATCCCCTGGAGGATGGGTTCCTTGCTCTCGACAACGCCTCGGTTGCCGCGCCTCAGCTTGGAAACTCGCCGTCGTACAATACGGGCTTCCAAGGAGTGGGAGTGGCTGGATTGGACCATGGCAATTGGCTGACGAACGTCCTGCCGAACACGCGCAAACCGGCAGACTCTACCGGGAGCAACAGCAAGGCAGCTCCTACGGGTGGGAATTTAGCCGCCGAGTTCTCTTCGCAGCCAGCGGCCGTGATTTTACAGCCGATCGACGATTCGGAAGAGGGTGGAAGCATTGAATTGGCGATTGCGGCGCCGTCGTCCGCTGCGGTCAGCGGCGATGCACTGTCAGGGGGGGTGCCGACCGTGGGCGCGGCTCAACAACTGTCGGAGATCCTGCCGGAAAGCGGAGTTGGGCTGTTCTGCGACATCGAGGTGGCCGCCGTTCCCATCCTGCCGATCGACGGCTCCGCATCCACTGCCACTACCTCTCAAAGTGACGGTTCTTTTGTTGCCGATACGGGCAGCCGCGGATGGAACGCCCACACGGTGACGGAATTCGTGCCGCGGTCAACCAAATCGTCGCAGCCAACCCTGGCCGGGCTGGCAGACAGCCTTCCGCTGCTTTTCGGCATGACGGTTCTCGTTTCCCGGAGTGGACTACGGCTGGAGGAAGAGGTTTCCGAGCGCGAACGCCACCTTTGCTCCGCAAAAACGGCATCTGTTCCGTTTGCCTGAAAAACACAACGCCACGGGATGATTTCCGTTCTCCGCAAGAAGTTGTTACAATAGTTCAGGCGTTGTGAAGCATCGACCGTCCAAGATGCGGGGGTTTCTCCCCTGCGCGGACGGGGCACTGAAAGAAAGGGTTAACCATGTTGCGACGAAATGTATTCATCGCTGGAGCGATTTTGGTCTTGGGATCGATTACCGTAACTGCATTGGCACAGGGGCCTGGGGGTGGTGGGCCTGGGGGCGGCGGATTCGGGGGGGGCATGTTGCGTGGCGGCGGCTCCAGTTCCATGTTGCTGGGAATTCCGGAAGTTCAAAAGGAATTGAATCTCAACGACGACCAGAAGAAACAGATCGACGCCTTGCTCGGGGCAGCTCGCGATAAGGTGCGGGCCGCGATTGGGCAGGTGAATTTTCAGGATTTGCAGAACTTGAGCCAGGAAGAACGCGAGAAGCGCTTCGGCGAGATGCGCAAGAAGTTCGAAGAGGGGAGCAAGGAAATCGACGGGAAAGTTGCCGCGATCCTGGAATCCAAGCAAGCCGAGCGGCTCCATCAGTTGCTGTTGCAGCGCGAGGGCGCCATGGCGCTGAGTCGCCCTGACGTGGTCAAGAAGCTCGATCTGAGCGAAGAGCAGCAGACGAAGATCAAGAAGATCCTGGAGGATGCCCGTTCCGCGGGCCGGCCCAGTTTCGACCCGAACCAGTCCAACGAGGATCGTCAGGCGGCGTTCCGGAAGATGCGGGAGCAGTTCGAAAAGGCCCAGAAAGAGTGCTTCGCCGTGTTGAACGACGATCAAATGCTCGACTGGACGAACCTCTGCGGCAAGACATTCAAGTTCCCCGAGCGACAAGGCTTCGGCCGAGGCAACCGGCAGCGCACGCAACCGGCGCCGCGGCAATGAGGAAGCCGTCGGAAAGAGCTTCCTCGTTCTGAACCTTGGATGCCGTCGGCGGGGCACCCTCTGGCTCCGGTAGAATGGGCCTTGGTCATGACCTTGCCAACTGCTAGCATGGTGGCGCGTCCCTGAGCGGCTGTGCTCTTGGTCAACGAAGGACGTGGACTCGTCGCGGTTTATCCGTATGCGCCGGCCGATCCAAATCCAGTTGCTTCGTGCCCACGCTCTCCGTCGTGGTCCTGGCGATCGCGCTGGCCAGCGGAGCGAGCGGCTATTTCGGCGCCATGCGGCAGCGGCAGTCGCAGGAAGAAAGCCTGCGCCGCGTCGTCGCCTCCCTCACCAAAGGCCCCTTCCCGCTCACCGAAACCTTGTTGCGGCAGGTGAGCGGGCTCTCCGGGGCCGAGTTCGTCTTCCTCGACACGAATCAAAAGGTGCTTGCCCGCACCTTGTCGCTATCGCCCGACGACGAGCGGCGGCTGGCAAGCCTGCCCGGCGGCAAACAAGCCGCGAGAAGCCGAACAACGGGAGATGGGCGCGCAGCCCAGCCTGGAACTTGCCGGAGGCGTCTACTTGAGCCAGCGGACCGCGACGATCGTGGGACGCGGGCCGGGCGGGGAATCCGGTTCGCTGGTGGTGCTCTACTCGCAAGAACGCTGGTCGGCCGCCACGTGGCAGGCCGCCTATCCGGCGCTGGTCGCCGGCGCGGTCGCCGTGCTGGCCGTGGTCGTGGTCACTACGCTCCTGGCCCAGCGGTTCGTGCGGCCCATCCGCCGCCTCGGCGATCAAACGGCCCGCATCGCCCAGGGCGACTTCACGCCCGTCGGCGTGGGCAAGGTGGACGACGAGCTCCGCGACCTGGCCGTTTCCATCAATCGCATGACCGAGCGGCTGGGCCAATACGAACGCGAGGTCCGCCGCAGCGAGCAGCTTCGCACCCTGGGGCAACTCGGGGCGGGCATGGCCCATCAGCTTCGCAACGCGGCCACCGGCGGGCGGATGGCCATCGAGCTGCACCAGCGGCAATGCGCGGCGGCCAGCAGCTGAGGATCTGGAGGTGGCCCTGCGGCAGCTTCGGCTGATGGAGTCGTACTTGCAGCGGTTCCTCACGCTCAGTCGCCCCAAGCGCCAGGTCCACGAAATCGTGCCGCTGGCCGCGCTGGTGGATGATGTCTGCGCCCTGGTGCGTCCGGCCTGCCTTCACGCCGGCATCGAGTTGACGGCCCTCAAGCCGGCCGAGCCGCTCTCGGTGCAAGGCGACGCAGAGGAGCTGAGGCAGTTGGTCGTGAACCTGGCGCTGAACGCCGTGGACGCCACGAGCGGCCACGAGCAATCGCCGGCGCGGATCGTCGTGGCGTTGGAGCCGATCGATGCCAGCTGCATGGTGTCCCGGTCTGTGCTGCGTCCGCGACAGCGGTCCCGGTCCGTCGGCCGAAGTTTCTGCGCGGCTCTTCGAGCCCTTCGTGACCGGCAAGCCCGAGGGCACCGGCCTGGGGCTTTTCGTCGCCCGGCAGATTGCCGAGGATCACGGCGGCTCGATCCGCTGGCAGCGGTGCGAGGGGATGACGGAGTTCAGAGTGGAGTTGCCTTGCGGAATAATGCCTGGATAAAGCCTATCTTGAGAGCAGGTTATGCCGCAATTCACGATCGAATTCACGGAAGAGGCGCTGGAGAACCTCACGTTCCTGCGCAAGCACGAGCAAGTGGCCGTGCTCGATGCCATCGAGTCGCAACTGGAATCAGAACCCGTTGCGGAAACCCGCAATCGAAAAACGCTTCGGCCGAACGAGTTGTCGCAGTGGGAGTGGCGAGTCGGGCATCTGCGAGTATTCTATAATGTAGACGTGGAATCGGCGGCCGTGACCGTCGTTGCGATCGGGTGGAAAGAGCACAACAAATACTATATTGGTGGGAAGGAGTTTCGGTTATGAAGACCATCGAAGTCGAACATGCGGCGATCACTCTCGCCGAATTATTGCGGCTGGCGAGCGAAGACAATGTGGTCTTGCGGGCTGCTGACGGCAAGGAGTTTCTTGTCGCAGAAATGGATGATTTTTCGCAAGAGGTCGCGCTCGTGCGCGAGCAGCCGGAGTTGATGGCTTTTCTCCAACAACCATCCCGCTCGTCGACGAGGCTAACGCTGTCGGAAGTCCGCGCCAAGCTTGGTTTGGAAGGTCGTTGAAACGACCTGTCTCCAAGACGATTCCCGCGATTAGACAATTTTTCATCAAGATCCCATCCCCTATGCCCCACCTCCTCATCGTCGACGACGAACAAAGCATTTGCTGGGGTCTGGCCAAATTGGCCGAACAACTGGGCCATACGGCCGCGACCGCCGTCTCGGCGGAACAAGGCCTCGCCGCCGCCGGCACCGCGCGGCCGGACGTGATCATGCTTGATGTCCGCCTGCCGGGCATGGACGGCCTCGCGGCGATGCAGCATTTCCAAGAGGCCGCGCCTGGCGTGCCGATCGTCGTGATGACCGCCTACGGCGAACTTTCCACCGCCGTCACCGCCGTGCGGAACGGCGCCTTCGATTACCTGGCCAAACCGTTCGACCTGGCCGTGGCCCAACGCGCGATCGAGAGCGCGCTGAAGCACAATGCCCGGCCTACAGATGCCCCCATCCGGCTGCCGCCGAAAGACCCGGCCGGGCTGATCGTCGGCGCCAGTCCGCCCATGCAGGAAGTTTTCAAGCGGATCGCCCTGGTCGCCCCGTCCGACGCCTGCGTACACGTCCGCGGTGAAAGCGGCACGGGCAAGGAAATGGTTGCCCGCGCCATTCATCGCTACAGCCGCCGCGCCGCTGGGCCGTTCGTCGCCGTGAACATGGCTTCGCTCAGCCCCACATTGGCCGAAAGCGAACTCTTCGGCCACGTCCGCGGGGCCTTCACCGGGGCCGAGCAGTCACGGAAAGGCTTGCTCGAACAGGCCGGCGGCGGCACGATCTTCCTCGATGAAGTGGCCGACATCCCCATGGCCCTCCAGGTCAAGCTGCTCCGCGTGCTGGAGTTCGGCGAGATCGTGCCGGTGGGCGGCGATCACGCCGTGCGCAGCGATTTCCGCATGATCTCGGCGACGCACCAGAACCTGCAGCAGCGGGTGGCGGAAGGCAAGTTTCGCCACGATCTCTATTTCCGCCTGATCACCTTCGAAATCGAATTGCCGCCGCTCCGCCAGCGCCGCGAAGACATCGGCCCGCTGGCCGAGCATTTTCTCGACGTGCTTGCCGATCGCAATCCCGGCCCGCGGCCGTCGATCTCGCCCGGAGGCCCTGGCGGAGTTGCGGCAGCGGGACTGGTTCGGCAACGTCCGCGAGCTTCGCAACGCCATCGAACATGCCATGATCCTCGCCCGCGGCGGCATCATCGCGCCGCGAGCATTTGCCGCCGCCCGTGCTGCCGGCCGGCCTGGGAGGCATCGGGCAGGAAGAGGCCATCGCCATGCTCATCCGCACCTGGGCCCAGGCCCAGTTGGAAGGCCCGGCGGAAGTCCAGGATCTCTACGAGCGGCTGCTCCGCCTGGTCGAACCGCCGCTGCTTGAAGGCCGCCTTGCAGCATGCCGGCGGGCAATGCCTGGCCGCCTCGCGCCGCCTGGGCCTGCATCGCACCACGCTCCGCAAGAAGCTCGATGAACTGGGCATCGGCGGGGAGGACTAACTTCCTCGGCAAATCCCATGCCCCCGAACCTCATTCGCATCGACTCGTTGGACGATCCGCGCGTGGCCGCGTATCGCAATCTTCGCGACCGCACGCTCCGCGACGAGCGAATGTTCGTGGCCGAAGGCAGCCTGCTGGTGATGCGGCTGCTCACGAGCCGCTTCGCCACGGAATCGCTCTTGGCGGCCGAACCGCTGGTCGCCGAATTCCTGCCGCACGTACACGCGGACGTGCCGATCTACGTCGCCGCGGAGTCGCTCTTGCAGGCGATCATCGGTTTTCACCTGCATCAGGGCGTGTTGGCCGCCGGTTGTCGCCGGCCGGAGATGTTGCTGGAAGAAATGCTTGGCCCGCCGAACGATCGGCCGCTGGGGATCATCGTTTGTCCCCGCATCACCAAGCCGGAAAACATGGGCCTGATCTTCCGCGTGGCGGCCGGCCTGGGCGCCGATGGTCTTCTGCTGGGTCCGCAGTGTTGCGATCCGTTTTCGCGGCGCTGCCTGCGGGTCTCGATGGGCGCGGTGCTGCGGGCCCCCTATCGCAAGTCGTTGGAATTGGCCGTCGATCTGGACTTGCTTCGCGATCGCTGGGGCGTGCAGATGCTGGCTGCGGTACTCGATGAGCACGCATCACCTCTGGCCAGCGTCTGCTGGCCTCGCCATGCAGCCGTGATGTTGGGCAACGAGTTCGACGGTCTGGACGACCGCTGGCTGGGGCATTGCGTCCGGCGGGCGACGATTCCCATGGCCCAGGAGACCGACTCGCTCAATCTGGGCGTCGCCGCCGGCATCTTCGTCTACGAGATGATGCGCGGACGCGAGTAACGAAAAGTCTCACGCAAAGGCGCCAAGCCGCAAAGCGTAGGGTGGGCCGAGTGAAACGAGTCCCACCATCTTCTGGTGTTTTCATGGTGGGACTCGTTTCACTCGGCCCACCCTACATTTTCAATTCCGCCATGGCGGCTTCCACATTCCGGAACTCGATCGATTCCGGCACCGCAGCCCCCCGCCGTAATTCTTCGAGGAGACCGCCGAGCAATTGTGCTTCCAGGAAGTCGGCCAGCCACTGGGCCCGCTTTTGCGCAAAACGGGTTTGCAAGCGGCGGAAGAGGCGCGCGGCGGCCTGGCGAGCGCCCTCGCCGGTGCTGCTGACCACGGCCTCGGTGATGCCCGTCGCGATGGCCGCGTCGGCGGCGACGTGCCCGGCCACGTGGCCCGCGGCATGCATGGCCGCCTGCCCCACGAGATCGCCGGCCAATACCCCGCCGCTGACGCAAAGCGTGACGGTGATCGCGGGGCGAGCGATCGCCAACGTCTGGTCGAGCGTTTGCAGCCAGCGCGTGATCCGCGGATAGCTGACCTTCCAGGCGTCCAACTCCGCACGCAGCATGGCGCGATAGTCTTCATCGACCGGCGGCAGTGAGCGATGGGCCGCCTCGATGTGGGCCAGCAACTCGGAGCGGGCCTGGCCGCCCAGGATCCGCTGCAACCGCGGCTGCAAGATCTGGTTGCCGACCTGCGAGAGCCGCGTGAGTTCGTCCAGTAGTTTTTCGACCGCCATGACGACGGCCGCCTGCTCCTGACGCTGAAAGGCCGCCAAGGGATCTTCGCTGGGACCGGCCACCGCGGTCCAGGCCGCGCGGACCGGCCGCATGATGCCCTGACCGATTACCCGATAGAAGCCGTGGACCCGCCGCGACCAGGCACTGCGATCGGCATCCCACCAGTGCTGCATTTCTTCGACCAGCACGCTGGTGGGCAAGCCGGGCCAGGCGACGCGGGCCATTTCAGTTGCCGACAATGCGGCTGCCGCCGCGGCGAACTGCCCCGCCGCGGCGCGGATCTCGCCGAGGTAGCTCGGCAGGCCCCCCGCCGGATCGAGCACCCGCGCCAGCGCCCCGCGAAAGGTGCGGACCTTGATCGCGTCGAAGTGCAACGCGGCCAGTTCATTGCGGAGATCGGTGGGCGAGGAAGCGGGAAGGAGGAAGGATGACGGATGAGGCGTGGTCTCCTCTGGGTTTTGGCTTCCGCCTGCATCCTTCGTCCTTGTCAGCCGATAAAATGGCAGCCGCAATTCGCCGGCCGCGCCGCGATCGTACGGGACGACGTATACCAATTCCGGATTGGCGCCCGTTTCCGCGCAGAAGCGGGCGAGCCATTGCGGCCAATAATTGCGGTCGGCTTGCAAATCGCAGAAGTTGAAAATCACGATGATCGGCTTGTCGGCCTCGACCGCCGCGCGGAAGAACTGTTTCACTGCCGCGTCGTTGTATTTCTGCTGCGTCAAAAGCGCAATCAACACGTCGGCCGTCTGGCGGACCGCCCGCGCGCGTTGCCAGTTCACGGTCGCGTCGGAATCGACGTCGGGCGCATCGACCAGCACCAGTCGCTGGGGCACCCGGCGCCCCGTCCGCCAATAGATCCGATCGGTGGGCGAGTCGTCCAACGGATCGTCGGCCGATTGCCAGGCATGCAACTCGAAATGTTCGAAGAGCCGGCCCAGTAACTGCGGGTCGTCGCAGCCGGGAGGAACCAGGCAGACGGGATGCTTCGTGCCGGCGGCCAGCGGCGTGGCGGCGCTTGCTGTTTCGCCCGCCAGGTGGTTGAAGATCACCGACTTGCCGATATTCGTGCCGCCGACGATGGCCACGATCAGCAGCGGCGGCCCTTGCAACTGTGGCAGCAGCTTGCGCTGGAGGAGATCGAACCACTCCCGGCCCTGCGGCGGTCCCACGCCCACGCCTTGTGCGCCGGCGGCGAGCGTTTCGATCGAGCGCGTCAGTTGCGTGATGCGGGCGGCGAAGGAATTAAAATGGACGGTGGACGGTGACGAAGGGTTTGGCGACTGGGGGCTGGGGAATGGGGAGGTTGTCATTTTCGACGATACCGCTGCCTAGACTTCGAGGCTATCCGGAAAGTTTTTAACCGCAAATCGACATTGAAGCCCGACGCGGGCACCATGTACTCATGGTCGGCGAGGAATCGGCTTTCCTGGCTGTTTGCGGCACATTCCTGGCTGGCGCGTCGGGCTTCAATACCGCAAATAACCGTGAAAACTTTCCGGATAGCCTCTTACTGCATTTTACCGTCCACCTTCCCCTACCATCCCGGGGGTCGAACGTTGCCATCGACGTGAACCATGGTCCAGCCCGCCCGGCCGCTGCTGATGTCGACGGATCGTTGCATGAGCAGCGTGATGAAGAATGATTTTCGCTGTCCCCGCTCGTCCGGATACGTCACGGCGTAGGTTTGCTGCACGACGTCGGAAGATTCCTGGCGGTTTTGGGCCGCCGTTTCATAGAAGCGGATCTCCGCGTCCGTCCCCAGGGCAAAAAGGGTCCGCATCGTTCGCTCCTTGACGAACAGATTCAGCATCTCCCGCGATTTCGGGTTCTGGCGATAGAAGTCGGCCAGGTTGGTCTCCAACGATCGACGACGTTTCGGATCCAGCGTCAGTTGATGGGCTTTGTAGACATCCTCGTGATGGCCCTTCGCATGGCGGACGGCATCGATCCAGATCTCGGCGAACTGCCGGGCCTGCCGGCGGAGGAAGTAGCGATACAGCAAATCGTCGACCGGGACGGCGACGAGGAATACCGTGCCCAGCATCAGGCCGGCCAGGGCCGTGGGTCGTCCGACCAGTTCCGGGCGCCCGCTTGCGGGTCGCGGGCCGTGAGCCGCCGCAGCGCCAGCCC
Organism: uncultured Planctomycetia bacterium; assembly: GCA_963779975.1. Classification (GTDB taxonomy): domain Bacteria; phylum Planctomycetota; class Planctomycetia; order Pirellulales; family Thermoguttaceae; genus JANXQG01. The sequence continues at coordinate 52,488 of CAWAAL010000020.1, read as the reverse complement.
GGAAACGAGCACGGCCGCCAGCGGCACGAGCCAAAGCACGGGGGCGAACATCGCCAGCGGCGAGAGCAATCCGGCCAGCAGCCCCGCCAGGGCCAGGGAACTGATCGCGCGGTAGCGTGCGACCTCCTCGTCCGTCGCGTCGAAGATGGGGGAAGGGTGATCGGGCATGGGCATCGATTACCCGCCGCTGCCTTTCGGGGCAGCTTTCGTGGGCCCTTGCATGAACTTCTGCTGGACGAGAATGGCATGGTCGCTGTTGCCGCTGATGTAGTTCTCGACGTGCTGTCGCCGTTCGAGTTGCGTCTCGATGAAGCCGTCCGGGAATACGCATCGCTGGAACTGCGGCTGCGCGACCGATCGGCAATAGGGTCCCCAGGACTGATACTTGGTGAAACCCAGCCACTCGCGGTCCGGGGCGAGCATGCCGAAAAACATGTTGTTCTGCGGCTGGAACGATCCCAGCAGGGGATATTGCGCCAGCGGCGCCGCATGCAGCGAGACCAGCGTGAAACCGACCATGATCCAACCGATGCATACCGACAACACGATGCCGCCGGCTTGATCGACGACCTTCAAGAACCGCACGCGGACCTGGGAAAGCTTATCGGTGGCGAAGAGGAAGAGCACCAAGAAGAAGATGAAACAGATCCACAGCGCGAGGAAATCGAACATGACGACGTAGGGGTGGAGGCTCTCGCTGTAGTTCGTCAGGAAGGTGGCCAGCCATTCGTAGAAGTTCATCGCCAGCAGTCCGGCGAAGACCACGTTGACCAGTCGAATCGCGTTACTCCACAGGCCGTCGCGGAAGAGGAATGCGACGCACGCGCCGAGGACCAACAGGCACAAGAACCACACTGCCCAACCCGAGGCGCTGGGCGGGTTGTCGGGAAGGACCTCGGGGGGAGTGAGCGGCGGGCCCGCCAACAGTGCTTTCTCTTCGGCCGCCTCTTTCTGCATCCATTTGATTCCATCCAAGAACGCCTGGTTGAATTCTTTAGGAATGCCGCGTATTTTCTGAGCGTCGGCGAATGCTGCCATCATCGACGCGAGCGCTTGCGTCATTCTTTCCTTATATTGGTCCTCGATGTGCTTGTTCTGATCGGCGGTCAGGGTTCTTTCCACCGAAATCCCCTCCGTTGCCAGGTTCTTCATGCGGTCGAACAGGTCAGTTACTTTTGGTGCGGCTTCCTTCGCGCCAGCAGCATCGTTCACCGTACGGATCTGCTTTTGGATCTCGCCCATCGCCTTTAGCACGTCATTTTCAATTTGTTCCGGCGTGCGCATTTCAGGCGGCTTGGCGTGCGTGCGGATAGTTTCCGGCCCATACTTGCTGCATCCGGCCAGGCCGAGCAGAACGGCTGCAACGCATAAGGAGGGAAGCCAGCCAAGACATTGCGTCGGTTTGCGTGCCCCGAAGGGGCGTCGGTTCATCAAATGAACGGCTGGCCCTTCGGGCCGAATACCGGAAACCACCGAACAACATGGACTGTGGCGCCGCCGACGCACCAGAATACAGCTCATCGTTTTAGACATTCGCATTTTGCATTTCGAACTTGTTTCGGATTTCGAGATTCGGATTTTGTGCTTATCGTGGTGGGCCGGCGCTGCGGCTTGTCCCACCCTACCCTTTCAACACCCGCATCAACTCCGGCAGCGACGTGGTACCGCGAACGACCATCAGGATCCCTTCCTCCTGCAACGTCTTCGTGCCGCCCTTGCGTGCGGCCAGGCGCAAGGCGTCGAGCTTGGGCGTGGCGGCCAGCGTCTTCCGCAAGAGGTCGTCGACGACCATCAACTCGAAAATCGCCGTCTGCCCCAGGTAGCCGACGCCGCCGCACTCGCGGCAAATCTCCTTCTTGTCCTCCTCGCCGGGCTTGGGCGTGGGCGGACGATAGAAGGCCTTGACCTTGCCGGCCGGCAGCCCCAACTGCTTCAGTACTTCCGGCGGCGGGGTGTAGGGCTCCTTGCACTTGTCGCAGAGCTTGCGGACCAGCCGCTGCGAGAGCACGGCCGTGACCTGGTCGCGGAACTCCGCGATCGGCGCCTTCTCGATCGCATAGATCCGCAGCAGCGCCTCGGCACAGTCCTTCGCCCGCACCGTGCTCACGACCAGCCGTCCTTCCGCGGCAATCTCTGCACAGATCAGTTTGACCGTCTTGGCGTTGACCAGGTCGCGGACGACAATCACGTTGGGCTGCGTGCGGAAGACGCGCGGCAGGATGTCGGCGGGACTCTGGCCTTCCTTGCCCTGGTACGTGGTGACGGCGATATTCTCGATCTCGTCGTAGCGATTGGCCTCGTCCTCCACGGCGGCGAACTCGCGAACGAAGCGGTCGAGACTGAAAAGCACGACCTTGCTGGTCGTCCGCAACCCGCCGGCGGGAATGGCCGACAAAATCACGAAACCCTTGGGGCGGTCGAGGATCTCCCTGAGTTGTTCCTGCATCTTGGCCCGCATGCCCAGTTCTTCCAGCGTATTCAGGAAAATGCCTTTGACTTCGAACTCGACGATGACCCGTTCGCCCGTCTGCGTGCCTTGGCAAGTCAAGGTGGCCGGGGTCTTGACCGGTTCCAGCGACGTCACGGGGTGCAGGGCGGCGATGCCGGGCAGCTTCGGCAGGTTCTCTTTGTCGATGGGCGTCCAACCGCCGAGGGGCGAGGCGAATTTCTGGCGGGCTTGTTCTTCCACGGCCGCGGCAACCGCGATCTGAAGCTGCGGCGGTTGCAATTCCTCGGAGGCCATCCGCCGCATCAGCTCCATCGTGGCCTGTTCGCGATACTCCTTTTCGGCCTGGTCCATCTTGGTGAAGTTCTCTTTCCGCAGCACCGCGTACTCCACCCCGAACTTGCCCGTCTGCTTGGCACGCCGCTCCTTGGGCTCCAAGCCGCAGAGGGCTTTCAGGGCGTCCAGGGCCGGATCGGCCTTCTCGCGCTCGATCGGCTCCTGGGGCATCCACACGCCGTCGACCAGGTAGCGGATCGCGACGTTCGAGGGCGCGTATTCCAGCACGATCGCCGAGGCCCGCGACTTCAGTCCCTCGTACAGGATCTTGCGGGCCAGGGGAAGTCCGCCGGATTGCCGGGCGGCCAACAGCCGGGCGCCGTCGGCGGCCGGGCGCCGCCGCCGCGGGCATAGACCTTGGCGGGCACGCCGCTGGTGTTGGCATCGGCCGCCTCGGCCGCAACCTTCACGCCGACGTTCTTCATCCGTTGCGAGTACCAGAACCGCAAATGCGCCCGCGTCAGCACCTGGCGATGCACGGGCATGCGGCGGTTGCGATCGACGACGTAGAGCGCCACGGGAGCCACGGCCCCGCCCAGCAAGAGAAAGATATTCAGCCAGAACCACGGAATCAGCCAGCTCAAGAGCATCGTGCCCATGAAACTGCCGACGATGACGGGGTTCCACAACTGCCATTTCCGCCCCGTCTCCTCCATGTCGCGATTGGCCCAGTCGGCCACGCCGACCCAGGCCAGGAACAGCAGCCAGACCGTGGCGATCTTCATCCAACTCAGGTAGAAGCCGCTGCCGCGCCACGGGGCGGTCCACAAGTACTTCGTATCGGCCGGGAGGTCCGTGCCCGCGAAGAGGGTTTCGGCCCCCGCCGTCACGAGGAAGGCGGCCAGCAGCAAGATCAAGATCGTACGGACAGGTTTCATCATGGTATTACATCATTGCCGAATCGCGAACTTCGATCCCCTTCAGCGCCATCTTCAGGGCCTCGGGGTTGGGGGCCACTTCGAAAGCCGTCGGCCGGTCGATCAACTCGGCGTCGATCAGGGCTTTCAGACTCATCGTGAAGTCTTGCATGCCTTCCTCCTTGCCCAGGCGGATGGCGTCGCCCAGCTTTTCCTCCTGGCCTTCCAGGACCAGCTTGCGGACGTGAGTGTTAAAGGTCATGATCTCGACCGTCGGCACCCTTTTTACGCCCGGCTTGATTGAAGGCAAGAGCTTCTGAGTCAGGATGGCTTTCATGTTGAATGCCAGGGCGCTGCGGACGGCGCTGCGCTGGCCTTCGGGAAAGAGGTCGAGGATGCGGCCGATGGTGCTGGGCGCGGTCGAGGCGTGGATCGTGCCGAAGACGAGGTGACCCGTCTCGGCCGCCTGGATGGCCGTTTCGAACGTCTCCCGGTCGCGCATTTCGCCCACTAGGATCACGTCGGGGTCTTCGCGGACCGCATGCTTCATGCCGACCATGAAATCCTTCACGTCGTTGCCGATCTCCCGCTGGTTGATCAGGCACTTGTCTTCCGTAAACGTGAACTCGATCGGGTCCTCGAGCGTGAGGATGTGCTTGCGGTAGTTGTGGTTGATCCAGTCCAGCATCGAGGCGATTGTCGTGCTCTTGCCCGAACCGGTGATGCCGGACAACAGGATCATGCCCTGGCTGAACTGGCAGAGCCTCTCCAGACCGTCGGGCAGATAAAGCGACTTGAAGTCGGGGATCCAGTTGTTCACGCGCCGGGCCACCAGGCCCAGGCTGCCCATCTGTTGCATTACGTTGACGCGGAACCGCCAGCGTTTGTCGTCGATCTGCAGCGAGTACGCGAAGTCGCAGCCGCCATCCTCCTCGAAGATCTTCAGCCGATGGGCATCATGGTTGAACAGGGGCAGGACCAGGCGGGCCATCTCTTCGTCGTCGACCGGGCCGCGGTTCAGCGGCCGCAGCGACCCGCTGACGCGAACGACCGGCGCGGTGCCCACTTTCAAGTGCAGGTCGCTCCCTTCGAACTTCACCAAGGCGCGAAACAACTTATCGATCTCCATTTCACCGCGGCGGGTGAACCGCCCGAGTTCGACGGGCTTTTCCGTTTCATTCACGTGAGTCGTCATAAGTCTCTTAATGCTGTAGGGTGGGACCAGCAAGTGCCGGCCGACCATTATTATTCAAAGTCGTACGCAGATGCCGCGGTCGCGCATCACCTGTTTGGTCTGGCGGATCGAGTACTGGCCGAAATGAAAGATGCTGGCGGCCAAGGCGGCCTCGGCCCCGCCCAACAGGATCGCGTCGGCCAGATGTTCCGGGCAACCGGCCCCGCCGCTGGCCACGACCGGTACCCTGACGGCGCGGGTGACGGCGCGGGTGATTTCCAGGTCGTAGCCGTTTTTCGTGCCGTCGGCATCCATCGAAGTGAGCACGATCTCGCCGGCCCCCAGGCGTTCGACCTCCTGGGCCCAGGCGACGGCTTCCAGTCCGGTGCCGATCCGCCCGCCGTTGATGTGGACTTCCCATACCTCGCGGCCCGGGGCACCCGGTACTCCGGGTCGCGTCACGCGCTTGGGGTCGATATTGACTACGATGCACTGGCTGCCGAAACGTCGGGCGGCCTGCTGGACGAACTCCGGATTGCGGCAGGCGGCGGAGTTGATCGAGACCTTGTCGGCCCCGGCGTTCAGCAGGGCGCGGATGTCGTCAATCGTGCGGATCCCGCCGCCGACCGTCAACGGCATGAAGACCACTTCCGCCGTGCGGCGGACGACGTCCAGCATGATCTCGCGGCCTTCGTGGCTGGCGGTAATGTCGAGGAAGACGAGCTCATCGGCCCCTTCTTCTTCGTACCGCGCAGCGACGGCCACCGGATCGCCGGCATCGCGGAGATTAAGGAAGTTCGTCCCCTTGACGACTCGGCCCCGGTCGACATCGAGGCAAGGTATCACCCGTTTGGCGAACATGACGCCTGCGATTTGGGGTGGAAATGGATGTTTTGGCAACGGCAGCCTTGCTCTGGGCAGGGCTGTCCTTTACTTTAACCTGCCCGGGGTGTGCCGGTCAACTAGGCGGGACGGGAAGGTGCTCGTAGTCCCGCCTTTAGGCGAAATTCTGCCAAAGACGGGACTACGAGCGCTCGGCCGCCACTTTTTATTTCGCCTAGATCCGGCCGAAGAATAACTTCCCGGTTTTCCTCCTGGGGTGGCTGGTGGCTGAGCTTGCGAAGCCCCAGCTTATCCGGCATCGGCTGGGGCTTCGCAAGCTCAGCCACCAGCCACCCCCGCTTAATTGCGGAAGTTATTTTTCGGCCGGTCCCTAGCGGCACGGCACCACCCCAGTTCCTTTCCTCTCCGCGAACCATTATCATCAGCAAAGGTTTGATCTTGCCTACGCATTCCGCGACAATGCCATCATCGCTCGCCGATCGTCCGCCGCTAGGGCTTCCGCGAGGAAGCATCCGGGCCCTGCTCACGCTCATGATCGTGGCGGTCGTTACTGCGCAGATGGTCCGGGGGGAGAAGATCGAACTACTCTGGACCGAAACCTTGATGATCGCCATGGCCCACTACTTCGCGTCGCGGCGATTCATTCGCCTTCCCCCCGTGGTGATCAAGCGACTGGTCGATGAAGGCTATATCGAACTGGAATCGCGGCCGCTCTATCTGCCCAGCCATAGCATCCGGCTGCTGCTGATTGCCTCGTTCACCGCGGTGGGCGTCTATCTCTACCTGCACGGTCGGTTGCTGGAGCCCCAGTCCCTGTCGATCCTGGGGGTAGTGTTCGCCTATCTGCTGGGAGTCTTCATGCGCTTGCAGACGGTCCGCGGATGGGAAGACGCCAAGGCCTTTGTCGTCCTCGCGGTGCTGATCGTGACTTCCACCGCGTATCTCCTCGGCTGGGGAACCTCCGTGCCGCAACCGCTTCAAGCCGCAACCCTGGGATTGGTGCTGTTTTACTTTGGGTCGCGCTAGCCGTAGAAGAACTACAGGGTGGGCCGAGTGAAACGAGTCCCATTATCCCCGCTGGTTTCTGCCGGTGGGACTCGTATCACTCAGCCCACCCTACCTCTGCTTCTGCGTCAGCGAACGAGAAAGCCGCGCTCGCCCAGCGAGGCAAAAAGCTGATCTCGAACACTTTCTGCATTGGCGGTGGAAGAATCGTTCACGGACGACGGAATGTTGGTTGCCCGGTAACCGTAGCCGCCCCAACCATGATGATGATGATACCCTGACGGCGGAGTCGGGGCAGGAGCGGGGGCAGGAGTAGCCTGCGGGTCGTACGCGACACTGAAGGATGTTCCTGAAGTTGTCGAGGTCGTATCCTCCACAGCCCCGGAATTGGAGACCATGTTGATTTGTTGGACCGAAACCCCGGAAACGCCGGAAAAACCGTTAATCGAGCCCGTTACTCCACTAATCGTAGCCGACGCTGCGGTGAAGTTCACCGTACCGAAGTCCGCCAGTGGCAAGACGCTGTACGAGGACGGCGCCTCCACGATCCACTCCGCCGAGGACCGGGCCATTGTCTGGCGAGTCTTCTGAACCGTGGTGTACGTCCAATCCGCTGTAAGGTCGTTGATCGTCAAAGTGAACGAATTGGCCGCCGCAGATTGAACACTGGCGGTAATGCTGTCGCCGGCACTAACCGCCGCACTCATCTTGGTTGTACTCGCCTTGCCGGTTGCGAGAAGCTTGTAAGCGGTGGTGATGTTTACCGAATTGTTCGGGTACATCTCGTACCAGGCATAATTGTTGGTCGGGCCGGTGTCCGACTCGGTCCCGATCTGTTCCACCGAGCTGGAATTGTAGCCATCGATCCCCACCCATTCGGAGGAATAACCCGTGCTGCTGCCGGAGACGGTAGGAACCGTCCATGCCCCGCTGACGGCGGTTACCGCGCCGTTCGGCGCGGTGAGGGCATAGCCCGACCAATTCGTGCTGGTCGCAGTAGCGGCCTGAAGGCCAGGAACTGCCGACAAGAGCTGACGTCCTTCCAATTGCTCGAAACGCAATCGCTTCTTAGTTAAATGCTTGGCTTTCATGATTCCGTCCTCTTCTCCCCAAATGCGGCAGACGACCACTATCGTCTACCATACGAGCCCCGGCCCTAGATGCCGGATACCTTGCCCTACAGGTTCCTAATAAGGATTATCGACTCGCAACGTTTAGTCTAACATATCGGACAAACGTGTCAAGCGATTGCAAGACTTCGGCCGTGGGGAACATGTTGTTTCCCAGGTTGCCCGCGTCCATCCTACGGCATTTTGCGCAAGTCATCATGAGGCGAGTTCTTGCGCGGCCACCCTTCGATTCGGGCCATTTCACACAATCTCTCAACCTGCCTTCTCGCCCCGGTGCTGAAGAACCTGGTGGGCGACTCGGTTTGGATTGTAGCCCGCAGGGAGACGGTAGAACTCCTTGCCGAACCGGTCGCACAAGGCTTTCACGTCGCCGTAGGAATGGCTGGACCAGCGAATCGCCAAGAGCACGACGTCGACATCCGGCCGGGAGATGTACGGCACGAAGATATCGGTGGATTCATGCTCTCGGGTGGCAACCCAGATCAATTCTTTGAGACCGAAGGCCGATTTCAGGGCCTCGTAGGCATGTGGGCGGCGGTCGCCGCCGATGAGGACCATCGTCTTGCCCTGATAGAGTTCGGCCACTCTCCGCACGTCGCCCGAAGCCTCACGCACGACCTGCTGCGCAGGCGGCATTTGCGTCGCCAGATACCGATCCAGTTCGCCCAGAACCCGCTGAAAGTTCTCGGGAAGTTCGTCGGCCTCGGGGATGTCGTCGACGATCGGGACCAACATGTTCCGCAGGTCGGTGTTGCTGGGGGGCATGCCCTCGCCGACGAGCGTATCGACACTGTCAACGACCTTCTTCCAATCCGCTTCCGTGCCCCGGCCGTCGCCGATGACCTGGGCGTGATACTGGGCCTTCTTGAGTATCTTGACGCGCTGCTTGTCACGCTGGCGGAGTCTCCTCGATTTCCGAGTCCAGTTGGCTGATGCGCTCTTGCAGGTCGTTCCAGCGGGCAGGATCCGCCGGGTCGTCAAGCCGCATGAAGCGCGAGATGGCGATCTGCTCCTCGGCCGACGTCTGTCGCAGCCAGTGGAAGATGCGATGCTGGTCGCTGTCGGGTTTGCCATCGACTAATTCCACGGCCATGCGCAGAGCCGACTGGGCCTCGGCAGTCAAATCGATCGCTTTTTCGAGGAACCCGCGGTACTTCTCCCCGTTCTCATGCACCTGCCGTAAGAGGGCCACGGCCATCGCCGCTGCCTCGAAGCACCCCGCCACGTCTTCCCACAGCCGAAGATCAGCGGGGATCGGAGCGCTGGAATGGCTCATCCACAAGAAGCAGTCGTCCAGGGCCTTGGCCTTGCTGATGATCTCCCGGTCTCGAGGCTCGATTTCAGTGTAGTAGTCGGCCCCGTCCCGCAAACCGCGCTGCCGGGCCGCCGCCCAGCGCGCCCCTTCCGCCTTCAGCCGGCAGCGGGCCTCGATGCGTTGCAGATCGCCCTCGGCGGCAACCACTCGCCGATACCAGCCCACCGGGACTTCGATACCGGGCGCAGACGGCAGTGCGACGTGCCGCGATGGAGCGGCCGGGGCGACAGCTTCCGGAAGTGGGGGTTCCCCGGCTGCAACGTCTGCGACGGCCGGAACCGCCACGGGCGCCGCAACTTCGGTCAGTGTCAGGAACTCCTGGGCAAGACCCCGCAAGACCGCAAGCAGTTGGGCATCCTGGCTCACCAGCGGGATCAACCGGCTCAGGAGGACGTTGGCGGGGATGGACAGGTCTTCGGACATGGCACAACTTCTTTTGAGTTGGGAAGCGCCATCATGCCGAAGCCGGTTCCGCCTTGCAGGCAAAGACGAAGATCGTGGCGGCAGAGCATGGCGACTCCCCAATTGCAGATCACTGCAGTCATTGTAACCGGCGGGTAGGCCGGTCGCCAGTGCGTACGCGTCGTGCGTTACCGCCGCCAATCGGGCGGATTGGGGGCAACGAGATCGGGACCTCGCGGGTCGCGATTGGGATCTGCCGGATAACCCGGATCGTTCACGGGGGGAAGGCGGCGGAGAGTGTTGGCATCCGCGGCCGCGGGGGGAATCACGCCAACCGCAGTCGTCTGCGGATCACGCGCAGCCACGAGCGGTACGGGCGTGGCACCCGGCGGTGCATTCTGGTATTGCGGTCCCGCATTTTGCGGCCCAACAGGATATGGCGATTGAGCCGGATACTGGACCTGAGGCGGAGGCGGTCCCGGATTCGGATACGGTACCTGAGCCGGATACTGAACTTGAGCAGGCGGTGACGCGACGTACTGTTGCGACGGGACGTACTGTGGCGGCGCAACGTACTGCGGCGCCGCGACGCACTGTGGCGGCGCGATGTTCTGCGGCGGCGCGATGTTCTGCGGCGGCGCGGGAGCCATCGGCGGCGGAAGCTCCTCACGCTGGTAAGAAGGATTTGGGGTAACGACCACTGGAGCCGGTCCCGGCGGAGCCATCATGCCGATCGCTGTCTGAGAGCCCTCGCCACGCTCCTGGGAAAGCCGCTCCACCCACTGCCGCGCAGGGACCATTCCGGGGCTGAGTTGCAGGGCAATCGTGTATTCCTGCAAAGCGCCAGCCTTCATGCCGCACTTGTTCAATAGGAAACCCAAATCGTAGTGGGCGACGGGCTCGGGATAGATCTCGCGAAGCTGCTTGAATGCCTCCTGCGGCCTGCCGGCTTCGACCAGCAGTGCCGCCAAGTTATTGCAATAACGGGGTTCGCGAGGGCGCAAATTCACGGCATGCCTTGCGGCCTGAATGGCTTCTCGGCCCATGCCTAGCCGGGCATAGTGTACGGCTAGGTTGTTGTAGACCGACGGCTCCTTGGGATGCTTCCGCTCAGCCTGGTGATAGAATTTCAGGGCCTCTTCGGGCTGATTCATCTGGTCCTTGAGCATGGCATAGCCCAGCAGTACCCGGATATCGTCGGGGAACTTCTTCATCGCCTGCCGATACTGGTCTTCGGCCTCCGTAAACTTGCCGCTCTCGACATACAAACGCGCGACGGCTACGTAGAGTTCGGGGCCCACCTTGGCTGGCGTTTTCTCGTCGTCAATGGGCGGAGGAGTGGTCGACTTCCCGAATGACCACCAATTTGATGACGAATTGTTTTGTGCAAGAGCCTCCTCGCCCATCAGCCCGATGGTGGCGCAAGCGAACACCAGGACTAGTAGGGACCATCGCTTTAGTCTGACGTTTTCCAAGACGCTCCTCCGTGGCGGGAAAACCACCTTGACTTTAGTGTCCGGCGCCGCCGGCACCCATGAGCTTGGGGTCCAACGCCGAACTGGCCGCCTTGCGGCTCAGCAAATCGATGCGGTCCGCCGGCCAACCGTCGTCGGTCCGGGTCGATTCGAGTATGGGAACATTGACGGCATAAGGTGACTGGGCGACAAAACGTTGCACGGTCTGCATGCGAACCGCCGTTTCCTGCGGGGTCGTAGCCCGGTGTACGTAAATCTGGCGGTGCGGCTCGGAAACCTCGCTCATGATCGACTGAACCCGCATTCGACCGGCCTCGGTCAGATCGTTTCCGCCGGGCAAGAAGTGAAATTCGGACAGCAGGTTCTGACGTTCCCACCCGGCACAGATCTGGACAGCTACCATTTGGCGGTACGTGTCTCGATCCGCATAAACAAACGGTTCCGGCCAGCAATTCCGTCGTTTGGTATCACGGGCGATACCGGATAGAAAGTCACCGATTTCCCCCGCCGGAAGTGGCATGGCATACCCCATGGCGACGAATATGACGGCAAGCCTGATGATACAACGACCGACCATGACCGTTTCTCCAAGAGAACATTCTCGTCTTGATCGGTATCGGCAAGAAAAGACAAGGGGTTACGATCTGTTTTCGCTGGCTGACCGGAATTGCCTATGTATCCCAAAATAACCTGCCGTCCGGGAGAAGTTGCATGAAGTCAGAAGAATGGACGCCAGGACGCAAGGAAGACACGGGGAGCGTCGCTCATCATTCTCCCCAACTGACGTTGCGTAAAATCGCGTCCTCGATTACTCTCCCACCATGCCAATCTTGGTAAACTACCGCCGCAAGGGGGGCAGCGGGGTAGGCAGACTGCGCGGGGCCGCGGTTTGTCTTGGGCTGGCGACGTTTCTTGCCGCCGGGTGCGCGGGAACTTCCACACCGCCGCCACGCTTGGAGGCCAACGGCGAAGAGCCGCCTTTGCCGATCTCCCAAGATGGGTTGCTGCGCCGTGATTCCCTGCACTTGACCAGCTATTCAACCAGCCCCCCGGCCTACAACCCGCAAGCAGGTACCTCGGTCACAACCCTGGCCGCCAAACCGGTGGCCGACGACGGTTCGTTTCGCCTGCCCTCGCTCCAACTGGCCACCGATGGCCCGCTGCCGCGGCTCCTCGCACCGACCAACGAGGGGCCCTGGTCGCCCGACCAGGCCGTGCTGCCTTGGGCCGAGTTTCACGACAATCAGGTCACGGTACACAACATCCGCAATTGTTACTACCGCACGACCGACGACTACACGGTGCGGCTGTATTCCAAGAACTTCGACCTCCGCAAGTTGACCTCGATCGATTTCATGGTCGTGCCGTTCGACGACGATCCGTCGATCGCCCACGTGATGCTCAGCTTTGGCTTCGAGGACAAGGACTACCTGGTCAGTTCGGTCGAGATTCGCAAACGTATCGGGCAGAAGTATAGTGCCCTGAACGGTTTCTTCAACCAGTACACCCTGATGTACGTGCTGGCCGACGAACGCGACGTGCTTTGGAAGAGCACGATCGGCTTCCAACAGGAGGCGTTTCTCTATCGCACGAGGGCCACGCCCAGGCAGGCCCAGGAGATGTTCGTTGACGTAATGCGGCGGGTGAACAAGCTAGTGCGGGAGCCGGAGTTCTACAACACGATCACCAACAACTGCACCACGAACGTCCGCAACCACGTCAACCATCTCATCCCCAACGACGTGCCCTATGATTATCGCGTGCTGTTGCCCGGCTATTCCGACGAGTTGGCCTACGATCTGGGCCTGATCGAAGCCAAAGGTTCGTTCGCAGAGACCAAAGCCGCGGCCAAGGCGAACTTCAAGGTTTATCTGTATCGCGACGCCCCCGATTTTTCCCGGAAGATCCGGGAGCCGTAGCGAGCGGCAGGGGTTCGACCTACCTGTTGGTCCCACCGGACTTACCGCCCGCCATCCAGCTTTGCCGAGTCGATCACCTCGCCGCCGGCAGGCGTGATGAGCGCCTTGAGCGTCTCGTCGTCAACCTTCAGTTGATGCACGCTTCCGTCGAAAAAGGCGGCGATGAATCCTTTGGGCGACACTTTTCCGAGTACCGCCGACGGTTTCTCGGGATTGAACGGCAAATCCTCCGGCTTGGTCCACGGCACGGCCTTGTCCGTTCCGGCTTCCGCACACAGAATCGTGTTGGACATGCCGTCGCGAATATCCGCCGGCCTGATCTTCTTCCCGCCGTCAAACGCGGCGCCCTTGCCCGTGAAGAGCATGACCCGCGTCTTGCCGCGGCTGGCACTGTCGGACGGGGGACTGTCGGGCGATTGAAAAACCACGGGCATCTTCTTGACCAGTTCAAGGTTGTGGGGGCTGTCCCAGGGCTCATCGAGGTGGAACTGCTTGTAAAGCGAATCGCCTTCCAGGTAAGGCAGAATGGCCACGCGCCAACTCAACAGTGGCTTGCCGTCCTTTTCGATCACGGCCGGCGGAAAGCTCTGATTGGCCTCGTCGTAGACCAACATCGCCACGCCGATCTGTTTCATGTTGTTCAACTGCTGTGCCCGCCGGGCAGCGGCGCGGGCTTCGATCACGGATTGCTTGACTGCCGTGACGATCGACGGGCCGGCGGTGTCCAGGATCTGCGGCCGCTTGAAGTCAAGCGTTACCTGGTTACCGGACTTCGTGGCCTTGCCGCCATCGACGAACTGTTCGACGAACTTCACGACGGGGCCGAACGTCGTTCGCATCTCTTTCGGCATGCTCTGCTTGGCCAGCATCAGGCCCCCGCTGGCCATTCGCAGGGCTTGTTGCAGCAAGTCTTCCACGTTGGCGGCGGCCTCGGCGTCTTTGGTATCGAGTACTAGTCGAAGCAGCTGTGGGCCGGTCAGACTGCAGGTCGTCGTTCCGCCCTGAACCGTCTTGGCGGCGTCCAAGTAAGCTGCGAGCAAGGGCGGAGCGTGTTTCTTGGCCGTCTCGATGATCTTCTCCAGATTGGGTAAGGCCTCCGGCGCCAGGGCGAAGATGACGTCGTTGTCGGCTTCCGCCTTCTTCAAACGCTCCAAGAGCGGACCCTTCGGATCCGCGGCGGAAACCGCCTTTTGCATACTCTGCCGGGGGGCAAAAACCATTGTGTTTTTGTTGAGAGAGTAGGCCATAAGCATCCCACCGGGATCCAAACAGGTCTTGCCGCCGACTTTAACCTCCTTGATAAGGTGCGGTCCGGGGGAACCCTCCAATGCCTGAAATTTGCCCAAAACTTCCTTGGCATCCACGTCGCGAGTGAAGTGAGCAATTATCGTGGGCAATGGCTGTGGATACCCCGGTTGACTCTCCACCATCCGCACGAGCACCACGATTTGCTCCACTTCGCTCGGATGGATGCCGAACTTCTGGATCGCCCCCGCGACCATATCATCTTTCAGCAGGTCGGCCAACAACTCTGACTGCGCGATCCGCCGCGGATGAATCACGATCGCGGCAAAATCATCGGGAGTGACCAGCGAGACGTCGATTGCCGCGGGGGCCGGATCGCCGGCACGTCCGGAACTCGGCCAACCGACGAGGAAAGCAGCCGCGGAAATTGCCATCAAGAGACGATTCGCAAGCACGGAAACCTCCATTAAGATCAAAATAAGAGGGGTTGTAGGTTGTAGGGTGGGCCGAGTGAAATGAGTCCCACTAAGATATGACGTGGCTCTGTGGTGGGACTCGTTTCACTCGGCCCACCCTACATCAATCATCTGAACTAAGGCTTAGTGGGCGGAGGCAGCATTGGCATTTTTCGCTGTACCGGCCGCGGCGCGCTCACCCATATCATCAACTGAATGACCTTGTCCACCACGGGCCCGGCCTTGTCCAGACTGGCCGGCCGCTTCAAATCGGCGGTTACCAGGCTGCCGTTCTTGGTCACGGTCAAGCCCGCAAGGGCCTCGTCGCCCAGTTGGAATACGTCGGCAAATTGTGCCTTGGCTTCCTTGGGCACGCTCTGCTTGAGAGCGGCCAACCCGCCATCGAGCATCTTCTTGCCGTCCTCGATCATGCCGTTAATGGCATCCGCGGCGGCCGCGTCCTGGCTCTCCAGAATAATCTTCAGCAAAGTGTCGCTCGACAGGTCCAATGAGAGGGTGCCCTCGCGGACAGTCTTGGCAGCCTCCAGGTAATCCGACAAGAACGGTGGAGCACCCGCCTTCGCGGCATCGATCTGCTTGACCAACTCGGGATCGACTGCCACGGCCATGAACAGGTCATTATCGACACTGGCTTTCTTGAGCCGCTCGTACATCGGACCCTTCGGCTCGGTGACCGCGAGCACCTTTTCCATGTTCTCCCGCGACGATTCCAAGTTCTCCTTGGCGGACCTGCCACCCCCAAACACGAGCACGATCGTGTTCTTGCCGGGGACATAAATCAGCGGAGCGTCCGGCGCCCCGAGATCAAGGCAGGTCTTGCCGCCGATCTTGATCTCCTTGATTGCTTTCGGTCCGTCCGGACCCGCCGCCGGCAATTTGCCCAGGATTTCCTTGGCATCCACGTCATGGGTGAATCGCGTGAGCATGACGGGAATGGCGGCGTAGTTCGGATGCTTCTCGTCCATGCTGAGCAACACGACAATTTGCTCCACGTCCTTCGGGTCGATGCCGAAGTTCTTGATGGCCGCGGCAATCTTCTCGTCCTTCAGCTTTTCGGCTACCAACGACGACTGGGCGATCCGCCGCGGATGAATTACGATGGCGGCAAAATGATCGGGCCGGACCAACGACACGTCGATCGCCCCTTTGTCTGCGGCGGCCAGACCGCCCGTAGAACTCGCCGCAGTCGTATCGCCGCCCTTGGCTTGGGGCGCGTCCGGAGCTTTCGAACTGCCGGGGCCTGTCGAACTGGATTGGTTCTTGTCTTCGCCACCACAGCCCAAATAGACGACGAGCAACATGGCCGCGGTCAACGCCGTGAGAGAACGACTATAACGCATGGCAAACCTCCGGAAAAAAAGATGAATCAGTGCCGTCAAGATCCTCGCGACAAAGCTTGTCGGCACGGGATACAGCAAGTGACTTTATAAGTCGGGCCTTCGCCCCCGTCAATCCCCTGGGGGTATTTTTAACATCGATAAGCAGCCTATTTCTCCCAAACCGCCAGGCCGCAGGGTGGAAATAGATCGGGGATACCCGCGTGCGGGTCGACGACGCAAACCCGCTATCGATCGGACGAATCGGACTGATCGGTCGGATGCGTGGGCTACGGCTTGGCCTTGCAGTCCTCGATGTCGTCTTTTAGAGTATTTGGTGGAAAGTGAAGTTCTTGCCGACCATGAAAACCGTAGGCGTTATTTCCGATACTCATGGCCTCTTGCGGCTCCAGGCCCTGGAACTTCTCGAAGGCGTCGATCTGATCGTCCATGCCGGCGACATCGGCTCGCCCCAGGTCATCCCCGCCTTGCGGGAACTCGCTCCGGTCTCCGCCATTCGCGGGAACGTCGATCGCGGCGTTTGGACTGGCGAGTTCTCGGCAACCGAAATCGTGGAAGTCGACGACCTGCTCCTCTACGTCCTGCACGACCTCGGACAGTTGGACCTCGATCCGGCGGCAGCGGGCTTCCGTGTCGTGATTTATGGCCACTCGCACGATCCCAAGGTTGCCGAGAAACAGGGCGTGGTCTATCTCAATCCCGGCAGCGCGGGACCACGCCGGTTGCGACTGCCGATCTCGATGGCTCGAATGTACTTGGGAGATGTTGACGGCAAACCAGATCGCCAGTCAACGTCTTGGCCCGCGCAAACGGTTGCTTTTGGAAGCGGCCCCAGGCGGATTGAAGTGGAGTTGATTTCCTTGGAGGACCACGGGTGACAAGGCAGGCGTGGCCTACGCTTCCCGCCCATGCCCGCGCAGAATATACTAAAAGCGCCAGAAAATCGTAGACGGCGTGCGCCACGATGGGCACGGCCAGGTTTCCCGTCGCCGTCCAAAGCCAACCGAGGTACATCCCCATCACCGTGGCCAACACCGCGTAGGCGACGTTCACGGCGTGCAACAATCCGAAGAGGATCGCTACGGCGACAATCGCGATCCAATCGCCGACCATCGCGAAGGCCGGCGAGTGAGGCAAGACGTCGCCGGTCCACTCGACTGCCGCGGCCTGCAACACCCCGCGAAAGAGCAGTTCTTCACCCAGGCCGGCCAAGAGCGAAATCGCCGCTAACTCGACCAAAGTGCAGTTCTTGAACATCGGCACGATCAAATCGTCAAGCACGCGACGCACCGCCTGGACCGCTCGCCACGGCACGCGCTCACAAACTAGCAGCAAGCCCAGCAGCGGCAACACGGCGAGAACCCCCCACAAGAAAGAGTATGGATTCACCCGCAGGGTCTCCATGGGCGATTGGCCGAACATCCAGCCGAGCAACATGGCCAGAAATGCCAGACTTGCCTCAAATAACGCAGCTTGGAGTGGGAAAAAAGCCGACGAAGGGAATTTCTCGCCCATGATAATATTGTTTAATAGTCCGAAGGGAGTAGTAAGACATGTTTCGTCGAACGGAAATCATTGCGTCAGGTCGTTTCTTAAACAAACGGAACGAATTCCGTTGCAACTTTTCCACCAAACGGAATGAATTTCATTCTACGGAGGGGTGCGCGGGCCATTCTTGACGGACGGACGGACCACCGCTAGACTAACACATTTCTCCGGTCCGGCAATTCAGCAAGGAAAGAAAAATGCCTACGACTTCAAAGTATGTTTATAGTTTCGGTCCCTGGGGGGCAGACGGCGACGCCAGCATGAAGAACAGCTTGGGCGGCAAAGGCGCCAATCTGGCGGAAATGTGCCGCTTGAAGCTGCCCGTCCCCGCTGGTTTCACCATCAGCACCGAGTTCTGCACCGTCTATCTGCAGGGCGGCAAGAAGTTTCCCGAAGTCGCTCAAGGCCGATGTCGCCAAGGCGCTTTGCAAAGTCGAAGAGGCGATGGGCAAGAAATACGGCGACGCGGACAACCCGCTGCTGATGTCCTGCCGCAGCGGCGCCCGCAAGTCGATGCCCGGCATGATGGAGACCGTCTTGAACGTGGGCCTCTGCCCCACGACGATCCCGGGCCTGGTGGCCAAGTCGGGCAGCGAGCGTTTCGTGTGGGACGCCTATCGCCGCCTGATCATGATGTATTCCGACGTGGTGATGGAGAAGGCCGAGGACATCGAGCCGGCCGACGGCCATGGCATCCGCCACCAGCTTGAAGGCGTGATGGCCGTCCTGAAGAAGAAAAAGAAATACAAGTCCGACACCGACATGACGGCCGACGACCTCAAGCAGCTCTGCGCGGACTTCAAGGCCAAGGTCCAAGAGGTGCTGGGCAAGCCCTTCCCGGACGATCCGCAGGACCAACTCTGGGGTGCCATCGGCGCCGTATTCAAGAGCTGGCAGGGCCGCCGCGCCGTTTCCTATCGCCGGATCGAAGGCATTCCCGAGGAATGGGGCACCGCCTGCAACGTGCAGAGCATGGTCTTCGGCAACATGGGCGACGACTCGGCCACCGGCGTGGCCTTCAGCCGCAACCCGGCCACCGGCGAGAACAAGTTCTACGGCGAATGGCTGATCAATGCCCAGGGTGAAGACGTGGTGGCCGGCATCCGCACCCCCAGTCCGATCAACGAAGCCACCAAGAACGAGCAGAACAAGCATCTCTCTTCGCTGGAGACCCAGATGCCCGGGCTGTACAAGGAATTGTACGACATCCGTACGACGCTCGAGCACCACTACCACGACATGCAGGACATCGAGTTCACGATCGAGTCGCAGAAGCTCTACATGCTCCAGTGCCGCAACGGCAAGCGGACCGGCACGGCGGCCTTGAACATGGCGATGGACATGCTGCACGAGAAGCTGATCGACGAAGTCACGGCGGTGACCCGCGTCGAGCCGGCCCAGTTGGACGAGTTGCTGCACCCGATCATCGATCCGGCCGCCGAGAAGACCGCCGAGACGATCCTCTCCGGTCTACCGGCCGGTCCCGGCGGGGCCTGCGGCAAGATCGTCTTCACCTCGGCGGAAGCCGTGGAAGCGGCCGCCAAGGGCGAAAAGGTGATCCTCGTGCGTGAAGAGACGAACCCCGAGGACGTTGAAGGCATGCGCGCCGCCGAAGGCATTCTCACCGCCCGCGGCGGCATGACCAGCCACGCGGCCCTGGTGGCCCGCGGTTGGGGCAAGTGCTGCATCGTCGGCGCCGGCGAGTTGAAGATCAACCTTTCGACCAAGACGGCCACGGCCGGCAAGGTCAAGCTCAAGAAAGGCGACCTGATCACCCTGAACGGCACCAAGGGCCGCGTCTACCAGAGCGCCTTGGGGATGATCGACGCCACGGAGAACCCTCGCTTCCAGGAGTTCATGAAGATCGTCGACCAGCACCGCACCATGGGCGTGCGCACGAATGCCGACACGCCGGAAGACGCCAAGGTCGCCCGCTTGTACGGCGCCGAAGGCATCGGCCTGTTCCGCACGGAGCACATGTTCTACGGCAAGGGTTCCGACGAGCCGCTGTTCGTGCTGCGGAAGATGATCCTCAGCAACACCAAGGAGGAGCGGCAGGCCGCCGTCAACGAGTTGTTCCCCTTCGTCAAGAAGAGCATCAAGAGTACGCTGGAAGCCATGATCGGCCTGCCGGTGACGATCCGCCTGTTGGATCCGCCGTTGCACGAGTTCGTGCCGCAAGACAAGGACGCCGTGGCCCAACTGGCCGCGGCCCTGAACATCAAGCCGGCCGACATCAAGAAGCGCGGCGAAGCCCTGCACGAGGTCAACCCCATGATGGGCCACCGCGGCATCCGCCTGGGGATCACCTATCCCGAAGTGACCGAGATGCAGATCAAGGCCATCTTCGAAG
Source organism: uncultured Planctomycetia bacterium (assembly GCA_963779975.1). Taxonomy (GTDB): domain Bacteria; phylum Planctomycetota; class Planctomycetia; order Pirellulales; family Thermoguttaceae; genus JANXQG01. The sequence goes on along the minus strand of CAWAAL010000020.1, from coordinate 32,627 downwards.
CGGCCGCCGAGTTGATCAAGGACGGCAAGGACGCCAAGCCCGAGATCATGGTCCCGGTGACCTGCGACGTCAAGGAGATCGACGTCACCAAGGTGCTCGTCGATCGCGTGCATGCCGAAGTGAAGGCGGCCACCGGCGTCGACGTGCAGTATCTTTACGGCACGATGATCGAGATTCCACGGGCCTGCTTGTTGGCCGATCTGATGGCGAAGAAGGCGCAGTTCTTCTCCTTCGGCACCAACGACCTCACGCAAATGACCTTCGGCTTCAGCCGCGACGACGTCGGCGGCTTCCTGCCCGATTACCTCAAGGACGGCATCCTCGAGGCCGATCCCTTCCAGACGATCGACCAACAGGGCGTGGGCCAGTTGATCGAGATGGCGGTAAAGAAGGGGCGGCATGCGAAGCACGATCTGAAGGTCGGCATCTGCGGCGAGCAGGGCGGCGATCCGGCGTCGGTCGAGTTCTGTTTCAAGACGGGGCTGAACTACGTCAGTTGCTCGCCCTACCGCGTGCCCATCGCCCGCCTGGCGGCGGCCCACGCGGCCATCAACAACGCCAAGAAGAAGTAAGCTGCCCCACGCTGTAATGGATTGAATTCCGCCGCGCCTTTGCTTCTGCGAAGGCGCGGCGTTTTTTTACTTCGTTGCCATCACAACCAAGGCGACGATCCAGGCCGTCTGCATGAGAACGGCCGCAGCCAGAAGCCACTTCCACGCCGGCCCGAGCGGCCCATGCGCCGGCACGGGGTCGGCCAATCGCCAGGCCGGCTTTGCCGCGGCAGGACTTTGCAACGCTTTCTTGTGCATCACCCGAAAACTCATTCCCTTTCCGGCATCTCGATGCGGAATTGCTCGCGGAAGGCGCTGTCGAAGTCGTAGACGTTGTCGAAATCCTCGCGGCAGTCATGCGGCGTCTTGCGCATCCGGCCAATGCGGATCAGACTGAAGACGATCTCGCCGAAATCACTCGTGGCGTGCAGACCCCAGTTGCCCAGCACGAGTTTGGCCATGTAGCCGTATTGCTCCAGGGCGAACTGGCGGATGGCCTGGCAGAGTTCCTGGCCGGTCACGTGCCGTTGGGGCCCGGTGTCTTCCGCTTCCGGCCCGCCGCCGGTCTCGCTCGCGGCTTCGCTGCCCATGCCCAGCACGTTCTGGGCATAGTCCAGGGCCTCGAAAACGAAGATATAGGCCTCCAGCGGATAGCGGCGGTCCTCTTGCAAAAGCTTGGCAATGGCCGGATCGAGCATTCTGGATCTTCTCAAGGCTCCGAGTCGTCGGCTTCGCTGGGCACTGCCGGACGGATCAACCGGCCCCCAACCGGTTGGCCCCCGTCCAATTGCACCAGCGGCAGTTCTTGTTGTTCATATAGTTCGAATTCATAGCGCAGGCAGCACTTAAGGCGGCCGCAGCGTCCCGAAATCTTCGTCGGGTCCAAGGTCGCCTTTTGCATCTTGGCCATCCGCATCGAGACCGGCGGCATTTGCGCGAGATGGCTGTTGCAGCAGGTGGGCTGGCCGCAGTCGCCGTAGTCGGCCAGCAGCTTGGCTTCGTCGCGCACGCCGATCTGCCGCATCTCGATCCGCGTCTGGAACTCGGCCGCCAGCAAATGGACCAGTTCGCGAAAATCGACCCGGTTCTCGGCCAGGTAGTAAACTACCACCCGCTCGCCGCCGAAGATCCGTTCCAACTCGACGAGGCTCATCTCCAACGCCAGTCGGTCGACGTACGTCTGGCAAACGTCCAACTCGCGACGGGCTTGCTCCGCAATCCGCAGCAATTCGCGTTCATCCTCGGCGGTCATGGCGCGGAGGATCTGGCCTTCGCCAGGGTCCTTCAGCGCCGCCCGGACGACGTCGTTGGCTTCCGAGAGCACGACGGCCGCCTCCAGCCGCGCTCCGTGCGGACAATGACCCGCGCGTCGCGGCAATAGACGGCCGAACCGTGGGCGGAACAGACCCCCAGGAAACGCATCGCGCCGTATCGTACCACGTATTTGGCCATTGCCGAAGATTCTACTCGAATGCTGCTGGTAAGGTGGGCTTTAGCCCGCCATTATTCAAAGGCGGGCCAAAGCCCACCCTCCGTTCTCGCCACCCCGTCTCAGGATCGTACTGGGTCCTCCAGTATAACGTCGCGACCGTCCCGCGCGAATGGCGACATCACGGGTAAAGATAGTCGGCTTGGATGCTGTAGGGCGTGGGCGCATCTTTATCGGCCAGGAAAAATCCACCGACGCCGATCTGGTACGTCGTGTAATTGATCGTCCGGTCGCCGGTCAGCACGATATGGATCAGGTCGGTGGGACGATAGCCTTGTTTAAGCGCGAAACGGCACTGATCGCTGGTGCGACAAATCGAGAACTCCGTCAGCCGCGTCTGCCGCCTGCCCGGCACGATGTAGCCGCGGACGTAAACCTTGGTTTTCTTATTGGGGTCGCCCAGTTCCAGGGCCGCGGAGGGAACCAGCTCATGTTTGTTGTTGGGATCGGGCTCAAGATCGGCCCAGTCGAGGAGCTTGTAACCGTGCGGCACTTCGCTGGCGCCGAAGATCAGCCAACCGCTGAGCGCGATTCCCAACCCGGCCCCCAAGCCAATGCCGATCTTGGCCAGTCGCCGGCCGGTATATTCTTCCGGCAAGCGTTGGATTTGCCGCAGGGCTTTCCGACCGAAATAGATCGCCGCCAGCGGCAACAGCGCCGCCAGCCATCCGACGAAGATCATTGTCGGCGTCGCCGCACCGCAGGCCACGCTCAACACGGCCCAGAGACTAATGGCACGGTAGCGGGGGGGCGAAGCTACGGACGAATCTTGGGAAGTGGAGGCCATGGCGGTCAAGAAAAAACGATAGTCGGTTCCCGGCGGGAGTTTCTTCTATTGTACCGTCGATTGAAGTCCGCGTGCGAGTTGTAGGGTGTGGTCGAGCGCAGCGAAGACCCACCATTCTCGTGCGTTTTCTGGTGGGTCTTCGCTGCGCTCGACCACACCCTACTCTATTTCGTCGTCAACTCCGCCCAGGCCAGAGGATGGTCGGAAGCCCCGTCATCGCGCAGCCCGGCATCCAAAACCCGCAGGCCGCGGACAAAAATGAAGTCGATGCGCGGCGGGGCGTTGGGACCGAGCTTTTGTCCCACGGCGTCAATCACGCCCGGTGCGTGCAGCAGGCGGCCGACCTCGGGATCCGCGACCTCGCTGTTGAGATCGCCCAGGAAGATCGCCGGCGCGGAGAGGGCAAGATAGAGATCGACGGCCTGGTGAAGTTGTCGCTGCCGCGTGAGGTCGTCGCTACGGGCGATATGGGTCAAGAGCACGTTGATCATCTGCGCTCGCTGCCGCAATTGCACGAGCACCGCGTTGCGGTAACCGCGCCCGTTATCGGCCGCCAGCGGGATCCGCTGCCAGGACTCCACCGGCAACAACGTCAGCAGGCCGTTGCCGAAATCCACGGTGTGCCAATCACGCGTAGCCGGGGCAAAAAGCCACTGCACGCCCAGCCGCCGGCCCAGTAACGCAGCCTGGTCGTCGCGTTCCCACAACCGCGGCCCATGGACTTCATTGAGGGCGACGAAGTCGAGATCCGCCAGGCCATTGGCCACGCGATCGAACGTCGCGGCGGCCGTCGACGCCGGTGCAACCGTGGATGTTGAACGTGCCGACACGGAAGGAGTCGCGCAAGGGACCCGCGGTTCGCGTAGTTTGGCCATCGACCGCCGTTCCCGCGGCCGCTCCTGTCGGTTGTGGCCGCGAGGCCAGCCAAACAAGGCCGCCCAGCGCCAGCAACAGAACCAGATTCCAGAGGACACGACGACGTATGACCATGACCTCATCTTAGACGCTTTCCGGAAACGTGAAAAGCAGACACGGGATGCATTGGGCAGCGGGCCGTGGCGTACACGGCGCGGAAATGCTATCGTGAACATTCCTCTGGAGACTCCATCGTGACCATCGCCGTGCTGTTTGACATGGATGGCGTGCTCGTGGATTCCGAGCCGATCATCAACGCCGCTGCCATTCACGCCCTGGCCGAATTCGGCATCCAGGCCCGGCCGGAAGATTTCGGGCCGTTCGTCGGCGCCGGTGAGGACCGCTACGTGGGCGGCGTGGCCGAGTTGCACGGTCAGACCTACGTCCCGCAAATGAAACACCGCACCTACGAGTGGTATCTGAAACTGCTGCCGAGCATGGGCAAGGCGTTTCCCGGCGCGAGGGACCTGGTCGAATTTCTGCATCGGCGGGGCATTCCCTGTGCGGTTGCCTCGAGTGCCGACCGGATCAAAGTCGAGGCCAACCTGACGACCGTGCTCCAGGTCCCGCTCGATCGCTTCGCGGCCCTGGTGACCGGCGAGGACGTTTTCCGCCGCAAGCCGCATCCCGACATCTTTCTCGAGGCGGCGCGTCGGTTGGACGTTCCGCCCCAGGCCTGCTGCGTGATCGAGGATGCCGTCCACGGCGTCGAGGCCGCCAAGGCCGCCGGAATGCGCTGCGTTGCCGTCGCCACGAGTTTCCCCGCCGAAACCCTGGTAACCGCGGGCGCGGATCTCGTGAGAACGGGGATTGCCGAGATTACGCTGGAGGATCTGGCGCTCGTTTAACCCGGAGCCAACGGCGACGGTGATAATGGTTTACAGCCATCTCCGTCGCCGTTGGCTTCGGGTTAAATGAGTCGTGCCCCACCAAAAGCAACACTTGCGGATGTCTCGCGTAGTCATCCCACCATCGCGGCAATCGCCTCTCTTGTCACCGGCCGGATCACCCCACGCTCGCAGATGATGGCGGCGATCAACTCGGCGGGCGTGACGTCGAAGGCCGGATTGTAAACCTTCACTCCCTCCGGCGCGGTCTGCCGGCCGAAACCGTGGGTGATCTCGCGGGCATCGCGTTCCTCGATGGGGATTGCGGCGCCGCTGGCAATCGTCAGATCGAACGTGCTCGTAGGGGCGGCGATGTAGAACGGGATCTTGTGCGCGGCCGCCAGCACGGCAACGCCGTAGGTGCCGATCTTGTTGGCCGAGTCGCCGTTGGCCGCAATCCGATCGGCGCCGGTGATCACGGCCTGGATCCGGCCCTCGCGCATCACTTGCGCCGCCATCGAGTCGCAGATCAAGGTCACGTCCAGGCCGGCCTGCTGAAGTTCCCAGGCGGTCAGCCGCGCGCCTTGCAAGAGCGGCCGCGTCTCGTCGGCATACACGCTCAACCGTTTGCCCTGCTCCGCGGCCATGAAGAAGACGGCCAGCGCCGTGCCATATTCGGCCGTCGCCAGCCCGCCGGCGTTGCAGTGCGTGAGAACGCCCTGGCCATCGGACAAGAGCTTTGCCCCATGCTCGCCGATTGCCCGGCACATGGCGCGATCTTCCTCGTGGATCGTCCGGGCCTCTTGCAGAAGGCTGACGGCGATTTCCGCGACCGGGAGTACCGGGTGCCTCGGTCGGCCGCGAAGCTTATTGCCCGCGGTTTTCATGCGATCCAGCGCCCAGAAGAGATTGACGGCCGTTGGCCGGCTCGTGGCCAGGTAGGCGGCGACCTGCTCCAAACGCTGGAAAAAAGCGACCTCATCCTGCCCGGCGGCGGTTTGCAAACCGAGGCAGACGCCGTAGGCCGCGGCGATGCCGATGGCCGGCGCCCCGCGGACCCGCAGCATCTTGATCGCCTCCCAGACCGTTTCCACGTCGTGGCAATTGATCTCGACAAGTTCGACCGGCAGCCGTGTCTGGTCGATCATCCGCAGGTGGCCGTCCGGGCCGCCGATCCACTGCAAGGTCTCCGTTTTCTTCATAATCGCCTCCAAGAACAATCAAATCCGAAATCCGAAACTCGAAATCCGAAACAGATCTCAAATTCGAACAAGAAATGACCGAAACGGGTTTGGAATTTTGTGTTTTGTTATTTGTTTTGGATTTTGGATTTTGGATTTTGGATTTGTTCATTCAGGGCTGCGTCTTTGGCCAGGACCTTTTCCACGAGTGCCCGTTTGTAGGCCGCATATTTCTCTTGCAAGGCCGGATCGGCCAAGGCCAGCATCTGAACGGCCAGCAGGCCGGCGTTGCGGGCCCCGCCGCTGCCCACGCCCACAGTGGCCACGGGCACGTCGCCGGGCATTTGCACCATCGAGAGCAGCGAATCGAGCCCGCCTTGCAGATCGGTCGGCACGGGGATTCCGATCACCGGCAGCACGGTATGCGCGGCGACGACGCCGGCCAGGTGGGCCGCCCCGCCCGCCGCGGCGATGATCACCCGCAGCCCGCGGGCGGCGGCCGTCGAGGCATATTGTTGCACCAGGTCCGGCGTGCGATGGGCGCTCATCACGCGGACCTCGTAAGGAACATGAAATTCCGCCAGGGCCGCCGCCGCCGCCTTGATCTTCGGCCAGTCGCTGTCGCTGCCCATCAGAATACCGACAGGGAGACATTGTAGGACATGGAAATCTCCAGGCAATTGCGACATCCCAGATCATTTGACTTCAAAGCTTGGATTGCCAAACCTGACTGTACTTCATTCCAAACGTCTCCGCAACGGCCCGATTGGTCACTTCGCCTTCGATAAAGGTTGATCGCCCGGGCGACCGGGGGCAAGCTCTCGGCGGCGGCAATGAGGCCGCGCTTGGCGATTTGCAAGGCCCAGGGAAGCGTGACGTTGCACAGGGCGTAGGTGCTGGTGCGGCCCACGGCGCCGGGCATGTTGGTCACGCAATAGTGCAGCACGTCGTCGACCAGGAAGGTCGGATTGCTGTGCGTCGTCGGCCGGCTCGTGGCCACGCAGCCGCCCTGGTCGATGGCCACGTCGATGATCACGCTGCCGGGCTTCATCAGCTTGAGGTCTTCGCGCTCGATCAGCCGCGGGGCCTTGGCGCCGGGCACCAGCACCGAGCCGATCACCAGGTCGGCCCGCTGGAGTTGCTGGCGGACCGTGTCGCGATCGCTGAACAGCACGGTCACGTTGGGCGGCATGATGTCGTCGAGGTAGCGGAGCCGGTCCATGTTGACGTCCAGCAGTCCGATGTTGGCGCGGAAGCCGGCGGCGATCTTGGCCGCGTTCGCCCCGACCACGCCGCCGCCGAGGATCGTGATGTGGGCCGGCTCGACGCCCGGCACGCCGCCCAGCAGGATGCCGCGGCCCATCTGCGGCCGTTCGAGGTACTTGGCCCCTTCCTGGATGCTCATCCGCCCGGCCACTTCGCTCATCGGCGTCAACAGCGGCAGGCGGCCCTGGTTGTCGCGGAGCGTTTCGTAGGCCACGGCGATCGAGCCGCTTTGCAGCAGGTCTTCGGTCAGCTTGCGGTCGGCGGCGAGGTGGAAATAGGTGAAGACGATCTGCCCGCGGCGCAGCAGCCGGCACTCGGCCGGCTGGGGCTCCTTGACCTTGACGATCATTTCCGCCTGGCCGTAGACCTCTTCGGCCGTGGCGACCATTTCGGCGCCATGGCGGACGTATTCGTCGTCGCTCAGGCCGGAGCCGGCGCCCGCGCCCGCCTCGATCAGGACGCGGTGTCCGGCGCGGGTCAGTTCTTCCGCCCCGACGGGCAGCAGGCCGACGCGGTATTCGTCGTTCTTGATTTCTTTGGGGATGCCGATGAGCATGTGTGGTTACTCCGAGACGTGAAAGCCGATGCGGCGACGGGGTTCTTCCGGCTGTTCCAGCATGGCATTGAGGGCCTGGATGATCGACTGAATCTGTTCGTCGTGCAGTTGGACGGTTTGAGCCAGCCGCGTGAGTTGCTCGACTAGTTCGCCCGGCGTGGCCATCAAGCGGCGAAGACGGACGAAGGCCCGCATGATCTCGATATTCACCCGCACGGCGGTGGGAGATCGTAATACGCTGGAAAGCATGGCGACGCCGTGTTCGGTGAAAACCCAGGGAGTATACCGTAGGCCGCCGCGGCCCGGCTTTGAGGTCACAATTTGTGACCTCAAAGCCGTAACCTCTTGCTGAGTAAGAGAATACGCAAAATCTTCAGGGAATCGATCGGCGTTGCGCCGAACCGCTTGGTTGAGTGCCTTCGTCGTCACTCCGTACAGCCGCGCCAGGTCTGAATCGAGTATTACCCGCTGCCCTCGAATGACGTGGACCAAGGAGTCAATTTGTTCCGGTACGATCTCAATTTGTCGTAATTGCCTCTTGGCCATTTTGTCTGCGCTCCTTGGACTGCCGACGGACGCGAGTTGTTGCATGCATGATACAATCTACGCGAAGTTGGGACTTCAGCCGCGATCCAGTTTTGATATCACAATTTGTGATATCAAGTTTACAACATCTTGCTGCGTCAGGGGATAGGGAAAGCAGTTTCATCCCCAAAGCCTCTTTTTTGAGTGCCATCGCGGCGGCGATTATGCTGCGACTGACACTAACCCGAAGCGTCAGCGAGGTCGTTAATTTGTTACCTCGCTGACGCTTCGGGTTAGTATGGACTGCGACAATCTCAACCGCGAGCGGCGTATGTACTGTTTGAGGTCGCAACGTGCGACATCAAAGCCGCAAACCCTAACTACGCAAGCTGATGCGCAGATTGCAACTATTCAACCCCGACCGACTCGCGCCCGCGACTCGCCTTCTTGACCACAAGGTCAACCTCGCAATCCAGGATGCTGAGCAGTGCCATCAATTGGTCAATCGACTTGGAATAATTGGTCTGATCGAGAAGGCGATAGAATTGCGCGGGGAGCTCCCCATCCGCCGAATCAGCTTGCCAGTGGCATCGAATGCAAAAGTTATTTCTGCGCAAGTCCAAAGCCGGGTTCTAGCCCGAAACAGGTCGCGCCGTTACTTGGTACCGGCCTTGGCCTTTTCAACCTTCAAGCACTCGGCGGCCGTGATGATGCCGTCGTGGTTCAGGTCATAGCGGGCAAACTCCGCCAGCTTTTCCGGCGTCCAGTTGTCGGTGAACTCGGCCATGGTGATTTGCCCGTTGCCATTGACGTCCTTTTCCAGGAACCAATCCGGTAGTCCTTTGGGCAATCGCTCGCGGGCAGTAAGGAAACGGCCCGGCTTTCGTGGCGCCGGCTTGGCATCCGCAGGGGATGACGTGGCCGGCGATGCGGCGGCTGGGGGCGAAGAGGCGGCGGGGGGGACGCGGCCGACAATGCGGCCGAAGCTTGCGAAGGCGCTGTTGCGCTGAGGAGGGGGGCGGCACCGTCAAAGTGCTCCCGGCCGCACTGGAAACACTCGAAATTGCCGGCCGGCTTGCCGAAGAGTTGGAGGAACCGCCGCTCAAGGCAGCCGGCGTCAGCCCGGATGCTGACGCGGCAGGCGGCCCAAAACCCATGCCTGGCGGCGATGTCCAACCCGCGGCCGGCGCTGTCCCGCTGGGCGGTGAGCCGCCGGGACTCGTGGATCCACCTCCGTTGCTGCCTCTTGCCCGATAGTAGGCCTCGTAGCCTTGCAAGATCTCCGAGATCGCCATCGGATAGTGCTGTTCCTTTCCCATCCGGCCGAAGATCCGGTCGAGCATGTTCTTGGCGTTGGGATCGTTGGCCTCGTCCGGATCAATCATCCCATTGCCGTTGGCATCGATTTTTTTCAAGAAATCTGCGGTACGGCTCAATCGCTGGGTGATTTCCTCGTTGGACATGGGGCGATTCTCGTCCCGTCCCCCTCGGCCGCCAAAGCGTCCTTGCGCAAACGCCGGCTGTCCATGGATGAATTGGGAAAATGACACAACTCCAATTATAATAGAGACTTTGGCGGCCGATGACATGCGGTTAACTCCTCAATGCGATGCCGGGAACCTGCATCTATCATTCTAACCCCAGCCGGCCCGATTTGCATCGGAAAAAACGAGACTTTTTCCCCTTAGCGGGGTTTATCACTAGCGGCAATCGACGGCGACAGCGCGGAGGGTCCGTCTGCACTGGATTCGCGTGGATGGGTGGTGGGATTAATGGATGTCGGCGAAATGCTTTTCCGCAAAGGCCTGTTGGATGCGAGGCAGCTCGAACAAGCGCGCGCTGCCCAGACCGAGGGGGTGCGCCTCGATCAGGCCGCCGTGCAGCTCGGCTTCCTCAGCGAAGAGACGGCCTTGCGGGCCCTGGCCAACGAGGTGGGACTGGAGTTCGTCGACCTGGTCGACGCCGAAGTCGACCTCAGCCTTCTGAAGGACTTTCCCTCGCGCTTCGTCCATCGCGAATCGCTCTTCCCGATCCGCCGCAACAACGGGCATCTCATCGTCGCCACGAGCGATCCCTTCAACTTGTATCCCCTCGACGAGTTGAGCGTGGCCACCGGGCTTGACCGTGGTGCCGGTGCTGGCCAGCCGCGAGGAGATCGCCAAGCGAATCAAGACCCACCTGGGCGTCGGCAGCGAAACGATCGACGGTCTCCTGGCGGCAGACCGACGACCGCATCGAACTCGATCAGCCCATCGACGACGATGCCGAACTCTCGGAGATGGCCCAGGAACCCTCGGTGGTGCGGCTGGTCAACGAGATCCTGCTGGAGGCGATCGACCTGCGGGCCAGCGACGTACACATCGAATCGCAGCACTCGGGCTTGCGGGTCCGCTACCGCATCGACGGCGTGCTGCACGCCCAGCCGATGCCGCCGGAGATCCACCGCTTCCAGGCCGCGATCATCAGCCGTTTGAAGATCATGTCGCGGCTGAACATCGCCGAGCGGCGGTTGCCGCAGGACGGCCGCATCCAACTCCGCACCGGCGGCCGCGAGGTCGATATCCGCGTCTCCGTGATCCCCATGATCCACGGCGAAGGGATCGTCATGCGCTTGCTGGACAAGGGGGCCATGGAATTCAAGCTCGGCAAGCTGGGCATGGAGCCGGACCTGTACGCCAAGTTCCGCGAGTTGATCCAGTTGCCGCACGGGATCATCCTCGTCACCGGTCCCGACCGGTTCCGGCAAGAGCACCACGCTCTACAGTGCGCTGCTTGGAAATCAAGAGCGACGAGACCAAGATCATCACCACCGAGGACCCGGTCGAATACCAGTTGGACGGCATCAACCAGATCCAGGTGCATCCGAAGATCGGCCTGACGTTCGGCACTTCGCTGCGGAGCATCCTGCGTCACGACCCGGACATCATCCTCGTGGGCGAAATCCGCGACCTGGAGACGGCCGAGAACGCGATCCAGGCGTCGCTGACGGGCCACCTGGTTTTCAGCACGCTGCACACCAACGACGCGGCCGGGGCCTACACGCGGTTGGTCGACATGGGCGTGGAGCCGTTCCTGGTTTCCAGCACGGTCGAAGCGGTCATGGCCCAGCGCCTGGTCCGCACGCTCTGCAAGCATTGCAAGCAACCCTACCATCCGGCCGACGATGAACTCCCCTCCGACTTTCCCCGCGATGCCTTGGGCGGCAAGCCGCTGTATCGGGCCGTGGGCTGCCGCGAATGCCGCCAGGTGGGCTATCGCGGCCGCGTCGGGCTTGTACGAATTGCTGGTCACCACCGAAGAGATTCGGCAATTTGTCGCACGAGCGGGTCAGCAGTTGGGCCATCCAGGAGGCGGCCGTCCGCAACGGCATGCGCACGCTCCGCGATGACGGCTGGGTGAAGGTCCTCGACGGGCGGACCACGATCGACGAAGTGCTGCGGGTGACCAAAGGGAAAATCGAAACAGTAGCCCGAATAGTATGAAAGAATTGAAGTCAGAGTTAACCACGATGCCCGAATTCAACTACACAGCCCGCGACCAGGCCGGCCAAATGGTAAACGGCACGATCACGGCGGCCAACCGCCGCGAGGCGGCCGCGTCGTTGGCCGGGCAGATGATCTTCCCGCTCTCGGTCGACGACGCCGGCGCGGGCGGTCGAGTTCTCGCGGGTCCGCCGCGTGCCGGCCGCCTTGCTCTCGATGGCCTACGGCCAGATGGCCGATCTGCTCCGCAGCGGCGTGCCGCTCTTGCGGGCCATCGACGTCGTCGAAAGGCAGACCTCGCACGCCGGGCTGAAGGCGATCCTCGAGCGAGATCCACCGCCGCGTGGAAGACGGCAGCACGCTGGCCGACGCCATGGCCCGCTTCGAGAACGTGCTGGGCGAGATGGCCGTGAGCATGGTCCGCGCCGGCGGCGAAGGCGGATTCCTGGAAGAGGCCCTGGCCCGCGTCGCCCAGTTCACCGAGACGCAGGACGACCTCAAGAAGCGGACCATGGGGGCCGATCGCCTATCCGGCCTTCCTGGCCGTGGTGGGCACGATCATCGTCGTCGTGCTGGTCGTCTTCTTCGTGCCGAAGTTCGGCGAATTGTTCCAGCAGTTGCGGGAAAAAGGCGAATTGCCCGCGGTTACCGAATGGCTCCTGGCCACCAGCGCCTTCATGCGCCGCTGGGGGCTGCTGGTGTTGGCCGCGCTGGTCGGAGCCGGCTGGTGGCTGCGGCGCTGGCTGCGAACCGAGGCGGGGCGCTGGTGGGCCGACCGCTTGCGGTCTGCGTCTGCCGCTGGTGGGCCCGGTCTTCCTCGGCCTGGCGGTGGCCCGCTTCTGCCGCGTCTTCGGCACGCTCTTGCACAACGGCGTGCCGATCGTCCGCTCCTTGGAAATCTCCCGCGACGCCGCCGGCAACCGCGTGCTGGCCGCGGCGATCAGCAATGCCACCGAGAACATTTCCGCGGGGCAGTCGTTGGCGGGGCCCCTGGGGGCCAGCGGCCAGTTCCCGCCCGTGGTCGTCGAAATGATCGCCGTCGCCGAGCAGGCCAACAACCTGGAAACGGTGCTCTTGTCCGTCGCCGACTCCCTGGAACGCACCACCTGGCGCCGCCTCGACCTGACCGTGCGGCTGATCGAGCCGATCATGCTGTTGATTTTGGCGGGCATCATCCTGGTTTTGGTGATTGCCCTCCTGCTGCCCGTACTCAAGATGAGTTCGACCGTGTAAACTGTATGAATAAACGCCACCACCGACGCGGGGTCGGCGGGGACGTTTACAGCTTGACTAATGACCCCGACTGCAGAATTGGAGACTCCCCGTGAAAAAATCAACTGCGCGCCGCAATCGCGGCTTTACCCTGATCGAAGTCTTGCTGGTCCTCGTGATCCTGGTCGTTCTGGCCTCGCTGGCGGTCGTGGCCTATGGCCCGATCCAGAAACGAATGCGGGAAGATGCCGCGAAAACGCAGATCGGTCTGCTGGAACAGGCCGTCGAAACCTACCAGACCGAGATCGGGACTTACCCGGCCAGCTTCGAAGACTTGCGCAGGGACCCCGGCAACCTGACGCCCGGAAAGTGGCACACGTTCTTGAACAAGGACGTGCCGCCCGACCCGTGGAACAAGCAGTATGAGTACAAATGCCCCGGCGACCACAACCCCGAAAGCTTCGACGTCTGGACCGTGACCCCCGAGAACAAGGTCATCGGCAATTGGACCGAGGAGAGGATGAAGTAAGGGCGAGGAACTTGAAAACATCGAACTTCAGATTTCGAATTCGCGATTCTCGGCCGCGCCGCGCTTTCACGTTGGTGGAAGTGTTATTGGTGCTGACGCTCCTGGTCATCATCTCCGGGGTAGCGTGGGTTGCCTTGCAGCGGCCGTTGGCCCTTCAGCGGCTGCACTCGGCCGCTGACGCTGTGCGCACCGAGTGGTGCCAGGCGCGGGTCGATGCGATGAAATCGGGCCATACCTACGCCTTCCGGTACATGGTGCATGGCGACCGTTACCACCTCGGCGTGCAGGACGATCCGTCGGCGGTAGTCTCCCCGTCGGCCGCGCAACCATCGTCGCCTGACGACGATGCCGCGGACGACGACCCGCTGCCGCCGCCGGTCGACAAGACGCTGCCGCAGGGAATCCGTTTCCTGGGCGACGAGGGGGGCGGCGACTTGGCCGCCATGGGTGATGAGATCCAGACCGAAGCGGCGGACGAAGGCAGCGACTGGTCCGATCCGATCTACTTTTATGCCGACGGCTCCACCTCGGACGCGCGGCTGTTGCTCGCCACCGATCGTCATTCCGCCATGCGACTGCTGCTGCGCGGAATCACCGGATCGGTCACCGTCGATGACGTGACAGCGATGACACAGTAAGGAAAATCTCAAATCTCAAATCCGAAATCCCAAACAAATTCGAAATCAAGAATGGCCAAAGCAGTTTAGTGCGAAGTGGCAAGACGAAACTCGAACTCCGAAATTCGCGACCATGAGTACCCAGTGCTCGACTCAAAATCGAATTGAGAGATGCTCAAGACGTGCCGGATCGGCACGTCTTGGGACCGGCCGAAGAATAACTTCCGCAATTAAGCGGGGGTGGCTGGCGGCTGAGCTTGCGAAGCCCCAGCCGATGCCGGAAAAGCTGGGGCTTCGCAAGCTCAGCCGCCAGCCACCCCAGGAAAACCGGGAAATTATTCTTCGGCCGATCCTTGGTCATTCGTTTTTTGTATTTCGAAGTTGTTGGGGATTGGGGATTGGGGATTTCTCATGTCTGCCGCGGATGGCGGGGCTTCGCCGCACTCGACCGCACCCTGCCGTCGTGACCGCGGCTAAACTGGCTGGATTTACTTTGCTGGAAGTGATTCTGGCCCTGACCATTCTGGCCGGGTCCCTGGCCGTATTGGGCGAGGTCAGCCGCTTGGCGTTGCGGAACGCGGTCGGCGCGCGGGACTTGGCCCGAGCGCAACTGCTGGCCGAGAGCAAATTGGCCGAAATCGAGGCGGGGATTGGGGATAGTTCCGCGACTGGTCAAGTGGAGAACCAGCAATTTGACCCCTCGACCGAATCGCTCGACCGGTCCGAGCCCGCCTGGCTCTACTCGATCAGTTCGGGACCGACCGACGAAAATGGACTGGTTTCGGTTCGCGTGACGGTCACCCGCGACATGCCGGCCAGCCAGCACCCCGTGAAATTCACCCTCGTTCGCTGGCTGCCGGACCCCAACTACACCTACACGCCGCCCACTCCGGGCAGCAGCAGTTCTTCCACGTCGGGAGGATCATGACATGAGACGGAATGGTTATACGCTCCTGGAAGTGATGCTGGCGCTGGGCCTGGCCGTGGTGGTCCTGGGACTGGTGGGCATGGGCATCCACGTCCAACTGGCGGTGGCCGCAAAAAGCCGCGAACAGGTCGAACAGGCGCAACTCGCGAGGGTCTTGCTGCAACGGATTGCCGACGATCTCCGCAACGCAGTCCCTTTCCAGCCGCCGCAGTCGACTGCCTTGTCTGCCTCGTCTTCTGCCAGTACCTCGTCTTCTGCCAGTGCTTCGGGAGCAGTTGGCGCCGCGGGAACGTCCAGCATGGCCAGTTCCTCCGGCACTTCGAATGCGAGCAGCACCACGCCGCTTTCCGGCGGGATCTATGGCGGAGCCCAGGCGATCCAGATCGAGACCACGCGGCGGCCGCGGGCAACCCTCGCCTCGTTGCATGCGGCGGCCAGCGACCCTAGCCAGCCTGCCCGGCTCAGCGATATTCGCGTCGTATCCTACAGCCTTGGGGCGCCGACCAGCGTCGATATGTCGCAACAAGGGCCCCCGTCAACCTCGGGCACCGGCCTCTATCGCCACGAGCAGGACCGGGCCGAGTTTTTCTATTGCTCGCAAAATGGCCAGACCAACGATTCCGATCCGGCGACGGAACTGTTGGCCCCGGAGGTGGTCGATTTCCAACTCACTTACTACGGCGGAACGGGAGGCACCGCGAGCAGCGGCACGACGTCCGGCGGCACGGCCGGCAGCGGCACGTCAACCGACGGCACGACCAGCGGCGGCACGTCCACCGCCGACACGTCGACCGACGGCACGACGAACGACAACCAATGGGATTCGACCCAACAGGGCATGTTGCCCGCTGCCGTGAGGATCTCAATTTCCCTCCGCCGCGATGCGCCGAAATCGATGCTCGGCCTTCTCGACCACCGAGAAGCCGCCGCCGGTCGTTTACTCCTTGCTCGTCAACCTGCCCAATGCGAAGGTGGATACCAGCCAGCAGGTCAACCCGCCGCCGGCGCCGCCGAAATCGACGGCGTTCGTCAGTAGCTCGCCAGAGGGCGGTGGCAGCCGCGGCGGGCGCGGTGAAGGCGAGCGTGGCCGCGGCGAACGCGGACGCGGTGAACGCGGCCGCGGCCGCGAAGCCGGGCGCGGTGAAGGCGAACGCGGCCGTGGTGAACATGCTGAGGGCGAGCGCGGCCGTGGCGAACGTGGCGAGGGCGAGCGGGGTCGAGGTGAACGCGGTCGGGGTGCGCGCGGTGAGGGCGAACGTGGCGGCGGTGAAGGCGAACGCGGTCGCGGCGCCGGACCCGGGGGCCCCGCGCAGGGCGGCAACGGCCCACCCGGCGGTGGCCGATTCAGCGGCCGAGGCGGCGGCCCGGGCGGTGGTGGCCCGGGAGGTGGTGGCCCGGGAGGCCCTGCGCAAGGCGGTAAGTAATGTTTCGGATAGGTCGTGGCTCCGGCCATAAATCCTGAAACACATTGGAGAACGTGAATGGACCAGCAACTTGTCTTTGCCCCGGAGGGGCAGTTGAGAATAGCCCAGCGAGTTATCGCTGGGAGCGGAGTTCGTGACGGCCTTTCCAGTCCTGGAGGTGCGGCTGAAATGGCTTGCGTTACGCAAATTCAGTCGTCCCTCCGGGACTATCGATTCATCCACCCTTCCAATCCAGCGATAAATCGCTGGGCCATTCTCAAACGTCCCTCCGGGACGGGCAATCGCGAGAGAAATAATCGCCGTGGCGTCGTGCTGCTGTTGGTCCTCATCGTGGTGACGATGCTGGCCTTGGGCAGCTTCGGCTTTGCCGAGTTGATGCTCAACGAGCACCGCGCCGCGCAAACGGCCAGCCGCCAATCGCAAGCCAGGGCATTCGCCGAGTCGGGCGCCGAAGTGGCCAGGCAGTTCCTTGATCGCGATCCTGACGACATCCAGACAGCGGGCGGACTCTATGACAATGCCCAGCGATTTTCCAGCCAAGTCGTGGCCGACGACGATTCGCCGCGCGACCGCGGTCGCTTCACGATCCTCGCCCCCAAGATCGACGACACGGCCGTCGCCGGCGTTCGCTACGGCTTGCAAGACGAATCGGCGAAGATCAACCTGGCCACGATTCTCACGTACGATCAATCCAGCGGTTCCAGCGATGGAAACGACACCAGCGCGGACAACACCTACTCGCATACGATCCTCATGGGCCTGCCGGGCATGACCGACGACGTTGCCGACGCCATTCTCGACTGGGTCGACGCCGACGATACGCCCCGCGACCAGGGCGCCGAGAGCGACTTCTACGGCAGCCTCGACCACGGCTACGCCCCGCGCAATCGCGCGCCCACTTCCATCGAAGAACTCTTGCTGGTGAAAGGGGTGACGCCGGAGTTGCTCTTCGGCTACGATGCGGTGAAGCTGGGCTATAGCAGCAGCGATTCGGTGAGCGGGGTCATCTCCGGTCTCGGTACCGACGGCTCGATGGACCACGGTTGGGCCGCGTACCTGACGCTGTGGAGCGCCGAGTCGACCCTCAAGGCCGACTGCACGCCGAAGATCAACCTCAACCAGGCGGACATGTCGACCCTGTACACCCAGTTGGCCGCGGTGTTCGATCCGTCGTGGGCCCAGTTCATCGTCGCGTATCGGCTTGGCGGCGGCACCGCCGCCGGCAGCGGACTCGACACGTCCAAGCTGAACGGCGCCCAAGCCCGCAACACCATCGGCAGCATGCTCGACCTGGTCGGCGCCGCGAGCATTCCCTTGACGCGGGCAGGTTCGCCGGGCGGCAATGCCCAGGGCCAGCAGGTCCCCAAGCTCAAAAACCCCTTTACCACCGACACCGCGGCGATGGGCCAATACCTGCCTCAATTGTTCGACAATTGCACCACGGTTTCGGGCAAGTCGATCCCGGGGCGGATCAACATCAACCAGGCCCCGCGGACCGTGCTGCTGTGCATCCCCGGCATGACCTCGGACCTGGCCGACCAGATCATTTCCAATCGCCAGCCCGATCCGGCCTCGCCCGCGGCCAAGACCGACCAGACCTGCCCTGCATGGCCGCTCATCGAGGGGATCATGCCGCTGGCCACGATGAAATCGATGCTTCCTTACATCACGGCCGGGGGGAGCGTATACCGGGCCCAAATAATCGGACATTTCGACAAAGGAAATCCCGTCGCCCGGCTGGAAGTCATACTTGACGCTACACAACACCCGACACGGGTATTATTCTGGAAAGATATGAGCCATTTGAACGGCAGCTTCCCCGGGGAGCTTGCCGGCGCGCTGACGCCAAGCAGTAGCGGCAGCAGCAAAGCGCATTAGGCGAATGGAAACCCGAAACCCGAAATCCGAAACAAATGCAAAATTCCAAATGAGAAATGCTCAAAACCTCCTGATTGGCGGGTTTTGGTCATTGGTATTTCGTATTTCCGATCGGGCACCACGTACCCCGTGGTCGCGGATTTCGACATTCGTATTTTGTATTTCCTAATCTTCCGCCATGTCCCAACTTTTCGCCCTGGAATGGGATCCTCGTGAAATCCGCGTGATGGCAGCCTCCGGGCGCGGCCGCCAGATCGTGATCGAGCAGGCCTTTTCGATCCCCTGCGAGACCGATTCCTCGGCAGCCGGCGCCGCCGAACAAATCGGGCAACGGATTGCGGCCGAACTTGATGCCCGTGGACTGGGCCGCGCGGAAGCGGTAGTGGCAGTCGGCCGCAGCAGCATTGAATTGCGGCAGTTGCAGTTGCCGCCGGCCCCGGATGAAGACCTGCCGGAGTTGGTCCGCTTTCAGGCCACGCGCGAGTTCAACGAGTTGGACGACAAGTGGCTCTTGGACTTCATTCCCATCGAGGGCTCCGCCGAGAGTCCCCGCACCGTGCTGGCGACCGCGATCGCGCCGGCGGTCCTCTCGCACATTGAAGCCGTGTGCGAGCATGCCGGTCTGAAGATGCGGCGGTTGTTGCTGCGGCCCTGTGAAGCGGCCCTGCTGTTGGAGGGCCGACCATCTATCGATGGTGCCCGATCGGTTCCGCGCGGGCAGGTGGTGTTGCTGGTGAATCCCGTGGGCGTGGAAGCCGATCTGACGGCCGTGGCCGATGGCACGGCGGTCTTCTTGCGCACCACGCGGATCAGCAACGACCCGTCACCCGCAAGCGGGTACCCCTTGCAGGCCCTGCTGGCCGAAATCCGTCTCACCTTGGCTGCGGCCTCGAACCAATTGGGCGGCCGGAAAATCGAGTCGATCGTGTTCTGCGGCGAACCGCGAGCGGACCTCGATCCGGCCCGTGCGATCGAAGCGGAACTGGGGATTCACGTCGATCTTTTCGATGCTTTCAGCGGCGTGAAACTCGGCCGCGCGCTGGTCGAATCGCCGCCGGAACATCCGGGCCGATTCGCGCCGCTGGTGGGCATGTTGCTGGCCGAGTTGAAGCCGTCGAGGCATGCGGTCGATTTCCTCCATCCCCGCCGCCGAGCGGCAGCCGCCGATCCCCGCAAGAAATGGATGATTGCCGGGGCAGTCGCGGCCGTGCTCCTGTTGACTTGGCTGATCTACTCCCGCATCGAGCATTACCTGCTGGCCAACGCGGTTGCCGGACTGTCGGAACAAGCGCGAGACCTCGACCGAGACCTCGACCGCAAGAAGAAAATCCGCGCCGCCACGGCCGAAATCGCCAAGTGGGCCGACGAAGACGTGATCTGGCTCGATCGAATCTATGCCCTGGATCAAAGCCTGCCGCCCGCGGAGGATGCGGTCCTGGATCAATTGACCGTCAACAGCGGCCCGCGCGGCGGACAAATCGAACTGAAAGGCTGGGTCCGCCGGCCTGACGACATCCGGCGTCTGGAGGAAGGCGTTCGCGCCCACGGGGACCACATGAGCGCCAAGACCAGCCGCGAAGATCCCTCGCACCCGCCCTACGCCTGCTCCTTCGATGCCTCGGTCCTGTCTGCAAAGAGCGAGAAGCCATGAAGCTGCAACGTCGCGAAAAAATGCTCGCGGGCTTGACGCTTGGGCTTATCGGCTTGGCGGGCTTGTGGTTCCTCTTCTTTTTCGGCGAAAGCCGATCGGACGAGCAGTTGATCGCCGATCAGACCAAGTTGACCGACGAAATCAAGGAGAAGGAGAAGCTGGTTCAGGCGGCGGGCCGGGACGCCAAACGCCTTGCCGAGTGGCAGCGACGCGCCCTGCCTGCGGAACCGTCGCTCGCCCGTTCGCTCTATCGAAACTGGCTCAGCAGCCTGGCTGCGCGCGCCAATCTTCGCGGCTACACGCTCGTTTCCAACGAGGCCAGCGTCCGCCGCGACCAATTCACGCGGTTCTCGTTTACGCTCCGCGCCCGGGCAAGACTGGGCGACCTGGTCGAGTTCATGTACGAGTTCTATTCGGCCGGTTTACTCCACCAAATCCGCAAGGCAGACGTAAAACCGATCCAGGGTTCCCGTGATTTGGACGTGAATCTCACGATCGAAGCCCTCTCGCTCCCCACGGCCGAATCCAAGGACCGGCTTCCGAAGGATCCCGGCAGCGTGCTGCAGTTTGCAAAATTGTCGGCCTATCGCGAGCCGATCGTGTCGCGCGACTTTTTCTCCCCTTACGTCCGGCCGGACCCCCCGCCTCCTCCACGGCGAGAAAGAACGGTCGATCCGGCCGACTTTGCCTTCGTGAACGCATTTACCAAAGATGTCAATGGCGCATGGAAGGTCTGGCTGCAGGATCGCATGGGGGGCAAATCGTGGCAATTGGGGGAGGGCGAGAGCTTTGCCGTTGGAAACCTGAAGGGCACGGTGCAAGCGATCCACCCGGAAGGGGAGGTCGTCATTGACTTTAACGGCCATCGTCGCTTGCTTCACATCGAGGACAACCTGCATGGCGGCGTGGAAATTTCCGACCAGCCGGCGAGCCGACCCGATCCAGGCGGCAATTCCGCGCGGCCCGCCCCCGATCGAGACAACTGAGTCTGGTATCGGGTACGATATAAGGTAGGGTGGGACCAGCTTCGGGTCACCCGCGCAGCGGGTGGGCGAGCTCCGGCCCACCATGAGCGAGAAAGACCGAAGTATTGGTGGGCCGGCGCTCGCCACCGAAGGCGAGCTTGTCCCACCCTACGGATTGGCCGAAGAATAATTTCCCGGTTTTCCTGGGGTGGCTGGTGGCTGAGCTTGCGAAGCCCCAGCTTTTCCGGCATCGGCTGGGGCTTCGCAAGCTCAGCCGCCAGCCACCCCCGCTTAATTGCGGAAGTTATTCTTCGGCCGGTCCTGCGCTTGGTCCCGCCTTACAAGGAACCCCAATCATGCGATGGACACGAATTGCTCCCGTATTGATGTTTGCGATGCTCTTAGGCGGCCCGGGCAGGCTTGCGGCCCAATCGACGGGCTCATCGGGCATGTTTGGCAACCGCACGACGGGCAACGGAATCACTGCCGGCACGAGCAGCGCCTTCGGCAGCAACAGTCCGCTGAGCAACCTTGGCCAGGGCGGCCAGGGTACGCCAAGTCTGAACAATCCGAACGGAGTGGGGGGACAGGCGCGGCAAGCCGGCAGCTTCGTCGGCGCCAATACGGGTCAAGCGGCCCAACAGAACTTCGTCGGCGCGTCTCAAGCCAACCCGGCGGGCGCCGGCCAGGCAGGCGCGGGCAATTTCGGCGGCGGAATGGGGATGAGCAGTTTCGGCATGGGCGCTCTCGTCGGACGGCGCATGGCCCAAGGGAACTTCGGTTCTGGCGCGAATGGCAACACGACCACGACCACTCCCCAAGTGCGGACCACCTTCACCTTGGGACCCGAGTTGACCATGGCCGTGCCGGCACCGGTCAATTCGGCGATTGCGGAACACCTGATGGCCCTGCCGGCGCTGCATTGGCAGGGGCCTGTCCAGGTGGAGATGCGGGGCCATACGGCCATCCTGCGGGGTGTGGCGGCGTCGGAGCACGATCGGGACTTAGCCGAGCGAGTGGTTCGCCTAGAGGCCACTGTCGAGCGGGTGCAAAACCAGATCGCAATTGCAGGCCAGGTGAGGCCGAGGACGTGGTCGCCGGAGGTGGCGTTGCCGCAGGAGCAGGCCCCGAAGTTGGAACGTACCCCGACGGCGGATAGTTCCGCGGCGGGGAATTCTGCAGTGAGTCATTCTGCGACGGGTAATTCTGCGGTGAGTAATTCTGCGACGGGTAATTTTGCAACGGGTAGTTCTGCTGCCCGTAGTTCCGCGGCGGGTAGTTCTGCGGTGCGTAGTTCCGCGCCCCATAGTTCTGCGCCGGCGTTGAGCCCGCGGCCCCGGGCCCCGGCGAGTATTCTCCCGCCCTTGCCGACGAAACCTGTGGGGCGGTGATCACCGAGCGGATCGACGATCCCGACGGCACGTTAATCGTTGCCGTCGTGATGTGTCGCTGCTGCCATTCCGCGGTCACTACTCCCGTGCCGTCCGTGATCGGCGTCTGGTACGACACGGGTTGCACGCCGCTTGTCAGGGGCGATGCAGGCATCCCGTTGCCCTGGTTGGGTGGAACCCCAGCGTATGCACCCGCTCCGCCGCGGCGAATGGCACGTTCCCTTGGTTACGCGAACCTCCCAAGGGGTCGCTGGGAGGCGCGGGCAATTGGGGCCGGGCCGGCGCGGTTCGGCCGGGAAGGAGTTGCCGGCAAGGGTCGCTGATGGCTGTCGCTCCCTCTTTCGGCAGAAAACGGACGATGAGCGTGAATTCCTTCTGCATGCCGCCCACTTCGTCCCACGGCAGCCACACGCTATAGGAATGGCCGATCTTCGACTTGCTGTAATGGAGAGGCAGTTGTTGCGGCGTGATGACATACTTGCGGTCGGGCCGGTTGTTGTTCGGATCGCGGTCGGTTTCATCGAACGCATACACCACGAGCGTCCCTTCCACTTTGACCGGGTCTTCCTTCTTGCCTTCGTAGAACATCAGCCGTCCGCCGAATCCGCGGATGGGCGGCCGGCCCGTTTGCGTCAGAACCGTGTCGCTCCAGAGGGCGACGATCTTGTCCGGTTTGCCCGGTTTGTCCTTGTTGAACGGCCAGATCGGCCATCCGTCGCCGCGTGCGGCCGGCACAAGCCCGGCAGCCAGCAGCAGCCAAGTGAGAAGGTAGCAAACGTAGAGGTGTGATCGACGGGAGGATTTTGAATTTACCATTGTGTGATTTCCTTCCACATAACTGCTCAGCGGAATGGAAACGTGCCTTTGCCCCGGAGGGGCACTTGATAATAGCCCAGCAATTCATTGCTAGGGCCAGAGTTCGTCAGTACCTCGTCTAGTCCCGGAGGGACGGCTGAACGTCCCACGTCGCCTAATTTCAGTCGTTCCTTCGGGACTGTCGGTTGCATTCGCCTTCGCACCCAGCGATAAATTGCCGGGCTAATCTCAAACGTCCCTTCGGGACAAGGACTCAACGATTGTAGGCGCCTTGGCTTGCCGGATAGTACGCGGGTGGAACCGGTTCGTAGGGTGGCGGTGGTTGCTGGTTATTGAACGGCGGCGCCGGTTCATTACGGGCCGGCGGGCCGGCAACCGGGGCCTGATACACGGCCGGTTGGGCCGTATTGCCGCCGGGCCACTGCTGCGACTGATAGTTTGCCGGTTGAACGCCCTGCGGCGGCGCTTGCGGTTGGGCGCCGTAGGGGACCGCATACGCGGGTTGTTGCGGCGCGGGGAAACGGCCGTTGGCAGCGTTCGGATCGTTCTGCGCCGGCCCGATGTTCGGCAGGGCGCCGGGCGCGTCCGCCGGCGGCGCCGCAACGGGTGGTTGCGGCGAGGACCTGAGGCTGCCGTCGGGCTGGCCGGCGGGCGTCGGAATCGGTTCCGGCGCGGCCGGCTGATTGCTTACCGGCAAAGGGCCGGCGTCCGGATAGATCACGGGGACCTCGCCGTCGGTCCACTCGTCTTTCCGCCGCCGCAGGCCCGCTTCCCCGTAAATATCGGTCACGTCGCTGAGGCACCAGGTCATTTTGGCGGCCTCGGCCCGCTTCAGCGCCTCGGCCTCCGCCTGGTTCCTGATGATGTGCGGCGTCATGATGATCAGCAGTTCGGTCTTTTCCTTGATGGTTGAATCGAAGCGGAAGAAATTGTTCAGGATGGGAATATCGTCCAGTACGGGCACGCCATGGTGTTCCTTGTTGTCGCTCTTGGTGATCAGGCCCCCGATCACGACGGTTTGTTCGCTCATCGCCGCGACCGTCGTTTGGGCCGTCGTGGCGTCGATGATCGGCGAACGGATCACCCCGCCCGTGGGCGAGGTGAAGATCGGAATGCCGGTCGCGTCGGATTCCAGTTCCGACTTCTCCGCGTCGATCTGCATCACGACCAGCCCGTCGGGACTGATGCGGGGGGTCACGCCCAGGATCAATCCCACGTTGTCCAAGGTGATGGAATTCGTATTGCCCGTCAGGGCGTTGTTCGAGACGGCCGTGATCCGCGGCACCCGCTGCCCGACCTGGATGAAGGCGGGCTGGTTGTCGAGGGTCATGATCTGCGGCCGCTGGAGGATGTCGACGCGATGGTTCTCCGCCAGGGCGCGGAGCATGGCGCTGACGTTCTCGCTGGCGGCGGAGAGCACAAGTCCGCTGTAGCCCAACGTGTTGTTCGTGCGGCCGACGCCGAAGTTCGAGATCCCCTGGCCGCCGACGGCCTGCGGAGTGA
This sequence comes from uncultured Planctomycetia bacterium, assembly GCA_963779975.1. Lineage (GTDB taxonomy): Bacteria > Planctomycetota > Planctomycetia > Pirellulales > Thermoguttaceae > JANXQG01. Next base: position 8,134 of record CAWAAL010000020.1, on the reverse strand, counting down.
TCGGCGCACCGAAACCCGCGGCGCTATTGCCGAGATCTCCGCCGTTGTTGAAGTTGAATCCCGGCGTTTGATTCGCGGCGAGGACCGTCGTTGTCGATGCCCCGGAAGCCGTGGTGTTGGTCGTCGTTACCGGGTTGCTCAGAACGCTGCGGTCGAAGAGCACCGAATCCTGCAACCCCAGTTCGATGCCGAACTCGTTGGTGCTCCCCAACTCGACCGACGCGATCATCACCTGGATCATGACCATGGGCGGGCGGGCGTCGAGCTGTTCGATGATTCCCCGTACCTCTTCGAAGTACTTCGGCGTCGCGCTCAACACCAGGCTGTTGGTGACCGGTTCCGCGACGACCACCACTTCGCGCTCGATCTGCTCGAACGCGCTGGTCAGCCCCGGTCCCGGCCTGCTGCAGGATTTGCCGCTCCGTGGTGAGGAACTGGTTGATCGTCGTCGCCACGTCGGTGGCGGGCGAGTTCTTCAGCCGGATCACCACGCTCCTGCGGTGCCGCACCTCGCCGTCGTCCAGTTTCGTGAGGATCGCCTCCACGATGTTCAGATCGGCCATCGTGCCCGAGGCGATCACGCTGTTGGTCCGCGTGTCGACGCCGAATCGCAACGGCACCAGCGAAGTCTCGCTGCTGCTGGAGGTGTTCTGCAGCAACTGCATGATTTGTTGCGGGCCGGCGGCAGTCCCGGTGGCCTGCCCCGTGAAGAGCGTCTTGAGCATGTCGGAAAGGTTCTGCGCATCGCCGTTGACGATGGTGAAGACCTTGATCTGGGCCTCGGCCGCGGGCAGATTGTCCAACTGCCGCACGAGGCCTTCCAGCAAATCGAGATTCTCCGGCGGCGAGGAAATCACCAAGGCGTTGGCTCGCACGTCGGGGGTGATGACGACGCCGGTGAGGATTCCCGAATTCAGCAGTTTTCGGCCTTTGGCATCGACCGTGAGAAAGCGGAGCATGGCGGCCCGCTGCTCGTTCTGCCCGCGACCCTGCAGTACCGGGGGCATTCTGGCCCTGACCGAACGGTTGTCCGCCTGGCGCACCCTGCGGTCCGCCCGGCTGTCCGCCCTGGCCGAATTGGCCGCCTTGTTGTCCGCCCTGAGCGCCCTGGCCGGCGCCGGTGGTCGAGATCCCGATCGCCGTTTGCATGATCGTGGCGATGTCCTGGGCGAGCGTATGTTCCAACCGAATGATGCGCACCTCGTTGACCGCCCCCTTGTCGACGCTGATGACGTCGATCTGCCGAATCAGTTCGGCAACCTCGGCCATGTCGCGGGGGCTGGCCTGGACGATCAGCGAGGTGGTCCGCGCGATCGGCCGTGATGTGGATCGCCGGGCTCAATCCGCCGTGATCGATAAAGAAGTTCTGGATCGTCGTTTGTGCCGCGGCCGTCGTGGCGTACTTGAGATGGAAGACGTGGAACTGGGCCCCGGGCACGGCCGGCTGGTCGAGGCGAGTGATGAGTTCCTGCACCGTTTTCACGTTTTCCGGGACGGCCGACGATCAGGATCGCGTTGGGTATCGCCAAGGGCGTGATGCTCACGGCGCCCTGCCGCGCCTGGTAGACTTCGTCATACAGGGCCTTGACCAGGGTGGCCATGGCCTCGCTTTCGATGTGCTTCATCGGCGTGATGTCGATCGCCGGCTCGGTGATCGTACTGATCCGCTCGATCCACTCCACGACGGCCATCATCTGCTCCACGTCCTGCGCGCTGCCGCGCAGCACCAGCACGTCGAGCCCGTCGATCACTTCCATCTGCACGGGGTTCTTGATCTGGGAGAGGCCGCCGAAATCGGCGGGCTTTTCGCCCGGCCGGGCCCCGGCAGGCACGGAATCATCCGCTTTCGCGGCGGGAAGCGGAGGCAGGATGGGCGGAGCGTTGCCGCCCGCTGCCGGGGCCTCGGGCCGCGGTTGCATGAGCAGGGCCGCGAAGGGCATGGCCGCCGCCGGACCGCCGGCGGTTCGCATGATGGTAGCGGCCCGCTGGACGCTGGCCAACTCTGCCGGATGCAATGGCATCAGCCGGACATTCCTGCCCGCCGGGTCTTGCGGCGCATCGAGAACCTGGATCAAGCGGACGGCAGCATCGATTGCCGCGGCGGCCCCTTCCAGCTTGACCTGGTTCGTCCCCCGATCGATCCCGATCGTGACCGTCGCTCCACCGGACATTGCCAGGCGATAGCCGTGTAGCGTAGGCATCCTGCCTGCGGAAGGCTGTTCTGGAATGGCGGTCAAGCGATTCCCTAGGGTACTCCACAATGTAGTCTCGAGCTGGTCGGCCAGAATCCGCTTCAGAGAGATTTGGCGGCTCTCAACCGGGCCCGCCGGGGGCTTCTCGGGCGGCGACTGCAGGTCGGGAAATGCCGCGGCCATCCGCTGGCTGATGTGCGACTGAACTTCGGGCGGCGCCTGGACGATCACCCGCGAGGTTCGTTCGTCGGCGGCTACGCGCACGCCCGGAATTACACCGAATTCGTTCCGCAACGCATCGGCCGTGGTTGCGGCCTGTCCCTGCGGACATGCGTAGAGCTTTACCACTAGCCCGCCATCGGCCGTGGCCGCTTGAACTGTAATGAACGTTGAGAGGATTGCTACCCCAACCAGTGTGATTTGGCACAAGAATCGACCACGTTTCATCTTCGTAAGATCTGTTTTCACAATGGCTTGCGTCCTTGCACTCAGGTCCGGGAGCCTTTGCCTCCGTGGGACGGGCAGACGGATACTTTGCCCCTAATCTTCGCGTAGATCATATAATCGGCAAAGTTTGCGCATTTCTACACAAGAATCTGGCTCGGTAGTTTGGAAAAGGAGGGCAAAGAGAGACAGTGTCTCTTGGAGTGCGACGGCTTGCCGTCGCTTTTCAAAACGCCATGAGGCTCGCCAGACACAGAACTGGCCGTATTGGAAAGTGGTAGGTTCCAGCGACGCCGCGAAGCGGTCATTGTGATCCACGAAGTCCGCGTTCAGGGCTTTGGTTTTGCCGATTTCAGTGGTACTTCGCAGAAGGTGAGCGCGGAAATTTAGTGTTCCAGTTGGGCGAACAGCGGACCCAGGGCGAGTTCGTAGTGCTTCCATCTTCCCACCGAAGTCCTGAACACTGGCTGGCGGACCTGGACGACGCTGGCCGTTCTGACCGGCCGCTTCGCCCGATGGAATTCCAGGCAGCGCGGCTCCCAGGCGAGCCCGCACCAGGCCACGAGTTTGCGGGCCACGCCTTCCAGATCGGCGACGGTCTCCTCGTAGTCCACTTCCAACAGGGGCACCGGCAGGACCGCCCGCCAGTGCTTCATGATCCGTTGGTACGCCTGAAATCGTGAAACCATGTGCTGTTGGTCGTTCTTCCAGTGAATTTCCCGGAAATGCGTCATCCAGCAGGAGACGGCCACGTCGCGCAAGTCGCGGCGGCAGTGAATCAACTTCGCGCGCGGAAAGAGGGCTGCCAGCAGGCCCAGAAACAAGTAGTTGTCCGGCATCTTGTCCACGATGCGCAGGGCCGTGCCGCTCAGTTCGCGGAGTTTTTCCAAGTGCCGTGCCGCGAGACGGCGGGCCGTCTCGCGATCCAATTGGCGCAGGCCGTCGAAGGGGTCCGCGCCTTGTTCGCCGGGGTACCCGGTACTCCGGGTCCCGGCCATGCTGTCGCTGGCCAGTTTGATCTCGCCCGCACCGAAGACCTGGGAATGGCTGGCCAAAATTTGCTCGATGAGCGTCGTGCCGGACCGCGGCAAGCCCACCACGAACACCGGCAGCTCGCTTTCCAAACCAAAGCCCCGAGTCCGCGCGAAGAAATCCGGCCCGCAGACCGCGATCATGCCGTTGATGCGAAACTCGTGTTCTTGCGGGTCGTATTGCTGGCCCCGCTGGCGCAACGCGGACAGTTGCAGCGCATTGCCGCGTTCGAGGTGTTTGGCGGCGTCCGCATACTCGCCACGCGCGTCCAGGACTTGGGCCAGGCCGAAGTGCAACAGCAATCGTTCGGCGTCCGTCAACTCCCGTTGCTCGCCGGCGGCAGAGCCCTGCTCCAGCAACCGAAACTGCGCAGCCAGGTCTTCCTGGGGAAGTTTGCCGGCCAGGAGTTCCGCCAACTTGGAATGCGCGAAGGCGAACCGCGGATTCCAGCGCAACGCGGCGCGGAAAGCGTCTTCCGCACCCTGAAGATCGCCCGTCTCTTCCAAAGCGCCGCCCAGGTTGCCGTGCGCCTCGGCAAGATCGGGCTTCAGTTCCAGCGCCCGGCGGCAACAGGCGACTGCTTCCTCCAGCCTGCCCATGTCCTTCAAAACATTGCCGAGGTTGCTGTGTGCCTCGGCAAAATCCGGCTTCAGTTCCAGTGCCCGCCGGTAACGGGCGACCGCCTCCTCCAACTTCGCCTGGTCCTTGAGCGCAACGCCCAGGTTGCGGTGGGCCTCGGCATAGTCGGGCTTCAGTTCCAGCGCCCGGTGGTAACAGGCGACCGCCTCCTCCAACTTGCCTTGCTCCCTCAGACCATTGCCCAAGTTGTCGTACGCCTCGGCAAAGTCCGGCTTCAGTTCCAGTGCCTGGCGGCAGCAGGCGGCCGCTTCCTCCAACTTCCCCTGCTCCGTCAAGGCAACGCCCAGGTTGTAGTGCGCCACGGCGTAGTCGGGCCTCAGTTCCAGTGTTCGCCGGTAACAGGCGACCGCTTCGTCCAACTGCCGCAAATCCTTGAAGGTATTGCCCAGGTTGTTGTGTGCCTCGGCATAGTCGGGCTTCAATGCCACTGCCCGGCGGTAACAGGCGATTGCTTCGTCTAGCTTCCCCCGCTCCTTGAAGGCCGTGCCCAGGTTGTAGTGTGCCTCGGCATAGTCCGGCTTCAGTTCCAGTGCCCGGCGATAGCAGGCGATCGCTTCGTCCAACTTCCCTTGTTTCTTCAACGCATTGCCCAGGTTGTTGTGCGCGTCGACATAGTCCGGCTTCAGCGCCAGTGCCCGGCGGCAGCAAGCAACCGCTTCGTCCAGATCCCCCTGCTCCGTCAAGGCAACGCCCAGGTTGTTCCATGCTTCGGCATAGTCCGGCTTCAATGCCGCGGCGCGGCGGTAGCAAGCGGCTGCTGCAGAAATCCTGCGCAAAGCAAGATACGCCTCCCCCAAGTTGTTGTGGTAGAAAGCCGCGTTCCCTTGCAACCGAATCGCTCGCTCGATGTATTCGACGGCCGCCTCGTGGTTGCCCGCCTGGTGCGCAATCACGCCGAGAAGATGGAGCGCGTCGGGCTGATTCGGCTCGACGGTGAGAATCTGTCGATAGATCTGCTCGGCAACTTGCAGCCGGCCGCCTTGGTGGTGTTGGACCGCAATCGCCAGTGCTTCGGGGATGGTCGCCATGGCGTAGATTATGACGATACGACCTGCCGGCCGCAACGGGCCTGGGGTCCGCGGCCTGGATCGAAACCTTGCCGAGTGCCAAATAGCTTTGCGTGATTCCCGGTGGTTGGTGGCATGATTCGCCGTAGGGTGGGACAAGATCCGGGGCACCCGCCTGCGGGTCGGCGCTCGGTGGAACCGAGCCTGTCCCACCCTACGTTTGGCGCCTCCAGGAATCAAGCAAAGCCATTTGGTCGGGTGGTACCCGTCCTGTTTCAAGAACCGGGATGGAGGGCAGTTTCCCAGGCCGCGATCCCAGTTTCTGAAAGAACGCCTTGCGGCAACCCGTAACCGCGCCCTTGGCCGGCAAGAGACCCGCGCGAGCGGTCCGCGAGATCGTGGGCAACCAAGCCTTCCAGCCGGTCGAACAAGGAAACCAGGATGTGTTCGTAGTGCCGCCAGCGGCCCACGGAGGTCGTATAGAGCGGTTGTCGAACCTGGACGGCGCTGGCCGTGCGCACTGGCCGTTTGCCGCGATGAAACTCCAGGCAGCCGGGCTCCCATTCCAGGCCGCACCAGTCGACAAGCTTGCGGGCCGCGCCTTCCAGATCGGCCACGGTCTCCTCGTAGTCCACTTCCAACAACTGTGCGGGCAAGACCTTGCGCCAGTGCTCCATGAGCCGCTCGTACGCCCGAAATCGCGAAGCGATATGCCGTTGATCGTTGGCCCAGCGAATTTCCCGGAAATGCGTCATCCAACAGGAAACGGCCACGTCGCGCACGTCGCGGCGGCAGTGAATGAACTTCGCTCGCGGGAAGAGGGACGCCAACAGGCCCAGAAACAAGTAGTTCTCCGGCCGCTTGTCCACGATCCGCAGGGCCGTGGGACTCAGTGCCCGAAGTCTCTCCAAGTGCCGAGAAGCGAGACGGCGGGCCGTCTCGCGGTCTACGCGGCGAAGGCCCTCGATGGCTTCTGCGCCTTGGCTGCCGAACGCCGCCATGCTATCGCCGGCCAGTGAAATCTCCCCCGCGCCAAAGACCTGGGAATGGCTTGCCAAGATCTGCTCGATGAGCGTCGTGCCGGAGCGCGGCAACCCCACGACGAACACCGGCAGTTCGCTTTCCGATCCAAAGCGGCGGACCCGCTCGAAAAACTCCGGCGTGCAAACCTCGATCATTCGGGAGACGAAGAGTTCGTGCTCTTGCGGATTGTACTCCTGGCCGTGCATGCGCAACTCGGACAGCCGCAGCGCATTGCCCCGCTCGAGATGTTCAGCGGCCTCCGTATACTCGCCCCGCGCGTCCAGGACTTGGGCCAGGCTGTAGTGCAACAACAAACGCTGCGTGTCCGTCAACTCGCTTTGCGCGCCGGAGGCAGAACCGTGCTCCAGCAGGCGTCGTTGCGCAGCCAAGTCCTTCTCGGGAAGTTTGCCGCCCAGGAGTTCCGCCAACTTATAATGCGCGAAGGCGAAGCGGGAATTACAGCGCAACGCGGCGCGGAAGGAGTCCTCCGCGCCGGGAAACTCGCCGATTTCCTCCAAAGCGCAGCCCAGGTTGTAATGGGGCTCGGCATAGTCCGGCTCCAATTCCAAAGCCCGGCGGTAGCTGGCGATCGCCTCCTTGGTATTCCCCTGCTCCTTCAAGACGCTCCCCAGGTTGCCGTGGGCCTCGGCAAAGTCCGGCTTCAGTTCCAGCGCCCGGCGGTAACAGGCGACCGCCTCGTCCAAGTTCCCTTGCTCCTTCAACAGATTGCCCAGGTTGTTGTGCGCCTCGGCATAGTCCGGCTTCAGTTCCAGCGCCCGGCGATAGCAGGCAACCCCCTCGTCCAGGTTTCCTTGCTCCGTGGAGCGCATTGCCCAGGTTGTAGTGCGTCGGGGCATGGCCGGGCTTCAGTTCCAGTGCCCGGCGATAGCAGGCAACCGCCTCGTCGAGTTTCCTCTGCCCCTTCAAGGCAACGCCCAGGTTACTGTGCGCTTGGGCATAGTCCGGTTTCAGTTCCAGCGCCCGGCGGTAGCTCGCGACCGCTTCGGCAGTCCTGCCCAAGGCGCGATATGCTTCCCCCAAGTTGTTATGAAAGACGGCCTCATTGCCTTGCAAGTAGATTGCGCGTCGCATGTATTCGATGGCAACCTCGTGCCGGCCTGTTTGGGCGGCAATCACGCCGAGAAGATGAAGCGCGTCGGGCTGATTCGGGTCGGCGGCGAGAATCTGCCGATAGATCTGCTCCGCGGCTTGCAGCCGGCCGCCTTGGTGGTGTTGAACCGCAATCGCAAATGCTTCGGAAATAGTTGCCATCTGCCCGCCAGGAAGCGCGCTATGCGGAAAGGCGACAACTCGTTCGCTGCGTTTCCAAATAGCCTCTGTTGGTTCAGGCCATCGACCTGTCTATAGGACTAGGACGAAATCGGGCGAAAAAAGTCACGCCGCCTTGCCGCCAGTTGCGAGTGTAGTGGCGGTTGCGACGCCATTGATGGCCGGAGGCTTAAAAAATCACGGGTCAATTGCGAGTGAGGTTCCGGATCATCCGGGGATGACGAGGCCGGCACAGTGGATATATGCCTCCTTCACTCTTCCCGCGTGGGCCCGCTGGTCAAGAGTTTGCCGTCGGCACGATGGGCCAATTGCTGGTAGACCGCCGTTTCGATTGCCATGCTGATGAACCGCACGGCGGCGTCCCCGAAAAGGAAGTTTGCGCCGGCCGGATGATTGGAGCCGAAACCGCCGACGAACAGATCGCTCGACGGCTGCTCCTCGTCGGTCTTGCCCAGCGGCGTGCCCGTGTTGCGCAAGGTGGCCCGCGTGCCGGACATCCAGCCCAGA
>CAWAAL010000019.1:0-52218 GCA_963779975.1 uncultured Planctomycetia bacterium | reverse complement strand
CATCGCCGATATGTATGAAATCTACACGGGTAACAAATGCACCGCCGCCGGCGTGCTGGATCGCAACGAGCATGGCAACCTGGGCAAGGCCCTTCGCGCGGCCGATCTGCAACGGCGAACCGCCGCAGCCAGATCGTTGCTTAAGGAACATCCGTAGAATACTCCGTTGGCTTCATCGCAAGTGCGGGACTCAACGTGAGGTGCTGCCGGCGCGGCTATCGAATGCCACATTCCCGGTACATTATGCGCATGCGGACGGTAAGTAGAATGGGTCAGTTGGCCGGTCCGATTTGGCAGGCAGCGAACACCCCAAGGGCGACACCGCCCTCATTTTTTCAGTTTGCTGAGGAACTCTTGAAAATCACCGTTGGTCTTGAATTGACTGTATCCTGCGGACCACAGCGTGCCATTCGAACCAATCGACAGGCGAACGTGATCATTCTCGATGAAAATAAACACTTCGTATTCTTCTTTGAACCCTATGGGTGGATCCTGGCCATCAGGCTTGCTCAGGCAATTCGGGAACATCTCCAGCAGCCGCGAGATGCTTTCCTTGCTGGGCTCGTCCCCCGTATCGAGCAGGCTGATGGCGCTGGCGTGCGCAACGCCCTGTTCGTTGTAAGTTGCCGCCTTGATGATCAAGACGTGATGGACGTCCTTAGGGTCAGGATTTGCAGCCTTGTCTGCCGCGGCTGCCTTGAGAAGCGGCATCAAGATCACGACACCGAACGCGAGTGAAAGAAGCTTGGAATGTAGATTCATATTTTGACCAGTGCTTGAATTTGGCTGGAATGATCTAAGGAGTCAGTATAGCCACCACGGCGGTTTTGGGTCAACAGAATGATCAAACGGCGATTTGCCCGGGAATGGGGCCTATACGATCGTCGATACCGAGCAACTCGGCGCGCGGGGGGGCAAGTTGCTACTGGGCGGACGGCCGACGCTGGGCATCGCCACGGCAGCGATGCTGCAGGTTGCCGCCGCCATGCACGGGCTTTCTGAGGCCAACGAGACGGCGTTGCCCCGCCTCGCTTGTCATGATTCGCAGCTTGGCCCGGCAGCGAGATTGCGGCTGCGAACGGTACCGGCGATTCTTTGACACTTACACATGGACGGGCAGCAGCTTACCGAACACGAATCGAAACCGCCGCGTGACGCCGATAGTTTTCCGGCCGTTTTGAAGACCGTCGGGCCGCTAAGTTCACTCCCGCGTCGGCGTGGTCGCCGCAGCCTCGAAACGCAACACGACAGGCCCCAGCAAGCCCGATTCGAGGGGGCCCTGGACCGGCAGTTTCTGCGCCAGGCGCGTGACCCGCTGCGCCTTGGGCAGGCGGGCGTCGCCGACGATGCGGTTGGCCCACGTGTTCGTCAATTCGATCTTGAGTTGATTTCTGCCCGAACGTATCGCGCAAGTCACGTCAACCGTGAACGGAGGCTTCCAGAGGATGCCCAGATGCCGGCCGTTGAGAGTCACGTCGGCGACGTTGCGGAGCTGTCCGAGATCCAGAACCTCAATCTGCGGAAGTCGCAGGCCGAGACCCTGACGAAGCGGTTGGCACGGCAGTGGGAAGAGGAATTCGACCTGCTGTGCATGTTGCTGGCGAACTCGCTGGTGGTCCATACGGATGAAACGAGCTGGAGCATCCGGAGCGTATGGGCATTTCTCTCGGAGAAGGTCCGCGTGATATTTTTCGGCGTACCGAAGGACGCGGAGACGCTGAGGCAGATTCTCAACCCGGCGACGTTTGCAGGGATATTGATCAGTGACGACGCGGCCGTGTATGCAAACTTCACGCAGGCGCAGAAGTGCTGGGCGCACCTGCTGCGAAAGGCGATCAAGCTGGCGTTGCTGGAACCGACCAATCCCGAGTATCGCCACTTTGCGGATCGGCTGCTGGAGATCTACCACGAGGCCTGTCGTATGCAGCGCGACAAGCGGCTGAGCGCGGCGGGCCGGGCAGAGAAGGTCGGGGCGCTGAATGACGAGGTTTTCGAACTTTGTGTTGCCATGTGGGTGGAGGAATTGCCGCCCGGTGAAGGGCCGGAAGATGAGTATCGACGGCTGTGTAACGAGCTGATGCGGCTGTTGCTAGCAGGGGAACTCTTCACCTTCGTGACGGCCGCCCCGGTGCCGCAGCCCAACGGCGAAATGATGACGGTGTCGGGAACGAACAACGAGGCCGAGCGGACACTCCGCTCCCCTGCGCAGGCCCGGGACACGGGCCGGACCAACAAGACGCCGGCTGGCGCGGCGTCAAACGGTGATCGTGAGCGTGTTCGAATCGCTGCGCCAGTATCTTTCTGCTTTTACGCTATCGAGCGTGATCCAAGAAATCGGGCACTGGCTGCAAGCCGGCCGAAGTTGCTTCGCCCGGCTGGCAGCAAAACTTGGCTTGACCGACGGCCCATCGCAAGCCAACGGCCCATCCCTACTGGATCGCGTGCCTCCCGTGCCGGACGGATAAGATAAGAAGTCTTGGCAAGAGCACGCATCTTTCTCCGCCGATTTAGCGAGTCGCGGACATTTCCAATGCTGACAAAGCACCAGGAACACTTAATTCGTCCTCGCGCTCGGTCTTCAACATTCTCGACCTCTGACCTTGGCGTTATGCGTTGCTCCGCGCGCTCATTGCACTGAGCAACGCCCACTCTTAGCCCGCTAATCTCCGCGCACAGAATGCCCGGCTACGTTTTGAAGATCTGCTACCTATTTCTTCTCTATCAGAGGGGGTTTGCCAATGAGCCGAAGCGAAGAAATGGCAATTTGATACCCAATTCCCTGCCACAAGAGGGGGTGGCCGGTGGGCCCGTCATGCCCAAAGCGTTGGAGCCGAAGGGACCATCGCCCGCGCCGGGATGCCGGTGGTGAGGTCGGACGTCGACCGGTATAATCATCCGAGTGGCTGTTTCTCCGGTTGACAATCGATTTGTCCGAAACCGGTCGATTGGCCAGTATTTATGTCTCAATCTTGACAAAGTGAAACGTCTCAAGAGTCGTAAGTCCTTATTTATCAACGGCCGTCTTTGACAGCATTTATGTCCGCCACCACACACTTTCCACCCCTGTACTTGGAGACCCACATGGACTGCAAACGAAGTTCGTTCGCACTGCTGGTGTGCCTGGCCCTTGCCGGCACGCTCTCGGCGGAACAGGCATCGTCCGCCGGCTTATCCAACCCCTTTTACGCGATGGACACCGCCTTCGCTCCGCATTTCCGGAAATCGGCGTTGTCGCTGGAACAGGGACTTGCGCTGGTCAAGGAACTCGGTTATGCGGGCGTGGGCTGGCTGGAGAAATCGCCGGTCGCGGTGAAGTCGGACTTGGCCGAGATCGAAAAGCACGGGCTGAAGATGTACGCCATTTATTCCCACGCCCAAGTCGCGCCGAACGGCGACTTGACGGTCTCGAAGGACGCCTTGCCCGTGATGAAGGTGCTCAATGGACGCTGCGACATCTTCTGGGTTCACATCAGCGGCAAGGGCCCCGCCATTAAAACGCTTACCGGTAAGGAACCGCTCGTGGCAAAACTCCGATCGTTGGCCGACACGGCCAAGGCCAGCGGCCTGCGGATCGCCGTTTATCCGCACCTGGGCGACTGGGCCGAGCGGTTCGGCGATGCGACCCGATTGGCCAAGCTGGTCGATCGGCCCAACTTCGGGGTCTCGTTCAATCTGTGCCACTGCCTGGCCACCGGCGACGAAGCCCGTATCCCGGCTCTGTTGGACGACGCCCGGCCCGTCTTGTTCACCGCGACAATCTGCGGGGCGGACAGCGGGGTCCACGCCCCGGACAAGGCGCTTTGGAAGAAGCTCATCCAGCCGCTCGGGCAGGGAACATTCGACGTGGGCATCGTCCTCGGCAAGCTCCGGCAGATCGGTTTTCCGGCCCGATCGGTTTTCAGGGATACGGCATCGCCGCCGAGCCGCGCGAGATCCTCACTCCCACGATCAAGGCCTGGCGGAAACTCTCGGCCGCTCCCGAGTAGGACGGTCTGGAAAGGAACGAACATGCGTGGCGAAACAACTTTACCAACAGCCGGCAGAGAGAACGACATGAAGAGAATGGTGATGGCGGTGGGTCTTGTCCTGGCGATGGCGTGCAGTGCATGGTCCGACGCGACGGAGTGGCCCCCGGAAAGGGAAAAGGAATCGGTTTTCACCGGACGGAAGCTGGAGGTTTTCAAGCACGGAATCAAGAAGGAATGGGGCTATGCGGCGCCGCAACGGGATACGTTCCTGGTGCTCCATCCCAAGCAGGCGCGGACCGCGCGCCGCTCTACGTCGTCCTGCATTCCGCCGGACATGACGTCAACTCCTGCCTGGCCTGCACGACCACGGTCGGCAACCACGACATCTACCGTTCGCCCGAAGATTTCTTTGCGCTGTATCTCGATTGCCGCGCCAACCACGGAGACTGGTGGTGGGGCAGCGACAAATACAAGGGCCCGGAGGTCAGCCCCACGGACAAACGGGTGATGGACACGGTGCGCTGGGTGATCAAGCACTACGGCATCGACGCGAACCGCGTCTACCTGTGCGGAAACTCCATGGGCGGCAGCGGCGCCCTCGGCATCGGCATGCGGCATGGCGACGTCTTCGCCGCCGTCAAGGCGAACGTGCCCGCCAAGGTCGAGCATGTTTCCAACCGCATGTACTTCCCACCGCGGACCGTGCCGGCGGACGTTACCCTGCCCGACCCACCGATCGTGGTCGACTATTCCGCTCAGAACGACGGCTGGTCCCAAGGCCACGATGGCTTCGTCAAGGCGATGAACGAGCGGAAATACGCCCTGTTTTTTTATTGGGGTCCGTTCGGCCATGCGAACAACCACGAGAAGATCCTGCAGGTCAACGACTTGATCAATTCGTTCGACTGGCTGAGCGTCAAGAAGGACGATGCCTATCCGGTGTTCACGAAGGCATCGACGAACGATCCGTTGCCGTGGCCGGACCGGCTTGCCGACAAGAAGTCGGGCCAGGTCAACGCCTTTTTCCGTTGGAAGGATGTGCGCGACGGGAAAGACGCGATCGAGATTTCGCTCTTCCTTATCAAGCCCTCGCAGCTCAAGACGACTTTCACCATCCCGACGGAAGCCACCGCGGACGTTGGCTTCGCAGGCTCCAGATGCTGCACGTGGCTCCGGGCGAAACGGTGCATTGGACATTCGGCACAGCCCGCGGAGAGGTCCAGGCCGACGCCTCGGGTCTGCGTGACCGTCCCGCAACTGAAAATCACCGCGGAACCGGCCATGCTGACCGTCGGAAAAGCCAAGTTGCTCGGCCATCAGATGTTGCCCCCGTGAAACTTCCCAAATGTCCCTGCGAGCATGGCTGCCATGACCAATATTCCAAGCCCCAGGACGACGACATGCTTCGTCTGCCGAAGCTCGAACCGGCCAACGCGGGCCACCAGCACGTAACCGACGACCAAGTTGAACATTCCCCACAAGACATTGACCAGCGACGACGACAAGCCCTGGCCGGGTGGCGATGCGAACGGGCTCTGAAACGGAATGCCCGAGACGCCGTTTACCAGATGGGGAATCGTGTTTGCGAGGAAGGCCCCGCCGAAGAACCAGGCGATATAGTGATACCAGCGAGTCTGCATAAGACCTCCAATTCGCCTTATTACGGGCGGCGATCTCCCTTCTTGTTCTTTCCGATCTTTGCGACGATCCGGTTCTTTTCCATTCTCTTCCGCAGGTGAGCGAATTTGGTCGCCGGTTTGCGGGGCGATTGTCGTCCTTTTCCAGCCATTGGAATTGTCGCCATCCGTCCAACCAGGGTCGTATAGTCTGCCGTAGACAATCAGCCCTTCTCCGCTGTCCCAGGCCCAGGAGTATCCTGGCCAAGATCGGCCGGAGTGTCGGTCGATTGCCCCTTCATTCGGACATATACCGGCTGACCTACACCAAGGTCCGTCTTCCGCAGCTTCGTTTTGATTCCGACCTTTTTCGGGCCGGTAACAGTATGGAAAGACTCATGCTCAACTTGAATAGACTCAATTTGCTCCTCGTAGTATCTTGCGGCCAACCGGATTCCAAGCGTGTCACCAACTTTCACCGTCTCGCCGTCAGCAAGCTGAACACTCATCGCAGATTGTCGGTCGTAGAATCGCACGTATTCTCCGATCTCCCTATAGGCTGGCGGCGTCATGCCTTGTCGCCCCGGCAAGAACAGATTATCTCGAAGCTGGTCGATGCTCCATTTGTAGGCAGGCCCTCCGTGGATTAGGAGACAAAGGTCTGGGGTTGTGATGAGAGTGAGCCCAGAATCAGTTGCTATGCGGCTAATATCCTCCGAAATGGCGTCCTCAATCTCTCGCACTTGTGGGAGTGCGTGTCGTTGGTGGTGGACAATACACAAACCACCCCATCCGGGGCCGAATGATCGCATGTGTGCCAATACTCGAAGTGCGACTTGGCCGACAGCGGTCGCGTCGATAAGCCCATCGAACTCAAGGCAGAATACAAGCGATTTTCGTCCATTGTGGCTGATATGGTACGTTTCTCGCAAGAGTGGATCGTCAGCTAGAGCAGGAGGAGCATCCTCGACATCGATGCCAAGTTGATTTAGAGTCATTTTCGTAAATAATTCCACGTCGCATGGGAATTCGGCAATCGTTGCGACGTATTGCCTGAAGACTAACTCCTCGGCAGTCTTGATGTTGTCGTCTTCCTGATGAGGCCGAACAATAATGCCGGTAGCGCTATACTTGAAAGGAAGAAGCAAGTGACCGCGTGATGAGTTGAAAAACGCGAAATTGCGATTGTCCGCTGGCGTGTCGTCTTCGGATGACAGCCACCGGAATAGCCATGTCATCGTTTCGACAGCGCGTTGCATTGGACCGTGAGCAAAAATATCGACCCGCACTCCTTCATGAACAACCTTATGACGCAACTCTCGGACCCACCCAAGTTCTGATTTCAATCTGACCCCATTGATTGCTGGAATCCAACTTACAATGGGGCTTGGTAGCCTTCTTTGACTGACTTTCTCGTAGTCTGCGAGTCGATCTTGGAAACTGTTCCGAGTCTCTGCTAACCGACGAACAACTTCCTCATCACTGTAACCCTTTTCCTTTAGTAGCTTTTGCAGTTGCGCCTCCAGGGCAACCTCGATTGCAGTTACGGCAGACCGGACAGACCCGCCAAAGCGACCTCTGTAAAAAAGGCTCAGGGCATCCAGTAACTCCAGCTTCCCTGGTGTGACATCCCCATCGGCCTGCGATTGCACAGCCTCTTTGCTCGCTGCAAAGAATTTCGACCGCTCGCTCTTCCCCATTTGTCGTGTTGTCGGATAAGTGTCATCTCCCCGATACGGCACAAGCCCGATACGAACTAATGAATCGCCATGTTCTGCAAACCATATAGGAACATCCCATTCGCTCACTTCGACTGCGAATGGGTCATAAGAAATCGAGCGGTAAGACGTAATCAAATGATTTAGAAAGGGAATATGGGCAAAGGCCAAGGAACAGAAATAAGAGTTTGCCTGATTCAAACGCCGGATTCTCCGATTCCTGTTGGGGGTGGTGGCCTCTGTTTCTTGCCATGCGTCGAATGCCTCCTTCAATCCCTCCGGCCGGAAAAGGACAACGGTCTTCATGTTGCGGAATATGGGCCACTTGGTTCCAGTAACCGAAGGCGGAAGCACACCGGATCTAAGAGGGGCTTCGGGTCCGATATGAACTACGGTGGCATGAGAATCATAAAAGGTGTTGCCTTCTGAAACTTCCGCGTAATTTCCCAGGATGTTCGCCAGAACCGTCGTCTGTTCATGGGTGACGGCAATCTCGGAGTCCGGCATCATGAGCCAAAAAGGCAACTCGACCATAAGCCGAACCGGGATACGTTCACCATCCCATTTAAGTTCATCGGCTCTAGCCGCTTCGATTTCCTTCTCCCAATCTGCCCGGTCGATCAGGTCGAGTGGTTCGTCATCAGGCATTATTCCGAATGAAAATGCGTCCATTATTTCACTTGGCTCCAACTACAAACGAGGGCGACTGCTCGACGCCGCCCTGGCAGTGATGTATCCGCTTCCAAAGCCGTCGCCGACCGCTACACGCCACCCCGCCAGTTATACACGCCTTTGCAGCGAGGGCAAGCCGATTCTTTTCTATTGCTAGGATTCTGCCGCACATGGACGGCAATTCGATTTACTTCCCAGCAATGCGAACAATACGGCTTGCCGGTCGGCTTCCCGCCTTCATCAACCTCGAAATAGTCGTCGCCGTTCCTGACGAGTTTCGCCTTGAACTCCAATTTCTCCTTGAGTTGTTGAATTTCGGTGTCCCGATCCCGAATGGTCTTGTCCTTTTTCAGCAAGTCGCCGGTCAATTCTTGTACCTCGCCCTGTAAGTCAAGGAGCTTCCGATAAAGATCGAGGTTGTCGATCTTCCTGACGAGCCCAACGATCTCTTTCAAGTTTTCGATAATCTTCATTGCATTCCGCTCTCCTATCCTGCAATTCCCCCTTGAACGCCTTGTCCAGAATCGACGGCAGCAAGGCATCGAGTTCGGCCTGGGTCCCGCCTGGCGCGATCTGGCCGGCAAACTTGCCCGAGCCATCGCCAACGGTGCCGCCTGAAGCCATGAGCCGCTGCATCAGCTTGGAAAAATCATCCATGGTCGCACTCCTAGGGCTGAGATACGCGCCAGTTTCAGCGCCGCCAACCGAAGAGTACAAGCGCGGACGGCCTGCTGTGGGTCCGAGATCGCCGCCGGAGAAAGTGATTTTGCGGCACGGTCGAACGATTGCCATGTACCCACCGATTGTGGCAGCACGATTCTCTCCGGGCCTCCCGCTCGATATTCAAGCTTCCGCCACGATTTCGGCGATCCCGTGATTCTCCAATTGGTGCCGAATGACAAAGGGTGACGTACCATATTCGGCGGCGATTTCATCGACACTTTCTTCACTGATCGTTCTCCCGGTTATCTTTTGCCGCAGACTTTCAGCGGGGGCCAGGAATTCCGCGGCGAATGCCCGGTTCAGTTGTTGTCGCTGGGAACGGGTCTCGGATATCAGACCCGACGTTCCCGGAGCCAGGGCCAGGTATTCACAGAGTGCACGGCAGAAGGCGAACATGCGGGAGTCCTCCCGCCGTTTCTCGATCAGAAAGCCCGGACTCTTGGCCTTATTGACTGCCACGAGGGCGTCAACGAACGTGCAATCGTCCCGAAATGGCGCCTGCGCGGCGGCCCACGACTCGGCCGCAATTCCCAGGACTTCCCGTAACTGTCCGAGCGTCGAAATCGGGGACCCGTTAAGCTGCAGGCGATCGCGGACGTGATTTGCCAGTTCATAGCCGCTCTTCCAAGGAGTCTCGCGCGACTCCAAGGGCGGAACCGCGGCCTTGAGCGCGACAAGGGCCGGCAGTTCAACTTCCGTACCAGAGATGCGGGCGACGGCGTCGCAAATCGCGGCAGTCTGCGCAGACAGCTTTGCCGGCGTGGCAACCGAGAAGAACTCGTCGCCCATTCCGGCGGGAAGGCGGCCGGCTGCATCCAAGAGCGCCTGGGCATCGTCTGCGGAAATAGCGAACCCTTCCAGCCCCAATTGAGCCGCCGCCCGGCAAAAGTCTCGTTCGTCGCGATCGACGTTCCGGATGGCCTGCCATTCTCCGTGGAGAAAAGTCTCCGTCAGGCCCTCCTGTGCCAGGCGTTCCAGGGTAGCTTCCACGAGTCGCACCAACTCGGCTTCGAACGCCCGCAACTCGACGACCGCCCTTCCGGATGTCACGAAACGCACTCTCTGTTCGCGCAGATGGCTCGCGTGCCAGTCCAGGATTACAGTGCCGCCGATGGGCAAGATGCTCAGGTCCGGCAGGGCATATCCCTCCCGCGCGTAAGCGAAGTTATGCCGGCTCACATAGAGGTCGTCTTGGGGCCGGCCCGGCGACTGCATCTCGTAAAGCAGCCACCACCAATGGGTCGCGATCCACTCGGCTAGCGGATAGAGGGGCAAGTAAATGCTATCGCGAATCGTCTTCGCCCGATAATCGACCACTTGCGTAAGAGGAGTATTATCGGCGCTGACCTTCAACTGTGCCCAGGTTGCGCGAAGTTCGGGTCCTTTTGCCCTTCCCGGGGCTTCCCAGGAAAAGTCGATCTCGAATTCACTCATAAAAATCGCCAATCTCATCGGGCCATTCGTGTCGGGTCAACGCGTACCCCTTGTATTCACCGGTGCCGCGGTTCACCAGTCTCGCCTCGTAGACAATATCGCCGTCTCGATACCAGGCGTAGCGCGGGAAGTTACCTTCCCACGGTGCGCCGATACAACCGCGCCGAACAGCCTGTCGCAACCAGTCGTTCAGTTCTGCGAGACGGCTGACAAAAGAGGCGTCGCATATCGTCGCGTCGGCCCGCGGCCTCGGACTGCCCGCAAAGGAATCTACATCCTTGTGTTCCGGACTACCCACGTAGCTCACCGTCGCTGCCAGCGCGTCGAGATCAAGGGATTCGGGCAAGACCAGGATTCTCCGCGGCATCTGGCGTTTACGACGTGGCGCTCGCATCTCGCTTGTGCTTTCCAATATCAATCAATGCAGTCGACACGCTTTTGCGGAGACGGCGGAAGCTCCGTGAACCGTAAATTTGCACCTGGCAAATATCACCTCAATTCCCTCAGCCACCCACTTCATTATATCATTCTGGTCCAGACGACCGCTACACGGGGAGGCATTGTCAAGTCTCCTCGTCCGGGAATACCTGCCCGAAGAATTCCCCCGAGTCGCCACCGACAGTGCCATCGGGGAAGATTTAGCCTCTGCGTCAGTTTAGTGCCGTCAACCCAAGAATACAAGCGTGGACGGACTGCTGGGGGCCCGAGGTCGGCGGGAGAGAAAATAAACTTGCGGGTTTGGGTGCAACTAGTTTAACCCAGAGCCAACGGCGACGGCGAATCCTAGTCTCCAACCGTCGCCGTTGGCTTCGGGTTAAACAACCCAAAAGAACTTCCATGCCTATATTATGCGCAAAACCGCGGAAACGGCAAGGCACGCGGCACGAGGATCCTGGCCCCAGCCTACGTCGTAGCGAACCGCTCCGCAGCCAGCAGCGCCGCGCCAGCGCGCAGGTCAGTTGCGGCTGGGGGGCGATCAGCACGGGCCGTTCCAACACGGCCTGCAACGCGTGGCCCATGCCCGGCACCATTGCCACGCCCCCGGTAAACAGGACGGGCTCGGCCAGTTTCCGCCCGGTCATGGCGGCAATCCGCGTGGCGATCGCCGTTTGCACCCCCGTGACGATGTCCTCCGGCAGCACCCCCGCGGCCAGCAGCCCGACAATCTCGCTCTCGGCAAAGACCACGCACATGCTGCTGATGACGGCCGGCGTGCGGCTCCGGGCGACGAGCGACTCCAGCTCGGAAAACGGGGTGCCCAGTTGGGCGGCCAGCATTTCCAGAAATCGCCCCGTGCCGGCCGCGCAGCGGTCGTTCATCACGAAGTCGGCCACGGTGCCGTTCTCCTTCATGCGCACGAGCTTGCTGTCCTGTCCGCCGATGTCGACAATCGTGCGGGCATCCGGCACGCAGTGGCGGACGCCCCGCGCCTGGCAGGTGATCTCCGTGACGGTGGTGTCGGCCGTGCGCACGAGTTTTCGACCGTAACCGGTGGCAACCACCGCGCCGACGTCGCCCCGCCGCAGCCCTTGTTCGTGCAAGAGCTTCTCCAATAGATCCAGCGCGAGGCGGTCCTGATCGATGCCCTGGTCGACCACCCCCGCGGCCACCGGCAGGTGGCGCTCGGCGTCCAGCAGCACGATCTTCAGCGTTCGCGATCCAGCGTCAATTCCCGCACAAATCATGGCGACCCTCTTTCACCGTTTCCACCAGGGCCTCCAACCGCGTGCGCAGGGCCGGTTCCAAGGCGTCGCTGATGGGCGGAACTTCCATCTCCAACACCGGAACGCCGCACTGCCGGCCGACGATTTCACCGATCAGGCGGCCTTCCAAGGCACAGTGGCTGGCGCCGGGGATCCGCGAGATGACCACCGCCTCGGCCCCGAAGCGCCGTACGTCGGCGGCAATCCGCCCGGCCCGATCGACCGGCGAGCCGACCATCGGATCGGCCAGGGCCATGCGTGCCAGGGCCTCCATCGGCGGCAAGTCGGCGGGGATCGGATCCAAGGCGTGGCAGAACAGATACTCCGTGCCGCAGACCCGCCCTCCGGCATCCTCCAGGAGATTCATGACCCGCAGGTCGGCCACCGGGTTGACCCAGAAGACCCGCACGGCCGACTCCTCCAGCGGGCCCGCGCCGGCCCGCACCCGCGTCCGCACTTCCGTCCGCAGGTCCTCCAGCACCTGCACCGCTTCCGCCTGGTCGGAGCAGAAATGAATGGCCAACATCTCGGCAATCAGCATTTCCAAAGCCGGCATCGGGCAGCGGCGGGCCGTGTACGTCAACTCGCGGAGATCGGCCAGGACCGACCGCACGCGGTTCGCCCGACCGATGCCTGCGGCCAGCCGCGGCTCGCTGAGGGTTTGCCCGGCAAGCGATTCCAGGGCTCGCCCTACGCGCTCCAGTTCCGTGCGCACCAGATCCACTTGACTTCGCGGCGCGGCGAAACCGCCGGGGAGGGTCACGGCCGGCTCGCCCGGGTCCGGCGGCCGACGATGAGGCATCTCCCACCAGAGGATGCCGAAGCCCAAGGCGGCCAACCGCTGGGTAATCACCGCCATGTCGTCGCAGGTCGCCCCCACGCTGCAGGTGACGAGATCGGGCAAAGGAAAGTGGGCCTTGCTCACGAAGGCGCCCAACATCGCCCGCACCGGGCAAAACGAGTCGTCGATGCCCAATTGGTCGGCCAATTCGAGCATCCCCGTGCGGTTCTCCATGAGGCACGGCAGCCACCAGGCGCCGTCGGCGTAGAAGGCCACGGTGTCGTCCAGAGAATAAGCCATCACGGGCACGGTCCCCAGGTCCTTCATCGTGCCGACGAGCCGTTTGCCCTGCTTTCGGGCTTGATGCAGCCGCTGTTCTTCGGAGAGGAGGAAATTCCAGAGGCGGAGCGCGGCAGAGGAGTTATCCAGGCGGAGCTTGAGCAGGCGCGAGTTGCCGTCCGCGACGTGGCGGCGGAGCGGCCCGCCATAGGCCGGCTCGCACAGCCCGCCCGCCCGCAGCACGGCATGACGCCGGTCCCACTCGTCGAGCGTGATCCGTTGCGCCGTCTCGATCATTGCCATTTCTCCAGATTGTAGTATTATTACAATTCCCACAGGCGACAGGTTGAAAACCTATCCTACCTCTCATCGCAACATCTCCAGGAAGGCTTCCATGCGGCCGATGACGCCGGCCCGGCCGCGGGGATCGTTGCCGGCGCCTCCCATTCCAGGATGGGCACGTCGAGTTCCTCCCGCAGTCGCGGCATCTCACCATGCCAGTGATCGCACCAGACGTAACGCCGGACCAGGATTCCCCGCACGCGCCGCCGAATGACTTCGGCGCGAAGCCAGGCGAACATGCGGTCGTTGGGGCGTTGGAAGACATCGGCGATGCTGTCGAAGTAGATCCGCACCAGTTCTTCGCGCGGATCCGCTTTCAGCCGATCGACGTCCACGGCCGCGGGCAGCGTCCGTTCGCCCGATTCCGTCGCATCGAGCACGAAGCGGCCGCCGGCATTTTCGACGGCCGTCAACAGGTCGTAGTCGCCCTGGGACATCGGCCCGCCGACAAGTGCCAAAGGAAGATCGGGCACGGGTAGCGCGGGTTCTAACCCAAACTTGTTTAGCCGGGAGCCAACGGCGACAGCGCACTCCGTCGCCGTTGGCTCCGCGCTAAACTCCGTCGCCGTTGGCTCCGGGTTAAACGAAGGTGGGCTAAAGCCCACCCAACTGTCATGGCCGCGGACGGCAGCGATCGCCCGCGCATAGGCGGCGGCCGACAGCTCCGGACGCCGCAGGCGGAGCGCGGCCCGCGCCCGGTCGTAGCCGAGCATCGTCTGGGAAAGGGCGTCGTCGGTGGGCGCGGTCCCGCCACAGCCGACCAGGAACCTGCCGAAACGGTTGAGTTCTTCGCCGTAGAACGCCCGCACCGCCGCGGTTTGCCAGGTCCGCGGCACGTGCAGCAGGAAAACGGGAAGCCTGCCCTGATGCTGCAGGAGGGCGGCAGCGTAGCGGATCTGATCGCAGGTGGTGGTCAAGATCACCGCCGACCATGGGTACATGGTGTCCGCCGGCAACTCCCCGCTGAAATCGTCGAACCGCGCGGCGGCCACCGGACACATACCCCGACGGACCCAGACCGCCGGCTCGTCGCCCGCCCGGCACGGCAGCCAATAAGGCCGCAGCCCGTGCGCGGCGATCCACTCGGGCGGCACGAAGGGATGGCAGTAGGCAACGGCGTTCATCGGTAGGGTGGGCTTTAGCCCGCCTCCTCAAGACACGAGGCGGGCTAAAGCCCGCCCTACGATTATCCACGCATTGCCGCTGGCCGCCGGCCGCGGACCGTCTCGAACAAGGCCTCGACGCGCACGGCAATGCGGGCGGAGTCCGAAGGCGAATAATCGGTCTCGATGCGCAGGTATGGCAGCCCCGCTTCCTCTTCCGCCAGCCGCCGCACCCGCTGCGACTCGACGTCATAGGTCAGGCAGGCCTGCCAGATCAGTTCGATCACGCAGTCCGGCCGATAGTCGGCAATCAAGCGGCGCAGCGTGTCCAAGCGGCGCTGGTTGGGGGTCATCACCGAGCAGGGCAGGTGGAAATACTTCTCCGCCAACGCCCGCAACGGGTCGGACGCGGCGAAATCGACGTCCTCCAGGATCGGCTTCAAGCCCGTGCAGTTCTCCATAGCCACCAGTTGGCCGCCGCTTTGCTCGATGATTTCCAGCACTCGCTCGGCGCCGGTGACGGTGGGCACGCCGGTCAAGAGCACGCGGAGCGGGGGCGCACCGGCGGCGGGGACTGAGCCGCGATAATGCCGCAGGACCTCTTCATAATGAGCCAGATCATCGGGAAGGCCGGAAATGCTGCTCTTCAACGAGAGCAGTTGCCGGCCCGTCAGCGGCGGGACGTCCGCCCGCATCAGGCCGGCCAAGTCCCGCCGCAAGGCCCGCTCGCGGTTCATGACCACGATCGCGTCCCGCAGCCGGGCATCGGTGACGGCGACCCGAAAACGGTTTTCCAGGTAATCGCGAAACTTCGCCAGCTCGGCGTACCAGTGGTCGAACGCATCGAGGTCGTCGGCCTTCTGCGGCAATTCCAGCACGTAGACCGGCCGCGTCTCCGCCATCAGCTCATACATCTTCTTCTTGCCGTCGCAGGTCGTCTCCCCCACCACGAGGTCGGCCATTTCCAGGAATGGGTTCGTCTTCAGCAAATGGTAACCGAAGGTCGACTTGATCAGCGGGCAGAGATTTGCGGGCAGGAATTCTTCGGCGGCGGGGATGGTCTTGGCCGAGCCGCCGCAGAGGCAGACCGGCACGGCGTCGGCCGCCATGATCAGTTCGCGGGGGGTGAACTCACAGAGTATGCCCACCACGCGCTTGCCGGCCGCCTTCGCCGCCACGGCATGCTGATGGCAGTGGTCCAGCATCTTCTCGAACCACGCCAACGGATTCGCGGCGTCGGACGGACCGGCCGCGCCGGTACTATCACATTGGCAACACGACTTGCTCATGATTTCTCCAATGTAGACGGCACACGCCGTGTGCGGAAAGCGGCACTCCGACCATGCAAGTCCCGCCCGAAGAATAACTTCAGCACTTGGCCGCAGGACGGATTAACAATCCATCTTACGTCATTTCTCCAAGTTATTTTTCGGCCGGTCCAAACATGGTGCGCGGCGCCGACTACTTTCATCCGCATTTTTTCGCCACGATCAACCCTTGGATCAGTTTGCCGTCATGGGCAAGTTGCTGCAGGAATTTCATCTCGCCGGCCAAGCCCTCCATGACGGCGAGGTTGTAGTCCAGGATTCGCAACGCATCCGAGGTAAGTTGCTTGTCCAGCATGTCCAGGTAAAGATCGACGTAGGATGCGAAGCGGCCCGTATCCGCCGCCACGGCGACCTCGCAACGCGCGCCGCTGAGCAGTGCCGCATAGCCGCGCAGGCTTTGCAGGTTGGCGAACTTCATGAAGCGCAAGAAGCGTTCCGCTTCGGCGTCGGAGAGTCCGGCGGGCCCTTCCATCCAATCCGTAAAGGCGATGGTCCCCCGCGGTTTTGTCAAGCGGACCGCCTCGCGGATCAACTTTGTCTTATCGACGACGTAGCACCAGGCGTCTTCGCCCCAGACGAAATCGGCGCTTTCGGCGGGCTCTCCGGTGTCGCAGGCATCGGCCAGCGAGAAGGTGATGCGATCGGCAAACCCCTCGGCCTCCGTGCGGCGGCGGCCCAACTCAACCATGGCCGGGGTGGCGTCCACGCCGAGCATCCGCGCCACGTTGCGGAAGCGGACCAGGAATCGCATGCCCGCTCCGCTGCAACAACAGAGATCGACTCCCGACATCCCGGCGCCGATGCTAGCCCGCTCGGCCAGGTCCATCGACGAGCGGAAGCCGCCGATGTGGATCTGTTGTCCCATGACGAGTTCCCACAACTGGCCCTCGGGGCCGCTGTAAACGGACTGCACGTTGGCCAAACCGACGTCTGCTAAGGTTTTCATGCGAATCTCCAGGACGGAAGGGGGTGATTGAACTCCTTATTTTCGTCGGAAGCGGGGGGTTTGTCAATCGGACGGCAATTCGCTTACTTCATGTCCTCGAACAGGGCGTCGACGAACTTGTCGGGCTCGAACAGCGCGAGATCCTCGGCCTTCTCGCCGACGCCGATGTACTTTACCGGCAGCCCGACGGTCTTGCGAATGGCGACCACGACGCCGCCTTTGGCCGTGCCGTCGAGCTTGGCCAACAGCAGCCCGGTGCAGCGCACGGCGTCGGTGAAATGCCGGGCCTGGCTGATGCCGTTCTGGCCGGTGGTGGCGTCGAGCACCAGGATCACCTCGTGCGGGGCGTCGGGGATCTGCTTGCCCAACACGCGATGGATCTTGGTCAGCTCCTGCATCAGGTTCTGCTGGGTCTGCAACCGGCCGGCGGTGTCGACGATGCAGACGTCGGCGCCGAGCTGCAAGGCCTGGGCGACGGTGCGATGCGCCACGCTGGCCGGATCGCTGCCGGAGGCGCCGGTGACGATCTCCGCCCCCAGCCGCCTGGCCCAGATCGTCAACTGCTCGACCGCCGCAGCGCGGAAGGTGTCGGCCGCCCCCAGCACGACCTTCTTGCCCTCGCCCTGGAACATGCAGGCCAGCTTGGCGATCGAGGTCGTCTTGCCCGCCCCGTTCACGCCGGCGACCATGATCACCGTGGGGCCGCTGGCGGCATAATGGATCGGATCGGCCGGCTGGGCCAAAATGACCTTGAGCTGGGCCTTGATCTGTTCCAGGATGTCGTCCATCTTCACGACGCGGGCGCGGAAGCTGGCGCGGATCTCGTCGGCGATCTCCTGCGCGGCCTCGACGCCCATGTCGGTCTTGATCAGCGTTTCGAACAATTGGTCGACGAACTTGTCGTCGACCAACTGCCCCTCGCTCTTGAAGAGGTCGCGGATGTCGGTGTTGAGGAACTGAGCGGTCTTCTTCAGACCCTGCTTGAGTTTTTCGAATAGACCCATAAGAAAATGAAATCCGAAATACGAATGTCGAAATCCGAAATGTCTAGGCCACGGATGAAACACGGATGAAACACGGATTTTGTTTCTTGGAATCCGTGTTCAATCCGCGTTCAATCTGTGGCCTCCCGACTTTGTATTTTGTTTTCGGTGCATCAGCTTATCGAGGATTCCGTTGACGAACTGCGCCGACTGGGCGCCGCCGAAGCGCTTGGCCAACTCGACGGCCTCGTCGATCACGACCTTGCCTGGCGTTTCGGTAAAGTGAATCTCGTAGGCGCCCAGCCGCAAGAGGTTGCGATCGGTGGCGGCCATCCGCTGAACGCTCCAGTTTTCGGCGGCAGTGGCGATCTTCTGGTCCAAGTCGGCCCGCTGGGCCGTCACGCCCTGGATGAGCAGTCGCGAGAACTCCACCAGCGACGGCGTTCGCAGCCACTGCGAATAGAGTTGGCCTTCGTCGGCGGAATCGGCGTCTTCCTGGTCGCGGAGTTCGGCCAGGTGGCGGACAAACTCCGTCAATTCGCGGGTCTGCCGGCCCTGGTCCAGCAGCACGTCACTGACGGACGCCGGGCTGATCGGGGTTCAAGTCTTCGCGATAAAGGACCTGGAAGGCGATTTCGCGGGCAAAGGTTCTGGGTCGCATGGTCAAGGTTTTCGGCAACTTGTTCAAAAGGTTCACCATCTCCAGCGCGGCCTCGGCACAATCGACGCCCTTGTTGCCCAAGCGGGCCTGGGCGTCGTCCTTGCCGGTCGTGGCCGCACTGGCCGCCGCTGCGGGCGATGGCCTGTTCGAGCGTCTCGCAGGTGAGCATGCCGAAAATCACCGGCATCTTGTACTGCGCGCCGATCTGGGCCAGGGCGATGCTCACGGCCCGGTTGATGTGCTGGTCGTGCGTCGTTTGGCCGCGGATCACGGCGCCCAGGCACAAGATGGCGACGTGCCGGCCGGCCGACGCCAGCCGCGAGGCCACCGTGGGGATCTCGAACGCGCCGGGAACCCAGGCCACGTCGATGCGGTCGTCGGCGATGCCGTGGGCCCTCGAGCGTCTGCGACGGCGCCGTCCAACATCCGCCCGGTGATCGACTGGTTGAACCGCGACACGACGATGGCGAAGCGGCCGTCGCAGGCCGCCGGCGTGCCTTCATAAACGGTGATCATTGGTTCTTCGCATTCATGCTCATGAGGAACTCGGCGTTGGTCTTCGTCTTCTGCAAGCCGCGTGACGAGCAGCTCCATGGCGTCGGGCGG
The DNA here is from genome assembly GCA_963779975.1 of uncultured Planctomycetia bacterium. Classification (GTDB taxonomy): domain Bacteria; phylum Planctomycetota; class Planctomycetia; order Pirellulales; family Thermoguttaceae; genus JANXQG01. The sequence goes on along the minus strand of CAWAAL010000019.1, from coordinate 33,355 downwards.
GTTCATGTCGGTGACCACGCGGCGGAGAACGCAGATCCGCCGATACTCTTCCGGGTCCAGGAGCATCTCTTCCTTGCGCGTGCCGCTGCGGTTGATGTCGATCGCCGGCCAGATCCGCCGGTCGACCAGCCGGCGATCGAGCACGATTTCCTGGTTGCCGGTGCCCTTGAACTCCTCGAAAATCACCTCGTCCATGCGGCTGCCGGTGTCGACCAGGGCCGTGCCGATGATCGTCAGCGAGCCGCCTTCCTCGACCTTGCGGGCGGAGCCGAAGAAGCGTTTCGGCCGCTGCAAGGCATTGGCGTCCACGCCGCCGGAGAGGATCTTGCCCGAGTTGGGACACTCGGAGTTCCAGGCCCGGGCCAGGCGCGTGATCGAATCGAGGAAGATCAGCACGTCGTAGCCGTATTCGACCATCCGCTTGGCCTTCTCCAGCACCATTTCCGAGACCTGGATGTGCCGCGCGGCCGGTTCGTCGAAAGTGGAGCTGATGACTTCGCAGTTGGGACCCTTGACCTGCCGCTCCATGTCGGTGACCTCTTCCGGCCGCTCGTCGATCAGCAGCATGAAGACGTACAGGTCGGGATAATTGGTCAGCGCCGCCTTGGCCATCTTCTGCATGAGGATCGTCTTGCCGGCCCGCGGCGGACTGACGATCAGCCCCCGCTGGCCGAAACCGATGGGCACGATCAGATCGACGACCCGCATGCTGATCTCGTCGGGCGCGACCTCCATGCGGATCCGCTCGTCGGGATGCAGCGGCGTCAGTTCGTCGAAGGGGACCTTGTTGGTCAGCAGGTTCGGGTCCTGGTAGTTGATCGCCTCGACCCGCAGCAGGGCGAAGTAGCGCTCGTTCTCCTTGGGCGGACGGATCTGGCCGGAAACGGTCGTGCCCGTCTTCAAGCCGAAGCGGCGGATCTGGCTCGGCGAGACATAAATGTCGTCCGGGCAGGAGAGGTAGTGGTAGTCGGGGCTGCGGAGGAAGCCGAAGCCGTCGGGCAGGACTTCGAGCGTTCCCTCGCCGTACATCAGGCCGTTGAGCTTGACCCGCTCCTTGAGGATGCGGAAGATCAAGTCCTGCTTCTTGATGCCGGCATAGTCGGTAAGGTTGTCCTGGCGGGCCTCCTCGATCAGCTCGGCCATCGACATCCTCTGCAGTTCGGCGATGTGCGTATCGCCGGTCTGCTTGAGCTGGTCGTAGCGGTCGTGGAGATCGGCGGGCAGGCTTTCGGCGCCGGCGGCGATCTCTTCGGCCAGCGAGAGCGGTTCTTCGTCGTCGTAGTCGTAGGAGTAGGGATAGTCGGCTTCCGCCGTCTTCTTCGCGGCGCAGTCGGGCGGGCAGTCCGTTGTGGTGGCCGGCGGGCGGGCCGGCTCGATCGTATTGATTTCATCAGCCTGCTCGGGGCGATCGTCCTGATCGTCGCGAGGAGGGCCGAAATGGCGGGCGGAAGACATCGATCAAACTCCTGACAAGGATCGGTGCCGACGCGCGGAAGGCGTCAGCGGCGGGTTATCGGGCGAATTGTCTGCGGAGCAGAAATTCTTCTTAGAACCCCCAACCTACGCACGGCCTTCGCGCGAGGAACCTTGCGAAAGGCGTGCTTCAGTTCGGGATTCTCCAGCAGGGGCCTGCGAGGCTGGATTTCAAGGAAAACGCGCGAGTTGCGTCAGCCGACGAGGAACTGCCAAAGGTGCTGGACTTGAACTTGAGTATGTTCGGCGGAGCCTGAGTTGTCAATAATGAAATCGGCACGAGTACGCTTGGAGTCCAGGGATTCCTGGGCCGCCTCCCGGGCCGCAAAATCCCCTTCCGTCCACCCCCGTTGCAGGGCTCGAGCCAACCGCATCTCCCGCGGCACGTCGATGAAAGCGAAGTAATCACACAGTCTATCCCATCCCGCTTCAAGAATCAATGCAGCGTCCAGCACCGCAAGGGGGGAGTCGGCTGGCATGACCTCTGCCTGGGCCGCCAGCCGCCGGCCGATCTCCGGGTGTGTGAGTTCTTCGAGGAATCTTCGCTCTCTCGGCCCGTCGGGGAGTGGGGCAAAGACGATCTTTGCCAGCCGGGAGCGGTCGATATGGCCGTCCGAGCCGAAGACGGCATCGCCCCAGCGCTGGCGGGCCGCTTTTTCCGTGCGGGGCAACCGCAGGGCCTCGTGGCCCGCACGATCGGCATCGAGCACCAAGGCGCCCCGTTCCGCCAGTTGCCGGGAGACCAAGCTCTTGCCGCTTGCCACGCCGCCGAGGAGACCGAGGATTTTCATGGTTTGGATAGGGTCGTGGGCTTGATTCGAGAATTGCTAGAGGCATAACTGACAGAAAGAAGATGGCCGAGGAGTGGACCCGGCTTGCCGCGATCATCGTACCAGGTATGAATAGATAGAGGCCCGCGGCGCTTCGCACGGAATCCGGTGCTATGCATTACTACCGGGTTTGGGACGAAGTGCCGCCGCCGCAGGATAGAAACCATGTTGTGCTTCCATCCAACAACACAAGAAAGCAAGACCGGAGGGCCGGGACACTTCGGGGCCGCTCGATTATGCCTATGGGCCAAGAGCCCGCCATCGTATCTGAGCGCCCCTCCGGCCCACCCGGTTGAGCCTCGAGCTCGAAGAGGTAGTTGCCGTTTCGGCCCTACTCCGGCAGAAGTAAAAATGCGGACTCGTAGTCCAAACTTCTGCCGGCGTCCGCTCGCGCGGGCGATAGCCCCCGGTCTTGCCGCATCACGGGAGAAACTTCCATGAGTACCGAAAGTGTACGTCACGTTGGCCTCGATGTCCACAAACGCCTGGTCGAGGCCTGCCTCGTCGATTCCACCGGCACGGTGGTCCACCGCGAACGCTTCGCCCTGAACCGCCGCACCCTGGAACTCTTCGCCATCAAAATCCTGCAACCCACGGACCACGTGGCCTTCGAAGCCACCACCAATTGCTGGGCCGTGGCCGACGCCCTGCAGCCGCACGTGGCCAAGCTGGTGGTCTCCAACCCCCTGGCCACCAAGGCCATCGCCCAGGCCAAGGTCAAGACCGACAAGGTCGACGCCCACGTGCTGGCGCAACTCCTCCGTTGCGACTTCCTGCCGGAGGTCTGGCAGCCCGACGAGGCCACCCGCCAACTCCGCGAATTGACCGGCCGCCGCAGCGTCCTGGTCGGCCAGCGGACGATGATGCGCAACCGCATCCACAGCGTGCTGGCCATGCGGCTGATCGAGGTCTCCCTCAAGAAGCTTTTCGAGGCCAAGGGCCTGGAGTGGCTGAAGACGGTCGAGATCGACCCGCAGGGGCGGATGCTCATCGACAGCGACTTGCGGCAGCTCGAGTTCCTGCAAAAGGAGATCGCCGCCCTGGACCTCGAGCTGGCCAAGCGCGGGCAGGCCAACGAGCCGGTCAAGCTGCTGATGACCCTCCCCGGCGCCGACGTGGCGGTGGCCGAGGGACTGCTCGCCGCCTGGGGCGACTACCGACGCTTCCCCGACGCCGACCACGCCGCCAGTTACTTGGGCCTGGCCCCTTCCACCAAGCAATCGGCCGAGCACTGCTACCACGGCCCGATCACCAAGCGGGGCAACAGCCACGCCCGCTGGATGTTGATCCAGGCGGCGCAGCACCTGGACAAGCACCCCGGGCCCTTGGGCCATTTCTTCCGCCGCTTGATGAAGAAGAAGACGCGCAACGTGGCGGTGGTGGCGGCGGCGCGGAAGCTGGCCATGATCGGCTGGCTGATGCTCAAGAGCAACGAGCCCTATCGCTACGCCATCCCCCGCAGCACGGAGACCAAGTTGGCCAGGCTGCGGGTGAAGGCCACGGGAGAGCGGCGCAAGAGCGGGCCGCCCAAGGGAACGAAGGCCAAAGCCAAATTGCCCGGCGGCAGCCGCACGATCAAGTCCTTGACCGCGATCTGCCAGAGCGAGGGGCTGCCCGCGCCGCGGGAGCTTTCCGGCGGCGAGCGGCGGACCGTGGAGTCGGCCGGCTGCGAGGCCTTGGTCGCCCAAGTGGCGGCGGCGCAGGTGGTGCCGCGGCGGTCGAAGATCAAGGCCGGTTGACATGGCAGGCCCGTATCCGATGAGGACTGAAGGCAGTTATTCTTGGGGGGCGTCCCCCAAACCCCCGAAGGATTTAGCGCAGGGAAGCGCAAAGAGGAATGGCCGTGGGGCGAAGAACAAGGGTGAACCTTGCCGCCCACCCCCATTCCTCTTCGCGCCCCGACGCGGCGCTGGGGTCGGTTCCCACCGTGGCCCTATCCTCCGCGTCGGGCTCCTTAAGTGTAACACGCATTCCCTCTCTCAACGACCTTAGACCGCCGCGGAGAACGCACCCGGCCCGCCTCCCACGCGGCGCAACCCGTACCCCCGCCACCCTGCCCGACCTGCCGACAAAAAATCCGCGACCGCCAGTTGACACGGACAGAGGTAGAGCGTTGCGGCTAGTGGCTACGGCCATAATTGATGAAACCGATTCAGGGCTAATTCGCGTTTGCCCGTCCCGGAGGGACGTTTGAGAATAGCCCAGCGATTTATCGCTGGGTTGGAAAAGCGAATGAACCGCTAGTCCCGGAGGGACGATTGAATCAGCGCGACGCAGGACATTTCAACCGTCCCTCCGGGACTGAAAATGGTTCGACAACTCCCTTCCCAGCGATAAATCGCTGGGCTATTCTCACGCGCCCCTCCGGGGCGAAGACATCTTGTTGGTCTAGCCGCCCTCTCCAATTTGTTTCAGGATTCACGGCCATCGCCGCCAGTCTCGTCTCGCTCAGGTCTTCTGGCGTTTGGCAACCGTGATCAAGTCGCGACTTGGTCGCGAAGTCAAATAGCCAATCACCGAAGTTTCAATCAATGTGTGCTTTGGGTTTCATGACTGGCTCTCGCTATTATAGAACGGTCTTGCATCGCCTTCAATCCCCTTTGCATCCGCCTGGTTCGGCCCGGCTTTCACGTCCACCTTCAGCGGCACGCGCAGCGGATAAACGCCGGACATCTCTTCCCGCAAGAGTCGCCAGGTAACCGACCTGCTCCGCCGGCGCCTCGAAGATCAACTCGTCGTGGATCTGCAACAACATCCGCGCGGGATGCTGCTCTCGCTTCAAACGGCGATCATGGTCGGGAATTGCTTACTGCGCAACTCCCTGCTACCATTACCCAATGGGTCGGAAGCTCAATCCCTGCACAAGGTTCCTATGAAAATCCATCGCGTTGGCATCGTCGGTTTCGGCATGATCGGCAAGGTGCATGCCTACGGCTATGCGACCCTGCCGTTCTACTATGATCCGCCGCCGCTGGCGGCCCGGATTACGCACGTCGTCACCACGCGGGCGGAAACGGCCGAAAAAGCCCGGCGGCTGGTGGGGGCCGACGTGGCCGCGACCGACTTCCGTGCGGTCACCGAGAACCCCGACGTCGACATCGTCCACGTTTGCACGCCCAACGACCGTCACTGCGAAGCCTTGCTCTCGGCGATCGCCCATCAAAAGCATATCTATTGCGATAAGCCCTTGGTGGCCACGTACGACGAAGCCCGGCAGGTCGCCGCCGCGCTGGCGGGCTATCGCGGTACGGCCCAGATGACGTTCCAGTACCGCTTCTTTCCCGCCACGTTGCGGGCGAAGCAATTGATCGACGAAGGCCGCCTGGGTCGCCTGCTCCAGTTCCGCGCCGCCTACTTGCACGCCGGCAGTGCCGATCCCAACGCCCCGGCGCGATGGAAACTCTCCGCGGCGGCGGGCGGAGGCGTGATCGCCGATCTGGCCTCGCACGTGTTGGACCTCGTGGAACATCTGGCCGGTCCGCTCGACGCCGTGATGGCCGAGACGCACACCGCTTACGCCCAACGGCCGTCGCCGCAAGATCCTTCGCGCAAGGTGCCGGTCGACGCGGAAGATTGCGTGCTGATCCTCGCCCGGCTGCAAGCGGGCGCGCCCGGCACGATCGAGGCCACGAAGATCGCCTCCGGCGCGGAAGACGAACTGCGGATCGAGATCCATGGCTCGCAGGGGGCGTTGCGGTTCAACCTCATGGATCCGCATCACCTGGAGTTCTACGACGCGACGGCCGCCGACCGGCCGTTGGGCGGCGTGCGAGGGTGGAATCGCATCGACACCGGCCAGCGCTACCTGCCTCCGGCCGCCGCCTTTCCCAGCCACAAGTCGGCTATCGGCTGGACCCGCGGGCACGTGGCCTGTCTGGCCAATTTTCTCCAGGCCGTTGCCCTGGAGCGTGCCGCGGAACCGGGCCTCGCACAGGGTATCCGCGTGCAGCAGTTGATGGAGCGGGTAAGGCAATCGGCTGTCGAGCGACGATGGGTGAAGGCGGATCCGTTGTAGGATAGGTTTTCAACCTGTCTCGAAACGACAGGTTACAAACCTATCCTACATGCCCGCGGCGCAGCGGCCTGTTGCACAAGCCCGTGCGACAAATTATGATGTTCCGTTATGGGCACAATCATTATTGCAGCGGTCGCTGTCGTTCTCCTGAGTCTCACCGTGGTTGTCGGCCTGGCGGCTGCGCTGGGGCGACAACATATTTCCGAGGACTATTTTGTCGCCGGGCGATCGCTCCCATGGTATGTCGTGGCCTTTTCCGTGGCCGGGCTTTCCCTGCGGCTGGAAATGTGGTTGGGCCTGCTGGGCCTGACCTATTTCGCCGGTGTCGCCGCCGGAGGGCTGGCATGGGGCAGTTTCATCGGCCTGACCGCCCTGTCCGGCGTGTTTTTGCCGTATTTCGTCCGCAAGAAGATATCCAGCCCGGCCGAATTTCTCGAGCTTCGCTACAGTCCGGCGATGCGCGGGCTGTTTGCCCTGCTCTCGATCCTCTTCCTTGTGCTGGGCGTGCTGGTTCCGGCCCTCTATATGGGTGGATGGGTGCTATCCGAAGCAGGTTTCAACGTGCCGCCGAGCACGGCCAACGGCATCCCCTGGGTGTTCTTGGCCTGCGTGGCGGGGATTGCGGTGCTTTCGTCGCTGGCGGGAGTGATCGGCGGTTCGATGGCCGGGGCCTGGGGCGGCGTGGTGCAATTCCTGCTAATTGTCATCGGCGGCACCGTCTTTGCCGTCGTGGCGACCCGAGACGCCGGCGGCCTGCCGAGCGTCTGGGAAGCGAACTTCCCGGCGAAAACCTCGCTCTTTCTGTCGTCGCACCATGACCAGCTTCCTTGGGTCGGCCTGGTTGCCTTCGCCCTGACGATCGGATTCTGGAACGCGGCCGTCAGTCCGTTGACGCTGCAACGCTGCCTGGGGGCACGAAGCGAATGGGACGCGCGGCTCGGCGCGATCGTGGGCGGATTGTTGATGTTGCTCTTGCCGGCGGTGTTCATCCTGCCAGGCCTGGCGGCGACGGTGAAACTCGGTTTGCCGGGCAACAACGGCCTCTCGCCGGAGCAGAGCGGCCTGCATTTGATCGAGAATCTTTTCGGACGGCAGAACCCACTTGGCGCAGCCGGACAGGGACTCCTGGTAGCCGCCATCCTCGCGGCCGTGATGAACACCGTCACCGCCGCGGTGCATGCCGTCTCGACCCTGTGGACCATGGACATCAGCCAGAATCTGTTGCGGCGCAACGACTCGGAATCGGATTTGGTCGCGCGGGGACGGCGGTCGAGCCTGACGACGATCGTCGTCGCGACCTTGCTCGCGCCCCTACTCCTGGTCTGGGACCACGGCGTCTTCGAGTACGTGCTGGAAGTGACCGCGATCATCGGCCCGCCGGCCGTGGTCGTATTTCTCGTCGCGTTTTTCTGGCCCAACGCACACGGCCGTTCCGCCGTCGCGACGCTGATCAGCGGCTGCCTTGCCGGCGCGGCCTTGTGGTTCATCGTCGCCCATGCGGAGGTCGTGCCCGAGTGGCTCAGGCCGGTCGCGACGCGAGCGGGAGTGACGGGCCTGGCCAGTCTCGTCTTGCTGGGGCTTTTCACGTTCGTCATTCCCCAGAGTTCCGACGAGCGTTACGATCCCGATGCGGCCTGGAGTCTGGACCTCGTGACTTTGCCGCCATACGAACGAGACGCCGGCTCGGGGCTGGGGAACTTATGGATTTGGTGGGGCCTGCTGTTGGCGGCCTCGATCGCCCTGTGGGTCGTGTTGCGCTGAAGGAGCCGTATCATGAATTCTCGTCAACGTGTCGAAACCGCCGTAAACCACGAACAACCCGACTACGTGCCGTTGGACCTGGGTGCAAGCCCCGTCACGGGCATGCAGGTCAGCAGCGTGTACAAGCTGCGTCAGGCGTTGGGACTCGACCCGCCGGGCACTCCAGTCAAGGTCGTCGAACCGTATCAGATGCTGGGCGAGATTGCGCCCGATCTGCAAGAGGTGCTGGGGGTGGATGTCGTTCCCCTGGGCGGACGGCGGAACATGTTCGGCTTCGAGAACGCCGGTTGGAAGCCTTGGACCACCTTCGACGGCACGCCCGTGCTCGTGCCCGAACGGTTCAACACCGTGCCCGAGGCCAACGGCGACATCCTGCTCTATCCCGAGGGCGATACGAGCGTTCCGCCCAGCGGACGGATGCCCAAGGGCGGGTTCTATTTCGACAGCATCACGCGCCAGGAGCCGATCGACGACGACACGCTTCGCGTGGAGGACAACCTGGAGGAGTTCGGTCCGGTGAGCGATGCGGACGTGCAGTATTTCGCCCGCGAGGCCCAGCGTTTGCGGAGCGAGAGCGATCGGGCGATCGTGGCCAACTTCGGCGGCACGGCCTTTGGCGACATCGCCCTGGTGCCGGCCCCCTGGCTGAAGCATCCCAAGGGCATCCGCGACGTGGCCGAGTGGTACATGAGCACGGCCGCGCGGGTCGATTTCGTCTACAACATCTTCGATCGGCAGTGCGAGATCGGCCTGGCGAACCTGGCCAAGATCCACGCGGCGGTAGGCGATCGGGTCTCGGTCGTATTCGTCACCGGGACCGATTTCGGCACGCAGGCCGGACCGTTCATCAACCCCAAGACCTATCGCAGCCTCTACCAGCCGTTTCATTGCCGCATCAACGACTGGGTTCACGAGCACACGAACTGGAAGACTTTCATCCACTCTTGCGGCTCGGTCGTGGCCCTGGTCGACGACTTCATCGACGCCGGCTTCGACATCCTCAATCCGGTGCAGTGTTCGGCCGTGGGCATGGATCCGCAGACGCTCAAGGACAAGTTCGGCGCGGGGATCACCTTCTGGGGCGGCGGGGTCGATACGCAGAAGACGCTGCCCTTCGGCACGCCGGACGACGTGCGCCGCGAGGTCCGGCAGCGGATCGAGATTTTCCACCGCGGCGGCGGTTTCGTGTTCAACACGGTACACAACGTGCAGGCCGGCGTACCCACGGAGAATCTAAAGGCGCTGTACGAGACGGTGAAGGAAATGCGACGGTGAAGTGGGACCGGATCTGGGGCACCCGTGGTACCCGCTTGCGGGTTGCGGGTCGGCGAGTGCCGGCCCATCATGATCCTTCCCGCAAATGCGGACAAGTGCTATACTGTAAAGAGCAAGGTCAGTGAAGCACTATGCAGCTCGGAAAGAGCGTCCATGAAGCGGCTAGTTGAGTTATTCGACATCTCACTGCGAGTCGTCTTCTACAAAGACGGCAGCCGATGGATCGCGCATTGTCTTGAGTTCGACTTGCTGGGTGACGGTCGCACCAAGGAAAAGGCGTTGGAGTCGCTGACGGCATCGGTCGACTTGCAGCTTGAGGAGAGTTTCAAACATCACAATCCGAGCAGTCTTTTCTCTCCCGCGCCGAGCGAGGCGTGGGAAATGTTCGCTCTCGGCAAGGACACGGCGGCCGGAAATCTCAGCATCTGCATTGAACGACTCGCTGCCAAGCACCCCAAGCCCTATTCTCTCGGTGATATTCGTTTGCGGGCGTATGAAGGCGTCAAGAGAATCGCAGCCTGTGAAGTGGTATGAGGCATTGGCATGGCTGATCGCCCTCTCAGTTTCCAGAAGCTGACTCGCATTTTATCGCGTTACGGCGTGTCTGCCGCTAGGCAACGTGGCAGTCACGTCGTTTTTTCCAGGCGGTTTCCCGAGGGCGTGTTCACTTATCCCGTGCCGAAGCGAAAAGAGGTCATGGTTTGTTATTTGCAAGGATGCCGCCGACGGTTCCGCCTGACGCCGGCGCATGGCATTACCGATGAGGAGTTCTACGGTCAATGATGGCGGCGGAAGTAGAATGAGCAAGTTGCGGGTCCACGGTAATTGTCTCACCAGTGGTGGGACTTTTTCGTCTCCCGCATTTGGCCGTGCGTTGCATTGCCATGCCTTCTAGCCGCTAAACGAGCGAAAGCTGAAGGAGGTTTGCGCGGCTTTTCGGCAGGCGAGTAAATCGACGCCGCCAGCGACCAGGGCCACGAACGTCGGTATGATCTGTCGGAATACGTTGCGCCGAGCGCACTACGGGCGCAGGTTGACTTGATAGTCTTGCGTCGAGCGGTCCTGCATGTCGTAGACGCGGATGGTCATCTGCGGCGGCGACTTGTGGACGGCGTCGACGAATTCGGCGTAAGTGGTCACGCGGCGGCCGTTGACGTGCGTGATGGCGCTGCGGCCGGGAATGAGCGCATGCTGCTCTTCGTCCTGGGGACTGGTCATCTGCGTGCCGGGATAGCCGGGCAGGACCAGCGTAACTTCCAAGCCTTTGAAGACGGCGCTGCGCCGGGTCGGTTGGGCCGTGACTCCGAAGCGGAGCGGCGACGCCCCGTTCGCGCCGGCGGAGGCGGAGTCGGCAGACGCTGCCGCCAGCTTCGCGAGGATCGCCGCACGCGTCTTGTACTTGTTGCAGACCCGGCGGAACTCGTCGCGGTCGAGAAGTTTCGAGACGTAGATCTCCGCCGTCACGGGACAGAGCAGCGTCTGCGAGGCGGGGTCGAAATTCACGGCCTTGTCCAGCTTCTTGCCTTGCGCGTCGTACACCGCATAGGAAGGCGGCGCCGCGAAGTCCGTTTTCAGAACGTCGCTGGCTCCAGCCGAGCATGACCCAGACCTTCGTCTGCTTGCGCTGGGAATCGTAGAACACCGGGACCATCATGCGGGAGTCGCGGCCAACGTCGGCGTCCTCGTCGATATGCCTGGTCCAGTCGGCGAAGGCGCCCGCCGCCGAGTCGGCCGCCACGTGGATCCGCGGCGAGCTCAGCGGCGTCATGCCGAGCTGCCGGCAGACGGTCACGTGGGCCCCGTAGAAAAGCTTCTCCATCCGCTCGAGTTCCTCGGCCAACGCGGTGGCAGCCGTCGCGTCGGGACCGATGCGATGGACCTGCTCCAGGGCCTCGCGGCCAAAGGAATCTTCGAGCACCGCGCGGATGAACCCATAACTCTCGGCACGGCGGAAGTAGTAGCTGGCCAGCGGTTCGAGGCTCAACTCGGGATGAACCGTGATCTCGGCCCTTGGGCTGGCATCCCGGCGCATGGCGGACCCCGGAACCGCCGGCGACTCGACCTGCTTGACGTGCGTTTCCCGGGTCAGCGCCAAAATGCTTTTGAACAGTTCTTCCAGCAGCCGCGCGTAGGTGCCGTCGTCGTAGACGACAGCCTTGGCTTCCGGCGCCTCGTCGGGCACGATCAGCGGTTCCAAGGCCCAGGCCTGGTAGTCGTACCAGCCGGAATCGGGACTCGGCTTGAGCGACAACTCGTGGCGACGAATCCGCTGGACCAGCTCGTCCATCAGGTTGAAGCCCGCAGGGATCGGCTTGTTTCCGAACAACCGTTTCACCAGTTCCGTTTCGTGCGATTGAGAGGCGGGAAAGAAGCGGACCTTGTCGGGCAGGGCGGCCGGGCCGCCGTGATCAAGCGACTCCAGCACGCCGCGAAGATCGGGAGAGGACAGCCGGTTGGTCAGCCCCGCTTCGAGGGCCAAGTAGACCGCGTAGGCCGCCCGGGCCTGGGGATCGGCGTGCAATGCCTTGGCCAGGACTTCGATGTCGGCGGGCGACTGGAGTTCGCTCTGGAGCATGCGATCCTGGCGGAATATATCCGACAGCGATTCGCTCCAGGTATAGAAGCCGACCGGCTTGGAGCGAACTTCTGCGGCGGAGAACTCGTCGATGAGTTTCTTGACTGGCGCCTCGCAGGCAGCCGGCACTTTCACGTCGTGCAGCCCAAGCCTGGCCGCTGCCAGCACGGTGGCCACGGGTTGCGACGGGCCCGCGGGCGAATCGGCCATCGCCCGAACGAGGCTCCGCAGAAGCTGGGCCTTGGCGGGGAAACGGCCGAAGCCTTGCTGCGCCGCCAGTTCGACCGCCGCATAAAGTCCGTCGTCGAACTGCTTGGCCTTCTGGGCCAGCACGGCGGCGGAAACGAACCGCTGGCTACCCAAGCCGGCCAGCGTCGGTGAAAGCGGGGTCTCGGCCGACCCTTCCGCGCCGTCCGCCCCGCGGTCTTCCGGCACGCGCAGCCGCAAGACCTGCGTGCTGAGATCAATCTCCACGCGCATGCCCTGGCCGACATCCACCACGCGCGTGAACTCGGCTGTCTTGGCGGGCTCCGCACCCCGAGACATTTGCACCAGACCAACGAGCGACAGCAGGACGGTCGCCCAGCTCGCAACGGAACGATTCATGACATTTCTCCTTGGGAAATTGCAGAAACTCAAACGGGTCAGTTCAGATACTCGTCGACCAGAGACTTGATCGAGAACTTCGCTTTGATGTCGATGCCGTGCGCCCGCAGGCCCTCGATCGTCGACTTGTAGCCTGCCGCCTTCTTTTCGTCGGGCTTGGGATCGTCGTTCTTTTGAATCTTTGCCAGCTTGGCCAGATCCACCGAGACTTCCAGTCCGGAGCCGTCGGCGTAATGGACATGCACGAGGTTGAAGAGGTTGATGACGCCCTGCTCGACTTTCTTCCCGGCTTGGATGCGCTCGGCAACCGTGGCCTTGGCCAGGTCGAAGGTGGCCGTGACTTCGGCGCCGTCTTGCTTGGCAAGCGGCACGACCAGCGAGAAGACACTGCCGGCCCGTCGCAACTTCACCGACTTGTCGGCAACGGCATTCTTCAGCAGGCGAATCGATTCGTCCTCCAACGGACCGATGGTGCCGGGTTCCTCCGCTTTCTTGGGCTCGGCCTTGGACCCGGCCTTGGGCGCTTCCTTGGGATTGTCGGCCTCGTTGAGCTTCTCCACGATCGATTTCCGGATCGCTTCCCAGGTCAAGCGTTGTGCGCCTTTCTGGGCTGCCTCGATCTGGTCGTCCGCCAGCTTGACGAACCAGCCGGCTACCGTGGGCGTGGTCTGCGCGAGAACGGCATCCACCGTAGCGCCGGGCACCACCATCTGCTGGCAGCAACTCAGCGTGCCGAAATCGTTGATGTAGAGCTGGGCCGGCAGGACCCGAATGGCATCGAGATCGAGGCTCGTGACCTGGATTTCCGGCTCCTTGTCCCCGGGGCTGCCCAGATCGATCAGGCGATATTGGTTTTTGCCGATCCGCTCGATCGCATCTTGATTGAAGATATGAAACTCGATAGAACCCTGCGGAGTCACGAACAACCCATGGAGCGGCTTGATGAGAATCGAATCGCGCCGCTTCCAGAGCGATGCGAGGTAGTCCTCATCCTTGGCGCTCGTGGCATTCAAATTAGTGTAGACGTTCAAGAACGAAAAAGAGTCGGCCTTGGGGTCGTAGCGGAAGAAATACTGCACGTTGCCCTCGATGCATCCCGCGCACGTCAATGGCAATGCCAGCAACAGCAATGCCAACCGTCGATGAAACTCTCGCATGATCGCAATCTCCTGAGGACGCCGCACACGATCCGGTCGGGAACGACACCATTCCCGAACAACGCCGAAGCGTGCTTGACAAAGGGCGCCAGCCTGTCCGCTGCATTATAAGCGTCACGGACAGCCTTCGCGGGTCACCGATTAGTCACAACTCCATTTGCCGCGACAGGTTGCGCACGCTTCGCGGTTATCTCTTCCGTTTTCGTTGCCCCCGTTGTTCGCACTGATCCGCTAAGAACTGTACGGAAGAGTTCTCTCCGCTTGCTGTACATTGATCGGATGGACCCGTATATTTACAAGAGATTTGTGCAAGCTCGAGAGACCAATTTTACCCTTCTTGATTGGATTGGAGAAAAAGTCATGTCGAGAACGAATCGGTTCGTGGCGACCCTGATTGTCGTCGGGCTGGCGTGCTCTGTTGCCGGCCGTCTGGCAGGCCAACCCCCAGTGAATGACGCCCCGAAGGTGGGCACGCGGATAACTTACACTCCACAATACCGGCTGAAGATCATGGGGGCGTATTATCCCGGCCAGGGATTTCGCGTCGCCTCGGTCGAAGAGAACGGCCCGGCCACCAAGCTTGTCAGGCCAGGCGCGCCCGACACCCACGGGGCGCTGGAACCGGGCGACGTGATCACGCGCATCGACGGACAGCAGGTCGTGAGTCTGCAGAGTTTCTACGATCTGCTCAAGGCTGGCGCGGTTGCTCACGGAAAGGTCGTCATCAGCGTGCAAGACGTTAACACCCAGCAATTAATTGACTGGGAGGCCACGCCCGTTGGCGGCAGCGGCACCGGCCCGGAGATACCGCCCGCCGCGCAGCGAGTACACGTGTTGCTGATCGCGCTGACTGGCGATAAGAAAATCGGGACGGCGCAAGTCGTCAATCTGGAAGGAATGAACGCTCTTGTTCACGAACAGATCCCAGCCGAGAAGCTGGCCAGTTTTCGCACGCTTCGCGACGAAGAGGTGACGGCGGACAAGATCCTCGACGCCGTGAAAAACGTGCAAATCGGCCGCGGCGACACGCTCTTCGTCTATTACGGTGGGCACGGGGCCTTCGATCCGCAACATGCCGAAGGCGATCCGTCCGGCGGACATCATTTCCAGATTCCCAGCGGCGCGCTGCTGCGAAAGACGTTGATGAAGCAAATGTTGGACAAGGGCGCGCGGCTCACGGTGCTGATCAGCGACACCTGCAACGTGGAGTGTCGGGCCAGGCTCAGGGCCCAAGACCTCGCCACCCCTCTTGCCCCGCGTGCCCCGCAAGGACCCAAGCCTTTGGAGATCCTTCTGCTTCAGTATCGCGGCGTGGTCGACATCAGCGCCAGCTCGCGTGGCCAGTACAGTTGGAACCACCCGCTAATCGGGGGATTTTTCACGCGCGTTGCCCGCGAAGTGCTCCGCCAGCAGGAGTGTTCGACGTGGAACGTCGCCCTGGAACGACTCTCCGATCAGGCCAATGGTCTCTATCATGAGATGCGGCAAAAAGCCCTGGACGATCCTGGGGCGAATCCTCCCGAAACCCTCGATTCGCTGCGCAACCAGCCCGACATGCTCCCCCAGGCCTTTCAATTGAACGTGCAACGCGACTGAAACCCATGCGACTAATTCAATCGGATTGGAGATCAAGTCATGTCGAGAAAGAACCGGTTCGCTGCAACCCTGATTGCAGGCGTGATAGCGTGCTCCGTTTCCGGCCGCTTGGCAGGCCAAGGCCCCGGGACCGACACCCCAAAGCCGAACACGCGGATCACTTACACCCCGCATTACGGGCTGAGCATTACGGGGGCATATTATGCCGGGCAGGGATTTCGCATCGCCTCGGTCGAAGCGAACAGCCCGGCCACCAGGCTTGTCAAGCCGGGCGATCCTAACAGCCACGGCTCGCTGCACCCCGGCGATCTGATCACGCGCGTCGATGGCCAACAAGTCGACAGTCTGCAGAGTTTCTACGATCTGCTCAAGGCCGGCGCGGTCAATCGTGGGAAGGTCGTCATCCGCGTCCACGAGATGTGGACCGGAAAGCCCATTGACTGGGAGGCCACACCGGTTGGCGGGCCGGGCCCCGGCCCCGATCAAGGTCCAGGTCCAGACGCAGGTCCAGGTCCCTTCCAGCCGCCAGCGTCAGGCATGCGGAGACTCCACGTGCTGCTGATCGCGCTGACCGGCGATCCTGATCTCCGGGATGCGCAAAACCTCAATCTTCAGGGAATGGACCATCTTATTCACAGCCAAGTTCCGGCCCGGAAGCTGGCCAGTTGTCGCACGCTCCGCGACCAAGACGTGACTGCCGAGCGGATTCTCGACGCCGTGGATGGCGTGCAACTCGGCCGCGGCGATACGCTCTTCGTGTATTACGGCGGGCATGGGGCCTTCGATCCGCAACGGGCCGAGGGCGATCCGGCCGGCGGACATCATTTCCAGATTCCCGGCGGCGACCTGATGCGGAAGACCTTGATGAAGCACATGTTGGACAAGGGCGCGCGGCTTACGGTGCTGATCAGCGACACCTGCAACGTGAAGAGTCAGGCCAACGTCCTACTGCCCATAAGGCCTGAAGCCCCGCTCCCCCCGCCTGGCCCGCCTCCGCAGATAAAGCCCACGGCTTTGGAAATCCTTCTGCTTCAGCATCGCGGCGTGGTCGACATCTGCGCCAGTTCGCGCGGCCAGTACAGTTGGAGCAACGGGCATTACGGCGGATGGTTCACGCACGTGGCCTGCGATGTGTTCTGCGACGAGGAGTGCTCGGCGTGGAATGTCGCCATGGAACGACTCTCCGCGCAGTCCAACGGCTTCTACCATGAGTTGCGGCAAAGAGCTTTGGGCGATCCCGGCTCGAATGGTTCCGAAATACTCCAGTCGCTGCGCAATCAGCCGGACATGATCCCCCAGGCCTTTCAATTGAACGTGCGACGCGAGTTGGTCGCCAAGGAACCTGAGTAACCAGTGAAACGCGGCTAAGGACCCCCAATTCCAGTCCCTTGTCTCTTGCTTGATTCGCTTGGAGAAAAAGTCATGTCGAGAACGAATCGGTTCGTTGCAATCCTGGTTGTCGCCCTGGTTGCATGTTCTGTTTCCGGCCGTCTGGCGGGCCAAGTCGCCGCGACTGGCACGGTAACGCCGAACACGCCCCCGCCCTACCGGCTGATGATCATGGGGGCGTATTATCCCGAGCAAGGATTTCGCATCGCCTCGGTCGAAGCGAACGGTCCGGCTACCAGGCTCGTCAAGCCGGGCGATCCCAACAGCCGCGGGTCGCTGCAAGCCGGCGATCTGATCACGCACGTCGATGGCCAGCGTGTCGATAGTCTTCAGACTTTCTACGATCTGGTCAAGGCCGGCGCGGTCGATCATGGGAAAGTCGTCATCCGGGTCCAGGACATGTGGACCGGAAAACCGATCGACTGGGAGGCCAGGCCCGTTCGCGGGCAGGGTCTGGCGATAGAGCCGCCACGGCGCGCGCCGGTGATAATGCGGCCACCGCGCCGCCCTGCAATAGCGCCTCCAGCGCCCGTCCCGGTGATACCGCCTCCAACGCCTGACCCAATGATACCGCTCCCACCGCTCGACACGGTGATGCCACCCCCAGCGCTCGGCACGCGGCAAGTTCACGTGCTGCTGATCGGGCTGACCGGCGACCCGAACCTCGGGCGGGCGCAGAATATCAACCTCGACGGAATGGACCGTCTTGTTCACGACGAGATTCGGGCCGAGAAGCTCGCCGGTTGTCGCACGCTTCGCGACCAAGACGTGACGGCGAAGGGGATCCTCGACGCCGTGGATGGCGTGCAACTTGCCCGCGGCGATTCGCTCTTCGTTTATTACGGCGGGCATGGGGCCTTCGATCCGCAACGGGCCGAGGGCGATCCGTCGGGCGGACACCATTTCCAGATTCCCAGCGGCGCCCTGATGCGAAAGACCTTGATGAAGCACATGCTGGACAAGGGCGCACGGCTTACGGTACTGATCAGCGACACCTGCAACGTGGAGTGTCGGGCTGACGTCCAACTGCCCGAGGCCGCCCGTTCTGCTGCCCCAGGCGCCCGAATGGGCCGCGACCGCCCACGACGTTGGAAATCCTTCTGCTGCAGTATCGTGGCGTGGTCGACATCAGCGCCAGCTCGCGCGGCCAGTCCAGTTGGAACAACGGGATTTATGGCGGATGGTTCACGTATATCGCCCGCCAGGTGCTCCGCGACGAGGGGTGTTCGGCCTGGAATGTCGCCTTGGAGCGACTCTCCGACCAGTCCAATGGTTTCTACCATAGTTTGCGGCAAAAAACCCTGGACGATCCCGGCCCGAACAGTCCCGAAACAGTCCAGGCGCTGCGCAATCAGCCCGACATGATTCCCCAGGCCTTTCAATTGAACGTGCAACGCGACTGAGGACTCGCTGTTTTCTAATTCCCTCGATTCGATTGGAGAAAAGTCATGTCGAGAACGAAGCGGCTCGTCGCGACCTTGATTTCGGCCATGGTGGCATGTCTTGTTTCCGGCCGCCTGGCAGGCCAAGTCTCCGCGACCCAGTTCCCGCAGGCGAACACACAAATTACTTCCACCCCGCAATACCGGCTGATGATCATGGCGGCGTATTACCCCGGCCAGGGGTTGCGCACCGTCTCGGTCGAAGCCAACGGTCCAGCCGACGCCTAGAGATGAATCACGCTGTCGTTGTGCTCGTCGATCTCGAAGGGATCGGCCTCCATCTTGACGTGGACGTGATACTCTTTCGCGGGCTCGGATGGTACTCGCCACGAGTACCGGCAGGTGAAACCTCAGCCATACTCGAAATTGCCCTGTTGCACCACTTTCCCGCCGGGGTCGGTGATGGTGAACTCGGGTTTGCCGGGCCGGCTCCCCTTGACCATTAAGTTCGTACACTGTTCTCCGCCCACGCCGACCAGGCCCATTTCCAGGGAAAGCTGCTCGGCCTTCCCGCCAGGCCCTGCCTGGGGAACGGCATAGTAGGACATGGCCGTCACGGTGGGCTTGTAGGGAGGGCCGAAGGGCAATTCGACGGTCGCACCCTTGCGGACCGTGACGGCCTTGTATTTGTCGGTCGCCGTGGCGGAGGCGAAGGATGGCCCTTCGCTCTGCCGGCTGCCGCCGGTAATCATCTGCCCCAGCGCACTGAAGAGCGAGCCCTGCTTCGCCTTCGCGGTCTTGTCCGCCGACTTCCCGTCGGCCGACTTCGTGTCGGCCGGCCCCTTTTCGGCCCCCGCTTTCGCGGAAGGTTTCGCCGGCTCGGGGGGGCGGTTGACCTGAGTGATCGTGTACGAGAACAGCTTCCACTGGCCCTCGGGCACGGGAATCGGCGCGCCCTTGGTTCCGTGAATCTTGAGGAACCCCTTGCCGTCGCTGTAGATCAGCCCGCGGAAGTCGTTCCGATTCGAGACGCTGCCCACGGCGGCGGTGGAGGGATTGAGCGTCAGCTTGTCGCCGGCGGGCGAAACCTTCAGATCGTACCATTTGCCGTCGATCAGGGCGATTTCCGCAAGCGGGTAGCGGTAATCGCTGCTGTTGGAATCGTAAGGCGAATCGAAGGTCCCGGGGCTGGTCTTGGGATCGATCAACAGGGTATCGCCCGGCTCGGCATACAATTGACCCGAGGCCATGTGGATGTTCGAGGAGATCTTGCTCAGGTCGTCGAAACGTCCATTGCTGTTATTGTCGAGCAGGACGACGTGGTGCCGCTTGCCCTCCACGGTGATGTCGCCTTCACGGCAGATCGCCGAGCTGACGGAGACCATCACGTTGCCGGACTTCGCCGAAGAATAGGAATAACCGTCGAGGTGAAAGGCATAATCCACCTTCGTCCCTTCCACGTCGATCGTGAGGTCGACCCGCGGAAACTCGAAACGCACGTACGACATGCTGGGCGACGCGATGGCAACCGACTGCTTCGAATCGGCTGGGACTTCAATGACCTTGTCGTCGGTCAGGTCGCCGTTGCGATTGAAATCGAAGTACAGCCGGTTATAGGAAAAATCCCTGGCGGGGGCCGGCTTGGGACGGGGCTTCTCAGCGGTCGACGAACTGCCGGGCTTGGCCGCTGGCGCAGCTTCGCTTGCGTCTGACGTCGCAACCAAGCTGACGACAACGTCGCCACCGTTTGCGCACGTGGTGGCCGCCGCTTTTTTTGCGTCCGCCTTCTTGGCCTTGGGGGCCGCCTTCGGGGCCACCACGTCCAGCGCGAAGGCGTATTCTTGCGACCCCAACTTGACCACGCCGCGGAACGGATTCTCGGATTGGTACTTGGGCTCCTTCTTGACGATCCGCTTGAAAGCGTCCGCCTGCGAATCCGGACCGGCCGGCCGCCACCGACCATTCTCGTCGGCAACCATCTGCACGTAGAAGTACTGCGGCTGCACCGACCAGAACACGAAAGACGCCGGTCCCGAGGCGGCAGACCCGGTTTCGCGCCGTTTCAGGGTGAGCGTGTAGGTCTCGGCCATGCTCGCGACGGCGGTGGCCAAAAAGACCCCCGCGGTAACAATCGTGCCAACAAGGCATCGTCTGGTTCTTTTCATGACCTCGATCCTCCGGAATTGTGGTAGCATCGCAATCACTCACTTCCGCCGCGATTTTAGCATGTCTCGACCAGCCCGTCTACCCGGCAAGAGAGGGGGCGGCATCAAGGACCGGCCGAAGAATAACTTCCGCAATTAAGCGGGAAGTTATTCTTCGGCCGGGACCAAGTAGCAGGCGCACGCCGCGTGCCGGTAATCGTCTACGGTTCGATGATCGGCAGCCCCTGCCCTTCCGCCGTGCCTTCCTCCCGGTGAAACACCGTCTTGATGGAGAGGGCCCGGCACCGCACGCACTCGAGACAGCGAATGCAGCGGAGGTCGCTCCCCCGCCGCTCCGACAGGCCGCGGTGCTTGCACAGGTCGCGGCACAGATCGCAGTCGTTGCACCGTTCCGGCTGGAACCGCAAGAACACCACCGACACGTAGTTGAACAGTCCGAAGATCGCGCCCAGCGGGCAGAACAGCGTACACCAGGGACGCCGCAGAAAGAGCATGGAAAGCAATAACGCCGCCAAGATCGCGGACTTGGTCAAACTTGGCCAGATCACCACGTGCTGCGCGATCGATTGCCGGATACTATAGGGAACCGATGCCTCCAAAGCGCCAGCCGGACAGACCCGGCAAATGAACCAACGGTTCTCCGCCCCCAAGTAATAAGGCACGTACAACACCAGGCCGACGAGAACCGCGTAGCGCGTCAGTCCCAGCCAGCCCGGCAGCCGCAGTTTGGGCGTCGGAATCCGCGCGACGAGGTCCTGAAGGAATCCGAACGGGCAGGCCCAGCCGCAAACGAGACTGCCGAACAGCGACCCTGCGATCAACAGGGTTCCCAGGGCAAGATACGGAATTGCGTGCAGCGCGCCATATTGGGCGAGAACGCCGATCGGGCAGGCGAATGTGGCCCAAGGACAAGAATAGCAGTGAAACACCGGCGAACAGATCCCGTGCATGCGCAACAGGGACGGGTCGAGCCAAGCCAGCAGGAACCCGGCTTGCACCCAGATTCGCCAACGGGCCAGCGGCCACGCCTTGCGTTTCGATCGCTCTGGTTTCACGGGATTATCGACCATGGACACCATGATCCGGGGGTTATTTCACTCACGAAGGGCAAAAGCCGGGGCCTTCCGCGGCGATCACACTGTCCGCAGCGCGCGCCAGAAAATCTCGCCCTCCGGGCCAGGGATCAGGCCCTCGACCGTCACCGCCCGATTGACGGCCAACTCCAGCTCCTCCGACGTGGATATCCACTCCGGAATGGTCGTGGTCTTCACCGCCTGAATGACCTTGACCGGCGGTTTGAACATCGCGGGTGGCGGGCCGGACGGGTCAGGTGGCGGGCCGGATGCATCGGTTGGCTGACCGAACGGATCGGTTTGCGAAAACGAAGGCATTCCCGGCGGCCCGCCCCGCGACATGGCTTGCACGTCGGGCACCGTGATCGTGAATGGTTCCTCCTGGACCGTCTCGGGGTGCCGCTCGCTCACTGTAATGCGATGGTAGAAGCCGCCGTACACCACGGCCCAGATTCCGGCCGCTAACAACAAAAGCGGCACGAACCGCACACCGAAGACCGACCACCGCGCAGGGCGAAACACGAGCAGGAAGACGTCAATCAAGCGGCGATCGTTCGGCATGTTCGTTTCGTGCGAAAAATGGCGGAGGTGAATGGGAATCGAACCCACCCAGGACCCTTCCGAGCCCCGCACTGGTTTTGAAGACCAGGGGCACCACCAGATACCAGTCACCTCCTAAAGCCTTAAATAACAAGCACTTGCGTCATTGTATCTTGCGTCGTTTTTTCCCTATTCCTGCCTCTTGACGCCCGTTTTGACGCCTGCTATACTTGATTGCTGAAAGTTGACGCCCGCCCGTTGGTCCGGGCAGGCGTCAGATGCACCACCAAACCCTTTTACCTGAGAGGTGGCACAATGCCCAATTCTACCCGATCGACCAAGCCGTCGAAACCCCGCCCCGATTTCCCGCTCTATTGCCACGCTACCGGCCGCTGGGCAAAAAAGATCCGCGGCAAGCTCCACTATTTCGGCAAGATCGCCGATGACCCCAAGGGCGAGAAAGCCCTTACGCTTTGGAACGACCAGAAAGACGATCTCCTGGACGGCCGCGCCCCCAGGTCACGCGCCGGTGCCGTGGCCGTCCGCGATCTGGTCAACCAGTACCTCAATCACAAACGCCGGCTGAAAGAGGCCGGCGACATCTGCCAATGGACGTTCGACGAGTACAACGAAACCTGCGGCCGGCTGGTGCGCGTGTTCGGAGCCAGTACCGCGGTTGACTCGCTCCGCCCCGATGACTTTGGGCGTCTCCGGGCGACGATCGCCGCTGGCGTCAAGAAGAAGTGGGGTCCGGTTCGTGTCGCCAACGAAATCCAGCGGGTCCGCGGCATCTTCCGCTATGGCTACGAAAGCGAACTGCTGGACAAGATTCCGCGGTTCGGACCCGACTTCAAAAAGCCATCAATGAAGTCGCAGCGGATCGCACGGGCCAAGCGTGGCAAGCGATTGTTTGAAGCGGAGCAAATCCGCACGCTGTTGGCGTCCTGCCCCCCCGACATCAAAGCAATGGTTCTCTTGGGAGTCCAGGCCGGCATGGGCAACAACGATGTGGCGACACTGCCTATCGACGCCGTAGACCTGGCCCGCGGTTGGATCGTGTTCCCCAGGCCCAAGACTGGTGTTGAGAGGAAGATTCCGATTTGGAAAGAGACTGTTGAGGCCATTGCTGCTTGGCTGAAGGTTCGCCCTAAACCCGTCGATCCTGAGAATGACGGACTGCTCTTTGTGAGTTCCGAGGGGCGTTCTTTGCGTGGCGACCAAATGAACCATCCCGTTTCCGATCGAATGGCCCGCACGTTGAAACGGCTGAAGATGAAGCGGGATGGACTCAGTTTTTATGGCCTGCGTCACACGTTCCAAACGATTGGAGAAGGATCGCGCGACATGCCGGCCGTGAAGAGCATCATGGGCCATGCCACCGCCGGCAACGATATGTCAGCGACGTACCGGGAGGGCATCGACGACGATCGGTTGAAAGCGGTTGTTGACTGCGTGCATGATTGGCTCTGGCCGGCGACGGTGGCAACGGCAACGGCCGCAGAGGCGAAGGGAGGCGACGGCGATGGTAAGTAACGAGCGATTCGTTGATGCGTATACTGAGGAATGGTTGAACACGAAACCGAGTCTGGAAGGAAATGCAGCTATCCCCGGCCGCTATCAATGGGGATGGCTGCGGCTGCTCGATGCGTGCGCTTGCGATCTCGTTCCGGACGACGCCGCACTGTTTTTTCATGAACTGTTGCAACACCTCCGAGACGGCCAGACTTTCATGGCGGTGCGAGTTGCCTTCCAACTCGGCTATTCTCTCGGGGGTCGCATCGATGACGATGACGAGCGCCGTAAGCGCTCTTGCTTCTTGATGCTGCCGAAGTTGGCGTCAAGGATCGGCGTATTGCCGCATTGAAAGGTTGTGCGAAGATGGCCGCCAGTGCGGCGAATAGTCGGGAGAGAAAGGAAGGGAAGACGGCCATTCGGCGCACTCGAATGAAGGCCCGCTACAGGGCAGTGCTGGCCGAGAATAGCAAGCTCCCGAAGCAAGAGCGGAAGAGCATCGGCGAAATGGAAAGCCGCGTTGCCGACGAATTCGGCCTTTCCGTCCGGACCCTCCAACGCGCTCTAGGAAAAATCCGCTCAAAGAAGTGACAGACTGACTTAGTTTGGCAATTTACGCCATCAATCGAAAAGATAGGATAAGGGCAGAGTTAATTGACTCTGCCCTTTTTTGTTGGAGCAACTACATGGAAACCTGCCTACCCGATGCAACGCCGGCCCCTGCCGATCTGTTGACGCCCAAAGAATGCGCGGCATTGCCGAAAATCGAACCGCAAACGCTCAGCAAGTGGCGGATGGCCGGCCGCGGGCCAGTTTTTTTTCGACTATCCACAAAGGCTCTGCGCTACAGGAGAACGGATGTGGAAGCCTTCCTGGAGCAATCGTCTAGCTCCGGTCAATGAAGTTCCCTAGAGAATCCCGATACGTACAAATTTCTCCCGATGCCCCCCACCCCCACTAGATTGATTCCGTCCGAAGTCGGCAAGCGATTACGCAAGAAGCCGAGCACGGTGATCGCGATGATCCGGGCTGGCGTCTTGCCGGCGATTGACACGCGGATGCCAGGCAGCAAGCGGCCGCGGTTTGTGATTGATCTTCGCGACGTGGAGGCATTCGAGGAGCAGCGGACGATTCGGCCGAGGGGTAATCCGGAAAAACGAGCGAAACGACTTTCAACCGCCGATCCCGACTTTATCCAATATTACTAATCGACTTCATCCAGCCAGCGATAACCATCCCGTCACCTTTTGAGATCAAGATCATGAAAACAAATGAGAGCATCAGCAACCGCAGCAGCATCCACCCCACGACCCGCCACCCAGTCCGCGCTGGATCGACACTACGCCGCACTCGTGGCCGCCGATGAGTACCTCGCTGCGCAGGACCGCGAGATGATGGCCGCGCTGCGCGAGGATGGATGCGGCTCACCCGACTGCCCGCACTGTCGCCCCCGCTGCCCGACCTGCGGGCGATTGAGGCAGAGGCGACCGAAGCGGTAACGGAGGAAGTCGCGATCCATGCAATCACCACCAGACGAAATTGATCTTTTCGACGGCATTCCTTGTGCTCGCGACGAGAGCGCGACCGAGATAGCGGCATTGTTGATTCCCGAGCATCTTGCCGATTTACGAGCATCGGCGTGGCGAGACGAAACAATCAGGATTTTTGGATGCTACACCGAAAGCGACCCTCGCAAGACCGCCACGAATCTCCATTGTCCATTGGAACATGCCGTTGCGATGGGTCCGTGTCTTGCGTTTCCATATCGCCACCTTGACGGTACGTGCAATGGGTTCGTGCGGGTAAAGCCACTACATCCGCGGCCCGGCGACGATGGAAAACCGAGAAAGTACGAGTCGCCGTGGGGTGTTTCAACGAAATGCAACTTCACGCCAAGATCAATAGCGGCAGCCAAGACCCCAAAGACTCTGCTCGTCTTCACAGAGGGCGAGAAAAAGCAAGGGGCAATCGATCAATCAGGATTTCCATGCATCGGGCTAGCAGGCATTTGGAACTGGCAAGTGAAGGAATCCAGTCCCCGCCAACTAATCAGTGACCTTGCCGCAATCGACTGGCGGGACCGCCCTGTGGTCATCATCTTTGACACCGATCCACTCCGGAATCCCAATGTTAACCATGCCGCCGCGGAACTGGCGAGAGTGCTTACCGACCACGGTGCCGTCGTCACGGTTATCTGGTTACCCACCGGCCCGCGCGATGCCAAGGGGTGTGCGACGAAAATGGCAGCGGATGATTTTATCGTGCGGTACGGAGAGGACCAGTTTCGAGAGTACATCGACTCACAGCTATCTCCGCCGGCCCCCGCCGCAACACTGGAGGCGTACCGGGCCGAAATGTTGCGTGCGCGCCTGGAGTCAATCGAGGTGGGCGGGGTGTATGTGGACCAGAGCCCCGCCGGCAGCGGCAAGACATACGCGGACAGGACGGCCGCCGAGGCAGCCAACGGCAGCTTGACGATCGTGCCCGTCCATTCAAATTGCCGAGAGGTAGAGAGGTTCTATTCTGACGGCGGTTTAGATGCAGTCGCTTATCCAGAGTTGAGCAAGAGAACGTGCGAGAATTTCGACGTTGCCACGAAAGCAATCGAGGCCGGATTGAGCGCATCGGCCGCGGTTTGCCCAGGGTGTCCCTACTACGACGACTGCGAGTATCGCGACCTAATGGGGGCCGCGGACCATGCCCGCCACAAGATCGCCACACACAAGCGAGCCCAGTTGTCGTTCGACACGATTGCCACCGGTGCGCGGTACATCGCAATTCACGAGGATGCAATCGGCATGCTCCGGCCAACAGTAGAGATTTCACGCGGGTTGGAGCAGGTGGCCGCGGTGGCAGCCAATGCCCGGGAAGTCGCCATCTGCCAGGGCAACGGAACCTTGGACCATTTTTTCTACCAGATGGATAACCTGTCGCATGACCTCGTTGAAAAGCTTCACAACTTCGCGGACACTTCTTCCGCGCTCGCCACCATTGACGCAGGGCACCCTGAGTTGGTCGATTCCAGGTTGTTCGCGTCGATGCAATTCATGAAAGTGTTTCCGCCGGGCGATGCCGTCCGCATCGTCAAGGCAGCCGTGTCCGGGGATCTGGCGGAACTGGTGGTGCGTGTCGATCGGATCTTGACTAGGCCCGCCGACAAGACAGCCAAGCCGGTAACGTCCGTGCGCAGGAGCATCATCGGCGTTTGGAACACGCCGATCCCCTCCCACGCGGCGACGTGGTTTGCTGACGCGACGTGCGATCCTGGCGAAATTGTCGCGATCACCGGCGGCACCGTCCGCAACGCCACGCCCGCCGGCCGATTGGAACTCCATCACCCCATTCTCCAAATCCCCGTCGATGTCAAGCAGTCAACGGCCCCCTCCGTCGTCTGCAAGATTTTGGCCGGCGTGTTGGCAAAATTTCCCGACGCCGGCCGCATTGGCGTTATTTGTCACCGCTGCCACGTCGCTACTGTTCGAGGAACCGGCCACGGAAGCACGATCACCGAGGCCATGGCGAGCCGGATTGCCAAGGTCGAGCACTTCCGCAGCGGCGAGTCCCGCGGGTCAAACGACTGGTTTGAGTCGTGTGACCTGCTGGTCGTTCTCGGCACTCCCCGCGTGCCCCCATCGGCCGTCAAGTCTCGGCTGATCCAGACAGGCAGGGTGCTCGCATCCACGCGCGACGGCCAGTGGGAGCCCGATTACTGGTCCGGGGTCACCACCGCCGGCAAGCGAGTCACCGTCCGCACTCTGGCCTACCGCGATCACGACTGGCATTTCGCCCACCGTGCGATTGTCCGATCCGAGTTGATTCAATCCGTAGGACGTGGCCGCGGGTTGCTCGAAACAGGAATTCCGGTTGTTGTCCTATCGAATGAATGCTTGGAGTTTCCAATTTTGGACGTAACGGAATTTGAACCGCTGCCAGAAAACCAGATTTTGGCGTTGAAGGCGATTTTTGAGTTATCGGGCGATTCACGTTTAGAGAAAAGTTGTCATAGCCAAGAAACCGGCTATGACAACCAAACTCTAAATAGTATTACTTTAGAGTTTTGTTGTCATAGCTCCGTTTTGACATCGCTAATCGCCCTGAAGCTGAAAAAAACTCGCCAAGCGGTCCTGGGAATTCTAAAGGGTCTCTGCCGCCGTGGTCTTATCGAAAAAATTGGACAACGCGGCGGATGGAAAATTACCGCCGGAGGAATCAAGCTGCTTTTCCCGCCGGACCCCGTTCCTGAAACCGAGGGGGCGGAGGGCAACGCGGAAATCGCCGCGATCGAGATTGATCTCTTTGAAGGTGTGATATGAGCAAAAACCAAACGTTTATAGGCATAAGGGGGATTGGGGGGAGGGGGAAATCAATCAAAGGGGGGGGAGACTAGAGCAACCCCCCTCCCCTGGATTTACGACGGCGACGATCAAGGCCGCGATGTGGGCGAGGCTCGCCAACGCCGTGGCAGCCCCGCGGAAAACTGTGTTCACTTTGATGAATAACGCCCGTGTCAGGCGTCACCGGTTTTGGAGTGATTACGCAAGTCGTTGTAGAGACTCGAATTAGGAACGGTTCACACTGGTTTGGGAAACCATTACACCGAAAAAACAAGGCAAAAACGATATGGGAGCACCCCTAGAAAACACGAACGGCCTTCGCACCGGCCGCACGTCGAAACGCAACGGCATCGTGCTTGCGGCTCTGGCGGATCGTCATGCCGCAATCGCTGTTGACCTCCGGCGGCTGAAGCGGACCCTTGACCCCTATGTCCAGCAACGGCAGGGGGCGGAGCGTCTCAAAGCCGCAGCCATGGTAAACGAGATATGCCGTTGGGAAATGAGCAGTCGCGTCATGCAGAAAACCATAGCGACGGAGAAGCTTTCTGCGGAATTGACTTTGAGCTACCTCAATTCGATTGGACAGGCTACCACCCGCCGAAATTCGCTGCTCAACAAGCTGGTGGGCGACGGCGCGGGTCCGGTTACTGATGCTTCTTCCATTGCCGCCCTGTACGCGATGCAGGACAACGCCGCACAGGATGAACCAATTCACGACCAGGCGGCAAAACTCGCCACGGGCAACGCTACGGGCAACGCTACGGGCAACGCTACGGGCAACGGCGCAGGCAACGCCACCGGAAACGACACGAAATCCGCGAAACCAGACGACTCAATAATTTTATAGGTTGCAATTTTTTCGATCGGGCATGGAAAACCAAAATGGACAATCGCATTTTCGCCAAAATTACCACCAGTCTTCCCGCCTTCTTGGAATGGCTTGTCATCGAAATCGACGGACGGCAGCGGCGACTTGCCGACTCGCTGGATGATTGGCAGCGTCAGGATTTCGCGGCCCTGGAGCCCGGTTTGCGGCGCGTGGCGGGTTTGCCGGTCGATGGCGATGTTTTGCAGCGGGCGTACCTTGAGCGGCCGCGGGGGCACTCCAAAACACAGGACATTGCCGTAATGGCATCTTGGGTTCTTGTGGCGTCGCGCCGCCCGATCGTCATTGCCGTGGCAGCGGCCGACGTAGACCAGGCAGCATTACTTCGCGATGCGATTGTCCGATTGGAAGCCGGGCAACCGGCGCTAGGTGAATTATTGGACGTGGGCAAGTCGGTCGTCAGGAACAAGGCCACGGGATCGGAGTTGCGAATCATCTCTGGCGACGTGGCATCCTCCTATGGCATCCTCCCGGATCTAGTGGTGGCCGATGAGTTGTGCCACTGGCCGGACTCGGGGGAACAACTTTGGCATTCCCTGCTTTCCGCCGCAGCCAAGAAGCCTACGTGCATGCTGGTCGTCATTTCCAATGCTGGCGTAGGAATCGGGACGGCATGGCAGTGGGGCGTCAGGGAAGCGGCGCGCACGTCGCCCGATTGGTATTTCCACCGACTGGACGGTTCGCAGGCCAGTTGGATTTCGGCCAAGCGGCTGGAGGAATTGCGGCGGATGTTGCCGCCGTCTGTGTACGATCGGCTGATCGGCAATAACTGGCAGACGGAAAGCGGCGATTTGCTTTCCAGTGACCAGATTGACGCCGCCACGGTGCATGACGGTCCGGTTTTCGCCCGGCAGAGTCCATCGCAATTTCCATGTTGTGGCATCGGCTTGGATTTGGCAACCGGCGGCGCTCACCATTCCAGCCTTGCGGTTTTGCTTGGCGACCGCTACGGGAAATTGCGAGTCGGCAGGATTTTGGATTGGCCGGCGTCAACTTCACTTTCGGAGGTAAAGGCTGCGATCGAGCGAATGGGGCTTATGTTCAAAACGCGAGCATTGTTTTGCGATTCCTGGCAAGCCGTGCTGTTGGGCGAGGAATTGACCGCCGCGGGCTGGAACGTGGAATGCACGACCCAGAGTACCACCGTGCTTACTGGGCAGGCCGTTGCATTGCAGGAAGTTTTCGAGAGCGGCGGTTGGAGTTGTATTTCGGCGACGTGGGGGCTGAGTTGCTGCTAGCGGACCTTCGCGCGTGCAAGTTGGTCCAGAGGTTGGCGGGTGGTTGTCGCATTGCGTTCGCGGCAAGCGAAAGCGGACATGGTGATCGGCTGGCCGCGTTGCTCCAAGTGCTGGTCCCGATGTTGCGTGCGATGGGCTCGATGCCGCTGGAGGCTGGTGGGGCGGCCAGTAGAGACGAGGAGGTAGAGGTGATTGACACGCGGCCCGAGTGGGAGCGGAAGGCGTTGCGGCCGATCGGCGGGTGGCAGTACGGCAATCGACGTTGACAAAATGGCCGTTTAGGCATAACTATGTATTGTGGTTCACACTTTTTGAACAAACGAAAGGAATAGAAATGAGCACAGGATTATTGGAATTGGACCGGCCCCGCGCTTCCGGCCAACAGGTGGTCGATCCGGAGACAGGCCGATTTGATCGCCTTTTGGGAATCACGAGCACGAGCAAGAAGGGCACAGTTTACCAGCCGCCTATCCTGGATCGCCTCGTCACCCTGCTTCCAGGCAGGCCGATTAACATCGACCACATTCAACCTGGGGAGCGCCGCTCGGTTCACGATCGGTTCGGCGGCATTGACCGCGCATGGCGCGAGGGTGACAAGGTATGGGTTGCTGGCTGGTTCGATCCGTATCACCCGTCGTTTCAGCGAATCTGTTTCCTCGCCAACCATCATCCCAAGAGCGTCGGATTTTCGATCGACAGCAGGGGCAGCGCACAAAATGTCGGCGGCAAGAAGATCGTGGAGAGTATAGACGCGTTGCTTTCTCTTGACCTCGTTGCGAATCCCGCCGCGACGAACGGACTGCTGGAGAGCAGAGACGGCCAGGAGGATTTTCCCAGCGCGTTGCCGCCGGAGGTTCGCCGGGCACTCCGCAGCCGTGAGTGTGCCGACCCGTCCGACATTTTCCAGGCGGCCCGTCTTGCCCGCACGATTGAGCGTTTCACCCAACCCGTGGGAGTCGAGGTTGATCCCGAGCCGCTGTTGGAGGACACGTTGGAGCAAGACGACGTGCCGCGATATGTGCCACCCGTTTCCGCCCCGCTGACAACTCGGTTGAGGCGTTTCAGTATTTACTCCAGAGTTTTCAATTCCAAGTTTCTCGAAAGGAGACACCATGTTATCGCCAACGATCCAGAAATACACTGTCCCGCCCCGCCTGGACGACGATCTTCGTTGCGCCAGCGACGTTCTTACCGAGAGTGATTTCAGCGCGCCGCCGGCCAGCGCCCCGTTGAGTCATCGCCTGTCCCGTTTTTCCCGTGACCCGATGCGGCGCAGTGTCACCCCGGCCCCGGAAGACGACCAGGCCCGTCGTTTGCGAGAGACTGTCCGCCGGTTCACGTCCCGCACGTCGGTTGACGAGTTGCTTGCGGACGGGGCCGCGATCCAGGAGGACGATGCGAGCAACGATCCGGATGACTACGCTTACGTGCCTGACCGCGACAATCCAAGTTCATGGAAATTGCCGATCCATGACGGCCACCATGTTGCCATGGCTGCCGCCGCGTTGAGTAGCGGCGGTTTTCGCGGCAATCCCGTGGACATTCCCGAGAGTGCCCGCGCCGCCGTGAAGGCCAAGGTAAGGGCCGCGTGGCGAAAGTACAACCCCGACAAGAGCGACGATGAAATGCCGGAAGCGATCCGCGAATCCGCGGACGATGCTGCCACCGTGGACGATGGGGACTGGCCCCTTTCCGCCCATGCCGCCGCGGCCGCGAGCAAGAAGGCGCACGCGAGCAGTACTCCCGAAGACCATCTTGCCGCGGCGAAGTCGCACATGGAAGCGGGCGAGCAGGCCAGCGATGTTGCGGTCCGGGCGGCACACCGCCGCAGCGCGGATGCGCATCTTGCGAGCGTGAACGCCACCCGTGACACGGCCAGCGCCGCTGATTTTTACGATTCCGCCGCGGCGCATCAGGTGGCGAAATCTGCCTGGCACGACGCGAGCGGTGGCAAGTTTGGCCTCGGCCGCGACATGGCGGACTTGCACGCAGAGCAGGAACAACGCCACACCACAATGGCCGTGGCCATGGCGAACGGCCAGACGGACGATGATGCCGACGATGAGGATGATGATGACGAGGACGAGACACAGGGTTCGCTGGAGTCGCTTGACGGAGCCACCATTCCGCCGGCTACCGCGAGCCTTTCGCAGCGACTTGCCCGTTTCATCCGGTGAGATTTCGTTTCCCGCCGCGGACCTGGCTGCCGGTCAATCATCCTCCTGGCGGCCGGCCCGCGGCGGATTTGCCAGCGACAACGATTGAGAAGACAGACCGAAATTGTGAGAACCATTTTTCCGACGACCATTTTTCCAAAAAGAGAGGTATGAGATGTCTACCGATTTACTCGATTTACCGGACCTTGAGGCCACGCCCGTTGAGGCTGCCCAACCCCACCCCGCACAGGCAACCCCCGTGGCTGCCAAGCCGATCACTCCCACCCCCGCCGTTGCCAAGCCGGCGAAACGGGCAGGCCCGACAAAAAAAGCGATTGCTCAATACCGTGAGGCGGTTCAGCGAGCCGTCGAGTCCGGCGCGACGATCGCCAAAGAGTTGGTGTTCGCGGCATACAAGACCGTCGAAATTTGCAACACAGATTTCAAGACGTATCGCAATCGCTTGCAGGCGAAACATGCCCTTGCCGTGACTGTCCCCGAATTGGAGCGGAAGGCCGCCGAGGCGGAAAAGGTTGCGGCCGCGATTATCCCCTATGAGAAGCGGACCATGACATTCGCGGAATGGGAGGCCCTGCGGCCCCGCATTCTCTTCTCCCGCCGCACGGACGAGGATCTAGCGGCACAGCAGGCCCGGCAAGTTGTGAGTGAGGCGCGGCAAGCCGCGTTGCAGCATCTGCGCGAGACGAGCGATCCCGAGCTAGCCAGACAGATTTCCGAGTTGGCGGCAACCGCGAGTTCCATCCGCGGCACGATGGCGCAACGCCAAAAAGGCATTCTCAACATCGACGCCGCCATCGCCAAACAGCGGGAAATGGTTGACGCCATCATCCGCGGCGATGATCTGGTTGAGATTATCGGGCCGGTCCACAAGTCGCGGCGCGAGGAGAACGACATCGCCCGCCGCAAGCTGGACTATCTCCTGGACCAGGCCCAAGGGAAGCCACAAGCCGAGATCGACCAGGCCGCGGACCAGCAGCGGCTTGCGGAGATCGCGGCCGAGATCAGCAAGCTGGAGCAAGCCCGCTTGGACCCCCGGCGGATGCGTTGGGCTTAATTGGACAATGCCAACATCCGCCGGCGTAGGCGGGTGGCGCTGGCCCTTCACGCTGCGGGGCCAGCGCCGGTTTTTTGTGGAGCGAACAAACGAAAGGTATCGAAAAATGGACGAAGAAATGAGCGATGAGGAACTCAGTACCACCGTGGCCCCGTCTGCCGGCATGACCATCGCCTACGTCACGCGCCAGATCCGTCTCGCTGAAGACACGGCGAACTATCTGGAGAGAATCGTCAACATGGACGACATTGCCAGTTTCGGGGACAAGGACGAGCCCTTGGCCGGTTCGATCAATGGCACGGTCGGCGCACGACTGC
>CAWAAL010000018.1:0-58582 GCA_963779975.1 uncultured Planctomycetia bacterium | reverse complement strand
CAAGGGAGTGTTCATGAGGCACCTCCCTGCAATTTGACGTGCTGCAGGTAGTGGCGGCGGAATCGTTGATCGACTTGCTCCAGCAACTCCGCCGTCGCATGGAGATAGACCTGCGTCGCCTGAATGTCCACGTGCCCCAGGTACGTGGCCAACCACGGGAGCCGCGCGTTGACGTCCTGCCCGTCGCGGTACCACGCCAGCAGGCGATGAACGGCAAACGTGTGCCGCAGATCGTGAATTCGCGGGCCGGTGTCCCGGTCGTGGGGATTGCCGCATTGGCCCAAGAGCCGCTGAAAGGCGGCATGCACAGTCGGGTGACACAGGCGGCGGCCATGGCCGTTCAAGAACAATGGCGCGTTCGGCTCACCACAGCCGATGCGCTGCCGTTTTTCCACGTACTGACCCAAGGCAGCGCTGGCCGTGCCGCTCAGAGACACCCAGCGGGCCTTGCGGAACTTCCCCGCGGCGACATACAGGGTTTGCTCCTCGCGGTGGAAGTCCTCCACGTTCAATGCGAATGCTTCACCGATGCGGATTCCCGTGCTATACAAAAGCCCCAGAAGGGTCCGGTAGGTCTGGGGGCGAAGCGCGTTCGGGGGCGGCAGTTCTGCGGCGGCCGCCAACAGCCTCTGCACCTCGCTTGTGCTATAGATGTGCGGCCGGCGGGCGTCTTGCGGCCGGATTCCCCTGCAACGTTCGGGGATGTAACATCGTGGGTCGGTCCGCGAGAGATACTCGCAGAATTGCCGGACTACGCTCAAGCGATTGTCCCGGGTCCGGGGGTGGAGTCGGCCGAGGGTCTCCTGATACGCCTCGGTGATCTCTCGTGTGAGACACGGTTTTGTCGCCGACCGTTGCATCAGGAACCGATCGAAGTACAACAGCAACCGCGTCTGGGCTTGGTAATCGGAACCTCCCGCGCGCCGCAACGCGACGAAGCGTTGCAACTCGGCCGCCACACAACTGTGAAACTCGATCGCTCTCATTTCGACACCTCCTGTGGCCATTCCAAGGCCACTTCCTTCAGGGCGTTGAAATCCACCTTGGTGTAGCGAAACGTCGTACTCAGATGGCGATGACCGAGCACATCCGCGATCGCCTTCAGCCCGTTACCCTGCCGAAGCATGCGGGTGGCGAAACCGTGCCGAAAGGCATGCGCGCCTGCGCTGGGAAGATCGATGCCCGCCGCGCAGAGGCGACGTTGGACGATCGCCGAGAGCGTGGTCGAACGGGGAAAGGGATGGAAGGGAGCACGAGACGTCAGAAAGACTTCCGGGCAGGAGCGGGCCGGACGGCCATTTTGCAGATAGTCCAAGACGGCTTCGCCCACCTCCAAGGTCATGGGCACCCAAACGTCCTTGCCGTGCTTGGCGGCCTGGAAGAGGATCCGGTCTCGCTCCCAGTCGAGTTCGTCCAAACGCAGAGTGCGCAACTGTCCGCCGCGCACCCCGTAGGTGGAGAGCAACTGCAAGATGGCGTAATCCCGTCGGCCGACTTCTGTGTTACGCTCAATGCCCCACAGGACTTCCTCGGTCTGCTGCTCGGTGAGACCACGTGGAACCGTGGCCAGCTTGTAGGTCCGGAGCGTGGGGACGGCGCGATCCAGTGGCCGCCGGAGGTAGCCCTCATGCAAGGCGAAGCGGAAGAAAGTCCGCAGGGCCGATTGCATGGATCGCCGTGCCGATCGGCCGTTTGTGGACGCATAGGCCAGGACGAACTGCTCCACTTTCTCGCAGTCCAGCTTGGCCAGACCTCGCGACGTCGCGTCCTGGCCCAGCGACTGGAGGAATCGAGTCACGGAATGGGCTCGCAGCTTAATCGTCCCGGGCGCCGCATGCTGATACGAGCGCATCCATTGGAGATATCCGACCAGCAGAGGCTCATAGACTTCACGTACCGCCGGGGCCACAAAACGCCCCTCCCTACGAAGATACTCGGCGAAACGGTTCACCGAGTACCGGACACGACGCAGGTGTTCCTCCAAGGGCCCGCGGTTGCGGCATCGCGAGGCGTAGTCATCGAAGAAGCCCTCGATTTCCACGGCCGCCACGGTTTGGCGCATTCGGGCTCGCGGGCAGCGGAGATGCTCGTTCAAATGACGGATGTGCCCCAGATGAAGCCGGATCGTGCCACGACTGAAACCATGATCCAGCAACCACTTACAAAAACAATCCAGGAGCTTCCCCAAAGGGGCGCGTGAGCCGCAGTGGCTCGGGACTAAGTCCATTACAAGGAGAAAGGGTGAGGCAATGAAAGGAGGATAGAAACAAGCCAAAGCCTACCTGTGCGGGTCCGCGCCCGTACAGAACTCTCTGCTCGAACTCTGCACCCATCCGCAGAGGTACGCAGCCAGCTTAGCAACACCGGGAGGACCGGAGAAAGCGCTAGGACGAAGGGGCCAGGCAGGGAGACTTTGGGAGACGGCATTTCGGCCGGGATGGTACGCCAAACACCGCCCCTGGAGGAAGCGTTGACGGGGACCCGAATCCCCGCCTTGGGATCGAACGTGCGGAGTGTCGGTCTCGAACCATCACGGTGGTGCGTGTCGCCGCCTAGAGAAAATGGTCCTGAACCATGACCGGTGAAGCCCTACGCCGTCCGATGGTCGGTAAGTCCCGCCTATAAACCTCTGGCGAAAAGGCAAGGACGACGCGGCGGAGAGGAGAAGGCAGCCTTGGCAGCCTCCTCGTTGAGGGCAGCAGCAGACCCGGAGTAGCGCGTCAGATGCGCGTGAAAGGGGAAACCGACAGAAGAAGGAGAACGGCTCGCGAGTCCATGAGGAAAGTTAGCCTCCTCGATTGAAGCCCCAAATGGCCCGCCCGCGCTCTTGCCGGGAAACCCGAGGAACCCCGCCGAGGAGCGGGGACGCTAAGAAACGTCCCCCAAAGCCTGCAAGCCTGAACTCCCTGATTGCAAAGCATGAAAGGCTCACCATGAGCAAAATCAAGGTACACTCGCTCACCGGGAGAATTACTGCCCGACTGATGCGACAAGCCTTCCAAGCGGTCAAACGAAATCGCGGGGCCGCAGGTGTAGACCGGGTTAGCATCAAAATGTTCGCGGCGAACCTGGAGGACAACCTCACGGCGCTGATGCGGGAGATGAAGGACGGTAGTTTCCGGCCTTTGCCGCTGCGTCGCGTCTACATCGACAAAGGTCCCGGCACAACCAAGAAGCGACCGTTAGGGATTCCGGTGGTTCGTGATCGGGTAGCGCAAGAGGTGGTTCGAAGGCTTCTTGCTCCGATTTTCGAGCCTCGGTTTCACGAGCATTCCTATGGGTTTATTCCCGGACGCAATTGTCACCAAGCGGTGGAGAGGGTCTTGGAATGTCATCGCGAGGGGTACCGTGTGGTGCTCGACGCCGACATCCAAGGATTTTTCGATAACCTCCCGCAGTCGGTCATCATGGCAGCGGTGGCCGCGGAGGTGTCGGACGGGAAGATTCTCACCTTGCTGGAAAGATTTCTCACTGCGGGGGTCATGGAAGACGGGGTGTTCAAGCCCACCACGATCGGCACACCGCAAGGAGGCGTGGTTTCGCCGCTGTTGGCGAACATCGTGCTGAATCATTTGGACTGGCAACTGCACGCCGCCGGCTACCGCTTTGTGCGATACGCCGACGACTTTGTGGTGCTCTGCCAGACGGACTCGCAGGCGCAAGAGGCGTTGAGCCTGGTCCGGCATGTCCTGGAGGGGGAACTCGGGCTTCGCTTGAGTCCCGAGAAAACGAAGATTACGACCTATGGAAAGGGATATGACTTCCTGGGGTTTCGTCTCTCGGCTCTCTCCCGGCGCATGCGGGACAAATCCGTGCAGAAGTTCAAAAGCAAGATTCGAGAACTCACCCCACGGCATCACAACCTGGACGGAGCCGTGATCGTGAAGCTGAACCGAGTCATACGGGGCACCGCGAATTACTTCGCCACGGCCTTCTCGACCTGTCGTTGGGCCTTCCAGAAGCTCGACTCCTGGACCCGCATGCGGCTTCGTTGTATGAAGCGGAAGCGGAAGAACTACAACGACAACGGGAAGTTACGGGTGGGCTATTTTCGGCGCAAACTCGGCCTGTTAACCTTGGAGGAATTCTGTACCTACCGCGACACTCATGGCAAAGCATGCCGTGTGATTCCCCGTCACGGGGCAACTACTGTTGGGGTCGCCCGGTGAGAGATCCTCACGCCGGTAAATATGGGGAATTGACCCCATTGCGACGATGGGGAGGGGGAGGCCAGCAACTCCTGGCCTCTCCCTTACCCGCTGCTCCGAAGCCTGGCGAGTGTCGATGGACACTCAAAGACTTGTTCCAACGCCATGATAACCTCCATTTCTCGCCTCGTCCGTCGAGGCGTGTAGAAGGTTGTCATAGACCAAAATTATGTGGAGTTCAAACTCGCCACGGCCGAGAAAAACGGCTAGAATAACAGGGCGTTCAGAAGGAAGGAGGGGCGAACTTCACATAATTCGGAGCTTCACATAACACCTCCACCTCCTTTGTCGCACACCGCGCAAACCTCTCACGCTTCATGCAGCGTTTGCTGTCGTCCTATGCTCTCTACTCGCGCTACAAGCACTGCCGCCCCGGCCACCTTTTTCAAGGCCGCTTCAAGGCGAAGCTGGTGGAGGATGAGGTCTATCTCCTGGCCGTCACGCGCTACATCCATCTGAATCCGGTGAAGATTGCCGCCTGTCGGCGCCTGCGCGCTGCAGAGAGACTTGCGCGTCTGGAAGCCTACCGGTGGAGCAGCTACGGGGGTTACGCCGCGGCCAAGAAGGCATGGGAGTTCGTCAATGATGCTGTGCTCAAGGAGTAGGGGGGCGACATGGCTGCGGCGCGGCGCCACTATCGGGCGTACGTCCAGGCGTGCCTGATGGAGGACGACGGACCACTGCGGGAAGCAATGGCCGCCAATCGCTACGCGATCGGCGGCGCGGCGTTCATCGAGCGGACCGAGGAGCAGATTGGACAACGCCGAAGCGGCCGCTTGCAGGACGAAGACCTCGATTTGCCGCGGCGGACGGTATCGCTGGAGGAGATTGACGAGGCGGTTGCCCGCCATTACTGGATCGAGGCGAGGTCGTTCTCGGCGCATGGCCGTAGCGTGGGCTGCGCAAGTCGGTCGCCATGGAACTGGCGGCGCAACTGGCCGACCTTAGCGGCCGTGCGATCGGCGCGCATTATGGCGTGTGTGCCAACGCCATCGGAGCCAATCGCCGACGCTTGGCGATGCGGCCCGAAGTACTTGAAGTTATCGAGACGCTCGGCCGCAAGCTGCGCGGGCAAACATTAAAGTAGTAAGTTCCGGTCTGACCGTGCGCCGTGAGCGAGTGTGTATTTCAGCGGGTGGAAGTCCCGCCTGGGAAGGGTCGCTTGCCCAGTAGCAATCGAAGCGGCGGAGGAGGTAACGAATCGGTCGAGGCCTTCGATGGAAAGGGTCACTTGGTGATCCCGCGAAGATACAGGCCGTAACGCAAGTAAACGTTTGATGAGGCCCCGAAACGAACAATGTGGAAGCCGACCTGCCGGTCAGATGGGGAAGGCCAGTGTTGCAAGGGAAGTCAGCGACGATTGCACTTTGCAAATCCACCGGGGTAGAGACGACAGCATGTATCGAAGGAATGCACATCAAGCACGGGAAACCGATGACGACAGCGGCAGCAGCCGCAACGAGCAACCCGTGAGGGCCAGGCCCGGTCGCGTCGGTGGCGGAGAGGCTCGTAGTAGCGTTGAAAGCGGGTAATTCCGCTGGAGCAAAGGGGCCTCACTTCGGGCACGTTGATGGAAGGGACAAAGGGATTGCGATTGGCTTCGGCCTAGCAACGTAAAAGAACCCGAGCGTCCCGGAAGCGACTTTACGGCCAGGCGAAGGTTGCGCCGTAAGGCGTGATCGTGGGCTTGACTGTGAAGCCCGTCGGAGAGCCGGATGCTGGAAATCTGCCTGTCCGGTTCGATGAGCGGGAGGTGGAAACGGAGTATGGCATGCGGATAATGAGACACAGAAGGGGAAACCCTGACACGGAA
Source organism: uncultured Planctomycetia bacterium (assembly GCA_963779975.1). Lineage (GTDB taxonomy): Bacteria > Planctomycetota > Planctomycetia > Pirellulales > Thermoguttaceae > JANXQG01. The sequence goes on along the minus strand of CAWAAL010000018.1, from coordinate 52,561 downwards.
TTATGCCGACGCCTAACCCACCGCGCCACCTCTCGACTCTACCCGACACGGGGACCCCGACACGGGGGACCCCGACACGCGGACCCGACACGCGAGGAGGAACGGTAAAGCGAAAAAGGAGAATCGATCGATGCGAACGAAGATAACTGTCCTCTTTGCCGTGCTTTCGGTTGCGGCGCTTGCCGGCTGGCAAGAGTGAGTATCAGCGAGGGGAGGAAGCTTTTGCCAAGGGCGACTGCGGCGAGGCAGAACTCCATTTCGCCCATTTCCAGAAGGGATTGGAGGTCAATCCTGACTTCGCCAACTCGCCCGCGTCGTCGGTTCCCATGCGGACAATCTTCCGGCCCAGCGTCAGTTTCACGCAGCCGAAGGGTGAACGGAACCGTTAGGCGGTGCCAATGCGGTGAAACCATCGGCGTTCTACGTGACCCGGTTTCCGCTGACGCAGGCGTGGTTCTTCCAATAGAACCGCAGCGGCAGTTCCTTGGCGGCCCCTACGCCAATCCGCGGCGATACGACGATCTCGCAGTCCCCGACATCGTGTTCGGCAATCCACAGCCGGCGGCCTTGGGTGAGGTCCCAGCCGCCAAGGTCGCGATTGATGGAAAGTGCTCGGCACAACAGTCCCGGTCCGCGGGCAACGTGGTGAAGGACCGCCTTGCCCGCCCGTTCCCGCATCAACTCCACCCCGGCCAGCGGCTCAATCGCCCGGATCAGCACGGCACTGGGTGTGCCTTCCGGTTGGGTCACTGCGTTCAGGCAGTAGACCTGGTGAATCTGGTAGACATAGGCCCTGCCCGGCGGCCCGAACATCGTTGCGTTCCGGCGGGTCTGCCCCCGCGCTGCATGACAAGCCTCGTCGTCTTCTGCCAGGTAAGCCTCCGTTTCGACGATCCGACCTGTGCTTAGGCCGTCTCGCGTACGCCGCACCAGCACCTTGCCCAGCAGTTCCCGGGCCACGACGACCGGATCGCGATTGTAGAACTCCTTGGGCAGAGGGATCAGGGAAGGGGGCATTTGCAGGAAGTATTCCATGTTAAGGGGATGCGGCCTGGCTCACTGCCGGGCCGCTGGCTTTTCATTCATCCGGTCTCGCAAATACTGACAGAGCCCATAGACACCGATCCCCGTCGAAGTCTCGGCGATGTCCCGTCTATTCTACGCACGCTCATCGCTGGTGGTAAGCCGCTAAAGCAGGGGACCGTGTGGCACAGCAGCGGCCGCCACAATCGAGCCGAATTTCCAAGCCGACGAAACGCAAGCCTCGGAGCTGGACAAGCCCTTCGCGATACTGCAAGCCAGCCTCTGAGACCTCACTGCCGTTGAAATCTACGAAAGCAACATTCGCGAAGAAATCGTCTCCCAGCTGTCTTTTTCGCGTTGAACGTCCCCTCAACCAGCATGTACTTCTTGTCGAAGTCAGCCTTCTTCTTCCGAAGGTCATCGCTGACATCTCAAGATCAATTTGTGCTTCGGCTCGCCGTCGCTTCACCGCTCCTCGTCGATCCCGCCTGCCAACGCAGGCAACGTGCCTGGCGGGCGTGCGGGCCCATCGCTCTCACGGTTCTTGCTCCTCTTGCTCCCGTGGATTGTCCCGGGACCTGCCGAGCGCGGTATAGACGCGATTGGCTTGAATGCGCTCTTCGTCGGCCGCGGTGAACTCGGGCTTCGCCCTGGCCGGATAGCCCCACCGCTGCAGGATTTTGACAAGTCGGCGGTTGACCTCTTCGCGCTGGTCCCTTGACCGGATGGCGGATTTGGGACGGCTATAGTCATCCACCTTGCGTGCGAATTCGCGGGCCACGATGTGCGCCACTACGTTGCGAGGATATGCGTCGACCTTGACGCGGCTCAGCGGAATCTCCCCGCCCATCTGCACGGGCTCGAGATCCCCTCGTGGTTCCAGAACGTCAATGTCGATACGGCCGTATCCTCGGGCCAGAATGGCGGTCTGCTCATCCTCGGGAATTCCCGCCCAGACTTGCGCGACGATGTCGGCCAAAAAATCCCGGTCCCGCTCTTCCCCGTAACGGAGAGTAAGCGGAAAACCAGGCACGAGCGGATGATTCAGGTACATGGTTCTGTGCTCTGGAAACAGGGCCACCCGACCTTGCCACCGGGCGCGCAGCGATCATCGTCAAGCTAGTTCGTCACGTCAAGCAACAGACCATTATTACCTTTTCCGCCTCTGGCTTCAACCGGGGGAATTACCGTCTTATCACGTCGCGGGCTCGGCCGGGATCCGTTTGATTTCCAGCGCGAGCATGATCCAGGTCCAACCGCTGAAGAGCATCTCCAGCCCGACGAGCAGGCCGAGCACCCACACGGCGGCCTGGGGCAACTGCCGAAAAATGACCAGCCCGAGAAGGAACGTGACGCAGCCGTTCAACAGTGCCCAGCCCCACTGCGGGAAGTGGAGCACCATGGCCGCCACGACGCGGAACGCGCCCATCACCATGAACATCACGGCGACGTAGACCGTGAGCAGGAGAATCGAGATGCCCGGCCGATCCTCGATGGCGAAGCCCGCTCCCAGGTACAAGATGCCTACCAGTACCTGCACGAGAAAGCCGCTCCACTTGCCCGTCCAGAACGCGCCCACCAAGGTGGCCACGCCCGCCACCATGAGCACGATCGACAAGACGCGGATCGCGAACAGGGACGTGATGATTGGGAACGCCAGCGCCAGCGTGCCGCAGAACAACAAGAGAGATCCCAGCAGCAGGAACCACCACCAATGCGAGCGGACGTGATGGAGTTCGTGCCGGACGATCCGCTCGACGCCAGTAGTCACAACGACGTGGCTGGTTTCGGCCGTTCCGGGAACGTTGTGCGCAGTTTCAGAATTCATGGTTTTGGCTCCTTGTGAAGAAGAACTGGGAAATGTTTGGAATCTATCCGATAACGGGAGCGGGCCTGGCACAACCGACGGTCATCGAAAGGTTCTCAGATAGGTTCGTAGCGGCTATTTCAAAATCGGGCACGCAGGCTGGAAGCCTACGCTACATGCCCGATTGTGAAATAGCCTCTTAGTTGCTTGGACCCGTTTGGCCGTCCGTCGGCTGCTTGATGCGAACGAGGAGGTCTTGCTCGGTGCGATCGGCGCCGAAGTGGACCAGGGCCGTCGATTCGTCTTGCGTGAGGTTGCCGAGGCCCGTTTCCACGACCAGCCCCTGGCCGGTGGCAACCTTCCAGGCGACCCGCTGCGAGTGCTTGTCGACCGCTCCGGTGACCGGCAGATTGGTCTGCGTGACCTGGTCGAAGTAGTTGCCGCGGATCGTGCCGTTGCGGTCGACGGCCAACTGGAAGACCATGTCGGGCGTTTTCTTGCCGTTGGCCATCAGCCCGAAGACCCCCAGCGGCAGCCACTGCGCGTTGGACGTGGAGTCGGCGGCGGCGGGGGAGGCGGCGAGGTCCGCGGCCTCCTGGTAATACTGTTGCGCGGTGCCGGCCGCCTGGCTGCCGTAGTAGACTTCGCCGTCCTGGTAGACGATCGAATTGCCGTAATTGTAGCCGTAGGGCTCGGCGTTGGCATAGCCCAACCACGATCCCACCGACTGCCCAATTGGCCGTCGTCCAGGCCGCCGCGGCCCAATCGGCGGCGGCGTAGCCGGCGGGCGTCCAGGCCCATGGATGGACCGTGCACCAGGCCGGCGAGTAAAGATGGTTGCCGTAGCACCAGGCCCGACCGGCCACGGCTTGGGCATGGTAATAGGTGGGCGACCAGGGGTGCGTGCCGTAGGCCGCATAGCCGCGGCCGGCGACGACGCCATTGGGACCCGCGGCGATGCCGCGGCCCGGCGGTTGTGTCATGGGCATAGACATTGCCTTCGGGCCCGCGGACGGCCGTTGCCGCTGGCATAACGTCCGCCGGCTGCGGCGCGTAGGGACCGACCGCGGCGCCTTGCACGCCGGCTGTGCCGTGGGCGACGGTCGTGCCGCCGGCTCCCTGGTAAACGTGGCCTTCGGCCCCGGCGGTAGCATGGAAACCGCCGTCAGTGGGCAGGCCCAGGAAACTATCGAGTTGGCCGCGGTTCACGGAGCCGCCATAACCGCCGGCATGAAATCCACCTTCCGCGTTGCCGCCGGCATGATAGCCGCCGTCGTAAGCACTGGCGTGGTAGCCAGCGCCGTCGTAACCGCCGGCATGGTAGCCGCCGCTTTCGAAACCGCCCGCATGGTAGCCCCCTTCGGCAGAACCGCTAGCGTGATATCCGCCCCCTTCGAAACCGCTGCCGTGGTATCCGCCGCCGCCAAAGCTGTCGGCGTGGAATCCGCCGCCGCCAAAGCTATCAGCATGGTATCCACCGCCTTCAAAGCCGCCGGCATGGAACCCGCCACCGCCGAACCCGCCGCCACCAAAGCCGCCGCCGCGAAAGCCGCCGAAGCCGCGGGCAGAAACTGGCGGCTCGGCGCCAGTACCGATGCCGAGCATGACGAGAAACGCTGCCGTAATGAACCTGTTCATGAAATCACCTCTTATTTCTTCTCCGAAATGCGATCGAGCACGACTTCGGGCGTATCGGGCAAGGAGGCCCCGCCCGCGCTCCGCGCGACCGATCGCCAGCCGAGCACGTTGTCTTCGCCCGGGACGCGAATCAGCAGATCGCGCGACGCGGTCGGCGTGCCGTCGGGCAGACGCCGGACGATTCGATCCGCCAGCCTTCGGGCGTGGCGGTCCAGAGTCCCGTGCCATGTCCGCCGGAGGCATCGAACGACCACGAGCGGATCTGCCCGGCCTTGGGATCCCAGCCGATGATCTGCCTGCCCGAGGAAACGGCGATGCCGTCCTTGCGGACCGTGTACTCGCGTTCCAGGAAGCTCTTGTTGGCGATCCAGCGGATCGTGGTCTGCATGGCCGTGCCGTCGCGCTCGGCCTTCCAGGTTCCCGCGAGCCAGCCCAGGCCCTCGACGCGGGCGAAGTTCGAGGGAAGCTCGATGCTCGCTTCGCGGACGCTGGCCATGAGCCACTTGCCGTCCTGCTTGACGTGTACCGCCGTGTAGCGGCTGGCCTGCGGCGGGCCGGCATGTTGGGCCTCGACCTGGGAAATACCGTCTTCGATGGCGATGGTGGGCGCGGGAAACTCGATCGACTTCACGGCCACTTCCATCCGCGCGTCCGGATGCTGCTTGAAAAGCTCGGCATATTGGGCTTCGATGGCCGGGCGGCCTTTGTAGATCGTGCCGCTATCGTCGATCGCGCTGCCGTCGGCGGTCCAAAGGGCGGCCACGGCCCGGGCGTCGCCGCGATTGAACGCCTGGACGAATGCCACGGCGGTGGCCCGAATTTCACTTTCGGCCGATACCGGCTTCGACGCCGCCGGCACGGCCTTTTCTTGAATGGAAACAGTCTTGGACGGCAGCGGCGGGGCTTTTTCTTGAGCGGAAACAGTTTTGGACGGCAGCGGCGGGGCTTTTTCTTGAGCGGAAACAGTTGTGGACGGCACCGGCGGAACTCTTGGCTCGGCGCAAACGGTGGCCGGGACCGGCAGAGCCGCTACCACGAGGACAATCGCCACTCGCGACAAAATCGAACGCGTGCTTCTGGGAAGAATCATGGGTTGCTCCATAACGGTTGGTGGTTACCACAAGTCTACGTCGAAATCCTGCTTTCACGCGGCCGAACCGTGGACCGTCAAGTCCGTTGCGCCCGAAGCCTTCAGCAGTTCCTGGGCCTTGGCGACTTCCTCCGGCGAGCCGTGGGCAATAACCAGGTAGCTGCCGGCCTTGACTGATTGCTCGTACTTGAGGATGTGCTCCTTGGCGATTCCCCAGGCGCTGAGGCCGCTGAGGATGCCGCCCATCGCCGCGCCGGCCAACGCTCCTTCAACGCCGCCCAAGAGCACGGAACTGAGCGAACCGGCGATGATCGCCGGTCCCACGCCCGGCACCCACAGGAAGGCCGCGCCGACGAGCACGCCGAAGAGGCCGCCCATCCACGCTCCGGTCTTGGCGCCGGCCTGGGAAACGTCGCACGCGGTCACGTAGCCGTGGACCTTTTTCTCGTCCTGAATATCCCTGGCCACCAGCGAAATCTGCCGGATGGGAAACTGGCCCTCGTCCAGCTTCTTGACGGCCCCTTCCGCCGCTTCCAGGGTGGCGTAAATACCGACGACACTGCTCTGCTCAGACATGGTTCTGCTCCCTTGTGAACTAGTGTGAAGTTGCCTGCGAATTCGCATTGGGACGAAGGCGTACGGCCCTAAGAGGCTATTTCACAATCGGGCACGCAGGCTGGAAGCCTACGCTACATGCCCGATTTTGAGATAGCCTCTTAAGAGCGCCGTGAAGGTCATCCCGGTTAGTTGCTGGCGCCGTGGCTCGCCGCCTCCGCCTGTTGCATGCGTTTGCCCATCTCCGCTTTGACGGCGTCGAGATTGAAGCTCGCGCCCCGCTGCATCGGCGGGTAATCGAGGAAGGTCTGGAGTTCCTTGCCCATCACCTGCTGGACGAACACAAAGCGCCAGAATTGGTACTTGAACCAATCGAAGTATTGCTGCGCCCCGTCTTTCGTCCCGTTGTTCGGCCAGCCCATGCGCTCGAACGGATCGAGACGCAGGTTGGTGATGTAGGGCACGTCCGGATGGGTCTTGTCGCCGAGCCAGCCGTTGGGCTGGTCGATGAAGCGGAACTTGTAGTCGTCAATGCGCACCGCGCCGACGGTGCTTTCGCCGAGGTAGAAGATCTCGTGGCGCGTGGACGGGCCTTTGCCGGTGATCATGGCCATCTGGTTGTAGCCGTCCAGATGGTTCTTGTAAGTCCGGTCGCCGAGTTTCACGCCCTTGAGCAATTGCTCGGTGATGTTCGGGTTGCCGGCGGCGGCGAGGAAGGTCGGGAACCAGTCCAGGCCGGACATGAGGCCGTTCTGCACCGTGTCCGCCGGGACGTGGCCGGGCCAGCGCAGGATGCACGGCACGCGGAAGCCGCCTTCCATGACCGTCCCCTTGCACTGCGCGAACGGCGTCGTTCCGCCATCGGGCCAGGTGAAGAGTTTCGGTGCCGTTGTCGGTGGTGAAGACGACGATGGTGTTGTCGTCCTCGCCCATGTCCTTGAGCTTCTGCAGCACCAAACCGACGTCGTCGTCGAGTTGGGCCATGCCGGCTTCCTGTTCCGACCAGCCATTCTCCGAGTTGCGCAGCGCCTCGTATTTCGGCGAGAGGTGCGTGACGATGTGCATGCGCGTCGGGTTGAGCCAGACGAAGAACGGCTTGCCGTCCTTCTTGGCCTTGTCCATGAAATTGATGGCGAGGTCGCGGATCTCGTCGTCCACGGTCTCCATCCGCTTGGGATAGAGCGTGCCGGCGTCCTCGATCTTCTGCTTGCCGATCTTGCCCCAGCGCGGCATCTCGGTCGGGTCGTCCGTGTCGGTCGCCCAACTGTGAACCATGTTGCGCGGGCCGACCACGTTCAAGAGATTCTGCGGGTAGTTGGGATGCGCCGGGTCTTCCATGGCGTCCAGGTGATACAGGTAGCCGAAGAATTCGTCGAAGCCGTGGACGGTGGGCAGGTATTCGTTGCGGTCGCCCAGGTGGTTCTTGCCGAACTGGCCGGTGGCGTAGCCCTGCGCTTTGAGCGCGGTGGCAATCGTGCAGGCTTCCGCCGGGAGGCCGATCTTGGCGCCGGCCTGGCCGACCGTGGTCATGCCGGTGCGGATGGGCAATTCGCCGGTGATGAAGTTCGCCCGGCCCGCCGTGCAGCTTGCCTCGGCGTAGTAGTCGGTGAACAGCATGCCCTCCTTGGCGAGCTTGTCGAGGTGCGGCGTCCGCCCGGCCATCATGCCGCGATGGTAGGCGCCGATGTTCCACATGCCGATGTCATCGCCCATGATGAAGACGATGTTGGGCTTCTTGCCGCTGGCAGTTCCAGTAGCCGGGGCCGCTTCATCGGCTTGGGCAACCTGGTTGGGCAGCTGCCGCCGTCGCCGCCGGACTGGCCGCCTTTTGATCCCCGCTGGGGCGGGAACTGGTCTTGGCGTCGTCACCGCCCGATTTGGCCAGTTGCGACGAACAGGCGATGATGCCGCCGATCGCCGACAAGGCGAGGCATGCGGCCACGGTAGTCTTGAGTCTTAGCATGAGATGGTCCTCAACTTTGAAAAGAGTTCAATTTCTGGAACACTATACAACTTGCGTCCACCCTCCTAATGGACAATCACGTTACTCGCTGGCGTGGTTGTTCCGCTGTGCGGCTTCGAGTTTCTTGACGTCCTCGGGCGACAACTGTGGCCGCTCGATCTTCAGCGTCAGCTTGTTGAGTTTGCCGGTGAATGCGAATGGACACTGGTAGTCCTCGTCGCAAACAGGCGTACCGGTATCCGAGCCGATGTCGAAGGTCTCGTCCCACTGGAAGATGAGCGGGATGGTGCGTTCCATCTTTTGCGTGGCGACTTCCTTGCCGTCCACCTTGAGCACGCCGGTGCCGCCGCGGCCGATGCCGCTCAGGCTATTGAAGGCGAGCGTGCCCATGCCGAGCCCGTCGTACTTGAAATCGAACTCCAGCGTATGCTTGCCGGATGGAAGCGACTCCGGCCCCTCCCAGCGGACCCGTTTCAGGTCCACCAGGTTCCAGAGGAAGACCGGTTTGCCCTTGAGCAGGTAGAAGCCGTAGCCGCCGAAACGGCCGCCGGAGGTGAGCAACATGCCTTCCGCACCGCCCGTCGGCACGTCGATGTCGGCCGTGATGGTGTAGGAGCAGTTCAACAGGAGCGGGGAGTCGCCCTGCGGAATGCCGGTGAGCGGCTGCGTGTAGACGAACTCGCTGCGTCCGGCGGTGATGTTCGGCCGCGGCATGACGAGGCGGGTGGCGACGGAGGCGTCCAAGGGGAGCACCTGATATCTACGGGCCTCGCGGGCGAAGAGGTCCTGCATCTCTTTGAGCTTCGCAGGGTATTTCGCGGCGACGTCCTCGGATTGGGTCCAGTCCTTGCTCAGATCGTACAGTTCCCACGTGCAATGATTGAAGGGGTCCTGGTTGACCGGCCCGATGACTTCCCAGGGCGGGCGGACGACTTTGGTGCTGGCGATCCAGCCTTCGTGGTAGAGGGCGTGGTCACCCATCATTTCGAAGTATTGGGTCTTGTGCTTCGAGGCGACGTTGGCGTTGGCCGGATCAAACGTGTAGGCAAAGCTCACGCCTTCAAGCGGCGCCTGCCGGATGCCGTCCACTTCCTCCGGGGCGCGGATGCCGGAGACTTCGAGGATTGTCGGCACGACGTCAATCACGTGATGGAACTGGTTGCGGATGCCGCCCGCGTCCTTGACGTGCCCCGGCCAGGAAACGCACATGCCCTGCCGCGTGCCGCCGAAGTGCGAAGCGATCTGCTTGGTCCAGCTAAAGGGCGTGTCGAAGGCCCACGTCCAACCGATGGCCATGTGATTGTAGGTGCGGTCGGTACCCCAGGCATCGTAGAAAAACTTCAACTGGTCCTCGACGGGGACTTGGACGCCGTTGAACATGGCCACTTCGTTGGGCGTGCCGATGAGTTGGCCCTCGGCGCTGGAGCCGTTGTCGCCGCTGATATAGATGATGAGCGTGTTGTCGAGCTTGCCCATGTCCTCGACGGCCTGGATCACGCGGCCAATCTCGTGGTCGGTATAGGCCAAATACGCGGCATAGACCTCGACCTGGCGGATGAACATCTTCTTCTCGTCGGCGTTGAGCGCGTCCCAATCCTTAAGGAGGTCCTTCGGCCACGGGGTCATCTTGGCATCCGGCGGGATCACGCCGAGTTTCTTCTGGTTGGCGAAGATCGTTTCCCGCAGTTGGTTCCAGCCGTTGTCGAAGAGGTGCAGGTCGTGGATCTTGTCCACCCATTCCTTGGTCGGGTGATGCGGCGCGTGGGTGCCGCCGGGCACGTAGTAGCAGAGGAACGGCTTGTCGGGGTCGATCTGGTTGAGTTGGTTCAGCCAGGCGACGGCGTCGTCGGCCTGGGCGGTGGTGAGATTCCAGTCGGGTTTGCCGACGTAGGGATAGATGGCCGTCGTGTTGCGGAACAAGTTCGGCTGCCACTGGCTGGTGTCGCCGCCGACGAACCCGTAGAAGTACTCGAAGCCCATGCCGATGGGCCATTGGTCGAACGGACCAACCTGGCTGGCCTGGAAGGTGGGCGTATTGTGGTCCTTGCCGAACCACGAGGTGGCGAAGCCGTTGTCCTTGAGGATGCGGCCGATGGTGGCCTTGTCCTTGGGGATGATGCTGTTGTAGCCCGGAAAGCCGGTGGATTGCTCCGAGATCACGCCGAAGCCCACCGAGTGATGGTTGCGGCCGGTGATGAGCGCGGCGCGGGTCGGCGAGCAGAGCGCGGTGGAATGGAATTGCGTGTAGCGCAGGCCGCACTTGGCGAGGCGGTCCAGCGCGGGCGTGGGGATCACGCCGCCAAACGTGCTCGGCGCGCCAAAGCCGACGTCGTCGGTCATGATCAACAGCACGTTCGGAGCGCCCTTGGGCGGCACGACGCGCGGCGCCCACCAGGGCTTCGACTGCGCGGCGTTCTCCTTGATCACGCCGCCGAACTGCGGGTCGGGGGGCGGGAGTTGTTTCCCGCTGATGGTTGTCGTGGCGCTCGGCGAGCCCGGCACGCCGCTGGTTTGCGGAGCCGAGGCTTCGGACGCCGGGACCGAGTTGCTGGCCGCCGGGGCCCGCCGCGGACGGCGAAGCATTTGCCCGGAACTCGTCGACAGCATGCTGAACAACAAGGCAGACACCAATCCGGCTGCGGCGAGCCCACGGCCGCAGCGCTTCGCTACGTGACTACTCAACATAACTTGTTCCTTCAGATTCGGGGAAAAATGACGCACGCGAACACGATGCCAGGGATAGCTCACGAAAAAAGGCAACGTATATGGTTCTCTCCAGGGATGGCACGTCCCGTCGTTACACATAAGTCTTGCAACGACCCCATCCGGCTCGCCTGCGGTCTGTCGATTTAGTCCCGCCCCCGCTGGGCTTGCCCCAGCGGCGCGGAGGATTGGCCACTAGAAACACCGCCCCGCCCACCCCTTTCGCCGTTTTTTCCGTGTTTCCGCGACCCGGCCCGTGGGCCGGGTCGCGGAAACACGGAAAAAACGGCGAGCAGCGATTGAAAGCTGGCCAGTAGTGGTCAGTCCTTCGCTCCGCCGGGGCAAGCCCGACGGGGGCGGGAGGGCAGTCTTCGACTAAATCGACAAACCGCCTGGATGGTGAATCAGGTTCTCCAGCTAGCGCAAGTCCGCGGCGGAGCCAAGCAACCTTCTTCACCATCCACCCAAGGTGGATGGGGTCGCTTCCGTTTTCGTTATCTGCTTTAGGCAACTTATTCACCATCCGCACGCTGAGGGTACCCGGCCGGATGGGGTCCCGGGGTCCTATCTTTCTATGGCTCTTGTTTCTCCGGCTGCTTCAGCCGGACCAGCAGCCACTGCTGGGTCTTGTCCTTGCCGATATGGATGAGCGCCGGGGCCTCGTCTTGGGTCAGGTTGTAGATCCCCGTTTCGCAGACGGTGGTCTTGTTCTTTCCAACCGTCCATGCGGCGCGCTGCGTCTTCTTGTCGACGGCCCCCTGGATCGGGACATTCGTTCCGCTGATCACGTCGGTGTAGTTTCCGCGCGATCGCCCCCGACCTTGTTGACGGCCAATTGCATCACGTAGTGCGGGTCGGACTGCTCTTTCTGGACCAGCGCGAAGACGCCCAAGGGCATCCACTCGTCGGCCGCCGCGTCGGCCGCGGGAGCACTTTGCGCCAACGTAGCAGCCTGCTGATAGTACTGGTCGGCCGTGGCTACCGGCTGGTTGCCGTAATAGACCTGGTTGTCCTGGTAGGTGACGTTGGTGCCGTAGTTGTAGGCGACCGGCTGCACGCCGGCGCCCAGCCCAGCGATGCGCCGACGGCGGGCCAAGTGGCCGGGGCCCAGGCCTGACCGGCCGTCCAGCCCGCCGCCGCCCAGGCGCCGGGATTGGCGGCATGCCAGCCGGCCCCGTACATGCCGTAGCCGTTGTACGAGGTTCTGACGGCGGCCCCGCGGGCGGCGTAGACGCTGCCGCTGACCGCCTCGGTCTGGTGATAGCCGGCGTAGGCGGTCGAGCCGGTTCTCGCGGCCGGGCATGCCGAAACCGGCGTCGGTGGGCAGCGCCGTGTGCGCGGTGCCATAGCCCGCGGTGCCGTGATACCCGCCGGCAGCGGCGGCGCCGTTGGGGCCGGCGGCCGCGGCGCCCTCGCGCTGACCGGAGTAACTTTGGCCTTCAGCGCCCGTGGCGCTGGTGCTGCGGCTGCCGCCGGCAACCGCGCCGTTGGGACCGGCCGCCGCGCCGCGCTCCTCCTGGCTGTTGTAGCTCTGGCCTTTGGGCCGGTGGCGGACACGTCGCGGGTGCTTCCGGCCGCGGCGCCGTTCGGGCCGTACGCCGCGCCGCGCGTGCCGCTGGCATCGACCGAGCCGCCGTGCGAACCTTCGTAGGATCGATTGTACGAACTCGCTTGCGCCGCCGTAGCCGCCGCCGCTCTCGCCGCTATCGGAGCGCGACCCGGAATAGCTGCCGCCGTGGTATCCGCCGCTCGCACGGGCCCCGCCGCAACCGCGGGCATGGACGACTTGCGGCCCCAGCAGCGCCAAGGACGCTCCAATCAACAAACTGATCGTCGTTTTGATCATGAGAGAAACCTTTCGGAAAATCATCGAATGTCTTGGGTTATGGGGGAAGGAATGTCATTTGCTCGGCTGCACGCGAACGATCTTGACGGGCGGCGTATCGGGAAGGCTTACGCCGTCCAGGGTCCGCTTGATCGACTGCCAGGTGAAGCTGTTGGCGTCGATGGGCGTCACGATGTTGACCGCGGTGCTTTCGCTGCCGTCGCGAAGCATGCCGGTCGCCTCGATGACCCACTTCGAGCCGTCTTTCGTCCAGACGTCCTCGCCGAAGCCGCCCTGGGCGTCGAAGTGCCAGGAGACGATCCGCCCCCGCTTGGGATTCCAGCCGATGATCTGGCCTCCGGTCAACGTGGATTGGCCGTCCTTCGTGACCGTGTAGGTGTTCTTGATGAAGTTCCTTTGCGCCATCCACTCGAAGTGGAGCCGCAGGGGCATTTCTTTCGCTTCGGGGTTCCAGTCGCCGATGAGCCATTCCAGATCCTTCAGGTAATCCTCGTTCGAGGCCGGGACGTAGGGGGCGTCCCGCCCGAAAACCATGGTCCACTTGCCGTTGCGCTTGGCGTGGACCACGGTGTAGCGTGCCGCCGTGTCGGCAAGCCCGCCGGGCGATTTGACCCAGGCGACGCCCTTTTCCAGGGCGACATCCGGGCCCAGCAAGCGGATCGACTCGATCTTGACCGTCATCATCGCGCCCAGGTGCTGCTTGAACACGTCGGCGTATACCTGTTCGATCGCAGCGCGGCCTTGGAACGACTGGCCCGATTCGTCCGTGTACTCGGCGTCCGGCGCCCAAAGGGCGCCGATCGCCTTGACGTCGGCGGCGTTGAATGCCTTGACGAAATCGTCGGCCGTGGCGCGGATCGCCTTTTCGTCGGCCTCGTTTGTCGGAGGGCTTGCGGCGGCTGCCGCGGGGCTCGGCCGCCGCTTTCTCGGGCGCATCAGCCGCTCGGGCAGTGGCGACCGCCGCTCCGAGGAGCATGGCCGCCCAGACGACGAATGGGACTTGTTTTAGACAATGGTTCATAAGTAACTCCTCCTGGCAAATTGTTGTGGTTCGCGGCCGTTAATTACTCTAACTGTAAGCGCCTTCCCGCCCCCGCTGGGCTTGCCCCAGCGGAGCGGAGGATTGACCACTACGGGCCAGCCTTCAACCTCTGTTCGCCGTTCTTCCGCCGCCCGGCCCGGCGGGCCCGCCGGCGGAAGAACGGTGAAACGGGGTGGACGAGGCGGTGTCATTAGTTGCCAATCCTGCGCTCCGCTGGGGCAAGCCCAGCGGGGGCGTTTTCGTCACTTGGCGGTCCCTCCGGCTTGCTCCTCGTCCAAGCGGATCAACGTGCGGTTCTCCTGCCGGTCGGCGCCGACGTGGATGAGCAAAGGCACCTCATCGTTGGTCAGATTATAGAGGCCCGTCTCGGCGACGAGCAAGTTGTTGCCTTCGATCTTCATGGCCACGCGCTGCGTTTCCTTGTCGATGCTGCCGATGATCGGCGTGATCTTGTCGGCCAAGAGGTCCTGGTAGTTGCCGCGCACGACTCCATCCTTGTTGACGGCCAATTGCACGAGCTTGTCGGTCGTGGTTTGGCCTTCGGCCACGATGGCGAAGACCCCCAACGGCAGCCACTGCTCGTCGCTCGTATTCTGGCCGGCCGTGGCGAGATGTGCGGCCTCGTCGTAATACTGCTCGGCCGTGGCAACGGGCTGATCGCCGTAGTAAACGGTGCCCTGATCGTAGACGACGTTCTGGCTGTAGTCGTAATAGACACCGTCGCCGGAGCAGCCGCAGTAGCTGCCGGCGACGGCCCAAGTGGCCCTGGCCCAGGCCGTGCTGGCGACGGCCCATTTGCCCGGCCACCAGCAGCCAGGGTAACGAGCGTACCAGCCGGGAGTGAAGTTGTGCCAATGGGTGAAGCTGGCGTTGACGGCCCGCCAGGTCTGGCCGCCGACGAACTGGCCATTGACGAACGAAGCGCCGCGGCCGTAGGCGATGGTGTTTCCGCCAGGGCCGCGGATGGCGGTTGCGGAACCGACCTGCGCCACGCCGCCGCTGACGGCGCCGCCGCGGACGTTGACGGCGGTGTAGCCGTTCTTGCCCTGAATGACCGTCTTCGAATTGATGCCCGAACCGGAAGCGGGAAGCTGGCTGGGCGTGGGAGGCGCGGGACGGGTCGCCGCCGACTGCTGCGGCAGGTTCAAGAAGCCATTGAGTTGGTTCTGGCTCGGGCGTTGGACCGGTTGCGTCGATGCAAGGGGCGCACGCTGTCCGACGCCGATATTTCCCTGAGCGATATTCCCTTGGGGGATATTCTGGGCGACATTGCCGCGATTAACCGGTGGCGATCCGCCGCCGGCCAAATTGCCGCCGCCTGTTGCCGGCCGGTTGGCAATGCTGTTCGCCGGCCGCGTCGCCGCTGCCGGCTGCGCGGGACGCTGGATCTGCGCCGGGCTTGCCGCGGGCCGCTGGACCTGCGCCGGAGCTGCCGCGGGCCGCTGGACCTGCGCCGGAGCTGCCGCGGGACGCTGAACCTGTGCCGGCGCCGCCCGACTCATCGACGGGCTGCGATCGAAGGCAGTACCGCCCGCTGGCCGTGCCGCGGCTACACCGCCGCCGCCTGCCCGCGCAGCGCGCTCCGCCGCCACCGCGCGCGCGCGCCTCCCCGTTGCGCATACAGATGAGCGGGAAGAAGCAAGATCATGAAAGCCGGGCCAACGAGCAGATATTTCGAAGTTCTCATGATTTCCCCTTTCGGACCACTTTCACCGGTCCAATGTTCGGCATGAACTGGCCGTCGACCTCGCGGCCGATCGATTGCCAGGTGATCGTGTTCTTGTCGATGATCGTGTAGATGTTCGTGGCCGATGCCTTGCGGCCGTCGGGAAGCACCTGCTTGAACTTGATCATCCAGCGGTTGTCTTTCTTGGACCAGGTCCCTTCGCCGAACCCGCCGTCGGAGTCGAACATCCAGGAGCGGATCGTGCCGGCCGCCGGATCCCAGCCGATGACCTGCGTGCCCTCCAAGTCATCCGCGCCCGGAGCCGCGACTTTGAACGAGTAGCTCGAGAAGCGCTTGTTCTTCGTCCAGGCCACGGTCGTGGCGATGGCCGAGTCGCCGCTGGCGTCGGTCCACTCGCCGACGAGCCACTCCAGGTCCTTCAGCGGGGAAGCAGACGCGGGCGCCGCAGTCGCCTGCGTACTGGCAGCGGCCGCGGCCCGCACGGCGGCTTCCTCGTTGGGCCCGGCCTTGGGTTGTTCCGCGATCGCCAGCCCGGCGACCGAAATCCAGAACACGAGCAACAACATCATTCGCTTCATAAGCGTCTCCTCGAGTCAGATAGTGTCGAACACGCCGGCCTGCCCGGCGTCGAACAGTCAGCGAAACATCCGTCGCTTCCTAGCGATAGTTCCCAGGCGACGACAAGAAAACCGCCTGGTAACCGCTACCCCATGCGTGGGGCATACAATAGTCGCGGAATTATATGCCGCGCATAGGTGTCCAGCAACTGGCGGCCTGCTTCGCGGACCGGGCGGACAACGGCCTAACACGTTATCTGTCCGTGGGTTCCGTCCAAGAAATCCCGGTTTTTTTCCGCCCGCGCGGTCCACAACGTTGTGGTCCGAAATCAGGGCCGTTGTCTTTTTGCCTCTTCTGGGTTTGGATGCGGAATGCGGGAAATTGTTGGGGTGGGCTTTAGCCCGCCTTTACATGCAGGCGGGCTAAAGCCCGCCCTACGGTTCCGATGGGGGGATTCTTGCCGGGACTTGCCGGAAATCGGTTTTTCATCGGATTTGGCCGTCATTTTCTACCTCGGATAGTCAGGTTGATTGTCGCTACAGGACTGGAAGCACTCTCGATCACCGGCGAAAAACTGCGGGGAAAACAGGGTTATGAACTCTCTTGGGGGCGAAGCAAATATAAAGCGGAAGGGCGGCAAGAATCCTGCACCAAATCGGCTCTTCCGCGCCGAACCCGATCCAATGCTACGTAGCCTGTTGCGGGCAAGCGCCGGCGGCGCTCGCGTCGAATCGTTGGCACGGTCGAGCCCCGCGATTTCGGCGCTCAACCGGGCGTCGTAGGCACGCAGTTCGGCATCGGTCATGCGCTTCAGGTCTTCCAACGCCGGATGGTCCGTAATCGGCCCGCCCTTTGCCGCGATTGCGGCCGAAAACCGGGCGTCGATGGCGGCGAGTTCATCTTCGCTCATGCTGCGCAGATCCTCCTCCGTCAGGCTCTCCAACGGAATCGGTTTGCCGTCCGGGCCGGTCAGGCGGCGCTTGGGCGGCGGCACCGCCGCGCGGAGTTTGAGATCAAACATCGCCTTGGCGGCGGCCATGGCCCTGGTGAGCAGGGCGGCGTTGCGGCGCTGAGGTTGAGTGCGGACCGATCGTTTCTGCTTTGCGGGGCGGCTGCCGTCGGCCACCTGCGTGTCCTCGACGAGCCGGACTTCCCAGTCGGCGCGCGTTTCGCGCCAGGCTTCCATCGCCTCGCGATAGACCGCCGTCAGGCGGGCCAGCGTGACGGCCGCCAGTTCCGCGGCGCCGCCGGCCGCCTCGGCGATCCATTCCTGCCGCAACTCGCGCAGCCAGTGTCTCACGGTCCGGCTGGGCATGCCGACCTGGCGGGCGATCGTTTCGCCGGAATGGCCCTCCAGGGCAAGCTCGATGATCTGCGGCAGCAAGGTTTCCTTCCGCCGTCGCGGCGTCAGGTTCCAGTTGCTCACCCTCACGCTCCGGCCGAGCGGCGCTTGCGGGGCGGCGGTTGCCGGCTCTCCAGTAATGGAACCCATGGTCGATCTCCCTTCGGTACTTGGTTGGCATGGATAGGTAGCGATTAATAACTGCAATTATCAATAGATATGGAAGTCTGTCAAGAGGCGGGAGCGGAGATTTTCGCGGCGCGGCAGGCCACGCGGCAAGCGCGGTCGCCGCAAGTGGTGTCCCCGCAAGAGGTTGCGGCGCCTGGCCGGAGGGGAAAATTTCCGGCAATGCAGCGCAAGAATTTTCAGTCCGGCGGCCGCGGGCCGAGACAACGGACAGAAAGATCGTCGTAAGTCCATGGTGCGCAAGCGCTTGAGGATTTCATTTCGTTCTTGGGGAGGAGCGTGGAATGTGGGCAGTTTCCGGCCAGTGGCGGCCGCCATCACCGATGGCGTCTAATGGTTGGCCTGCAAACCCGGATATTCCCAGAGAACGGCTGTCCAAGCGGATATACCGGACCTGTTTCGCTCCCTGACCCGACAAGGAGCTTTGCCGATCTCCCGGAAGCCGCACGAAGCCGGACGAAGCAACTTGTCGGCCGGCCAACAATATCGTAAATTGGAGGCCTATGGTGAAAGACAGTAACGTGGTTGAGATATTTCAGGGTTGCGTGGCCGCAATTCGCGGGGGAAAGTTGATCCGCCGAGAGTCGCGACAGGACAAGGAGTTCCACTTCCAGCACTGGCTGCGCGACCGGCTCGTCGAGACTAGGTTGCAGTTCGAAGTCGGCGGCAGGAATACGTACCCCGACTTCCGAATAGTTCAAATTGCCGAGGGGTATGAGGTCAAAGGTCTAGCATATCCGGGTCGCGAAGTGAATTACGACTGCAACAGCCAAGTTCCGACAGGCAGCCATAACGGCAGGACGATCTTCTACGTTTTTGGGCGGTACCCTGCGGAACCGGATGGCAACAAGTATCCCGTTTTGGACCTGGTAATCTGCCACGGGGATTTCCTGAATGCCGACCACGAGTTCGTGCATAAGAACCGGAATGTCAAAGGGTTTGGCAGCTACGGGGATATCATGATCCGAGACCGCAAGATGTATGTCGCGCCAACACCGTTCGGGCTAGCCGCCGGCGTTGCCCATGAGCAAACATTGATTCTGCCGAAGGGGCATCGCGTGCCTGAAGGCTTTCATCAAGTTGGCCAGCTCGTGCGGAGAGAAGCTGAACGACTTATCGTGGGCTACACGTTCGATTTGCGTGCGAATACGCTGACTCCGACAGCCATTCCGAATCCCGGTGCAGGCCGTGAGCACGAGTTCTATGCCTGGCGCGAGGCTTCAGGGTCGCGCGAGCCCGTCGTATTGCGCGATTCGGCCCAGATCGCGACCGAGAAGGCCGAGGACCAGGAAGAAGAGCCCAGTGAAGAATAGTAATGCAACATCAGCGCGACCAATCGAGTCCGACGACTTCCCGTTCGAGTTCCTGTCGTCGCTGGCGCAGCGCGAGAGTTGCGCAAGGAGATCTACCGGCCCGTTTATCACATCCACAAGTGGTGGGCGAAGCGGCTGGGATCGGTTTTTCGCGGGATAATTCTGGGTTGTCTGCTGCCGCCGGGGGAGGACCTGAAAAAGGCATTCTACGCGGCCCATGATTTTTCCGGGGTTGCGGTTTTCGATCCGTTCATGGGCAGTGGCACGACGGTAGGCGAGGCGCACAAGCTCGGATGCACCGCGTTGGGTCGAGACATCAACCCGGTGGCCTGCGAAGGAGTGCGCGTGGCCCTCGGCCCTCTGGACGGCAAGCGTCTGCGAGCCGCTTTCCATGGGTTGTCGGCGTCGGTGGGAGAGCGAATTCGGAAACTCTATTTTTCGCCGGACGACAAGGGACGCTTGCAGGACGTGCTTTATTTCTTCTGGGTCAAACAAGCCACGTGCCCCCACTGCGAATCTTCCGTCGATCTGTTTCCGACCCGAATTATGGCGAGAAACGCCAATCCGGCCAGGAAACCCGAGGTTCAGGTGTGTTGCCCGCAGTGTGGCGACATTTTTCCCGTGCGCCGTCGCGACGAACCGGCGCAGTGCCCTGCGTGCCGTTTGTCGTTCGATCCATGCCGGGGAACCGCGGCCGGGACAAAAGCAAAATGCCCGAAATGCGCGGGGGAATTTGTCATTGCCAAGGCCGTGCGCGCGCGGAAGGAGCGCCCGCGCACCGGCTGTACGCCAAGCTCCTGCTTAACGCTGATGGGACGAAGCGGTATCTGCCGGGGACGGACGATGACTATCGCGCTTACCTCGATTGCAGCCGACTGTTGGCGAACGAACTGGCACGCGGCGCGATCCGGCTTCCGACCGCGGTTCTGACCGATGGCTACAACACGCGGCAGGCGATCGGCTACAATTACCGCTGTTGGCGGGATTTTTTCAACGACCGGCAGTTGCTTGCGCTGAGCTGGCTCCAAGAGGCGATTTCCCACCTGCCTGATCCGAGCACTCGGGATGCCATGTTGACGCTCTTTTCCGGCCTGCTGGAGTTCAACAATCTGTTTGCCTCTTACAAGGGAGAGGGGACCGGCGCGGTCCGGCACATGTTCTCGCACCACATCCTCAAACCCGAACGGTTGCCGATCGAGGCGAACGTATGGGGAACGCCCAAGAGTTCGGGGTCGTTTCGGAACTTGTTCGCCAGTCGTCTTCTGCGGGCCATCGAGTACCGCGAGGCGCCATTTGAAGTCCGCGACGGCGGCGAGGGCAAGGTGTATCCCGGCGGGAAAACGTTCTCCGGCCGCGTGGAAACCGTTTGGCCTCCGCGCGGCCAGATGGAGCAAAGGGCGATCTACCTTTCCTGCGGCAGTTCTGACGCGACGGGTCTGCCGGATCGTTCGGTCGACGTGATCGTTACCGATCCGCCGTTCTTCGACAACGTGCATTACTCGGAACTCGCCGACTTCTTCCATGCCTGGCAAAGCCTGTTCCCGCGGGGGTTCATTACGGACCAACCGACCACGCGTCATCCACGCGAAGTGCAAGACACCGCAGCGGACCGGTTTGCCGAGAAGCTGGGCCGCGTTTTTGCCGAGTGCAAACGGATCCTCAAAGACGATGGGCTCCTCGCCTTCACCTACCATCACTCCCGAGAGGAAGGTTGGACCTCGCTGCTTCAGGCGATGTACGGAGCCGGCTTCGCCGTCGTGCAAGCGCATCCGGTAAAAGCGGAAATGTCGGTGGCCACGCCGAAATCCCAGGCCAAGGAGCCGATCCAACTGGATATCGTCTTCGTCTGCCGAAAGCGAACTGGAACTTGCCAGACCTCGCCGTTGACTCCTGCAATGCTGGAGACGGCAGCCGCCCGCGCCCGCGAAAACTCTTGCGCCTGCGGCGGTTGGGGCTCGCCCTTTCACTGAATGACTGCCGCGTGACTCTCACCAGTCAGTTTCTCAAGCTGCTTGGCCCGACCAACTCGCCGCAAGCAGCGGTCGCGGCGTTCTCGTCCTGCCGGGGCGAACTCGACCGGATCGCGAAAACAACGTTCCGAGAGGCCGCCGACGCCGTTGCCACGAACGGTACGGTCCTCGACGGGCAACAGTTGTCCCTGTTCTCGGCCGCCGACTGATCATTAATTGCACCGTGGCTCCGATTCCCGAAAAACGCGAACCGGGGCCGGACTTACGCTTTGTAGCAAGTCCGGCCTGCCGGAACACGCGCTCTTGGGAACAAACACCCGGAATTGAAGGCGTTGTCGATGGCCATGGCCGCGGCCGAGGACAAGAACCTCCGTCATTAGCACTAGGCCGACCTGGCCGACTGCGACGGCGTGAAGCCGCATCACCGGAACGAGGCGATCAATTACCGGATGCTGGACCGGAATTTGTGGACGTGAAGGAAAGCATGCCGCGAGGAAAATCGAGGTAAGCGATACGCATCGCTACGGTCCTGGGGTGAAAAGCATCGGGATATTGTTGCCGAGTTCGGAGTCTTGCCGGGAAAGGGAAGGCGGAGTTGTTGAAAAAAAGGAACGCCGGTAGAATAGGGTATGGCACTTGGTGCTGTGGAAGAAACGATTCCACTCACGTCGAACGGATCGGCAACATGCAGAAACTCGACTATCGAAATATCGAAAGGGACCCTGCTCGTTGTGGAGGCCAGCCTGTCATCGGCGGCATGCGGATACGTATCGCCACGGTTCTGGCAGCCTACCGGTTTGGCATGGGCGTCGAAGAGATCGTGCAGCAGTATCCCTCGCTAAGGCCGGGTGATGTGCATGACGCGCTGGCTTTTGCTTACGAACATCTTGACGAGATCGACGCGAATTTGGCTGCCGACGACGAAGCGACGGTCAAGGCTGCCATGGCCCGCCGCAGGAACGCAGAATGAGCGCCGTTCGGATCTTCACGGATGAAGACGTTTACACGGATGCGGGGCCTGACTTACGCTTTGCACTTTGAAAGATATGGCATGTGTGCCCAGAGTAATCGATTCGGGGATCAAACAGTATTCGCGCTTTCGGCGGCCCGCTCGCGCATCAGGCGGCGGAGTTCTGCCGGAATGCGGATCGTACTCATCGCCGCCTTGAACCCCTGTCCCTGCGGCTATCGCCGCGACTCGCGGCGGAGTTGCAATTGCACGACGCCGCAGATCGAGAGATATATGAGCGAGATTTCCGGTCCGCTCTTGGACCGCATCGACATTCATATCGAGGTCCCCGCGGTGCCGTTCCGCGAGCTTTCCGGCGGGACGCCGCGCACGTCCAGCGCGGAGATGCGGGCGGTGGTGGCCGCCGGCCGGCAGCGGCAGGCGGCGCGGTTCAACGGCTCGAAGACGCGCTACGACGCCGACATGTCGCACCGGCAGACCCGCCAGTGCTGCGTCTTGGACAGCGAGTGCAGCAACCTGTTGAAGGGGGCGATGACCGAGATGGGTCTTTCCGCGCGGGCCCACGACAAAATCCTTCGCGTGGCCCGCACCATCGCCGACCTGGACGACTGCGACGGCGTGAAGCCGCATCATCTGAACGAGGCGATCAATTACCGGATGCTGGATCGGAATTTGTGGACGTGAGGAAATTATGACATGCCGGAACTCAGCCGATTCTTTGGGATTATCATTAGAATGTACATGGAAACCGGCGGACCACACCACGAGCCGCATTTTCATGCGAACTACGTTGACGACGTTGCCGTCATCGGGCTTGACCCGATAGAATTGCTAGCCGGCTCGCTTCCGCGGCGCCAACTCCGCTTTGTCGAGGCATGGGCGGAATTGCACCAAGATGAACTTATTGCTGACTGGCAACTCCTCCAGGAGGGTCAGGCCCCGCGACCGATCGAGCCCTTGGAGTGAACAATGATTCATCATATTTACCGTGTTCGAGGTTTCGGCATCGTAGGACCCTACACGCTGCGCGTCATCTTCGACGACGGGTCGGAGCAGATCATCGATTTTCAGAGCGTGCTTGCAGGCGAGTTATTTGGGCCGTTGCGCGATTTGAACGTCTTCAATCAAGTCCTGATCGACCCGGAAGTCCATACGCTGGTTTGGCCCAACGGCGCTGATTTTGATCCGGCGACCTTGCACGATTGGCCGGACCATGTCGAATCCATGACTGAGCGGGCACGGCGCTGGGAACTCCGTCCGGCATGATCCATGAGGGACTTTTGCACGCCATGCGGAGAGTATAAGGGACGGGAGTCTTATTGCGGCTCGCGAGTCTTACCGCCGCTCAGGAACAACGACTCCCAACCCCTGCGCTCCAAACCGCGATCGTCTATCGCAGGCGCAACGACGGATATGGGCCGATTCATCCTCAAACTTCCGGCGGGAAGCCGCATCATCGGAACCAAGCGATCAATTACCGGATGCTGGAGCGGAATTTGTGGACTTAAAAACGCAGATCAGGAGACTCATGCGAGTTCTTGCCGAGCGCCATGCACGCTACGGGTGGCTTGCCTGCGCCTTCAGGCGAGCAATTCCGCAAGGCGGCTCCGTACTCGGTCAAGCCGAGCCGCGTCAACTCGACCGATAACACCCGAAATCTCCCGAACATCTGCACCATAGAGGTAGCTGGGGCGTATTGCCGAGCGACGGCGAAGGCCCGACCGGGCAAAGTCGGCGTGGCCGGGCTCGATCTCGTCATCCCAATCTGGTTCCAGGCCGTGAAGTTGCGTGCTGATGCCGCAAATCAGGACATTCTGATACACGCCTGGAAGATAATCGAGCGGGCAAGTCGCTGCAAGCCGCGCAAAGAGGGTCGTTCGAGTCAAACCCTGACGGTTATAGCGATACGGCCAAGATCAAAGGCGGCGCACTCGAATTCTGCGGCCTGGTCCGATCAAGGGTTATTTCCCTCAGAACCGATACCACGGATGGGATTGGACCTTTGCGCAAGAAGACGTTGAAACGCAAGTCCTCGCATTGGAGGCAGAATTTCATGCGATTCTCCGCTCATGTTCTTGGTCTGGCCGTCACGATTGCGGTTGCGGGGCATGCCGATTTCGCCCGCGGCCAGGGCTACGGCAGCGATTTGCAGAACATCATGGCGCCGGCCTCGGGCGGCATGGCGGGCGTGAGCGTCGCGCGGCCCCAAGACGTGCCCTCCGCCATTTTCGGCAACCCGGCCACGCTCGCCCAATTCGAGGGGACCCAGTTCACGCTCGGCGGCGGCTGGATGGAAGGCTATCCCACGGTGACGAGCGACGGCAAGCCGGTTTCGCTCTTGGGGGGCCCCGGAACTCCCTTCAGCGCCACGTCGCGGACCGAGGGCGGCGCAGCCACCGAAATCGGCGTGGCCCAAGACCTGCGGTCCCTCGGCCTGGCCGGCACCTTGGGCATGGGGATCGCCGGTATCAGCGGCGGCGGAGCCGAGTATCGCGGCGAGGCGCCGGGCACCATTCTCAACAACAGCAGCGGTCAATACTTGGTATTGGGCATCAACCTGGGCGCCGGCTTTCAGTTGAACGATCGGCTTTCCGTGGGGGCCGCCATGACCCTTGGCACCGGCTTCGAGCAATTGGGACTCGTCGGCCCGATCGTCGGTTCCGCCATGGTCAACGCTTACGCCCTGCGCGGAACAGTCGGGCTGGACTACGAACTGAACGACTGCACCACGCTGGGCTTCTATTACCAGTCGAAGATGACATTCGATTTTCCCGAGGGCATACGCGTGGGAACGAACTACTACGACTGCCGCATCTCCCAGCCGACGACCTTGGGCCTGGGCATCGCCAACCGCAGCCTGATGGACGGCAACCTGCTGCTGGCCGCGGACGTTTACTATAAGCTGTGGGACGACGCCGCCCTCTGGCAAGACGTGATGGTGAACGAATGGGCGTTTGCCGTCGGCGCACAACTCACCCGCGACAAAATGAAGTACCGCGTCGGATACTCCTACAACAGCAACCCCATCAACCACAGCGTGGGCAGCAGTTTCGACGGCATCTCGGGCGTGGGGGCCGACGCCATCCAGTTGTACCAGGCGTCCAGCGCGCCCTTCGTCAATCAGCACCGCATCACCGGCGGCGTCGGACGGCAGGATCTCTTGTTCCAGGGGCTCGACCTCGACCTGTTCGCCGGCGGGCTGTTGCCCGCCAGCGACAAGTTCGGCGCCAACAACTCGGCGTCGCTGGCGCTGTATTACATCGGCGTGGGCCTGACGTGGCGCTACGACGCGTGCAAGGCCTCTTGCGACGCGCAATAGGGACCGGGGAATCAATACCTGGCGTATTGTTGCTCTAAACTCGATGACTTGGTATCATCGGTATCATCGGCCCCCGTCGACGAAGGGGCCGAACCAAGGGCCGTCACGGTTTCCCTTGTCGGACAGCGGCATCGCGGCCGGCGGTGGGTAGTCATGTCTCCGTCACAAAAAAGGCGATAGGAGCCCACCTGCCGCGACGTGTTCATCAGCAACGCCGGTGGAGATTAGCCCGCGGGACCCCTAGAAACGGCCGTCGGCGGAACTTGCGACGTGTTTATCATCAACCTCTCCCTCCGGGAGCGGGCCGCGGTGAAGGCGATTGGAAGTTCCGTCAGGGTTTCGTAGTCAACGCGAGGTGTCAAATGAGAGCGAAAAGGGCGTTTGTCACTGTGGTAGCTCTTGCCGCAACGGTAACCTTCTGCGATCTGGCCAGGACACAAACGCCGCCGGAGAGAACTGCGGCGGGTCATTCGGATCGAGCACGTGCCAACAGACTTTTCCAGAAGGTGTCGGCCCTCCGAGAGGAAGGCAAGTACGCCGAGGCGCTTTCGGTTGCCAAGGAATTCGTCGAGGCGACCAAGGCCGGTTACGGTCCAGAAAGCCGCAACTACGCCGTAAGTCTGAACAACCTCGCTTGGTTTTACGATCGTACGGGCGATCGCGCCAAGGCCGCGCAGCTCTGCGAGCAGGCGCTCGCGATCCTGAAGAAGACCCTGGGGGAAAATCATCCCAATTACATCATGGCGCTGAACAATCTCGCCGGCCTCTACGAGCACATGGGACAGCACGACAAAGCCGCGCCGCTGCACGAACAGGCGCTTGCAATCCGGAAAAAGGCCCAGGGGGAAAACGATCCCAACTACGCCGCGAGCCTGAACGACCTTGCCAGGGAGTACGAGGACGCGGGGAATTTCGCCAAGGCCGAGCCGCTCTTCCAGCAGGCGCTGGCGATCCGGAAGAAGGTCCCGGGCGAGAACCATCCGGATTATGCCCTGAGTCTGAACAACCTTGCCGGGCTGTACCGTGACCTGGGCGAGTACGCCAAGGCCGAACCGCTCTGCCGGCAAGCCGTGGCGGTCCAGAAGAATGCCTTGGGCGAAAACGACTTCGGTTACGCCCTGTATCTGAACAACCTCGCCGAGCTGTACAAGTTGATGGGCGAGTACGCCAAGGCCAAACCGCTCTACCAACAGGCGCTGGCGGTCACGAAGAAGGCCAAGGGCGAAAACGACCTTTTTTACGCCGGGTGCTTGAACAACCTCGCCGGGCTGCACAAGTTCATGGGCGAGTACGCTTTGGCCGAACCGCTCTACCGACAAGTACTGGCGATCCAAACGAAGGCGCGGGGGGAAAACCACCCCAGTTGTGCCGCGTATCTGAACAACCTCGCCGGACTGTACGAGTGCTTGGGCGAGTACGCGAAGGCCGAGCCACTCTACCTAAAGGCGCTGGCGATCTATAAGGAGGCCCCGGGAGAAAACGACCTCGGTTGCGCCGTGTATCTGAACAACCTCGCCGGGTTGTACGAGTCGATGCACGAGTACGCCAAGGCCAAGCCACTCTACCTAAAGGCGCTGGCGATCCAAAAGAATGCCTTGGGGGAAAACCACCCCGGTTACGCCCTGAGTCTGAACAATCTGGCCGGGCTGTACGAGTCGATGGGCGAGTACGCCGAGGCCGAACCGCTCTGCCGGCAGGCACTGGCGATCCAGAGGAAGACGCAGGGGGAAAATCACCCCGGTTACGGCACTTATCTGCACAACCTGGCCGGGCTGTACGCGTTCCTGGGCGAGTACGCCAAGGCCGAACCGCTCTACCAGCAGGCGCTCGCGATAACGAAGAAGACCCTGGGGGAATATCACCCTGGTTACGCCGGCTGTTTGAATGGTCAGGGCTGGCTCTACGCGGCATGGGACAAGCCCGAACAGGCGTTGCCGTGCTTCGCGCAGGGGCTGGAATCGCTTCATGAGCACACCGCCCGGGTGTTGATCGGGCTCCCGGAGCGGAGGCAGATTGCTTATGCACGGCATGTCTGGTCCAACGTGGAGGTTTTTCTGAGCTTCGTCCGTCAGCATGTGAACCTCAAGGGGGCGGAGGAACAGGGCGCCGAGTGGCTGGCCCGGTGGAAGGCGCTGGCCACCGAGGCGCAAACCGAGAGGCAGCGCCTATTGCGACAGAGCGCAGACCCCACGGTTCGCAACCTGATCGGACAGTTGACGACGGCGCGGCAGGAACTCGCGCAGCTTACCTTGAGCCCGCCGCCAAAAATGGGGCCGGAGGAGGTCCGGCGGCGCCAGATCGCGGCCGAGACAAGGGTCCAAGAGTTGGAGTCGAAGCTGGCCCAGAAGAGCAGCCAGTTTGCCGAACAGCGCCGCATCGGCCAGGCCAAACTTGTACAGATTGCCGCGGCCATGCCGGCCCAGAGCGTGCTCCTGGACTACGCCAGGTTCCACGACTGCAATTTCAAACCCGTACGCGAGGAACATGGCTGGGGCGATTCGCGCTATGTCGTCTTCATCACGACGGCCGGCCAACAGCCGCAGCCGGTCCTGGTCGATCTCGGCCCGGCAAAGCCCATCGACGACGCGATCGCCGATTTCCGCAAGACCATGGGGAGGGCGGAGAAAGGTCAACGGCCCACTGATGACCAGGAAATCCGCGAAAAGCTCCTGGCGATCAGGAAACTGGTCATCGACCCCGCCCTGCCGCACATCCGCGACAAGCGGCACTGGATCGTATGTCCCGACGGACAACTCGCCCTGGTCCCTTTCGAGGCGTTGCCGGTCAAGGACGGTAAGTATTTGATCGAGATCAAGAAGCTCAGCTACTTGGGCGCCGGCCGCGAGGCCGTGGCCTACGCCGGGTCCTCACCCCCTGCCCCTCTCCCGCAAGCGGGTGGGGGGAGTCTTGAAACAACGGCCAAACCCGCGGTGTTGGTCGGCGATCCCGATTTCGATCTGTCGCCCGAGGGGCAACTGGCCGAGTTGCAGCGGATCAAGCTGGCGGAGGACCCCCCGGTGATGCGCGGCGTGGGCGGCTCGCGAGAACAGCGCCAAGTCCTGTTTTCGCCGCTCCCGGCCACGGGAAACGAGGTCGCGACGGCGGCCGAGCTGATCGGCGGCCGAAAGTATGTCCAGCGGCAAGCCCTGAAAGGCGTGGTCAAACGGGTCTCCGCCCCCGGCGTTCTCTATCTGGCTACGCATGGCTTCTTCCTCCCCGACCAACCGCAGACGCCGGAGAAGGACACCCTTTCCCTGGCGACGTTGACCACGCGGGGGACAGGTTTTGGGACCGGACCGGGCATGGCCGACTTTGCCGAACCCGGCTCGCGGATTGAGAACCCCTTGCTTCGTTGCGGCCTGGCGCTGGCCGGGGCCAACCGCCGGGAAGCCGCTCAAGACCGCGACGACGTGGACGACGGCATCCTCACCGGCATGGAGGTCGCCGGACTGGACCTGTGGGGAACAAAGTTGGTTGTGCTCTCGGCCTGCGAGACCGGCCTGGGCGACGTTCAAGTGGGCGAGGGCGTGATGGGCCTGCGGCGGGCGTTCTTTCTGGCCGGCGCCCGCCGGGTGCTCTCCACGCTCTGGATGGTGCCCGACCGGGAGACCCAAGCGTTGATGACCGACTTCATCACGCGTTGGAAGGCGGGCACGCCCGGTGTTGATGCCTTGCGCGACGCCCAGATTGCCCTGATTCAGCAGATGCGCAAGCAGCATGGCCACGCCCATCCGTTCTATTGGGCCGCCTTCACGATGACCGGAGATTGGAGGTAACGCGCCTGGGACCGGCCGAAAAATAACTTGGAGAAATGCCGTAAGACGGATTGTTAATCCGTCCTACGTCATGTCACACTAGATACCTTGCAGCTCCTCTTGCACGAGACTATACTGCGAACGGTTGCAAATCGGGCGAGCCTTCCCTGCCGATCATGGCAGGAATGCTTCACAAAAGAAACAAAGCAGGAGATACCATGAAAGCCAGTGCCTCGATCTTTGTCGGCCTGTCGGCGATTGCGTTCGTCGTTACGGGGCCGGTCCTCGCTTCCGGGGCGGAAGAGGCCGCCCCCCGAGGATTCGACCAGGTGCGCCAAGCGCCGCATGGGAAAGTCGCCACGGACACCTATGAATCGAAGTCGCTCGGATTTCAGCGCAAACTCACAATCTATACGCCGCCGGGATACAGCAAGGAGCAGAAGTACCCCGTGCTCTACCTGCTCCATGGATCGGGCGACGACGAGAGCGGTTGGGTCCAGAAGGGTGCGGCCAACGTGATCCTGGACAATCTCTATGCAGACGGGAAGGCCACGCCCATGATCGTGGTCATGCCTTACGGCTTTACGAACCCGCCGGGCAAGCCGGCGATCGGCCGTGGGGCCACGCCGGAGGAGCGGCAGAAGGCCGCTGCCGGATTCGAGCACGACCTGCTCACTGACGTCATTCCCTACGTCGAATCCCACTACGGCGTCATTGCCGACGGCGGCCACCGCGCATTGGCCGGTCTGTCGATGGGCGGCGGCCAGACGTTGCGGATCGGTCCCAAGCACTGCACCACGTTCGCCTACCTGGGCGTGTTCAGCGCCGGGCTCGGCAGACGCCCCGGCAACCAGACGGACGTCACCTCAAGTTATCCCGATGCCAAGACGCTCAATGCCAACCTGAAGCTGTTTTGGATTTCCTGCGGGAATCGCGACGGCGGCCTGGAAGGCGCGAAGAAATTGGACCAAATCCTGACCGAAAAGAAGGTGCAGCACGTCTGGCACGAGGATACCGGCGCGCATGAATGGCCGGTATGGAAGAACGACCTGTACCTTGTCGCGCAACGTCTGTTCAAGGATCGTTAGAACCAGCCGCGTCAACGGCGCGGCCGGCAGCCGCCCGATCATTCGTTTTTCAGGTAGAACAGCGCCAGGCGTCCGCCCAGTTTGTCGGTATTGGCCGTGAGGACCAGCGACCGCTGAAACTCGACCGGCGCCAGCCAAAGATACCGCCAGGCCAGATTGCCATGACGGCCGCTGAGGCAGGTGCGGAACTCGCCGCTGCGCCCCAGCATGAGATCGCAACTGGGCTCAGCCCAGTCGGCAAGGGGCTTCTCGTCTACGACCAGGGACTCGATCCCGAGGGGCTCGCCATTGGGTTGTTCCACCACCCAGCCGACCCAACGGCCGCAACCTGCCTGGCGGATCAACTCGCGAGTCGACTCGCCCGGCGGTTGGTAGATGCCGTGCAGTCGCATGCGGCCGGCAATCTCCCGGCGGTTCTGCTCCGTGGCTTGCTGGTAAGACACCATGACCGCCACGCCGCCGATATCACGGCCGCCGCGATTGACGGCTTCGATGCGAATCTCCTCGCCGTACGGCATGGCCAGGCGGACCGTGGGACCCTGGCGATCGGTCATGACGAAGCTATCGGTCTTCGGCTGTCCGGCGAGGTGCGGATACCAGAACCGCGCGGGCGCAGAGATCGCCGGCTTGCCGTCGACAATCGCCTGCAACCAAAGGTCGGTGTCGTCGAGTACTTTCTTGTCGGCCATCAGCTTGACCCACTGCACGATGCCCGTGCCGTGGATCGTGATCAGCGGCGCCGTCGCCCCCGGCCGCAAAGACTTCTTGGCCGACGTTTCCCGCGGATCGGGATCGAACTCGCGATGCCCGCCCCACGAGCCTTGCGAGTGACGATAGCTTGCGGCCGAGAGCCAGCCGCGCGGGAAGCCCGATTCGCGATCGACGAAGCTGGCCAGCGCATAATCGGCCGGGAAGCGGAGGCAGTCGAGTCGAACGGTGGTTCGCGCGGCGCCGCGAAGCACGACTTTGAGGCTTTGCCGGTAGGTCAAACAGGTCAGCAGCGGTTCGGAATCATCGGCGAGCGTGGGGAGGAACTTCCGCAGGTCGGCGGCCTTGCACTCGATGCGCGGCTGGGTCTCGCCGTCGAAATAGAACGCCAGCCGTCCATCGAAGGGGAGCTGCGCAATGCGAACGACGGCCCCGGGCCCGGTGAGTTGGGCCACGATGTCCTCGCGTTTCGATTTGCTTTTTTTCTTCGCACCTGAGGCCGGCACAAGGACCTTTTTCACGACCACGGCCGAGGCGATCGGCTCGGCCATGGAGAGCCGGTCCGGGTTCATCAGCCGATCCACGACGGCGGCGGTGGCCCGCGGCGGCTTGGGCTGACACCAGGCGTCCAGCCCGGGCCCGTCGGGCGCTTCGAGCACGCGGACGTTGCGGAAGCGGGGGTGGCCGTTATGGTCCTGGAAGCCGATCCAGCCCGTGAGATGGCG
Source organism: uncultured Planctomycetia bacterium (assembly GCA_963779975.1). GTDB lineage: Bacteria > Planctomycetota > Planctomycetia > Pirellulales > Thermoguttaceae > JANXQG01. The sequence goes on along the minus strand of CAWAAL010000018.1, from coordinate 21,273 downwards.
GTGTTGCAGTTCCGGATGATCCAGCGTGTTGCACTGCTGGACCAGCTCACCGTTGACCCAGGCGGAGATCATCCACCCGTCGGCCTTGACGACCACCTGGTTCCAGCCGGGGTAACGATCGGTCCGGGCCAGCGGCGGCACGTTGCCGTAAATGGCCATGGTCGAACTCTTGTTGATCGGGGCGTCGGGCGGTTCGCCCAGCAGTTGCAATTCCATGCCATCGCTCGAGGGCCAGCCCTCGCGCGGCGTGCGGATGCCGATTCCCGAGTTGTCGCCGGGCAGCATCTTGTATTGGCACGTCAACGTATAATTGCCGTAAAGCTTCTCCGAACGGATATAGTTGCCGCTGTGGGGATGCAGGACCAGTTCGCCGCTTTCGGCCTTCCAATCGTCGAGCGCGTCGCGGGGCGACCACCAACCGGCCAGGTCCTTGCCATTGAAGATCAGCTTTCCCGCCGGCTCCCGCACGCGGAGCCCCGTCAGTTCGACCTGGCCGGCCGCCACGGCCAAGCCCAATCCGAAACGGCGTCCGGCGGCCAGATCGATTTCATACAGCCGGCGGCCATCGACGGTGAGGGAGAACTTCCCCGCGCCGCGGAGAATGGCAGCCGTGTGCATGCCCGTGGCACCCGTGGCAACGGCGCCGACCTTTCCGCCCACCGCAAGTTCTTTGGAACCTTCGGTCAGGCGGCCGCAGTGGTCGCCTTCGCCAAGCAGGAGGCGCAGACCGTCGCCATGGGGCACTTCGGGAAACAAGAGCTGCCACTGCCCCGACGCGGTTGCCGACCATTGGAGGCGAACTTCGAAGTCGCCAAAAGAAAAGCCGGACAGCAGCGGCGTCGCGGCGGCGGTGCCCGAGAGGCGTCCCGCGGAGATCGTCCAGCCCGTCGGGGGCGACGCGTGATCCCAGCCGGCCAACGAATCGGGCCGCATCAAGGGAACGCCGAACGGCTCATCCGCCAGGCACGGCCTTGCCGTCAGGACATTGACCCAGCACAACACGACGCAGAGAGTTCGCAGCCTCATAGTGTCATCCCACAGTTCCCGTTTGGACTTCGCTCAGATACGTTTCGAGCGACGACTTGCTCCCATGTTAGTCGTGCGCTGCAGGAAATTCCAGTTGCCCCGCCGGTCTTCTCAATGCGGCCCGTCGCTGCCCGGTTTCTCCGCCGGCTGAAGCGGTGCGGCTGGCGACGGCTTGAGCCCGGTGCCGAGGACCTTCAGGGCGAAGGCATGTTCGCATGGTTTCTCGCCGGGCAGCATGACTTCGAGCCCCCGGTCCGTCTGCTTCCAAGCCAAGGCCCCCGCGTGGCCCAAGAGAGTGACCGACGCCACCTTGCCCGCAGCGGACGCGAGCGAGCAGACCAGCAGCTTCCCATCCTTGGGCCAACCCAGCGCGATCGCATACAGCACGTCGCCCTTGGTGGTGAAGCGGATGTCCTGCGGCCCGAACGACTTGTCGGCGTGTTCGCTGAAACCGCCGCCGCGGGAGCGGGTCGGCCCCTCGCCATAGACCAGCCAGGGCCGCGTGCCGTAGATCGCCTCGCCGTTGATCTTGAGCCACTCGCCCATGGCCAGGAGCATCTTTCGGGCCTGATCGGGAATCGTACCGTCGGCAGCGGGACTGACGTCCAGCAGCATGCAACCGTTCTTGGAGACGATGTCGACGAAGACCTGCACGAAATTGTCCATCGAGCGGTAGGGCGCGCACTTCTGGTTGAACCATTCGGCCAGCGCCGTGTCGGTGAGCCAGGGATAGGGCACGAGCCGGTCTTCGCGGCCCCGTTCGAAGTCGAGGATGCCCGTGTAGCGATGGATCTCGCGGAACTTGTGCGCCACGGCCGAGCCGCATTGGTTCTGTTCGGCCCAGTTGTAATAATCGGCGAACATCCGCCGCTGGTACTCGGGCGTAATCACGGCCATGAGCTCGAAATCGAACCAGATCATGTCGGGCCGATACTTGTGCGTCACCTCGTTGACCATGGCCAGCCATTGATCGAGAAAGGCCTTCGAGGGCGGCGCGCCCGGATTGTGCGTCTCGGTGTAAAGCCGGGCGAAACGGGGATCGGCACCGTCGAAAGCGAAGGCCGGTTCGTAGTACTTCCAGGCGAAGCCGTGATGGAACGTGGTGATGAACTTCAACCCGCGGCGCTTGATCGCCTTCTCCAGTTGCCCGGTGATATCGCGGTGCGGGCCCATCTTGACCGACGTTCCAGGGCGTCACCTGGGAGTCCCACATGGCGAAGTTGTCGTGATGCACGGCTACCGGACCGGCGAACTTCGCTCCGGAGCGGGCGAACAAGTCGGCCCAGGCCTCGGCGTCGAACTTCTCCGCCGTGAACTTGGGAATAATGTCCTTGTAGCCAACCTGCTTCTGGTCGCCGAAATGCTGTTTGTGAAAGGTGAAGACGGGGCTCTTCGGATCGTACATTTCATGCCCGTACCACTGGCCGCCGGCGGGGCTGTCCTCGCTGCCGACCGTCACCGGCCCCCAGTGCGTATAGATGCCGAACTTGGCGTCGCGGAACCACTCGGGGTCCCGGTGCGCCTTGAGCGACTCCCACGTAGCCTGGTACTTCGGGCCGCGGGTTTCCTCCACTGGGGCGGCTGTTTTCTCCTGGGGGCCGTCGAGCGCCCGCATGGGCCACAGCGGCGAAGGCACGTGCTGCTCGGCGAGAATCAGGCCCAGTCGCCGGACGACATCGGGATTCTGCGTGGCAACGTCGGTCGTCTCGAGAGGATCCTTGGCCAGATCATACAGTTCGATCTCACCGGGCTTCAGGCCCTTCCGGCGCGGCCCGAGATTGAGATTCACGCGGATCGCCTTCCAGTCGCCCACGCGAACGGACTGCTGCCCGTCGTAGCCCGGCGACTCGCGATAGAGGAAGGGCCGCGGCTCCTGCGGCCGGCCGAACAACGTGGGCGCGAAGCTGATGCCGTCGATGTGCGGGGGCGTGGCATCCTTGGCGCCGGCAAGTTCCAGCAAGGTCGGCAGCCAGTCCTCGAAACCGGTAACGCGCCCGCTCGTCGTGCCCGCGGCGATCCGTCCTTTCCAGCGCACGATGCTCGGCTCGCGAAAACCGCCTTCATAAAACGCGCCCTTCCGCCCCCGCAGGCCGGCGGCGCTGTTGAAAAAATCGGTGTCGGTGCCGCCGAGCCGGTCGTACAGCGGACCGTTATCGCTGGTGAAGACGAAGAGGGTGTCGTCTTCGAGGCCCAGCTCCTTGACCAGCTCGACAACGCGGCCGACCTCGCGGTCCATGCGGGTGATCATGGCGGCGTAAGCGGCGCGGGGTTGCCGATGCGGCAGGTAACCGCGGTCGCCTCGATACGGTTCTTCCGGAAACTTGCCGGCGTACTGCTGGAGCGAGTCGTCCGGCACTTGCAAGGCCAGGTGCGGCACCGTCGTGGCGTAATACAGGAAGAACGGCCGGTCCTTGTTCCGGCGGATGAACTGCAATGCCTGCCGGCCGATGACGTCGGGAGCGTACTCCTTGCCGCTATAGCGGGCATAGGACGCCGGCGCGTCGGGATCGGCGTCGGCGGGCAGTTTCTGGTGGGCCGCGAACTTCGGGTTGTCCAGCGCGATCTGCCGATCGTCGTCCCAGAGGTGCGTAGGGTAGTAATTGTGGGCGACGGCCTGGCAGTTGTAGCCGAAGAAACGGTCGAAACCCTGCTTGAGCGGTTCGCCGCTGCTGCCTACCGGCCCGAGCCCCCATTTGCCGAAACCACCCACCGCGTAGCCGCGCGACTTCAGCTTCGGCGGAAGCTGCAGATAACCGGCCGGGACCGGCTCTTGGCCTTCCGGATAACCCTTTGCCTGCCGATTATCGCGGATGTAGGCGTGTCCCGGATGCAGGCCGGTCATCAGCGTGCAGCGGGACGGTGCGCAGACGTTGCTGCCCGCGTAGGCCTGCGTGAAACGCATGCCCCCGGCCGCCAGGCGATCGATATTCGGCGTTTGAATCTTCTGCTGCCCATAGCAACCCAAGTCGCCGTAACCGAGGTCGTCAGCAAGGATGAAGACGATATTCGGCACACTGCGTCGCACCTCGCAGAGCCCTGTTCTTCCCGCGGCCAGGGACAAACCGACGGTAATGGCGACAAGCAGGAGTGTGGCTATTCCGTGCAGGGAGTGATTTCGCAAATTCTTACTAACCCCCGATGAAAAGCGAAGAATCATTTCGGCACCTGTGCTTGTGAGATTGAAACAATCGTGATTTACGCGCCTGGCTTCCCCGGTTACGACTAACCCGGAGCAAGTCCGGCCGACATGGCGCCAGTATCCCATTTGCCTGATTCACAGTCAACAAGGCAACCATTGGCAGGCGGTCTTTTGGCCGCCCGAACGATCCACCAGGCATGCGCGACGAAATCATCGGGGTTGCCTTGGCACGACTTCGTGTATAGTCTTCCTATGGAGACTGAGTTTTGGACCTTGCCATTAACGAACGGAGGTGCATTTTCGAACCAAGCAATTCATGCTCGCCCCGGGCATCTCCCACCTTCCAGGGCGAGTCTTTCTACACAACCTGAGATCGAACATTACCCGCTTCACCCAGGTGCAGCGGATTTTCCGTGCCTGACGGCATGAGGTACTTTCCGCCCGAAACGAATGTCCTTTCGTTCCGGGCGGTTTTTTTTGGAGGCACTTCCTTGTCACGAATCCCTTTCCAACCGACGCTCTTCGAGTTCCTGGAGCAGTTGGCCGACAACAACAACCGGCCGTGGTTCCAGGTACACAAGTCGCGCTACGAAGCCGAGGTTCTGGAGCCCGCGATGGCCTTCATCCGGGCGTTCCAGCCTCGGCTGAAGCGGATCTCGCCGTACTTCGTGGCCAACGACCGGCGGGTCGGCGGCTCGCTGATGCGGGTCTATCGCGACACGCGCTTCGTCAAGGACGGCGCGCCCTACAAGACCAACGTCGGCATCCAGTTCCGGCACGAGCAGGGCCGCGACGTCCACGCTCCGGGCTTCTACGTCCACGTCGCGCCCGGCGAGTGCTTCCTGGCCGTGGGCCTGTGGCGGCCGGAACCCGAAGCCCTCGGCCAGATCCGGCAGGCGATCGTCGAGCGGCCCGACCGCTGGCGCCGAGCCCGCGACGACCGCAAGTTCCGCGCGCGGTTCTCCCCGGACGGCAACAGCCTGAAACGCCCGCCCCGCGGCTTTCCCGCCGATCATCCTTGCATCGAGGACCTCCAGCGGACCGACTTCATCGGGCTGGAAGAACTGGACGAGCGGGACGTGCTCGACAAGGGCTACCTGGACCACGTGGCGGCGTCGTTCACCGCCGCCCGGCCGTTCATGCGGTTCCTGTGCGATGCCCTGAAGGTGCCGTTCTAAAGAAAGGCGAGTCGCCACGCCCGCGCAAGGTTGAACCACGACGTAGTGGACCAAGAAATCAAATCGTCGGCTCGGAGCTAAGGTTTCAAGAGTCTCTTCGGACAACGTATGCCAAAAAACTGGATTCTCGAACGCAGCTGCATAAGATAAGGAATAGAGAGGCATTCGCCGCGACTTATCCGTGGAGGCATATCATGAGCCATCTGCTTGTTGTCGAAGACTCGCTGGTCGATTCCCGGCTGGCGGGTGAATTGCTGCGGCCGAAATATTACGTGGAATACTCCTCCAATGGCATGGATGCCTTGGAGTCCATGGAAGCCCGGCTCCCCGTAGCCGTGATCACCGATCTGCGCATGCCCGAGATGGACGGCATGCAGTTGGTCAAGGCCGTCCGCCAGCGGTTTCCCATGGTGCCGGTCATTCTGATGACTGCCCATGGGAGCGAGGAAATCGCGCTGCGGGCGTTGATGGCCGGGGCGGCCGACTACATCCCCAAGTCGAAACTTTGCGCCGAGTTGCTCAAGTCGGTGGAAGGGATTCTGGAGTTCGCTAGCGGTGGCTTCGGCTGGCGGCGCTTGACGCGCTGCCTGCGGCACGAGGATTTGGAGTACGAGTTGGAGAACGATCCGTTGCTGATCCCGCCGCTGGTGCAGCAGGTGAAGCAAGTGGCTCGCGAACTGGGCGTGGTGGACGACACCGACGCGGTGCGGTTGGCCAAGGGCCTGGCCGAGGCCCTCTGCAACGCCATGTACCACGGCAACCTCGAACTTTCGGGAGAGCAGACCCGGATCGCGGCCGAACAGGAGTCGAGTTCGCAGGGAATCGTCGCCCGGCGACGCGGCAGTCGCCCTATCGCGACCGGCGCGTGCATTTCCGCGCCGTGCTTTCGCCGCGCGAAGTACGGGTCGTGATCCGCGACGACGGGCCCGGTTTCGACGTGGCTCATCTGCCCGACGTAGCGGCCGATCCGTCGTACCTCGCGTCCGAAGGCGGCCGCGGCCTCGTCCTGATCGACATGTTCATGGATGAGGTGCGTTTCAACGCGGCCGGCAATGAGATCGCCCTGGTGAAGCACGCGGCGGGTGTTGGGACGAGCGCGTAAAAGACTGGCGTGAGGCAGATTGGCAATCGGCTCAAGGGCGAGGACCGTAGTGCGGCAGCGTGCTGCCAAGCTCATAGGCCCCCAAGTCGGGTGCTTTGCCGGCGAAGTCGTCGTTCAGCCCCGGCAGGACCGCTCCGGCGTCGACCGCCGCACTCCCACCGCGGAGCCGCAGGTCAAGGCCCAGCGGGTCGTATTGCCTTTTCGCATCGGTGGGCGGCCTGATTCCCGCGGCGAAAACCGTCGCCGGATCGACCACCACGGCATGGCGATAAACGGGCGCTTTCGCTCTTCACTTCCGCCAACGATGGATAACGGACATTGTTCCACTTCAGGAAAATGGGGCCCGACGAGCCGCCGAAACCGTCGTAGTCGAAGTCGCAGTCGATCATGGGCGGATCGCAATCGTAGGCGCGGCCTTCGCTGCCGATGAACAGATTGTTGCGATACACCGAGTTATGCACCGGCTCCGACGTCGAAAGCAGAAGCGGCTTGCCCTTCTTCACCGACGTATTGTGCAAGAACAACGCCCCCGTCGGGCTGTTGTGCATCTTGAACGTCTCCACCTCGAGGTTATAGAGCACGTTGCGGAAGATGTAGATCGGTCCGCCGTAGACGGGCTGGACCGAAATCCCCTGGAAGCACGTTGGTGAAGCGGTTCAGAAAGCAGCGGCAGTTCCGCTCCGACCCGTCCATTTCGCAGCCGTCGTCGAGGCACTCGCTGACCTCGTTGTTGTGCACGTCGCAGGCCACGCAGCGGACCGAGGGAAACATGTCGATCCCGTCCTTGAATCCCCGCACGCGGTTGTAGCAAATCACGTTGCCCGCGCCGCTGATCTCGATCCCGCGGTTCTCCTCGACCCTCGCGCCATGCGGGGTGTCGCTCCAGGCGAAAGGGCCCTCCAGCAGATTGTCGGCGACGAACAAGCCGCCCAGGCGGCCGTCGGTGTTACGGGTGGCCGTGATCCCGCGCTTCACGTCGTGGAAATGGCAGCGCCGCACCACGAGCCGCTGGGACACGTGCGCGACCAGTCCCCACGCCGCGCGGCGGATGGTCAGTCCTTCGAACCACACGTCGTGGGTGTCGCTGGCCGCGATGGCCCGCTCGGGCCGGTCGGGCAGCCTGGCCTTGCCCGTCGATGACCGTCTCCCCGTCGCCCGCCCCGCGCCAGATGATCGGGCGGCCCGGCTCGCCGCTGCGGCTGATCGCCGAAAGTGCCCTCGTAGACGCCATGATGGAGCAGCAACAGGCAACCGGGCCGGGCCGCGGCCTGGGCGGTTTGCAGACCGCGAAACGGATCGGCGGCCGTTCCCGTGCCGCCGCCAGCGGCTGCCCTCCGGGCCGGGCACGACGTGCCACATGCGGAGGTTCGTGCGGCGCCGCCGGCTCGGCAAGCGTCCGCGCCTCGAGGAACTTCTCCACCGAGCCCGGACCAACCGGCGACTGCCCCTTGTCCGACAGTTTCAGCCGCAGTTCATATTCCGTGTCGGGCGTTAGCCCGAAGATGCTGCCCGCAAACAGCCACGCATCGGCCGGCACGCGGACCAGGCTTTCGCCCTGCTCCAGCTTGTTGCCGCCCTTTTCGACGCGGAACAGATCCATGCCCTGCCGCCACGCATGCTGTTCCCGCCGGCCTGAAGGCGACCTCCACGCGGCAATGCTTGTGGTCGTCGCCTTGCATGATCCAGTAGACGCCGAGGCAGTGTAGAGTGGGCGGATCGAGCACCGGTTCGCCCATGGGTTGGGCGTCATCGCCGGCCCGGGCCCAGCCCGCCAGAAACACGAAAAACAGGAATGCTGCCGCGAAGGGTTTTGCGGGGATCATTCGGCCAACTCCAGGATGATGGATTTCATCGTCGGTTTGCTCGCGCAAGTGATCTTATAGGTCTCCTGCGGTGACCGGGCCACGTGGACGTCCTTCTTTTCCAGGCCGCCTTCTTCCCAGACGTAGGTGACCTTCACCGGCCGGAAGCCGCCGCGCGGTTGCACGTAGTCGGCGTCGATGCGGAGCAGGAAGAGGCAGGTCGTGTTGCGCTGCGTGCCGAGCCAGCGGACCTCTGCCGTCTTGGCATGGGGCGGGACGTCGCTCACCGTGACGTACTTGCAGATGCCCTGGTACGGTCCGGTCTGCGTGTCGACAGTCTTGAAGGTTCGCCCGCCGTCGTAAGACACCTGCATGTTCCAGCAGTCGCGCTTGTCGCGAAGGCGGTAGTGGCCGCCTAGCCGCAGTCGCGTCATTTCGCCGGGCGTGGCGACGGCGAAGGTCACCGAGCCGCTGCCGGCCTGTCACGCGGAAATGCTGGGCGTCCACGTCCTTGAGCACGGGATGGAAGTCCAACGGCGTCACCTGTTTGCCCGCCTTGCCCTCCTGCGTCGAGCCTTCGATGGTACACGTGCCTTCCGCCGGGCCGGCGCTGAAAGTGATCGTGTTCTCGCCGCGGCTCCAGCGTCGGCAGGGCCCGCTGCGAGCATTGAACGTCGTGCCCGATTTTCAGGCTGTTGAGTCCCGTCCCCTGCCCTTCAGCATGCTGCCCTCCAGCACGACGCGGAGCCGATAATCGTAGCGGCGCAAGACTTGCTTGCCGATATCGATCGACTGGGGTCCGGATCGCTCGATCGCCGCCAGCTCGCGCCAGTCGAGCCCCTGGTTGTCGCTCAGCAACAGGCGAACCCGGCCACCGTCGGCCACGGCCGCGTCGACCTCGATCCGGCCGGTCAGATAGACGTAGCTGGTGGGCATGTCGATGTCGAAATGGCCTGGTCGGCCGGCGTCCTTGAGATGGACGGCGGGAACCCGCTGGTCTTCGCTCTCGGAGGCGACGTTCTCGGCGGAAATCGCGAAGTCGGCTGGCGGAACGCTGCCCAGCGGCACGTCGTATTCCAGCCGGCCGCTGCCGATGCGGCCGTCGGTCAGATCACCGTAGTTTCGCAGGAAGGCCATCGAGCCTTCGCCCACCTTGGCCGTCAGGCAGCCCGGCGCGTCGCCGTCATGGAGCATGCCGTTGACGTGCAGGCCCTTGTTGAACCAGTTGCGCACCAACCGCTCGCCCGGGCGCAATTGGATGTTCACTTCGTAGCCTTGCGAGTAGCCGTACTCGTACGGGAAAGGCGTGTTGTGACGGCCGTCGAACTCCTGCATGGTCGAGTACCAGCCGTGCGTCTTGGCCGGCCACCACCCTGCCCAGTCGTAGAATTGGCAGTTGGCCAGCAGCGGCGGCCCGTTCTTCCAGCCCGTCCAGCCGCCGGCTTGTTGGAACTTCACGAGTTGCTTGTTGTCGCCCTTCAGGCCGGGATGGTCGCGGAGCCAGCCTTGCACGGCCTGGCAGACGTCGGCAACGTCGGCGATCGAGCCGTCGGCCCGGCTGAAGTAGTTCACCAGCGAGGCATCGAGCATGTGCCAACGATCGTCCCAGAACACTTCGGGCACGCTGTGACCGTTGATCGCGCGACCGCGGGCCGGCAGGCCGAGATACCGCGCGAGCTGCTCGACGCGAGCCGACGCGCAGCAGCACATGCCGTAGCCGTAGACGTTGAATTCCTTGATCGCGTCGTGAACGCAACCTTCGTGCAGATATTCGACGGGCGGCGCGTCCTGAAAGACCAAGGCGACATTGGATTTCCAGATCGCGACCGCCTCTCTGTTGGTCGGTCATGCCGTCCTTGATGAACGATTTCTTCCATGCTTCAAGGCTCGACACGTCGGCGACTTTGTCCGAGAGCACTTTGACGTGACTGACCACGCCCGGTCGCTGGACCGGCTCGTCCGATCTCGCGAGGCGGCCGTCGATGACGAGGATTGCGGCAAGCAGGACCGGGACGAACTTCGCTGGGAGGATGGTGCGCATGGCAAGGACTCCGTTGCTGTTCAAGTTGTAGGGTGGGACAAGATCGCGTAGCGAGCGCCGGCCCACCACAACGTGTTTTCCGGCCGATCATGGTGAGCCGGCGCTCGCCGACCCGCGCGGGCGCCCGGATCTTGTCCCGCCCAACGGCTAGAGACTCCGTAACGGTTCAAGGGCCAGCCCACGCCAGAATCAACCCAAAAGCACTGCCATGAGTCTGCATGGGCTGCCCATGAAAGTCAATAGCCGGAGTTCATAACTGCAGAGTGGGCTTTAGCCCGCCTTTCGATGCGGGCGGGCTAAAGCCCACCCTACAGTGTCTAAAACAACCGCAAGTACCCAATCAGCGGGATGCGAACCTCGCGGGTGGACATCGCTTTCTGCACCGCCTGGTTCGCACTTTGCCGAATGCGATCTTCGTTGCGCGTCAGTTCGTAGTTGATCAGACGCCGGATTTGACGGCGCATGGCCTCCAGCAGGTCGTTGGAAAACTCCAGGCGAGAAACGGATACGTGCAGGTTGCTCACCTCCGGCGGGTCAAGCGTCACGTCGTTGCCCGCATGTCGGACGGTCACTCCCGCTACCGCCGAAAGCTGGACCGTCATCTGATAGCCGGTGGCGGCGCTCGCCATGTTCGCCACCTTGCACTCCACCCGACCGCGGACCGGCAAGCTGGCACGGACGGTTAGCAGGATCAGGCCCGGGCCGCCTTCCGCATAGTTGGTCAGGAACGACATGGCGGGGATGTGGATGTCGGCCTGTCCGTCGAGCTGCGCCTGGATGCGGTACTCCTCGGTGATCCCGAGCACCATGTGCCGCTTCATCCGCTTGGGGTCTTTGAGCGTGGGGGCGGGCAGATCGACGTACTTCTCCGTGTCGTGCTTCTGCGTCTTGTCGTACTGCTTGCCCGAAAGTTCCTCCGTCGCCAGGGTGCGGATCGCCACCGGCACTGCCGTCTGGAGGATGGCCGGCAGCTCGCCGACGCGATAGATTTCCACGGTTTCGCGCAGGGCCGGACCGCCGGCAATCTTGGGCCCGGCGGCATGTTCCGCGGCCGGCGAGAAGACCAGCCATCCGCTGGAGCCACGCGGGCGGAGCGCAAACCGGGCGGTTCCGGCCGGCACAAGCTGGAAGGTCTCGCGGTCGGCCGGTTTCGTCCCCATGGCAGCTAAGCGAGGCGTGTGCCCGTCGCGGGGATCAGGCACGAGGTATCGACCACCCGGCCCTTGCAAGGCAACCTCCCGGCCCGCCGCGCCGGTAGTGGGCCCGCGCAAACCAGTTCGAAGGTTTCCTTGTCCAACGGAAAGAAAGACTCGGCGCGGAGCACACCATCGTCGGCGGTGCGGAGGAACCGGCCATTGGCGGCCCGCAAAGCAACCTTTTCGGCCACTGCCGCCGGCGACATGGCCAGCACCAGAACTGCGCAGGACGACAACACGACAGTGCGGAACATACTGGCATTTTACCCGATGGCGGGAAGACGACTCAAGCCCAGGACCGGCCGAGGAATAGTCTCCCGGTCTTCCTCCTGGGGTGGCTGGCGGCTGAGCTTGCGAAGCCCCAGCTTTTCCGGCATCGGCTGGGGCTTCGCAAGCTCAGCCACCAGCCACCCCTGCTTAATTGCGGAAGTTATTCTTCGGCCGGTCGTCAGTTCCGATCTACCGACGGTCGGCTTCCGGTCTGCGTGCCACCGCCGGCCTTGGGTCTTTCTTGTTGTGGCCCATGTCCGGGTTGATCTTCCGCGGCCAGGCTGGCGCAAACCAGTTCCCGGTCGTTGCGGGCAAAGACGTGTTTGTAGGCATAGGCGGGATGCGACCAGCAGACGCCGCCCCTCTGTCCCAACTGCTCGGTTGTCGGCTCAATCAGCTTGGCGCGGCTGATCTCGTGAAAGCCCTGGGGAGAAAGCGTGCCGATGACCAGTTCTCCGCGCTCGTTGAACATCCACGTCCGCCCGCCGTTGCGGACGATATGGATGGTGGCCCAGCGTGCCTTGGGCACCGCCGTCAGATCCTCCCAGATGCGGTCCCCGGTGCGTGCGTCCAGGCACCGCAGTTCGCCGTAGCTGTCGACGCCGTAGACGTAGTCGCCCTCCATGTAGGGCGTGCTGATCATGGCATGCAGCGCGTCGGTGTGCCGCTCGCTGGCGCCTTGGCGTCTCCAGAGTTTTTCGACCTGCGGTTCGTCCTGCCGCAATTTGAGCATGAGGGAGCCATCGTAGAACCCCGTCAGGAAGAGTCGATCGCCCGAAACGACCGGAGTGGGGACGTTGATCACCATCCGCGCCGGCGGGAAGGGATACTTCCAAAAGACCTTGCCGGAGGCCGGATCCAGGCCGACCACGTTATTGCCCGTCCAGCAGACGAGCACTCGTCGGCCGGCCTGCCGGATAATGATCGGGGCCGAATAGGAGGCCTGATCGTCCAGGGCCCGCCATCGCTCGACGCCGGTCTTCTTGTCCAAGCCCACCAGGCACGCCCCTTCGGCGCCAAGTTGGACAATCACCAACTCGCCGTCGACCAGCGGCGCCGAGGCAATGCCCCAGATCGGCGTGCGAATCTGGTAGTCCACCTCCGGGTATTTCTTCCAAAGCAGTTTGCCCGTAGCCGCCTCGAGACAGTGCATATGCCCCATGGTTCCCAGGGCATAAGCACGGCCATCGTCGATGGAGACGGCGGCCCGCGGCCCCGCCACGTAGCCCACGTTCCTGTAGGCGCAGTCATAGCTGAAGTTCCACAGGCTGCGGCCGGTTTTCCAATCGAAGCAGCGGACCCTTTCCCCCGGGCTCGGGTCGGTCTGCAGGTCCGTGACGTACACGCGGCCTTCGGCCACGGTCGGGCCGCTGTATCCGCTGCCGATGCCGACGCGCCAGCGGACGGGAAGCCGGGGGCCGGAGAAGCTCTCGATAATCCCGGTTTCCTGCCACACGTCATCGCGCGTCGGACCACGCCACTGGGGCCAATCGTCGCCCCTGAGCTGACGACCGCACGTCGCCAAGCCGATCACCAGGCCGACCAGCAAGACAACGCGATGTATTTTCTTCATGCTTCGGGCAACCCTAGAGAACACTTTCAAATCTATCCTAGAACCGCGAGGTGACCTTTGAGTATACCAGGCTCAAGCCGGTTCTAGGAGAGGTTCTCAGTACTTTCCCTGGGCCGCGACCGGCACGATGATGGGCGCGGCAGTCCTCGAGCTGCCGCCGGAACTAGTAGCGGTCTGGCCGTCGGAATAGTACTTCTGTTGGTCCTGAACGACCTGGTTCAAGTCGGAATTGGCTTGATCATACTTGCCGGCGTCAAGGTCGTTGGTCATCTGCTGCATATCCGACTGGAGCGTGTTGAGATCCTGGACCGTTTGATTCGCCGATGAATTGCCCCACGAATTGCCCCAGGAATTGCCCCACGAATCGCCCCACGAATTGTCCGACGAGTTCTGCGAGCCGCCGAACCAGGACGAGAATGAATTGAAGAAGTCGTCGAAACATCCGCCGCGGGCGTTTTCGATGTTCACGAAGGAAAGCAACCCCACGACCGCCGCCACCACGAAATGCTTGATCATGATGAAATATCTCCTCGGAAAAAGGAAGTGCCAGACACAGATAAGTCAACAGCGTCTCGCTTGCTGCCAAGGGGCCGGAAAAGAAGTGTGACTCCCTCAAAGTAAACTCTAGGTTCTTTTCGGGGCAAAAACAAAGGCAAGATCGCCGCAAAGGGGGGCCGGGCGGGGAATTGCGGCCGCCCGTTCCTTACAATCATCACGATCGGCCTTGCAGAACGGAATTCATTCCAGACTACGAAGTGCTAGCCGCGGCGGCCAGTTGTCTGTTATAATAACGCCCACCTGGACCCCACCGTTTCCCCCCCGCCTGAAATCCGGACTGAATCGAGACCTCGACGTAGGGTGGCATGCCTTCACGCGGTACGCGGGTAGGCATGTCTTACCGGGCAAGAAACATGCCTACCCGCCGACCATGAGTACATGGTGCCCGGCGTGAAGGCATGCCACCCTACATTACCCCCCGCCTTTTGGAGCCAACCATGAAGCTGTTTGCGAGACTGCTCTTTTTCGGTTTGGCGTTAAGCGTCACGGTGTTGGCCCATGCCGTTGACATCGAGTCCGAATTTCTCGAACCCGCCCGACTCGGCCCGACCGTGGGTCTACTGGATGTTCATGGACGGCAACCTCAGCCGCGAGGGCATCACGGCCGACCTGGAAGCGATGAAACGCGTGGGCATCGGCGGCGCGATTTTCATGGAAACCAACATCGGCGTGCCGCGCGGGCCGGTCGATTTCATGAGCCCCAAGTGGCAGGAACTCTTTGCCCACGCCGTCCACGAGGCCGATCGGCTGGGCCTGCAACTCGCCGTCGCCACCGGGCCGGGCTGGTGCGGCACCGGCGGCCCCTGGGTCAAACCGGAACAATCGATGCAGCACCTGGTGGCCAGCGAGACGACCGTGCATGGTCCCACGCGCTTCGCCTCGCCCCTGCCCCGCCCGCAGCCGCGGCCGCCGTTCTTCGGCGTCGGCACGCTCACGCCGGAATTGGCCAAGGCCTGGCGGGAGTTCTATGCGGATGTCGCCGTGCTGGCCTTTCCCACGCCGCAAGGCAAGGCCCGCGTGGCCGATATCGACGAGAAGGCCCTCTATTACCGCGCACCGTTCTCTTCCGCGCCGGGCGTCAAGCCGTTCCTGCCCGAGCCCGACGCCGAACGACCACGTCGCCAGCCGATGCAGTGCATCGCAAGCCGGCAGATCATCGACCTGACTTCACGGCTGACTGCCGACGGCCGCCTGGAATGGGACGTGCCGCCGGGCGACTGGACGATCCTCCGCTTCGGCCGCACGAGCACCGGCCAAACGACGCGGCCGGCGCCGCTGCCGGGCCTGGGTTTCGAGACCGACAAGTTCGACGCCGCCGCCATCGACGCCCATTTCGAGGCCTTCACCGCCAAGTTGCTCAAGGCCGATGGGCCGCGATCCGCGTCCGGCAACGGGCTGACGACCATTCACTTCGACAGTTGGGAGATGAGCTCGCAGAACTGGTCGCGGAACTTTGGCGCCGAGTTCCAGAAACGCCGCGGATACGACCCGCTGCCCTACCTGCCCGTCATGACCGGCCGGATCGTGCAGAACCTGGAGGTCTCCGAGCGTTTCCTCTGGGACTTGCGGCAGACGGCCCAGGAACTGGTCGTCGAGAATCAGGCCCTGCGGCTGAAGGAACTGGGCCGCCGCCATGGCCTGCAACTTTCGATCGAGCCCTACGACATGAACCCCACGGCCGACCTGAACCTGGGCAGCGCGGCCGACGTGCCGATGTGCGAGTTCTGGTCCAAGGGCCGCGGATTCGCCACGGAATACAGTTGTCTGGAAGCCGTCTCGATCGGGCATACGGGCGGCGCGAAGATCATCGCCGCGGAGTCCTTCACGGCCGATCAGACCGACACCTGGCTGCAATATCCGACGTCGATGAAGGCCCAGACCGATTGGGCCTTGGCTGACCGGCGTCAACCGCCTGGTGTTCCATCGCTATCAGCACCAGCCCGCATCTCGATCAATTTCCCGGCATGACGTTTGGTCCCTACGGCGTACACTGGGAGCGGACGGAGACGTGGTGGGACATGGTGCCGGCCTATCACAAGTATCTCGCCCGCTGCCAGCTTCATGCTCCGCCGCGGGTTGCCGGTGGCCGACATTCTCTATCTCACGCCCGAGGGCGCTCCGCACGTCTTCCGCCCGCCCGCTTCCGCCACGACCGGCGACCCGCCCGACCGCCGCGGCTACAACTTCGACGGCGTCTCGCCGGAGGTGCTCATCAAGTCGGCAACGGTGATGGACGGCCAAATCGCCTTTCCTGGCGGCATGACCTACCGCGTGTTGGTTCTGCCGCGTTGCGAGGCGATGACGCCAGGCCTAGTAAAGAAGATCAAGGAACTGGTTGAGGCCGGCGCGACGGTCATCGGCCATCCGCCCCGCCGCAGCCCGAGCCTGGCGGGCTATCCGCAGTGCGATGAGGAAGTAAAACGCTTGGCCGCGGAAATTTGGGGCCCGGCGGCTGAGGCCCGGCGCAGCGTCGGCAACGGAACGGTCATACGGCCCCAAGCCAACGCCGAGCTCTATCCCGATTATGCAATCACGGACCAAATTCTATCGGAACGGGACCTTCGTCCCGACTTCTTGACCAGCCGCGCGCTGCGCTGCACGCATCGCCGCGACGGGGACAGCGATATCTACTTCCTTGCCAACTGCCGCAACGAGCCGCAGTTGTTAGCCACTTGCCACTTCCGCGCTCAGGACGGGCGTTTTGCCGAATGGTGGGATCCCCTGTCCGGGCAACGTTTTGCGATCCACCCGGTTACTGTAAGCCCCGGGCCCGTCAACATGCCAACGTCCTGGTTCGTGCTGAATTTCGCCCCCTATCAAAGCGCATTCATCGTCTTTCGAAACACCAAGGCGGCGACTCCCTTGCCACCGCGGCCGGAAGGACAACGGCGATCATTGACCAACCTCGCCGGTCCCTGGGAAGTCTCGTTCGATCCAGCCTGGGGCGGGCCGGAAAAGATCGGCTTCGAGAAGCTGGACGATTGGACGCAGCGGCCCGAGGAAGGTATTCGTCACTACTCCGGCAAGGCCGTCTATCGCAAGCGTTTTGACCTTTCCTCGGAAGTACTGAAGCACGCCAAAACCGATTACCGTTTATCGCTGGGCACGGTCCACGACATGGCTTCCGTGAAACTCAACGGCCGGGACCTCGGCGTCGTCTGGTGCGATCCGTGGGAGGTCGAACTTCCGCCGGCGCTGCTCCGCGAGAAAGGCAACGAACTGGAGATCACGGTGGCCAATCGCTGGCCGAACCGCCTGATCGGCGACCAGGCCCTGCCGCCGGAAAAACGCCGGACCAAGACCACGTGGAACCCGTTCCACAAGGATTCACGACTCCTGCCTTCCGGCTTGATCGGTCCGGTGCAGATTATGGCGACGGAATAGTCCTGTCTCACGCAAACTCGCTATCCGGAAAGTTTTCGCAGTTATTTGCGGTATTGAAGCCCGACGCGCCAGCGAGGAATCGACTTTCCCGGCTGTTTACGGCACATTCCTTGCTGGCGCGTCGGGCTTCAATGTCAATTTGCGGCCAAAAACTTTCCGGATAGCCTCTAAGACGCAAAGACGCAAATGGTGGGAAAGGAAAATGATCAGGAAGGGACGGGCAGGCGACTTGGTTTGAGACTCTCGTCACTTTCCGTGCTCTCCTTCCAGTTCAGTTATCTTCCTTTCGCTCATTTTCCTTTCCTGCATCGTCTTTGCGCCTTGGCGCCTTTGCGTGCGACCTTCCTTGATGATTATAATAAGCCCACCCCACCAACCATCCAACCTTCCGGAGCCCCCCCAATGAAACGCCTGTTCCTTGCCTCGCTCATCGTCTTTCTCGCGTGTGGCGTCGTACATACTGCCGAACCTTCCGCGCTGCAAAAAGAATTCGTCGCCCCGCCGGCTGCGGCCCGGCCGTGGGTCTACTGGTTCTGGCTCAACAGCAACATCACCAAGGAAGGCATGACGGCCGACCTGGAGGCCATGAAGCGCGTCGGCATCGGCGGCGTGCTGATCATGGAGGTCGATCAAGGTGCGCCGCAAGGCCCCGTCGCCTTCGCCGGACCGAAGTGGCGGGAACTCTTCCAGCACATGCTCAGCGAGGCCAACCGGCTGGGACTGGAAGTCAACATGACCAACGACGCCGGCTGGTGCGGCAGCGGCGGGCCCTGGATCACGCCCGAACTGTCGATGCAGTACCTCGTCTGGACGGAAACCAGCGTGGAAGGCGGCAAGCATTTCGACGCCGCGTTGCCCGAGCCCCAGCGGACCGCGAATTACTATCGCGACATCACCGTGCTGGCCTTCCCCACGCCGGCCGGCAACGCCCGCATCGAGAATATCAACGGCAAGACGGGCCACGATCGCCAGGATCAGCCGCCGGCCCCGGCCAAGTATGCGGAAGTGCCGGCCGACGAGGTCATCAAGGCCGATTCCATCGTCGATCTCTCCGCCCAGTTCAAAGACGGCCGCCTGAGTTGGGACGCGCCGCCGGGCAAGTGGACCGTGCTGCGGATCGGCCACACGTCGACCGGCGCGGTCAACGCCCCCGCCCCCGCCTCCGGCCGCGGCCTGGAATGCGACAAGCTGAGCAAGGAAGCCGCCGACGCCATGTTCGCCGGGCTGATGGGCAAGATCATCGCCGACAGCCCCGCGCTGGCCGGCAAGACGCTGGTCACCACGCACATCGACAGTTGGGAAGTCCACTCGCAGAACTGGACGCCGCGGATGCGCGAGGAATTCCAGAAGCGCCGCGGCTACGACCTGTACCGCTACCTGCCCGTCTACACCGGCCGCATCGTCGACAGCGTGGAGGTCTCCGAGCGGTTCCTCTGGGACCTGCGGCAGACGATTTCCGACCTGCTCGTGGAGAACTATGCCGGCCATTTCCGCGAGCTGGCCGAACAAGAACGGGCTGAAGCTCTCGATCGAGGCCTACGGCGACGCGGCCTTTGACGACGTGACCTACGGCGGCCACTGCGACGAGCCGATGGGCGAGTTCTGGTCGTGGGCCTACGGCGGGGCCCACAACTCGGTCACGGAGATGACCTCCGCCGGCCACGTCTACGGCAAGCGGATCATCGGCGCCGAGTCGTTCACCGCCACCGACGCCGAGAAGTGGCAGGGCCATCCGGCCAACATCAAGACGCTGGGCGACTGGGCGTTTTGCGAAGGCATCAATCGCTTCGTCTTCCATCGCTACGCCATGCAGCCGTGGCTCAACGCCCGCCCCGGCATGTCGATGGGCCCCTGGGGCCTGCACTATGAGCGCACGCAGACGTGGTGGGAGCAGTCGGCCGCCTGGCATCAATACCTGGCCCGCTGCCAGCATCTCTTGCGGCAGGGCCTGTTCGTGGCCGACATCTGCTACTTGCAGCCCGAAGGATCGCCGCGGAGCTTTGGTCCGCCGGTCGCCCGCAAAGGCAATCCGCCCGACCGCCCGGCCTACAACTTCGACGGCTGCTCGCCCGAAGTGGTGCTGACGCGGATGTCGGTCAAGGACGGCCGCATCGTCCTGCCCGACGGCATGAGCTACCGCCTGCTGGCGCTGCCCAACTCGCAGACCATGACGCCGCGGTTGCTGGCCAAGATCGTGGAACTGGTCGAGGCCGGCGCGACGGTCGTCGGTCCGCGGCCGCAGAAGTCGCCGGGCCTGGAGAATTTTCCCGCCTGCGACGAAGAGGTCAAGAAGCTGGCCGATCGGCTCTGGGGCGATTGCGACGGCCAGAAGATCAAGCAGCACGCGCTGGGCAAAGGCCGCGTCGTCTGCGGCGAAACGCCCGAGCAGGTCCTGGCCGAGCATGAAAGTGCCCGTCGATTTCGCCTTTGACGGCCGGCCTGGCCGGCAAGCCGCGTTACATCCACCGCACGTTGGAAGACGGCACGGAGCTTTACTTCGTGGCCAACAAGCGCGAGGCCTCGGTCGCCGGCACGTGCAGTTTCCGCGTGCAGAGGCAAGCGGCCCGAGTTCTGGTGGCCGCAAAGCGGTCGCGTGCAGCTCGCGGCGGCCTGGCAGGAGAAGGACGGCGTGACCCGCGTGCCGCTGTATCTCGAAGCGGCCGAATCGGTGTTCGTCGTCTTCCGGCCGGAACAGGGCAGCCTCGACCCGGTCGTGGCCATGACGCACGACGGCAAACCGTTCCCGCCCGCGCCTCCCCCGCCGCCAAAGGTCGTCGTGGTGAAGGCCGTCTACGGCGTGCCCGGCGATGCCCAGCGGACCCGCAACGTGACGGCCAAGGTCCAGAAGCTGATCGACGCCGACAAGACGAGTTTTCCCGTCACCGAGATGGCCCACGGCGACGATCCGGCGTTGAACGTCGTGAAGACCTTGGAGATCGACTACACGGTCGGCGGCAAGCCGTGTCATGTTCGCGGCAAGGATGCCGAGACCATTCGCTTGCCGATCGCGCTGAGCGGCAAGACCTATGTGGTGCAAATCGGCGATTTACGGCGTGCCCGGCGACGCCGCGCGGACCCGCGACGTCAAGGCCGCCGTGCAGAAACTTCTTGGACAACGGCGAGACGTCGTTCGAGGTCGCGCAGCATGGCCGCCGGCGGCGATCCGGCGTTCAAGGTCGTGAAGACGCTGACGGTGCAATACACCGTCGACGGCAAGCCGCACAAGGCCAGCGGCGAGGATCCCGAAACCATCGAGTTGGTGCCCGATGTGATTGCCAACGCGAAACGTCCGGCCACGCTTACCGGCGCCGCCGACGGCAGCGTGCTGCTGGAAGCCTGGCAGAACGGCCGTTTCGAGCTCACCACGGCGTCGGGCCGCAAGCTGGCCGCCACGGTCGCAGGAGCTTCCGCCCGCGCAGACGGTGGCCGGTCCGTGGCAACTGAAGTTCCCGGCCGGCTTCCGGCTGCGCCGGAGCAGCTTGCACTTGACTCGCTCGTCGCCTGGAACCTCCATGCGGACGACGCCGTGAAGTACTTCTCCGGCACGGCGACCTATCGAAGGTCATCACCATTCCCGCCGAACTGCTGGGCAAGGATCGCGGCCTGTACCTCGATCTCGGCCGCGTGGCGGTCATGGCCCGGTGAAGCTCAACGGCCAGGACCTCGGCGTGCTCTGGAAGGCCCCCTATCGCGTGGAGATCGGCCAGTTCGCCAAGGCGGGCGAGAACACGCTGGAGATCGAAGTCACGAATCTCTGGATCAACCGCATGATCGGCGACGAGAACCTGCCCGAGGATTCCGATCGCAACGGCAACGGCACGCTGAAGGCCTGGCCCAAGTGGCTGCTGGAAGGCAAATCGAGTCCCACCGGCCGGCAGTCGTTCACGTCCTGGCGGCTCTATAAGAAGGGCGCCCCGTTGCACGAATCGGGGCTGCTCGGGCCGGTGACGTTGCACGCCACGCAGCGCGTCGTGCCGCGGTAAGCGAGCGACCCCGGAGGGGTG
>CAWAAL010000017.1:0-264969 GCA_963779975.1 uncultured Planctomycetia bacterium | reverse complement strand
ATGTTATCTTCTTCAGACAGTTCACGTATTGCTCCGCTGTAGGTGAGAGTCGTGATGCTGTAGGTGGAACCCTGGACTGGAATCGACGTGGGCGGCGGCATCCACGCCACCGACAAGTTGTCGCCGCCGTTGCCTTGCTTCTGCAGCGCCTCGATGTAATAGCGCTGCCCGGCCGTCAGGTTGATCGCCGCCGATTGCTGCGTGGCGTAGGTGGTCCACGTTTCAAAACCGACGGCGGTGTTCACGTAGGCGATCGGGCTACTGCCGATGTTGCCGGGACTGGAGTTCGTCGAGAGCCACAATTGGCTGTCGTCGTCGCTGGCGATCCAGAAGGTGTAGGAACCGGTGGTCGGCGGGTAGATATAGCCTTGCACCCGTTGGCCGTAGTCATTCACGCCCGTGTTGTGCGGGGCCTCGAAGGAAGTCAGGTAGGTGCTATAGGTCGGATTATACGGATAGTTGGGGTTCAGGGCCGGGCTGGTGAGGTCGCTGACCGTATCGTTGCCATCCAGGTTGTCCCAGACCTGATCCAGGATCTCGCCCGTCGTCAGTTGATAGGTCATCGAAAGGGTCTGGCTCGCCGGGAGTTGGTCGCCCGAGACCGTGGCCAGGCCGGTCATGGTGATCGTGTAGGCGTTGCCGGCGGTGAGGGCCTGGTTGGTGGTCAGCGCGACCATCGTGCCGTCGCGGGAGAGACTCACCGCCGAGAAGCTGATTCCGCCGCTGATCGCGTACTTGCTCAAAACGGTCGCCGTCGTCGACGTGAGGGGCTCGCTGAAGTAGATGTCGATGTCCTGGCTGTCGATCCAGGCGTAAGAGCTGATGCCGGGCACGCCCGCCAGGACCGAGGCCGACTGGGTGCTGGCATAACCGTCGCGATTGACGGCGCTGACGGCGTACGTGTAGTTCGTCGTCGCCACGGCCGTGGTATCGGCATACGAGGCCGTGGTCGACGTGCCGATCTCGGCGCCGTTGCGATAGATCTCGTAGTAGGCCACGTTGCTCCGCGGGTCCGATGAGGCGGTCCATGTCAGGCTGACCTCCGCGGTCGGACTGGTGAGGGCCTGGGCGGCCAGGCCCGTGGGGACCGTCGGCGGCGTGGTGTCGCAAGCCAGGCCGGCCTGGCCCGGCGTGCCGCCTGCGTTGCTCGCCTCCCAGTTGATCGCGTCGTTGCCGTAGGCGGCCGTCTGCGTGCGGAGCAGGGCCGGGCCGTTGCCGTCGGGCAAGGTCGTCCAGGGCGCGGCGTCATGGTAATGGACGTGGTCAAGACGATCGAACGACACATAACCGTTCAAGGTCGCCACGTCGCCTGCGGCGCGAGCGCCGATCTGCTCGACGTTCACCTCGTCGTTGCTGTTGCTCAAGTGGCTCGAATAGACGCCCAGCACCAGGATGTTGCTCGTCCCGGTGGGATTGTAGCGCTCCTCGAACGCCGCGTAATTGCTCACGATCACCGCGTATTGGCCGGGGGCCAGCGTGGTCGGCGCAGCGGGGATGGAATTGGTGTTGCCGAACGTGGGCGTGCCGAAGACAACCGTCTGCTGACTGCCGACCAGCTCCATCGTCCCGGCGATCGTCCACTCGCTCGCCGAGGCGCTAGTGGTGCGGGTCAACTCCACGCTCACCGTCCCGCTGGCCGTGTACGTGCCAAGGCTGATCCAGGCGTCGTTCAGCCCGGCCATTATCGTGCCCGTCGCCGCAGCCAGATTCAAGCCGCTCGCCAGCGAGTAGGTAAACGAGGTCGTACTTGCGCTCTGGACGACGAACGTGCCGTCGTACTGCGACGGCGTGGCCCCGGAGATGTGGACGATGCTCCCGGCCGCCAGGGCGTTGTTGTTGACGGGCGTGTTGTTGGCGGCCGCCGTCACCAGGCCCGTTGAGTTGTTGTACGTGAGGCTGGTGACATCGAGCGTCGCCGGGACCTGGTCCTGGTCGATGGTCACGGTCGTCGGCACGCCGCCGACGGTCACCGTGTACTGGGCCTCTTCGTCTGGGCTCAGCGAATTGTTGTCGCCGTCGTAGAGGTTCAGATGGGCGTATGCGGTGTACGTGCCCGCGGTCACGCTGGAAGCCGACCACGTGGCCGTCGCCCCGGAAGCCAGCGTTTCCCACTCGCTGTCCTTGCCGGCGGTGATCGTCTGACCGGAAAGCGGCGTGGCGGGCGAGGACGGCGAGCCGCTCACCGTACAGGTGAAGGTCGTCGTGCCGGCGGAGGAATTGACGGTCACGCCCGCGATCGTGAAATCCCCGTCGTACTGGCTCTGCGCAGCCTCGGCAATGTGGATCTCGTCACCGTTCTGCAAACCGCTCGAAGTGGTGCCGAGGGTGACCGTGGCCGTTGTGCCACTCAAGGTGATGCTGGAGACGTTAAAGTTGTTAGCGAGCGTCCCATCGGGCAGCCAGCCGGGCGTGTAGCCCGCGCCGCCCATCAGGCAGTAGTTGCTGAGCGTGACGGCCGAACTCGAGCGGTTCTGCAGCTCGACGTACTCGAAGTCGTTGGCGACGTAGCCGTCGGCCGCCTCCGTGGCCGTCGGCTGCGAAGGGTTGTACATGATCTCGGTCGAAACCAGCGGCGAGACGTAGGGGATGCTGAGGGCCGCCCCCGAATAAGTCGTGCCGGAAAGCGTGCCGAACTCGGGCGTCTGCATGAGGGTGAAATCGGTGTTGTACAGCGAAACACTCATCGTCTGCCCGGAAAGCGGCGTGGCCGGCGAGGCGGGCGAGCCGCTCACCGTGTAGTTGAAGGTCGTCGTGGAGGCCCCGACGCTCACGCCGTAGATGGTGAACTCGCCGTCGTAGGGGCCCTGCGCGGCGCCGGCGATCTGGAGCAGGTCGCCGTTCTGGAACACGGTGCTGATACTGTCGATCGTCACGGTGGCCGTCGTCCCGCTGAGCGTGATGCCGGCGACCGGCTCCGTGTCGTCGTCCTTGGCGTACAAGCCGTAGGCCGTGCCGGCGGGCATGGGATCGACCGATTGGCTCGTCTGGTAGCCGCCGGCCTGGCCGTTGTAGTTGTTCGACAGGTAGACCGTGCTGCCGTCGGGGTCGAGGGTGAAGCCGAAATTGTAGTTCTGCGTCAAGACATAGTAGCCGCCCGCCGCGATCGTCGCCGTCGAGGCGAGTTTGTACTCCGTCAAGTTCGAACTGCTGTTGCTGAGGAACCAGCCGCCGAGGCTGATCGGCAAGGCAGTCGTGTTGTACAGCTCGACCATGTCGCCAGGGGTGCCCGTGGGATTGGCGGCCACCTCGTAGATCTCGACCGCGCCGGGCACGGGAAGCGTCACGGGATCGGCGAACCCGGGCGTGCCATTGAGCGTGCCACTGGCCTGCCAGCCGGCGCTGCAATCCAAGAGCGTAGCGTCTTCGGTGTCGCTCAGCGGCACCAGCGCGTAGCCTCCGCCGGCGGTCTGCGGGTACCAGGAACTCTGGTAGGTGAGATCCTCAACGACGCCCCCCGCCGGCGAACTCAGCTCGATGATGTCGCTGGTGAGGCTGAGGTGGTGGGCGGCGAACTGCCCGGCGAGGACCGTGCTCGCCCAGTTGCTGCCGAACTCGGCCGTCAACTCCGTCCCGTAGCGGATGGTGAAGGCCGCCGTGTCAGAGCAGACCACCACGTAGGCCCCCGCGGCCAGCGACATGCTGGGGAAGGTGAAGTCGATCCCCCCGGAGATCTCCAGGCCCGCCAAGGGTACGGCCGTCGTCCCCGTGTTCTGGATCTCGATGAACTGGAAGTCTCGGTTGGGCTCGCTGGTGTCGGAAACGACATAGCCGGCGGCGATCTCCGCCGCCGTGGCCGGCAGCGGATCGTACATCACCGCGGCCACCCGCAAGCTCGAGAAGCTGGGGTCGAACTCCGCCGAGAGCAGGGCGCTCCACGTGCCGGTGGAATAGACTCGGGCGTTGATCTCCTCGCCCTGCGTGAGCGTGATGGCCCCCGTATAGGTCTGGGCCGTCGAGCCGACCGCGCCTCCGATGGCCGTGGCCGCAATGATCGGCTCGCCGGTAATGGCCGGCGTGGCGGGCGACGTGGTCGAAGTGCCCAGCGTGTACGTGAACGTGGTCGTCCCGGAACTCGCGCTGACGGCCACGTTGGCGATGCTGAACGTGCCGTCGTAGGCCGTTTGCGAGGCCCCGTTGATATAGATCGTCTTGCCGTTGGTGAGCCCCGTGTCGATGTCGTCCAGCGTGACCGTCGCCGTCGTCCCGCTGGAAGTGAGGCTGGCGACCGTGAAACCGGTCGTACTCGTCCGCGGATCGCTGCCGTCGGTCGTGTAGTAGATGGTGCCCGATGCGGCCGACATTGTCAGCGCGGCGCCCAGCGCGAACGTCCCTCCGTTCTCTTCCGTCCCGTTGACGTACAGCACCGGCGGGGCAACGCTCGGGTACTGCGCCGTCGACAGCGTCTCCACGACGGTCCCTGTGTTGTGGTTCTTGTAGGTCACCGCGCTGGCGAATTCGGTAAACATGTCGGCCGTCCGCACGGGGAACCAGGAGCCGAGTTCCTCGTTGATATGGGCGTTCCATGTCGTGGGCGTGCCCAGCTCGTTCCAGGTATTGCCCAGAATGCCCAGGTTGCCCCAACGGGCCGATTCGTCCAGCACGGACGTGCTGATCGTGCTGGCCAATGTCTGGTACATGGCGGCCGCGTTGGTTGCCGACAGCGCCGTCGTCAGGTCCTTGTACACATGGTCGGCAAACAGTTGCTGGAAGTCGGAATTGGCCATCAGGTCCACGAACAGTTGCGTGGGGTCGCCGGGCGTGTAGAGGCTCGTAATGTTGACGGCAGGGTTGCTGTTCCAGCCGCTGAAGAGCGTCATCTCGCCGTCCCAGTCCTGGAAGACGAAGCCTATCGCCGAGCTGTACAAGGCGGAGTAATTGTGCCAGTCCCAGTCCAGGTTGCCGGAATAATAGTTCACGATGATGTAGTCGCAGAAGTCCGGCAGGTTGAGGTACTGCGACATCAGGGCGTAGGCCGTCGGATTTGCCAGTGCGGTGAGGCTGGACGTCCCCGTGCCGGCAATGTTCCCGTACGATGCGATGTTGAACATGTCGGTCCAGGGCGTCATCGTCCCGCTATTGACCTCGAACCCGTCGGAACTGTAGTGGTAGACGTCGTAGTCCGAATTCTGGCCTCCGAAGAAGTAGGCGGCGTAGGCCGAGTCGATGTGGGCCACGGCGTTGTAGACCCCCCAGTAAATCCCGTTGACGAAAAGCTGTATCCAGATCCCCGGCGTGTTCGGCGTCCCCAAGGCCGTCAAAGTGTCGCGAACCCACGAATCATGGATGAACGCGGTGTTGGCCCCGCCCCACGACCAGCCATCATTGAAGCCCCCCCGCAGGACCATTCCGTTGGGCTCGTAGCCATCGCCGAAGAGGTTCTCGTCCATGGACGACGGCCCGTCACTCTGGTCGAAGGAGATCTGGAAGCTGTGTTTAACATATTGGGTGTCGCGGCCCACGCCGCCGTACATCGAGATGCCGGCCAGCCCATCCCAGGACGTCGTCCCGCTGAGGGGATTGAAGTATTCCAACGAGCCGGGCACCTCCAGGTTGTGGTTCTCGGAGTTGGAGTAGATGCCGCTGGCGCCGAACATGTTGGCGTTCGTGGTGACGATCGACATCGTGGGCAGCGACGACAGTGCAGCGGCAATCTGGGCCGTCGTGTACCCGGACACCGCCGACATGGCGTAGTCGGCCGACATGATGGCCGTCATTGTGCCCGACGCGTTGGACGCCGGCATGCTGGACATCTTGTAGGTGAAGGTCGTGCCGCTAACGCTCGCGACGGAAAAGGCACCGTCATACTGCGATGGCGACGCCCCGCTGACCTGGACGACCATGCCGACGTTGAACCAGCAACTGCTCGTGCAGGTGGCTGTGGCCGTCGTGCCGCTGTAGGTGATGCTGCTGATCGTCAGGGGCAGATTCTGGTTTTGGACGCTGCCCGACCACGCCGCGGGATAGCCGGCCGCTTCAGCCTCCGCGTTCGTTTCCGTGGCCACGGCGGTGGGAAAGACGTAGGTCTCGGTCTGGTAAGGAGTGGCGACGTCGCCGACCACCATCGCCGCCTCGACGACGGTCGTCGGGTTGCCGGCACTGATGGTGAACGGCCCGGTATAGAGAACGCCCGACGTGGCGGTCATGCTCGACCCGCTGGCGTTGGCCGAAGGCGTGCTGGGCAGCCTGTAGGTGAAGGTGTTGGTCCCCGTCACGGTGATCGGGAACGCCCCGTCGTACACGCTGGGAGTGGCGCCGGCGATCGTGATCGTGTCGCCGGTGGCGTAGCCGATGGCCGCCGTGGTCGTCACCGTGGCCGTTGTGCCGCTGTAGGTGATGTTGTTGATGGCCTGCTGGACGCCGGGCGCCGCGTTGTTCGTGGTATAGTAGATCGGCGTGCCGGAAATGTTCGACGTGAGCGTCAATGGGAAAGACGATGTGTACAGACCGTCGGTCTTGCCGAAGGTGAGGCTGGCCGCCACGTCGCCCAGGGTGTTGGGGGCGCCGGGGCTGGGGGTAGAGTAGATGAGGTCGCCCCCGACGACGCCCGTCATCTGGGCCAACTCCGGCACCACGAGCGTCTGGGACTCGCTGTACGAGTTCAACAGGACCTGGACGGCAAGGACGTCGCCGGTGGCCGTGAGGCAGCCGGTGGTGGACGAATTGAGGAAGCTGGAAAGATCGACGTCCTCGTAGGTGGTGGCCTGGACGCCGCTGGTCTGCTGGTAGGTCGCCGTCGAGTTATACGTGAGGGAACCAAGACTGGGGGCGTTCTCGCTGGCCACCTCCACGCCGTTGAGCCACGCCACGTAGCCGTCGGCATACTTCATTTTCAGCGTCAGGGTGCTCAGCGACGCAAGATTCGAGACGTTGAACGGGACCAGCACGTAAAGCGAGGTGCCGGCGTTGCTGTCGGCGGCCAGCGCCGCGGTGACCGCCGACTTGACGTTGGTGGCTATGGAAGCCGCGTACGCCCCGCTGCTGGCCACGCCGGTGAACGGCACGCTTTGGACCGCCAGGGACGTCGTGGTGCTGCTCGTGCCGCCGCTGGCGGTCGTGGCCGTGGGATTGCCGACAAGAATCGAGTTCGAGTCGAAGGAAGTCACCCCCGCGGAACTGCTCTCCTTGGCGCCGTAGAACTCCATGCTCGCGCCGCCCGTGTCCTGGTAATAGGTCAAGTTCACCGGGTACGTGCCCGCGACCAGGTACGTGGTCCCCAGCGTGTCGCTCGCGCTCCGCGGATTGGCGTACTGCATCGTGTTCGTGCCGGTGGAATTTGTGGCGTTGGTAAGCGTGGTGAAGTCGGCCCCGGTGATTGTCAGGCTGAAGCCGTCATCGCTGTTGACGCCGAACGTGTAGTACCCGGCCTGCGCCGAGGTGATCGTGATCGTTCCCGTGGCCTGCAAGACGTAGTAGTTCAGTTGCTCGCCGGTCGTCATGCCGGGAAAGGCCTGCTCGAGGCTGGTGAAGTGCCCGCTCGAGCTGGAGCCCAGGAAGTCCAGGTAGGGCTCCGTCGCGTTGATCGCCGAGGTCTGGTCCGCGGGCGTGCTGATAACCTGTTGGGCCGTTGCCAGGCTGCCGACGGTGATGTCTGCATGATAGAGGGTGCAGGCGAAGCCGCTGACGTAGCAGAACCCCAGGCCCGTGGCCCCCGTCGCCCACGACGAGGCGTTGAAACCCGGCTGGGTCCAGGTCGTGCCCAGCGAGTTGCTCGTGGGGCAGTAGTAGGACGCCGTGGCCCCTGCCGCCACGAGGTCCGTCTCGTTGACCGTCGTCAGCGGGCCGTACGAAGTGTCGGAACTCAAGGTGGGATACGTGAGCGTCGAAATCTGCGTGCCCGTCCCGCTGGCCCCGTTCCACAAGGTAAGCGTCGCCCCGGACTTGCTGAGATTGAAGCCGGTATTCAGCTCGCCCAGCGCGGTCTCGGCCGACAACTCGCCCAACGTCATGGCGGAGTCGCCGAAGATTACGCGGAACTCGCCGGGACCAAGGATCACGTTGCTGGGAAAGTTCCAGGTCTTGGTGCTCGTGCCGCCGGTCTTCAAGTACGAGATCGACCAGCCGGTGAGGTTGACGGCCGTTGTCGGGTCCGGATTGTAGATCTCGAGCCAATCGGCCGTGTTCCCCAGTGTATCGACGATGCCGGTCGAGTTCGCGGGACCGACCTCGCTGATGATTGGGGTGAGCGACAACAAGCGTCGCGCTTCGAGGCACTCCAGCCGAAGATGTCGCTGCCTGGCAATTCCTTCGCCCCGTTTGCAGCGCTGCCGCCACACCGATGTACCCCGCCGTCCAGCCGCCGTTTTCCGGTTCGCCCCGAACATCTTCGACCCCTCTTAGTATTTTGTCAGGAGTAGTTGATAAAAAGATTCCTTACGAGCAGCACGATCGTTATCCTAACAGAAATCTAACAATTCGTCGTTGTTTGACGGCCACAATCCAAAAAATTTCTTGCGCTTTCCTGAATCGCACCCAGCTTTAGGGTGGTTTTCTGTCGGCAGACTCGCAGAGTCACTCAAGGAACAAGAAAACCAGAAAGGACTCTTGGCGGCCAGTTTTTCTGGGGAATTCTAGAGAAACACTTCTTTTGGACATGTGGCTTTCGTTGAAAAAACAAGAAAGTTGTTGCATTTTCCGTTGTTCGATGTTATGCTCCGCGTTAGAGTCAAAGGTCAGACCCTGCCATTTCCGAGCCGCCGCGCACAACTGCGTTCCCATGCTCTGGAGATCGGCATGGGCGAATCGGCTCACTTGTTCTTGGACGGCAGTCCAGAAGGTCGAGCGCGATGGGCAACGCATTACGAGGCAGTGTTTTAACACCCAACACGGAAGTCGGTTCGGTTCGCTTTTTTTGAAGTCGTGGTAGTACCTGGCGCACGGGCGTCTTTGCCTGCGTTGCCGGCCCGGTTTCAAAATCGCTTTGTGGCGAATGCGCACGGGGTGTTTATCTGGTTCCTGCCTTTTCCCGCCTGACGGCCAATCCGTGGCAATTTCTGCGCCAATATATACCCTGTCAGGCGTGGTCTCGGCGGGCGATGAAGTTTTTGCGCCGGATGTCCAGCAACGGGGGGAAGCACCGGGAACAAGTTGGCTTTGGTTTTAGGATTTCAATTTATTGATGCTTCCAAGGGGCGATCCGCAAGCGTCGAGAGATTGCCGTAAACAAGTTGGTCATGCTTCGTGGGGAGAACTCTGAAATGAGATTTGCAGGTTCGCTTAGATGGATGGCGATCTCGTCCATCATCGGCTTCGTGTTGTCGTGGGCTGCTGGTCCCGCCGCCGCCGCCCCGACGTATTCCTACACGGGTGGCACGTATACGCAGAACTTCAATTCCTTGCCGGATCCGGGATCCGCCTCCGTCAACACGAATAATCCGGTTACGATCAACGGTGTAACTTACACCTTGCCCGCTGCAAACACCCCGTTCTCTTTGACCGACACGACCTTGGGAAGCGGCAACGCGATTGGCCCGGGGATGGACGGTTGGTGGAGCGTGGGCGTAGCCGGCAACAAGTTGGGAGCGCAGGACGGCGACCAGACGACCGGCGGCCTGATCAGTTTCGGGGCGCTGAATTCCAGCGGCACGAACCGGGCCATTGGCCTGATGGGAACCAGCACCACGGGAATCACCGAAATCGGGATGGATTTAGTGAACAACTCGGGCGCGACCTTGAATTCGCTCTCGATCGGCTATACGGGTGAATTGTGGAGGCAAACCACAACGGTGAAGACTTTGAATTTCGGCTACTTTGTCGACACGGCCGGCACGGCGAACCTGCTCAACGCGGTAACCGGTGCCACGGCGGACAGTAAGTTGGCGGTCGCTTTTTCAACGGGCAGCACGAACAACAGCACGACTGGGCCGCTCAACACCAGTTCGCTGAGCGACACGATTTCTTTGGCGACTCCCTGGGCGCCTGGCACGTCGCTCTGGTTGACCTGGCAGATCAGCAGCGCAGGCAGCGGCGGCCAGGGCCTGGCGATGGACAACTTGAGCTTCAGCGCCACGAACTCCAACGCCCCCTCCACCGATACCTGGAACGCAACGAGCGGAACCTGGAATACCACCAGTCCGAACTGGACCGGCGGCAATCCCAACCCGAATCTTTACAAAGATGGCGACAGCGCCATCTTTGGCAGTGTTGCCAGCAGCGGAACAGTCACCGTCGCGACCGGCGGGGTCAATCCCCTCAGCATCGCGATCAGCAACTCGGCCAATACCTATACGTTCAGCGGAGGACCGATCGGCGGCGGTGATTCGTTGGGCCTGAGCAAGTCGAGCAACGGCGTGGTGATCCTCGCTTCGTCGAACACCTACACGGGCGGGACCAGCATCACCGGCGGCACGCTCGTGGCCGCTGCGGGCGACAGCAGCCTCGGAGCGACATCCGGCTCGATTTCGATCAGCAACGGCGCGACCTTGCAAGCCATGACCACGGGCATCATTTCCGGGCGAACCGTCGCCATCGGCGCGGGCGGAGCCACGTTCAATACGGGTGGCCTGAGTTCCTCGACGAGCGGCGCGGTGGCCGTCAACGGCCCCTTCACGGTCTCCGGCGGCGGAAACCTGACGATCACGGGAGCCATCACGAGCAGTTCGACCGCGGCGCCTCTCACGATCGCCAGTGGCACGAGCTTGACCCTCGGCGGGGTGGCTGGGACTGAATTGACTTTTCTCCGCTCCGGCGGGACCTTCAACGGCAATCTCGTGGTCTCGGCCCCCATCCGCCTCGATTTCAACAACGCAACGTATGCGGGATCGGGCGAGGTACGACTTTCGTATCCCGGCAACATCAACGGCGACGGCAGCGACGGCACTAGTGCGTGGACCGTGTTGGCCAACGCCGGAACCACGAGCACGATCACGTCGGCCGGCACCCTGGCGACGAACGTCCACTTGAACCCGGCCGGCCTGCCCCACGTGCCGAGCGACGTGACGAACCCGAATTTCACCCTGGCGACCGCCAGCCCCTTCATCGTCGGCATCGGCGACAACAAGCCGGCCAGCAACACCTTTGTTGTGTCGGGCAATATCTACGGCGATTCGGACGTGGTCCTGGGGGCCAACGACACCGCGGGCAGTGGGAACGGTCGCCTGCTCCTCTCCGGATCCAACAGCTATACGGGCACCACGTTGATTGCCGCCAAGGGCATCGTGGCCATGGGCAGCACGGCCGCGTTACCTCCCTCCACCGACGTGGTCTTCAACTTTCCCTTCAGCGGCAGTACCAATCCGATCTTGGATTTGAACGGGTTCAGCCAACAAATCAATTCGCTCGAATCGCTGTTGAGCGGATCTGGCAGCACGTTCGCCATCACCAATAGCGGCACGTCGCCCGCCACGCTGACAGTGAGCGGCAGCACCACGCCTGCCTACCCCTATGCCGGTCAGATCAACGACGGCTTGGCCGCGATCACGCTGGACAAGCAGGGCAGCGGCACGCTGGGGCTCTCGGGGACGAGCAACTATACGGGTGGAACGATCATTGGCGGCGGAATCCTGCAACTCAGCAACACCGGCGCGACCGGCACCGGCCTGGTTGACGTTTTCAGCGGTGGTGCCCTGGCCAGTTCTTCAGCCGGGGGGACGATCAATGGCCCCGTTAACGTTCGCGCCGGCGGAATGCTGCTCCCCGGCGGATTGGGCACGGTCGGCACGCTCGTAATTGCGGGAAATTTGACGCTCGATGCGAACTCGATCTTGGCCTTCGATTTGACCAGTAACGGCGCGGATCTGTTGACAATCGGCGGTTCGCTGAACGTCTCCGCCCCGGTAACTGTCGATATCAATGCTCCCGAGGTGCTTTCCGGCGATTATACCCTGGCGACCTACGGATCGAGTTCCGGTCTGACTTCCGACGATTTCAATGTTTCCGGCATGCCTGCCGGATACGCGCTGGAGGTCGATCCCAACCAAATGCTGCTGGTGCCGGCATCGGTTCCGGAACCGTCGACCATTGCTCTGCTCGCGGTTGGGGCCTTGGGACTCTTGGCCTGCGTGCGTCGCCACCGCGCGAACTGCACCGCTTGCGGTTGCGAGAGACACTAACCCAGCGAGGTCGCGTTAGAGTCGTCAGTTGCTACTCGCGATTCTTATATGCTTCGCGCGGTGTGAAATGATACGATTTACACTAACCCGAAGCGTAAGCGAGGAACGACTTAGCGGCCTCGCTTACGCTTCGGGTTAGTGTCAGTTGCAACCGCCGAAGTATAACCGGTACGCAACCGTCCCGCCAGAGCCTCCGGCGCGGCTATCCTCGTCGCGACCCTCGACGACCGGCCTCGGGGCGGTTACCCTGGTATTTGCTTCGGGGAGTTCCCTTGAAGGCGGCAGGCAATCAATTCTCTTCCCGCCATGCACGTAACACCAACCTCCAACCCCAACGAACAACCATGATGAACGCCTCCCCGCGCCCCGCCCGGAACCCTTCTGTTTTGCTGCTTGCCTTTCTTGCCTTCGGCGCCGCTCCAACTTCCGCCCAGGAGAAAAGCGTCAACCCAGGCATCAACCAGAGGTACGAGAACCCGGACATCAACGATAACGTCCGCATACTTGAGGACGAGAACCGCGAGGTCTTCGCGAAGCGCAAGCAGATCGTGGCCGCCTGCAAACTCAAGCCCGACATGGCAGTTGCCGACATTGGCGCCGGCACGGGCATATTCACCGGTCTGTTTGCCGCCGAGGTCGGTCCCAAGGGACGGGTCTACGCCGTGGACATCGCCAAGAAATTCATCGAGCGCATCGAGAAGTCCTCCCAGGAAGCGGGGCTAAAAAACGTGACGGGCATAGTCTGCACGCCGACCACCACCGAATTGCCGCCAAACTCCGTCGATCTGGCCTTCATCTGCGACACCTACCATCATTTCGAGTATCCCCAGAAGACCATGGCCTCCGTTCACCGAGCCCTTCGTCCCGGCGGCCAACTCATTCTGGTCGATTATGCCCGCATCGAAGGCAAGACGCCCGACTGGCTAATGAAGCATCTGCGGGCGGGCCAAGAGGTGTTCACCAAGGAAATCGAGGCGGCTGGTTTCAAGGTCGTGAATCAAGCCGACTTCCTCAAGCAAAACTACTTCGTGCGGTTCGAGAAAGTGGAACCTCCGCAAAGCACGAAGTAGAAACGGCAGCAATCCTCCACTGCCTTGTTCCTTCGTCATGTCGTGGGGTGGACCCTATCCGACTCAGGCGACGGTTTCCAATGGAGCAGCCAGCCGCGTGGCGAGACGGTCCGTGTCGTGCCGTCCAATTCTACGCTGACGGCCTCGTCCCTGAAATTTTCGATCACCCAGCTTCCGTCGGCAAACAGGTAGAGGGCCACGCGATTGGGCGCGCGGAACGCATGGCCCGAGGGGCTCAGGATCGCCGCCCGCACGGCATTCAGTTCCGCCTGCGGCAGTTCCAGCAGCGACTTGGGATTGCCCTTCACCGGCAGAACGCGAACCAGGGGAACATCGAGTCTCACCTTGCCCGCCAACTGCCTGGCCAGGCCATCGGTGATCAGCACGGGCTTCCCCGCCGCGAGGAAAGCCGCCAGCTTGCCCGGCAGATCGGGGTCCTTGAGGGCGTGGATCGAGAAGAACGCCGCCTTGGCCTCGACGGGGAACTCGTGGCAGGGCACTAACGGCAAGCCCATCATGCCCACGAAATCGAACACCCGCTGCTCGTTCTCGGGATGGCTGTTGGCGGGCTTGTACGCGGCCACGCCCACGATTTGGCGGCGGCGGACCTCTGCGGCGACCGCCAACAATTCGGGGATGTTCTGCCGCAGGACCTCGATGTTCTTCGGACCGGTCCCATTCAGGAGCGACCCGTAGCAGAAGAGCATGGACTCGCGGGCCCCGCCCAGCACGGTCTGCCGGGCCTGTTCCAGGTAGGTTCGCTCGGTCGTGCCGTAGGGGTCGTACCAGCCGCCGCCGCATTTCGGGCCGCCGATTCCGCCCAGCCAGCGCATGATGAAGTAAGCCTCGTACGGCGGCGTGCCGCCCCAATGTCTATCGTTGTAATCCCGGACTTCCGTGCCGACCCAGGTACGGTCGAAGTCGGCTGTCTCGCGCGTCACTTCGTAGCCCCGCTCGTGAAACTGGTCGTACCACTGGGGATACTTGATGATCAGCCGGGCCTTGGGATTGACCCGTTTGGCCGCCGCCAACAGCCGTTCCTGCGACAACCGGACCATCAACTCGCAACGATAATCCTCCCAAGTCGTGCCGGCCGTCGGATACGTCCGCTCGCCCACGGTTACGGTTCTTGCCTTCCTGGCCGCATCGCATTGGGGGCACTGGCAGTCGGTGAACCAGAAGTCGTCGATCATGATTTCGTCGAACAGCCCGGCGGCATACTCGAAGATCTGCTGGAGCCGCTGCTGGGTGGGCATGTCGGTGTAGCAGGAGATGCCTTTCCAAGCGGAAGAGCGCTTGCCGACGCCCGTGGTCGTGACGCACCCGGAGACCTCGAAGCCCGCCGCCCGGAACCGCTCCTTGGCATGCTGGAGTGCCTCTCGCTTGGCCTGGTAGCCGTCGCGAAAGGCCTCGACGTAGACCTTGGTCACCGCCGTCTTCCGGCACCAGTCGATGGCCGCGTCGATGCCGCTTTCGGTCGAGAGATGGTCCCGCACCTGGTGGGCCGTGAAAAGCGTCGAGAAGCGGTGAATGTCCTGCCTGGCCTTGGCGATTTCCCAAACCCCGACCGCTCGTTGATCACCGGCCAGCGCCGGGCCGCCGCAGACCACGATCATCGCTATTGCCCCGCAAACCCAAGCTGTCACCGCCAACTTCATCCGGTCCATTGCATATACCTCCGTTTCGAATCAAACGGCCCGACTGACGAAACGTCCCGGCCTTCAGCCATCATTGCACGCCTACGCGCTATTCTCAACCCCCGGCAACTCGCGCCCCCTCCGCTGCTTTTCCAGCCGCCGCCCAAGCACGGCAATCATGAAGACGATCTGCTCCGGCGTCAGAGGCTGACCTTGGGGAATGCGTTGGAGAAGTATTTGGTATCGCTGGAACGTAATCGAGGTTCTCGGTCCAAACATCGGGGGACCGCGCGTTGCAATTTGCCGGTGCCCGTGTTAAACTCCATCCCACAACCATTGGCAACGAGGCGTAGACAAATGTCGGAAGCAAAACCGAGACTGAGCGAAGACTGGCTGGCTGTTTGGGGTGGATTACTGATCTTCGCCTTGTCTTTGGGGGTAGTGATTGGCGTCGATCTCTTGGGTTGGGGGGTGAAGACCCAAGTCTGGCTGCGGTTGGGCAGCGCCTTGTCGCCCGTGTCGAAAGCCTATGGCGTGCTCCCCGGCTTCCTGTCGCTGCTGGCGACCTGGTTGTTCTTGCTGCTGGCAACCAGCCTCGGCGCGGCGATTTTGCGACTTCCCTTGGCCAAATTCGTGGGCGGGTTTACGGCGATTTTCTGGATCAGTTATGCCTGTTGGATCGCGGGGAGTTACGCGTACATCGCGGCGACGCCGGACAAGTTGAGTAGTTTCGGCATCGCCTGGTCTTTGAACCTCACCGCGGAAGCAGGGTTCATCATCGCTTTGGTGGCGGGGCTGGTCGTGGGGAATTTTCTCCCCCGCTTTGCGGACGCGATCAGGACGGCGATCCGTCCCGAATGGTACATCAAGACGGCGATTGTCATCCTCGGGGGATTCCTCGGGGTCGCCGCGGTGGAGCAACGGGCGTTGACGAAGGCCGTGATCTTCTGCGGGTTGTGCGCGGTCGTGGGAGCCTACCTGATCTTTTGGGCGCTGGTCTACTTCGTGGCGCGGAAGTTCTTCAAGTTCAGCCGCGAATGGGCCGCCCCCTTGGCCTCCGGCATTTCGATTTGCGGCGTCTCTGCCGCCATAGCCACCGGCGCGGCGATCAGGGCACGGCCGATCGTGCCGATCATGGTCTCGTCGCTGGTGGTGATCTTCGCGGTGGTCGAGTTGGTGGCCCTGCCCTTTGCGGCGCAACAGTTCCTCTATCAGGAACCGCTGGTTGCGGGCGCCTGGATGGGACTGGCCGTGAAAACCGACGGCGCCGCCGTCTCGGCCGGCGCCATGGCCGATTCCCTGATCCGGGCCAAGGCGCAAAGCGAAAGCGGCGTGCAATACCAGGAGGGCTTGGTCATGCTCACGGCCACGACCGTCAAGGTGTTCATCGACGTCTTCATCGGTATTTGGTCCTGCATCCTCGCCGTGATTTGGTGTACGCAGATCGAAGGGAGGCCCGGCGGCAAAGTCCCTCTCGGGGAGATCTGGGAGCGGTTCCCCAAGTTCGTGTTCGGCTATTTCATTACCTTTCTCGCAGTCCTGCTCATCGCCTGGTGCGCACCGAGTTTGACGGGCAAAGTCAAGGCGGGGATGGACGAGGCCAACAGTTTCCGCAGTATTTTCTTTTGCATGACCTTCTTCTCGATCGGCGCGGTGTCGAATTTCAAGAAGTTGTGGGAAGAAGGGATCGGGCGGTTGGCCGCCGTCTATGTCGTTTGCCTGTTCGGGTTCATTATCTGGATCGGGCTGCTGATCTCGTGGCTGTTCTTCCATGGCGTGAAACCACCAATTATCGGAGGCTGATATGGCGCAGCAACCCAAGATCATCGACGAGCTCGAGAAGATGGAATATGAGCCGTTGCTCCCCATCGAGAAGAAGCTCATTGTCGGCAGCCTCGGTCTGGGGATCGTTCTGCTCGGCATCATGGTGTGGCTCAGCCGGGTGTTCTTCCCGGCCGGTTAGCGGGCCTGCAAGAACCAAATCAGGAAAAGCGCACAGGCCGCGTTTTCCCAGTCCGGCTCGTCCCACCGCCCCACCACCAATCAGGGTGGAAACGCGTGGTTTTCGGGACACTTTGCCGGCAAAACGGTGTTTTTTCGTTTTTTATCGCCATTTGACAATACTTGTGGACGATATTCCACTCCCCGAAGGACGTTGCCGGGACGACGAAAACACGGGGAAAACGACGGCTTGACACTCCAGCGGGGGCGTGAAAGACACAGCTTAGGCGGATGGCATTTCGGCCCACTTTGTCCCTTCTTTGTCCCGTTTTCGTGGTTTTCCGGCCCACTTCGGCCCACTTCGGCCCTTTTGTCCCTTTTTGGCAAGCTGGGTAAACCCACGACCGTCTTCGTGCGAAGGCCCGCAGCGCCCGGTCAAGAAATTCCATTTGTTTCCATTCTGTTCCAAATGTATGGAATTGAGCGTGCGGACTTTCCCCATGCCGCCTGTTTTCAGACGTTGGCAAGCGCGTGCGCCGGTAGCTCAAGGCGCACGCTTCCCTTGGCCGGAGCAGGTGACGAGCCTGCCCCGGGCCGGGCGACGCGGTTGACCCGCCGCGTCGCAGAACCAGATTGTCAAAGAACAAAGAACGGCGACTCCAGCAACAAGATCGGGCCTTCTCGCCGCCAGGCAAGGAAACGAATCACGAAATCCCGAAAGAACGAAATTCCGAAAGCAAGGCGGTCGGGCGAGCGGAGTCCATTCCCCGAATACGCCTTCTTTTGCGTTTTCGTCTTTTCGTAGTTTCGTGATTGCCCGAGGTTGTTGCTGAAGTGGCAAAGATCTGCACCTAATAAGTACGTGCGAGACTCAAAAAAGTACGGTCCGGCGGGCCCGATTCGATTGCAAGTCGAATTGCCGGACGGGCTTGCGACTTTCCGGCATGAGGCAGCGTTTCGCGTTCGTTTCGGAGCATGCGCACACCGTCGGAAGTGAGCAAAAGCTAAATGGCTTTGCTTGATTCCCGGAGGCGCCAGACGTAGGGTGGGGCAAGCTCGGTTCCACCGAGCGCCAACCCACCAAAATGGAAAGCCAACCGATTGGTGGGCCGGCGCTCGCCGACCCGCAAGCGGGTGCCCCGGATGTGGTAGATGCCGAATCCATCCTGCACGGCGGCCGAATCGACCTTCGCGCTTATCCGTACGACCAGCGGTATCTCGCGGCTAACTCCGGCCATCGCAGAAACGGCCGCTTGCCCTTTACAGCGTCCCAGCGCGTTTATCGCCGTCCTAGGCCGCTGCCATGCCTCCACGACCAAAACCGCAGCCGGTGCGCGCCAAGAAGACCACGTAGGGCCACCGCCACCGTACTTGGCCAGTCGCTCCGCCAAGCTGAGGACCGAGTCGGTCGGATCAACCTTGGCCCCTGGCACGACGGCGGATCACTCGCCTCAGCACCCCCACCGGATGGATCGCCCGCTAAGCCGCGCTGCGAAGCCAACTGACGCGCGGCCGGCTGTGCCGCTTCGCTACGTCGATTTATGTGACCGACGCGCACTGGCTGGGTAGCCGTCGTTCCCGGAAAACCGCGGTTTTCCGCCACAGCCAACGATTGCCGGCGACGGCCACCTGTTTGTGGGGCTCGACCACAGCTTATTGGCGCACCAGGCGGGGTGCGCAATTCGTCTCACAAAATCAAGGAGATGGGTGCAAAAGTCATCGGTGTCCCGATCGCCGAAGTACTTGGCAAGGCGGACTCGGTCATGGGGTCCGGAATCGATTACCGCTTGTTTTACCTGCGCGACGCTCTGCTGATTGTCTCTTGCGATCGCTCAAAAGGGACAATCGAGAGCCTTCAGATCGTCAAGCCAGGTTCGGCTCGCTAAGGGAGTGGCTGGCCAGCCCCAACCAACCGCTCAAGGACTGCCGCCGGAGGCGGGGCGCTCGCCGTGCCGCTGCCCAACCGGTGATGGTGATCGTGAGTTGCGCCCGTTATGCATTGGGGCGATGGGCCGTGACCACCAATGGAGATAGAAGTCCCGGTCGGCCCCCATGTCTGATTCCCAGGGCTTTCCAACGATTGCATATCGGTGATGGCGATCTCGGAGTCTTTCTGCCTGGAAATCGCGATGGCGCTGGTTGCTCCGAAACGAACCGATCCCGGCAGGCGGCAAAAATCCCTACATCGCGATCGTGCCAGTCCAAGAAACCGATATTGACTATGGGCGTAGTCTTTTGCTAGGATCCGCCTATGCTAATAGTCACCCAGCAAGACAAGCCGGAATCGAACGTCATGGCTGATCCTAAAGCCCCCTTTGGCTCGACAGAAATCGAGATTCTCCGCTACATCGGCGATCATCACGCCATTAGCGTTGGCGACGTGGCCGAACACTTTGCCCAAACTACAGGGCAGGCGCGGACCACGGTGCTGACGATCATGGAACGATTGCGACGGAAAGGCCATCTCACTCGCAAGCGGGTTGGCGGGGTATACCGCTATTCCCCCAAAGTCGCGAAGCACGACTTTTTGCAAGGGTTAGTGAGGAACTTCGTGGACACGGCGCTCGGTGGTTCCGTGTCTCCGTTTGTGGCGTTCCTTTGCGAGAGTGGCCCGATTTCCGAGGATGACCTGGAAACACTTAGGCATCTGGTACGTGATGTGGAGAACCAGCGAAAAGGAGGCCGCGCATGATGGGACTTGCGATTTGCCTAGAGTCTTTTGTTGCGGTTATGGCAAGAGCCTGCTGGCAGGGCAGCCTTGTGGTGCTGGCTGTATGGGTAATCTGCCGCATTTTGTTCTCAATGCCAGCCCAAGTTCGGTGCTGGTTGTGGCGACTGGCATGCTTGAAGTTCATCTTGGTTCTTCTGCTGCCAGCGCCGGTGGATTTGCCCTGGCTTCCAACGCCGGTTACGATTTTCCATCCTGGAAGTCAAATCGCCGCGCATACGACAGATAGCTCAATGGATCAGGTCCGAGGCGGTAACAAGGATCTGCCACGCCTTCCCCTGTTCCTGGGTATCCTTTGGATCACAGGCTTCGTTTACTCCATCGGACGAATCCTAATGGCCTGGCGAAAGGCCAAGCAATTGAGAATATCGGGCTGTTCATGCCGTTGTCCCTTAGCCATTGAACAACTAGACGTGCTGCGCAGACGATTCCACCTGAAAACGACGCCGCAATTCCTTGAGATTGCGGGAAGCGGTAGCCCCATGCTCACCGGGATCTTGCGTCCTGCTATCATTATTCCCGTGGGAACGCTGCATTTGTTGAGTCCCGAGGAAATCACCGTGGTGCTGGGGCATGAATTGGCTCACATCCGGTGCGGCGATCTCCTCTGGAATCTCATTGCCGCCGCGGTACGAGCCGTGTTCTTCTTTCATCCCCTGGTCTGGTTGAGTCAACGGCAACTAGACCTTTCCCAAGAAATTGCCGCCGATTCGCTGGCTATCGCTCAACAACAATGCGATCCCCTCGGCTACGGAAAGCTGTTGGTATCGGTCGTTGGTAAACTTGGCCCCGCTCGTTTTATTCCCATAATGTCTATGGGAGCGGCAGGTCCATTGGAATCCCTGACAAGGAGGTTAGTTGCAATGAAGTTTACTGGTCGAACTTCACGCCAAGTTCGTTTCGCTTCAATCATGACGTTGGCGGCAATGGTTTCAGTGGGGATTGTTCCTTGGCGATTGATTGCCGCTGAACCGAAAGACGGCAAGCAACCGTCACAACAGTATCGTGCAACCGTCACGATTTCGGAGCAAGAAAAGGGTCATCCCAAAACGATCCTCTCTGCGCCGAAGGTCGTATGCTCTGGCGATCAGAAAGCCGCCGTGACCGTTGGCGACAGCAATCGCCGTTTGGAAGTGACGATTGGCCCGTCGCCAAAGAACAATCCGGTCGAGCATCTGGTCCAGGTGCAGATAACTCGGAATCCAGACGGGAAGAACCGTGTCGTTCTGGCGGCTCCTAAGATGACCGTGACTCCAGGGAAGACCGGCAAAGTCTCTGTTGCCGAAGGACCTGTCACCCTGGAAATCGAGGCGACCGTCGAACCGCTGAAATAGGCGCTATCCAGACCGCAAGAGAGACTTCGACCGTGCGGGCCGACGGCTCGCACGGTCATTACCGTCGATCGGAGCCCGCAAACTTACTAACCGGCAAGAACTTGTGCAAGATGTCCTTCGCCGAGAAAGCGTGACCAGGAACAACCTGATGATTGCCGACGGCCCTTGCTCAACGCCGAGGCAAAACATGCCTTAGACTGAAAATAACATCGTGATTATTGCGCATAACTTGTCCTTCTGTGCAAGACTTGGACAGAGCGGCGCTATGCCCGCAGGCTTCGCAGTGCCGCTGAAGGTTACTCCTGCCCCAACTTTGCTAACCGGCGCAGGGCCTCGAACTTATCTTTTTTCCCCAAGCCGGGCTTTCCGCACCGCGTCGGTCAGGACCGTGATGTTGCGATCGTACGTCGCTCGGTCCACCGGGAACGGCGTGCCGTCCTTGCCGCCGTGGGCATGCGAATAGTCGGCCCAGCGGCGAGGCCCGGCTTCGTGGTCCTGATTCTCCGCACCGTGCTCCAACGCCTCGCTCCGGCGTTGCGTGGGGTCACGGTGAGAGGGCGGGGCCTGAAAAATGATCTCTGCCAGCAGCGACAGGCTGCCTCCTTCAGCGCTCCGCAGGTGACCGTCGTGACGCCGCTGCTATGCCAGTCGAAGCCCGACACGCAGCCGAAGGCTTGGAACCACCACGGGTCCGACAGCCGGCGGAGCATCTCGGCCGGGCCGAACTCCTCGACGACGGCCATGGTCACCGCGCCGGCCAGCTTGGTCATCCGCTTGAAGAGCCAGGGCGGGGCCTTTCCCGAGTGCAGCGGCAGTTGGGCGAGACGTCGTTTCATAGCGGCACTATAGCCTATTCTCCGACTATCTCCTATCTCTCGCTGGCAGCGTCCCTTTGACTTGCCCCCTTTCCGGGGACATAATCAGGGCTGTCGTTCACCTGAAATCGGACTTCTCTCGGGAGCCAACTTCACTACCTTGGGAACCGCGTCATGAACTCCATCTGCCCAGAACCCCAGAAATTGCGAGCCTTCGTGTTCGGCCAGCTGACCGAAGAATCGTTGGGGAGCGTATCGTCGCACGTCCAGCGGTGCCCGGCATGTGAAAAAACGGTGGCCGCCTTGCGTGAGACCACCGACACGGATGCCGGGAAGGCCCTGGATGCCCCGTCACGGGATGAAGTTGCCGAGCAGCCTACGGCCGAGACTTCGCCCGCCGAGCAACGGCCTGCGCCGGAGGCGCCTGGCGCGACGGCCACCTTCCAGAGCCCCCTTCCGGCCGCCGGGTCGGACGCCCGCGAGTTCGACGAATATCTGCTTTTGGGGAAGCTGGGCGAAGGCGGCATGGGCGTGGTCTACAAGGCCCAGCACCGGCGGATGCACCGTCTGGTGGCCATCAAGATGCTGTCGCCCAAGACGATGAAATCGCCCGAGGCCATCCAGCGGTTCTACCGCGAGGTCGAGGCGGCGGCCAAGCTCACGCATCCCAACATCGTCGCCGCCTTTGACGCCAGGGAATACCAGGGCACTCACTACCTAGTGATGGAGTACGTCGAAGGGCAGGATCTGGCCAAGCTCGTCAAGCAACATGGTCCATTGCCGGTCGAGAAGGCCGTTGATTACGCCCTCCAGACGGCGCGTGGCCTGCAATACTCCCATGGTGAAGGCGTGGTCCACCGCGACATCAAGCCGGGCAACCTGCTATTGGACAAGAAGGGGACGGTCAAGATCCTCGACATGGGGCTGGCCCGGCTGGAAGTGGCGGCGGCCCGGGACGATTCGGGCGGGGAGCGGCTGACGCAGAGCGGGCAGGTGATGGGCACCTGCGAATACATGGCCCCGGAACAGGCTCTCGACACGCATACGGCCGACGCCCGCAGCGACATCTACTCGCTCGGCTGCACGCTCTACCGGCTGCTGATCGGCCAGCCGCCCTACCAGGGCGATACGCTGATGAAGGTCCTGTTGGCCCACCGGGAACTGCCGATCCCTTCGCTTCGCCGGGTACGACCGGAAGTGCCGGAGCAACTCGACACGGTCTTCCAGAAGATGATGGCCAAGGAGCCGAAGGACCGCTACCAGTCGATGGGTGAGGTGATCGTCGAGTTGGAGGCGGTGTTGGCGGCTCTGGCGGACCGGTCGGTCAGTGAAGGCGCCCTTGGAGTACGGCGATTTATCGCCGCTTTTTGCCCAGATCGTGTCAGGCACACAGAGAAAGCGGCGACAAGTCGCCGCACTCCAAAGGCGCTATTGCTGGGCCTTGGCGGCGGCCTAGTGTTGCTGCTTGGCGTCATCCTGACGATCACGCTTCGCCACGGCACACTGGTTGTCGAGATCGACGAGAAGCTCGGTAAGGACGTGCAGGTCACTGTGAGCCAGGGTGGCCAGGAGGTGAAGGTTGCCGACGAAAAGAGCGGATGGACGCTGAGCCTTGGCCCCGGTAAGTACGATCTGTCGGTTCAGGGTGGCGAGGACAAGTTCCGGCTTGATTCGCAGAACGTCACGGTGACGCGCGGCGGCCAGGCGAAGGTCAAGGTCACGCTGAAATCAATGGCATC
Organism: uncultured Planctomycetia bacterium; assembly: GCA_963779975.1. Classification (GTDB taxonomy): domain Bacteria; phylum Planctomycetota; class Planctomycetia; order Pirellulales; family Thermoguttaceae; genus JANXQG01. The sequence continues at coordinate 241,658 of CAWAAL010000017.1, read as the reverse complement.
TGCGGCCACGATGACGACATGGCCGGCCGATTCGCCGGTCGGTAAGCCGGGCGCACCTCTCCCCGCCATCTCGCCGTTTGACGGGACGCAAGCCAAAGAGCACCAAACGTCTTGGGCCAAGCACCTCGGCGTGCCGGTCGAGATCACCAACTCCATCGGCATGAAGCTGGTGCTCATCCCGCCGGGGGAGTTCCAGATGGGCTCGTCCCAGGAACTGATCGAAGAGGAGTTGATGACCACACCCAAAGATGACAAGTTGTGTCTGGATCGCCTGTCGGCCGAGGGGCCGCGGCACCATGTGCGGATCACCCGGCCGTTCTACCTGGGAATGTATCCGGTAACGCAGGAGGAATATCAGAAGGTAACGGGCGCCAACCCCAGCGAGTTTTCGGCAACGGGCAAAGGCAAAGATAAGGTAGCCGGACAGGACACGAAGCGATTTCCTGTGGAATTGGTCTCCTGGCAGGACGCCGATGAGTTTTGCTGGCAGCTGTCCGAGATGGCCGAGGAGAAGTCGGCGGCGTGGCGCTATCGGCTACCGTCGGAGGCGCAGTGGGAGTATGCCTGCCGTGTGGGAACGACCGGTCGGTGGTCTTTCAGCGCCGCGCGTGATGGAAAGGAGGCCGGAGAGGGCCTGCTTGCCAAATACGCCTGGTTTGGCGACAACTCGGGCGGGCGACCGCACACGGTGGGTGGAAGGCGAGCCAGCCCATGGGGACTGTATGATATCTATGGGAACGTGTGGCAGTGGTGCCAGGACTGGCGTGCCATGGACTACTATGCGAACTCGCCTACGGATGACCCTGCTGGTCCTCCGGGGGGCTCGGACCGCGTGCAGCGCGGCGGTAGCTGGGACCACCCGGCGCGGAACTGCCGGTCAGGCGACCGTGGCGGCAACGTGCCCGGGATCCGCAACCACGACCTGGGCTTCCGCGTCTGCCTAGTTTTGGCGGACGAGTAAGGCGAGCGGTCGGAGCTGGTGCGCCGCCCATGCGTAGGCCCGCTGCACAGCCGAGACAAGCCGGGTAAGCACACATGAGATGCCCGATCCTCAAGCCCGCCGCCACGCCTGCGGCACCGGCTGCCAGCCGCTGACCAAGGCCCATGTCCATCCTTAGCGCCGAGCAGCTGGCCGCGGTGGCGGCCCGCACGGCGCTCGGCCGCTGGGCACGGCCCGAGGAACTGGCAGGTCCGGCACTCCTCCTGGCCCGCGAGGCTGGTAGTCTTATCACCGGAGCGGTTCTGGTGGTCGATGGCGGGGCACTGGCCAAGGTGTTCTGAGCCGGGGGCCTTGGTAGCAGGCAAGAGTGTCTGGCTTAATGCCTCCGCTGGGTGGCAAGCCCCGTAAACGCGCGTAGGACGCGCGCTCGCGCCCAATGATGGCCGGATGGCTCTGGGTCACGTTGCCCCTCGATCGTGCGTCTGGCACGCGATGAGCGCATCGCGTGTCGCTTCCTCAGCAGGCCCTATGCAGGGACGTTTCGCAGATCATATCCCTGTAATCGTCTGGCTTTCGCCCGGTTTCAACTTGAGCGGCATCTCGCGCGGCCCGTAGCGCAGCCTGGCCTTCGTGCCCGCGGTGCTGCGGATGGTGGCGGACAGGAGGCGGCCGTCCTTCCACGCGACGTCCACCTCGAAGCCACCGCGGGCGCGGAGCCCCTTGACGCTCCCGGTCGGCCACGCTTTGGGCAGCGCGGGCAGCAGGTCGATCTCGCCGGCATGGCTCTGAAGGAGCATCTCGGCGATGCCCGAACAGCCGCCGAAGTTGCCGTCGATCTGAAACGGCGGGCAACTGTCGAACATGTTCGGCAGCGTCCGCGGTGGCGTCATCAACATCGTCAAGAGGCCGTAGGCATGCCTTGACCATGGCGACCAGCGGTTCGACACACCGGGCTGGAAAAGACCTCGCGCGTGAACTTCACGCCGTTGGCCGAATAGCGCACGCGGGCGATGGCAGTATCAAGGTCGAGTTGGCGGCGGTAATTCTCGACCTGCTTCACCTCCGGGAACGTCAAAACCAGGTCGCCAACCGGCTGATACGGCATCTGGCCGAGCGGTTTGGCCATCATCTTCTCGCCGATGAGCTTATGCGCCTCCTTGTACTTCCCTTCGAAGATCAGTCGACGTGCTTCCGGCAAGGCCGCCAGCGCCTCGGGATTGTTCGGATCGTACGGCCCGCCGCCCCACAACGTGTCCTCGTTGAGCTGGAGACATTCACTGTTAATTCCCCCGAAAACCATGGCGGCCAGACGGCCGTTGCCGATGGGCAACGCCTCGACCCATTGTCGGGCCGGACGGCGATACCAGAGGCTCAGGGGTTCTTCGGGCGGCGGCGCCTCGCCAGCCAGTTCGCCATCGAACTCGATATTGCGGCTTCCGCGGGCAAGTTGCAACGCCAGCGTGCCGGCCGTAGGCCGGATGATGTGGCCGGACTTTGCCGCAAACAAGTCCAACGCCTTGCAAGCGGGGACTTCGTACCGAGGCGAATCGCCGTTGAACGGGAATCCCGCGGCGCCCAGAAGGCTGGTCGCTATCAGGCATGTCAGAAGACATACAAGCGGTTTGAAGTTCATGATCGTGGATTCCCTGTTGTGTGCCGGTTGAGTATGCTCGAAGGCATGAGTCCCCCCATCGTAATCGAGGGCTTTGGCAGATTCCAGATGCTGCGCGGTTCGTGGAATACGACGTTGAGAAAAAGGAAAATCACCACCAGACAGCGAGAACTGCGGCGGTGTTATTGGGTGGCGAACTCGGCAAGCGCGCAATAAGGCCCGCTGAGGTGCGGGAGCCGCCAGACGACTTCCGGGTCGTCTTGTGTATGGATCGCGCTGCTGGTGTGGGTTGGGCGCGTCAGCAGGAGCAACGAGCCTACTTGGGTGGTCGCGAGGAATGGCAGACGGGCCTGGTTGGCGGCCAGACGGCGTCGGGTGGGAGGGCAATCTCGGAGTGGTTTTGTCTCGAAAGTCAGGCGGGGGTGTCAGGTCGCTTCCTGGTCGAAAAAACCGGAGGTTTTCTGACTTTTTGCCGCGGGCCGTGCCGCTTCGCTGCGGAGGTTGGGGTGACCGCCGCGTCGAAGCGGTTAGGAACGACCGTGCTTTGCTAATGGTTGACTTGATAAGACAATCCGCAAGCTGATCAATGAGAACGACCGACTGCCCCCCCATCCTAGTTAATAGCCTTCTTAACCCATGGCCCGGCCACCACGCCCGAAAATGGCTTAGTACCCCTTGAGCAAAGCTAATACGCTTACTCCCATGTAACCTTTATTCCTCCGGCGGCAACTATCTTCTGTGGAAGTCCATTGCGAACAACTCGAAGCAATGTCTGAGCAGAAACTGATCCGCGAGGCACGAGCTGGGTCCCACGAGTCATTTGCGGTTCTGGTTCGCTGTCACGAAGCCGCGGTACGGCTCTTTCTGACCCATGCCTTGCGTGATGCCGAGGCGGCCGACGACTTGGCCCAGGAGGTGTTCCTTTCCTCATATCTCCGCCTAAGTGAATTTCGCGGCGAAGGTTCCCTGCGATCCTGGTTCCAGGGAATTGCGCGGAAGCTTGCGGCTCAATACCTGCGGACGACTATTCGTCGCCGCGCACGAGAGTGCGATGAGTCTGTCCTGCAGTTGGCCCAATGGCGGATGGATCAACTAGCGGCGGAACCGTGGCAGGCACAGGAATTGGAGCGAACGTTTGCGATCCTTCGCGATTGCATCGAGCGGCTTTCATCGGCCGGCCGCGACTTGGTCGATGCCCACTATTTCCAGGGGCACAAACTCGGCGCGATTGCCGAGCGACAAGGCCGCGAGGAAGGTGCGGTGCGGGTGATGCTGCACCGAATCCGCAATGCCTTGCGCGAATGCATGAGCAAGAAACTCGAAAGGCGCAACTGCAATGGAACCTGATGTAAAAAGTGATCGAATGCTCCGTTGGATCTCCGGCGATCCCCTGTCGGCCGCCGACCAGGAGTCGTTGCTCGCCGACCTCCAAGGGAATCCCCGGGAGCGAACCGCTGTATTGGCCGACGACGCCATGGAGAGCCTGCTCCGGGGATTGTCCAGCCTGCCGAGAACGAAAAACGACTTCGTGCGAAAGACCATGGGGCGGATCGCCCAGGCCGAATTGAGGTCCAGCAAAGCGGAAGTTGGGGCAAGTGCGGCGCCGTCGCAAGTTGGCTTGCGAAGAGAGTGGACCTTGATGACCGCTCTCGCGCGGCGAAAGACCGCCTTGGCAGGCGGTATCGCGGCGGCGGTCGTTCTCGGTCTTGCCCTGTGGTTGCTCCGGCCGGCCAAGAACGCGCGACAAGAGACAGGCGAGTCGGCCATTGCAGCGCACCAGCCGCCGCTCCCGGTATCGAACATCGACGCGAATCATCCCGCGTCCAAGAGTGCCGCGTTGGCGACCTTGATCAAGACCGATCGGGCCGAATGGGATTCGCCCCGTCGCGCCGGAGATGCGTTTGGCCGCGGCAGGGCAGCGCTTTTGCGAGGCACGGCGGAATTGGAGTTCGACAAGGGGACTCTGGTGAGTGTGACCGGGCCGGCCGTCTTCGACTTGCGCAAGCCGCAGGAGGTGTTCGTCGAGCGAGGCAGGCTTGCAGTGCATGTTCCGGCGCAGGCCGTCGGATTCACGGCGGCCACACCCGTCGGCCGCGTCGTGGACTTGGGCACCGACTTCGATGTCAACGTCGCCGACTCGGGGCATACCGAGGCCGTCGTACGCCGCGGCAAGATCCGCATTAGCCCGCAGCGGCAAGGCGAAAAGGCGGCCAAGGCGGTCGAATTGACCGCCGGGGGTCTCGATCGAGCAAGCATCTCGCTGCCCGACGTCGACGCCCCGCTGCTTCCGGTTTCCACGGTCTTCGGCGACGGGCATGGCCGCTTCATGGGGATGATCAGCGTCAACGGGAAAACGGTGGAATTCGACTCGCCCAACGAATTCCGCGACTTCCAAAGTTCCGTGATGAAACAATTGCGCGACTCGCCGCAGCAGTTCAGCCAGCAGTGGTCGATGAGCGTGACGTCTTCCGGCTCGGGCAGCGCGTCGGCATGGGTCGAAGTCAACGGCAAGCGGCATGCGGTGCAATTGTCCGGCGACGACGAACCCGAGTCGGCACGCGACGTCACCGGCGGCACGGCGGCCCTCCCGGCCGTTCCTGACGCCCGGCAGCTGCTTCGCCGGCAGCTCGAACAGTCCCGCCGGGAGAATGCGGGCAACCCGGCCATGCAGGAAATGCTGGACAGAAATGCTTAAACAGTTGGACGACATGTAACGTTCCTCTTCTCGGCGGCAACTGATTGGTGTACTGCGATTCGGCGCACAGGTCACCGTCGATCGGCCCGATCGCAGGTCCTTGAAACCAAGAGGAGGAGTTGCAATGTCTTATTTCCGGAACAACTGTTTCGCGGGCACAACGATCGGGTTGGCGGCGTTGTGCCTTGCCGTCGCGAGCGTCGCCGCAAACGCTCAATCGTACAGCGGCGGCAACGGTTCCACGTCGAGCCATGCCAGTGGAAAGTCGAGTTCATCGAACAGCCGCAGCGTGTCCGTCAGCGAAAACGGCAAGTCGATCGACATCAAGGAAAGCAGCGATTCGGGCATTACCGTTACGACGTCGGCAACCGTTGACGGCCGCGCGAAGAAGACCACCGTGCATGCCGCCGACGCGAGCGAGTTGGCCCGAAAGAACCCGGAAGCATACAGGCTTTACCAGCAGTACCTGGGCTCGGGCAAGGGTGCCAAGGCAACGGTGCGCGGTGGCGGAACAGCGTCCGGTGGTAGCTGGTCGAGCGGCGGATCTTCCGGCGGAACTTCTTCCGGCGGTAGCTGGTCGAGCGGCGGGGCTTCCGGCGGCAGATCGTCGAGCGGCGGATCGTCGAGCGGCGGATCGTCGGCCGGCGGCACGGCCAGCGGGAAGTCGCTGCGCGGCGGAGCGTCGAGCCGAGCATTCTCGTCCCGGTTCGATTCAAAGCACTCTTCGGCGAGCGGCGGCACGGCGAAAGGCCCGAAGAAGTCCGCGGCTCCGGCCGAGGAGGAATCCGGCGATTCGTCGCAGGGTCAATCTCCCCCAACGAGCGACGCTCGCGCCATGCTTCGGCAGCAGGTTGAGGACATGAAGAAGCAGAACGCCGACAATCCCCAGGTGCAACAGATGATCGACCGCGCCTTGCAGGAATTGGACAAGGACAAGTGATTCGCATCCTTTTCGCGCAGGTTTTCCACCAAGCAAGTCATGAGTCGAATTCTTCGTTTTCTGAAGTGGGCCACGCGGTCCGAACGTCGCGCCGGCAAGCGGCGACAACACGTCGCCGGCAACTTCCGGCGCGACCGGCGGCTGGTTTGTGAAACGCTGGAACCGCGGGCGTTGCTCTCGGGTCTCCCACAACTTCCCCGCGGCAACCTATTCATTGCCGACACCTACAACGCGCACATTCGCAAGGTTGCGATTGCGACCTCTGTAACGATCGGCCGGGCGACGCCGAGCGTAACGCTCGCCAGCGCTTCATCTGCGATCGCCTACGATGGCATGGCGGACGTAACGTGCTGGGCCATGCCGCAACTGACGGGCGTCAGCGGCGCCTCGACACCGGGTGGTTCCGCGAGTCTCATCTTCTACGCGGGCCCGTCGGCCGCCGGCACGCCGCTTAGTTCGCCCCCCGTCAATGCGGGCACCTACACCGTAGTAGCCGCTTACGCGGGCGACACCAACTACACGGCCGCGCAAGCGCGCCTGTCACGTTCACCGTCAACCGCGCGGCAACGGGCCTGGCGATCGCTTCGCCGCCAACCAGTATCGTCGCTGATGGAACTAACAGCGTGACAAGCTGGGTGCAAGCCACCGTATCGGGCGTAAGCGGCGCAACTGCGCCCACGGGCGGAACGGTCTTCACCTACTACTCCGGCGCCTCGGCGACGGGGACGCCTCTAGGTTCCAGCCCGACCGCCGCCGGCACGTATACCGTTGTTGCCAATTATGGGGGCAACAGCAATTATCTGGCCTCCCAGAGCAACCCGGTCACGTTCGCGATCCAACCGGTGCCGAGCCCAATTTTCATCAGCAGCTTCCAGGTCGATGATGGCAGCGTGCAACGCTCGATGGTGGACAGACTGAGCGTCACGTTCAGCGCTCCGGTGGATCTCGGTTCCGAGGCCATCGTGCTGAATACACAAGCCGGCGTGCTCGTTCCGTTCCAGTTGACGACGACCGACAACACGACCTACGTCCTGAGGTTCGTTGCCTCGCAGTTTACCGGCGGCTCGCTGTCCAACGGGCATTACGTGCTCACAGTCAACCACGCCCTGGTCAGTGGCGGCAGCGGCGGCAGCATGACGGCCGACCAGAGTTACTCGTTCTTTCGGCTTTTCGGCGACTACAACGGAGATGGAACGGTCAACAACGCCGATTACGCCATCTTCAAGAAGGCATTTGGTTCTGCCCTCGGCTCGCTGAACTATTCCACGTATTGGTATTTCGATTACTACGACGGCGGAACGATCAACAGCAACGACTACAATCAATTCCTTCTGGATTTTGGAACGTCGATATAACCTCCACCGAAGCCCCGAATCACCCCAAACCTTGTCCCGAGGAGAACCCAATGTCACGCAAGATCGGCGACATGAATCGATGGATCGGCGCGCTGACGCTGCTTGCCGGCTTCGGAGCGAACAGGGAGGCGGCGGCGCAGTCCGGCTACAGCTATTATTACGTGGCCGGCGAGGGAACGTATACGGCGGCAACGAACAGCGACGTGCAGGCGCCGTTGTATCTGCGGGAGGTCAGCAACGATGCCACGTCATTACTGGACTCGGAGTCGGGCTTGTCGGCGACAGGATTCAAGGTGACCACGACGGTGTTTCCGTCGTCGCCGGCGGCGATTACCGGTTTGCTAGGCAACGCAGGCAGCACACCGATGGCGTTCGATGGCGCAGTGGGGCCTGCCGACATATCGTCAGACCTCGCTTCGATCTTGGAAAACGTGGCGATTACGGATCCCCTGGGTGTGCTGCCGAGACCGCAGGAGGACGGCGTGTCGGACGTGCTGCTCGGCACGCTGACCATTCACACAGGAGCTGCCCCCGATCAGACAACCACCTTCACGATCGGCCCATACGACCCAAACTCGGGCAATACCTATACGAATAACAGCCTCTATGACCTGGACAACAATCTTGACCCCGGCAATCCCACGGGCAGCGCCACTCTCTATGCGAGCGCAGCGGCGACGAATTTCAGTGTTACCACGGTGCCCGAACCGAGCACGATATCGTTGTTGACTGCAATGACGCTCGTGTTGTGCCTGCGGTGGGCGTCGGCGATATTATCGGGGCGTAGCATCCGATTACATTTGTCGCGAAGCACAGTCGCCGCTCAAACAAGCCGTGATCGAGTGTTCTATTTTTTCGTGGCATGTCCGGTCGCATCACCTGAACGATTCGACCCGAAATGGAAAGTTCGCCGTAGCTGCGCCGCTTGCGCTGTGAACCGTCACGAATAAGCGATAGTTGCCAGTGGTCGAGGGGCTGGTGAAAGTACAGAGCTTCCCGCTGCCCTTGCGAACCAGTTTCGGGAACGAAGGCGGCGCGGCCTCGGCGTCGCCGCCGGATTTTCGCTCCGTGCTTTCGTCAACGACAAGCCAGTCGTAGGTCATTTCTCTCCTTTCCGGAGCTTCCACATCCAATTGAGCCGTGAGTGTGGTGCCGGGTTCCACGACTTGTCCGGCGGCCGGAGATGGCAGTCCGAGAATCCTGGGGCACCGGTTCTTCGGCCAACGGCCTGTCCAGGCATTGGTCATTGCATCGACCTGCGGCGACTTTTCCTCGGTCGGCAAAAACATCCCGAACCAAGTTGCGATGCACTCTTGCTTCCACCCCCAGAGGAATGGGAACGTCCCCAGACAAAGCTCTTTCCCCTCGTTAAGATCGTAAACCAACCGGTGTGCGGCGTAGAACGACCGCGATTTTTCGTCACTCGTGGGTTCATACGGAGCTCCCCACGTGGTCTTGGAAGACTCTGTCGATCGTAAAGCTGCGCCGACTGGTCGAAAACCAGTTCCAGCGTCGAACGCTACGGCCCCGATCATAGGCAACAGCGCCCCGCAGGTGACGGTGGTCACGCCGCTGCTATGCCAGTCGAAGCCCAGCACGCAGCCGAAGGCTTGGAACCACCATGGGTCCGACCGTCGGCGGAGCATCTCGGCCGGGCCGAACTCCTCGACGATGGCCATGGTCACCGCGCCGGCCAGTTTGGTCATCCGCTTGAAAAGCCAGGGCGGGGCCTTGTCGGTATGGAGCGGTAGTTGGGCGAGACGACGTTGCATGGAGACAATATACGGCAGCGGCGGACTCCGCGGCAAGGTCGTGACCCGGCCGGCGGCGCGGCCGGCGATCGGGTGGTTTGGCAGGGCGCACGATTCCCGGCCGCCCGCCTCGCCCGCAATGGTCGCCCGTGAGATAAACGCTTGCACTTGCCGGGAATCTCCCCTATTCTAATGGAAGGCTGTCGGGTCAGGGAGGAGTGGTTCCATGTTGCGTTGTCGAACAAGTCGTGACGTTCCGAGGTGGAGCGGCGGTTTCACCCTGGTAGAGGTCCTGGTGGTCATCACGATCATCGGGATTCTCGTCGGCATGCTGCTGCCGGCCGTAAATTATGCGCGGGAGGCCGGTCGCAATGCCCAGTGCAGGAACAACCTGAAACAGATGGGTGAAGCCTGCCTGGCCCATGAACAGGCCCAGGAGAATTTCCCGACGGGCGGCTGGGGTTGGTTCTGGGTTGGCGACCCGGATCGCGGTTATGGCGTCCAACAACCGGGCGGCTGGATCTACAATATTCTCCCGCATACCGAGCAGAATAGCCTGCATGACCTGGGGCACTACGGTACCGCCGGCGCGACTGGCCTTGGCAACGTGAATAAGGTGCAAGCGATTCAGCAAATGGTTCAAACTCCCGTACCTTTTACGAATTGCCCCACGCGGCGTCGCGGTTCTCTCTTTAACTATGAACTGGGAACGCTCGCGCTGAACTCGGGAGGAGTCCCCATTCCCCCGGGCCTCCGGGTGGCAAGAAGCGACTACGCGATTAGTTGTGGCAGCGCGGCGAACGACCAATACAGCCAAGGGCCGGCAAGCGGGGCGGACGCCCTTGGACCGGACGGAGGCCTTGCGGTGACCGCGGCCCAGACCACGTATCTCAATGCCATGCAAAGTGCGCTCGGGATTCCGGTGACTCCGATACCCAACCTCCAACTCTACTACACTGGCATTAGCTTCCAGCAGAGTACGATCCGAAAGGACGACGTCCGAGACGGCTGCTCGAACCGGATCATGCTTGGCGAAAAGTACGTTGACCCACAGTTTTACGCCACGGGCCAGGACGGGTACGACAACGAAACCGAGTATCAAGGATTTGACAACGACATCGGCCGCGCAACCTGTCAAGCGCCGATGCAGGATCGATGGGGCAACGATGATGGTGGTTTTGCCTTCGGCAGCGCGCATGCCACCGCCGCCAACTTCGTGCTCTGCGACGGCTCCGTGATTTCCATCAACTATGCGATCGCACCCGCGACTTTCGTCGTCCTCGGCACCCGCGCCTCCGGCCTGCCCTAGACCCCGCGGCCCTCGGCGCCAAAGGCGGCAAAGAGCAGGGATTGAAGTTCGGCATACCGGCGGTTTGCGGTTTCATGCATTGTCATGGTGCGAAGTGAGCAAAAGCCAGCTTGTCAGTTAGTCGAGAAACGTTCTCCCGCCCCCGCTGGGCTTGCGGTCTGTCGATTTAGTCCCGCCCCCGCTGAGCCTGCCCCAGCGGGGGCGGGAGGGCAGTCTTCGACTAAATCGACAGACCGCTTGCCCCAGCGGAGCGAGGGATTGACCACTGCAGGCCAGTCCACAAACCGCTATTGACCGTTTCCGCCTGTTTTCGGCCAGGGCCCAGGACCGGCCGAAGAATAACTTCCGCAATTGAGCGGGGGTGGCTGGTGGCTGAGCTTGCGAAGCCCCAGCCGATGCCGGATAAGCTGGGGCTTCGCAAGCTCAGCCACCAGCCACCCCAGGAGGAAAACCGGGAAGTTATTCTTCGGCCGGACCCTAGCAGCCGGACGGCTCGCGCAATAGGGCGGCGCTGGCCTAGCGATTCGCGTCGGCCTCCTCCGCCACGATGTTGAGCAGCCTCAGTTGTCGCTCTGTGCCCGGCCCTTGGCTGGTGGTTGCTTCGCCGGGATGGTCGGCCAGGTCTTCTACGGCCGCGTGCGGCTCGCAGACGAAGTCCTCGACGTTTCATAGAGGTACTATAGTCCCGCATGGCAAGACTGGCCGGGGCTGGGCCACCGGAACCGGCGAACCGCATGCGGCTGTAACCGACCTGCTCTGGCAACTGGTTTCCCTGACCTACATCAGCAAGGACTCGGCCCCCTTCCTCGTCATGCACGGCGACCAGGACAACCTGGTGCCGCTGGCCCGGAGTGAAGCGCTCGCCGGCGCCCTGAAGAAGGTCGGCGTCGAGGTCAAGCTCGTGGTCGTCAAAGGCAACGGGCACGGCGGGCCGGGCTTCCACAGTCCCGAGAACCGCAAGTTGATCGAGGACTTCTTCGCCAAGCACCTTCACAAGGAGAAGCCGTAAGACATCGAACACGTCAATGCTTGACCGGGCAATCAGCACTGATCGATATGATGCAAACCACGTCAATCCGCCTTTTTGCCAGATCTTCGCTAAACGGCCCGCAAGTGCGGACCCACAGAACCTGACGGCCGTTGCTCGACAGATTCCATAGGTAAGAGGAATATCTCAAAGGAGTTGGAAACCCTGGAGTTACGTTGACTTCGGACCTTCCGGGGGGGCCCAGTAGTTGTTCTACTTGAGTTATCGTTCGAAAAGCCGTAGCTCTTCTCGCCTTCTCCACCGTCGCTTTCGGCTGTGTTGAGGAAGGTCCGAGATAGTCCTCGAACAGGCAAGGCTCAGCAGACGTATAATAGCCGCTCACGATACCCTGTTCGTCATAGTGGAATTCGAAAGTGCCCGTTTTCTCGGAGATCTGGTAACGGTCGGTTAGACGACTTCGGTGTCGAGCGCGAAGATCAACTGATTCTCGTGCAGTACAGGCGGACCGGCAGGGGAGGGTAAGGCCACGCGGATGCTCTTCTCATGGATCGCAGTCAGCCACTTTTGTTTCCTCGTGCGCGGCTCGAACGCGCTCATGCAGGCGCCGACGCCACTGCCTCCGGAACAGCCTCCCGCATACAACAGTTCATGGTCGGACAAGAAAGAATCGATATGCGAATAGAAGTTAGTGTTTGGATCCGTGGTAATGGGCGGGTGATCGGCCGGCCCATACTTGGAGAATTCTCCCGTATCGCAAGCGAAAATGTCCAGACCGCCGTCTCGGTTCCGGGCGGCTACCTGCCCGCCAGGCAAGGGAATGATCGGCCCCCACCAGATATTATAATTCCAGTCCACCTTCTTCCAGAGAGTTCTTCCCGTAGAAAGATCAAGCTTGGAAAAAACTCCGTCTTTCCCATGGGAAACATAGAGAGCGCCGTCCCGGATCAAGATCGGACCGGCGTCCGAAAACTCCCCCTGCTCTTTCCAAAGGGTCTTTCCCGTGGATAGATCTAGGCGCATAGCGCGTTCGACTTGTCGGCCGCGTAGAGTCTGCCGGCCGAAATCCGAACTTCACCTGGCATGTCTTGTTTCCAGAGCACCTGGCCCGTCGAGCGCCGCAGGCACGTCGTGGCATCAGGGCCCGAAATACAAAGGTAATCGGCAAAGGCGACCACGTCGCAACGACGATCCGTTGCAGGAACTGGCGTCGGGCAATGTTGTTTTCCAGATCTCCTTGGCGTCCTTTACAGCCCTGATCACTCCATCCGTGGTTACGACGTAAATGTCGCCGGCAACAGCCAGCGGATCAGAACAAATTGGAGAGCCGAGGACCAGCTTACCGAGGACTTGCCCGCTTGCTTTGTCCAGTTCATAGAGGGTGGAATTACCAATCACCACCCGGTCGGCAAGGCACGCCAACTTCCTCTGGAAGAGCAGGGCATCTCCTTTTTGCGCCTCAAGAAGATCGGCCAGTACCGGCACGAATGTGCCGAACACCATCGCCACGGCCGCTGGCAGAACGAGCCATTGCCTTTTCATAGGGAATCTCCTGGGCTGGAATCTCTTCGCCAACATGGGTTAGTAAATCCGCCGCCGTTGAAGGCCCGATCCACGCCGGCTGGCCGGGCCAACGGCACTCATATTCTTACTTGGCGGTCCAGGGGGGGCAAGCCATCGTATGCGACATCGACGAGATGCAGCCAACTTGCTCGCGTCGACGTTCGACCCGAGGTTCAGCATGATCGGTCGTAATGCGGTCGGTGTCAGGACTCAGGACGGCCCAGGGTCTTGAGCATTGCGTTGCGGCATGCGATCATCATCTCGTTGGCAACCGTGTCGTCGAGGAGGTGAGCAATGAGAGATCACGTGCTTTTGGGGGGGCGTTTCGGGTGCCAATACACTCTGGGGCCAGAGGCCTCCCGATCTCAGCTACGGCACGCCCAGCGCACTGCACATCCCGTTAACCACCGAATAAGGCTTTTGTCATGAGAAGAATGTCCTTCGCGGCAGTATTGCCGCTGGTACTGCTCCTGTCGCCCGCCCGGGCCGCCGAACCGACCGACTGGTTCCATGACGCCAGGTGGGGCGTGATGACGCACTACCTCGGCGCGCCGCCTAGTTCCAAGGGCGGAGCCGAATTGACGGCGGACGCGTGGAACAAGCAGGTGAGTAGTTTCGACGTCGCTGGATTTGCCGATCAGCTCGCTTCGACCGGGGCGAAGTACCTGCTGTTTACCATCGGTCAGAATTCGGGCCATTACTGCTCCCCGAACGCCAACTACGACCGGATCGTGGGCATAACCCCCAGCAAGTGCTCTCGACGCGACCTGATCGCCGACCTAGCCAAGGCCCTCGCTGCTCGGAACATCCGGCTCATGGTCTATCTGCCCAGCGGCGCTCCGGCAGCCGATCCGGTGGCCCGCCGGAAACTCGGCTGGCAGTGGGGCAGGCAGGGCGGCTGGCAGCTTCCTGGCGAGCCCGTGGGAGGGCGCTTGGCTGAATTCCAGCGGAACTGGGAGGCCGTCATCCGCGAATGGTCGCTGCGATGGGGAAAGAGCGTATCGGGCTGGTGGATCGACGGTTGTTACTTCGCCGACCAGATGTATCGCTTCGACGACGAGCCGAACTTCGCGAGTTTCGCGCGGGCGCTGAAGGCAGGCAACCCGGACGCTATCGTGGCTTTCAATCCCGGTGTTCGCGTCCCGGTTATCTGTCATACCAAATACGACGACTACGCCGCGGGCGAGGTGAACCTCCCCAAGCTCTCCACGGCCGTTGAAACCTGCCCCGGGCGGTGGCTGGAGGGCGAAGGGCGCAAGGTACAATTCCACATCCTCAGCTTCCTGGGCAAGAGCTGGTGCAAGGGCGACCGCCCACAACTGCCCGACGAGCAGATCATTGCCTGCACGCGGCAGATTGCCGACAAGGGCGGCGTAGTGACCTATGACGTGCCGATCCAAAAGAGCGGCCTCGTTCCGCAGCCCTTCATCGCGCAGCTTCGGGCCGTCAACGCGGCCATCGCCGGCAAGGCGACTGCCTGGGCCGATGCGTCCCAACCCTATCAGGTTTCGGAAGACGCACAATCCATCCGTATCGAGACGCCGGATCTGGCGGCGGCGATCAGCAAGAAGCAATACGTGACCGGGGTCTCGCGGCAGTCGTTCCTCGACAAGAAGACCGGCTTTCGCGATCCGGGCTTCGGCTTGGACATCGTCGATTGGATCATGGAGCCGGGCAGCGATGCCGCGTATCGCGACCACCTGGACCCGGAACTGATCTACCGCAACGAAGGCGAGTACCGTCTCTACCATGGCTCGCGGCCCAAGCGGAGCTTGGAAGGACCCCAGATCTGCACGAAGGCGGGCGCGTTGCAGCCGTCGATCATTCGCGGAAAGGACTTCGCCGCCATCCGGCAGCAGTTCACCTACCGCTCGGCAGCTCCCGGCAAAAAGACCGGCTCCGCGTGGACGCAACTGCTCGTGTTTCCACTGGGCAAGCGGTACTTCCTCTCCATGGACAAGATCGACGCGGCCAACTCCAGCGAGGCGATGTTCCTGCGCGTCGATATGCCGGGCCACGTGCGGCATACCAAGGGCGACACCTTCAGCGAGATCTACCTGAGCTACCGCGGACACGTTCCGGCTGCGGAGTTCCTGGCCGACTTCCCGCCCGACGCCCGGTTCGACTATCGCCGGGACCGCGATCCCGTGCCGGACCGCTTCATTCGCGGCTACCGGCTGCGCGATCCGGCGACGGGCAAGGAAGGCCCCTGGCTGCTGGGCATGACGCTGGAGCCCTCGGTGGTCTGCGAGGCGTGGTGTCATCAACGGGGCTACGTGTGCATGATCGAGGAGTTCGGCGGGCGGCCCATCCAGCCGGGCCAGTCGTTCAGCGCGGCCTTCCTCGTGGGTTACTTCGACACGCTGGAAGAGGCGAATCGCGTTTACGACGCCCACAAGGGCCACGCGGCGCTGGAGGCTTCCGCGGAGGGATGGAGTCTGACGAAGTTGGAACCATGATGGAACTGCTACTGCGGGTCAACGGCATCCAGGCCGCCTTCGGCTTTGAGTTCGGCCTCGACAGCCCGCGTGCCAACGAGGGTCGGGCTGGTAACCCCTACCGTCAAGCCAACGTCTCGTACTCGCTGATCCAGCGGCAGGACGGCCAGGTCGTCCGGCACACGCTGATCGACTGCGGAATGGGCGTGGTACCGTCGCTGTTGGACCTCGAGCAGAGCCACGGGGTTCATGTCGTTCACGAGGTTCTACTCACCCATCCGCACTTCGACCATTTCGCCCAACTCGATTGGCTTTCGATGTGCCTGCTGCGGAGTGGCCGGTTAGATCAGCCCCGCCCGCTGCCGATCTACGCCGAGCCCGGCGTGTTGGGAGAACGGCCCCAACCGCATTCATCGCCACCTGGCGGAACGCAGCGACTTCCGGGCTTTGCAGCCGGGGGTTTCTCTTTCGCTCGGCGGCGCGACCGTCAGGCCCTTCGCCGTGGACCATGGTCCCAAGGCCCCAGGTGCCCTGGGGTTCCTCCTTCAGCATGGCCATCGGCGTATCGTTATCATGGGCGACTTCCTCCATGTTCCCGACGAGAACAACCCCCTGTTGTTCGATGCCGACGTGATGTTCCTCGACGCCAACACCTGGCACCCGGCAGACTGGACCTGGCACCAGTCGGTACTGGGGAATCTGGGGCTGATCGAGAAGTGGCGTCCCCGCAGGGCGTATATGATTCACTACTCCGGCTACGAGGATCGCGAGCATGCCAACGAGCCGGTCAGCGGCCCGATGGGCAGGCAGCGGTTCGCGGAAGAGCTTCGACGGATCGCGGACGGCCGGGACCTTCGGCTCCCGTGGCACGGGATGATCCTGGGTGACGGCGAGCCGTGGCCGGAGTAACATAAGCTACCTGCGCACGTCACGTTCCGTGGCCAGCTTTCTCAACCACGATGCAAGGTCACTTGCCACTATTATCTGGGCTATGCCCCGCTGCTGGGTTGGGGTAACCAGTTGTTCATCCGTGAACTGAATGGCATCTCGACCTACCGTTGGCAGTCATCTGTCGCAGAAAAGGGTGGTCCATGGGAGTAGGGTTCATAAAAACTTCTGAAAAATTTCTTTCTCATTTGCTTGACAGGAATTTCATAGTCTGCATAATCAGCAAAAGAGGACGTGCGCCGTTTGGGTTGGGTTTTGCGAACGGGTCCCTCCTGTGCAGATGACCGGTTTTACATCGGTCTCGGTGGGAGATCGCACACCCACTCGTCCCAATTGCGCCCCTCTTCGACCAAGAATTATCGCGTGGCCCGGGGCACCCCGGGTCCGATTGCACCGAAGAACTTGAAAAAGGGGGCATGCTATGGCTCGCCGGCGTTCGTTGTTTGTTACGCTTCGTTGGGTTTGCTTCTTCTCCGCAACGACAGTCGCAGTCTGGGGGGGCGCACAGCACGCCGCTGCACAATGGACCCAGGATCCCTTTACGTATGTCCCGGAGGCAGCGGGCATGCAGATCGACTACGCCCTGCAGATCCCCAATTCTGCTGCCTACAATACGACGGGCCCGACCTACACGATCAACAATTCGGCCAATATTACCCCCGGCTCCTTCAGCCGCATCGGCTATTTCCTCGAGTTGGAGACCAGCGGCGGCTCGTTGCAGTACATGTACGTGTCGCTGGACGCATCGCCGTTCTGCACCTCGGCCGGGTCACTGGGTATCCCCATAGCGCCGGGTGGCGTCCTCAACGCCGGCCCCACCTTCCATTATGGGCAGACGGGGATCGGCTCGGTGCAGAACATGGACGTCGTCACCAATGTGGCGGGCATCGCCGGCCTCTCCTATAGCGGGTCGGGCATCGGCATGGGCACGAAAATCAGCACCGGCAACGCCCAGTTCTGGGGAACCAATTACCAACAGGCAAATGCCTACAACGTTCCCAACGCCAGCAGCGGCGGTACCAACCGCGGCTACGACTGGGGTGATCAGAATACGGCTGGCAACTATGGTACGCTCCAGTTGGCCAATTACGGCGCAAGCCAGTGCTTGATCTCGATCGATAACTTCGGCGGTAACGGCGGAAATATCTGCGTCGGCATAGGCAACGATCCGAACACGGCCAACGGCGTCAATTACACCTTCGAGAACAACGCCGCCAACTATACGATCAAGAACCTGATCGTCCTGGTCGGCAATCCGAACACCTGGTCGGGCAACTCAAGCAGCAATTGGGGAACCGCCGCCAACTGGGCGGCCGGTACAGTACCTGGCAGCGGCCAGAGCATCACCTTCGGCGCGATTGCCGGCGGCCCCTCGGCCGCGGCGGTCGATCTCGGGTCCAGCGGGCACACGATCAACGGCCTCACTTTCTTGAACTCGGTTCCCAGCGTAACCATCAGCAGCAGCGGCGGGCAGACGCTGACCTTCGACAACGGTGCAAGTCTTTTCCAGGCGAGTGTCTTGGGCAATCACGCGATCAATACGGCCGTCGCCCTGAACAGCACCGCCGCGATCACGATCGGCGGCGGCAGCAGCCTGACGTTTGGCGGTCCGATCAGCGATGGGACATCCAGCAATGGCATTGCGCTTTCCGGCGGCGGTACGTTGATTTTGAGTGCCTCCAACGGATACTCGGGCGGAACCACAATCAACGGCGGGCTGCTCATGCTCAGCGGCAGCGGCTCGCTGGCCAGCAGCGCAACGGTTTCCAGCGGCGGCAGCTTCGCCACCTCGTCGCAGACTCCCGCCCTGCCTTCGATCAGCGTCGCCGGCGGCGGGGCCCTCCTGCCGGGTTGGGGTTCGCTAGGCGCGACCAGCACCCTGAGCGTCGGCACTCTCTACCTGCAGGGTACGGCTGGCGCACGAAGCATCATCAATTTCAAGTTCAATCCTGCCGGCGGCAATGACCTCTTGGCCGTCACGGCCGCCAACGGGCTGACGATCAACACGGCCGGCGTCAACCTCTATGCACTCAACGGCAGCGCTCCTTTCACCGGGAACGGTACCTTCGATCTCATGTCGTACTCCGGCGCGATCCAAGGCACCGGCGTTTCCGGGCTTTCGGTGCTCAACGGGCTCAGCAACCAGATGTATACGTTCGGCACGTCGAACGGATACCTGACGCTCTCGGTGACGGGCGCCCCCTCCTGGAACGGCGGCAGCACTTCGACAAGCAATTGGAGCGATGCCGCCAACTGGCAAAACGGCGTGCCCAATTCCAGCAGCATGGCCGTCTTCGACGGCACAGTGCGGCTCAATGCCAACAACGACATTCCCAATGCGGCCTTCGCCGGGCTGCGATTCAACAACGGGGCCGGGGCCTTTACGCTCTCCGGCGGCAGCGTCACGCTCTCGGGCAACGTGCAGAACTTCTCGCCCAACACGCAGACCGTCAATTTGCCGATCGTCATGTCGGGCGGGTCGCAAACGATCGTGGCCCAGGGCGGGCCGATCGTGACCACGGCCTTGGGAACGATCAACAACGGCGGCAACCTGTTGGCGATTTCCGGCGCCAGCAATGTCACGTTGAACGGCGCGGTCAGCGGCAGCGGCGGTTTGACTGTCATTGGTCCCGGCGGTCTGACCCTGGCTAGTTCGCTCAATACCTATTCCGGCAACACCCGCATCGCGGGCGGCGCGCTGACCGTGGGGAATTCCCTGGCCTTGCAGAACACGATGGTGGACATGAACTCCGCCGATGCCGGCAGCCTGAACTTCGACAGCCTTTCGGCCGCGACGCTGGGCGGCCTCATGGGCACGCGGGGGATCAACCTGGGCAACGCCATGGTCTCAGTCGGCGCTCTGAATCTGAGTTCGACCTACAGTGGCAGTCTGAGTGGCGTGGGCGGCCTCACCAAGATCGGCAGCGGAGTACTCGCTCTTTCCGGGTCGAGTTTCTACACCGGTAATACCGTCGTCAGCAGCGGCACCCTCGTCCTGGGTGGCGGATTGGCGGCCAACGCCAAAATCATGCCCGTCGGCGACTCGATCACCGACGGCGTGGCTGGCACCAATGCAGGTTATCGTGGTTTTCTGTATTCCGATTTGACTGCGGCGGGCTACAACACCTTCCAATTCGTCGGCAATACGAACGACAACCCCGGCAGTTTGCCTGCCAGCCCGGTCAACCAGCAGTACCACAACGGCTGGTCCGGTCAGACAACGGCTTATATCCTCAACGGCGTGCTGCCCGTTTCCTCCGGCGGCAAAGGTTGGCTCACTACCAATAACGCCGGAACCCTGCCGAACATCATCACCATGATGATCGGTACCAACGATGCGGCCCAGGGAGTTTTGCTGACGACAGCCACTTCCAATATTGCCCAGATCATCAATACGACCTTCAGCCAGGACCCGGGCGTCAGGTTCCTGTTGGGCGAGTGTACGCCCAGGACCGACAATTCGACCCTGAATGCCTGGCTAAACACGTACAATGCGGATCTCATCACCATCGCCACCCAGGACCAGGCATTGGGCGACAATATCGGGATCGTGGACTTGAACACGAACTTTCCCACCACTACCGGCCTGTCCGGCGATGGCCTGCACCCCAACGATACCGGTTATACCTGGATGGCCCAGCAGTGGTACAACGCCATTGCCGGCAGCGGCGTAGGCGGGGGAACAGTCCTGCCCAGCACTTCGACCGTGGTCATGTCCGGTGGTTACCTGGAAGTGTTCAATTCGCAGACCATCGGGCCGCTCAGTGGCAGCAGCGGCACCGTGAATATCGAAAACGCCCAGACCTTGACCGTCAACAGCGTCATCAACTCGACGTACTCGGGTCTTCTCCGCGGCGGCGCCAGCGGGGCACTGACCAAGGTCGGCCTGAATAGCCTTACGTTGGCAGGTACCTGCACCTATGGTGGCACCACGACGATCAACGCCGGGACGCTCGTCATTACTCCTGCAACCTCGCTGAGCGGCAGCGTGTCGGTCAATGCCGGCGGCTACCTGGCCGGCAGGGGCACGATTCCCCTGGGCACGGTCGCCAGCGGCGGGCACATCGTGCCCGGAGCACCGAACCCGCAGTACGGTTCGTCGTTGTTCGTGGGCAGCACGCTGAACCTGCAGAGCGGGAGCAACGTCGACATCCTGGTCGCCGGCGACAGCACGGCCGCCAGTACCGACAACAACATGCTGATGGTCAGCGGCAGCAACGGGCTGACGATCGCCAACGGCGCCGTCCTCAACTTGTACGGAAGCAACGGCACGACGCCTTTCAACCCCAACGGCAGTACCGATTTCTTCGACCTCATCGGCTTCAGTGGCACGATTCAAGGCGCCGGCTTGTATGGCCTGACGGTGGGTGACAAGCTGCCCAACACCCGCTATATCTTCAGTCTTGACGGTCCCAACACGATCGCCTTGACGGTCGGCCCCTTGCCGGTTTGGAACGGCCTCGGCGGCTCGCCGAACTGGAGCAACAGCGGCAACTGGAACAACATCGCCATCCTGCCCGGCGACCAACTCGTCTTCGGCAGTTCGACCGGCACCACGACGGTCAACGACTTCCCCGCCGGCACCCTCTTCAACGGCATGCAGTTCAACAGCGGGGCGGGGGCCTTTACGCTCAGCGGCAACAGCCTCGCGCTGATTGGCAACATCACGAACAGCTCAGCCAGCACGCAGACGATCGCTTTGCCGATGGCCATGGGCGGCGCCGGGGGGCGCACGATTACCGCCGCGGCCGGGCCCATTGTCACGACCGGCGCGGCCACGATCAACAACGGCGGCATGACCCTTTCCACCGCGGGCACCGCCGCGATTACCCTCGGCGGCGCGATCAGCGGCAGTGGCGGACTGCTGGTCCAGGGTCCCGGCGTTACGACGCTGACCAGTTCCAACAGTTTCACCGGCAACACCCGCATTGCCGCCGGCACGCTCACCGTGGGCCATCCCTTGGCCTTGCAAGCCACGACGGTGGACCTGAACCCGGCGGACGTGGGCACGCTCAGCTTCGGCAGCCAGGCGGCGGCCACGCTCGGCGGGCTGACCGGCTCGCGGGGCGCGAACCTGGGCGCGGCCGCGGTGACCATCGGCGCAAACAATTCCAGCACGGTCTACACGGGCATCTTGACCGGCGGCGCCGGCCTGACCAAGACCGGTTCCGGCACGCTCACCGTCGGCAGCGCCCAGTACTACAACGGTCCCACCACGATCAACGGCGGCATGTTGACCCTCGGCGCGGTTCCCGCCGGCGCGGCCGCGATCTACTTGTTCGACAACAGCAGCGGCACGGCCTCGGGAAGCATCGTTTACAACGACGCCACGTCCGGCCTGGCCAACAAGAACGCCACGCTGGTCAACGGCGCCACGATCGCCGTCGGCGGCGGCCAGAACGGCGCCAACGCCCTGTCCATCAACTATTCCACTAACCCGAACGCCCAGATGCAGATCAATCAAACCACGATCAATGGCAGCACCAAGGGCATCGATCTCAGCGGCGGCGCCTGGACCGGTTCCGTGTGGTTCAACGGGCTCTATCTCGATAGTACCACCAACAACTGGGCAACCCTCTTCCACGACAGCGGCAGCAATGCCTCCTGGCCGGTCATTGTTCAGAACAATTCCGGCGAAGCCTTGGGAACCATTCCTTCCGGCGGCGGCGGCGGCTACCTTAGCAGCGGCTACAGCATGAACGCCGTGGCCACCGGCTGGCACCAACTGACCGTCGTCGGCAGCGGCGGCAAGACGCAGTTCTATATCGACGGCTCGCCGGTCGGCAATCTGATCTCGGGCCAGTCGCTCAGCGACATCTTCTCCGTGGGTGGTTCTTCCGACGTCAACACCAATCAACCTTTCGCCCGCCTGATCGACAACGTCTATCTCTACCAGCAGGCCTTGACCGCGGGGCAGGTGCAACAACTGTATGCCGCCACCGGCGGCGTGGGCAGCGGGGCCGGCGCCAGTTTCCTTCCGGCCAATTCACCGGTCAACATCACGTCCGGTACTTTGAATATCCAGGCCCCCACGACCATCGGCCCGCTTTCCGGCGCAGGCGCCGTGAACCTGGGCAGTTCGCTGACGATTAACGGAATTGCCAACACAAGCTATGCAGGCCTGATTGGCGGCGCCGCCGGTCTGACGAAGGCCGGCTCCAATACCTTGACCTTGACCGGCACGACGACCTACACGGGTCTCACGACCGTCAACGCCGGCGGGCTCTCGCTCGGAGCGGCAGTTTCCTTGCCCGGCAACGTCCAAATCAATGTCGGGGGCTTGTTGAGCGGCAGCGGCACGGCGGCGGGCACCGTCACGGTTGCCGCGGGGGGCCAGGTGGCGCCTGGTGTCGCGGCGCCGGGCAGCGCCTTGACGGTGGGCGGCCTCAGTCTCGTCTCGGGAAGTATCTTCGATTTCAAGGTCGCCAGCGGTGCAACGGCCAACGACAGCCTGGTCGATACCGGCAGCGGCCTGACCATCCCGGCCGGCGTCGGCCTGAACCTCTTCGCGGCCAACGGCACGAGCCAGTTCAATCCCAACGGCACTACGACCACGCTCGACCTGATCAACTACTCGGGCACGCTCCAGGGGGCGGGCATCTACGGCCTCTCGGTGCTCAACAAGCTCCCCAACACCCGCTACATCTTTGCCGCGTCTTCCGGATCGGTCACGCTCACCGTCGGCACGCAGCCCGTGTGGAACGGCGGCGGGTCCGGCAATAATTGGAGCGCGGCAGGCAACTGGAACGGCGTCGGCATTCTGCCCGGCGACCAATTGATCTTCGACGGCGGCACAAACACCAGCACGAACAACAACCAGATCGCGGGCCTGGCGTTCAACGGCATCACGTTCAATCCCACCGCCGGCAGTTTCACGCTGGGCGGGAACGGCGTCACCCTGACCAACGACATCGTGAACAATTCACCCAGCACCCAGACGATCAATCTGCCCATGGTCATGGGTGGTTACGGCGGACGCACGATCAACGCGGCGGCCGGTCCCATCGCCACCACGGCATCGGGGACGATCGACAACGGCGGGAACATGCTGACCGTGACGGGCAGCGCCGCCGTGACCTTGGCAGGCGCGATCAGCGATACGGGCGGCCTGACCGTGGCCGGCCCGGGCACAACGACCTTGAGCGCTGCGAACACCTTCAGCGGCAACACGCGGATCAGCACGGGCACGCTTGCCGTGGGTAATGCGTTGGCCCTGCAGAACAGCACCGTCGACATGAACCAGGCCGATGCCGGCACGCTGAGCTTCGGCAGCCAGACCTCCGCCACTTTGGGCGGCCTCATGGGCGTGCGGAACCTGAACCTGGGCAACGCCATGGTCTCCATCGGCAACAATAATTCCAACACGACTTTTAGCGGCGCGCTCAGCGGGGCCAGCGGCGTGGTAAAAATCGGGACGGGCCAGTTCACGCTCACGGGCCAAAACAGCTATGGCGGGGGGACGACCGTCAGCCAGGGTACGCTGGTCAGCGCGCCCACGTTGGTGGCCAACAATCCCCTGGGAACCGGCACGATCACCTTGAACGGCGGGACCATCCGGTTCGCCGGTTTGAGCAACGGCCAACAACCGCTTTCCGTTTCCGGGTTCACGGGAGACGATATTGCCGAAGCCTCGGCCTCCACGCCGGGTGTCGGGACCAACGCCGAATACTACGGCTGGTGGTGGTACGAGAACGGCGCGACGGCCTCCACGCAGGGCCTACCCAATTGGGCCGCGACCGGCGGCGTGCTCACCAGCTCCTACACCCAGTCCAACGGTGGGCATACCGTGTTCCAGCTCCAGCCCTACGGCTCGACCTCCGGCACCACGACCACCCATCCCAACAACGTGGCGAACGTGGCCGTGAACAATTCGCTCACCATGCCGATCAACAATCCGGTCCCCTTCAGCGCCCTGCAAATCTTGTACTCGGGCAATGGTGGCGGGAACTACAACCTGACGCTGAACTTTGCCGACAGTTCAACCTACACGTTCAGCGCCAATCCTTACTTGGACTGGACGAACAACACGGCTACCAATCCGTTCGCCTATCACAATGCCGGACTGGTGAACTCGGCCGCTGGTTGGACCAGTTTCTACACGAACCCGTTGAGTCTTTTCGAAAACGATTTCACGGTCCCCGCGGCCGACCTGTCAAAGACGCTGACCTCCGTCACGTTCACTCCCACAAGCGGCAACGGGATGCAGATTTTTGCCCTTGCGGGCAATATCAATTCCGCCACGAGCAACGTCTACTCCAACCCGGTGAACGTGACGGCCAATTCAACCATTGACCTGGAGGCCACAGGCAGCAACACGGTGCAAGTCGGCAACCTGAGCGTCAGCGGCGCCAACACGCTATCGATCACGGGCAGTACGAGCGGAACGCTTCTCGTCGCGGGGCTCAACGGGCCCGCAGGCAGCCAGATTGCCCTTGGCGGCAACGTGCTGACGATCAACGGCACCGGTACATCGAGCTTTGCCGGTGCGATCAGCGGCGGCGGCAGCCTCGTGCAGGTCGGCGCCGGGATCACGACTCTCACCGGCACGACATCCTACACCGGTTCGACCAGCGTCAGCGCCGGCACGCTGCTGGTCAACAGCCCGTCGCTCGCTGGCGCGGCGACCGTCAGCGGCAACGGCACGTTGAGCGGCACCGCCGCCTTCTCGTCGATTACGGTCGGCTCCGGCGGCCAACTGATTGGCGCATCGCCCAACCCCGTTGCAAATCTGTCCACCGGTACCTTGAATCTCCAGGGCGGCACGCTCGATTTCCGCTTCACCTCTTTTAGTTGGAACGACTACTTCACCGTCACCGGCAACAACGGCCTGACCATCGGCAGCAGCCTCGTGGACCTCTACCAGAATGGCACGTCCTTCAGCGGCAGCGGCACCTACAATCTGATCAGTTATGCCGGCGCGCTCCAAGGCAGCGCCAGCGGGCTCTACATCGGCAACCGCGTGCCCGGCACGCGCTACACGTTCGGAACCACCGCGAGCGAGGTCACGCTTACCATCGCCCCGGGGCCGGTATGGAGCGGCGCCGTCAATGGCACCTTTAGCGGCGCGAACTGGGGCGGCGTCACCTTGCAGGCCAACGACAACCTGGCCTTCGCCGGCGGCGTCAACACCACCGTGACCAACGATACGGCGGCGGGAACGTCCTATGCGGGCATGGCGTTCCTGCCCGGCGCCGGCGCGTTCACCGTGGGCGGCAACGCCGTCACCATGACCGACGACATCGTCAACAACTCGACCAACTCGCAGACGGTCAATCTGCCGATGACCATGGCCGGATTCGGCGGGCGGACGATCAACGCGGCCGCCGGGCCGATCGTGACCGGGGCGTTCGGAACGATCGCCAACGGCGGTAATACGCTCACGGTGGTCGGCAGCTCCAATACCACCATGGGCGGCGCCGTCAACGGTTCCGGCGGCCTGACCATGGCCGGACCGGGCGTTTTGGCCCTCAACGCCTCGAACACCTATACGGGCACGACGAGCATCAATGGCGGCACGGTCCAGGTCAATTACGACTACAATCTCGGTAGCGGCGGCGCAGTTGGCCTTCAACGGCGGCGTGCTGCAGACCGTTTCCAGCGGCATCACCTCCGCGCGGCCGATCACCATGAACGCAGGCGGCGGGACGTTCAACACCAATGGCTTGGCATCCACGCTCAGTGGAACCATTTCCGGCGTCGGCGGCCTGGTGGTTGCCAGCAACGGCACTTTGACCATCGGTGGGGGCGCGAACTCTTACGCCGGCGGCACGGTCGTCCAGAGCGGCGCTACGCTTGACACAACCGGTGTCTCGACGCCCCTGGGCACCGGTCGCGTCAGCATTGCCGCCGGGGCGACATGGAACGTAGCCGCTTTGTCTCCGGGGTTGTGGGGCCAGTACTACGACATTACCCCGGCCAACGTAGGCAACTCGAACCCCAATTTCAATTCACTTACCGCCTTGAATGCGAGCCTGGCAGGCCAGACGCCGACCATCAGCGCGCTGACGACCGCAACCAGCGGCGGCAACTTCGACTTTGGCTCCACGGGCACGGACTTCCCCGGCAAGTACGTAACGGGAGCGACCAACTTCGAGTCCCGTTACGTCGGTAAGATCAATATCTCCACGTCGGGGCAATATGTTTTTGATACCGCCAGCGACGACGGCAGCATGATGTGGATCGATGGCAACGTAGTCGTCAACAGCAATTACTTCCAAGGCATTACGACTCGGAGCGGCACAGTCACCTTGACCGCCGGCCAGCATGATATTGTCATCGGGTACTACCAGGGTACCGGCGGCGAGGGCCTGTACGCCGACATGTCGTCTTCCGGGGGAACAACGATGTCGCGGATCCCGCTGAGCATCTTGTCGGCCGCGGCGCCCGCCTATTTGTCGAACACGATCGGTTCCTTGGATGGCAGCGGCAGCGTAAATTTGACGGCCGCCAGCCTGATCGTCGGCAGCGACAACACCAACAGCACCTTCTCCGGCACGATCTCCGGCCCTGGCGCATGGCTGCAGAAGATCGGCGCAGGCACCTTGACGTTGACGGGCTTTAACGCGTATACGGGCGGCACCACGATCAGTGCCGGCATGCTGAGCGTTGGCGGTTTCAACGATCTGGGCAACAGTCCCCTGGGACCGCTGGGGGCAAACCTGTCGGGCAGCGTGGTTCTCAGCGGCGGGACCTTGGACTACAGCGGCCCGGGCGAGACGACCGCGCGCATTCTTGACCGGCACGGGCGGTGGCATCCAGGTCGATAATTCGGCCGCGAACCTGATCCTTACCAGTTCGTTGACGGGGGCCAGCCCGCTGACAGTTGCCAAGACCGGCCCCGGTACCTTGACCTTATCACCCACGAGCGACAACACGAACCTGCAACTGAACGTGGCCGGCGGCACGGCTGTCTTGGCCGCGGTTTCCAGCGGCACGCTGCACAGCGTGTTGGGAATCACGGGCGTTAGCCCGGGGGCAACGCTGCAGTTGAGCAACTTCGGCGGTAGCCAGCAGATTTCTTCCACCGGCAGCGGCGTGCTGAACATGAACGGCACGTTCGACTTGAACGGGCAGATCGTGCTGTTGCCGGTGCTCAGCGGCAGCGGCCTCATTACCAACAGCAGCAACATGCTCTCGCCGTCGCTCACCGTGGGGACCACGAATCTCTCCAGCACGTTTGCCGGCACGATCCAGGACGGCAATAACCCGTTGTCGGTCACGGCGACCGGAAGCGGCGCCCTGACGCTTTTGGGAACGAATACCTACAGCGGCGGCACTACCGTCAATCCGGGCAGCGAACTGGTATTCGGCTCGCATGCGGCTATGGGCACCGGCGGCGCCAACGTGGCCGTCGGCAACGGCGCGGTGGTGGGCATCGGCGACGCGATCGACCAGGCATTCCTCAATCGGCTTTCGACAAGTTCCAACGGGAATACGTTCGCGGCCGCCCTGGCCCTGAGCAGTTCCAACAACCTCAACTTCAGCGGCTTTCCGCAGGCCAGCCTGGGCGCGATTGGCGCTCAGACCTATAGCGGCACGCTCACGCCCGCCGGCACGACCTATCTCTTGGGCGGCGGGGGCGGGGCGCTTGCTTTCGCCTCGGTTCTCTCCGGCGGCGGCAATTCGCTGGTCGTCGGCGGTCCGCTGAACGGCATGGTCGCCTTGACCGGCAGCAATACCTACGGCGGCGGGACGACGGTCAATTCCAGCGTGCTCCAAATCAATAATCCGGCCAGCCTGGGCCTCAATACCGGCAGCCTGACCCTGAGCGGTTCTTCCACCCTGGAGGCCACGGCCAGCTTCAGCGATCTTCACCCGATCACGGTCAACGACATGAGCACGCTGGTGGTCGATGCGGGCGTGCAGTTCACGGCGGCGGCTGCGATCACCGGTACCGGCAGCCTGACAAAGTCGGGCCCCGGCCTGCTCAGCCTCATCAACGGCAACAATGCCTACAGTGGCGGCACGATCGTTTCCCAAGGCACCTTGGCCCTGGGCGCGGCGGGCGTGTTGCCCTCCGGCAATCTCGAGGTCGACGGCGGCACCGCGCTGGGCGGAACCCTCGATCTCCAGTCCACGAGCATCACGGTCAACGGCTTGAGCGGTCTGGCCGGCGCGGTGTCGGGCCAAATCGTCAATAGCGGCGGCGGGGTGCTCAGCACCTTGACCATCGGCGCCGGCAACGCTTCGAGCGCGTCCGCCACGCAACTCAACGGCGCCAACCTGGCCCTGGTGAAGATCGGTACGGGAACGATCGCGCTCTCGGGAACGAACTCGACCTTCAGCGGCGGAACAACCGTTCAACAAGGCCTGCTCTCGGTCGCGGGCGCCAGCGTGCTGGGCGTCGGCCCCGTCGCGCTCTCCGGCGGCACGCTCACGACGACCGGCGCGGGCACGAACACGTTCGTGGGTCCGCTGAGCGTCACGGCCAATTCGGGCATCGCACTCGGCGCGGGCGTTGCAGTGGTCTTCCCCTCGCTCTCCATCGGCGATCAGACGCTGTACGTCTCCGGCAGCACCAGTTCCAGCAGCGTGCAGATCAACGGTCCCACCGCCCTGACGGGAGTCAGCGGCACGACCTTCAACGTCTCCGGGGCCAGCCCGCTCGTGCTCACCGGCGCGGTGAGCAGTCCGGCCGGCGCCGCCCTGACAAAGGCCGGCAGCGGCCTGTTGACCCTGGCCAGCACCAACAGCTACACTGTTCCCACGACGATCGCCGGCGGCGCCTTGCAGGCCGTGGTCGGCACCAGCCTGCCCTCGGCCAGCAACCTGGTCCTGGGCGGCGGCGTGTTCCAGACCAGCGGCAGCTTCAGCCTCGGTTTGGGTACGGCGGCCAGCAGTGTACAGTGGACCGGCGACGGTGGTTTCTCGGCCAACGGCGGCAGCCTCCAGGTCTCCCTCGACAACGGCGCTCCCAACCCGCTGGTGTGGGGCGGTACGCCTTACTTCGTTCCCAGCGGCAACGCCCTGATCTTCAATTCGCCCACGGCCAATGCGCAAGTCCAGTTCGTGAACAACATCGATCTCAACGGCGCCGTGCGGACGGTCCGCGTCGATCGCGGGACCGGCGGCGACTCCGCCACCATTGTCGGCAATCTCGTGGACAGCGCCGGCAGCGGCGGCGGTCTGAACAAGGCCGGCAACGGCATGTTGGTGCTCGCCGGCAATAACTCCTTCACCGGCCCCGTGAGCATCAGCAACGCCGGCACGTTGGAGTTGGGCAGTTCCGCGGCCCTCAATCCGTCGGGTGTCAACACGGTGAGTTTCAACGCCGGCAGTACGGGCGTTTTGACGCTCAACGGCAACTCGCTCACCGTCGCCGGCCTGAGCACCGATCCCAGCATCCCCGCCGGTGGGGTCGTGCTGCAGAACGGGAACAGCGCTTCCACGGCCGTCACGCTCACGGTCAACGACGCCGTGAACACGACCTTTGCGGGGGTCCTGCAGAACGGCACCAGCGCCGCGGCACTCGGCCTGACGGTGGGCGGCCCGGGCATGCTGACCCTGACAGCGACCAATACCTTCACCGGTCCGATCAACGTCACCGGCGGAACCCTGCAAGGCGCCTCGACCGCGATTCCGTCGAACGTCACGCTAACCAACGGCGCCAATTTGACCTTGAACCAGCCGTTTAACGGCACCTTGACGAACTCTGTCAGCGGCAACGGCTCGTTTACGAAGTCCGGCGCGGGGATGCTGATCGTTACCTCCGGGAGCAACCTCGGCTACAGCGGGGCGACCAGCATCACCGGCGGCACGCTCAAGATCGAGCCGCCCCTGCCGAGCTTGCCAGTCACGAGCGGATTGGTCACATATCTCGACGCCAGTACGTTGACCACCACCGGCGCCTTGGCCACCTGGAAGGACTTGAGCGGCCTGGGCTACAACCTGACCCAGGGCACGGCGGCCCTCCAACCCTCGGTGGTTCTGGACAGCCTGGACGGCAAGTCCATGGTGCATTTTACGGCCGCCAGTGCCACCAGCGGCGACTGGATGGCCTCGACCTATAACAACACCAGCGGCACGTACACGATCATCGGCGTGGGACGGATGGACGCCACCGGCCAAGGACGGCTGGTGGGTTCGCAGAACCAGAACGACCTCTTCGGTTGGTGGGGCGGTTACGAGAACGACTTCTACACCGGCAACTGGATCTACCAGCCCAACACGGCCACTGACCTGAACCTGCACATGTTCGCCCTGACTGCCAGCGGCACCGGCGGCTTCAATGCTTACGATCTGGCAAGATCCGGGACGTCGAGCCTGCTCTATAGCGGCACCAACACCTCCGCCAACCCCATCGGTAATCTCGAGGTGGGCGGATACAACAGCTCCAACGAGCTTTCCAACGCCGACTTGGGGACAGTGCTGGTCTACAACCGGGCCTTGAGTTCCAGCGAAATGGGGCAAATCCAGGCCTACCTCAACGCCGAGTGGGGCGGGGCCGCCACGACGAATTACCTCCCGGCCACTTCCACCGTGAACCTCAGCGGCGGGGGCACCTTGGACATGACAGGTTGCAACGAGAGCGTCGCTGCGCTCAGCGGTCTGGCCGGCACACAGGTTCTGCTGGGCGGCGGCGGCACGCTGACCTTGGGGGCCGCCGTGAATCCATCGGCCAGTTTTGCCGGCGTGATTTCCGGCTCGGGCATGCTGATCAAGAGCGGGACGGGCGTGCAGGCCCTCACCGGCAACAATACCTACTCGGCCGGCACCGTGCTTAACGCGGGCACGATCCAGGTTTCCGGCAGCAGCAGCCTGGGCAGCGGCCCGTTGACCTTCAACAGCGGCAAGGTCCAGGCCGTGGGCCCGACCACCTTGGCGAACGCGGTAACCGTCAACTCGCCCACGGCCACGTTCGACACTAACGGCTCGAACATGACTGTCAGCAACATCATCAGCGGCAGCGGCGGCCTGGTGAAGACGGGCAGCGGCGTGATGGTCGTCGGCTACCAGAACAGCTACGGCGGCGCCACGCAGATCAACGGCGGAACGTTGCGATTGACGCCCTCGCCTTTCGGCAACTACTCAAGCCTCGGCGTTTTCCAGAACGTGCCCGAGACGGCCGGATACACCTTGGCCTATGAACTCGCCATTCCCAACACCGCCAACTTCAACAACGCCGGCGTGCCCTATACGGTCAACCAGGCGGCCTTGATTCCCAATGGCTCGTTCTCGCGGATCGGCTACTACATGGAATTGCAGACCAGCAGTGGCTCGCTACAGTACGTGTATGCATCCTTCAACGCTTCCGCGTTCTCCACCTCGGCCAGCATGCTCGGCGTGCCGACCCAGGCCTCCGGCGAGTTCTACCACTATGGGCTCGCCACCGGCCAGGTCCAGAATATGAATATCTATTCGAACGTGGCGGGGATTGTGACGGGCACGGGCATCCAGACGGGCAACGTGCAGTTCTGGCCGAGCAACTATACCCAGAACAACGACTGGGGCGTCCCCAACGCCAGTTCCACAGGCACCAACTCCGGGTTCGACTTTGGAGATGGCGGCGCCAACAACACCAGCTCCGGCTATGGCGCGATGCAGATCGCGAACTACGGCGCGAGCCAGTGCTTGATCTCTTTCAATAATTGGAACAACAGCAGCGTGCCCTGCGTGGGCCTCGGCAACCAGACCGGCGGCAGCGGCAACGCGCTCAACTGGACGTTCAACACCAACGCCGCCAGCTACACCGTCAAGAACCTGGAAATCGTGGTCGGCAACCCGGGTCAGGCGACGGCCGGCCCGATACCCACCACGTCGGTTGTCACTATCGGCAGCACGGGGATCCTGGACGTCAACGGGGCTGCTCCCGTGGTGGCCGGCCTCAACGGCGCCGCGGGCAGCCAGATCACCCTCGGCGGCGGCGTGCTGACGATCAACGGCACGGGCGGATCGAACTTCGCCGGCAACATCAGCGGCAGCGGCAGCCTCGTCAAGTACGGCAGCGACACGCTCGTGCTCAGCGGCAGCAACTCCTATACAAGCGACACCACGATCAACGCCGGCGTGCTCCAGGGCGGGGCCGCGAACGTCTTGCCCAGCGGTCCGGGGACCGGCAACCTCAATCTCGTGAGCGGCACGACTTTCGACCTCAACGGCTTCTCTCAGGCGATCAACGGCCTGAACGGCGCCGGCACGGTCGACAACCGGGCCGCCGGCGCCTCGGTGGTCCTCACCGTGGGCAACAACAACGCCAGCAGCACGTTTAGCGGGACCCTCGTCAACACCGCCGGAACGTTGGCCTTGGCCAAGACGGGCAGCGGCACGGTGACGCTCGTGGGCAACAACAGCCATAGCGGCGGGACGACCATCAACCAGGGCATCCTGGCAATCTCGCCCGTCAGTGCCACGAATCCCCTGGGAAGCAGCCCGATTACTTTGAACGGCGGGACCCTTAGGTTCACCGGCTTGAACAACGGGCAGCAACCCCTAGGCGTGACCGGTTTCACCGGCGACGATATCGCCGAGGCGTCGGCCTCCAGTCCCGGCGTGGGAACCAACGTCGCAGGGTACTTCGCATGGTGGTGGTACGAGAAAGGCGCACCAAACTCGACGCAGGGCTTGCCCAACTGGGCCGCGACCGGCGGCACGCTAAGCAGCCTCTACACTCAGTCCAATGGCAGCCACACGCTGTTCCAGCTCCAGCCTTATGGCGCCACCTCGGGCACCACAACCACCCATCCGAGCAATGTGGCGCAAGTGCTTGTTAACACCTCGCTGACCATGGCGCTGAACAACGCAGCCCCGTTAAGCGCCCTCCAAGTCTTGTTCGCGGGCAACGGCACCGGAAACTACAATTTCACCCTGAATTTCTCCGACTCCTCAAGTTACACGTACAGTTCCAATCCCTACGTCGACTGGACGAACAATGCCACCGCTGCCGATCCGTTCGCTTACGCCAACGCCGGACTGACCAACTCCAGCGGCAGTTGGGGCGGCTTCTATACAAACCAGCTAAGCCTTTTTGAAAATGATTTTTCGGTCCCCGCTGTCGACCAATCGAAGGCGCTGACCTCGATCACGTTCAACCCCACCAGCGGCGGCGGGTTGATGATCCTCGGCCTCGCCGGCAGTGTCACCAATGGATTGAATAACGCCTACTCCAACACAGTGAACGTCACGTCCAATTCGAGCATCGACTTGGAGACGTCGCTCTATAACAACACCGTGCAGTTGGGCAACCTGAACGTCAACGCCGGCAACACGCTGTCGCTCACCAGTACGGTTAGCAGCGGGACGCTCCTCGTCACGGGGCTGAACGGTCCCGCGACGAGCCAGATTGCGCTTGGCGGCAACACGTTGACGGTCAACGGCAGCGGCAGTTCGAACTTCGCCGGAATTATCAGCGGCAGCGGCGGCCTGGTGCAGGCTGGCGCCGGCACGCTGACCCTCGGCGGCAACAACAACTATACGGGTACCACCGCGGTCAGCGCCGGCGCGCTGACGCTGTCCGGCTCGTTGGCCGGCTCGAACGTCGCGGTCAACGGCGCGAGTGCCGTCTTCAACGAAGCCGCCAGCGGCGTCATCGGTGGCGCGGGAGCGACCTTTACGATCACGGCCGGGACGGCAACGCTTTCCGGCAACAACACCTACACGGGTTCGACCTCCGTGGCCGGCGGCCGGTTCCTGCTATCCAGCGGCGGCAGCCTGGGCGCGACCGCGGTCACCGTGTCCAGCGGTGCCACTTTCGGCATCAACCAGAGCGCCAACGCCAGCGTTAACGCCATGGCCGGCAACCTGACCCTCAATGCCGGTTCCACATTCACCATGGCCGACGGCTTCACCACTACTTTGAATGTCGGCGGCAATGCGGCCCTCGGCGCATCGACGTTCGCGTTCGATCTCGGCGGTTCGACCACCGCCGTCGATCAACTCGCCATTACCGGCACCGCGGCGATCAGTGCCGCGGCCGAGAAGGTTATCATCAGCCCCTTCGGTTCCACGCCGCTGACGCTCGGTTCGTACACGCTCATCACGGCCGGGACAGGCTCGACGCTGACGACCAACCCCCTTGCCCTGCTGAACACGAAGGTCTACCTCGGCGGGACCCCTTACGCGCTAAGCCTCACGAACTCCGCCGCTATGGTCACGCTGAACGTGGCGGCGATCGCCGGACCGGACCAGGCCTACTGGACCGGCGCCGCGGGCAACACCTGGAACGCGGGCGTGGCCAACTTCAACACGACCGTTTCGGGCGGCACGGCCGTCGCGGCCTTGCCGGCTGCCGGCACGGACGTCTTCTTCACGGCGAACGTCGCGGGGAACCTCCTCACGACGCCAGGCACGGCTACGACAATCAACAGCCTGAACTTCCTTGCCGCCAGCGGGGCGGTGACGATCGGTGGCGCCAGCACGTTGACCATCAACGCGGGCAGCGTGGGCAATCCCGGCGTTACCAACGCCAGTCCCAGTCCGCAAACCGTTAGCGCACCCGTCGCCCTCGGCGGGTATCAGACCTGGACCAACAACGGCAGCGGCCTGTTGACGGTCGGCGGGAACGTGAGCACCGGCGGGTTCACTCTGACTACCGCCGGCACGGGAAATACGGCGATCGCGGGCGTTGTTTCGGGGGCGGGTGGTCTGACGGCAGCGGGGCCCGGCATGACAACTCTTTCCGGCGTCAATACTTACACGGGAGCGACCACCGTCGCCGCCGGCGCGACGCTGGCGCTGCCCGGCACGATCGGCAGCGGCGGCGGGACCGCCGTCACCACCGCCGGCACGCTCACGGAAGGCGCGGCCGGCGTGATTGCCGGGACATCCGCGCTGAACGTCTCCGGCGGCGTTACGACGCTCAACGGCGTGAACACCTACTCCGGCTCGACGGCGGTTTCCGCCGGCGCCACCCTGGCGCTGAACGGCACGATCGCCAACGGCGGCGGGATCACCACCGCCGGCACGTTCACGGAATCCGCGGGCGGCATCATTTCCGGCGCGGGCGCGCTGACCGTTTCCGGCGGGAGCACCACGCTCGCCGGACTGAACACCTACACCGGCATCACCTATGCCAACGCCGGGACCTTGGTCTTCAGCGGCAACGCCGCCACGGCGACGCCCAAGTTGTATGTCGGCTACTACGGTTCCGCCGCGGCCGTCATCCAAAATTCCGGGAACTTCAGTATCGGCGCCGGGACCTTCGGCCAGGATGTCGTTTCCCTCGGCGGCGGGAACGGCGGCTACGGCTTCTACCTATTGAACGCCGGCTCGCTGACCACGGGGCAGGTCGCTTTGGGCAGCAGCGTCGCGGGCGCCAACCTCACCGGCGTTATGGACGTGAAGAACGGCTCGGCCCTGACCGTCGCCTCGGGTACCGGTTGGCTCCTCACCGGCTGGAACGGCACGAACCCTAACGGCGTCCTCAATATCTACAACGGCACCGTGACCAACCTTTCCACCGCCAATGATACGACGATGGCCTTGACTGCTAATCTCGGCAGTCAGGGCGCGTTCAACCTGCTGGGACCAGGGGCCCTGCTGGTCGCGACGGGCGGTGGTACGACGCACGGAGTCAATCTCGCCGCAGCCGCCGGCAATACCGCCTCGTTCCTCAATCTCAACGGCGGCGTGCTGCTCACCAATTACGTCAAGGCCACCACGGCGACGCCCTCCTACCTTGGTTTCAACGGCGGCACGTTGCGGGCAAATTCCGCCAATGTCGGATTCATTGCCGGCCTCACCGGGGCCACGCTCTACGCCAGCGGCGGGACCATCGATACCAACGGCTACAGCGTTACGTCCACCAACGGCCTCTTGGCCGCCGCGGGCAACGGCCTGACCAGCATCGCCTTGACCTCCAGCGGCACTGGCTATATCGGCGAGCCGGCCGTCCGCATCAGCGGCGGCGGCGGCCAGGGCGCGTCGGCCATCGCCGAGGTCGATCTCACTCCGGGCGACCCGAACTACGGGCAACTCATCGATATCCGCATCACGAGCCCCGGCTACGGTTACACCAGTGCGCCGACCGTGACCCTGATCGGCGGCGGTGCTGCCAGTGCCGGCACTGCCGGGACGGTCGGCATCGGCGCGAATACGAGCGGCGGCCTGACCGTCGTAGGCGCGGGAGCGCTCACGCTCAACGCCACGAGTACCTATACCGGCGCGACGACCGTTGCCTGGCCGAGCAGTCTCTTGCTAGGCGCCAACGGCCGCTTGGCGGCGACGCCGGTCACCGTGTCCGGCGGCGCCACCTTCGGCGTCAAGCAGACTGCCAGTTCCACGAGCAACACGATGGCCGGTAGCCTGACACTCAACCCCAACGCGACATTCAGCATGGCCGACGGCTTCACCAGCACGCTGAGCGTGAGCGGCAATGCGGCAATCGGCGGCGGGGCGACCCTGGCCTTCGACCTCGGCGGGACCGGATCGGTCGCGGCCAGCGACCTGCTTGCCGTCGCCGGCAGTGCGGCGGTCGCCGGCCCGGCGCGACAATTGCGATCAGCCCGGTCACCGGTTCAGCAGCCCTCGTCTCGTCGTCGGCTTCGTTCACGCTCATTACCGCCGGGTCGAGCTCGACGCTTACCACCAACCCCTTAGCCCTTTCGGACACGAAGATCTACCTGGGCTCGACGCCCTACACGCTCAGTTTGACTAACTCGGCCGCGGCCGTGACCTTGAACGTGAATGCTTTCCAGGGAACCGACGCGGCTTACTGGACCGGCGCGGCCGGCACGACTTGGAACGCCAGTTCGGGCACCGGCAACTTCAACACCACGGCTTCGGGCAGCACGGCGATCGCCTTGCCGGTGACCGGCGTCACCGACGTCTATTTCTCCAGTACGGCGGGGAGCGTCGCGAACCTGAGCAACACTCTCGGCGCCAACACCACGATCAACAGCCTGAACTTCACCGGCAGCGGGGCCGTGACCATTGCCGCCGACCCCAACACTCTGACGATCAACGCCATGGGCGTTGGCAACATCGGCATCAACGATTCCAGCGGCACCAGCCAGACGATCAACGCCGCGGTGGCCCTGGGCGGGCCCCAGACCTGGACCAATAGCGGCAGCGGCGCCTTGATCGTCGCGGGCAGCGTCGCCAACGGCGGGTTCCTGTTGACCACCGCCGGCACCGGCGCCACGACGATCAGCGGCAACATTTCGGGATCCGGCGGCCTGACCAATCTCGGTGCGCTCACGCTCGCCGGCAGCAACAGCTTCGCTGGCGTCACGAATCTGAACGGCGGCACGCTGGTCATAGCCAATTCGGCGGCCCTGGCCGGCGGCGGAAACATCACCTTCGGCAATGGCACACTGCAGTTCACCAGCAGCAACACGCTCGATTATTCCGGCCGGATTGCCAATAGCAACGGCCCCATCTCCATCAACACCAACAGCCTGACCGTGAGCTTTTCCAACGCGCTGGCCGCTTCCAACGTCGGCGGCCTGACCAAGCTCGGCACCGGCACGCTGGTCCTCGCCGCCAGCAACAACTTTAGCGGCGTCACGACGATCGGCGCCGGCGTCTTGCAACTCGGCAACGGTACAACCAACGGCATGGTGAACGGCAGCATCGTCGATAACGCCACGCTGGCCGTGCAGTCCGCTCCCGGTACGACGGTCACCCTCAGCCAGCCGATCAGCGGCAGCGGCGTGTTGAACGTGCAGGGATCGGGCGCTTTGGCGCTGCCCGGCAATTACACCTACACCGGCCAGACCAACGTCAACGCCGGGACGCTGATTTTCACCGGCACCTGCACGACTACGAGCAAGATCTTCGTGGGCTACAACGGTGCCGCGGGCGCCCTCATCCAAAACGGCGGAAACTTCACCACCACAGCAACGGCCGGCCAGGACATCCTGGCCCTTGGCAGCGGAGCCAACGGCTACGGCTTCTACGGCTTGAACGGCGGGTCGCTGACCACCTTGCAGTTCGGCGTGGTCGGCAACAACGGCGGCGCCAACCGTACCGGCGTTACCGACGTGAAGAACGGTGCGGCTTTGACGGTCGCCTCGGGCGGCGGCTGGTTGATTTGGGGTTGGAACAACGTGGGTACCACCGGCACGAGCCCCAATGGCGTGTTGAACATCTATAACGGCACCGTGACGAATAATTCCACGAACGACACCTCGCTGGCTTACTCCGCCAACGAAACAAGCCAGTCCGCGTTGAACCTGCTGGGGCCCGGCGCGACGATGGTTGCCACCGGCGGCTTCAACGGCAAGGGGATCAATCTTGCCGTAAGCGCCGGCGATACGGCATCCTACCTCAATCTCGACGGCGGCGTGCTGCTGACGAACTATGTCAAGGCCGGTTCGACGACGCCGTCGTACCTCGGTTTCAACGGCGGCACGCTGCGGGCCAATAGCGCCAACGGCGCCTTCGTCACCGGATTGACCGGGGCCGTGCTCTACAGTGGCGGCGGCACCATCGATACCAACGGCTACAATGTCACGTCCGCCAACGGCCTCTTGGCCCCCACGGGCAGCGGCGTGACCAGCATCGCGCTGTCCAACAGCGGCGCCGGATATATCGGCGAGCCAGCGGTCCGCATTACCGGCGGCGGCGGACAGGGCGCGTCGGCCATCGCCGAGGTCGATCTGAATCCGGCCGATTCGACCTGCGGCGAGGTCATGGACATCCGCGTCACCAGCCCTGGC
Source organism: uncultured Planctomycetia bacterium (assembly GCA_963779975.1). Classification (GTDB taxonomy): domain Bacteria; phylum Planctomycetota; class Planctomycetia; order Pirellulales; family Thermoguttaceae; genus JANXQG01. Next base: position 202,527 of record CAWAAL010000017.1, on the reverse strand, counting down.
TACGGCTACACCAGCTCGCCGACCGTCACGCTCATCGGCGGCGGCGCCACGACCGTTGCCACCGTGGCGGGCGGGACCGCCGGCATCGCCGCCAACGCCGGTGGCGGCCTGACGAAGGTCGGCAACGGCACGCTGGCACTGAATGCTGCCAGCAGCTTCACCGGGCCGTTGACGATCAATGCCGGCACCGTGACCTTGCCGGGCCAGACGAACAACAGCTTCCTTACCGGCAATCCGAACGTCGTCGTCAACAGCGGCGGAGTACTTTCCTTCACCGGTTACAACAGCTTTGGAACCACGACCAGCAATATGTCCGCCGTCACTGTGAACGGCGGCACGATCCTGTCGTCGCTGACCGCGGCGGTCTATACGGAGTTGTTCAACAACTTGACCCTCAACAACGGCACGATGACGATCACCGGGAGCGACGGTTACACGAACTGGGGAACGTTCGGCTTTGCGGGAACAACCACCGTCACGGGAAACTCGGTCATCAACGCGACCCCAGGAACGGGCACGGGCACGATCGGCAATAGCCAGGGCAACAGCCCCACGTTCACCGTCCTCACGCCGGCGGCCAGCGACACTCTCACGGTCTCGGCCGTGATCAAGAATGACTACAATACGGAATCGTTGGTCAAACAGGGCAATGGCCTCTTGGTGCTCTCCGCCAGCAACGTCTACACGGGCGGCACGACCATCAGTGGCGGCACGCTGCAGCTTGGCGACGGCGTCGTCAACAACGGTTATCTCTCGGGCACCAGCGGCATCGCCGATCAGGCCCTTCTGACTTTCGCCAATCCCACGGCGCAGACGTTCGCCGGCGCGATCACCGGCTCGGGCGGCCTGAGAAAGACGGCCGCCGGCACGCTCACTCTCAGCGGCGGTTCCATTGCGTATACCGGCGCTACGACGGTGAATTCCGGCCGACTCTTCTTGCCCAGCGGCGGATCGCTGGCGAACACGGCCATTACCGTCAATCCGAGCGGCATCTTCCAGCCTGCCGTGGGCACCAGCGGCGGCAGCACGGGGACCGGCTCGGCCGGGGCCACCTTCACGCTCAATGGCGGCATCTTCGACATGGCCTCGGACAACGCCGCGGGGACTTTCACTCTGAACCAGCAGAGCAGCTTCAGCGGCACGTCGCTGAATCTCAGCGGCGGCACGCTGATGTTGGACCTGATCGGCAGTTCCGGCACGACCGGCGTCGATACCTTGGTCGTCAACAGCGGTTCGGCTGCCGTCAGCAGTCCCATCGATATCGCGCTGACCAAGAGCGGGACGCTGAACTACGGCACCTACCCGCTTATCAAACTCAACGGCAGTGGGGCCTCCGGGCTGGCGGGCAACTACTTCACCCTCGACAACAGCGGCGGCACCTCGGAGACTCTCAATCTCGGCGGTCAGAGCTATCGGTTGAGCCTGGTGAACTCCGCGTCGGCCGAGAGCCTGTTGGTCGCCCCGGGCATTTCGTCCACGCTGTTCACCCTGGCAGCCAGCATCCAGCCGCGAATGATCGTCAGTACGACTGCGGCCTTCACGGGCAGTATCACGAACTCGGGCTCCGCGGGCAGCGATACGCTCAACTACAACCTGGCGGCCTCGGTCGCGAGCGGCAGCGGTTCCCTAGGGACCTTAAGCAATGCCAGCGGCAGTGGCCTGGCATTGAACGCGACCGCGACTGCCGCAAGCGTCTTTACCGCTGGCGCGAGCCCGGGAATTGTCACGCTGAACCTCGCGGGGACGGCCACGAATACGACTATGGGCGGCCCGGCAATCGGCGCCTCCCCAGTGGCGGCCTCGGTCGACGTGTTGCAAAACCGTACGGTGACGGCCACGCCGGTCGCCTTCGGCCTCGTGCATGCCGGCGCGGCAGTGAACGGGAGCTTCTCGCTTTCCACCACCGGCCCCGACACGCAATATACCGAGTTGAGGGTGGACAACGGTGCGCCGTCCAACGGCCTGAGCGTCAGCGGAGTCACGACGACGCTGTTCAATAACAGTGGCGTCGTGGACAACGCCCGAACGTTGGGCGGAACCCTTTCCACGGCCGGATCGCTGAACAATACAATCACGCTGGCTACGCACGGCGAAAGTCTGCCGGGGGAGAACGATTTGGCGGTCTCGCTGAACTACACGGCCCAGGTCTTTTCCGGCAGCGGCCGCTGGTTGGGCACCAATGGTACAACGTCCTGGGGCGGCAGCGCAAGCAATAACTGGACCGACGCCAACGGCTCCGGCGTGCAGGCAGCGCCGGGAGTCTGGGGCTATAGTGGCGACACGGCGACTTTCAATTCAGTGACTGGCGGCACGATCACTCTGGATACCGCCGCCCCCAGCCTGAGCGCCATCAACTTCAGCAACTCCAATGGAAGCTATACGATCGCTCAGGGCAGCGGCGGCAATACGCTGACGTTGAACGGCAGCGGTAGCCTATCGGGCATGGCGGCCGTGGCGGTCAGCGGCACGCAGACGATCAGCGCTCCGATCCTCTTGAGCACGAGTGCGGCGTTCGTTCCGGACGACAGCGGCCAGTTGATCCTGGCGGGCAACGTCGGCGACAACGGGGCGGGCATGGCCCTGGTGCTGGCCGCCACGGGCGTGCAGGGAACGGGCAGCCTGATCCTCGGTGGCACGGCCAACAGCTACAGCGGCGGGACGTATGTCGAGTCCGGCACGTTGTACGCCACGAACACCGGCGCCATCCAGGACGGTTCGAGCTTGATCGTCGGCGCGGGCGGGATGTTCCTCTACGATCCCACGGCCGGCGGGGCGGCAAACGAACCGGCCATCAGCGAGAAGGCCTCCGATCGCTTGCTGGCGCCGGTCCCGGAACCGGGAACGCTCGCGCTATTGAGCGTGGCCGGGATCGTTGCAGCGGCGGCCGCTTGGCGACGGAGAAGGAGTTAAGTTAGCCGAAAACAGAGAACTTATCCCGCTGTCACGACAGGCTCTCCCGAGCTTGGATCTGCGCTTCCATCTATCCTGCCACACTCCAACGGCATCTTCGAGAGAACTTCGCTTGGTTGAATCGTATGAGCCGGCGCCCAGTGCGGCCCGGCCGCCCATGCCCGGCCTGAAGGCCCGCACCGCCGACCTCTGGAAGGACGCGCCGCCGAAAAAATGACGACCAACATGTTTGCACGGGCCGCGGGCCTGCTTTCCGTGCAGTCCATCGGCAAGGGAACCATCGTCGCAACCCAGCTCGATCTGCAGTGGTTGGATGCGGCCAAGATCTGCTCTCTCCGGGACCCAATCCACGGCGGGGATCGACCTCATGCGCTGGGCGGCTGTTCCCGCACGACGAGGCATAGGTAGAATGAAGCCGTTTACGCTTTCTTCACCAGAACCTTCACAAGAACGGAACCACGTTATGCGGCGATCAACTCGATGGACGGCCTTGCTCTCACTGGTTTTTCTGGCATCTTTCTGCACGTTGGCCCGGGCGGCAGAGACGCGGTTCGAGCCGAAATGGGAATCGCTCGACAAACGCCCCTGCCCGCAGTGGTTCCGCGACGCCAAGTTCGGCATCTTCATCCACTGGGGCGTCTACTCGGTGCCGGCGTGGGGCAAGACCGGCGAGTATGCCGAGTGGTATTGGAACCAGATCGCATGACAAGAAGCCGGACAACGTCTGGTGGCAATTCCATAAGAAGAACTACGGCGAATCGTTCGAGTACCAGGACTTCGCCCCGCAAGTTCCGGGCGGAACTGTTCGACGCCGACAAGTGGGCCGATATCTTCGCCCGCTCCGGCGCCCGGTACATCGTGCCGACCTCGAAGCACCACGAGGGCTTCTGCCTCTGGCCCAGCGCCGAGGCCAGCCGCGATTGGGGCCGGCCCTGGAATGCCGTCGAGACCGGGCCGCACCGCGACCTGATGGCCGAACTCGCCGCGGCGACGCGCAAGCGCGGCCTGAAGTTCGGCTTCTACTATTCGCTCTACGAGTGGTACAACCCGCTCTGGCTCAGCGACCGCAAGCGGTTCGTCGACGAGCACCTCTTCCCGCAGTTCAAGGACGTGGTGACCCGCTATCAGCCGGCGATCATCTTCAGCGACGGCGAATGGGACATGCCCTCCAAGGACTGGAAGAGCGAAGCAGTTGCTGGCCTGGCTGTTCAACGAATCGGCCTGCAAGGACGAGGTGGTGGTCAACGACCGCTGGGGCAAGGACTGCCGGCACAAGCACGGCGGCTACTGGACCACCGAATACGCGGCCGGCCTGAAGGACGACAGTCATCCTTGGGAAGAGAGCCGCGGCATGGGCTATTCCTACGGCTACAATCGGGCCGAGCGGATCGACGATTACAAGTCGGCGCGCGAATTCATCCTCGTGCTCTGCGACCTGGTGAGCCGCGGCGGCAACCTGCTCTTGGACATCGGCCCCAACGCCGACGGCACGATTCCGGTCATCATGGAGCAGCGGCTGCTGGAGATCGGCGATTGGCTGCGCGTGAACGGCGAAGCGATCTACGGCACGCGCTTCGCCGGCCGCAGTTGCCAATGGAGCGAGGGCAAGCGTCCCGGCCAGCAGTACGGCGAATTCATGGTGAAGTACAACCTCATGGACCAGGTGGGCCAGAAGCCGCATGGCGAAATGGCGGTGAAGCAGGCATTCTTCACGAAGAAGCCCGGCGCGCTGTATGCGATCATGCCCGGCTGGCCCGGCAAGGACGCTCGTTCTCCGCGACATCCGCGTCCCGGCCGACGCGGCGGTCACCATGCTCGGCGTTCCGGGCGAGCTGCGGCCACAAGCTGGAAGGCAATGTGTTGACGGTCACGATGCCGGACCTCGGGCCCGACGGGGCGCCGTGCCGCCACGCCTACGCAATCAAGATCACCGGCGCGGAAGTCGTGCCGGAAAAATGACCGGCGGTCCCGTCGAGGGAAGCCGGAGGACCGTACAGGATGTGGGCCACATAGACTAGCAAATACGCGGCCGACGGCTTTCGGATGGCATTTTCCCTTGACTTCGGAAGATTTCCGGGCAAACGGTACCATGGTACGCGAGTTTCTTCATGCGGCGGTTCAATTGGATAGAATGGAATTTGGGGAAGATCGACGCCCACGCTCTTTCCGCGGAAGAAGTCGAGGCTGCGTTCGATCGGGTTTTCACGATTGAGGAACGCAAGGACGGGTTGTACGGATGTATGCAGAGACACCATCCGGCCGCCGGATCTGGGTGATTCGGCGGTTTGACCGCGAAGATGACGAAATTCCGAATATCTTTGGCGAGATGGACGATGCGGCGATTTTCGTAATCACCGCGTATTGAAAGGAACATATAATGAAAGCTCCGTAGACTGACGAGCGTAGCAACAAGCGTCGAGCGCTCGACGAGCAGATTGCTGCCGAGCCGAAGGTGCCGCCCCTTGAATTGCCGCCCGATTCCCCCGCATCGTCGGTCGAGACTCACCTCGGGCGACGACGTCGCCGTCGCCCTCTGGCGGTGGCAGGCGTGGTTGAAAACGGCCTGGTACGGCCTCTCGACCCCACGGTGAAACTGCCGGAACTTTCGCGGGTCATTATCGTGGCGGCGGAAGCCTATTCCGAAGAATGATTTGTCTGAAGGATTAGGCAAGAATTCCGGACGATCGTGCTATCGGCGGCTGGGCGCCGCCTATAATTTCCTATTCGAGCGGCAGTGGCCAACGACGCGACAGGTCGAGCAAGAATACAGGCGACGGCCGCGCCCATGCGGAGTAAAGCAGCTTCAACGTCCAACTGCCGTTGACGGCGATCTATCAACGCGTGGATTTCACCAGCGATCAATGAAACGCTCACGAAAGCGACCAACACCAGTCCCCGGCCGCCGGTCCGCCTCCCGCTGAGCAGGAGACGGGCCGGGCACGAGGCAGGTTCAGACGTTCTTCGTGAATCCCGGGACGGCACACACCGGGTAGACACCCTTGGCGTCGGGCTGCGTTGGCGCGCTCCATTTCCCAGGTGCACTCCTCCGGCTTGGGAGGAATGCAGTAGTCCGACTTGTTCGCCTGGTCCCACGAAACCTCCGCGCCGCTGTAGCACGACATCTGGCCCATGACAACCACCATCGTGCTCCGCGCCATGTAGTCGCCGCAGTTGAGCGGCTCGCCGGCGCGGATCGACTTGATGAACTGGCGATGCTCCTCGACGTACGGACTGTCGGCCTTCCCGGAGTACTTCCAGGCATTCTGCCCGATGATGTGTCCGGAGACCGGGTAGGCGATGCCCTTGCTGCCCATGATGATGCTCGAACTCTCGTTGTAACAGCCGAGGGTCGTGCGGCAGAGGGCATAGACGCGCACGCCGCTGGCATACTGGTAGACGACCGAGTGGTGGTCGAACACGTCGCCCAACAGGTTCTGCGGGCCGGAGCGTCCGCCGAGGCCGTGGCATTTCACGGGAGGCGTTTCCTTGAGGGCCCACGTCGCCCGGTCCATGTTGTGTACCAGCGACTGCGTGACGTCGTCGCCGCAGAGCCACGAGAAGCGATACTGGTTGCCGTATTGGGCCTCGATCTCGCGATCGACCTTCGGATGGACCGTGGCGCCGTACGGGCCGCGGATGAAGTTCTCTTCGATGGCCACGATCTCGCCGATCTGCCCGTCGTGTACCCGCTGGATGGTTTCCTGGATGGCGGCGTGGAAACGGCTCTGCAGGCCGGAGAGCACGCCGCGCTTGGTCTGGCGGGCCTTCTGGCAGGCCGCGGCCAGGACCTTGACGCCGCAGGGATCGATGCCGTGCGGCTTCTCCACGAACACGTGCTTGCCGGCATCGATCGCCGCCTTGACGTACATCGGATGGAACTTGGCCGCACAGGCGATGAGCACGATGTCGACGCCGCTCTGGATGACCTTCTGATAACCGTCCAGTCCCACGAAGCAGTGATCGTCGTCGACCTGCACCTGGCCCGGCTTCTCCTTCTTCAATGCCTGGCGCTTGCCCTGCACGCGGTCGGCAAACAGGTCGGACATGGCCACCAACCGCACGGCCGGATCGGCGGTCATGGCGTCGTTGGCCGCGCCGCTGCACCGTCCGCCACAGCCGACCATGCCGATGCGGATCACTTCGTCGCCCGCCGCATGGGCGCTGCGGGCGATACTCAGGGCCGGTCCGACTGCCGCGGCACTGATCGCGGATCGGCGGAGGAACTGCCGGCGGGATAGGGAACTTGAATTCGGGCGTTTCTGGGGATTCATGATGGGAGGGGGGGTGAGGATTGAGGTTTGGGGGGAACTTGGCCGTTTGCGACTTCGCAAGCGCCGTAGGAGGTTCAACTCTTCTCTTCCGAAACGTGCAACTCGCAGAGCGTCTTTCGCAGCCAGGCCAGCGAGCGTTCGATCATCGGGCCGCCTTGGCCTTCGCATTCCATGCTCAAATTGCCAAGTATACATGTTACCCAGTCCTGCGCTCTCGTTCCAGCGGAAAGGCGGCGCGACGGACGGGATCGCTGCGCTCATTTTTCAGCGCTTTCCTTGAGGTACGCGTGATAGAGTTCCCAAGCGCGGTCCTCGGTAATGCCGCTGCCGATCACCAGCCGGGCGCGGGCCGAGGTTTTTGTCCCGCCTTGAGGTCGCCGCCGAAGAGCGAGAGATAGACCGAGCGATGTCCTTCCGCACCGTAGGGCATCGAGACGGCGAAGCAGTCGTCGGGCCGCGACATCAGGACCGCGGTCAGTCCGCTCCCGGCGTCGCGCCGCAATGCCAACGGGGCGGCCAGGCGGGGCATCACTTTCCACGTCACCGGGTGCGGCGGACGACTCCAGCGACCGTCGCCAAAAATCGCTGCCGCCGCATCGTCGCGGGGAAACGCCTGCCAATCGCCGCCGGCCTTGACGGCTTCCATGAATCGACCGGCGCCGCCGGCCGGGGCCGGCTGCCGCACGCAGGCCAGCGCCGCCGGGAATCCATGGAAATAGGAAGCCAGGAACAACTCGAATCGCCGCAAGTCGCGTTGCGGTTCGACGGTCAGTGCCAGGTCCAGCGTGTCAGCCGCCGACCAACGGTAGACGCCGGTCATCTCCAGGGGATGGTCCTTGTCCGCCGACCAGCGTACCCGTGCGGCGCCGTCGGCCAGCACTTCCGACGTGCTCGCCCAGTCCCACGCCGCCGTTCCGAAGCGGGCGTCGGAAGTCAGCAAACGATACGGCGAGAGTACGCCGAACGCCCCGGCCGTTTCGATGCCCGAGGCCATGTGTACGAGCGGCCGCAGCCCCAACGACTTGCCGCCCGCGCCGAGCGCGCCTTGCAGAACGCCGGTGTCGAAATGCAACTCGCTTGCCGAGCGCGTGAACGGGAATTTCGGCAGCGCGCGGCCCGCATCGGCGGCGGCGGACGCTATCGGCAGGAGCAAGGACAAGAGGAAATAGCCAATGCGCATGGGAGGTTCCTTGAATGGTTTCGGTCCCCTCTCCCATCCTGCCGGGCATGGCAGGCGGGCGAGGGGAACTTGTTACGCCTTGAGTCCCTTCAGATCGGCTATCTGCCCCAACTTGGCACGGGGTGGATCTTGACGGCCTCACTCCGATTCTACTTCATCTGGAAAGATAATGCTTGTAAGAACGTATTCAGTCTGTGTATAAATGGCACATGAATCGGACAAAGTTCAAGAATGCCTTCGTCCGCTGCAAGCAGGTTCGCAACAACCCCTCAAACCACCCTTTGATGAAACAGACATGACAGAACTTACGCGACGCGATGCGATCAAGCTTCTGGCGGCCGGGGCGAGTGCCCTGGCCGCTGGCGGCGGGGTACTTCAGGCGGTGGAAAATCAGCCCGAGTTGCCGAGCCTGGCGGGCATTTGTCGAGGCCGGCCTCTGATCGGGACGGCAGTGGACAGTTCGTTCCCCAAGGGATATTCGCCGGCGGAAACGGCGCTGCTCCGCAGGCAATTCGACGTGCTGACGCCCAGCAATGCGATGAAATGGCATTCCATCCAGGCGGCAGAGGGCCAATTCGACTTTCGCGGCGCCGACGCCGTCGCCGCCTTCGCGGCGGCGGAAAGCAAGAAACTCATCGGGCACAACCTGGTCTGGAACCGCCCGGAGACTACGCCGGACTGGGTCTTTCGCGACGGTGCGCAACCCGCCTCCGCGGAGACGGTCCTCCGCCGCCTGCGTTCCCATATCCAGGCGGTCGTGCGGCGCTATCGCGGGCGGATCTGCGCCTGGGACGTCGTCAACGAACCGATCGACGACGGCAAGGGGTTTCTCCGGGAAACCAACTGGATGAAGAGCGTCGGACAGGACTTCATCGCCAAGGCGCATCCAGTTCGCCCGCGAGGCCGATCCCGAGGCCAGGTTGATCATCAATGATTACAACCTGGAAACACCGCAAAAACGCGAAGATGCTCAGCCTGATCCGGCTGTTGCGCGACAAGAACATTCCCGTCGACGTGGTCGGTATGCAGGGGCATTACGAGCTTGACGACATCCCCTATGAACAGGTCGAACAAACCATCGAAGCGATCCACGCCGCCGGCTGCCAGGTCGCCTTCACCGAGTTGGACCTGGACATGGTGCCGCGGAAGAAGTTCTGGGCCGACAACGGGAAGCACCGGGAGGAACTCGAGAAACAAGACCCCTATGCCCGGGGGTGTCCGGCGGAGATCCTCGAGCGCCAGGCGGAACAGTATGCCAGGCTCTTCGAGATCTTTGCCCGCCACGCCGAAAAGATCGATCGGATCACGTTCTGGGGCCTGACCGACAAGGGAAGCTGGTTGAACGATTGGCCCTGGAAGCGGACGAACTACCCCCTGCTGTTCGACCGTCGCGCCGCGCCCAAGCCCGCCTTTTTTGCCGTGGTCGACGTCCTCAGGAAGGCGCAGGGATGGACCCGCTTTCGCGGCGCGAACGGCTCCGGGGAGTGCGAAGCCGACGGCATTCCCGTGGCCTGGGGCGACAACGACTATTTGTGGAAGGCGAAACTGCCGGGCGCTGGCCACTCATCGCCCGTCGCGTGGGAGAATCGGGTCTACGCCGCCTCGGCGAACGACGATGACGGCACGCAGTTTGTTTCCTGCCTCGACGTTGCCGACGGCAGCGAGGTCTGGAAGCGGAGTTTTCCGGGAAAAGTCTACCCCAAGAACTCCTTGAACAGCTTCTCCGCTGCCACGCCCGCACTCGACAAAGACCATATTTATCTGGCCTGGACGACGCCCGAGGAATACGCGATCGTGGCCCTCGATCAACGGACGGGCAAAGACGCCTGGCGGCGGAACCTGGGACCGTTCGCTGCCCAACACGGCTCCGGGGCGTCGCCCATCGTGTTCGCAGACCTGTTGATCGTGCCCAACGACCAGGACGGCGCAAGTTCGGTGATCGCCCTGGATTGTGCGACGGGCAAGACGCGCTGGACCGCCCCGCGCCGCAGCACGAAAGCCGCCTATTCGACGCCGATTGTCTATGCAAGGCCAGACGGGACGTCCGGAGTTGATCATGACCAGCAGTGCGCATGGCATATCGAGCTTCGATCCGCACAGCGGAAAGCTGAACTGGGAACTGCCGGTGATGAAGCACCGGACGGTCGGTTCGCCGATCCTGGCGGACGGGCTGATCTTTGCCGCCTGTGGCGAAGGCGGCGGCGGCAAGCAGATGTTTGCCGTTCAGCCGCCGGACGCCGCCGGGAAGCAGCCCGCCAAGGTGGCTTACAACGTCGATGCCAAGTTGCCCTACGTGGTCACGCCGGTAGCCCGCGGGAAGCTGGTTTTCCTGTGGGCCGATCAGGGCCTTGTCTCGTGCCTGGAGGCCGCGACCGGCAAGAAACTTTGGCAGCAGCGGGTGGACGGCAAGTATTACGGATCGCCCATTCGCGTTCGCGACCGGTTGTACTGCATCTCGCGCGAAGGGCAAGTCGTGGTCATCGCCGCCGCGGACAAGTTCCAGTTGCTCGGGCAGACCAAGTTGGGCGAGCCCAGCCAGAGCACGCCCGCGGTATCCGGCGGGGTGCTGTTTCTGCGCACGCAGTCGCAATTGCTGGCGGTCGGCAAGAAACAGGTTCGTCACCTCCCGCAGGATCGATTACGGTAACTGTTTAGCAGAGTGAAGCAGCGGACCCCTGCCGGCTTGCGGTCTGTCGGTTTAGCCCCGCCCCCGCTGGGCCGGGAGGGCAGTTTTCGACCAAATCGACAAACGGCGAGCCGGATGGCGTCCAAGAGATCTGTATAACAACGCGGGCCCCAGCTCTCGGTGCCAACCGGGTCGCGGCCGCCGGGTTGGCAGCGTGCCTGGGAAGGCGTAGACTGGCTTCTGGAAGGATCGAACCATGGACAGTTCCGCCGCGCCCGATCCCCAGGTCAAGGCCGTAGAACCGGGCAAGCGACTGTTGGCTGTCCTCTCCGCGAAAGACTACGACGCGATGTGCCCGCTTCAGATACGTCCCAAGCCGACCGCACTCGTGCGTCTTGGGGTGTTGCTCACCGAGTTACTTCCATGACTTCTCTCGACCCCTCACCCGTCGCACCGTCACCCACCCCACCCTTCCAATTCAGCTTGCGGACGCTGCTCTTGCTGTTCGTGGTGCTCGGTTCGTCGCTGGCGGTGTTCGGGGCCTGGGGGATCGTGGTTTTCGGGCTCGTGGTGGGACTGGGGATCTACCTGAATCAGGTCAAATCGCTGCCGTCATTGATGGACCTTGTATTCCTCCTGGCGTGCCTATTCGTTCTCCTGGCGCTACTGATGCCCGCGATGTCAAGTCCCCATGAGCAAGGTCGCCGGGCGCAGTGCAGCAGCAACATGAAGGAAATTGTGGTGGCGCTGCAAGCGTATTATCAGGCGAACGGTTGTTTCCCGCCGGCGTACATCGCCGACAAGAACGGCAAGCCGATGCACAGTTGGCGGGTACTCATCCTGCCATACCTTGATCGACCTGATCTCTACAAGGCTTATGACTTCACGGAGCCATGGGACGGGCCGAAGAACAAGCAGCTACTTGCCAGGTGCCCAAAAATCTATTTCTGTCCTAGTGATCCCCCGGTCTCCATGTCAGTGCCCGTGCCGACGAGCTATTTTGCCGTGGTAGGGCCAGAGGCAGCGTGGGCAGGCGAAAAGCCAAGGAGACTTGCCGATTTTGCCGGCGAGACGAGTAGCACGATAATGCTTGTCGAGGTCGCCGATTCGCACGTTCTCTGGACGGAACCGCGAGACCTTTCGCTGGACACGCTTGGCGTCGCCGATGCCAAGTCGCCCCCGCGCGTTGTGTCGAGCTACCATGGCCAGCGAGAACAGTTCTTTTTCACTTGCGACCGTGCTGCGGGCGTCAACGTGGCGCTGGCCGATGGCGGCGTGCGTTACTTGTGGCTTGGCAACCGATCGATCGAGGACTTGCGAAAGTTGTTGCAAGTAGGTGGCTTTAGGGAAGAAGAGAGTGGCGATCCGCAGCGGCGACTGAACTGGCCTAACATCGCCGCGCTGGCCGTGTGGCTGCTTTCGGTCGGCACGCTGCTCACGCACGCGGTACGGAGCAGGAAAAGGTTGTCGGTTCCGGTCACGTCGCCCTCCTGCTGAACGCGCTTCAATGTTCTGCGCGGTCAAGCCGCCCATGGGCCTTCTCGCGGCCATCGTGCGCCGCCCCGCCTCCCGGCCCATGATTGCCAGCCCAGCTTTGACGAAGTAGAATGCGGGCGGTGACAAGGCTTCCGACGAGGACGGCTTTTCGAGCTAGTATTGCCTGAGAAAACTCTGGCGACGGCAGATATCATGGGATTCGTTGGTATTATCCAAAAAAAGCCCGATCCACCCGGTATTGATAGGTCTGCGTGGATTACTCTCATCACAGCGCGTGATGATCTTGTTCCGCCCGAACCACTTGCAATTGTCAACCCGTTTACAACGAAGCCCGCAACGATCTATCCGTCCGGAACGTCGGCGATCTTAGTTGTCAATGGACGAGAGATTGGCTCGTTTGGTTGGGCAGAGAACGAAGAAAACGCCGTCATCGTATTTGGCAATCTCGCTTACGTTCGGACAGTTGCCGACGAGATTGCGAGGGAATTGGGCGGTGTGTTTCTAACGTCAGATGAACTCGAAGCGTAGCCGCCCAACAGTCTTTGGGCGCAAGGTTGCTTTGTGACCGCGGCGCGCCTCGTCGCTCGGCGGTAGCGGTTGGTTCGGTCCAACATGGAGTGAATATGCGCAACAAGTTCTGACGCGCTAGTCAACTTGCATGCTCAAACTACGTGTGACCAATCTCCTGGAATCGCGTAACTCAGTTTAGGCAGTTTCAAAATCGGGCACGCAGGCTGGAAGCCTACGCTACATGCCCGATTTTGAAATTGCCTCTTAGTGGCTGTTTGTGCCCGGAGACTGCCCCTTGGACGCGCAGATCTGGGCGTGCTGGCACACCCGCCGCCTCCGTAGTACGATAAAGAAAGCTCTGCCGAAAGGATTTGCCATGCTCCGCCGCATATTCGTGCCGTTTCTGCTCTTGCTGGCCCTCTTTGCACCGGTCCAGGCCGCCGTGGATCTGGTGACCTTGCCCACCCGCGAGGGCACGCAACTCACGATCTACAATTCCGAGGACATCACCATGGTCCGCGAGCACCGCCTGCTGACCGTGAAGTCGGGCGTGAACCTGATCCAGTTCTCCTGGGCCAATACGCTCATCGACCCGACCAGCATCGAATTCCGCATCCTCGACCAGCAGAACAAGGTCGATCTGGTCGACACGACCTTCCCGGCCGGCCGCAACGACGCCCTGCAGTGGAACATCAGGAGCCAGCTCGCCGGCAAGATCCCGGTCGAGATCAGGTATTTCACCTCGGGCATCACCTGGGCCGCCGATTACGTCGGCATCGCCAATCAGGACGAAACCAAGCTCAACCTGACCGGCTACGTGCGGGTGACGAACGAGTCGGGCGAGGTCTACGACAACGCCCAGACGCGACTCGTCGTCGGCAAGATCAACCTGGTCGAGAAGATCGCCGATCTGGCCAGCAGGCCGGCGCCAAAACGAAAGAGACCGGAGTTGTTGCTTTCAGAGACGCTCGCCCTGCACAACCGCCGCACCGCCGGTGATAAGAAAGCCGCCAAGGGCTCGGCAGGAGGCAGGTGGGACGTGGATTACGACGATGCCCTCGCAAAAAGCGTGGAACAAGCCGAGAAGGCCAAAGACGTCGTCAAGCAGGGCCTCTCCGAGTACTTCCTCTTCACCATCGAAGGCCGCGAGGACATCAAGGACAAGGAACCCAAGCGGCTGGTGGCCCTGAAGGCGGCCGACGTGCCGCTGGAATCGATCTACAAGCTCTCCGACCGCAGCCAAAGTTCCCCTCTGCCTCCGGGAGAGGGGCCGGAGGTGAGGGCATCGTTTACGAAGTTCTACCGCTTCAAGAACGTCAAGCTCCTGGACGACAAGGGCAAGGAAAAGAAGCTCTCGGCGATGGAGAATCTCGGCCTCTCGCCCTTGCCCAACGGCACCGTCCGGCTCTTTTCGGAATACAAGAACCAGGACCTGGCCTACGTGGGCGGCACGGAGACCAAGTACGTGCCCATCGGCGACCGCGTGGAAGTCAACGTCGGGCCGGACAAGGACATCACCATCCGGCGCCGCGTGAAGGACCAGAAGATCGGCAACGTCGTCGCCCGGCAGTACAAACGCCGGCTCGACGACAAGTTCGTCCTGTACTACGACCTGGTGGACTACGACGAGACGTTCTTCTACGAGGAAGAACTCGTCTCCGGCAAGTCCGTGCCGGCCAAGATCGAGGTCGAAAGGCAGTTCGACGCCGACGTCGTGCTCTGGGGCTCGGAAGGCGAGCCGAAGGGCTGGACGAGCAACGAGCCGGGGGCGTACGTCGATCTGCACACGATCGCCGGCCGCGTGGAACGGGTTGACCAGCAGCACGTCAAGTATTTCATGGACTTGTCGCCGGGGAAGAAGCAACGGGTCGAGTACAGCGTGACCTACAAGCGGCGGAAGGTCGGGCCGGAGTTGAACACGGAGAAGAAGCGGGAGCCGTTATAACGGCGGTAGGCTCGCAGCCTCTGTGATACGTGACTCTTTCGGGCACCCTGTCCCGCGCTGGTCGTCACAACCGACCAGTTGCATTGATGGAAAACAACCATTTCATCCTCGAATCTTGCCGTCTGCGTTACCGCAATCCTCTGGCTTGGCTCCGGAGAATTGTACGGTAGATCGACAGATGCCAAGAACGCGACGACGCCCGAAGCAAACGTTACGGTCCATCTTACTCGTGAAGGAACCGACGAAGGTCTCCGCCTTATCCATCCAACACGGATCTCTGCTTCATCCGCCCGTCCCGCGGATTTCCCTTTCCTCGTGATCAACCTGCTCAAAGCGGAGATCTTCCTTGAAGTGACGGGGCATGACGATCTCAGGTATGAAGTGAGCAATGTAGTTGGGGATGAGGAAATGCCACCTTTAGAGGCTGACTCTGGAAAGTGCGGCTGCCATGCGCGCGAACAATTATCCGCCGGACGTATGGCAAGAGTCCGGACGAAATCGCGCCGTCTGGGCAGAGTTGGCCGACGTCTTGCCGCCGGCCGGCCGCATTGTCCGCGCAGATTCCCCTGTCCCGGGGCAGCCTCGCGAAGGCCGCCCCGGACCGCGCGACGCGCATTGCCTTGCGCGTCGCAGAACCGAATTTTCAAAGAACAAGAGAACGATCGACCGTAGCCGGGCTTATCGTCTGCCCGGCAAGTACTATGCTCGTTCGAGTTCCGGCTTCAGCCGGACTTTCCGACTAGAGCCGGGACTCCGGCCGGTGTCGCGTGCCCTCCCGACCCGAGGCGCCACGACCGAAATGGGACAGTTTGAGCCGTCCGCTGATTTTCGTCGCCGTGTTCTACCACGGATGATAGAACTCGTTTCCACCAGAGGAAGCGTGTGCCAATCATGAAATCCCGAAAAAACCGGGGGTGCCAGCTCCTTGGAGTTCCGATCAACGTCCAGAGGAGCGGTGGCAACGTGTCCCATTCCGACCCGCTGGTCCGACAAGTTGCTTTCTTCCGCCGGACCCCTTTCTTCCAGCAGACCCTGTGGTACTTTGTCACCAGGGTTCAAGTGGGACGGCGGCTGCGGCGTTTCCGCGGCGCCGGTGAGCGGTGCGGTTTCGGTGGGACACTTCGCCTCGACAACGCGGCGTTCTTCATCGCGGAGGTTGCGCGATTTGCCCTCCGGCAGTGTGCCCAACTGGATCGGCTCGCATTGCGGCGGTGGGACGCCAGCACGGGCATCACGCTCCTTTTCTCCCTTTCTCCCCTTCTCCCTTTCGTTCTTCCCGGGCCGCGGCGCCACGCGGGCCAAGAGCTTGGCGATCCCGTCCAAAGCCCGTCGGGCCTCGGCGAGAAAGGCCGGGTCGCCCGCCCGGCTTTCCCTGCGGACGGTCCGTTTCTTTTTCGGACCGCGGGCCGTCTCGGTCTCCACGATCCTCTCTGTTTCCTTGTCTGCCTGCGAGAGGTGGAAGCTCTCCAGCGCCTCGCGATAGACCGACTTGAAGTCGGCCACGACGGCGGCGATCATTTCGGCGCAGTTTGCGACTCTCGTCGGGCATCCCTCGCGCAGTGCTTGCAGCCAGCGATGGACGGTCGACTTGGGCAGCCCGAAGCTGGCGGCGATCTGCCGGCAGCTCCGGCCCGCCAGCGCCAGGGCGGCGATTTGCGGCAACAGGGCTTCCTTCCGCGGTCGCGGGGCGTCGGTTCCCGCTTCCACGGCGGTGGCCCGGTCTTCGGCGATGTAAGGCATGGTCGGTCTCTCTTTCCTTTTTTCTGTGATTCGTGGAGGGCAAGCATCTGGATGAAATCGGGTCATGGCGGCAAACTCGGAACACGAATCGCGAAATCGAAAAAGGCTGTTGACAGGAAGATGTGCGAAAGGAAGATAAGACGGTTGTTCTTCATCTTCTTGTCGTACATTTTCCTGTCATTTACCTTCGCACCGCCGTCTGGATCAGCTATCTGGACAGCTAAAGTCTGATGGCCCCGATTATCTTTCGTGGCCCGCGAAAATGTTCGTAAGTGGTTTTCCATCAAGCAGTTAAATGCGCTTGCGGCTTTCCCCGCGGTCCAACACGATGTGGTCCAAAATCAGGCCCTCCCCGCGTCTTCTATCTCTGGTTTCTGGCCGGTTTCATATTCTCTGCTCTCGAGGTTTCCGTCAAACGATCGGCGTGATCTGTAATGCCGA
Organism: uncultured Planctomycetia bacterium; assembly: GCA_963779975.1. GTDB lineage: Bacteria > Planctomycetota > Planctomycetia > Pirellulales > Thermoguttaceae > JANXQG01. The sequence goes on along the minus strand of CAWAAL010000017.1, from coordinate 185,407 downwards.
TGGGGGGATTCTTGCCGGGATTGCCCGAAACGGACTTTCTCGCGCATTTTTTGCGTCCTTTCTTTCCCGAATAGGTGGTATTTCGTGCCATTTTGTCCGGCGTCGCCGTACCGAAGTTTCGAAGAACAAGGGAGCGCAGCCCGACCTTATTCGTCATAATCATCTAAAAGTATTCAATACAACGGATAAGTCTGCAAAATTCTCCACCTAATAATACGTTCGAGCTCGCGCTTGGGGGCATCGCCTGCCGGCGGATTTCCGCAAACCCGTCGTCCGCAACCCGGCCGGGCCCGCTTTTCCCGCGGGATTCGCCGCTTTCCTCGCGGCGGAGAATTCTGCCGGAGTCGCGAACAGGGGAAGCCTTTTCGGCGTTTCCCGGCCTCCTGCGCACTTCTCCGTCACGGAAGGGTGGCATGCCTCCGAGAAGTTGAAGACCCCGCCCTGCCTGTCAGAGCGGGGTCGCACGACACGATCCGGCCCGGAACAAAATCGGCATGGCCGAAGTAGGCAGGCTATCGCGTTTCTGATCCCTTAAGGCCACTTGTTCCCCCTCGGGATCACGCATTAATCAGGGCCTTGGCTTGTGCGCGTGTCGCGGAAACTGGCGAACCGATCAGCCGGCAATCCTTGGACGATCTTACCTCGCGAGTGTGTTGGCGGAAGAACCGAAGTCTTGCTGTAGAACTTTCCACTTTTGACAACAAAGTAGAAAGTGCCGGCCTGCCCCCGTTCCCTCCCGGCCTGGCCGCTACCAACGCCTTTTCTAGCCCTGTTTCGCTGGGTTTGCCGTGCCGCCCGGCCCTCCGGGCGGCACGGCAAACCCGGCGAAAAGGAGAATGATCGGAACGCTTGTAGTGGCCAAACATCGCTCCGCCGACGTGGGGTCGGCGGTGGCATTGACAGTTTGAGATTGTGACGAGCCTTCCTATCTTACCTGGAGCAGGCCAGCTTGCTCATGATGTTCCTGAACCTCGTAGCGCTGACCGGACGCTCGGCAATCAGCTTTCCATCGTAGACGATGCTGAACATGCCAATGTGCGTTACACGGAGGAATCCTCGACGAAATCTCTCAGAACAGCGTTGACCCGATCAATACTAGCCATGAACGTTGGGCTTCTGCTCGTGTTTCACGGTTCCTTCGCGGCGGCGGCTAAGCCATCGGCAGATCACTCTCAATGGTCGAAAAACAAGCCACCCAAAGGTCGGAAGAAACACAAACACCGGTCCCAGAACAACTCGGCCGTTTCATTGCAGGGCGGATCTATAGCACATTTCTTAGTGGTTCCAGAATAGGGAATTTACGTAAACAACCTTGCCGTCTCGGGAAAACCCGACATCGATGGCATCGCCATCCTTCTCCCGCTCCCACTTCTTGAAACTTACGTCATGCATCTCGCCTGTTCCAGAGAAGTTCTTGGGAGGGGGGGCATCCAGGCCTTTACCGAGAATCGCCTCGACCTCCGCCATTGTCATGTTTACCTTGATCTTGTCCGCGTTTTCCTTGGTGACTTTGGTATTCGGGGACGCGCTTTTCCCGCAACCAACGATGCCGACAAAAAGAATCGACACCAAGAGAATTCCAAACCCGAATAAGGAACTCTTGCGCAATACCATTTGCAATACTCCCGTCAAACTTGGTCAATGGATTTTCGCGTAACGCCTAAAGGGTAGCCGTTCAATTCCTGGCACCCGCCGAGGAGTCAAGTCGAACGTACGGCTCCGATTCTACCTTACCCGTGCGGGAAAGTAAAATGCCCCCTGCCACCCGAGATCGGCCGGCCGCCGCAGACTACGCCGGCAGCGGCAAACGCCTGGCCGAAGCCCAGGCCCTGCAATACGCGTTCTACGACGGACGGCAACACAAGGCGGACTTGCGATGGACGAGTTGGTGATGGCCGTGCAGGCGGAGACGATGGAGCACGAGAAGGATTGCCGGTGCGGGCTTTGCACGGCGCTGGAAGCTGTCGAAGGTGCCTGCCGCCATTTCCTGGTTGTCACAAAATAAGAGAATCGCTAGAATCGCCATCTTCCCTGATTCTCCCCGTCGCACACCCAAAGAAAGCGAAGCATGGCACGCACCGACCCTGGCACCTACACCCCCGAATCCCTGGCAACCATCGTTTCCGCCCTCCAGTCGATTGAGGCCAGGATCTCGCGCACGGCCGAGGCCATGAAGGAGAAGAAAGTGCCCTCCCTGGAAATCAAGGATCAGGCCGCCCTGAAGGCCGCCATTGCCAGCCTCCGTGGCTTTGGGATGGCTGCCGAAGAAGCCCTGGAGGAGAAGGTCTTCGACCAGAGCCTGTTCAAGGAGGTGGCAGAAGCGGCCGAACCCGCCCCTGAGCCCGAGAGGCCTCGCGCTGGGCGAAAGCAGAGGAAAGAGCAGGACGTTGCGGCGGCCGACGAGCCCCAAGAGTAACCCACTCTCGAAAGAAGGCCTCCGCCACGACTTACGTCGAGTTCGAAGACGGCGATAACGTGGGATTTCCAGGCGCCGCGCCGCCCGATTGCAGCTTCGAGAGCAACTCCCTGCCCGACGCGTCCTTGCCGCCTCCGTAGCGCTCGGAACTCAGCTTGCATCGTTTCTCGGGTAATTCATGGAGATTCGCTCCGCATGCTGAGACGAGGTTCATCTTTCCTCGGCGGCACGCCGGATCGCACGCGGCGACATAGTTCCAGGAGTTCGTGGAGCGCCGAGAGTATTTCCGCCTCCTGGCAGCCGTTCTTCGCGGCGTTTTCGAGCCGGGCGGCGTACGGCGTGACGACATTGAATCCGTAGCTCCCGGCAGCACCCTTGATCTGGTGGGCCGTTCGAGCCAGTTGTTGCCAGTCGCGGCTCCGCGCCTGGGTTTCCAGGGCGCTGATCCGCACGAACATCTCGTCGACGAACATCTCGACCAATGCGCCGAGATCGGGATCGGCGGCCAGTGCCGAATAAATGAAGGCAGTATTCATGGGTTGTTCCATTAGACCTCGGCAAGAACATGCTCGTATTCCCGAAACGACGTGACATCCTCGCTCAGCAGCGGATCCAAGGCTGGGGCTTTGCCGGGTTCGCTGCGGACGAGGATATCATCAAATGAGCTTGCACGTCGCGACATCAGGATTCCGTAGCTGTCGGCTTGCAGAAAGTCGCGACCTTCCTGCGCAAGTCGACGGACTCGAATGGCTTGATCAAGTAATCCGAGGCACCGGCATGGATTGCCTCAATGACCCGCGGCCTGCTGGCTTCCGCCGTGACCATGATGACAGGCATGCGGAATTTTCGCGCGCGGATGGTCTTGAGGACTGCCAAACCGTCAGGGGCCGGCATGTCCCAATCCAGGAGCAGCAAATCGACATCGGCTTGTTCCAGCACGGTCATGGCCTCCGCACCGTCAACGGCCTGACGGATTTCCCCGATGTCTTGCAGGCACACGGCAACCAGCGTGCGTATCAGCGGATCATCGTCGGCAATCAGAATTCGCATACTCATCGGTGACCTTTGCCTTCCAGTATTCACCGGGGGAACCAATTTTCCCGGAGTGCCCGGCTTTCTCAGTCCTAACACAAAAAGGCACAGCAGCGGCCTTCTCTTTCACGCGAAGAGAACGACGTCAACCGTGCCTTCAACTGGCAGGCCCAAGTCCCGCCCATTAAGGCAGCCCGTGCTTTACGGGCTCTTTTCCTCAGGCCATTGGCCTGGAGATGTCTTTCCACGTAATCGTAGCTCACAAATTCGACACGTGAAGCAGGGATGGAGGCATGCTGCCGATGCCCCCATGGAGGGGCATGGGAGGTCGCCCCGGCGGCTTGAGACCACTGAAAAAGTCTACCGCTATCACAACGTATAGTACTGATTACTGAGTACTCAGTACTACATGTCATATCCGTTTGCACTTCTTCAGCGGTCTCGGCTTGACGGGTTTTCGGTGCCAAACTCCAGCCGGATCAAGCTGTTGCATGCCTCGTTTTTTCAAAATCGTTCGAGATCATTTAGACGGTGAACTGCGCCACAAGCGACTGCAATTGTTCCGCCACCTGGGCCAATTCGCGGCCGGCGGTCTGGGTCTGGGCGGCGCCCGTGGCCGCCTGCTTGGCCGCCTGATCCACGCGGACGATGTTTTGCGTGATCTCATGGGTCGCCGTGGCGGACTCGGCCACGCCGCGGGCCACGATTTGGGCCGCGGTCGACGACTGCAGCATGTTCTTGCCGATTTCCTTGGTGGTGATGCTTTGTTCCTCCACCGCCGAAGCGATCGTCCGTGAAAGCTCGTTGACCTGTTTGACCACTTCGCTGATGTCGCCGATCGACCTGACGGCACGTCCCGTGGAACCCTGAATGCCTTCGATCCGCTTGCGGATATCGTCGGTGGCGGAAGCTGTTTGCCGGGCCAGTTCCTTGACTTCGGTAGCCACGACCGCGAACCCTTTTCCCGCGTCGCCGGCCCGTACCGCTTCGATCGTGGCGTTCAAGGCCAAGAGATGGGTTTGCTCGGCGATGTCCTGGATCACCACGATCACCTTGCCGATCTCGTCGGCCGCTCCGCCCAGTTCGCCGATCTGCGTATTGCTCGTGGCAACCAATCGGGCCGCGTCGCCGGCCACGCCGGCCGTGCGTTCCGCGCTCTTCGCCACCTCGCCGATACTGGAGGTCAACTCCTCGACCGCGGAGGCCACGACTTTGATATTGGACGACATCTGCTCGGTCGTGGCGGTCATGTTGCCCATGTTGGTCGACATCTGCTCTGCAGCCGAGGCGACCTGCACCGACTGGCTCGTGGTCTCCTGGGCGCCGCCGGCCAGTTGCGTAGCCGTCTGCAACAGGCCGGTGGACGACTTGGCCAGATCGCCAACCGCCGCGGAAATCCTTTTGAAAACGTCGCGCAGTTGCCGGACCATCTGGCCAAGCGCTACGGCCAACTGGCCGATCTCGTCGCGGCGGTCGATATTCAACGTTTGCGTCAGGTCGCCCGCGGCGACGCATTTGGCGAATTCGACCCCTTGACGCAAAGGTCGCACGATGCCTCGCACGATTAGCGAACCCGCGCCTGCGCTGAGGCTGACGGTGACGCAAGCCGTGAGCAGGGCGATTCCCAATGCCCAGTACGATGCCTTGGCATAGCCGTCGCCGGCATCGGCCAGCATGGCGTTGATCTTGGCCTTGGAAAACTGCAGATACAGGGCGCCGTACACGTCGCCGACGCGGCTGGTCGGATCCATCCGCCGCATGTCGGCGTCGACGCGGAGGGGTTGGTAGAAATTGAATCGGTCGTCCGTCTCCTCGACGACGCATTCGCGGCTTTGCCGCAGTTTGTCCCACAACGCCGGGTCGATGGCGCGGTTTACGGCCTGCGCGTTGGACGACAACTCCACCTTGCCGGTCTTGTCGAGGAACGAGAACTCCTGGATTTCCTCGATCGATTTCTGCTGCCGGGCAAACTCCATGAAGACTTCCTTTTCACCGCGTTGCAATGAGCTATTCGTGGCAAACAGCACTTCGCGGAGGATTGCCTGGGCGTCGGACTGTTTCTGCTGGATCGCCCCCTGTCGCACGGTCTGAAAGATCGAACCGAAACTATGCGAGTACTGGAAATGCTGTACGAGGAACTGTGCCACCGTAGTGAGCAGGCACATCACGACGAGCGTCCAGGTGATCTGCTTGAAAAGGCTCAGGTTCGAAAATCGCATCTTCATGACTTGTCTCCCCGTCGTTCGGCTTCCGTATTTCGTGCCGCTCCGCAAAGCTCCGACTTTCGATAAAAGGGAAAGTCGCGGCGCTTGGCAAAATGTTCGCTCGTGCATCCCAGGCATGGAGCACTCGCGCGAACACACCAATTCACGCCGCCGTTCCACTGGTGCCGCGGGCAAGTCGTGTGGCTCAATGGACCCAGGCACCCCAGTTTGAACAGGCACCCCTCGTCGCCGAACTTCTCGGCGAAGACGTTCTTCTCCCAGAAATGGAACCGCGGGCATTCGTCGTGGACGGAATGGTTGTAGAAGAGTTTCGGCGTCAACAGGCCGGGGACGATGGGTGGATATCCGCGGGCCGCCACGTAGGCCAGGGTGCCCACGAGGCACGAAGGGTGTGTCGGGCAACCGGGGCAATTGACCAGCCGCTTTTCCGCGGGGATCTTGCGACGGGTCATGAACTCCTGCAAGCCGACGGCCCCCGTAGGATTGCCTTCGGCGCCCGGCACGCCGCCGAACGCAGCACACGTCCCGGCGGCAACCACGGCCGCCGCGTTCCTGGCCAGCGGGTCCAGAACGTCCTCCAGCGGCTTCCCCCGATCACGCAGGCCTCCGGCATGTCCGCCGGAATCGCCCCCTCCAGGACGAGCAGGAAACCGCGGTCCTGTCCGACGCGGTCGATGACCTTATCAACGTCACTGCCCTGGGCGGCGGAAATCGTCGAGTGGTAGGTGAGCGAGATGATCTCCGTCAGGACTTGAAGGACCGACGGCGACTCGGAGTTCAGCAGCGAAACGGAACACCCCGTGCAGGAGAGGCCTTGGATCCAAATTACCGGCAGGCGTTTGTTGAAGATCTGTTCCAGTCCCTCGGCCAGCACGGCAGCCGGCCCGGACGGCAGTCCCAGCCCAGCGGCCAGCGCGGCCCCCATCCGCAAAAAATCGCGACGATGATAACGGTTCATGTGGACAGACCTCGGGCATTTTGACTCGTTTGTTGGTAACGGCAAGGCGGACGTTCCAGCGGATCAATGCACGGAGCATCCGAGACAGGGATCGAACGAGCGGATGATCCGCCCGATTTCAATGGGTTGCGCGGAATCCTCGACAATGGTTCCTGCAATGGCTTGTTCCATCGGTCCGGGATGTCCGGCGGCATCGCGCGGAGAACAGTTCCACGTTGTCGGCACCACGCATTGATAGTTCTTGATGCGATAGCCGTCGATGGACAGCCAGTGGCCCAGGGCGCCGCGCGGCGCTTCGACCAGGCCGCAGCCCGACCCTTGACGGCAGATCTCGAAATCGCGCGTCGGCGGACCGTCGATCTCCAGTTCGTCCAGCCAGCGGAATGCCTGCCGCGCGATCGCCAAGGCCTCCAGGCCGCGGGCCGCATGCCGCCCGAGCACGGAGGGCATTTTGCTCAGCGGGATATTGGCCGCCGCCAGGAAGGCGTCGGTCTCGGCCTTCATCCAGCCGCCGCCGGGGTCATGGTAGTTCGTGAGCACGCGGGCCAAAGCGCCGACTTCCACGACTTCACGACGGTAACGCGGGGCCATAAGCCAGGTGTAGGCCCCTTTCTTGCGTGGTTCGGGATGGGTCTCGCCACGCGACGGATGCAGCGGGACGGCCTGACTGTAACGCGCGTTGGTAGCGTCTTCCAGAATGGCTGCCGGATCGAGCGTCTCCCATTTGCCTTCGATGAGCGCGCCCGGTTTGAAGAACTGGCCGCCCGCGTCGTCCAAGGGAAATCCGCCGAAACAGAGGAAGTTGCCGCAACCACGGCCAATCTCCAGATACTGGGGAAACGCCTTGGCAACGCGCAGCAGATCGCCAAGGTAGACTTGTTTGACGAAACCGGCCGCTTGCTCCAGCCGCGAACGATATTCCAGCACGCGCTCGATGGTGGGCGTTTGAGTCACCCCGCCCGGCACGATCGCCGTGGCGTGCGGCATCCGCCCGGCAAATACGGCCGCCATCTCATGGCACGTCTTGCGGACATTGAGGGCCTCGACATAGTGCGACAACAAGGCCATGTTGTCGCCGTGGTTCTTCACGTAGTCGCGCTCGAACCGCGGCAGAAAGGGTGCGGCGGGCACGGCATCCTTGCGAGCCAAGGTCTCTTCGATCCACTGTCGCAACCCCAGCAAGATCGAATTCGTGCCGGTGTACGACAACACGGCCTTCACGTCGACGAAATCCAACGCTGCCAGGTGGTAGAAATGGAGCACGTGTGATTGGATATAGTTGGCTGCCAGAATCAGGTTCTGCAACAACCGGCCGTTATGTACTGGCGTAATGCCGTAGGCCATCTCCTGGGCGCGGATCGACGCCAGAGCGTGCGAAATCGGGCAGACGCCGCAGATCCGCTGCGTGATTTGCTGCGCGTCCAACGGGTCGCGACCGACAAGGATGTTCTCGATACCGCGGAACATCTCGCCGTCGCAGAAGGCCTTCGTGACTTTGAAACCCTTCTTGCCGTCGGCTTCGACCGGCTCGGTCTCTGCTTGTAACGAAAGGTGGCCCTCGATACGGCTCACGGGCTGCAAAGTAATGGTGGTGGGCATGTGCGAGAATTCTTCCTTGTGTCAGATGAGCTGGACTGTCGAACGTAACGGTGAGCTTCGGCCACCTCGTCTAACACGAGCGTGTCGCATCGAAGCATACCGGAATCTACTTCGACGATCACACCTTGGTGTTACACCCGATTGGTATGGGAAGATTTACGACAGGATTGTGGTATCGGAAGATTTACGACACGATTATCACAATTTTGACAAAAACGTCACAAAACCGCATCTGGCCAGAATTTATCGGTAGACCAACGCAAGCAAAGGACAGGGCTTTTCTCGCTTGATGGTCCACGTCGATCTCGGCGAAGAGCGGTCCGCTGCGGGTGACGGTTAGTCTGGGAGTCGCCACGTACAGGGCCAGGTACAGGGCCACTATGCCGCCCCCGGAGCAACCTCTCGATCGGGCCGATCAGGCCCTTCTGAACGCCAAACGCCTGGGCTGTAACCGAGCGGAACGGTTCGAGGCGCAGGATAATCTTCCCATAATCGGCAGGACTTGCCCTGCCGGCTTCGTAAGATCCGTTACAACCGGCCCCAGGAGTCCTCATATTCTGCAACTTCCGCCTGACCGCGTGAACCGTACCCCGCGGCACCACCGATATCCGTGAAGCCTACGGCTTGTCTGTCTCGCATTGTCACGGCATGGCGTGGGAGACGCCAATTCGCAAACGGGGTGCAAAATGTTCAACATGGGGGGCGTTTGGCCAAGGGCTGGACTTCTCGTTCTTGTATCTCTGGCCGTCGCAGCCATTTGTACCGCCGCCGCCCGCGCCGCCGACCCGCCCGACACCGCAACTGCCGACCCGGCCGCGGCGGCAGCGGGCGACGGCAGCGGCACTAACGCCCTGCTCAACATGGATCTCGATCAACTCTCCAAGGCCGACGTCAAGGTGCCGTCGATGGACGTGGAGGTGACCTCGGTGACGAAGCAAGAGAGCACGGTCGGACGGTCGCCGGCGGCGGTCTTCGTCATCACGCCGGAAATGATTCGCCGCAGCGGCGCCACGAACGTTCCGGAAGCCTTGCGGATGGCGCCCGGCGTCGACGTGGCCCGCATCTCGACGAACTCTTGGGCAATCAGCATCCGCGGCTTCAACAGCGTCAATTCCAACAAGCTTCTCGTGCTGATCGACGGCCGCAGCATCTACAACCAGGTTACCTCCGGCGTGCTTTGGGACCAGCAGGACGTGATGCTGGAGGATGTCGAGCGGATCGAGGTCGTTCGCGGCCCGGGCGGCACGCTCTGGGGCGCCAACGCCGTGAACGGCGTGATCAACATCATCACCAAGAGCGCCAAGGACACGCAGGGCGGGTTGGTCGCCGCCGGCGGTGGCTACCAGGACAAATGGAGCGGGGCCGCTCGTTACGGCGGCCATTCCGGCGACGACTTCTTCTGGCGCGTCTATGGCAAAGATTTCGAAGACGCTCCCGGAAACCTCCCGGACGGGATCGCCCACGACCAATGGCGTCCAGCAACTCCCGATGAAACAAACGGCTAACAGCGTCAGGGCGTCAAGTTGTGAGTGTGCGTGTGTTAGACGAGAAGATGGGCGAGATGCGGGCGATAGAGGGCACCGTTGTTAGACGTGTGCGGAGCGGCGAAGGCCCTGGAATATCACAGAACGGCGTTTTCGCGCAGCGTGAGCGCGCCGACACAGGGCTTCTCTGAGTTGGAGCAGCCGTAGGCGAAAAGTGAGGAGAGCGCGGACTGGCGGAGACGCCTGGTTAACACGTATTCCGTGTCGGTGCGGGGAGTTGTTTGGCGAGGTCGTAGAGGATGACCTCGTAAAGATGACGCATCGAGCGGAAAACGAAGTGTCGGAAGTGAGATCGCAGATTATCCCACAGTGCCCGCTTGCTCGTCAACTTCTTCCGCACGGCCTTAAATAGCGGGCAGCAGAGTTGTTGGACCTGATCGACCAGGAACGCCAACATCATCAACATGGCAAAGACTACCGACAGGTTCTTTTTGCCATGGCCATAATTGTGTTCGAAGTGGTAACCCTGATTCTTGAGCGTGTTGAACGTCTCGTTCTCGATCTTCCAGCGACAGCGGCCGCCTTTTACCAGGCAACGGGCATTCTGGCGTGAGATCTTCAGGTCCGTAACCCAGGTCCAGGTCCGTTCCTCGCCGTCAGGGCCGATCTCGTAGCAATGGAGCCAATTCACGCGCAAATCTTGGTTGGATTCGTTCAGCGGCACGTCGTTGATGAAGGAAAGCTCGCGGTAGACATTCCCTTCAGTCCAGGAAATCGTCGTCACTCGGTCGGCCTCCCAAGCGGCGAGCACCTGGTCCCAGAGAAAATCATGATCCCCCGGTTTGGCCCCCAGGATGAAGTGCATGTTCAGGCTCTGCAGCTCGCGGATATGCGGGGCGTTGCTCGCCAACCCGTCCTCGACGACAATCAGTTTCAGATGGGGATGCTCCCGGCGGATTTGCCGCAGCAAGCGTTTGGCCGCGTTTCGCTCGCAATCGTTTTTGCGGGTGCCGTCTTGTTTCACAATGGGTTCGGGAGCGAAAGGAATCACCTCCCGGTGATCCGGGTGGATCATCACGGCTGCCAGCATCTGGTGCTGATAGGTAGTCTCTTGCGTCTGGCGATGCACTTTTTCCAGGCAGGAGTCGCAGTGGATGGAAGAAGAGGAGAAGTAGCCGGTGCCGTCCAAGGAGAGCAGGTAGCATCCATGATGGAAGACAAACGGCTCCAATGCTTTTCCGCGTTGGAGTTGGCGAAAGACCGCGTTGAACAAGGGTCGTATCGCCTGCGGCTCCACGGGGTCGAGGATCTCCCGCATGTGCGTGTCCGACGGAACGCGCGCGATGCCGAACAGGTTCCCCATGTTCTCGTCATTGCGGCGCTCTTCGAATGCCAGCAGGGAAGGGTCTTTCAGCGCAAACATGCTGAAAGCCGACATGAGCGCGTCCGTCAAGGAAATCGGGCACTCCCGCCCGCGATGGTCCGCGATCTTATCAAATTCCAGCCGCAAGAGTGCGTACAACGCATCGGCCGAGAGATGCTTGCGCTTCGGCGGAGTGCGTTGTTCTGGCGGAGGCGGCAGGATCACGATGACTCTTCTCACCCAGTACCGAATTACCATCCTGGCTGGCAAACCGCCATCCTGTCCTTATTACGCTCGACGATATACCAGTGTTCACTTCTTTACGAAGCCTCCTGCCGTCTTTCCCCATTTTTAGGCCACTTTCACCTTCAGCGGGAACTGCTGAATGGCGTCAAGGCCGTGGCGGCTTCCGTACGGATTGGTTTCCCGATCATACCAAGGACGATACGCTGACCCTCCAGGGCGATTTCTACCGGGGCGCGGCTGGCGAGAGCGGCCTTCGCCCAACGCCTGCTTTCCCTTATTCATCGCCGTTCGATGAAGACACCCACGGATCCGGGGCGAATGTCTTGGGGCGTTGGACCCACCTCGTCAACGAGCGGCAGGATTGGTCGCTGCTGGCCTACTACGACCAGTATGAATTGGACCAGTCCATCACCAACACCAGCACGAACGTCTTCGACATCGAATTCCAAGACCGTTTTCCCATCGGCGATCGGAACGAAATCGTTTGGGGAATGGCATACCGCTATTGTTCCGTAAATCTGCGCGGCGACGGATTCGACTTCGCCTTCAGCCCGGAGGAGCGATCGACGAGCCTGCCCAGCGCGTTCGTCCAGGACCAGATCACGCTGGTCCCGGACCGCTTGTCCTTCATTCTGGGCTCGAAATTCGAGCACAACGACTTCACCGGTTTCGAGGTCCAGCCCTCGGGGCGGTTGCTGTGGACGCCCGATCGCAAGCAATCGATGTGGGCCGCCGTTTCCCGCGCCGTGCGCACCCCCGACAACTTCGAAGCCAACGGGTCGATTACCATGGGACCGGTCGCCATGCTGCCCGTAGGGCCGGGCATTCCCGTCTTCGCACAGAGCTTGGGCAACCCGCTGTACGGCTCCGAAGACCTGGTTGCCTATGAAGCGGGGTACCGCCAGCAGGTCACCGATCGCTTTGCCTGGGACCTGGCTCTCTTCTACAACGAATATGACTCGTTGCGCAGCAGTTCTCCGGGCCCGGTCGTTTTGGGTCCCGGTTACGTCGTCGAGGCCAGGCCGTTCTCCAATTGGGGGCAAGGATACGGGTACGGGGCGGAACTTGCAACGCAATGGTCGGTCACCGATCGCTGGCGCTTGTCGGGGGCCTACAGTTGGCTGGAAATGAATGTGTGGGAAAGCCGGAATGGCCCTCGGGGAGCGGCCTCGACGCCTGGGCAGGCCCCGAACAACCAGATCTACGTGCGATCTTCTTGGGACATGACCGAAAAGCTGCAATGCGATCTCGCGGCCCGTTACGTGGATGCTTTCGACATTGAAAACGCCGGCCCCGGCTGGATCGTACCCCGGTACATCACGATGGACAGCCAGATTACGTGGAAGGCCCGCAAGAACCTGGAACTGGCCCTCGTCGGCCAGAACCTGTTGGCGAACAACCACTACGAATTCGGGCCGGAGTACTACAATTACGCGACCCGCGTCCCTACCAGCGTGTTTGGCAAGCTGACCTGGCGCTTTTGAGAACCTAACCAAGAGCCCCCGCGCAGCCATGACCGGAACTGGGCCGGAAAACGGTTCTCGAACAGGTTCCAAACCTCGTTTCCGTCCCGTGCCTCGGCCTGAGCAACCATGTCAAATAGGTCGCAACGGAGCGAATGGACTGTGCCATGCCGACAACGGCCGGCATCCAAGAGTGGTTTCATCACGTGGAAAAGCAGTCAAGAACCGCATTCATCAGCGGCGCAGGACGCAAACCTCGACCTACACTTCCGCAGGGGAGATTTCCGGCCCATGCCTACCAGGTGGCCACCACAATCACCACCGTCGCGCAAGGTCCGCTGTTTCGGCTACTATGGCCGAATCGCGGTCGGCGCGATGCTATTCTTGGCCTATGAAATACAATTTGCGGGACACGCAATTGCCCAGCAGAGCGGGGAGATCGATCGGGAATATGCGATCAAGGGCGCCTTCCTTTACAACTTCGGCCGTTACGTCCAGTGGCCCGCCGCGGCCTTTGCCGACGACCATGCGCCGTTCGTGATCGGCGTGCTCGGGACGGAGCGGGTAAGGGAGAGGCCAGGAGTTGCTGGCCTCCCCCTCCCCATCGTCGCAATGGGGTCAATTCCCCATATTTACCGGCGTGAGGATCTCTCACCGGGCGACCCCAATAGTAGTTGCCCCGTGACGGGGAATCACACGGCATGCTTTGCCATGAGTGTCGCGGTAGGTACAGAATTCCTCCAAGGTTAACAGGCCGAGTTTGCGCCGAAAATAGCCCACCCGTAACTTCCCGTTGTCGTTGTAGTTCTTCCGCTTCCGCTTCATACAACGAAGCCGCATGCGGGTCCAGGAGTCGAGCTTCTGGAAGGCCCAACGACAGGTCGAGAAGGCCGTGGCGAAGTAATTCGCGGTGCCCCGTATGACTCGGTTCAGCTTCACGATCACGGCTCCGTCCAGGTTGTGATGCCGTGGGGTGAGTTCTCGAATCTTGCTTTTGAACTTCTGCACGGATTTGTCCCGCATGCGCCGGGAGAGAGCCGAGAGACGAAACCCCAGGAAGTCATATCCCTTTCCATAGGTCGTAATCTTCGTTTTCTCGGGACTCAAGCGAAGCCCGAGTTCCCCCTCCAGGACATGCCGGACCAGGCTCAACGCCTCTTGCGCCTGCGAGTCCGTCTGGCAGAGCACCACAAAGTCGTCGGCGTATCGCACAAAGCGGTAGCCGGCGGCGTGCAGTTGCCAGTCCAAATGATTCAGCACGATGTTCGCCAACAGCGGCGAAACCACGCCTCCTTGCGGTGTGCCGATCGTGGTGGGCTTGAACACCCCGTCTTCCATGACCCCCGCAGTGAGAAATCTTTCCAGCAAGGTGAGAATCTTCCCGTCCGACACCTCCGCGGCCACCGCTGCCATGATGACCGACTGCGGGAGGTTATCGAAAAATCCTTGGATGTCGGCGTCGAGCACCACACGGTACCCCTCGCGATGACATTCCAAGACCCTCTCCACCGCTTGGTGACAATTGCGTCCGGGAATAAACCCATAGGAATGCTCGTGAAACCGAGGCTCGAAAATCGGAGCAAGAAGCCTTCGAACCACCTCTTGCGCTACCCGATCACGAACCACCGGAATCCCTAACGGTCGCTTCTTGGTTGTGCCGGGACCTTTGTCGATGTAGACGCGACGCAGCGGCAAAGGCCGGAAACTACCGTCCTTCATCTCCCGCATCAGCGCCGTGAGGTTGTCCTCCAGGTTCGCCGCGAACATTTTGATGCTAACCCGGTCTACACCTGCGGCCCCGCGATTTCGTTTGACCGCTTGGAAGGCTTGTCGCATCAGTCGGGCAGTAATTCTCCCGGTGAGCGAGTGTACCTTGATTTTGCTCATGGTGAGCCTTTCATGCTTTGCAATCAGGGAGTTCAGGCTTGCAGGCTTTGGGGGACGTTTCTTAGCGTCCCCGCTCCTCGGCGGGGTTCCTCGGGTTTCCCGGCAAGAGCGCGGGCGGGCCATTTGGGGCTTCAATCGAGGAGGCTAACTTTCCTCATGGACTCGCGAGCCGTTCTCCTTCTTCTGTCGGTTTCCCCTTTCACGCGCATCTGACGCGCTACTCCGGGTCTGCTGCTGCCCTCAACGAGGAGGCTGCCAAGGCTGCCTTCTCCTCTCCGCCGCGTCGTCCTTGCCTTTTCGCCAGAGGTTTATAGGCGGGACTTACCGACCATCGGACGGCGTAGGGCTTCACCGGTCATGGTTCAGGACCATTTTCTCTAGGCGGCGACACGCACCACCGTGATGGTTCGAGACCGACACTCCGCACGTTCGATCCCAAGGCGGGGATTCGGGTCCCCGTCAACGCTTCCTCCAGGGGCGGTGTTTGGCGTACCATCCCGGCCGAAATGCCGTCTCCCAAAGTCTCCCTGCCTGGCCCCTTCGTCCTAGCGCTTTCTCCGGTCCTCCCGGTGTTGCTAAGCTGGCTGCGTACCTCTGCGGATGGGTGCAGAGTTCGAGCAGAGAGTTCTGTACGGGCGCGGACCCGCACAGGTAGGCTTTGGCTTGTTTCTATCCTCCTTTCATTGCCTCACCCTTTCTCCTTGTAATGGACTTAGTCCCGAGCCACTGCGGCTCACGCACCCCTTCGGGGCGGTCCTCGACGAGATTGCCGGTTCGGCGAAGGTCGACGGCCGCACGGTGGTGGCCAGGCGCTTCGCCACGTTGGCCGACTATTCTCCCTGCCATATCCTCTTCATTTCAGCCGCCGCCGACGCAAAGGTCAAGGCCGAGGCGCTGGCGAAGCTGCAAAGCAAGGGCATCTTGCTCGTCGGCGAGGAAACCGGGCTGGTGCAGCAAGGCGCGGTCGTGAACTTTTACGTCGAGAACAACAAGGTGCGATTCGAAATCAACGTCGAGACCGCCAAACAGCAACAATTGAAGGTCAGTTCCAAACTGCTCAGCCTGGCCAAAATCGTCGGCACGCCTTGAACGCGCGTCCTGCGAACCGAGAATTTCATGCATCTGCCCCGGACACTTTCCATCAAGACGAAGCTGAACCTCCTGACTTTCGTGGTCGGCGGAGTGGCCCTGCTGTTGTCGGCAGCGGCATTCGTGGTCAACGACATGCATATGTTCCGCTCGTCCAAGGAGCAGCAACTGTCGACGCTCGCCAACGTCCTCGGCTCCAACAGTTCGGCGGCGTTGACCTTCGACGACGCCTCGGCGGCCCGCGAGATTCTCGCTTCGTTGGCCCTGCAGCCCAACGTCAAGAACGCCTGCCTGTTCGACGCCAAGGGACACGTCTTCGCCACCTATGCGGCCGCCGCCGCGAAAGGAGATTTGCCCGCGGAACCTCCCCCGGAAGGCCGCCACTACCAGGGAAACCACCTTGACGTCGTGCAAATGATCAGGCACGACAATACCGGCGTGGGAACGATTTTCCTGCGGGCCGGCATGGACGACCTTCACGCGCAGTTGCTGCGTTACGTGGCGATCGTGGCCATCGTGCTGCCCTTGTCGTTGGCGGCCGCAATGGGCTTTTCGCTGCGTTTACAGCGGATCGTTTCCGGCCCGGTCTTGAAGCTGGCGCGGGCCGCCCAGCGGATTTCGGCCGAGAACGATTACTCGATCCGCGTGGAAAAGCAGTCCAACGACGAGTTGGGCGCGCTTTACGACGAGTTCAACACGATGCTCGATCAGATCCAACACGGGAAGCGGCAATTGCAGGCCGCCCACGACGAGTTGGAGCAGCGCGTCGAGCAGCGCACGCGGCAGTTGTCCGAAGCCAATCGGGGATTGAGCCGCGAGAACGCCGAACGCCGCCGTGCCGAGAAACAGTTGGCCGAGATGCACCAGCAACTTGTCGACGCGGCCCGCCGCGCCGGCATGGCCGAGATCGCCACCGGCGTGTTGCACAACGTGGGCAACGTGCTCAACAGCGTGAACGTCTCGGCGACGCTCGTTGCCGACCGCCTGAGAAACTCGAGAATCGCGGAATTGGACCGCGCCTGGCGCTCCTCGACGAGCATGCGGCCGAGCTGGGGCGATTCTTCACGGAAGATCGCCGCGGCAAGCAACTGCCCGGCTTCCTCCGCCTCCTGGCGGACCATCTCACGCGCAATCGAACCTTCATGATGGAAGAGTTGCAATCGCTCACCCGGCACATCGATCACATCAAGGCCATCGTGGCCATGCAGCAGTCGTACACGGGCGTGGCCGGCGTGATCGAGGCCGTCGCCTTGCCGCAGTTGTTCGACGACGCCATCAAGCTCAACTCCGCCTCCTTGGCGAAATACGACATTGAAGTCGTCCGCGAGTACGAGGACCTGCCCGAGCTTCGCCTCGACAAGCAGCGCGTGTTGCAGATCCTCGTGAACCTGGTCACGAACGCCAAGGACGCGCTGATCGAAAGCGGGACGCAACAACCCTGCATGACGGCCCGCATCGCGCTGCGGTCCGCGGGCGACGACACGAAGCTCTTGATCGAAGTCTGCGACAACGGCACGGGAATCGCGGAGGCGAACCTGGTGCGGATTTTTTCCCACGGATTTACGACGAAGAAGCATGGTCACGGATTCGGCCTGCACAGTTCGGCAAACGCCGCCAAGGAGCTCGGCGGCACGCTCACGGCACGCAGCGCGGGACGCGATCGCGGCGCCGTTTTCACCCTGGAATTGCCCTTTGAACCTGTTGAGGTGCTGGTGTGACCCCCAAGACCCCCATTCGCATCCTGGTGATCGACGATCAACAGTCGATCCACGACGACTTTCGCAAGATCATCGAGAGCAAACATGACGACGGCGAGTTGAGCGCGGCCGCCGCCGCGCTTTTCGGCGAGGCGGAGGCCTGCGAGGAGCAGCCGGAGCCGTTCACCATCGACTCGGCTCACCAGGGCCAGCAAGGCCTGGCCATGGTCCAGCAGGCAGTGTCGGAAAAACAGCCTTACCCGCTGGCCTTCGTCGATGTCCGCATGCCGCCCGGCTGGGACGGCGTGGAGACGATCCGGCGGATCTGGGCCGTCGATCCGGAAATCCTGATCGTGCTCTGCACCGCCTACTCGGACCACACCTGGGAAGACATCGTCCGCCAATTGGGACGGACGGACCACTTGCTGATCCTGAAGAAGCCCTTCGACAACATCGAGGTCCGGCAACTGGTCATGTCGCTCACGCGCCGCTGGCACCTGGCCCGCCTGGCGGAAATCACCCGCAACGACCTGGAGCGAATGGTGGCCGAGCAGACCAAGGACCTGGTCAGCCGCAGCCGGGACTTGGAGAGGGCCGCCGAGGACCTGCGGGCCTTGAACGAGCAGCTCGACTCCGCGCGGCAGGCGGCCGAAACCGCCAACCGCGCAAAGAGCGAGTTCCTGGCCAATATGAGTCACGAAATCCGCACCCCTATGACGGCCATCGTCGGTTTTGCCGAACTGCTCCGCGCCGACATGCTCCGCGGCGCCGATTCCAACCCGAGTATCGAGTTCATCGACGGCATTCTGCGCAACTCCGAGCACCTGCTCAGCGTGATCAACGACATTCTCGACATGTCGAAGATCGAGAGCGGCCAATTCGACGTGGTCGTCGAAGCAGCTTCGCCTTTCGAGGTCGTCGAATCGGCGGTGGCCATGCTCCGGCCGGCCGCCGCCGCCAAGGGGCTGGCGATCTCCGTCGAAGAGCAGTGGCCGCTGCCCGCCACGATTCGCACGGACCGCGTGCGCTTGCGGCAGATTCTCATCAATCTCATCGGCAACGCCATCAAGTTCACCGCGCAGGGGAGCATCCGCGTGGCCACGAGCATGCTCCCTGCCGGTCCCGGCGGGCCCATACTCCAGTTCTGCGTGATCGACACGGGAATCGGCATTTCCGGCGAGCAGGCGGCGCGGCTCTTCCAGCGATTCAGCCAGGCCGATTCCTCCACCGCCCGGCGCTACGGGGGGTCCGGCCTGGGATTGGTCATCTCCAAGCGATTGGCCCAGATGCTGGGCGGCGACATCGTCGTGGAGAGCGCGCCCGGGCAAGGCGCCTGTTTCCGGGTCAGCGTGGCGACGGGACCGCTTGCTGGCGTAGCGATGCTCGAAGCCCCCCCGTCCCGCCGGTCGGAAACGCCGGCCGGTTGGCAGCCGGTCCGCGTCCGCGCCGGCCTGCGCGTCCTTCTGGCCGAAGACGGCGCCGACAATCGCCGCATCATCGGCCACATCCTGGGCAAAGCCGGCTTCGCCGTGACGTTTGCCGAGAACGGCCTCCTGGCTTATGAAAAGGCCCTGGCGGAAATGGCCGAAGGCAGGCCCTTCGACATGGTCTTGATGGACATGCAGATGCCGGTCATGGAAGGCTACGAGGCAACCCGCCGCTTGCGCGACGCCGGCTACAAAGGCCCGATCATCGCTTTGACGGCCCATGCCGCACCGGAGGACCGTCAGAAGTGCCTGGAAGCCGGCTGCGACCATTACGTTTCCAAGCCGATCCATCGCGAGCGTTTGCTGGCCGACACGATCCACTGGATCGAAACGGCGGCGCCAGCCGCGGAAGCGGTCGCGGCGGCAACCTGACCGCCAGTTGCATCGGCCCGGGCTCTCCGACCGCGGCGGACCGGACGCGTCAGGCCATTGCGACGCGCCGACGTGGCTCCCGTTCTGACCAAAACGAAAGCTGCCGCGGTGAATATTCCTGGCTCAATCACACAGCTTTGGCACCGGCTGTCTACGCTTTGCCGGTTGGGTTACCCCACCGCTGATTGGCTCCTGAATGTCTCCGTAGGAAACGCTCGGCTAGGGGAAGCAGAGGAAAAGTGAATCGAGCGGCCGCCCCCAAAGGAATTCGCTTTTCTCGGTAACTCTTTGTAAGATCGAGCGTACAGTTCGCAACTGCTTACGCTTACGGCATTTACTGCGTGTAATGTGTTGCGTTTCCACGTTTTGTCTGAACCTTTTCGCCACGGCGGACAAGTATAGGTAAAGCAGAAGCCCATGGATCGGTCGCAAAACAACGTGTACATGCAGCGGGCGCGGTCGGGCGACCGCGCGGCGTATGGCGCGTTGGCGGCCGCTACCCAAGACGAATTGTATCGACTTGCGCTGGCCAACGGCCTGCAGCAGGAAGACGCCGCCGATGCCGTGCAAGAGGCCTTGGTACGGGCTTTCGAAAGGCGCGACGGTTGGCGGCCCGGATTCGACGCCTCGGCTTGGCTGTGCGGGTTCCTCGTGAATATCTGTCGAGAACGGCATCGCGATCGGCGGCGGCGAACGGCGCTTCCCCTGGATGAATGTTCCGACGCGGTATGCGGTTCCGACGGCCCGGCGAGCGGCCCATGGGCGCCGGAGCAATTGCAACAATTGATGGCGGCCCTGGCGGAACTGCCGTCCCGACAGCGCGAGGCCGTCGCCTGCCGCTACCTGCGACGAATGAGCATCCGCCAGACGGCCAAGGTTATGGAATGCGCCGAAGGGACCGTCAAGTCGGCCGTGTCGGCCGGACTCGAGCGACTCAGAGAAATCATGCAAGCGGTGCCATGATCACCAACGATTCAGACTACGAAGCAGACGACGCCCCCAGCGGCTTGCTCGAGGGACTCGAACAACTCGCGCTGGCGCTCGATGCGCAGCAGTACCCTGGGCCGGCTTGGCCGCTCGCGCCGGCTCCACGTCGTCAATCTCGTGGCCGGCGAATCGCGGCCGCGTGGGGAATCATGGCCGGCCTGGCAACCGCCGCGGGCATTGCTTGGGCCGCGATCCTCGTCCACACCGCTCCCGAATCGCCCGCCGCAGTGTCGCCCGCCGCTTTGGCCGCGAAGACTCCGCCGGCCGCTGGACTGGCCTCAGACCAATTACCACAGCCAAAAAAAAGACCGCCAGTCGAGGAACCGAATCCTGCCGTAGAGCACGTGGCCACTGCTGAAAATGCGCCGTTGCCCGACGAGCAGGCACTTCCCGGCAACGAGTTTGCCGCCGGCGACAGCCCGCAGGTCGTTGTCGTGGAAGATCTCGATTCCTATTCCTTGATCGACATGTCGGGAAACTCGCCCGTCGTATCGTATATGACCAAAGATACGTCGAGCCTGGAATATCCCGTGCCGGTGCCGCTCGGAATACAAGTGTCCCAAGGCACGTCCGACGGCATGCTGTAACAGGCAATCGCACTCACCCCTGCTCCTCTGTCGAACTGGGCCTTTCGCGGAAGAGTTGACTTGTGGCCCTCTCAAGGAGATCGTTATGAAGCGTTTGGCATTTCAGTCCGTCGCGATCGTGCTGGCGACGGCCGTGAATCTGTGGGCCGGCGAAGAACGCCTCAATCCCTACCGGCCCGGCGCTCCTGGCGCGTGGTCCACCGCTGTGCGGTCCAAGTCGGCTGCCCAATGGTACATTGAGAGTCTCGACCCGATTGTCGGTCTCACGGACGAGCAGAAGAAGGCGATCACCGCGGTCATCGAAAGCCGTGACAAGACGATGCAAGAGTTCCAGGGCAAACATGCCGAGAAACTCGCCGCGGCCAGCAAGGCCCTGGGCGAGGCCTACCAGCGGAGCGACACGGAGGCCATCGCCAAGGCCCAGAATGCCTACCAGGAACTTTACGCCCCGTTCCATCAGGCCATGAAGGACTCGCAGAGGAAATTGGACGAGATCCTCACGCCCCAGCAAAAGGAGAAACAAGCCGACCACCAGATGGCGGCCTGGATCAAGGCGATGACTGATCCGATCGAACTCAGCGCGGAGCAAAAGCAGAAGGCCAAGGCCGCCTTCCGCGAGATGCAGAAGACCGCCGGGGACGCGACGGCGGGGGGCAATCCGTCGGTAAACAATATCCGCGGGGGTTTTGCTCCCCAGGAAGCCATCCTCAAGATTCTTACTGCCCAACAACGGGTCGCCCTCAACAAGCACCGCCTGGGTTCGTACGTGAAGGCGATGTTTGCGCGGGTCAATCTGACCGACGAGCAGAACAAGAAAGTCGAGGCCCTGCTCGACAAAATCTGCCAGGATCCCAAGCTGAGTGCCGATTGGAAGACCTATCAGAGTGTCAGCCAGAAGGTCGAGGAGTTGCTCACCGCGGAGCAGAAGGAAACTCTGAAGCGACCAGCAATATTCCGGGGCCCGTGGGTTGGGGGCATTCGCGGCGCCGGAGGCGGCTTTTTCGCGCCGGGATCGCCGCAAGCCATGCCGGGCCAGGTCGGCCAGTATTGGATCGGCCTCTTTGTCGAGCCCGTAGCGGCCGAGCAGCGGAAGAAACTCGAAGTGCCTGACGATCGAGGTCTGGCCGTGCAGGCCGTCTCGCCGGAAAGCCCGGCTGCCAAGGCCGGCATCAAGGCCCAGGACGTGATCCTGACGGCCGGCGACCGCGCGATGAAGAGCGTTCCGGACCTGGTGCGGGCGGTCGAGCAGGCCAAGGACAAAGACCTCGTCCTGGAGATCATCCGCGACGGCAAGAAGCAGAAGATCACCGTGAAGCCGGCCAAGCGACCCATGGAGGGCGTGGCGGTCTTTCAGATCGAAGGCAGCGCGATCGAAAATCCGCCCGCTGGGGCCAAGGTCCGTCACCTGCCCGGCGGTGGCGTGCAGGTGATCATCGGCGAGGCAAACGAAGGCCCCGCGGGCAAGGCCGCCACTGGGGAACTCGAAATCGTTCGCCAGGAATTGGAGAAGACCCTGGCGTCGGCACGGGGAAATATGGGCGAGCGGATCAAGCGCCAGCATGAGCTTGCCGAAAAGGCGTGGCAGGCCTACCAGAAAATGAAGTCGCTGGGCGAGGACAAGAAAACTCAGGCCCACGAGCTCTGGGAGCAGATCGAAAGCCTGGAAGGGCAACTCCGCCAGACGTTCGAGCCGGTCGTCGCCGGCCTACGACCTGCGCCGGGCATCTCCGTCAACGGCGGCGTCCTGAATCTTGTTGTGCCGGGCGTTCCCGCCAACCCCGGTTGGATTCAAGTCGTGCCTCAGAACCCATTGCTCCCGGGCGAATGGCTGGCCGGCCAAGCGCTGCCCGGCCAACCTGTTCCAGGCGCTGCGGTGATCCGAAGCGAGCGCGGCCAGAATGCGGCCCTCGAGGAACTCCGCGCCCAGGTGGAACGGCTCCGCCGCGACGTGGAGGAGCTCAAGGCCCAAGCGAAGAAGCAGGGCAAATCGCCCCCGTGCGGGAAGTAAGTTGTAGATCAAAATCGCCCCCGGCCCACGTCTTGTGGGCCGGGGGATTCTCCGCGTCGCGTACCGACGAACTGCCAAAGCGTTGTCATACCCAGCCGAGCACTTCCGTCGGCGTTTTCAGGAGCACGGCCGCGCCGGTGGCCAGCAGCTCGTCCGCTGTCCGAAAGCCCCGCAGTGCGCACAACAGGGAACATCCCCACTGCAACCGCCGTCTGCATGTCCGTGTTCGTGTCGCCGAGATCCAGCACTTCGCCGGGAGCGATGCCCATCTCCGACCTTCACATCTCGATCCACAAGTGGGCCAGACGGATCGGCGTCGCGCCGACAGGCTTTCGCTTGTGCTGCGACTCGCAGCGCGACACGCGACCGCGCGAAGCGAAAATGAACCCCCTGAGACGGTCGTTGCTCGACCAGAGCGGGTCGCCGGACGACGCCAGGTCATCGATCCAGCGGTTGACTTCGGCAAACCAGTCCGCGCATGCCTTTGCTTGTACGTATCCGACCATACCGGCTATTGAAAGCCGCGCTCCATGCAGCCCCAGCTTGAACCGTTGCACGCCGCCGCCGGGCTTCTCGCCGGCGGTGGAGACAACGTACTCCCGCTGGCGGCCGGAACCGGGTGTGGGCAACCGTTTGCCTTCGACGACCAGGATCGGCTCGTATTTCGTGAACTGCCTGCCCTCGATCCATCCCCCGTCGGTCGGGTTTGCGGCGAAGTCCGCCGAGTGGCGAACGCCCTGTGGCTCCTCGTGGTGGAAGTGGACCATCGGGAAGCCGGATTGCGCCGCGACGTTCAAGAACTTGCAGAGTTGGCTATTGAGTTCCCGCTCCGGCTCGGTGCTCGGGCGCTCTGGATCGTCTCGCCAGGCGGCGAGATGCCCCGCAATGAAATCGAGCGTCTTGAGTGCGGCCGCGTCCGCGGAAACGCCCGACGTGATCCGACCGTATGGATTCGTGCGGCTCACGGTTCAATATCCCTGCTGCCTGAGTTCCGCGAGCGTGTCGTCGGCGTCCCAAATCGCGATGGAACGGATCCAGTAGCGGAGCCGGTCCGGCTTGACGATGAAGATGACGTTGTCGTGGTAGAAGCGGACCACGCGCACAGTCCGCAGCGCAGGCAGGGTCTGGTCGAAGACGAGGTTCGCCAGTTGTTCCGCGCAATCGGGGCCCAGCCACTCGATCGCCGGCTCGTCGCCGAAGAAGAACGGCTGGCAGGTCAGGCCGTCGAGGAAGACCGGATCGCCCGCGCGAAGGTTGTCGTAAAGGCTCCCCAGCAACCGGCAGAACAGCGCGGCGTAGTCGTGGAGAACGCCGGCATCAGCCTCGCGCCGCAAGAGGTCCGACTGCTGGCCGAGCCGCACGTAAGGTGCAATGTATTGCAGCGTGTCGTCCGCCAGGGCCTGCTCCCAGAAAGTCAGTGCGAGATCCGATTCATCTTCGGGATAGGGCAGCGCTTCGATGTCGCTCTTCAGGATCGCAGTGGCCTTTGCCACTAACGCTCTCGAGCTATTGAGGAGCACGGCAAAACGATTCAGCCCGAGGTTCGAAGTCAAGTCGCGGAAGAGGCGCTGCAACTCGCTGCGCTCAGATGCGGGCGAGTGTATGCCGACTATCTCGTGCTTATAGGTTAGCGGTCCGTTGTCCCAATATGCCACCGGCAACGACTCGTTTTCGCGAATCAGCACGAGCGGCGGCTCGAACAGCATAGGGCGACCTGGACGATAGAACAACGTCGCGGTGACCGTCTCTAGGTCTTCCGCGTCAAAGCCTTCATTGGTCAGCGCGCTGGTCGGAAGAAGTGGTTGCCCCGTGAGGTGCTCACCAGGTTGCTTGCCGCTTCGTCCCTCAATGAACCCCTCACCCATCAGCCAGCCACGATCCTCGACGAACTGAGCGAGCGTCCTCATCCCCCGAAGCCTTGCTGAGATGGAGGCCAGCCGCCCCCCGCCCAGTAAATTGGCCCGTGCCGCCTTCGGGTCGGCGACGACCTCGTCCACTGACAAATGGTGCCGGTCGTAGTGGTCCAGTTCGAAGCCAATCCGCTGCGCTGTCCTGTACGTTCGCCGGAAGGTCAGGTGCAAAAACTCACGGCTGGTTGCGTCGCCGGCCAGGACGGCGACGGTCTTGGGGTCGGCGCCCTCGTAAAGGCCGCGCACCGAGGTGAAGTCGAGCACCGCGAGGATCCGTCCGGTCTTGGCGATGCCGCTGCGAAAACCATGGCTTTGCAGGTTGTACAAAAAACCGGACGGCTGGATCAGGCAAAGCCGGCCATGCGGCTTGAGCATGCGGAGGCCCTGGTCGAGGAAGAGGTAGGCGACCTGTTTATCGGGCACTTCGCCGCGCTGGGCGGCGTGGGCCGCGTTGACCCGCCTGGCAGCCTCCGTGAATTTCGACTCGAAGGGCGGGTTGCCGACCACGAAGTCGAATTGGGCGGGCTGTTCCGGCCGCTCCCCACCGCTCGGCAAACAGGCAGCGAAGAAGTCGGCCTCCCGAAGGTTCGATCCGCGGAGCCGGTCGAAACGCAGTTCGCTCCAGATCACGTTCGGCTGGAGCGAGTCGCAGACGGCGAGCGCCAGGCTGAACGCGGTCAGGTCGACCGCGCCTGGCTCCAACTCGACACCGAAGATCTGCTCCCGCAGGATCGCCTGGAGGGTCTCGACGTCCGGCGTCCGCCAGTGATGCTTGGTGCGCCACGCGTTGACCAGCCGCCGGAAGGCCCCGACCAGAAACACGCCGGAGCCGCAGGAAGGGTCGAGCACCCGCTCGCGCCCGGTCAGTTCGCCGTACGGCATGGCGTGGTCCAGCAGCAGCGACGCCAGGAACGGCGGCGTGTATACCGCCGTGCTTCCCTCGACGAACCGCTGGTACAGGTGGCTGATGACCTCGACCGGAAGGTGGCCGAAGGAGTACAGGTCCCACAGGTAGCGCTGGTCGCCGAGGGTCCTCGCCTCGACCAGACTCGCAAAACGGTGCAGCGCCGTTTTCGTGAGCCTGGCGCCGTCGTGCAAGCTGAAAACGTCGCCGTTGAACTTCGTCTCAAGCGTCTCCAATAACCCCGACACTTCGTCCGGCTCCCCGCCCTTGAGCACGTCAAGGAAGGACCGCGCGCCTTTGCGGAACCGACCGAACCAGCCGGGGCCGGGAAACACGCCGCGATCTTCGAGGTATTTGACCAACACCGTCAGCAGCAGCAGTCGCCGGGATACGGGGTTGGTTTCACCGTCGAGCGCCTTGTCGGCTGCGATGACCGCTCGAATCAGCGACTCGTGGGCGGCCCGTTCATGGTCGGCCAGCGTTTGATTGAGCGGATCCTCCCAGAAGGTCCCGTCCGCCAACCGCCGCGCCGAGAACCGCCGCTTAGCCAGCGCCGCCTCGACCTTTGAGGCCACGTCGAACTGGGCTGCCGGGCTGTAACGCCGCTCTCCCTCGTGCCAGAAGTCCGGACCACGAGCACAGCTAAGCACGTCGATGCGGGCCGGCCAGGCGATGTAGACAAGTGGGGCGACACCGTGCAGCCACAGGTCGTGGTGCGTCTGGGCCAACTGGCCCTCGGTGAACCGTTCGGCCGTGTTGTCGATAACGAAGGCGGCCGGCTGGGATGAACGGCCGTCGTCGAACCTGCGGAAAAAAACGTGGTCAACCGCGTCGAAGACCTGAACGTCACGCACGAGCGCAGCCTCGTCGACCGGCAGCCCCACGGGCGGGTGCCGCACGGAAACGAGCCCGTCAGCCGCCTCACGCGACTCAGGGGCGAGCCCGACCGATTCGAGGATTCCTCCATCCATGTGCGAACGCCACTGCTCCCTTCGCGTGTGCCCCGGCTCAGCCTTCCGTTAATCGGATCGGCATAGACCCGGCATTCAGCAATCTCTTATTGGTTGCTATATCCTGCTTATATGGAAAACGGCAAGTCACTGCTGCAAATAGCCCAGATTGCCGCGCGTCCGCTTTGATCGAAAGCTCCTGGGCGCGCTTTTTCGTGCGCTTGGACGTGCCTCCAGGTCGGTGTTGCACTCGGTTGCGTTTCGTTGCATTGCCTGCGGAATGTCCTGCTGTCGCAAGGGAACCGCCTGCCGGCTGGCGGTCCCGAACGATCGCGCCCGTATAGTATACGTGAGTACATATCTTCCGTCAAGGGATCGCGGTGAGGCGGGACAATCGTGGGCGGCGGGGTAGGCGGCGGGCCGGGTGGCCCGGGGTGATTGCTCACCCAGGGCTCCCGCAGACCCGTACGTGCAGGATTACCGCATACGGTTCCTCTGTGCCTTTGCCCTGCTCTCCGACCCCGGCGGACCGGACGCATCGGATCGTTACGACGCGGCGGCGCGGCTCCCGTTCTGACCAAAACGAAGGCTGCCGCAATGAATTTTCAAGGCTCAATCACGCAGCTTTGGCACTCGCTGTCTACGCTTTGCCGGGTGGGTTGCCCCACTGCGACACACGATGCTTCCGGTTGCTGGCCTAGCTCAAACGGACGGGCTTGATTACCCGCAAGGTTCCGATGAAAGGTCTTCAACGTGCGTTAGATTTCAATCTCCTTTTCCGAGTTTTCGTGGCGCAAGGTCAGGCCGGCATTTTCTACTTTCGAAAATGGAAAGTGCCGGCCTGACCCCGGTTGGGCCGGACCCTTGTGCCACCCCAGCCAGCCGAACCGTTCCGAGACCCCAACACCACGAACAGCAAGAGCAGCGTCCGAACGGTGAATTGGAAGCGCGGGGTGGGCTCAGGGGCGGTGGGTTGAGGTTCGATCCCCGTCATGGGACTGGCGGCTTCTTGGCCGGTGATAGTAATGAATGATCTTGCACTTCGGCAAGATCTGCTGGAATTCCAGTATGGCTTTCCAAGTGACCGCGGTTCCCCGCAGGTCCAGTTCATGAAGATGAGGCAGCCGTTCAAGGTGCTTCAAGCCCATATCGGTTATGCCGATTGCCGTCAAGTCGAGGGACTGAAGTTTATCTAGCGATTCCAAGTTGGCCAGTCCAGCGTCGGTAATCTTGGTTCCCGACAGAAACAGCGATTCCAGTTCGGTCAGTCCTTTCAGGCACTGCAACCCTGCGTCCGTTATCCTGGTCTTCGCGAGAGCCAGCGAACGGAGCTTGCCGAGTCTACGCAACGGCATCAACGCAACGTCGGTTACTTCGGTATTCGAAAGGTCGAGTGATTGCAGATTTGTCAAGCCGCTGAGTCCTTGAAGTCCTGCATCTGTTACTTTGGCCTGGTTAAGGCAAAGTGATTGCAAACTCGTTAGTCGGTTGAGATTTTCCAGTCCCATGCCGGTGATCT
The DNA here is from genome assembly GCA_963779975.1 of uncultured Planctomycetia bacterium. GTDB lineage: Bacteria > Planctomycetota > Planctomycetia > Pirellulales > Thermoguttaceae > JANXQG01. The sequence continues at coordinate 157,224 of CAWAAL010000017.1, read as the reverse complement.
TGGCCTCGGTTCCCACCAGGTCCAGCGATCGGAGGTTCGTCAACCCGCTGACGTGTCGCAGCCCCGCGTCGGTCACCGCACAATGCAAGAAAAACAGCTCTTGGAGTTTCGTCAAACCTCGAATATGTTGCAGTCCTGCGTCGGTCACGTCGGAGCACATCACGCGCAGCGTTTGGAGTTCGGTGAACCCCTCGATGTGCCTCAGCCCTGCATCGGTGATTCCGCGCGGCAACACGAGCGATTGAAGATTGACCAGTCCTTGCAGGTCCTCCAGTCCTGCATCCGTCACCGCGGTCCTTTCAAGGTTTAGAGATCGAAGGCTGATCAGCAGTCCCAACCGCTTTAGGGCTGGGTCGGTCACACGCGTGCCGGCAAGGTTCAAGTATTGGAGTCTTCTGCACTGTTGCAGGTACCATAGGCCCGTGTTGGAAACAAACGTGCCCTCAAGATCCAGATACTGAAGCTGTTTCAACTCTCCGAGATACTGTACTCCGGAGTCAGACACATGCGTGCCGTAAAGGTCCAGTGACTGGAGGTGTGATAACTTTTCCAGACTTGCCATCCCCGCATTGGAAACCTCCGTTTCGCGGAGGTTCAGCGAGCGAAGTTGCTTCAGCCCTTTGATGTACACCAAGCCTGCGTCCGTCACGGCCGTATTTCGCAGATTCAGCGAGCGGAGTTGCGGGAATCCTTGCAGCACTGCGAGACAATCGTCATAGAGCCCGCTATTCGCAAAGTTCACGCCAATTACCGGCTTGTCCGGGTTCTTTTCATCGACTGTGACGTTGCCGGCGAGTTTTTTAACCTCGGCAATCCCCTTCGCCTGGTCTAGACTCGCTTCCTCCGCCAAGACTGTCGCGACCGACAAGGCAACCACCAGGCCGGAAACCTTCAGATAGCGCACTTCTTCGGCATTTGACGACCATCCTGTCTGCGTTCGCCCGACCGTGGCCAAGACGGAGCGTCCCAGCATCGAGTCGCCGTCAATCTTACCGCGCCCCAGCCTTCCACACCACCGCCCACCCCGCCTACCCGACCCCGCTACCTCCGTGACAGCCTCGCTTTCCTGCTCCGCACCGCGCCGGTCAGCAGCATGCCCGCCGACAGCAGTCACGCGGCCGGCGCGGCGATGTTGGGCCAAACGTTCCCACTAATCCCACCAGAAGTAGAGTTGATTCGTCTTGCGAAGTTCCGCCGCGAGGGCTTCGACGGTGCCCGTCCCTTGATCGACGATGTCGGGGCAGAAGACATGCATCCTTTCAGCCATGTCGTCCGGGTCGGAAATTGGGGCGATGAATTGGCCGGAAAGAAAGTCCCTGCCGCAACCGGTAAGCAAGAAGGGATGGTCTCTTTCGAGTTTCTGCAGCCAGCGGATCACGATGTAATTGTCGATTTCATAGTTGGGGGCATCGACACCGGTAAATGCTATTACGGCGAACTTTTGCTTGGTGGGCAGGATCCAGAGTTCGTCTGGCTTGCCGTTGTAACCGAAGTGCTGGTCATGCAGGAAGACATAGCAGTCGCTTTCGAGAAGTCGCGTATGGTGTGATTCGAGGAACGACTCGGCAGCAGTAGCGTCCAACTCGAAGGTATACAGGCCCGGCCGATCGCCGGCGACAGGCTTTGCACCCGAGAGCCGCTCGATTTCGGCAAGAGCCGTCTTGAATGGCGGTCGCTTGGCGTCCGCGGCGAAGTTCAATACTTCGAGATAGGGTTCGGCCCCAGGCGTTTCTCGCGCCTCCAGCTTGTCGGAACGCGGCGACTAGTTCGGCGTCGCCTGTGGCAGCGGCAAGCATGATCGTAGTGCAACCGAAGCCACAGTTGAGGTCGGCATTCGCCCCGGCCGCGAGGGCTTCTCTTGCCCGGACGGCATCGCGATCAAGGAACGCCGATAATAGGGCTTTGTCCGCGTCAGCGAGCGATGCCCAATCCAGGGGCGGCCCAAGTTCATCCTTGTCGAAGACCGCCTTGACGATGCCGAAGCGATCTTCCAAGGACAGACGCTTCACAGGTCTGGATTCGAGTTCGGGGTGCGTCTGCTTTCTGAAGCCAAGGAAATGGAGGAAGGAGGATAAGACGTTCATACGAGGAGACTCCCAGACGTACGCATCTAGCATTTTGACCAGCGGCGCACGAGCCCGGCAACTGCCGTTCTAACCCGCAATCTGTCTGCCGGGCGGGATGGCGGCAAACTGTCCGCTCTCCATACACCCCGCGATCCCGCCCACTGATTCTATCCCGCCAGCAGAGCGGCCGCAATGGAACTGCTCGTCTTTTCGGCGACGAGGTGCTGTGGTCCGCGGCCCGCTGCGGCTCGATCGCTTGCCCCGTTCCGGTAGGGGACAGGGGACATCAGGGGACATCAGACTTTAACTGCTAACTGAGTTAGCAGTTAAAGCCTGACGTTACCCGCTCGTCGAGCTGTCTCACAGCGCGTTGCGTCGAAAGGCAGCCTCGTCGCGATCGGCTGCGGCCTTTTCCGCTTCGCCCAATCGCTCGTAGACCTCGGCTCTGGATTCGTAAGGGGTGGCCCAAGTGGGAAGCTCGTTGATGGCGAGCGAGAAATAGCGAATCGCCTGACGATGCTCCCCCTGGCTTGCCCGTGCCTTGCCGAGCAGATAAGCTGTTTTCGCCGTCCGCCCCAGCCGCTTGGCGTCGCGATCGATCGCCAGCGACGTCGCCAGGTCGTCGACGGCCTCCCCGCAGCGCCCCAATTCCAAATAGGCGCTGCCGCGAGTTTGCAAGGCCTCGGCATCGTCGGGGCTGATTTCAATCGCTTTGCTGGCTGCGGCAATAGCCTCGGCCGCCCGGTTCAATTTCAGGCAGGTCAAAGCCAGTTGTGCATAGGCTTCGCCGTCATCGGGCTGATCGTCGATCACCTTCTGAAACAAACGCGCAGCCTCATCGTACCGCCGTGCGTTGAGGGCGATGGTCGCCTCGGTAAATGCCTCGTCGGGCGAGGAAACTGTGTCCTCGTGATCATGTCCTGGTCCCGCGCGGTCGGTGGCATCCCTTTCTGCGCTGTCGATCGGCGGCAGTCCAAGTCGTTCGAGCAGGTCTTGCGACAGTTCCGGCGGATTGAGGGGCGTACGATCGTCCCAGCCAAGTTCCACAGCGTCGGACGTACTCAGGCACGCGAGTGCCTTGCGCATTGGCTCGCGCACGTCGAGACGGACATACCGGACCCAATCCGGGTTCGTCTCTTCGCGAAGCAAAGCGTATAACGCCAGGCCGTATCCCAGTACGGGCGGGGGCAGGTAGCCTTGTCGCTTCATGGAAGTGTAATGCCAGTTCCCGCTGGAATAACTGCTTGATCGAAAACTGGCATTGGCTGCAAAGATCCCGAATCCGAAAAAGATCACGGCCAAGTCGGTCAGCGGCTCGTGGTCCGGCTCATCGCGCCCGACGCGCTTGCTGCTCAGGAGTTGGTAGTGACACAACTCGTGGGCGAACGTGGCCACGACCGACATCGGATCGTTGACATTCGAGGTCTCTAGCCAGATGACCGGTCGATCTTCGCGATCGTCGTAGAGGCCCGCCGTACCTCGATTGAACCGTGGGCCGAGCCCGTAATTCTGGCCCTTTCCTTCGGAGTAGTACGCGAGTTCGAGTCTTTCTCCGGCGATGTCCAGATATTGGCAGACCTGGTCGAAAAGCGCGCGGACTGTCTCGTGCGAAGCATTGTAGTCGGCCGGAAAGTGATCTGCGATCGGAAGAATGGTCTCGAAGTTGGTCAGGCGCTCGCGACCGAACTGACGAATGAGCCAAGCCGTCCGCCAATCGACCCAACTTCTAACTGCGTCGTTGACCGGGCATTGAGGTCGAAACCAGTTGAACATCGCGATTCTCGGCACGAGGGCCCAACGGGAGGCACGGCGGTGGCCGCAACCTGCCGCTTGAAACGGGTTGAATCTTCAATCAGCTTACCATGCCATCTCGGCCTGCACCAGCAAGCCCGCTAGCAACGCCGTCCGAACTTTGCAAAATCCAGCCCGACTCGTGGCTTGCCGAGTACACCACGGAATTGCTCAACGTCCTTCATGTCCTGGGCCGGCTTGTCGAGTTGGAGGACGCGCAGCGAGACCTGCTCGAAAAGATCTGCTCCGGCCCGACAATTTCGGCGGCGGAGCTCAAGGAAAGCGAGGCGCTGGCCGTTCCCGACGCCTGGCGGAAGCTCACGGCCGATTCGAACGCCCCTCGAAACCTCTTTCCCGCCGGTGAGGGGGAAAACGATTGACTCTCACTCTTGACCAGGTATAATCGGCCGGATGAGCGCGAAATCGTGTTTCTGATCAGACATGCGAGGTCCATTGCCGTCGCCTTCGGGGTGATCGGCGACCTCATCAACCGTGGCAACCACCGTCAGACGGCGTTGCGAGGAACCAAACCATGAGACGATTTATTCTCGGCCTTGCGGTGCTCTTTTCATTTCTCTGGCTTGCGGCACCAAGCAATCTGCACGCCCAAGCCGATCCCGTAAAGGCTTCTCCGGCCGACGCTCTCGCCGCCGCGGGCGAATACGACAAAGCCATCGCGGCCTACAATCGAGCCCTGCAGCTCGATCCCAAGAGCTCCCCGGATTACGACGGTCGTGGCCTTGCTTGGTTTGCCAAAGGCGAGTACGACAAAGCCTTGACCGATTTCAACCGGGCGATTCGACTCGAGAAGCAATTCAATTATTACAATAACCGTGGCAGTGCGTGGTATGCCAAGCACGACTATGGCAAAGCGGTCGCTGACTTCAACCAGGCGATTCGCCTCGATCCCAACGATCCCCACGCGTATTCCTGGCTCGGATGGCTGCAAGCTACTTGTCCAGACCAGCAATACCGCAACGGGCGAACGGCACTCAAGAATGCGAACCGAGCCGCCGAGTTGACCGGCGGGAAGACGCCTTGCTGCAGTTTACTCGCAGCCGCATACGCCGAGACAGGCGATTTCGACAAAGCTCGCCAGTGGATCAGCAAGGCAATTGGACTAGCCAAGGATGAGAAAATCAAGAAGGTGCTTCGTTCCCAATTGGAACTGTATAAGAAATACCAACCCTGCCGCGAAGCGGATCCTTTTCATTCTGGACGTGGAGGCGTGGAATTCAAGGACCGATAGCGAGGATAAGTGTCGCTTTTTCAAGCCTGCCCCCGATTGGGAGAAAAGATCTGCTCCGGCCCGACAATTTCGGCGGCGGAGCTCAAGGAAAGCGCGGGGCGGGGTCAGGCCGGCATTTTCTACTTTCAAAAATGGAAAGTGCCGGCCTGACCCCGGTTGACCCGCGTTGCTCGATTCGCATCAACGCGTGCGGCGGCACAGGGAGCCGAATGAACTGCCCCAGCCTTGAACAAATATACTCGTTCGCGACACGGTAGGGCATGTCAGGCAAATTCCGCTTGATATAAACCGAGGCGGAGGCAAAGTCATCCCCTTCTCGGTACGTGCCGCCGAAGGATGAGGCATCGGCCGGTGCGACAATGTATTCGGCGAAATTCTTCTTGGATTTGCCCATAGGACATTAGCCAAACTCCACGCACGCAGACCTCCTCATACGCAGTATTGTAATATACCGCGCCAGAAGTGATATTGAAACAGTGAGCAACCGGTAGAATCACGCAGAGTTATTTACCGCGGAATCGCCGGCTTTACCGCGGCGTTCTCCAACATGCCTTTCGGCACGAGTTCCGCCTTCAACAGGACGACCAATTGGAACTTCTCGGCGACAGCTTCGCCGAAAACGCCACTGGCGTTCCGCTTGTCGTCGGCGGCCGCGGCCGGCGCGGCGGCAGGCATCCGCCGCTCGACAAGGCCGCCCAAGACAATCGTCTGCCCCGGGCGAAGGTCTAAGCCCGCTTCCATCTCACGGCTAGTCAGCGCCGGAATCTTCTCGTCGCCGACCTGCACGCCATGCACATCGTCCCGTTCGCTCACCCGCAGCCGGAAGTCGAGGTGAATGCGATCGCCTGATATGATCTGCGCCAGCACGTCCAACCGCGTGCCATACTCCTTGAAGCTGGCAACCGCCTTGCCCTGGACGTCCTTGTCCGGGTATGGAAATTCCCCGCCAACGAGCATATACGCGGACCGGTCAGGAACGGTCATCAACGACGGCTCGCTCAACACCTTCACGAGGCCGTCTTTACGCAGGGCCTCGATCAGCGACAGCAACTTCGAGTTCGAAGACGGCGATAATGTCGGATTTCCGGGCGCTGCGCCGCCCGATTGCAGCTTCGAGAGCAACTCCATGACCGACATGTCCTTGCTGCCTCCGTAGCGCTCGGAACTCAGCTTGCCGAGCCTGGTCTGCGAAAGTTCCAGCATTTGAACGTCCACCTGGACAAACTGCGGGCAAGCTGTTGCGGGATGCGATGCTTCCTTGGCAGCGATCTGCCGGACGCGTTGTGCCTCTTCTTTGAGTCCGGCCGCTTCCAGGTGCTCGGCCGCTATGCGGAGATGATCAGCTTTGGAAAGCAACGCTGAGGCCGAGGCGCGATCGCCTTGGGCCGCCGTGCCGTAAGTGGGCCCGGCAGCGCTCGCAGTATCAGCTTCAGCCGACATGAGACACCTGCCAGGGACCGCCGGAACCGGGGGCGATTGGCCGGGCGTCCTATCTTGCCCTAGGCCAGGACGAACGACTACGACAAGCAACACGGTCAGCAGGCATTTCCGCATGGTCTTCTCTCCGCTTTCCAGGGATCGTCGGTTCGGACATGAATCTCGGCGGCGGATCATAGCCACGCGCCGGCTCGACGCCAATATGAAAAACGGCCTGAAATGCTTCGCTCGACCCGCGGGACGCCAGCCAGGCCTTGGAACGGCTGGCGAAGCGGCTGAGCGCGAAGGTGTGATGATTCGCCTTCCCCAGCGAGGCGCCGCCGCATAGAATGGAGCACTTGGACCCGAGTTGGAAGGAATTGTATGCCCCTTCGCGACCATTTTCGTCCGCCGCTGAGCGAGTTTACGTCGTGGGAAGGACTCCACGGCGGCTGGCCCATGGTCATCGTGCAGCAACTTGGGAAGGAGTTGCCGGCACATTACGTCGCCGAGCCTCGCGTCCACTTGGGCGCGCAGGCGGAGATCGACGTTGCCGCGTTCGACGAGGAGAATCCTCGCGGAGCATTCGCCGGGCCCGATCAGGAGGGACCGGCCACGGCTGTATCGGGCGCCCGCGGAACCCACTTTGGCGGTCGAAACCCAATTGGCCGATTTCGACCAGTATGAGGTTCGGGTCTACGACGTCCGCCACGGCCGGCGTCTCGTGGCGGCCATCGAGATCATCAGTCCGGGCAACAAGGACCGCGCCGAGAACCGTAACCAGTTTACGGCCAAGTGCGCCGTTCTGTTGCGGCAGGGAGTTTCGTTGGTAGTGGTCGATCTGGTCACCGTGCGCAACTCCAACTTGTATTACGAGCTCTTGCAGTTGATTGGCGAACGCGACCCGGCCTTGAACGATCGGCCGCCGGCCACCTACGCGGCCGCTTGTCGTTGGCGGCTGCGCGGCAAGGGCCGCTGGTTGGAGGTGTGGAATCATCCCTTGGCACTCGGCCTGCCGCTGCCTTGCCTTCCCCTGTGGCTGACGGAGCATCTTGCCGTCCCCTTGGATCTGGAAGCGAGCTACGAGAAAACCTGCAGTGACCTGCGCATTGCATGAGGAACTCGACGAGGACATTACGGTGCCCGGCGTCGTTGCCGGTCGGTTCCAATTGCCGCCGCCGAAAGATGGCTGACTACCCAGCCTCGACAGTGGTTTGCCCGAAGACCCCACCCGGCTTGTCCGGGTTGGTGAATCAGGTTGGAAAGCTAAGAGGAGTTGCCAAGCAGTCCTTTTCTTCCTATGCCGGGGCGGTCATTGCATCCCATTTCGCAACTCAGGCAATCCACGAGCAGCGGGCATTCGCCGCGCCGAATCGATTCCGGCAGATGGGCGAGGCAGTGGTAAACGCTGCCCGACCCTTCGATCTTCCTCGTCTTGGAAGCAATCTCCGGGACTTCCCTCTGGGCTGTTCGCATCAATCCACCCGGCGTGGAAAACAGTACCGCCCGTTCCGCAGGCGGATTATCGTAGTCCGTTTCAGGGAACCCGCGGGCGGCGGGTCGGGGTCGCGGGTCGGGGTCAGGCCGGCACTCTCTACTTTCAAAAAAATGGAAAGTGCCGGCCTGACCCCGGTTGGCATGACCCCGGTTGGCAGACCCCGGTTGGCAGCGTTTACGGGCTGGGCTTCCCGCCGGCATCGCGTCTGGCCGTCGATCGTTGGAACGCTACCGTGGCGTCACCGGCCGTAACGACGCGATCCGTATGAATCAACACGCCGACGCCGTGCTCCGTTTCCCAATTGCAGCCGAACTCGAAACCGATGTACGCTAATCCCGCCCCCACTGGGGCGGGAGGGCAGTCTTCGACTAAATCGACAGACCCGAAGCTGGATGGGGTCGTATGCGCTCTCATCCTATTCGATCATGGCGCTGCTTCCGCTCCGGACGGCGAACGGTTGGTGAGCACTTTCACCAGCAGGTCGCGGTAGCCGTCCAGGTCGGTCCACTCCGTGGCGACCGACATTTTCGCGCCGCGGGGATCGACCTTCGTAAAGCCGCGGTCGTCCACGGAAATCGAGAGTTCCTGCATTTTCACCAGGGGCCGTGCGGAATAGGCCAGGTAGACGGCCACCGTATCGAACAAGACGCTGCTGGCGGTCAGTTCGCTAACTGCTTTCTTCTTCGCCCAGATGCGGTAGTTCTCAAGCAGGACCCGGACCATGGGGTCGTCGCTCTTAACGAGCGATTGGAAACGCGGGCCGGAAAGCGTGACGCGGCCACAGGTGTCCAGCGGCGTGATCGTGGCCCGTTTCCAAGGCGCGGAGAGCACCTTCTTGGCAGCCGCCTTATTGGCCACGACGTTCCATTCCGCCGACACCGGACCGCCGTTGTAGCCGTGGAAAACGCTGCCCTGCATGCCCACGAAGAACGCCCTGCGGGCAATCTCCGGCCGGCGGTCGAGCACCGCGGCCAGGGTGTGCGATGGCCCGATGGAGATGATCGTGACGGGCTGCGGCGAGGCCGTGATCAGGTCGATGATCGCCGCGACGCCGTCCTGATGCACCGTTCCCCGGTAGTCGCTGAGCTTAAAGTCGCGGACCCACTCCTCCTGCGGGCCAGCCCCGTCGTGCCCGCCTGCTCCCAGGCCGACGGCAACGTCGGTCCGGCCCGCGGCGGTGAGGATCTTGGCGACCAGCTTGGCGCGGTACTCGGCGTGGCCATCGGTCGTCGTGACCAGCTTGAGGTCCAACTCGGGACTCTTCAGCAGCATCACCAACGCCCAGGTATCGTCGATATCGCCGCCGATGTCGGTATCGAGAATAACGGGCGTCTTGGCTGCGGCCTGGGTTGCCGCGCCGAACAGGGCCAGCCAGAAAGAGGCCACGGAAAGGAAACCTAATCGGAAGAACGCGTGCATGGGATACCTCGTTGGTTGCATGAATGGTTGCCTATGATCATAATTGGCGGCCACGTCTCGATCAAGTTAGGCGAACGAGCCAGGAACCCTATCCTGACCTTGTTCTCGTCCTTGCGAGTGTTTGCTGAAAGGCGTAGGATATCGGATGTCCGTCACGTCATGTGCCGTCCACGCAGATTCCCTGATGGGGTCACAACGATTCAACAAATCGTGCCGAGCCCTTGTTCCTTCCAAATCGCAGGTCGCTTCAACCTGGGTGACGCCATGAGTTTGACTCCCACCTCCGAAACTGAGCACGCGGCCGAGGTTGCGACATCGCAAGAGCCCGCCCATTGGTGGCTGCCGCCCGCGGTCTTCCTGGGTTTTTGGCTGCTCCTCCTCGTCGGCGGGCGGTCGAGTTTTTTCCACGATCCCGGTACGTTTTGGCACGTCAAAGTCGGGGAGAAGATCCTGGCTGACGGCTTCTTCCGTACCGACCCGTACACATTTACTTTCGCCGGCCAGCGCTGGATCCCGAACCAGTGGCTCGGCGAAGCAACGATGGCGGTAGTACACCGTGTCGGAGGCTTTGATGCCCTGCTGGTTTGCTCGTCCGCCTTGCTCGCGGCGGTGTTTGCGGTCGTGACCGTCAGGCTGATTCGCACCGGGTTGCACCCGATCGCCGTTCTGGCGCTCGTCGGTGTCGCGCTGGCCGCGTCGTCGTCGCACTTTCATGTCCGCCCGCATCTCGCGACGATTGCCGGTACAGTCGTGACGATGGCCGTTCTCCTGGCGATTGAAGCCGGCCGCTCGACGGTTCGGGGGCTTTGGCGGCTCGTGCCGGTTTTTCTGCTTTGGACGAACATCCACGGCGGAGTTCTCGGAGGGCTCGCCACCCTCGCCCTGGCTGCGGCCGGGTGGGTCGGCTTCCGGCTCGTCGGCTGGCAGTCGCCGATCAAAGGTTGGAAGGAGTTCGCTCACCTTTCGGGCGCCGGGCTCGCCTGCGCCATGACGGTCGTTGTCACCCCCTACGGGGCCGATCTGCCGCGGGCCTGGCTCGACATCATGTCCCTTTCCCGGCTTCCAGAATACATCCAGGAGCACTCGCGGACGGATTTCGCGAATCCCTCGGCCTGGCCCGTCCTTGCGCTCTCGGCGATCTACGTGTTCGTGCTGGCGGGACTCAAGCCGAGTCAGTGGCGGGTCGCCTGGTTGATTCCCCTGTTCTGGATGCTCCAGGCGTACTTGCGCGTGAGGCACGCACCGTTGTTCGCCGTGGCCTCGTGCCTGGCGGTCGCAGACGCCTGGCCGGCGACATGCTGGGCCTCGTCGCTGGCGGCTAAACGTCCGGACTTTTACAACCCGGCCGGCATCAAGGTCCGGTGGAGCCTGCCAGGCGCCATCGCGTCAAGCGCTTGCGTGCTCGTCGCGCTGATTCTACAGGCACTCGGCGTGACATTTCCGGTCGTCGGAGCCGGCTGGGCCCGCCTCGATCCGGCCATCTGGCCCACGGAATCACTTGCGGCTCTGAAGCAACACGAACCGCGTTCGCCCGAAGCAGGCCACATCTTCAACGACTACGCCGACGGCGGCTTCCTTATCTACCACACGCCCGGGTATCGAGTCTTCGTGGACGACCGGTGCGAACTGTTCGGCGACGATTGGCTGACGCGGTTCGTGGAAGCCCGCAGCCGCGACCCGTCGGCGGAAATGGCCGACTGGCAAGAACAGTACGGGCCGTTCCGCTTCGCGCTGACGAGGACGGGCACGCATTTCGATGAATACTTCGCCGTCCGCGACAGCGAATGGGAGTTGCTCTCCCAGACCTCGACGGCGAAGTTCTACCGACGAAAGTAAAGTCACAGCTCTCCTGGCATCATTCGTGGAACAGGCCACTTAGACGCATGCGGATTACGGGTAGTCTACGGCCCCGCTGTCTCCGCCGTCTACCAAAGCCACCGGCCACCAGAAGATGTAGACCGTTCCGAAAAACATGAAGTAGTACCCGACGTAGATGTACGCCGGTTGGACCACGCTGGCCGTCTCTTGACCGCCGAAGACGACGTGGTTGACCGCGTCGGTGGAAATCAGCTCCTGCATGCGCTTCCTGGAACGGACCTTCTTGTGATGGCCTTCCACGCGGCCCGTTTGCTTGTGAATGGCGTTGACGCCGGACACCTTGCCGTTGCGGACCTGGGCGCGGAAATGATGGGTGCCGGAACTATGGATGAGCTTGTTGTGCTCAGGCACGGTCGCATGATGATGATGCTCATCTCCCAAAGTCTGCCGGGCGAGAGATGCAGCAGTACCCGCAGCCGTACTTGCCAGAAAATCACGACGATTCATCGGGGACTCCTTGCGAAAGGTGTGAACCAGTGACCGGAACCTCGATTTCCTTGGCACACCCAAGAAAACCACGGGGCCACTCGCAATAAGCATACAAGTCTGGTCAAGGGGAGTAGGCAAGAGGCGATTACCGTCAAGAAAGTAGACAGCGGCTTGGGCTAAGCAAGGCGGAATTGCTAGTTCGGATTGTGGCACGGCCCACGCCGCCCGGCAAGAACTCCAATTCGAGTTCCGAGCCGTCCAAGAAGATCTCCGTTTGCCTGTCGCTTCGGCAGGTCGTTCGGCCATAAGTCTGGTAGAGCGGTGCGATCCGAATCGCTGACAAGCCGATCCAAGTCATCCCCCACCAAGATTCATGGAAAAGGAGATCGAGATGAACGTCAACAAGTGTATCCTCGCGGCAACAATCCTTGCCTTCTGGCCGGGCTTTGGCACGACTGCCAGGGCGCAGTTCACGCCCCGCATGCCCGACTGGTATTACAACACCTTGAAAGACAGGCCGGACCTGATGTACGGGCTTGTCGACGAGCAGGGACAGGCGGCCTACATTCGTGACGACCAATGGCAGAAGTGGCAAAAGACTTCCCACGCCAATCGCTACATCGTCGTAGGTCACTCGGGTGGTCAAGAAATCCGACGCAACGTCTTGGGGGTCTTTGGGGAGGGAGGGAACACGGAGAGCGGGAACTATTGGCACTTCGTCAACCTGGACGACCCCTATCTGGCCCCGGCAACGGTTCCTCCGCCGGGCGGCGGCTCTGCGGGCGCACCAGGCGGTTCTGCAGGTGCGCCGGGCGGAACGGCGCCAGACGACATCATCAAGGCCCTTGGCGATGCGTTGAGCCCGGACAATGGCAATACTCCGCCGGACCAGGGTCACGCGCCGGACGGGCAGATGGACAACCTCGTGAAGTATCTCCTCGATTTGCTAGATAAGGGCTATACGCTGGATCAGATAAAGAAATGGGTTGCGGCAGGTGCGTTGCCTCCGCTTTCTCCGCCGGACCCTGACAACCCCCTCAACAAAGTTGACCCATCGGACGCCAACAGCGGTGGGGCCTTACCAGACAATGAGATCCCAACGTCCGCTGAGACTCCGACGGGCCCCGATGCTACGCCGGATACCACGCCTGTCGATGCTACGACCGCTTTGCCTCCAGATGCTACGAGTTCGGTGCCTCCGGACGTTACGATTGCTGTGCCTCCGGACGCTACGGCCTCGGTGCCCCCCGACGCTACGACCGCTGTGCCTCCTGACGCTGCGACTGCTGTGCCTCCAGACGCTACGACTGCTGTCCCTCCGGATGCCACGGCCGCTTTGCCTTCGGACGGTACGACTGCTGTCCCTCCGGACGCTACGACTGCTGTGCCTCCGGACGCTACGGCCGCTTTGCCTCCGGACGCGACGACTGCCGTGCCCCCGGACGGTACGACTGCTGTCCCTCCGGACGCTACGACCGCTTTGCCTCCCGACGCTACGACTGCTGTGCCTCCGGACGCTACGCCTCCGGTCTGTGTGGTTCCACCGGGCGCTGGGTACGCGTCCGCTGTTCCGGTAGGGAATTCCAACGCCACGATGCCGGACCTCGTAGGTCTTACGGAGAAGGAGTGTGGTGAGTTGATCGCTGGCGTCAACCTGCATGAGGTCGGCACGGTTGCCGACCCGCATTATATTGTTGTTGGGGGAGAGGGGTACAACACCTATGACACTGCGCCCTCGCCGGCCTGGGCAGGGCGCGTGTGGAAACAGTTTCCGCCCAAGGGCGCGCCGGTCCCCGCCGGCATCCAAATCAAGGTCGGCGTGTATACCGGAGTTGCGACAGGTCCACGGCCAACTCAGCCGCCGGGCAGCACGGTCAAGACGCCGATGACGTCAGTCAAGGCACCGTTCACTCCGGTCAAGACGCCGGTGACGTTGGTCAAGGCACCCGTCAAGATGCCAGTCAAGACACCATTCGCTCCGGTCAAGACGCCGGTCAAGACGCCGGCAACGTCGGTCAAGACGCCGGTCAAAGTGCCAGTCAAGACACCGTTCGCTCCGATCAAGACGCCGGTCAAGACGCCGGTAACGTCGGTCAAGACGCCGGTCAAAGTGCCAGTCAAGACACCGGTCAAGGCCCCGGCAACGTCGGTCAAGACGCCGGTCAAGACGCCGGTAACGTCGGTCAAGACGCCGGTCAAGACGCCGGTAACGTCGGTCAGGACATCCGTCAAGATGCCAGTCAAGGCACCGTTCACTCCGATCAAGACTCCGATCAAGACACCGGTAACGTCGGTCAGGACACCCGTCAAGACGCCAGTCAAGGCAGCGTTCATTCCGGTCAAGACTCCGGTCAAGACACCGGTAACGTCGGTCAGGACACCCGTCAAGACGCCAGTCAAGGCAGCGTTTACTCCGGTCAAGACTCCGGTCAAGACTCCGGTAACGTCGGTCAAGACACCCGTCAAGACGCCAGTCAAGGCAGCGTTCACTCCGGTCAAGACTCCGGTCAAGACACCGGTAACGTCGGCCAAGACGCCCGTCAAGACGCTGGTGAATCCGGTCAAGAAGCCCGTCACTCCGATCAAGAAGCCCGGTCGCACAAGTTGAGCCACCGGTCACTTCGCTATGCCGATCCGGCCAGATTCGCCGGTTGAATCATGCATGATTGGCGCCCTGGGAACTGGACTCCCCATGCCGATTCGATGGAGCGACAGACGAAATGGAAAGTCATGCAGCACCTTGTTCGCTTTGTTCCCGCCCAGCGGGAGGGCAAAGGGAACCGCCGGAAGGGAAATCGTCTTGGCCGCGCCTATTGACCGTTGCGGCCTACCCGCAGAATCAGTTCGGCGGCGGCAGGGTCATTGGTACAAATCCGCCGCCGCCCGATACCTACAAAGACCAGTTGCAAACGCTCACGTTGGATGGGACCAGGCTCGAAGCCAAATTCACTCCGCCCGGCGAACCGTTGCAGCAACTGCTGATCACAATCAAAGGGCCCCCGTTTGATGGAATTCAGTTGGGAACGGAGTATCCTCTTGCGCTCGAGCGCCGGTGGGAAGGGGCTGCGGAGCGCAGCAGAGTATTGCCCCAATCCGGAGCCACCTTCCAAGTGAACTCGGACTTTGCGACGATTTCTTCTTCCCCGCCCGCCAGCGGAACGTTGGGACTGGATCAAGCACTAGACATTCCTGGCGGGAAAACGCCGAAGGATTCGTGGACGGGAAGCATCGTATTCAAGCGGTTGCCGAGATCGGACGAGGACTACGTCGCATTGGAGCTTTTCTGGCGTCCCAAGAACAAACAAGACGCCGATTATCCGTTCATTGACGCCACAGCCAAATGGCGCTATTCTCGGGTGGCGGAGCAATTCGTCATCGCTCTTGTGCCGAGTATTCCGGGACGCGACGACGCGGAGCGAAATCTGCTGAAGGCGCTGGATCAAGCGCCACAAATCGGTTCAGACAACATCTATGGAGTTCTGACGCCCGACGACCTGCTGCAAACCGCACGGAGGGTGACGAATAAGGCGAGCAGGCAATTGCAGGTCTTGGTGATCTGCGGTCACGGGTCGCGAGATACGCCGGGGTTGAAGCTTGGAGGAGCGGGCATCGAGGGCGAACTTACGTGGGACGATGTCGACCTGGATTTTCAAAGATCGGATCTCGAACGAGCCCAGTCGCTGCTGGCCCACCCGGAATCGCCGGCCGCCAATTTGAACAGCCCAAGCAAACAACAACTGTTCGCGTCATGGTGGGTCGCGTGAAAGTGACTCCCAAGCTTTCGTCCCAACCACCGGCCACGGTCAACGCCGGAGAATACGTTATCGTGGGACCGGATGGCATGGGCCCCGTCACCGCAGGCACGCCGGACGACAAGATGCCGCCGTTTGACGACGACGTCCACGCGGGCGATCCCGTGGCGGCGCCGTTGGACAAAGGGCCCGGCCTCTGGGCCGATTCCCGCAGCGTGTTCCAGGGCGACGTGACCTGGCTGCCTGTCTGGGCCTTCCAGGTTGACGACGTGGCCAGCCTGAACGCCGAATTGCGCTACGACGCTGCGGCCCTGCGGGCCGAAGGCTCGCGTCGCACGGGAGAAGTCAGCAACATGCTCTTCGAAGGCAACGTCCGTGAACCCGGCATCGTTCGCTTGGGCTGGGCCGGCCAGCGCGGCATGGCCGGCTCCCCGCAGGTGGCCGCCGTCGGCTTCCGCGCCCTCGGAGCCCCCGGCCAACGCGTACCGGTGCGCGTGAAGGTCACGGAATCGGTCGCTTCGGCCGGCGGCCGTATCCCCCTGGCCACCGCGGACGGCATGATCCTGGTTGTGGCCAACCGCAATTGGTCGGCTCTGGACGCCAGCCGGGCCCTGAAGATGTCGGTCGGGCTGCTTCCCCAAGAGCGGGAATTGGACGTGAACGCCGACGGCCGGGTCACCTCGCGCGACGCCGTCATTATTCTCCAACTTGCAAACCGCCGGAGGGCACGATAATGAACGCCAACTTGTTGCTCGCAGGCCTGCTCGCAGGCATGGCCGGGAATGTCCCCGTTTCGACGCCCGAGGCGGGTTGCCAACTTCTGGCGCCCCAAGTGGAAGTTTCCCCAGGCCAGGAAGTCCGCGTGCCAATCTCGTTGAAGGCGGCGCCGGGCCTGGCCGCCATGGAACTGGACATTGCGTAATTGCCCTCTTGCTGGGGGGCGTCGTTTGGTTCCGCCGCCGCTCGCCACCGCGGCCGGCCCCCGCGGCAGGAACCTGCTCGCAATGCGGTGCCGCAGTCGGACCGGGAGTGAAGTTTTGCAGCCAGTGCGGTCGCGCGGTCTAGCGGGATGCCTTTTCGACAACGGCCCATGGAATTACTACCCTGGGAAGTATATACTGTCATACGCTGACCTTCCGGGAGAACAGTGTCATGGCTGTCGTCGAAGAGGTTACCCAATGGATCGTCAAACTCGGCCGAGGCGACGCCGCCGCGGCCGAAGCCCTGTGGCAGCAGTACTTTGGCAAACTCGTCCATTACGCCCGGCGCAAGCTGGACGGTGTGCCGTGCCGGGCCGTGGATGAGGAAGACGTGGCCCTCAGCGCCATGAACAGCTTTTGCCAGGGCATGGCCCGTCATCGCTTCGATCAGGTCAACGACCACGAGGACCTCTGGAAACTCTTGCTCACGATCACGGCCCGCAAGGCCCGTGCGCACCGCCGCCGCCATTTTGCCGGTAAGCGAGGCGGCGGCCGGGTGCGTGGCGAATCGGTCTTCTTGCCGGGCGATCCGAGTCACGAACGCGACGAGGGAATCGGCCAGGTTCTCGGTTCGGAGCCCACCCCGGAACTAGCCACCATGGTCGCCGAAGATTGCCGGCTTCTTCTCGATCGTTTGGGCGACGAGAAACTTCGCCAGGTTGCCGTGCAGACGCTCGAAGGATATACGACGGCCGAGATCGCCGAAAAACTCGGCGTCTCGCGGCGGAGCGTGCAGCGCAAGCTGGATACGATCCGGGCGATCTGGTCGGAGGAGGCCCCGCCATGAGCAATTCCGAAGAGGTAGAACCAACCCTGCCGGGCGTGTCGCCCCTGATCCACAAAGAACTGCTCTGCGACGAGTTCGAGGAGGCCTGGCAAGCGGGAAGCAGGCCGGAGATCGAAGCCTTCCTTGCGCGGGCCGCGGCTTCCGGCCGCGACAAGCTGCTGGAGGGGTTGTTGGAAATTGAACTGGAGAACCGCGCGCGGGCGGGCGAGTCGTTCAGCCTGGCGCAGTACCAAGACCGTTTCCCGGCTGATGGCGCTCGGGTCGAAGCGATCTTCCGACGCGTGGTGAAAGTCCGCCGCCTTGGCGACTATGAATTGCTGGAAGAACTGGGCAAAGGTGGAATGGGAGTGGTCTACCGTGCGCGGCAGTTGCTCTTGAACCGGATTGATGCCGTGAAGGTCCTGCCGGACCGTTTTCTCGATGCGCCGACGGCGCTGGCCCGCTTCCGCCGCGAAATGCAGTCGATCGGCGGACTGGATCACCCGAACGTCGTGCGGGCGTATTACGCGAGCGAGGCCAATGGAATTCACTTCCTGGTGATGGAATACGTGGACGGCCTGAATCTCCAAGTCCTGGTGATCGACCGGCTGGAGAAGAAAGTCGGGCCGCTTTCCGTCGGCGCGGCCTGCGAGGTGATCCGGCAGGCGGCAACGGGGTTGCAGTATGCATATATGAAGGGCCTCGTCCACCGCGATATCAAGCCGGCCAATTTGATGCTCAACCGCGCGGGAGTCGTCAAGATACTCGACCTCGGACTGGCCAAACTCTGCCACGACTACCGGCCGGCGGACGAACAGTCCGACCCGCTGACCGTGCAAGGGACGATGATTGGCACGGTCGAATACATGGCCCCGGAGCAATGCGAAGACTCCAGCACGGTAGACATTCGCGCCGACATCTACAGCCTGGGCTGTACACTGTTCTTTCTGCTGACGGGTCAGCCGCCGTTCGGCGGCAAGTCGTTCGACTCGAACCGCCGCAAGCTCATGGCTCATGCCGTGGCCCCCGTGCCTTCGCTTGCTGCGGCCTGCCCTGGCTGTCCGGCCGAGTTGGATCGCATCCTGGCCCGCCTGATGGCCAAAGAACCGCAAGACCGTTTTGCCACGCCCGGCGAGGTGGCCGCGGCCATGCAGCAATTCGCGGACCCGGCAGGGATGGGATCGCTCGTCAGTGCGTCATGGAAAGCGAGGCCGGGACCGGAGATCAGACCCAGGGATTCGGCCATCGATACGCCGGGTACACAGGCGTTGCGCCTGCACGACACCGGCGAATCCGTCCGCCCGGGGCGTGCCAAATCCGGTTCGACCGGGACTGCCGACATGCCTGCTTCGCGGCGGCGCGGGCCTCGCCGCCCGGCCGGTGGCAACCAACCGCGGAGCAGTCGGCCGGTGCGCCGCCGTAAAGTCGTGACGGTCGCGGCATCGCTCGGCGCCGTGGCGGCGCTGGCGGCGATGGTCGTTTGGCTGGCGCATCACGGCAACGATCATCTGCAGCCTCCTCAAGGACTGGGCGCCGGCGGTGGATTCCAGTCACAAGCGGCAGACAGTTCAGCGCCGCCCTTCGCAGAACCGGCCTCCCTCTCTCCGCCGGCGTCGACGGTTCAGCACGAAAACAACTTGCTGCTCCTGCCGGGACTGAACGGCCAGTGGTGGTTCGACGAGATGCCGTGGTACACGCCTTTCGTGCGGCTGGCGGTGGCCGATGCAATCAAGAAGAGCGACGGCCGGATTATCGGCGACAAGCCCGAACCGTACCTCAACCCCAACACGGCTGCGGCGCAGAAGTGGCTCTGGGAGGTGGCTTCCTCCTGCCAGTCGTCGCTCACGCAGCCGCAAGTCCGACTGCTTGCCGCGCTGAAGAGCATTTCCGACGACCAGGCCGACGACAAGGGCATTATCGTTCCGCTGGAGGACTCGCTGCGACAATTCGAAAACGACCACCCGCCGGACAAGGAATGGTCCGCCATGGATCTGCACGCGCGGGCCCTGATGCAACACAAATTGGCTGCCATCTCGATTTCCACGTCATCCGGACGAAGCAAGCAGCAACTGATCGAGGAAGCCAGGAAGAACTATGACGAAGCGCGAGAGCTCTATCCGGCCAATCATCTTCTGCGGCGGCTCTGCCTGGCAGATTCGGCCTTGCTGCACTCGCAACTCCTCGGCGATTACAAGAAAGACGGCGCCAAGGCAGGCGAGGGAAGGCGGCGATTCGACGAAGCGCAGGAGGGCGACGACACGCCTTCGCTGTTCAAGGTCGCGACCCTGATCCACTGGGGTTCGGAAGCGTCGGATCATGCCAGCCAGCCGGAGGAATACGAAATGTATCCCTTCAACAAGGCCGAAAGCGTTCTCCAGCAAAGCGAGACGCTCAAGCAGAGTGCGGCGGGAAACCAGCGCGTCGTCGTTCACCCCATCAAGGCCGCAATCTATACGAGTCGCGGCTGGAGCCTCCTGGATCAGTGGAATATCGATGACGCGCGGGAAGCCTTCTTGAAGGCCTATCCTATCTTGGGCGTCAAGCCCGAAAGCAACCCCTTTACCATGGTGGAATTCCTGCACGCGCGCCATGGGCTGGCGCTTGCGGCGCTATCAAGGGAACGCGACCGGGGCCTGCTCCAGTTTCCTCAAGCTTGTCGGCGACGAAGTCTTCAAACGCGACGGGGAACGCGGCGATATCAACGAGCAGATCGAGAACGCCGGTCGCTTGCCGCCGAACCAACCAGGCCGGCAACGCTACATTCGCGACCTCAAGGAACGATGGGCCAATTCGGCGGAGCGCTGGGCCGATTGCCGGTTGTACGGGGGCGCTGCCTGCGGAACTTTGGGAAGCCTGAGTTCGGAGCAGGCCTGCAAGCTTTACCATCGCGCCTGCCAGGTCGAACCGGATCCCGGCAAACGCGTCGTCATGGCCTGCAAATACTGCATTCTCAGCGCTCTCCGCGGCGAAGCGGACGAGGCCGGCAAGGTCTTTGCCGACGAAGTCGTGCCCGTGAAGGACACCGACATCACCGGCGCCGACCGCGAGCGGGCCGCCCTCGCCCGCCAACTCGCTGCCGCCGTGCTGGCCCTCAAAGACAAACGCCGTCGCGGTGAAGGTTTGGATTTGCTGCGCGAGTTCCTCGAGCAGTTCGGCGTTTCCCATTACCATGATGCCAATCGGCGCGAGACCCTGGAACTGCGACTCTTCGCGGCCGAATTGCTGATCGCTTCGCAGCTTTCCGGAGACGGCGGCAAGGTCGATCGCAAGGACCTGGCGCACCTCGATAACCTGCTCGACTTCTTCAAAGGGAGAAAGAATACGCAACCCTTCGTGCGCCGCTACTATGAGCTTGCGGTCCGTGCGGTCAGGGACGATCCGAAGCAGATGGCCCTCTACTTGCGGACTGCCCGCGCCAGCGACCGGCAGGCGGGCCTCCCCACGCCGCGAACGACTTGGGTGGTCTTCCACTTCGCCGCCGCGGACGACATCGAGAACGACAACTATGCGATTGTTACCAAGCCGCCGGCGATCGTGCGGCTTAATCTCACCCGGCAGCAGATCAAACAGGCGGCCGACAACGCCGATCAACGGCTTCTCTTGCCCGAGGAACTCGTCACCCTGATCGAGGCCGCCGAGAAGAACGGCCGGACCTTGGCCCTGTCTTGGGATGACACGCTGTGCTTCTTCGACAAGGGACAAGGGCTTTCCGAATCCGACTGGAAAGCGTTCTCTCATCAGGTCGACTACAAAACGCTCCGCCGGCCGTAGGTCGCGGCGAGCGTGTCGCGCGTCAGCGAGACGCAATCCTTTGCGGGGGATCTGCCCAGCGGCCGTCATACATCTTGTACCATTGGGCGTTCTTTCCCAGAATCGTGCAATGTCATCTAGGCACCGAGCATGTCGCGAATGAACGGCAGTCCGATCGGCGAGCCGCGCCCCGTGACGGGATCCCAACCCGGGCCGGCCGCGTAGTGCGTGTTGTTGCCGGTCGTGATGTCATGGAAATCGCTGGACGGCAAGGAGTAGATTGCCTTGTCGGTGTTCGACAGCGTGCCCAGGCCGCCCAAAGCCCGGCCCTGGTTGATGATCGCGATGATTGCGGCAAACTCCGGCGCCGCAGCGCTGGTGCCGCCCCACCAACCCCAACTTCCCGTGCCATTCGCGTTGATCGTGTAGATATGGGTATTGGGTTCCGCGTTCATGGCTACGTCGACCGCACCGCGCATCGTTCCGGACACGAAGCCGTTCTGGAACGCAGGCTTGCTCTCATACTTGCTGTAGCCGCCGCCGGTGGTCCAGAGGACGCCGTTCGAATCCCTTCCGTCGTTCCAGGTCGTTTCCGAGTAGTAGCTGTTGCCCGACATCGTCAGCGTGGTGCCGCCGACGCTCACCACATTGGGCGAACAGGCCGGATACAGGGGATTTCCGTGATCTCCCGCGGAAGCCACGAAAGTGATGCCGGTGTGGCCGGCGGGGGTGACGAAATAGCCGTCCAAGCCGGTTTCTCCGGCCCCGCCGTTTTCGCCGTCAGCCCCCCAACTCATCGACATCACGGAGACACCGGGCTGGTTCCTGGCCCAACCGACCATCGTATACAGGCCGTTGGAATCCAACGCATTGGCTTCGACGAGGAGGATGTTGGCACCGGGGGCGAAGCCGTGGGCCAGTTCCACGTCCATGGCGATCTCGGTGGCCCAACCCGCGTTGTAGACGGGGCCCTTGCCGTTGACGTTTTCTTTGGCGATGGTCAAGTTGCAAGCGGGCAAACCCATCGCGCTGTCGAACGTAGTGATTTCCTTGCCGATGTTCGGATCGTCGTTCTCGTCAATGATGGCGATCGTCTGACCGCGGCCGTCGGCGGCCACGGTGCTGCCGCCCCTCGTGAAGAGGAGGTTGCTTACGCCATAGGCGTTCTTCAGGTCGTTGACCGTAAATTGCGTCTTCAACGAGGCGGAAGCGGCGATGCTCGCCGCAGGTTTGACGGCATCATGGAAAACCGCGGCCTGAAAAGGCGTGGCCGACATGAACGTCCGCGTCTCCAGGCTTTCCAGCCGCAGCGGACGCTTGCGATGATGAGGCTTGGTTTGGGCGGCATGGTTACGAAGACCGGTGAAAAACCTGGCGAACATGATTGAGCTCCTTGACTTGGATTGGTGGATGGCCGGTTTGGCCTTGCTGGTACCGTGTTTTGGACCACTAATCCCTCTATGGCCGGAACCGACGGAGACGCGACACTCGCACCAAAGAATTGCTGGGCGGCAAGAAAAGAGGTTTTGCCCCTTATTCGCTGATGCAACCCCGTGTTTCGAGGCAATCGACCGTGTTAAACTGTGACGGTTGTTCCGGATGTGCGTCGCCTGCCGATTGTCCGGGTTCCGGTCGTAACAGTTTTAACGGTTGTGCTTCGCAC
The DNA here is from genome assembly GCA_963779975.1 of uncultured Planctomycetia bacterium. Taxonomy (GTDB): domain Bacteria; phylum Planctomycetota; class Planctomycetia; order Pirellulales; family Thermoguttaceae; genus JANXQG01. The sequence continues at coordinate 134,567 of CAWAAL010000017.1, read as the reverse complement.
CGCCGTCGTCGCGCATGCTTCTTGCGCTCTACCGCGAGAATTCGATTTTTCGGCACAATCCGCATTTCCGATATTACCCGGCAGGACGGCACGTTGAGCATAGGCGTCAAGTCCGCACCGATCCGCAGATTGCGTAGAAACCACCCGTCCGACGCCACCCTCAGAAACGGAGTTCTGCCTTGTCACCGCACGGGCAGCGTTTCTGCGGTTCACCGGATCTCAGCAACTCAGGAAAGGAAGACAGCCATCATGCTGACCACGAAACGCAGCCGAACGACTTTGGCGATCTCGCTATGGACGTGCCTGGCGGGACTTGCCGCCGCCCAAACGGAGGCGCCGCTTGGCAGCCCGGACCGACTGCAGGCCATCTCCCCGGAGCCGACGATGGAGGAACGGATCGCTGCCCATGAGGGCGGTGCGATGCTCGTTGCGCCGGCGCCAAGTATCATATTGGCCGCTGCGGCCGAGCCGCTGCTCGACCCGCTGCCAGGCGAGCAGGACGCGCCGCAAACGATTATCGATTGCCGCCCGGGCTACAAGCTCGCGGCGGGCGCCGAGCTGACGGTCCTCCGCCCCTACGTAGGCGACATTTCCAGTGCAGGCCTCTCACTGCCCTCCCAGAACCTCAACCTCTTGCAGTCGTTCCCAGATAACAGGCTGGCCCTTGCGCCCCGGTTTTGGCTGGCATATAGCAACGGAGACTTGGTGCTCGCGCACGGTTCTGGGGATTCAACAATTCGCTGGAGGCCGAATCGCTCAACGTGCCGCTTGGCGGCGAGCCGGTTCTTCCGGCCGGTTCCGCCATCCGGGTGGCCGGAGACCTGAACGTGTACAAGGCCGACTTGGAAGTTACGCAACAGTTCGACCGTGACAGGTTCCACATCGACGCGTCGGCGGGTCTAAGCGTCGCCGGCTACGATCACTCGCGCAGCGCCACGCTTTTCATGCCTAAGTTGGCGGACATCGTGCTCGGCTACGACGACGGTTTCACCGGCGTCGGGCCGACCCTTGACGGCTCAGTCCGCCGGCAACTCGGCGATTCGGCCTTTAATTGTGTCGCCGATTGTCGCGGGACGATGCTGTTCGGAACGCATCGCGACAGCCTCTCCATCAGCGACAATGTTCCCGTCCTTGACCTCGCCGCCACGCGCCTGAAACTCAAGACCGACACCGAGCTGTACATTGCCGAATTCAGCATGGGGCTGGAATGGAAAAGGGAGTTCGCCCGCGGACGCACGTTTTTCGCCAGCGGGCTGTGGGAAAGCCAATTCTGGGGCGGATCGGGAGTGGGGATAGAGGGACTCGGCATGACCGGCATGTCCTTCGGGATGGGAATCAGCAATTGATCCGTCTGCTCCGCGGGTGTGCCGGCCTCGCCGCCCTGCCCGCCGCAAGCAGCTGCGGAGCAGGCCGGCTACCGTGAATAATCGGGGGTTAGTGCGTCAGATCCAGGCCTTGCGGATCAGCCAGAACTTGACGCCTTGGGTCAAGAGCACGTAGCAGAACAGCGTCAACACCACGAGCGGCCAGTAGAGCGGGGGCAGCGGTGCGAACCCCAGCCAGGTTGCAATCGGCGCGAAGGGCAGCCAAGCGCCGATGGCCATGATGATCGCGCCGGTGACCGTCAAGGGCCAACTGGCCCAACTCTGCAGGAACGGGATGCGGTTGGTGCGAATGATGTGGATGATCAGTGTCTGGGTGAGCAAGGACTCCACGAACCAGCCGGTCTGGAAGAGCGCGGGGTTGTCCCAGCAGTGGAAGACCTTCAGCATCATGAAGTAGGTCGTGTAGTCGAAGATCGAGCTGCAGGGGCCGATGAAGAGGATGAATTTGGCGATCTCTCCCATCTGCCAGGGGCGGGGCTTGGCGACCTGTTCCGGATCGACGTTGTCGCCGGGAATGGGCACCTGTGAGAAGTCGTAGAGCAGGTTGTTCGTCAAGATTTGTTTGGGGTCCATCGGCTGGAAGGGCAGGAAGGCGCTGGCGCCCAGCACGCTGAACATGTTGCCGAAATTCGAGCTGGCGCCCATGCGGACGTACTTGAGGATGTTGGCGAAGACCTTGCGGCCTTCCAGCACGCCTTCCTCCAGCACCATGAGGCTCTTTTCCAGGAGGATGATGTCCGCGGCCTCCTTCGCAATGTCCACGGCGCTGTCGACGGAGACGCCCACGTCGGCGGCCCGCAGCGCGGGAGAATCGTTGATGCCGTCGCCCAGGAAACCGACCACGTGCCCCTTGCTCTGCAAGGCGCGGATGATCCGCTGCTTATGGGCCGGAGAGAGCCGCGCGAAGAGCGTGGCGCGCTCGGCCGCCTCGGCAAGCTGGCCGTCGGTCATGGCTTCCACCTGGGGGCCCAGCAGCAAGCAATCCGTCGCCAGCCCCACCTCTTGGCAGATCTTGCGACTGACCAGCTCGTTGTCGCCGGTGAGGACCTTGACGGCCACGCCGTTGTTCTTCAGGGCCAAGATGGCCGGGGCCGCCGAATCCTTGGGCGGGTCCAGGAAGGCGACGTAGCCCATCAGCACCAGGTCGCGTTCGTCGTCCTTCGAGTAGGCAGCCTTCGGCTCGACGTCCTTGTAGGCGATCGCCAGCACGCGGAAGCCGTCGGCGCTCAGTTCGTCGCAGTATTCCTTCAATTCCGTAATCAGCAGCGGATCGACCGGGTAGACCTTTCCCTCGAGCTCGAAGCGGTTGCAGCACTGGAAGACGGGCTCCGTCGCGCCCTTGCAAACCAGGCGGCGGGTTCCCTGCGGCGTCTCGACGACCACCGACATCCGCTTCCGCGAGAAATCGAAGGGGATCTCGTCGATTTTCTTGTGGTCCGGCACGGCGTGCTTCTCGTGGAGATCCTTGAACTGCAGGATCGCCCGGTCCAAGACGTTGCGCAGCCCGGTCTGAAAGTGGCTGTTGAGATAGGCCAGCAAGAGGACCCCTTCATCCTCGTTGCGGACGACGTTGCAATGCCGCTCCAGGATCACCCGGTCCAGCGTGAGCGTGCCGGTCTTGTCGGTGCAGAGCACGTCCATGGCGCCGAGATTCTGAATCGAGTTCAGCCGCTTGACGATCACCTTCTTGCGCGACATGCCAATGGCGCCGCGGGAGAGACAGACCGAGACGATCATCGGCAGCATCTCGGGCGTGAGGCCCACGGCCACCGACAGCGCGAAGAAGAAGGCGCCCCGCCAATCGTGTTGCAGCACTCCCTTGACCTCCTTCAATGTGCTGCCGTTGATCACGAACACCAGCGGCACCATCACCAGCATGAAATAGATCATCAGCCAGGTGAAGCGGCTCACGCCCTTGTCGAAACTCGTCGGCACCACCTGTCCGACGATCGACTGGGCCATGCTGCCCAAGTAGGTCTTGAAACCTGTTTCCACGATTACTCCCACGGCGGCGCCGCTTTCCACGCTGGTGCCGAGAAAGCAGGTGTTCTTGAGTTCCAACGCCGACTTGGAGCCGCGCTCGTCCTGCGCGTCGAACTTCTCCACGGGGAGCGATTCCCCGGTCAGGCTCGACTGGATGACGAACAGGTCCTTGCAGGATACGAGGCGGAGATCGGCCGGGATCATGTCGCCGGCCGCGAGTTGGACGACGTCGCCCGGCACCAGGTGACCCAGCGGCAACTCGCGTGGCTTGCCGTCGCGGACCACCGTCGCCGTGACGCTGATCATGGCCTTGAGCTTGGCCGCGGCGTCGCCGGCCCGCAGTTCCTGGAAGAACCGCAGGCCCACGCCCAGAACGACCATGGCCAGCATGACGGCTGGCCCCCCGAGATCGTGATTGTCGTCGCTCCACCAGGTAACGACCGCCAACACCAACAGCAGGATCACCAGCGGGTTCGCGCAGGCCTGGGCCAAGAGTCTGACCCGCCGATGCCGTTCTTCCTTGGCGACCACGTTCGGGCCGTGCTGCTCCAGGCGGCGGGCGGCTTCCTCCTCGCTCAGGCCCTGGTCGCTGGTTTCCAGCCGGCGATAGACCTCCGGGGCATCGCAACGGGCGACCTCCGCCAGCCGCGGCGAAACCTGAATATGGTTCGACGGCCGCCGCAGCGCGGTCAAGATGTTCTTCGGCAGCATGAAAGGGGGGAGGATCGACATGATATAATGCTCGGAAACGGCACCATGCTCAAAAGGGATGATTATACTTCATTGCCGTCAACGCAGGCAACACGCGCCGGAGGCGATCGGGAGAACGGCAAACTGATGGCATCCCTGGTCGCGAGCGTATAGAATGGCGGCAAAGCCATGAGAACGTTCGGAAGAAATGGTCTTTTCCCATGAATAACCGCCGTCTATTGCAACGCTTTCTTCGTTACGTGAAGATCGACACAACCGCCCGCGTCGATGCGAAGTCGTACCCCAGTTCGCCGGGCCAACTGAAGTTGGGCCGGCTGTTGGTCCGCGAGTTGAAGGCCGCGGGCATTGACGACGCTGAGCAGGACCAGTTCGGCATCGTCCTGGCGACGGTGCCGGCGACGGTTGCCGGGCCGGCCCCGACAATCGCTTTCTGCGCACATTTGGACACCTCGCCGGAGACGACCGGCAAAGACGTGAAACCACAGGTCATTCGCAAGTACGGCGGCGGCGATATCGTGTTGGCGGCCGGGGCCGGGCCCCATGTACCCATGGTAGGCGGGAACCCACTGGCGGATGCGGGTCCGCGGCAGGTCATCCGTGGCGGTGAGAATCCGGAACTGGAGCAGGTCATCGGTCATACGTTGATTACCACCGACGGCACGACACTCCTGGGTGCCGACGACAAGGCCGGCGTGTCGATCATCATGGAGGCGGCCACGTGGCTCATGGAGCACCAGGAAATCGGCCATGGGCCGATCCGCCTCTGCTTCACGTGCGACGAAGAAGTCGGCCGGGGCGTGGAACACGTCGATATCGGCCAGATCGGCGCCCTAGTTTGCTACACGGTCGATGGCCACGGCAGTGACGAAATCGACGTGGAGAATTTTTCCGCCGAGACCGCCGAGGTCACCATCCGGGGCGTGAACATTCATCCGGCGATTGCCAAAGGCCGCATGACTAATGCCCTGCGGGTGACTGCCGATTTTCTCGCGCCTGCCGCGCGATCGATTGGCGCCCGAGGCAACCGAAGGGCGCGAGGGGTTCATTCATCCGCTGGACATCAGCGGTGGGGTCGGCGAGGTGAAACTTCGCCTTCTGTTGCGGGATTTTGAAATAGCCAGATTAGTGGACTACGCCGAACTGCTCCGGCAGGTGGCGGACGCGACCCTCAAGGAGTTTCCTGCCGCCCGAATCGAGATTGGAGTCGTACCCTACTATCGGAATATGGCGGCTGGCCTGGGCCGAGAGCCGCGGGCTGTGAGTTATGCGGAAAAAGCCCTGGTTCGATTGGGACGGACGGCCCGAAAAACGATCGTCCGTGGCGGGACCGATGGCTCCCGCCTGACCGAATTGGGCCTTCCCACGCCCAATTTATCCAGCGGGGCACATTCGATTCACTCCCCCACGGAATGGGCTTCCTTGGAGGAAATGAAGCATTCTGTCGAGTGGCTGGTGGCCTTGGCGGAAACTTGGGCTGAGGAAGAAAACGTGCATAATCCGTAGAAAGTGTATAAAATAGGCTTGACTTTTTCCGCGAAACGAACACGATTGAATCAACTTCCTTTGCCCATTTAACCGACATAAACGGAAAAAGGCACATTGGACTGTAGAACTTAGTTCTTAGAGCTTAGTTCTTAGTCCTAAGTTCTAAGTTCTAAGTTATCTGTGCAACGACTCTCGATCATCGTGCCCTTCATGGGCGATCTGACACGGTTCGAAGACACGCTGGTGTCGGTGCTGGAGAACCAGCCTGAGCGAAGCGAGGTGGTCGTTGTCTTGAATCAGCCGTACGACGATCCTTACCAACTGCAAGGTGAAGTCAAGTTTGTCGAGACGTTGCCGGGGGCCGATCTGGTGGATTGTTTTGCCTGCGGCCTGGCGGCGAGCCACGGGCCGGTAGTCCATGTGATTGCCGCGGGCTACGAGGTCACACCCGGTTGGGCGGACGCAGCCCTGGCACGGTTTGCCGAGCCGGACGTGGCTGCAGTCGTGCCGGTCGTGGTCGATCGCGAGCATCCCGATCGGATTCTCTTTGCTGGGCTCCGTTGGACGGCGGCCGGCTCAATCGGCCGCATCGCCGCGGGAGAGAGGCTCCAAGGAGGAAGGGGGAAGGCGGAAAGCGGTCCCCCTTCCGCCTTCCCTCTTCCCCCTTCCGCCTTCGCCCCTTTTCCGTCGCTGGCGGCGGCCTTCTATCGACGGGATGTGCTGGAACGGGTCGATATCTTGCAGCACGACGGCAGCGAATTGACGGCGGCAACCGATCTGGCCTTGGCTGTGCGAAAAGCCGGCTATCGCCTGGTTCAGGAGCCGGCTTGCGTGACGATTGCCGCGGGCGAACTGTTGGCGGACCCGGCACCCGGCTGGAAACTGCACCGTTCCGGCTGCCGCGTGCCCCGCGATGCGTGGCGGGAAGGCGTTGCCAGCGAGCGACTTTTCCGCCGTTGGGCGGCGGTTCCCGGTTGGAGACGTTCCGCGGCCGCACATCTGGGGCTAGTGGCCATGGAATGCGCGCGATTTCCGTGGCGGCCTTCGATCCTGGCACGCCTCAGCGGCCGCCTTTGGGCCAGGCTGGGCTTCGGCGCTCCGCGAAGAGTGGCGATCGGTCGGCAGGCGGCCTGCTCGGCAGATGCTTGCGGCCGGCGGGGTGGCGAGTCGCCCTCCCCTGCGGAGCAGTCGAGTGAAGCGGAAGCGGTGCTTCGTCCGCATCAGTTCGGCCCGGTCGACGCGCGTCAAGCGATTCCGTCGCGGGCGGCGGGGTGAAGCCGGAAGGGAGAAGCCGTAAGGGGGACCGCCTTCCCCCTTCCCCCTTCCCCCTTCCGCCTATTACTTCCCCTTGCCCGACCAGCGGCTGAAGAGCCCGGTGAGGCCGGAGGACTTCTTGACAGCCATCGGAGGTTCAGACTTGGCCTCGTTGAACAAGGCCGCGGCCAGACCCGCGATCGACTGCGTGATCGCCGCCTTGGGCGACTGTTCGATCAACGGCACGCCGTTGTTGCGGGCTTCGATCATCGTGCGGTATTCGTTGGGAAGCTGCCAGAAGATTTCCTTGCCGATCGTCTCTTGGGCCTTCTTCATGGTGATATGCCCATTGTCGAGGCCGGCACGGTTGACGATGATCTTCACCTTCTCGCCGATGCCGTCCATCTCGTTGAACGACATCATGAGCCGGACCACGTTCCGCAGGCAGGGCAGGTCCAACTGCGTGACCAGCAGGATGTGATTGGCCATTTGCAGAGCCACCATGTCATTGGGACTGTAGCCCTTGCTGAGGTCAAGCACGAGGTGGCTGAAGGTGGCCTTCAGCAGGCCGATTACCCGGCGGAGGTCGTCCGGCGTGATCAAGGCGCAGTCTTCCAACTGTACGGGCCGCGGCAGCAGGTAAACCCCGGACGAGTGCTTCGTCAGCGATCGCTTCAACAGGCTGAAATCCAGGCGGGTGACGTTCTGGGCGACATCGACCAGGGTGTAGTCGGGAATGGCGTCGAGGAAGACGTCGGCATCGCCCAGACAGAGGTCGAGGTCCACCAGGGTGACCGAGTTTTTCGTGTTCTGCGCCAACACGCAGGCCAGGTTCACGGCCAGGCTCGTATTCCCCACGCCGCCCAGCGAACCCGCCACGGCGACGACCTGGCTGCCGCGGGGCCGCCCCTCGCCGGGGCCGTTGCGGCGTTCACTGATGCGTCCCAGGGCGGCCAGCAGATCCTCGATGCGCAGAGGCTGGGTGAGAAACTCCTTCGCCCCGGCCCGCATCGCCCGCAGGATCAGGTGGCCGTCATGCGAACAACTCGTCACCAGCACGGCACACTTGGGCGAGGTTTCGCTAAGCCGCGCGACCAGTTCCAAGGCTCGGTCCGTGTCGGCGTCCAGCGCCACCAGGCCGATGTCGGGGTTGGTCTGGTCAACCACGTCGGCAAAGAACTCGTAGCGCGAGCACTCCGCCTCCAGCCAAATCATGTCCATGCCCAGGAGCATCGATTTCACCGATTCTCGTTTGACATCGTCGGGATCGACGATCGCGAGGCGAAGGACGTTGGACATAAGCGGCATCTCTACGGCAAAAAACCGGGGCGGGCTGAAACACGGATGGAAATCCGAAGCTCGAAATCCTTAGAACGTTCAGAAGAAATGAGCGGAAGCCCAGGAAAAACGCGGGACCCGCGCCAATTTCTTCCGAACGTTCTCAATAAATCGGAAATTCAAGAACCAAAGGTTCGAAACTCGGCTGTTTCGGTCATTTCCTTATTCGGATTTTGTATTTGCTTCGGATTTCGATATTCGGATTTCGGATTTCAACGCCCCCTTGCGCAGTTGCTATATTATTTTAGGACGTCGTAACCGATCGGGCCGATGAAAGCGGGCTCGGGAGACTGCCGATTCATAGCCATCGCGTTCGACGTGGAGGGGTTCTGAGGATTTTGCGGGCCGACCAGGGGTACCTGGTACCCGGGGCCCGCGGCCGGATTGAAACTCGTGCTGACGCCGTCGGCGGCGCGAACCGGACATACGGCCGGCTCGCCACCCAGAGTACCGGGTACCGGGCAGCAGTTGGGCACTTCCAAATGACCTTTGAAGAACAGTTCCCAGTCGCTGGGATCGGTCGTCTGCATGCCGGGCAGGCAGGTCGGCACCTGGTTGGGTTCCATGCCGTCGACAAGCTGCGGCGTGACGAGCACGAGCAGTTCGACCTCGTTGGTCGAATGGAGGACCGAGCGAAAGAGCGTGCCGAGGTAGGGGATTTCGCTGATCCAGGGCAAACCTTGGCTGCTGGCGTTGGTCTTCTGTTCGATCAAACCGGCGATGGCCAACGTTTGCCCGTTCCGCAGCTCCACGCCGGTTTCGACCTCGCGGGTAGTCAGGGCGGGAATGCCGTCGATGCCGTTGGCGTCGTCGAGCTCGCTGACGCGGGTACGGATGTCGAGGTGCATCCGGCCGTTGCCTAGCACGAGGGGCACGAAATCCAGTCGCGTGCCGTATTCCTTCCAGCCGACAGTGTTCCCGGCCACCGTGCTGCTGACCTGGTAGCCCATTTCGCCGCCAACCACCATGTAAGCCGGCCGGCCGCTGATGGCCACCAGGTCCGGTTCCGAGAGCAACTTGCCAAGGCCGTCCTGGCGCATGGCGCTAAGCACCGCGTAGAAGGCGTTGGCGCCGCCGATATTGAACTTGAAAGTGTTGTCCGGCGCGCCGAAGGCCCCCGAGAAACCGCCGGTGGAACTCCCCGCGGCCGCCGAAGTCAGCAGCCCGCTCACGCCCGACATCACGAGATTGCCGTTGCTGCTGATTTGCGCCCAATCGAAGCCCATGCTCCGCAACTTCGATCGCGAGACTTCGATGACTTTGACGTGCAGAATGCTCTGCTGCACGCCGCTGACGATCATGTTATTGATGACGTCGGGAAAATACTTGGTGGCCACCGAGACGATCTTCGGCACCGCGTCCTGCTGGTCAACGTAGCCGGAGATGATCACCGAACTGCCGTTGATGGGCACGATCGTCAGTGCGGTCTTGGGGAACAGTTCCCGGAGGACGTTGGCCAGTTCCGCGGCATCGGCCGTAACAACCACCGTGACCGTATAAATCCGTTTGTCCTCGCCCCACAGGTTCACCTGGGTGACGCCCGTCCGCTTGGCCGAGATCTGCACCTGGGTGGGTGACATCGGCGTCACGTCGAGGATATCTGGGTTGTTGACCTGGACCTGGGGGATCCGCTTGTCGAGCGTGAGGAAGCGGCTGGAATTGACAACCATTTTCAAATGGTCGTCGACACCCGTGACTTTGTAGTAGGGGCCGGCCGGACTGGAATCGGTCGCCGACCCCGACCCAGGGTACTGGGTGCCCCGCGGGGTGCCCGCCGCGGGCACCATGTTCCCATGGTCGGCGGCGGGGGCGTAGCTGGGAACAACCGCCGGCGGCTGGGCCCGGGCGATCGACAAGGTCGCGGTCAATGGGGCCAGCAACAGAAAGGCAACGACGCTCGATCGGACTGCTCCGCGGGGGCTGGGGCCTCGCCGACCTGCTTGCCACAAGCTGCCGCGGAGCAGGACTGCTCCGCGGGGGCTGGGGCCTCGCCGACCTGCTTGCCACAAGCTGCCGCAGAGCAGGACTGCTCCGCGGCTGGTTGCCGCCGACAGGGCGGCGAGGCGCGCGCGCCAGCGGAGCAGTCGCGCGGCGGAGATAAATCGTTGGTTCATCCGTGAACTCCTTCCTGCTCCGACGACCATGGGTACATGGTGCCCGAGCGCGTTTGGCCGCCCCGCCAGCCGCAAGCAGCCGCGGAGCAGTCGGATTTCGAATGTCAGGCGTCAGGGCGGCTGCGGGCCGGTATACGGGCCGTCGGACGACCGCGGGCTTCCTGGGCTGGTGGTTATTGGCAGCGTGTTGGCACTCCGAGTCGTAGGCGTCGCGGTTGGACCCGTCGGGAGTGCCGCAGGCCCGACAGCCACCGGCTTGGCGTGGGTATCCGAAGTCGCCGATCCGGAGTTCCGTGCGCCCGCATGGGAAATTGAGCCCAGTCCCGTGGCCGTCCAAACACCTTCATCGCCGGGCATGCCTTGCACGCCGGAGTTGGCGATCAAGAGGACGTCGTTGACCTCGGGCCCCGAGCGCACGCGCATGGTAAAGCGTTGCGGTTCTTGGGCCGAGCCATTGGCGGCTTTGGCTTTCTCCGCCAGCATTTTCCGGACCGTATCGGCCCATTTCTGGAAACGCTCGTCATTGGCGGCCTTGAGATTTTCCAACTTCCGATCGCCGCCGGCGTGCGCGCCCCCCATCATTTCGCGGAACGTCATGTCGGCGATTTTCGTCTGCTCCTGATCCTCGCCGCTTCGCAAGATCAGGCGGATCTGGCCCAATTGGCTGGCCAGGGTGACGACCTGGGCCTGGGCCGGAGTGACCAGCAAGGAGACGGTCTTTCCGCCAGGGATCGACCTCGTATCGGGAGTCTTGGAGTCCTGGGACTCGATGCTCGTGACGTTGTTGACGGCAAATACGCGGATGTCTTGCAAGATGGTCTTGCAGAGAGTCTCGCTGACTCCCAGGTTAGGGTCCGCGCGAATGAAAACCTGCAAATCGCAACGCGATCCAGGGAGCACCAGTCCGCCGTGGATGGCCTCCAGTTGGACCGCGACGGGAACCACGCGGAGCCCCTTGGGAACCAGGCCGTCGGTGGGCACCTGACCGCGGGCAAGGAGTTTGGGCTCGATGATCGGCTCGCCGGCGTAGATCTTCTGCCGTGCGCGGCGGCCGTCGAGGTCTTCCTGGCGGGTCACCGCCCCCACGGGAACTCGGTCCTTGGGCCATTGTTCGAGCTTAAGCTGCTCTGGCGTGATGAGGATGCCGGTGTTGATTTCGGTCTTGGCGATATAGACCGGCGTGGCATCGCTGGGAACGGAGGGATCGCCGCGTTTGGCCAGCACCTGGGTGATGCCCAACGACGCGATAAGGCCGCAGCCCAACGCCAGGACCAGCAAGGCGACCGACTTTCCTTTCATGGGTATCCCCCGACGAACAAGGCCGTTAAATTCCCTATTTTCCGCAAAATCGATGCTGCGCGTGTCTGGGTTGCTTCCCGCAATCGCGGCCTTCCGCTCATAAACATTGGCGACGGAAGCATTGGAACTTCAAGCAAAGGAGGCCAACCGTTACCCGAGGCAGTATCATTACAATCGTTAGATCAACATCCCGCTCCAGAAAAAGTAGGCGATCGTGCCCAAGGTAATGGGAATGCCGTAGGGCAGAAGCCTCATGCTACTCTTCCGTTCTGCCGCGATGGCCGACAAAGCGTCTGGGTTGCGGATGGTGAGGATTTCATGAACGATCTGGAGAAATTGCTGGACATGGTGGCGCCAGCTGGCCCGAGAAGAACGCCATCGCCACAGCGATCACTCCACCGATGACGGCACATAGACAGAAGGCGTAGAACGTCGCAGCCGCGCCAATCCAGGCGCCGATCCCGGCCATGAGTTTCACGTCGCCGGCACCCATGCCGCCGACGGCGTAGGCGGGCAACAACAGCCCCAACCCTACCAGGGTGCCCGCGAAACTGCATGCCAGACCGCTGAAGCCGCCGCAATACGCGCCGGCCGTCCAGCCGGCCAACACTAAGGGGAAGGTCAGCCAGTTGGGCACTTTCAAGAGCCAGCCGTCGATGACCGCCGCAACGATCAGGATCACACTGAGCAGCCAGGTGGGCCAGTTCTCGACAAGTCCATGAACCAAGGTCGGCATGAGTGGAAAGTTCCTTTTACCGCAAGCTGTAAACCACGCTCAGGAGGGCACTGACCGCGGCAAAGAGATACAACAGCGCATCGGCCGCGAACTGGTTCATATCCATGGGGATTACGGGATACATGTTCAAGTCCTCGCCATCGCTGCCCGAAACGACCGACGCCAAGAGATTCGCCGTCTGCACAACCCTAGGTCGCAGTTCACGTCATGTCAAACGGGAGCACCACAAGAAATGAAAATCCCCGTCCGGCCCGCGTGGGATACGGAAGGGGATTCTCTCCGGTCTTCGCGCCTGCCGTCGGCTCTGCGCCAGGCAGGCGGACCGGAGGTTTCGCGACGCGCCTGCTCCGCGGCTGACTGCGGCTCGCTTTGCCGCTTGACTCGGCAGCCCGTGGAGCAGTCGCTAGATCGACTTGGAGACCTTGGAGAACACGCTGCTGGCGTTGCTGCCGATCGAGGTAATCGCCGTGAGGCACACGACGATGATCAGCGCGAGCATCACGGCGTATTCCACCGCAGTAGGACCTTCTTCCGACGCCAAGAACCGACGTAACTTGGCGGCACACTCTTTCATCACGTCCGCCCTTTCCGATCGTCCGCAGGCCGCGGAATGGAACTTTCGTTGAGTTCCGCTCTAGAGCGACTTGGCAACCGAGTTGAAAATGGCATTGGCGTTGGTGCCGATCGTGCCAATCGCCGTGAGGCACACGACGATGATCAGCGCGAGCATCACGGCGTATTCGACCGCGGTAGGACCGTCTTCCGACACTAAAAAGCGACGCAAGTTAGCAACGAACGATTTCATCACTTCTCCCCTTTCCGATCACCCACAGGCTTCGGAATGAAACATTGGTTGAGTTCAGTTCACTTCCCTGCACGCGATTTGATCCTTCACCTGAAACGTAGGTCGATTTTTCAAGAAGTCAAAACAGGCCGCGAAAAATATCGAGGCAAGACGAACATTGTTGCCAGGGCCACGAATCCGGTAAGGCTGAAACCGAGCACGAGCGAGAGGTTCACTACCAGGACGGTCGTGGTGGCAAATAAGGCCACGCCCCACCGCCAGGCCGGCGACGACCAGAGCAGGACCAGCGGGATCGCCAGAAGCGTCTGGTCGTAGAGGAGGAAATAGGGCGGAAAAATCATCATGAACAGCACGCCGCAGGCATATTCGTAATTCTCGGTTCCGGGGGCAGGGGAGGCCGGTTGGGCTGCCCGCCGCGCCCACACGACGCGGCAGAGCAGGACCACGGCCGCGCTGACCGTGACCGCGTATGTGATCTTCATTGCCGCCGCTTCCCAGGCCGACCACGAGTACGCGGTGCCCGGCCCGGCCGACCATAGCAGATTGCTGGCGATGCCCACGAACGACGCTTCCACCAACGGCGAATAGTGGTAGTAGCGGGTAACGGCGGAAATCGTGGGCAAGGCGTGCAGATAATCGAGCCACACGCCGGGTCCCAGGAACGCGGCCACGGCCAGCGCCTGGAGGGCGAAGCCGGCGGCCAGGCCCAGTAGCGTGCGGAGGTCACGTCGCAACAACATCCAGAGCACCAGTCCGGCGGCAAGTTGCGGCTTGAGGGCCAGAAGCGAGAGTGCCAGCCCTGCCCAGCCGCATTTTCCGCGTTTGTGCAACGTCAATCCGGCGGCGACGACCAGCAGAAACATCGGCGCGGTTTGGCCGATGCCCACGGCGATCCACAACGGCGTCATCGCGGCCAGGGCCACAAGCATATTGATTCGCCACGGCTGCGAGAGGAAGGGGGAAGGGGAAAGGGGGAAGGCGGTCTGCCCTTCCCCCTTCGCCGATGCCGGGTACCCGCGGTAGAAGATCACGCCTGTCGCCAGGATACAGACGGCCTGGATTGCCCACCAAGTGGCCAGGGCCGCGCCGTAGGAAAGTTGCGACAACGGCGCCATGAGCAGGCCGACGGTCGGCGGGTAAAGCGAACGGAGCGGATCGTCGCGCAGCGACTCCTGCAAATGGCGGAAGTAGGGCTGATCGTACAACCGCTCCGTTTCGCCGCGACGGATGATCGTGCCGGCGACGTAGAACTGTGAAAAGCAGCCCCCGCAGCCGTGGTTTGCCGGGCAGTTGCCCACCAGATAGCCTTCCCAAACCGCCATCACGGTCAGCGCCGCAAGAAGGCCCAGCGTCCAATCGGAAAGCCGTGGGCACCATGTACTCGTGGTCGGTGACATGCGTGTTCCTTGCATCGTGCTTTTACATTTGGAGTGTCGGCCCGGAACGCAAGGAACACCGGATACCGCCTGGTGGCTGCCCCGCGTTCGCGACGGCCTTTTCACGAGGTCGTACAAGATTATTCAGGGAAAACATCGTCGCCAGGGCCACGAGTCCCGTGAGACTGAATCCGATCGTGAACGCGAGGTTGGCTACCAATAAGGTCGCGGCGGCACACAAGACCACGCCCCATCGCCAGGCCGGCGACGACCAGAGCATGACCAGCGGCACTGCCAGAATCGTCTGGTCGTAGATAAGGAAGTGAGGCGGAAAGATCATCATGAACAGCACGCCGCAGGCATACTCGTAATTCGCCGAGGGGAAGGGGGAAGGGGGAAGGGGGAAGGCGGTCTGGCCTTCCGCCCTCCACCTTCCCCCTTCCCCCCACCCCCTTCGCCGTGCGCAGACGACGCGCCAGAGCATGACTGCGGCCGCGCCCGCCGTGATCGCGTAGGTAATCCTCATCGCCGGCACTTCCCATGCCGTCAGCCCGGCCGCCCACGTCAGATTGCTGGCGATGCCCGTGAACGACTGCTCGTACAGCGACGAATAGCGATAGGCGCGGGGAATGGCGGAAACGACGGGCATGGCGTGCAGATAATCGAGCCACACGCCGGGCCCCATGACCACGGCTACGGCCAAGGCCTGGAGGCCAAAACCTGCGGCCAGGCCCAGCAAAGTGCGGAGGTCGCGCCGCAAGAGCATCCAGAGCACCAGTCCGGCGGCCAGTTGCGGCTTGAGGGCCAGAAGCGAGAGCAGCAGCCCGGCCCAGCCGTGTTTTCCGCGCTTGTGCAGCGTCAATCCAGCGGCGACTAGCAACAGGAGCATCGGCGTCAGGTGGCCGATGCCCACGGCGGTCCATAGGGGCAACAGCGCGGCCAGGGCCACGAGCATATTGATTCGCCAGGGCCGCGAAAGGAGAGAAGTGCGGTAAAAAATCAACCCGGTCGCAAGGATACAGATGGCCTGGATCACCCACCAGGCGGCCAATGCCTTGTGGTAGGAAAGGCCCGCCAGAGGCGCCGTGAACAAGCCCAGGGTCGGCGGATAAAGCGAGTACATGGGGTCGCCTCGCAGCGGCTCCTGAAAGTGGCGGAAGTACGGCTGGTCGTACAACCGCTCCGCCTCGCCGCGATGAACGATCGTACCGGCAACGTAGAACTGCAGAAAGTCACCCCCGCAGCCGGTGTCCCGTTGCTGGTTGATGGCGAAGCCTTCCCAGGCGGCCAGTACGGCCAGCGCTACAAGAAGACTCAACACCCAATCGGAAATCCGCCAGTGCGACATGAGTATCCCTCCCAACGAGACTGATCCGCGCAATCGGTCTGCAGGCCGATGACGGCTGAGGATGCCTGACAAAACCCGATTTGGACACGCCGGAGTTTGGCCGATTCCCCGTCTTGTCCGGGATCCTCAGATAAACTCTAGGTCGCGATTTCATGACGTATCCTTGTAAAAGGAGACCATCTTAGCCGGCAGGGCCGAAATTGGTCTTAGGTCTTCGATCATAGGTCTTTGTCTCCAAGACCTAAGACCTAAGCACTAAGACCCAAGCACTAAGACCTAAGACCTAAGACCCAAGACCTCTCTCCCCATCATGTCGTTTCGCCTTGGCAACCTCATTCCGCGCGTGACGGCCCACGGCGAACGCGATTTGTTCGCCTGGTCGCTGCTGGCCGCATTGATCTTGCTGTCGGTTCTGGCCATGCCTTTCTTCGCCGGCGGCCTGTACACGGCCGGCGAACTGGGAAAATTCCACTTGCCGGCGCGGGCCTTCTATGCCGAACAACTGGCCCATGGTGAGTCGTTCGACTGGATGCCCGACGTGTACTCCGGTTTTTACCTCACCGGTGAAGGCCAGGTCGGCACGTACCATCCGCTGCACCGCTTCCTTTACGGTTTCCTGCCCTTGCCGGCCGCACTGGGCTGGGAGTACCTGTGCAGCTATCCGCTGATGCTGGCGGGGATGTACTTCTGGCTGCGCCGTCGGCTGCGGCGGCGGGACGCGGCCATGGTCGGCAGTTTGGCTTTTACGTTTTCGAGTTTCAACTTGTTGCACTTCATCCATCCCAATGCGGTGGCGGCCGTGGCCCACATCCCCTGGCTGCTGGCGATGATCGACATCGTGATGATCGATGCGAAGCGGTGGAAAGTGGCCCTGGCCCAGGCATTCCTCGCCCTCTTGACGGGATCGCAGCTCCTGCTTGGCTGCCCACAATACGTTTGGTTCTCGCTGTTGACCGAGACGGGTTTCACGCTGTACCTCGTCATGACGCGGAGGTACTTGCCGCGCGAGGGTTGCGAAACGATGCCGACCTGCCGCACCTGCATCGGCTGCCGGCGAAACTCGTTCCCGCGCGTGATCGCGGCCAAGGGGATCGGCCTGCTGGTCGGGGCGATCCAACTGCTTCCAATGCTGGAAACCTGCAGCCAAAGCACGCGCGGCGACGTGTCCGAAGGAGCGATGCCGACCATGGGTACATGGTGCCCGCCGATCAACCTGGTCCAACTCGTGGCCCCCTACATGCCGATCGATCGGGCATTCGGCGACAATGCCCACGAACTGAGCCTTTACGTGGGGGCGGTGCCGTTGATGCTGGCCCTCTGGGTCTTCGTTCGCCGCAGCGACTTGGGTGGAATGAGGCGTTTTGCCCAGGCGACGGCGGCCTTGGCCGTCGCGGCGCTGTTGTTGGCCTTGGGCGGGGCCGCCTGGTTCCAATTCTCTTGCCGTTACACGGTCTTGTTCCAATTCGCCGTGGCCGTGCTGGCGGCCATCGGCTTCGTCCTCGTCGAGCGTGAAGCCCGGGAAAAACAGAAGTTCCAGCGGCACCTGCCGATCCTCGATGGGGAAAGCCGGGCTGCCGCGCTGTGGCGGCGGTTCGAGGTCCTGGGCGCGACGGTCCTGATCAGCGTGGCCGTGGCCGTGGCCGGGTTGATCTTGCGATCGGGCGGGGCACCCAGTACTCTGGGTCCGGGTCAGGTGGCCTCGGTGCCGCGCGTCCTGGTGGGCCCCTTGCTCATGACCGCCGCCGCGCTACTCATGATCGCCGCCGCGCAAGGTGTCCGCGGCGCGCTGGTCGGTCTGATCCTCTTCATGGCCGCCGACCTGGGCTACTATGGACTGAGTTGCACGCTGGACCCGGGCACCACGTACTCGTGGTCGGCCGCCGGCCCCAACGCCCCGTTGGCCCAGACGGTGGCGCCGCCGGGCGAGCGCGATCCGAACGGTCCCGACGACCACGACCACGAGTACATGGTGCCCGAGCGGGTCTTCGCTCCGCCTGTCGACCATGATTACATGCTGCCCGGTCGTCGACCAGGAGTACCTGGTGCCCGAGGAGTACCGGGTGCCCGAACTGAGGCGATCGGCAACCAGATGACGCTGGCCGGCTGGTCGCGGACCGACGGATATGCCCCATGGGAGCCGAGCAAAGCGTTGGATTACTTCCAACTGCCGGCCTTGCGCGTGGCTTCCACGCGCTGGGTCCATCGCGGCCCGTCAACCTCGGTCATCGAGGGTCTGTTGCCCTATGACAAGGACTGGCTGCGAGTGCCCGATCCCCTGCCGCTGGCGCGACTAGTGACGCGCGTCGTGCCCAGCCGCAACCCGGCCGCGGACCTGGCGAAGATCGACGTCTGCCGCGAGGCCCTTTGCGACTACGCTCTGGCCCAGCCGTCCTGCTCCGCGGCTGATTGCGGTCCCCTCCGGCAGTTGATAGGCCGGCCCGCGGAGCAGTCCTGCTCCGCGGCTGATTGCGGTCCCCTCCGGCAGTTGATAGGCCGGCCCGCGGAGCCGCACCCAGAGGGTACCCGGCCGGGCACGGTCGTGTTGGCCCAGCACCGCGCGGGGCGGATGGTCGTGAAGGTCTGTTGTTCGACGCCGCAATTGTTGGTGATTGCCGAGAGCTATCATCCCGGCTGGCGGTGCATGGTCGACGGCAGCGCAAAGCGCGTCTATCGCGTCAACGGCGACTTCCTCGGCTGCGTCGTCCAACCGGGCGATTCCGAGGTCTGCCTGGAGTTCCATCCCGACAGTCTCGCACGCGGTCGGACCGTCACTCTGGCTGGTCTCGGGCTGATCGGCCTCTGTCTCGTCACCGGCGCTTCCCGACGGCAATTGGCGCTGGTGGAAAAGGTCGGCTTGAGCCGCGAGTAGCGGCAGGAGTTGCTCGAAATGATGCGAGTGCCGCGCATTACGCTGAGTTTGGTGTGGCTGCTACTGCCGCCGATCTTGACCTTGGTGTACGTCGGCACGTTGGTGCAATACCCGCTGGACTTCTGGCACCACCTGGTCAATGGACGCCAAATTGCCCAAAGTGGCGTTACTAGTGGATATGACATATTTACATTCACTATTGTCGGGCAAAGGACTGTTAACCAAAACTGGCTAACCCAGTTGATCATCTATTATCTGTACCGGCAGGGTGGATTTGCGCTGGTGCAATTCTCTTTCGCGGCCTGCTATGCGCTGGCGATAGGCCTGATCGGCTATACTGCCTGGCGGCGCTGCGCCGATGCCCGCGTGGCGGCGGTGCTGGCCTTGGCGACTATGGCCCTGGCGGCCTCCAACTTCGGCGTGCGGCCGCAGGCCATGTCGCTGGTCCTGTTTGCGGCGGAATTGTTCGTGCTCTGGCACTGCGCCGAACGCTGGGAAAGTGTGGCAGCCGTTACCCTGATCGAGATCCTCTGGGCCAACTGCCATGGAGCCTTCTTGCTGGGAATCGCCCTGCCTGGTTTGTTTCTCCTGGCGGCGGCGGTCACAGTTTGGCGCCGGCAAGGAATGGCGGCAGTGTGGAGCAACCGCCCTTTTCGGGTCTATCTGGCCTGTGCCGTGGCAGCCTTGGCAGCGGCGTTCTGCAGTCCCCATTTCCGCCACACAACCGATTACTTCTTCGTGGTCGCTTCCAAGGGCACGCAACGGCAGATTGGCGAGTGGCTGCCCACGGAACTTGGCACCTACACGGGCACGGCCTTTTATGTGTCGTTGCTGCTGACGATCGCCGTTCTGGCCAGCAACATGAAACGAGTGACCGCCACCGAAACGATGTTGCTGCTGGTGTTTGGAATTCTCGGCTGCACTGCCCAGCGAATGGTGGTTTGGTGGGGAATGATGCTGCCGGCCGTGCTGGCGCCTCATCTGGCCGCGATTGCGCGGCGCTGGAGCAAAACGTCGGCTTTGGCGGAGGTTCCGCGCACCATGTACTGCCGCGGGCACCATGTACGCATGGTCGGCATTCATTCCAGGCTTTGCGCGGGCGGGCCGGACTGGTCGGCGGCGAATTGCGTCGTGCTTGGCCTGTTGCTCGGGTGGGCGGCGCTTTGCACTCCCTGGACGCGGACCTTCAATCCGCTCTTGCCGGCCGAGAAGCGGCGCATGGATCCAGCCGACGAGCCACGGGCCGCCGTGGCCTTATTGCGCCAAACGGACTTTGCCGGCCGGGTCTTCCAGCCTATGGAATGGGGCTCCTATCTGACCTGGCACTTGTATCCGCAGGCGACGATTTTTGCGGACGGACGAATCGATTGCTTTCCCGACTCGGTTTGGAACGACTACGTACGCATTGGTAACGCCGACGAGGGCTGGGAATCGCTCCTCGACAGTTACCGCGTTGACTGCGTGGTCTGGGATCCCAAGCTATCCGAGCGATTGCCGGCGGCATTGCGGTCGTCGGGCCGCTGGGCGCAGGTGGGAAGCGATTCCGTTTGCGTCGTTTTTCGGCGACAACGAAGGGAAGTTCCAAATCACAAATCGCAAATCGCAAACAAATCATAAATTCAAAAATCCAATGACCGAAACTCGGGCCGTTTTGGATTTTTCCTATTGAGTTTTTGAATTTGTTTGGGATTTGGGATTTGGGATTTGGGATTTCCCTGCGACCGCCTCGATCACTCGCATCGTCCGCCACTTGCCTTGCAGGAAGCGTGCGAAGTAAATCCATCCCGCGGAACAGACCCAAAGCGTGATCAGCGTCCAGCACCAGAACACGCCTCGGCCGAAATGGTGAATTCCCAGCCAGGCCAGGCTCAGCGGCAAGAGCGACGTGCCCAGCGACGTGAAGAATACGAAGCGCGTGTCGCCCGCCCCGCGGATGGCGCTCATGAAAACCACGTTCATCGCATCGAACAGGCAATACACCGCCACGAACCGCAGCAGCACGACGATCAACTCCCGCAACGGCTCGAACTGTTCGCGGGCCATGAATGCGGCGTGCCCCATCAAGAACCAGTCGGGCACGGTCACGTAGAACAACGACATCGTACACATGTAGATCATGGCCAGGAGAAAAGCCGTCCAGGTGGCCCGCGCGGCCATGTCGGGCCGATTGGCCCCGAGCTGCTGGCCGACCATCGTCGAGACGGCCAGGCCCACGCCCATCATCGGCACCCACGCGACGCTGTTGACGTTGAAGGCCAGCATGGTGCCGGCCTGCGTGATCGTTCCCAGCCCGCCGACCAGCGTGATGAAGAGGGTGAAGGAGCCGCATTCGATCAGCCACTGCAGGCCGCCCGGGCCGCCGTAGGTCCAGAGCCGCCGCATCAAGGCCCCGTTCCAGCGCCAGCCCGATGCCAGACGGTACAGGCGATAGCGCGGCTGCATCATGATGGCCGAATAGCAAATCACGCGGAACCATTCCGCCGAGACCGTGGCCGCTCCCGCGCCGACAATTCCACTACGGGGAAAACCGCCATGCCCGAAGATCCACATCCAGGCCAGAACGCCGTTCAACGTCGCGGCCGCGCTATCGACGGCCATCACCACCCGGGTTGCCCCGCGACCGGTGAAGAACGACGACAGCGTGCCGGCCAGGATGATCGCGCCGGAGCCGAAAATCAGAACGTCGTAGTACGCGATCTCCTCGACGACCACGTCCGGATCGTGGCCCGCATGGCGAAAGAAGGCATGGGCCAAGGGGGTCGTGAGCAAGAGCAGGGGAATAGCCGCTATTCCGATCCAGATTCCCTGCCAGACGATCGGGCCGATCCGCCGCGGGCGGCCGGCGCCCTCGTACTGGGCCACGAACGTGTTCACGTAGGAAGCCACGCCCAGTGGAAAGCTGATCAGCGTGAATTGCAGCATCGCCGCCGGCATGGCGGCGGCCACTGCGTCGATCGAGTACCACGTCAAGAACATCCGGTCGATGAAGGTCATCACCGTGAACGACATGGTGGAGATGACCAGGGGCAAGGCCAGGGCCATCACGTCGCGGCCGCCGCAGGGGCGGCGCCACCAATCATGAATTTTCTCCAACATTCTATAACGTGATGCCAATCTCGGCCGCGCGGATCGTCAGGGCCTGTTTGAAATATTGGAACTGGTGGCGAGGCTTCTTGCGGGCCCAAATAAAACAACTGGTGAACAGGTCCCGAGGCAACGTCCCAGCCTGCACCATGCCCACCGTACGATCGATGAACCCACCCTCGATGTCGTTGGTGGTGTGCAGTGCGGCCTTGATCTGGTCCGGATCGAGAGCGAAATCGGACTGCTCCGCGGCTGCTTGCGGCTGCGGGCACCATGTATCCATGATTGGCGGCGAGGCGCGCTCGGGCACCATGCACCCATGGTCGGCCGAGCAGTCGGCCTGTGCGACGCGGACAGTCAGCAGAGTAACAACGACTCCCATTATTATAATGGGGAGCATGAGCATCGGGGTGAGATAAGAACGCCGCATGACAGCTTCCTCCGTGGTTCTTGGGTTGTCAAATGCGTATAACGGAAAAGTCGTGTTCCGACAAGGGCAGTCGCGCAGGCCGCCGCTATTTTCTGTAGACAACGGAAGTTGCCTAAAGGATACTTAGGCGATGGGAAAGTTGTTGCCGCGAATACTCATTTTGGGGATTGTCTCGGTGGCGGCCGTAACATGGCCGGGCACCGTGGACCCGTGGTCGCGGTCGGTATTGGCCGGCGGAGAGAATCCGCAGTCGGGCACCGTGGACCGCCGGCCCGGCATTAATTCCAGGATTTGCGCGGGCGGGCCGGACTGGTCGCGGGCATCATGTACTCGTGGTCGGCGTCAGGCCGCGGGTACCCAGTACTCTGGGTGGCGCGTCGAGTTTCAGCAACGGATTGGGGAACTGAACAGCCCCTGTTATGAGACCCGACGCCTGGCCGCCGAGCGCCTGGAGCGTTGGCTTGGCATGCCCGAGATGACAGCAATGCTGGCAGAGCAGTTCGCGCAACTCCTCGTGCAGTCGGATTTGCCCTTCGAAATACGTTGGCGGCTGGCGCGCTGGCGGAGTCGCTTGCCGTTGGTCGAGAACGAGCCGCCGCAAGCGGTTTCCACGGAAGAACTCGAACGCCTGCTTCGCCAGTTGGACGACGATTCGTATTCCCTCCGCTGCGGCGCGACGGAACGTCTGCGGTGGATGGCCGCCAGTCCGCACCTGGCGAAACCGATCATGTTGGTTCTGAGGGGCCGCCTGGCCGATCCTTCGCTTTCCGAGGACTCCTATCGCCGCCTGGAATCGATCCGCAACATCGCCTGGGGTTTCTGGCTCACCAACGACGATTCTGATTGGCATCTGCCGCCGGTTTCCCACGCGCAAATCGAAGACTGGCTGGAGCAACTGGGCCAACCCGCGACGAAGCATGATCGGCGGGTCGTCGACCAGTCCGGCCCGCCCGCGCAAATCCTGGAATTAATGCCGGGTCGGCGGTACCTGGTACCCCGCCGCCGCATCGCCCGCCAGGAGTTGTTGGATGTCTTGTCGCAGGACGGCGAGGCGCCGCGCGTGAAGGCGGCGATCGAGGCCCGCCTTCGCGGCAAGCTGGACGAAGAGGCCAGGGCTGAGCTGCGGGAGTTGTTGGACCTCACCCGCCCCGCCTTGGTCGTGGAGTGCTGGAGCGGCCATAAACCGCAGTGGGAACAGCATCTCGTCGTCGGTCAGCCGACGCAGGCCCCCGGCGCCAAGCATCCCGTTCAGTTCGATCGCGCCGACGACCACGTGGCCCACTGCTTGAGCGGAAACGCGCTGAACCCGGGCGATTATCCGGTAGGCGTGGCCTTCCCGCCGCCCAATTGGTCCGGCGCCTCCGAGGCCGTCTTTCAGCTTGTCAATCTCCCCACGCCGCGCCGTCAGATCGCGTATTCCTATTACTTGAAAACGGACGCGACTGTCCGCTTGGCGAAGCTCAGTCGCCGTACGCTCGACCGGTTCCTGTCGGACAAGAAGTTGCAGAATCTGAACGACGCCGAATTGGGGATGCTCGGCCAACTCGACGCCCGCGAGGTTTCGCGCTTTGCGAGCAGTTACTTTCTGAGATTGGAGGATGGGACGGTGGAAGAAGATCCTGATCAGGAGTCTTCGACCAGCCGCAACCGACTTGGCCGCAACAGCAGTCGCTTCGGGGCAATTTGCGCCCAGTTGGCCGTCGACGGCACGCGCGAAGCCGCTCCGGGGCTGCTGGAGGCCGTGCGACAGAAGAAGTTCATGTCGCCCACGCCGTTGAGCCCCTACCGCCTGCAATGGCTGGCGGCCCTATCAATCGCCCGCCGTGATCCGTGGCCGGAGGTTGACGCCTGGCTGGCGGAAAACATCGACAACCAGGAAACGGTGATTATCGATCACGACGAAGCGGCGGAAATCGGTGCCACGGCAGCCGGTCTGCTGCTCACCCGGCACGCGGAACGCCCCCAGGCATTCGGACTTCAAACCGCGCTCGATGCGCAACTTGTCGACCTGAAACTGCCGGGTTTTCGTTACGGTACACCCCAGGACGCGGAAGAGAGGGAGGCCGGCACCCCCCATGCGACGGCAAAACGGAATACTGCTGGGTCGCATGGGGAGTACGCGCCTCCCTCTCTTCGCCGGGTTCGCCAGTGGTGGAAGCGGCAGTCGGAGATTCATAAGCAAAATGGAATTTATTCCCCTCGCCTGTACACTTCGAGTTGTCAGGCATATAATAATGACGGTTTTTGTGCGGATTTCAACGCATTTCAGGGGGTATGGTATTCCTCCAGCAGGAAGCGCGAATAATTGTTCTTTGCGCAGTGAACTATGCCAGCCGACGTAATTAATCTCCGGCACGCAGAGGCGGCAGAGTTGCGCGACGTGGTTTGCGAGGCGGTTCAGGCCTTGGTCGAAGGCAAGATCGTCGCCTTTCCAACGGAAACCGTCTATGGTCTGGCGGCCAGTGCCTTGGATCAGCGGGCCGTCGAGCGTTTGGCCACGATCAAGGGACGCAAGCCGGGTCATCCGCTGACCCTGGCGATCAAGAGCGCCGACGAGGCCCGCGACTACGTGCCTGACATGACCCCTCTGGCGCAGCGTCTAGCCCGCCGCTGCTGGCCGGGTCCCGTGACCTTGGTCGTGGGGTTCAATGGGGACAGCGACTCCCACGCGGAGAGCCTCGCCCGGCACCTGCCTGGCAAGGTTCTCGATTACGTGGCGCCGACCAAAACCCTCGGCCTGCGCGTGCCCGGCCATCAAGTCCTGTTGGACGTGCTGCGGATGCTCGTCGGCCCTTTGGCCCTGACCAGCGCCAATCGTACGGGCGGCGTCGAAGCAGTCAACGCCCGCGAGGTCCTCGACGTGCTGGGCAACGACCTCGACCTGGTGATCGACGACGGCCCCTGCCGCTTCGGCGAGCCGTCGTCGGTGGTCCGCATCCACGGCAACCGCTACGAGATCCTGCGCGCGGGCGTGGTTCCGGAAAAGACCTTGCAGCGGCTTTCCAGCACGATGATCCTGTTCGTCTGCACGGGCAACACTTGCCGCAGTCCGATGGCGGAGTTGATCTGCCGGCAGATGCTGGCCAAGCGGCTGGGCTGCGAGATCGGCCAACTGGAAGACCACGGCGTGCTGGTCATGTCGGCCGGCGTGGCGGCCATGCTCGGCGGCCGCGCGGCCCGCGAGGCCGTCGAGGTGCTGGCCAAGATGGATCTGGACCTGTCGGACCATGAAACGCAACCGCTGACCGAGCCGCTGGTGCGCCACGCCGACTTGATCTACACGATGACGCGCACGCCATCGCGAGGCGATCGTGGCCCAATGGCCTTCGGCCGCCGAACGAACTTTTCTGCTCTGCGCCGACGAGTCGGAGATCTGCGACCCGATCGGCGGACCTACCGAGCGCTACCAGCGTTGTGCGGTGCAGATCCGCGCGGAACTGGAATTGCGGCTCGAACAAATCGAACAGTTGCTTGACTAATGCGTATTGTTGTTGGCACCGACCACCGCGGTTATTCGATTCGGGCGCAGATCATCGATCTGTTGCAGCGGCTGGGCCATGACGTGGAAGACGTGGGCGCCGTCAGCGGCGAGGCCGTCGATTATCCCGACATTGCCGCCCCGGTGGCCCGCAAGGTCAGCCATGGCGAGGTCGAACGCGGCATTCTCGTGTGCGGCACCGGCCTGGGGATGTGCATCACGGCGAACAAGTTTCCCGGCGTCCGCGCGGCCCCCTGCCACGACGATCTCGCGGCCGAAATGAGCCGCCGCCACAACGACGCCAACATCCTCTGCCTTTCCGCCGACCTGCTGGGCGAAGGGCTGATCGACCGCATGATCGAAATCTGGTTGGCCACCGCGTTCGAAGGCGGCCGCCACGCCAGGCGGGTCGCCAAGATTTGCATCCTGGAGGCCGAGATTCACGCCGAGGAACTGCCCGAGTAGGTCCCCTTCGCCTTTTTTGCCTTCAAACTGCATCAACCGTGCGGACTGTATCGGCGGCTTCCCAAGAAAAACAACGATTTTCGTCTTTTTGCCGCGGACAATTCTTGGAGTTTCCCGGCCGTCTTGATAAATTATCGTGTAAGGACTTCTCACCAGAACTCCTCCACGGACTGCATTCGCCGCCCGCCGTGAATCGTCGCCATATCCGCCAGCAGTGCAAGATCCCGGCACCATGCAAGACCCTCAACCATTCCAGTCCGATGAAGTCGACCAATTGATGCGGAACGCCGAACTCCGCGACGAATTGGAACGCTACGTCGACGAATCGATCACCCGCGTGAACGTCCAACAACTGACCCTGGCCGCCGAAAACGACTTCCTGGCCAGCATGCTCGCCTGGGAGCAGGCCCCGATCCTGCCGATCTATCGCTGGTTCGATCCCGAACTGCGGGCCCCCCGGCCGGAGATGCTCAACGACGCCAGCCTGGAATCGATCCTCTGGGACGTCATTCGCAAGCTGCACCAGAAGCGGATCGTGCTGGATTTTACCGATCACTTGAGCGACCGTGAACTTTATTGCCTGATCTATCGCGACATCCTGCCCGCGCGGGAGAAGAAGCTCGATCACATGAACCATTATCTGCATTGGGATTGCACGGGTCCCAGCGGCGATCCGGATGTCTGGCTGCGTTACTACGCCAGCGAAGAGGAGCGCGAGGAATGGGCCGACTGCTACGGCCAGCCGCTGCCCGAGCGCGAGGTGCCGCCCTATCCCCGCATCCTGCCGCGGGAGATGGAGCAAGGGTAGAAGAGAGATGGGGGGAAGGGGAGAAGGGGAGAGGGGGAGAAAGGGAGAGAGGGAGACGCTGAGACGAAACGATCTCCGCGTACCGGCCTCTCCCTTTCTCCCCTTCTCCCTCAGCCTGCTGCACACCGCGGTGCTGGTGAATTTCGCTTTCACCGCCCGCTTGTACGACCTCTTGCGCCGCGAGCCGACCTTCTTCACCGTCCGTCAGGCCGGACCGCTGGACATTGTGGCCTTGGTCGCGGTGCTCAGCCTCCTGCTGCCCGGCGTTTTTCTGTTCGTGGAAGTCGTCGCCCGCAGCATCGGCCTCAAGATATGGCAACTCGTTCACACGGTCATCGTTGGCCTGCTCGCGGCGCAAATTGCCCTCTGTGCGCTCCGCGCGCCCGATCTCCTGCCCTGGCCCCTGTTGCTGGCGGGGGCCGCGGCGGGCGGTGGACTGGCCGCTTTTCTCTACGCACGGTTTGCTTTGGCCCGCAGTGCCGTGACGGTTCTCTGGCCGGCGCTGTTGATCTTTCCCGTTTGGATGCTTCTGGTCTCGCCGGCACGGATGGCGTTTTCCGGCGGCTTCGATCCGCCGGCCGTCGACGTCCGCGTCGCCCGGCCGGCGCCGGTGGTACTGATCATCTTCGATGAGTTCTGCGGCATGTCGTTGGCCACGCGCGACGGCCGGATCGACGCTCGGCGGTTCCCCAACTTTGCCGCCTTGGCCGCCGACGCGACCTGGTTTCGCAATGCCACCACGATGTCGCCCAGCACGCACGAAGCGGTGCCGTGCATCTTGTCCGGCCGGTTCCCCAAGGACCCTTCGCATCCGCCGGAGGTTTACGAGTATCCCGAGAACATCTTCCGCCTGCTCGGCCGCAGTCACTCTCCGGTCGTTTTCGAGACGGAAACTCGGCTCTGTCCGCCGCATTTGCGCAACTGGCCCGCGGCCGAGCGAGGCTTTTTCGGGCAACTCCGCGGCATGTGCATCGATCTGGCCGTCGTCGAGTTGCACTTGATGTTGCCGCCCGAGCGGCCGCTGCGTCTGCCGTCGCTCACGGGCCGCTGGAGCAATTTTCTCGATCAGGACGAGGACGTCGGCACGGGCCACCCAGGTTTCTTTCATCGGGCCGAACAATTCGACGAGTTCGTCGCGCGGATGCAGCCCTCACCCTCGGGAGAGAAGAGCAAACCGGGACTCTACGTAGCTCACGTGATGCTGCCGCACGTGCCGTATACCTACTTGCCGTCGGGACAAACCTACGAATTTCCGCTTTCCGTTTCCCAACAGCAAAGCTCGAACATGACGCATGGACTCATCGGCCTGCAGCGTCTCCGCGAGCAATGGGTCGAGGACGACACGGCGGTTTCCCAAGCCGCGCAGCGTTACCTCTTGCAGGTGCAGTTCCTCGATCGCCTGATCGGCCATCTCGTGCAACACCTCAAGCAAGTCGGCATGTACGACGACACGCTGATCGTCCTTGTGGCCGATCACGGCGTCTCGTTTCGGGCGGGCAACCGGCGGCGGGAAGTCACGCAGGCCAATCATGCCGACATCCTTTCGATCCCGCTGTTCATCAAGTCGCCGCATCAGCATCGCGGCTCGACAAGCGATCGCAACGTGCAATCGGTCGACGTAGTGGCCACGATTGCCGACGTGCTGGGAGTCGAAGTGCCCTGGTCGCTGGACGGCGTTTCCGCGCTGGATGAATCAAAACGTCCGCCTGAAGAAAAGGACCTGACGCCCGAAGAAAGCTGGGAGCGGCGGCGGAAATTCGACGTTGCCCTGCCCGAGAAGTTCGAAACCTGCCGGCACCTCGAACAACTCGTCGGCCGCCGCGGCGACGCCTATGACCTGTTTGCCATCGGCCCGCATGCCGACATGGTTGGCCGGGCGGTCGAGGAGTTCCCCCAGGGCGAGGTGCCGGAGGTGCAAGTGGAGGTCGCCGGCGACGTGCGGTCTTGTTGCTTGTCCGGCCGACTCGTCGGCGGAGGTCCGATTGGTCCGGTGGACGTGGCGGTAGCGCTGAACGGCCGCATCGCCGCCGTGACGCGGACTTTCACGTTCGCCGATTTCACGAACACCTGGACCGCGCTCCTGCCGCCCCAAAGCGTATCGGACGGCGACAACGACGTGGCCGTTTATCTCATTGCACGCAGTGGCCGGGATCGATTATTATTACCGATGAAGTGTACGAGATAGGTACGGTAGGGTGGGCTTTAGCCCGCCGTCATGTTAAGCTGCGCTAAGAGACTATCTCAAAAGCCTACTCGCAATAAGGCAGCAAATGTCCCGACATGCATCGACACGCGATTTGGCGATCCTCACGGCAATCGGCAGCCTCGCGCTGACCGTGACGATGCCCGGTTGCGGCAACCAGCCCGGTTCGTCGAAGCCGGAGGCCAAGACGCAGGAAGTCGCGGCCGGCGTCATGACGAAAGGCCCGTTGGAGGAAATCTCGCTGGACCTCGGTGGCGGCGTCAAGCTGGAGATGGTCCTGATTCCAGCGGGAGAGTTCATGATGGGCTCGCCCGATGCGGACAAATATGCCGGCCCCGCCGAAAAGCCGCGGCACCGGGTTCGGATCGCCAAGCCTTTCTGCCTGGGCAAGTACCTGGTGACGCAGGAACAGTGGGAAGCCGTCATGGGCGACAACCCGAGCTTCTTCAAGGGTCCGAAGAATCCGGTGGAGGGCGTGAGTTGGGAAGACTGTCAGAAGTTCCTGGCCAAGTTGAACGAGAAGTCGCGCTCTGCGCGGGATAAGTTCGTATTGCCCACCGAAGCCCAATGGGAATATGCCTGTCGAGCCGGGAGCACGACGCGCTATTGCTTCGGAGATGACGAATCGAAGCTGGGCGAATATGCCTGGTATGACGCGAACTCGGACGACAAAACGCATCCTGTCGGCGGGAAGAAGCCGAACGCCTGGGGGCTCTACGACATGCACGGGAACGTGTGGGAGTGGTGCCAGGATTGGTACGATGGCCGTTACTATGCCGACGCGCCGACGGACGATCCAAGGGGGCCGGCGACGGGCTTGAACCGCGTGTATCGCGGCGGCTACTGGGACTACGACGCCGGGCACTGCCGCTCGGCGGACCGCTTCTACGTCACGCCCGGGATCCAGTACCACAACCTGGGCTTCCGCGTGGCCCGAGTTCCCGCGGACACTTGAGATGATTACCTCTTCACCGTCCCCAACTCGTGATTCTCGCTCCGCCCGGTTAGCGCCAGGGCCTTGACGGTCAGCTTTTCGTCCTTCGTCCCCCAGCCTTCGTAGATCAAGGCCAGAACCTTCGTGCGCGTGCTCGCCCGATTGGCATCGGCGGCGAAGTAATAGGCGCTGATGCGATAGTTACCCGCCGGGGCGGTGGGCAACAAGTAAAGCTCGGGACCGAAGCCGGTCGTCACGTCGCGGCTGATGTGCCCGCCGCTGGCAGTCTGCGTGTGCTGGTAAGAACATTCTTCGCCGCCGGGCTCGATCACGTGCAGATCGACGTCCGTGCCGTCGGTGTTCCAGAAGATCAGGGCGGCCACGTCGGCCGTGTCGCGAAGCTGCATGGCCGCGAGCGTGGCCAGGCGGGCCTTGGCATAGTCGGCGAGCACCGCTTTTTCACGGCCTTCGGCCACGCGCCGCAGGAATCGCAAATAGTCCAACTGGGCGATGTTGTGGATGTCGCCGAAACGGCCGTCCCACTGCCCGCCGCAGGCCAGCTCATAGTAAACGATCGCCAGGTCGGCCCGGCCCATCTGTTCCAGGCAATGGGCCATGGCGTGGAAAGTGATCGGCTCGAAGGTCCGGGCCGCGCCGGCCCGCCGCAAGAGGTGATAGGCCGCGCCGGGCCGCTGCCAATCGACGGCCGAGAAGGCCAAATCGCGGGCCAACGCCGCGTCGCCCGGCCGATCCTCGATCAGCGAACTGAGCCCCCGCAAGGCGTCGTCGGCCCCGTAGGCGGTCAATCGGCGCTCGGCTTCGACGGAGAGCGTTTCGTAGTCCGGCAGGCCCGACTGCCATGGCTGCCGCAGGTTTTCGGGCAAGTCCTTGCGGAGCCGCAGCTTGCAACGCAGCGGTGGGGCCGTAACCGCGAACGTCTCGGCCGGAAGGCCCTCCAAAGCGACATCGAGCGCGGCCGGCAGATCGAAGTGGACCTCCGACGACGCGCGGATTCTGTGATACCAGGCCAGAAAACTCGCCTTGGGATCGCATAAAGCGGCGGTCGTCTCGGCCACGGTCTTGGCGACGATCGGGCCGGCAGGCCGGTCTTTGACCACGAAGCTGTCTTCCTCCGGCTTGATATTGAAGCGGGCGTAGTCCTGCTCCGATTCGAGCATCAAGAGCGAGCAGGTCCGGCCCGTCACGCGGAAGTGCCGAGCGTAGGCCGTCGCCACCGGTTCGGTCGCTGCCGCCGCGCCGCATACGTCTTCCAATTGGCTGGTGGCCACCTGGCCAAAGGTCCGCGCCGCCAGTTCCGAGATGAGGACCTGGTCCATCTTCACGCTGACGGTCTGCGTGGCCTTGCCTTGTTGCAGGGTGAAAACGATACTCCCTTCTCCCGCCGCGGGAGAGGGGCCGGGCGTGAGGGCATTTGGACTCCGCGCATCCGCCTTAAAGTTCTGTTCCAGCCTTCCCACCACGAGCAATTGCTGGCCCGGGAAGACATACTGCGGCCGGCCGGCCACGAGCAAATCATGCCCCTCGGCCATTTCCATCCCGGTCAGCCGCCAGGGCCGATTGCGATGGGCCACCGAGGCCGAGGCGATCTCGGCTTCGCCCACCAGCGAAAAGACCGCCCCGCCCGTCTGCTCGGCCAGATAGGCCAACAACCGCGGATCGCCGCCGGCCAGGCCGGTGCGATAGGCGAAGAGCGTGGGACCGGCGGTGAGGGATTTTGCCAGCAGCGCCCAGCGGTCTTCGCCCCAGGTGGCCGCGCCATCGCTGAGTAAGAACAGATCGGGAGGCGGGCTAAAGCCCACCCTACGCCAGGCGGGCGCGGCCGCTTCCTTGAGTGCTTGGCCCAGATCGGTCGCCCCTTCCAGGGCCAGGCCGTCGGCATAGTTCAACAGCGCATCGACGTTCTCCGGCGTGTTGGCCACGAACTTCTCCTGCCACCAATAGGTCTCGACGTTGAAGAAAACGACCGCGAATTCCCGGATGCTATCGCGGTTGTTTTCCAGCGTAGCGCGGAGGAGCTTCGTCCACAGGGCGAACTGCGGCCCGGCACTGAGCGACGCATCGACGAGGAAAATGGCCTGCTTGGAACGATCGGTCGTCGGCGTCTCGGGCAGCGCGAGGCCCACGCGGGTGGCGAAATAACTGCCCGTCGCCTCGTCGCTCCCGGTGAGCATCTGCGTGCCCGGCTTCCGCAGGCGCACGGCAAGCGGGGAATCCTTGGGATCGAGCAGACGGTAGCTCAACCGCTGGCCGTCGGCCGAGGCCGTGGCGGGGGCGTCGAGGCTCACTTGCCGGGCGTCGCTGGCGGCGATGTTCAGATCGACGATCGTCGCCGGCGTCTGTCCGGGCAGGTCGAGCCGCAGTTCCAGGTCGTCGCCCACATGGAGCAGATCGACGTCGTAGCCGATCGTCACGCGGTGCAACGACTGCGGGGCCAAGGGGAAGACGCGGCATTGGAAGACGCCTGCCCCGGACCATTCGACCAGGGCCGGATCGATACGGCGGCGGACCGTGTCGCGATAGGCCAGGGCGGCTTTTTCCCTCGGCACCATGCGGGCCACCTTGGGCTGCTCCCAACTATTGCCGCGCAGCGCGAGGATCTTTTCCGGCGTGGTATCGCCCTGGGAAACCTGCTGCGGCTTGAAGAACATCGAGTCGGCGGCCGTGACTTGCGGGGCCTGGTAGACGGTCCGGCCGAAGGCGAAGAAATAGGGCGACGCCTCGTCCGGCAGCCGCAGTTGGAAATTGCCTTCAAGCTGTTGCGGCCGGTCGTTGAAGTAATACAGGTCGATCAGCACGCGGGCCCGAAAACCGTCGACGCGGACATCGACCTGCATGCCTTTCAGGGGCAATTCTTCCTTGTCGCCGACCATCAGGCGGGAAGAGTTGGGCACAACGTGGGCGGGCTTCCAGGTTTGGACGGGCTTTTGCGGCGTGCCGGAGGGTTGTTGCCGGTCGCCGTTTCGTTGTTCCAGCTTGGATCGGAGATCGGGCGTATTGAGAGAAACCGTGCCGAGGCTAAGGCCGTTGATGTCGGTTTGCACCTTGCGATTTGCGTTGAGCAGGAAAACCTCCGGCACGGCGGCCGCGTGGGCCTCGGCCTGTTCGAGTACCTCTTGGTCGAGTCGCAACTGCGAGAGGGCGCCGACGGTGTTGCCGGATTGCAGCGTACTGGCGTTGATAGTCGTGCCGCCCGAGTAGTTGTTGCTGCCAATGAGGGCAATCGTGTTGCCACCACTGACGTAGCCCGTGACGCCGGACAGCGTCAGCGTATTGGAGCCGAAGAATTCCAAAACGCCGTTGCCGTTGCGCGCTGCCTGCGAGTCTTTCGTGGCGTCGGCAGGAAGTCCATGGCTTGCCCCCCATGCTTGGCCGTCGCTCACGGCGCCGACAATGGCCACATTCAGCGTGCCGCCACTTATGGTCACACCACCGGAGAAATCGGCCGCGCTGTTCAGCGTCAATACGCCGGTGCCGGCTTTCGTCAGGCTGCCGTTGCCGCTCAAGGTGCCCGAGAACGTCGAGTAGCCACTGCTGTTACCGTCGCCCACTTGCAGCACGCCGGCGTTGATCGTCGTGCCGTCGACATAGCTGTTACTGTTGAGATTCGTTACGGTGCCGGCGTAGCTCGCGCCGATTGCGTTGCTACTCGAGTCACTTAACGTTACAGACTGTCCAGTCGGCCGAGAAGGCATAGTCGGCCCATTAAGCCCCCCGATGTCCAACGTCGGATCGAGGGCCGCGCCGGCGGACATCTTGACGCCAGGTGTTGTCGCGAAGCTGGAGTATCCTGTGCCGCCCGTACTCGCCCCCACGCCATACCCCGGAATATCGGAGGCAACCGTAGGGCCAGGACGAAAGGGCGTCATTCCGTCCAAGTCCGCAGGCGGCGATTTTTCGACTTGGCCGATGTGGAATTTGTCGAATTTCTCCGGCAAAGCGTGCGGATCGTAGCTCATTGGCAGACTGTAGGTCTGCGACGTACCTGTGGGATCAGCTACGTCTGCCGGCCCCGACTGCTTCGCCACCTCGCGTTCCTTCCCTGGCCCGAGTAAATGCGTCGACCACACGATGGGCACGGCGAGGGCCACAAGACAGGCCGCCGTCAGAGCAAGAACTGTCATGCGGCCCCGCCACCATGCTCGGGCCGGGCTCTGCGCCGCCGCACGGCCGGCGGCGGGCTCGAGTTCGTTCAATCGCCGTTCGATCGCCTCGCGCAATGCGGCCGAGAGCTCCGGCTGCGGGATCGCGCGGGCCGCTTCCTTGAGCTGGGCCGCCAGGGCCTCGACCGCTTCGACCTCCTGACGGGCCTGCGGCGACGCAGCCAATTCGGCCGCCACCTCCGCCTGTTCCGCCCCTTCGGTTTGCCCCAGGGCGTGGGCCGTTCGCCGCGCCGCCTGGAGTTCGTCTTCACCGTCGTGTTCGTGATTGCTTGTCATGATCGGGCCTCCAAAGTAGGCGGCACACGCCGTGTGCCGAAAGAACCTGGAATTACGGAATGGACGGACATGCGATGCTTTCGTCCCGGAGGGACAGTTGAAAATAGCCCAGCGATTTATCGCTGGGTCGGAAACGGAAAATGGGCGCACGTCGATGCCTTCAGTCGTCCCTCCGGGACTAGATAAGGCCATTACGAATCTCTTTCCCAGCGATGAATCGCTGGGCTATTCTCAAATGCCCCTCCGGGGCAAGGACGCACTACGTTAACACCTTCAAAACCTGCCGCAACTGTTTGATCGCTCGATGCACCAGCACGCGGACGTTGCCCTCGCTCTGGCCGGCGATCGCGGAAATCTCGCGATAGGAAAACCCTTCGCACCACAGATCGACGGCCTCGCGCTGGCTGGCGGGCAGTTGCGTCACGCGGCGGGCCAACTCGTCACAGAGGTCCCGCCGCTCGGCCAATTCGGCCGGGTCGGGCTCGCGGCCGACGAGCATGGCCAAATCGGCCTCGCTGTCGCCGGTATGCCGCTGCCGCAGGCGGATCAAGTCCATCGCCTTGTTGCGGCAGACCCGAAACAGCCAAGGGGCCTCGCGGCCGTCGCTGAACTCCGCCGCCGAGCGTTCGCAAAGCTGCAGAAAGGCATGCTGCACCGCCTCGCGGGCGGAATCTCCATCGCCCAAGAGCCGCGCCGCATAACGCACCAACGGCGCCTCGTAGCGATCCAGGACCGCAAGCACCCACTGCCGTCGAGTACCTGGATTGAGCATATAAAATCCTTTTCGCCAGCGTGCTGCCAAGAAGATAACGGGACCGGCACCAGTCTGTTACAGAAAATAATGCCGTCCCGAGAAGAATCTCGATTATTGCGTGCATTTATTCCCCGGATGCCTGAAGTCAAGACCACGGGCCGAAAGTAAAAATTGAGGCCAACGGGTGGGGATTCCACGCAAAGGCGCCAAGCCGCAAAGAAGAAGGAATTAATTAAGGGAAAAGAAAACAGGGGAAAAGAACATGCGGTCTAGAATTCAGCGATTCCCAGATCTCTACAGATTTTGCGAGCCAAAGGATCGGGGATCTCCGTGTGGCGCGGGACCGCCGATCGACGATCGTTTGCCGGGTTTCCCCACCAAGAATGGCGACGCCCTTCTCTTACCAACACGCAACCACAGCGCTGAAGATGACGAATGAGTTCGCACCGTCTCACGGCACCAACTCCACTTCCTCGAATTCGCCTGCCACAACCGCCGCGCGGGCCTGTTGGCGGTTCATCTCCAGCGCTTCGTCCAGGGCATCGCGGAGATTGTCTAATAACTCTTCACGAGTCGTTCCTTGGGAGTTGACCCCCGGCACTTCCTCGACCCATCCAATCCACCATTCTCCATGTTGCTGGATTACCGCGGTGTATTTTGCAGCCATTTCGCCACCTTTTGAAAAGACGAGTGATCGCGACCTGCCTTTATTATATCAGAGGATTTCCGACTTGCACCGCACGGTAACCGCCGAGCCGTCGGCGATGAAGGTCGAAACGGGCCGAGCGGAAAGGGCCTCGACAAACCTCTCGCCATAGAGCGCCAGAACGTCGGCGTGCAGATAGCTCTCCGTGCCGGACCAGATCCGCCAGGGGGGATGTTCGACCTGGTACTCGCTGCAACCGCCGCGTCGGGCCGTGTAGCCCCAGTAGTGTTCGGCGATGAACTCCTCGTGGGAACCGGCCGCCAAGGGCTGCGGCTCGCCGTGGCCCAAGACCCCCAGCGATTCCCACTTGCCGCCGCGTTGCCAGCGATACTCCACGTGAATCGACGACGCGGTATGCTCGATGCGATGGCCCATCGGCAGCGCCGCGTACGGCTCGCCGTAGAAGCGGCGGGCCACCCAGGCAATCGCGCGGCGCGGCACCAATTCGCCCACGAAGGCCACGCCGCGACGCCAGCCGTCGGCCGCGCGGCGACGGACGTAAAAACGGAGGTTGACCTCCTCGAAATCGCGGTGCCAGGGGATGCCCAGGCCGAAAACCTTGGTCCGCAGGAAACGGAAGCCGACCATGCTCACGTACGCCGTGTCGTTGAAAAGATCGAGTTCCGTCCCCGGCGGCACCAGCGGTTGGAGCAGCGCGGGGTCGATCGTATAGTTGAGCATGGCCAGATAGCGCCATTGGGCGGTCAAGAAGGCTCGGTTCATGGTCAACAAGTCTAGCAAATTCATGCGATTCCGGGGTAAGGCAACCACGGCGTAGGGGTAGGGTGGGCCGAGGCGTAGGGTGCTGCCGCCTTGCAGGCCCCTGCCCGGCGGCTTATAGTGGAAGATCTGTTGAACCGAAGGAGGCTTTCCATCGTAACGATACTGGCCTCCTTGTCGCTCCATCCACGTGAGTCGAGGCAATGCAGTCGGAAGTCGTTATTGAAACGCGAAACCTCTCCAAGGTCTACCGCGACTTTTGGGGGCGGCAAAAGGTCCGCGCCCTGAAAGCCCTCGATCTGGAGGTCCGCCGCGGCGAGGTTTTCGGATTGTTAGGGCCCAACGGGTCGGGAAAAACCACCACCATCAAGTTGCTCCTGGGCCTCTTGTACCCCACCAGTGGCCAAGCCCTGGTCCTCGGCCAGGATGCCACGGAAGTCGCCAAGAACGAGCGCATCGGTTACCTGCCCGAGGAGTCGTACCTGTACCGCTTCCTCAATGCCGAGGAGACGCTCGATTTCTACGGCCGACTGTTCGACATGCCCCCGGCCAAGCGGCGGCAGAGGGCGGCCGACCTGATCGAGATGGTCGGGCTGACCAAGTCGCGGCGCCGCCAGTTGCGGGAATACTCCAAGGGTATGACCCGCTTGATCGGCCTGGCGCAGGCC
Source organism: uncultured Planctomycetia bacterium (assembly GCA_963779975.1). Taxonomy (GTDB): domain Bacteria; phylum Planctomycetota; class Planctomycetia; order Pirellulales; family Thermoguttaceae; genus JANXQG01. Next base: position 97,157 of record CAWAAL010000017.1, on the reverse strand, counting down.
TTGATCAACGATCCGGAGGTCCTTTTCCTCGACGAGCCGACCAGCGGCCTGGACCCGATCCACTCGCACGAGATGAAGCTCCTGATCCGCGACCTGCAAAAGCAGGGCAAGACGATCCTCATGTGCAGCCACCTGCTGGCCGACGTGCAGGACGTGTGCGACCGCATTGCCATTCTGCACCAAGGGGAATTGAAGGAACTGGGCCGCGTCGATAACCTCTTGAAAGTCCGCGACGTGACCGAGATCCGCACCTCCGGACTCAGCCCCGAGGCCGAGGAAGAGGTCCGGCAGGTCGTGCTGAAGCACCAAGGCACGGTCCACAGCATCGGCAATCCCACCACGACGCTGGAAGAGTTGTTCGTGCGGGTGATCGCGGAGAGCGAGGCCCATCCCGGCCGCCGCGTCCGCGCCGAACAGGTCGATCGCATCTCCGACGGAGACACCCGCTAAGCCATGGTTATCGAGAATCTGCAAATCACTCCGCTCCGGGAGTGGCTCCTGGGGTCCGGTTGGGCCCAAGGCCTCCTCTGGCGTCCGCTGGGCCTCTCGCTGCTGCTGGTGGTTCTGCTGGCGGGCGGACTCGCCTTGCTCTTGACCCTGCGGCGAAGTTCCGCCGCCGGGCCGACCACGTCGTTGTGTTTCGGCGGCGCTTTCGGGGCCGTGTCGCTCATGGTGCTGGCAACCGTGGCCTTGTGCTCCACGGAAATCACGCGGAATTGGCTGACCGAGCACGTCGCCGTCACCTTGGGCAACGCCTTGGCGCCGTGGTTGGGCCCCGATTGCTCCGGCGGCGCGCTGTATACGTGGCTGGCGGTGGCGACCGGCCTGGCGGGCGTGGTTTATACCTGCTGCTGGCTGGCCGCGATCCTGTCGCAAGGGCCGCTGGAAGGCACGCGGCAGTGCGGGCGGGCCGTGATCGAGATTGCCATCGACGTTGCCCGCACGTCGCCCCGCCGCGTCTTCGCCCTGGCGTGGCTGGCGGTCCACGAATCGCTCCGCCGCCGCGTGGTGGTGGTCTTCGTGGTGTTCGTGGTCTTGATTCTGTTCGCCGCCTTGTTCATCGACAAGACCAGCCGGCATCCGGCCCAACTCTACATCCAAGTGGTGTTGAACTTCACGGTCTACTTGTCGATGCTCTTTGCGCTGGTCCTCAGCGCACTGAGCCTGCCGGCCGACATCCGCGACCGCACGCTGCACACCGTGGTGACCAAGCCGGTGCGGAAGATCGAGATCGTGCTGGGGCGCGTGCTGGGATTCGTCTTCGTGGGCACGATTCTGCTGTTCGCCATCGGCCTGATCAGCTATGGCTTCACCGTGCGGAGCCTCAATCACACGCACCAACTGACGGCCGACGCCCTGCATGCCGAATCGCTGCCCGGCAACCGCGGAACGCTGCTGCGGGGTTCGACCAGCCGGTCGCACGGGCACGAGCACGAAGTGACGATCATCGAACGTCCCGGCGAGGAGCCCGCGGCCAGCGTGGAAACGCAAAAGGACCACACCCACGATCTCTACATTTCCGGCAGCGGTGACAAGGCGACCTACGTGCTGGGCCCGCCGAAAGACCAATTGCAGGCCCGCGTGCCGATCTACGGCAAGCTCGCCTTCCTCGACCGGACCGGCGCGGCCGAAGGAGAAAGGCATCAACGTGGGCGACGAGTGGACTTATCGCAGCTTCATCGAGGGTGCGACGGCGGCCGCGCGCGATCTGGACCTTCTCCGGCCTCAGCGAAGATCTCTTCCCCGAATCGAGGTTCCCCAACGGCATTCCCGTGGAAATGACCATCGAGGTCTTTCGCACCCACAAGGGCGACCAGGAAAAAGGCGTGGCGGGGACCATTACGCTCGTCAACCCGGACCCGTCTCCGCAGAACAAGAATGACGTTCGGGTGTCGCTGCCGAATTTTCTCGCCAAGAAATTCGCCACCGACGTGCATATGATTCCCCGCCATTTCATCACTGCGGGCAGCGACGGCAAAGCGGAAACGATCGATCTGTTCCGCACGGAGCCGCCCCCGGGAAAGGAGCCTAATCCGTACCTGGTCAGCGACGACGGCCGACTGGAGATCCGCGTGCAGTGCCTGGAGCGCCAGCAGTATTACGGCATGGCCCAGGCCGACCTGTACATCCGCGCCGCCGACAGTTCGTTCGCCTGGAACTTCTGCAAGGGTTACCTGGGAATCTGGCTGCAAATGGCCCTGGTCGTCAGCCTGGGCGTGATGTTCAGCACGTTCGTCAGCGGCCCGGTCGCCTTGTTGGCGACGCTGTTCGTGATCATCGTCGGGATCTTCAGCGGCTACCTCGTCGAGCTGGCCGGCGGCAAGATGGTGGGAGGCGGGCCGTTCGAATCGATGCAGCGGATCATGACCCAGGACAACATGATCTCGGAACTGGAGCCCGGCGTGAAGACCAACGTCATCAAGGCGCATGGACCAGGCGACGGCGGTGATGATGCGGTATTTCTCCGCGGTGGTGCCGAATGTCTCCGACAACGACTTCGTCGACCGCGTGGCCTGCGGCTTCAACGTGGGCCGGACCTGGTCGCGCGCTGCCTGTTATGCGAGGCGGCCTACCTGCTGCCGGTGATCCTCTTGGGTTACGTTTGCTTGAAGCAACGGGAGATGGCGCAATGAGTTCCAACCGCATTCGCAGTCTGACCAGCGCGCGGGACCGTTCCCGCCGCCGCAAGTGGATCTACGGGGTGTCGATGATCGTGCTGATCGTCGTCCTGTTCGTCCTGAGCCGGCCGGCCACGCTGAGCACGAAGGACGTCAAGGGGCAACCGGGCGGAGTGCTGGCCCAGTACCGCGACGAGCACGGCCTGAGCCAGACGGAGTTGGGCCAGATCGATCCCACGAGCGAAACGATCCGCCTGGCGACGCTTGGGCATGCGGGGCATCGCCGGCACGACGCTGTGGTGGAAGGCCAACGCAGTACCAGATGAAGAAGGACTGGACCCGCCTCCGCGCCACGCTCGACCAGATCAGCAAGCTCCAGCCGCACTCGATCCTCGTCTGGCGCTACCAGGCGTGGAACCTGTCCTACAACGTCTCCGTGGCCTTCGACGACTATCACGACAAGTTCTACTGGGTCATCGAGGGCCTGAACTACATGCTCGACGGCATCCACGTGAACGACAAGGAGCCGCGGCTGTATTGGGACATGGCCTGGTTCATTTCCAACAAGATCGGCCGCGACGACGCCGCCAAGTATTACCGCCGCCTGTTCAGCGGCGAGCGGGGCTTCGACGGCAAAGAGCCGCCCGATTACGTCAAGGACTTCCGCGAACGCTTTTACCCCGCCGACCGGTTTTCCGCCGGGCAGCGACCTGCGCGACAATTGGCACGTGGGCAAGGCCTGGTTCAAGGCCGCGGAGGAGCAGATCAACCCGCCCCGCTACCCGGTCCGCGGCATGGCCACGGTGATTTTCTATTCCGATGCCCCGACCTGCCAGTTCTATTACGCCGACAACCTGGAAAAGGACGGCACCTTCGGCCAGAAGGCCCGGCGGGCCTGGCACGACGCGGAGGACGAATGGCAGGCCTTCGGCGAGCGGCCGATCGAAACCTCCTATGACGAAATTCTGCAACTGAACCGGCGGGAAGACTTGTTCGACCAGGCCGAAGAGAAGAAGGACCAGCTGGATGCCCTCGTGCCGGGAGTGCGCGAGGAATTGGAAAAGGAAAAGCGCGCCAACCTGTCGCCCGAGGAACGCGCCGTGCTGGGACAAGTACCGGGAGGACTTGGACAAGTACAAGAAGAAGAAGCAGCAGGCGGCAAGAACGAGAAACCGCTCCTGCAGCCCAGCCGCGGATGTCGACCTGAGGGACGTGGCGGAAGCCAAGCCCGACGAAATCGCGCGGCGCTCCGCGCCGGCCCATCGCCAGGAAGCGATGAACCTGGCCAAGGAGATCGAGCACGACGAGGTCCTGGGCCGCGACATCAACCGCGAGCGGATGAAGGTCAACTTCGATTTCTGGCGGACGCGGGCCAAGGCCGAGCAGACGGCCGAGTGCCTGGCCGCGCGGAAGGCGATCCACGACGGCGACCAGGCCTTCGCCAAAGGCGACTTGATCCGCGCCCGACCGAAGTATGAAGAAGGCCTCCGCGGCTGGCGCAAGGTGCTCGATGATCCGGAGTTTCAATCACTGGTGGAGGACCCCAGTCTCGGCGGCGATCTGATCGACGTGATCCGCCGCTATGAGAAGTGCCTCGCCCAGGACGACCAGCAACTGCCTGAGTCGTTCATCCTGCGGGACATCCGTGAAAAACACGGCCACCGGGGAGCGCCGCCGCCCAGCCCCGAAAAGAAAGACGCGCCGCATGCGGCAAGTAGTCCCGATGCAAAGCCCCATCAGCCGTAAGCAGCGGGGGTGGCATGCCTTCACGGCGTAGCCGGGTAGGCATGTCAATCGTCGTATCGACATGCCTACCCGCCGACCATGAGTACATGGTGCCCGGCGTGAAGGCATGCCACCCATGCCACCCGCCGACCTGCCCACGCGGCCGACCGCGACCATGAGTACATGGCGTCCGCATGAAGGCATGCCACACTTTCGTTTGCCCCGCTCCGCAAATGCCTCGACGCAATCTCCACTGCCTGGTCCTCATCACGCTCTTCTCCCTGGTTTGCTACCAGAAGGTGCCGGGCAGCCGCTATAGCCGCGTGCTGGCCGACGCCATGGACCGCGTATCCCTCCGCTACTATCAGCCGGTCAACGAGTTGAATTTGTTCGAAGGGGCGATGTCGGGCATGATCCAGCGACTCGGCGACGAGTACTCGAAATACGTTCCCGTCGCCGAGAAACCGGCGTTCGAAGAAGACCTCAACCAGGAGATCGTGGGCATTGGCATCTACCCGGCGATCGATCCCAAGACCAAACAAGTCCTCGTGCTCGGTTCGCTGCCCGAGGGCCCGGCCTTCGCCGCGGGCATCCGCGCCGGCGACCGCATCGTCAAGATCGAGGGGCAAAGCACGCAGGGTTTGCCGTTGAAGGCCGCGGTCGCACGGATTCACGGCAGGGCGGGCACGTCCGTCGCGCTGACCATTGAGCACCGCGAGGCGGCCCAGCCCATCGAGCTTTCGATCGTTCGCCAGATCATCCGCAAGGATACCGTCGAGGGCGATTCCCGCGGCCCGAACCGCAATTGGAATTTCCTGCTGCCCGGCGACCGCCAGATCGGCTATATTCGCATTTCCGGATTCACCGAGGCGGAGTCCGGCGAAAAAGGCACGGCGGCCGACTTTCGGGCGGCGTTGGAACAACTCCGCAAACAACAGGTCAACGGACTGGTGATCGATCTCCGCGACAACGGCGGCGGCTCGCTGCGGGCAGCCGTCGACGTCTGCGACCTGCTGGTTCCGCGCGGGGACATCGTGACCACGCGCGGCCGCGACGGACAGATCCTGCATGCCTATCCTGCGTCGGGCAAGGCCCCCTTCACCGACTTTCCGATTGCGGTGCTGGTCAACCGCCGGAGCGCCAGCGCCAGCGAGATCGTGGCTGCCTGCTTGCAGGACCACGACCGCGCAATTGTCGTCGGCGAGCGAAGTTACGGCAAAGGCACGGTGCAGGAAGTCGTGGACTTGGGCCACGCCTTCGGCGCGATCAAGCTGACCATCGCCACCTACTGGCGGCCCAGCGGTCAAGACATCAATCGTCCGCCCAAGGACGACGCGAAGCACGGTGGAAAGAACGCCGCCTGGGGCGTTTCGCCCAACGATGGTTATGACGTGCCGGTCAAAGAGGACGAGCGCGCTCGCCTGTCGAGTTGGCGACAGGACCACGAATTGGCGGCACTCGGCGGCGGAAAGAGCGCCGCTGGCGACGAAGTGCCGGATCGCGTGCTGTTGAAAGCCGTCGAATACTTGGAATCGAAGAAGTAGGGTGGGTGGAGCACGGAACCCCACGAAATGGTGCGTTACGCGAACCGATCCAGAACAGCGGTAAGCGTTTTCAAGGGTTCGACTCCGTGCGCAACCCACCATTTTCCCCGCGGTTCGCTTCACGCACCCTACGGTCTGCCTTCTGCCTTCCGCCCTCCTGGCGAGGGGGCCGGGGTGTCATTTCCGCCCATGTCCCCCTTGGAAGATCCCATACCAACTGGCATAATGTGGGATTCTCGCGTGTAGCGAGCATCGCATGAACTGCACTGGGCCACGGCCATTGGCCGGGCGAATCACGATAGTCAGGAATTTTGAGTTCTACGGAGTTTTTCCATGTTCAAGAATCTCAACCCGGGCGCTTTGGGCGTCGCCGGACATCAGAGTGAAATTATCGAGTTGGTTCTGACTTACGGCTTTGGAGGCATGGACCTGAACGTCGTCGAGTTTGCCACACGGGCACGCCTGAAGGGCGTGGAATATGCCCGCCGACTGATCGATAGCGCCAAGCTGAAGATCGGCAGCTTCGCCTTACCGTTGGATTGGGATACCGACGACGAGACCTTTGCCAAGGATCTGAAGAAACTGCCGGATTATGCCCAGGCGGCGGTTGCCGCCGGTTGCACGCGGTGCATTGCCACGCTGGCCCCGGCCAGCGACAAGCGGCCGTACCACGAGAACTTCGAGTTCCACAAGCGGCGGTTGCAGGAGATCAGCCAGGCGTTGGAACCGGCCGGCGTTCGTTTTGGGGTCGGCTTCCAGGCGGCCGAGTATCTACGGAAAAACCAGGCATTCCAGTTCGTACACGATCTGGACTCCCTCACGCTCTTGTTGAACATGGTGGCCGCGCCGAACATCGGCCTGCTGCTGGACATCTGGGACATCGTCGTCGCCGGCGGTTCGCTGGACAGCGTCCGCAAGCTCCCCCCCGACCAGATCGTGGCCGTACACGTGGCCGATCTGCCGGCGGCAGCCGGCAACGGCGAGATTGATGATAAATCCCGCTTGCTGCCCGGCGGCGAAGGCGGGCGGATCGACATCGCTACGTTGTTGGTTTATCTCAAGTCGGTGGGCTACGACGGCCCGGTTACCCCGCGGCCCTCGCGCGGCATTTTCCAGAGCCGCCGTCGCGACCTGGTGGTCAAGCAGGCGGGCGAGGCCATGGACAAGGTTTGGCGAGCCGCCGGATTGCCCTTCGAACGCCGTTTCGTCCCCTCGGCTGCGTCACTGGACTACAATATCGATTTCGGGAATTAGCCCCCGGGTGGCACTTCCCTTGTCGTACAGGGTGGCATGCCTTCACGGCGGGCACCATGTGCTCATGGTCGACGGGTAGGCATGTTCGGGCCACTCGCGACATGCCTACCGGGCTACGCCGTGAAGGCATGCCACCCTAGTTTTTTCGTCTGCAGCGCACCGCATCCTCCCTTGTTTCACTGGGAAAACGGCCTGAAACTGACGACTGCCGACCTGGCGATCGACTTTCGTCGTCGCCAGCCCAGGGCCTTCATCTCGCACGCCCATAACGATCACATGGCGCGGCATGAGTTCGCGCTTTGCACGCCCCCGACCGCGGCCCTCTACCAGTTGCGGTTGGGACCGCGCCGCACCCTCGAAATGCCTTATCGCCAGGCGATCGACTGGGCCGGGCTGCGTTTGACGACCTATCCGGCCGGACACTGCCTCGGCTCGGCGATGTTGCTGGCCGAGGACCGGGGCCGCACACTACTTTATTCGGGCGATTTCAGGCTCCGGCCTTCGTTCACCGCCGAACCGGCCGAATTGCCGCACGCCGACACGTTGGTGATCGAAAGCACGTACGGCCATCCCGACTATCGGCTGCCGCCCCGCGAAGAAAGCGTCGCCGAGTTCCTCGCCCTGGTCCGCCGCGCCTTGGCCGACGAGATGGTGCCCGTCGTCCAGGGCTACGTGTTGGGCAAGAGCCAGGAAGTCACTCGCCTGCTGACGGATGCCGGCGTTCCGGTGCTCCAACACCGCAGCATCTACGAAGTCAGCCAGGTCTACGAATCGCTGGGATGCCCGTTGGGCCGGTTCGAGCGTTTCCGCGGCGCGCGGAACCGGGTTGGGCCGTCGTTGTGCCGCCCGGCACGCCGCTTGCCGAGCTGCCGCGGCAAGTTCGTTTTGCCCTCACCGGTTGGGCCATGGACCGTGGGGCGAAGTATCGGCTGGGCGTCGATCATGCCATTCCGTTGTCCGACCACGCCGACTACGACGAGCTGATCGAGGCCATCGACCGCGTCGCCCCCCAGGCGATCTACTGCACCCACGGGCCCGAGAGTTTCGTCGATCGGCTCTTGGATCTCGGCTATAACGCGCATGTACTGGGCAAGCCGCGGCAAGGGCGGTTGTTTTAGGACACAATGGTGGGCCGGCACTCGCTGAGGCTCGTTTGTCCCACCCTACAATCCCGCGAAGCACAGTACGATCGACGTCGCGTTGAACGCCGCGTGCAGCACCAGCGAGGGCGCAAGCCGATGCGTGCGACGGTAGAGCGTTCCGAGCACCAGCGCCAGCAGGAATAACGGAATGGGGTCCGGTGCGTAGCCGATCCCGTTCCAATCCACCAATCCCGTCAACGCGACGTGAACCGCGAGAACCGGCGGCGCGGTAGCCAGGAGTGCCAACAGGCCCAGCCTGGCGTCGGAGCGAAGCTCCTCCGGCTGCCAGCCGAAATCGGCGCCGGCCGCCCCCACGGCAAACCGCAACACCGCGATCGCCAGACTGAGCACCAGCAGGTCGGCCGCCATCTGCGCGAGAAACATGACGGTCAAGTATTCGTTTGAAAGCGAACCCTTGCTGGAACGAAGATGCATGAGGGCGAAGAGTGCGGCGGGCAAGACGATCGGCAGCCACGACGCGGGGGCCGACCTCAGCTCCGGATACTTCCGCCGCCGACGGCTCCAAACGGCCTCCAGCCAACCTTGCAGCAAGACACGAAAAAAGAATTCCTCGATCAGCGGCGCCACGATGACGGCTATCACCACGGCCACGGCCTTTTCGCCGGGAGCGCCGGTGCGCAGCAATTGTTCGGCTGGATGAGCCAATTCAGGCTTTGGGTCGGCCGCTTGTGGCGCGGCCTCGGGTCCCCTCCATTTCTGGACGGCGCTCGCCGCCGCGATGGGAAGCAGCAATGCCATGAAGAAGAGGAACAGCACGTCCTGCGCGTGCCAGGGCACCGGCCGCCGGCGGGCCAAGGGGATGATGGGCTCACTCCGCCGCCAGCGGACCAGGATCCACGTCCAAATCGTCGCGCTGGCGCCCAGAAAAAGGGCAAACAAGGCCGACAGCACCATTTCTTCGCGCGGCGATGTGGCAAGCAGCGGAGTCATGCGTCCGGCGTGTCGGTCTTCTGCTTGAGAAGCTTGTAGGCGATCCAGACATAAATCGCCCCGGAGTAAACGGTAAGGACCACGGCCGACCAGATCGAAATGATCGTAAACCAGTAAACCCACCGCGGCGCCATGGAAGAGACGGCCTGCGTGGCCTCACCGAGGGGCTGGAGGCAATGGAGATAAACCAGCGCGGACCCGGCCGCCACGCACTGCAGCACCATTTTCAGTTTGCCGGAGAGATTCGCTGAAAAGTCGCTGCCGCGCTCTTCCAGGAAGCTCCGCAAGGCAGTCACCAGCAATTCGCGGCCGACAATCACCACCACCATCCACGCCTGCAATCCCCATGGCGTGTCCCGCATTCCCGGGGTCACGAGGATGAAGATGAACGTGCCGCAAACGATCACCTTATCGGCGAACGGGTCGAGAATGCGGCCCAGCGTGGTGATTTGATTGAATTTTCGGGCGTAGTAGCCGTCGAGCCAGTCGGTGCCGACGGCAACCAGGAACAGGATGAAGGCGGTAATATAATGCTCGCAGGCGATCAGCCAAAAGAGCGCCACCGATAAGAGCAGGCGCAGGCTGGTCAACTGGTTCGGCAGGTTGAACGCCTTGCCGAGCGAGTGCCGAGCAGGTTTGGTAGCAGTGGACATCAAAGGAAGTTGGGGATTGGGGTTCAGGTCTTAGATTTTACGTCTTAGGTCTTGGGTCTTGGGTCTTAGTACCAAGACCTAAGCCCTAAGACCCAAGACCCGCTTCACACTCATTATCCATCTTTTCCCACGGCTACCGCGATCAAGTCGTATCCCCGTGCCGCCACGATCTCGCAGGGTACGATCTGGCCGACGGCGAGATTCTCGCCGCTGACGTAGGTCGCACCGTCGACTTCCGGGGCGTCGGCATACGTGCGGCCGACAAAGGCCATTGCTTCGCCGTCCACGCGGCTGTCGAGAATCACGTCCATCCGTCGGCCGACCTGGGACCGGCTCCAGGCAAAGGCCACCTTCTGCTGCGCGGCCAAGAGTTGATCACGGCGGGCCTGTTTGACCTCGTCGGGCAATTGGACGTCCATCGTGCCGGCCGGCGTCGTCGGCTCCTGGCTGTAGGCAAAGGCCCCCAGCCGCTCGAACTTCCGCCGTTGGACGAATTCCAGCAACCGCCCGAACTGTTCTTCGGTCTCGCCGGGGAAGCCCGCGATGAGCGTGGTCCGCAACACCAATTGGGGAATCCGTTGGCGGAGCCGATCCAGCAACAACTCGGTCTTTTCCCGCGTCGTCGCTCGGCGCATGCGGCGGAGCACGTCGTCGTCGATGTGCTGCAAGGGGATGTCGATGTATGGCAGGATCTTGTGGCTGCCGGCAATCACGTCCAGCAGTTCGTCGGTGATGTACATCGGATAGAAGTACATCAGGCGGATCCACTGCAGCCGCTCGATTTGCTGGAGCCGTTGGAGCAGATCGTCGAGCCGCGGCTTGCCGTAGATGTCGATGCCGTAGAAGGTGGTGTCCTGGGCCACCACGATCAGCTCCTTGGCCCCGTCGGCCACGAGTTCCTCGGCCTCGGCCACGACGTCTTCGATCGGTTTGCTGGCATGTTTGCCGCGCATTTGCGGGATCGAACAGAAGCTGCACGCCCGATTGCAGCCTTCAGAGATTTTCAGAAAGGCCAGGTGCCGCGGCGTGATCCGCAGGCGCTGGACGTCGGGCAGGGCTCGCGTGGGCGCCGGCCGGAACACGGTCCGCTGTTCGTGCAGCCCGGTGACCAGCCGTTGGGCCGCGGCGGCGATCTCTTCGCGGCCGAAAACGCCCACGAGTTGATCGACGCCCGGATACAGCTCCAGCAGTTTTTCCTTCTCGCGCTGGGCCAAACAACCGGTGACGATCACGCCGCGGGTGCGGCCCTCTTTCTTGAGATCGAGCATCTCGCGAATCACGGCATGGGACTCGCTACGGGAATCGGCGATGAACGCGCAGGTATTGACGACGACGAAATCGCTGCCTGCCGGCTCGCGCACCATTTCATAGCCATCCAGGCCCAGCAGGCCGGCCATGCGTTCGCTGTCGATCAGGTTCTTGGGACAGCCAAGGGTCACCAAGGCGTAGGTAGGTTTAGTCATGCGTTGCGTGTAAGAGCGGAGCGTAGGGTGGGCCGAGCAAAGCGAGTCCCACCAATTAGCTAATTCATTCCGGCTGCAGACCTTGATTCCAGCGGTTCGAGCGTTTCCATGAGTGTCAACGACACGTCGAACCCGTGCGAAGGCCCATCGGGATCCGTCTCGCTCACTTTGTACACGCGGGCCGACGAGCGTCCTACAAGGATCATCTCGGGATGCCGAATGTCAAATATCTGCCCGCTCGTCATCTTGATGCGAAACGGCCGGAACGGCTTGGCCGAGACGCACTCAATAATCTTTGCACTTGTCATTGTAATCCGAATCTACTGAAATGGATTGGCCTTGTTCTCCGCATCGCCGGCATCTTTCTTCGCCTTGGAGCCGTGCGCGGCCGGCGTCTTGGCATGCGAAACATGTTTCTTCGCGCCGAAAGCGGATTGGCCAACTCGATCTTGATCGATTTGGCCAGCACCATGTTCGGCATGCCCTGGTTGGCAAAACCGTCCACCGTGATCCGATCGTCGGGTTGGGCGGCGCGGAGATCGGCCATGTCGACGTCGATCGTGACGTCGTCTTTCAATTCAGCCTTGATCGACGCACCACGGCCGGCCGAAACGGTGATTTTGCCGTCCTTGCACATCCTGATCGTTCCTCGCACGGTGAATGTGCCGGGAAACTGCGGGGCGCTGCTCCTTGCTTTGCTCGGCTTGCTGGCAAACGGGTCGGCGCCGAACGGATCGGCTTCCTTCTTCTTGCGTCCCTTGGCAGGCGGCGCATCGCCGATGCCGGGATCGGCGCCGAACGGCTTGGCCTTCTCGCCGTCTCCCTTGGCATCCTTCTTGTCGGGCGTGGCAAAATCAGGCGGAAACAGCCCCGCGGGCCGGTCGGTCGTGGGCGTGATAATGAGCAGATGCGTGATCTTGTCTTGCACCGTGTGGTTCTTGTCAACTTCGGCCACGAATTCGATATTCACGCCCGACTTCAGATAGTCTTGCTCCGCCGTACCGCTAACGCTCACCTCCGTGTCGGGTCCGAACTTGACGAGGATCTTCTGGTTCGTATTGGTGGACATTTGGAGCTGGTTTTGAGCTGCCATCACAAACGTGCCCGCGGTCTTGATGGGCTGCATCTGCTGCATGCCGGGATTGCGGTTTCGTGGAAGCTGCGCTTCAGCCGTGGAGACAATCAACAACGCGAGACCGAACGCAACGACTCCAGAGGGCAGGACGCGAATAGACATGGCCAGAACCTTTCGTGCTGAATAATACATGAGCGAAGATGGTGGGAGGGATCTAAGAGTGGCGGACACTTTCAGGATATACGCGCGGAACGCCTTTGAACAGTCGTATCTCTCCGGCGGGCCCAGAATTATTCCGGGCTAGCCAACGGTGGCCGGCCGATCTACAATAGGGCCAAGAAGGGGGGCCGCGGGTTTCAAATGCATGTGATTCCCACCAACCCCCCGCTGGACGGGCTTAGACTTGTTTGAGAAACCGTACTTCACCATGAACTCCGAGCAACGCGCCATCACGGTCCCCCAATTCACGGCGATGAAAGCCGCCGGGCGGAAGATCACCATGCTCACCGCCTACGACTACGCCACCGCCCAAATAGTCGATACGGCCGGCATCGAGGGCATTCTGGTCGGCGACACGCTCTCGATGGTCGTGCAGGGTCATGCCAACACGCTGCCGGTAACGCTGGAAGAGATGATCTATCACGCCGAGATGGTTGGCCGTGCGGTATGTCATGCCTTGCTGGTCGTCGATATGCCCTTTCCCAGTTTTCACTTGGGCGTTCATCGGGCGATTGAAAATGCCGGACGGATCTTGAAGGAGACCCGCTGCCAGGCCGTGAAGCTGGAAAGCGGCGTGGAGCAGGCCGAAGTGATCGCGGGCCTGGTCTCGGCAGGCATACCCGTGATGGCCCACTGCGGCTTGCGGCCGCAGAGCGTTCATCAATTGGGCGGCTATCGCATGCAACGCGACGAGGAGCGACTGCTGGCCGACGCGCATGCGGCCGAGCAGGCTGGGGCCTTCAGCATCGTGCTGGAGTGCATTCCCGCCGCTTTGGCCGCGCGGATCACGGCCGAGCTGAAGATCCCCACCATCGGCATCGGCGCCGGCGTCGATTGCGACGGGCAGATCCTCGTCTATCACGACTTGCTGGGCCTCACGCCCGGCCGCTTGCCGCGGCACGTCAAGCCGTATGCCGAATTGCAGCGCACGGTCCTGGGCGCCGTGACGCGCTATCGCGACGACGTGCGGCAAGGAAGTTTTCCCGGGCCGGAGCAGACGCTCGAGTAGGGTGGGCCGAAGGGTACCGAGCGCGGCTTGGTCGGCGAGTCCCACCATTGTTCGGCGACTGTCATGGTGGGACTCGTTTCACTCGGCCCACCCTACGGTTCCACCCGCCCTACACCAGCCCCCAGCGCTTCCGCAGATACCACTCCACCGTCAACAGGAGCACGACGGCGAAGAAGAACGACCAGCAGTCCCACAAGGTCTTCTTCGTTTCCTGCTTCACGTCCAGGTAGTCGGTCTTCTTGATCAACTCGGCCAGCCACTTGGGCAGCCGCTCCGGCTCGATGACCTCGCCGCCGGAGGACTTGGCGACGCCCTTCATGGCGTCGAGATCGGCGGAGGCGTTGTCCAATTCGAGGTCCTGCGGCAAGACGATGAATCGGGTCCGCGCCGTGCCCAGAAGCTCGCCCTTCCGCGTCGCCTCGACCTCGATCGTATAGTCGCCGGGCAGTTGCGTGTCGCGGAACGAGCCGCCCACCTGGTCTTCCTTGTGGATCATCACGGCGGCGGTCCGCTTGTTGTCGGGCTTGACGACCTCGACCTTGAATTCGGCGTCGGCGATCGGCTCGTTCTGCGGCGACTGGGCCCCGGCGGTGAACTCGACGCGATTGCCGGGAAAGAACCGCGTGTTGTCCATCCGCACCCAGACACTGCCCTCGGCCACCTGGTCCTTGCGGGCGAGCCAGAGCACGATCTGCCGCCAGAATCGCTTATGTGCCGATCCGAAGCCCCGCATGACCCACCGCCAGGTCGAATCGCCGGCGAAGGCAACCACGCGCCCCCGGCCCCATTCGTGGCTGATCAGCAGCGGCCGGTCTTCCTTGCCGTCGGCCTCGGCCAAGATCGTGGCACTGTCCTTGACCCCCGCGAACTTGTTCGCGCCTTCCAGGGGCGGAAGCTTGGCCCAGGCCGCGGCATTCTCCTGCGCCCCGGCGGCCAAAGTGAGGACGAAGTGCCGCAGGCCGTGCGGCGTGGGCCCCATCCGCAACGGACCGCGAAGCTGCACGTCCTCGCGGACGGGCCCGTCAAGCGGCTGCCGTTCCAGGCGATCCATATTCACGGGCAGAACGTCCTCGAGCGGGGTCTCGGAATAACCGCCCGGGCCAAACGCGTGGAAGCCGCCCAGCATGATCAGACCTTTGCCGCCACCGATCGTCTCCTTGAGCTGCTTCAATTCCGCCGGAGTGAAAGCACTGGAGTCGACGTCGCCAAGGATATACACGTCATATTTGCCCGGCGCGAACCGTTCCTTCAGATCGTTGGGCTTCGTTTCTTTGAGGTGCCGCGGATCGAGGCGGATGAAATCGACCTTGATGTCGCGCCAGGCATCCAGCGCACGGCGGAGGAATTTTTGTTCCACGCGGAGATCGCCTTCGATATACAGCACGTGCAGTCCGCCTTTGAGCACCTGCACGAATGCGCTGAGCTGGTTGTTCGTCGTCACCAACTCGCCGGGCTGGGGAACGGCCTCCAGGGTGAGCTTGAATTCGCCCGGCGTTTCCGGCACGTAGGTGAAATCGACCGGCAGCAACTGGCCGTCGGCCGAGGCCTTGACATCCCTCTTTTCGGCGACGACCTCCATCTTGCCGCCGGGCATCTCCATGAGCACGCGGACATGGATCGGCTGATTGACGTAGCCGTTGATCTTGATCTCGCCATGGATTGCCATTTCGGTCTTGACGAACACGGCGGCCGGCGGCGGGAAGTCGACGACGGCCACGTCCCGGACGCCGCCCAGTCCGCGCGACTGCCCAAACACCACGGGGAAGGCCGGAAAGTTCTGGTGCCGCAGCTTGGCGGCGATGTCCTGGGCCGATGCGTCGCGCGGCGTCAGCGCTTGCTGCCGGCCGTCGGTGAGAATAACGATTCCCAGCAGCCGCTTGCCGTTCTCCTGGTTGATCACGTCGTCCAGGGCCGCGCCGATGGCCGTCTGCTCGCCGGGCGGGCTGTCCGGCAGGACGAACTTCCCGTCTTTCACTTCGCCCAGGGAATGGGTCTCGGCATCGAACGTGTAGGCCTTGATCTCGAAGTTGCGGCCCAGGTCGCGGAGCGCGGCCGCCGAGTCTTTCAGCGTTGCCCGCAGCGACTCCCAGCGGGTCTTGTTGTCGAGGCTGTCGCGAACCAGCATGCTCCGCGACTGGTCGATCAGCAGCACCAAGGTGGCGTTTTCCTTGTGGGTTTCCGTGTAGACCAGCGTCGGCCGCAGCATCCCCAGCACGACCAGGACGATGACGCCGCAACGGATCGTGGCCAGCATCAAGCGGCGGCCGAGCGACACCCGCGTGCTTCCCGGCCCCACCAGGACGACGATTGCCAGCAGCGCAGCCGCCACCGCGGCCACGAGCCAGTAACTATCGGCAATGGGGTAGTAGAAGAGACGCATGAGGAAACAGTCTTGGGTCTTAGGTCTTGGAGTTCGGGATTTAGGGTTCGAGGTTTGGGGTTCGGGCCTAGGGTTTCCATTCTAAGACCCAAAACCTAAGACCTAAGACCTCTTTCTCACTCGCGCTTATAAAACCAATTACTCACCATATACTCTATCGCCAGCAGGCCGGCCAAGACAAGAATCAGCCAGGGATAAATCTCCCGGCCGACGCGGCTTTCGTGGACGTTGCGGACGATCTGATCGTTGCTCCGCGCCACCTGCGGCTTGAAGGGGCCGAACATGTCGCTCAACTCCTGCTCGGTCAGCCGGGCAAGCTGCGTCACCTGGGCCGAGAGGTTGATGCTGAACCCCCGGTCGGGCTGGACAGGCTCGCCCACGCTATGCACCTGGTAATTGCCCACCTGGTCCACGCCACTGATCGATAACTCGGCCTTTTCCACCGAGGGCAGTGTCGTGCTGACCCCGTCCGGCTGCGCAGGGTCGTCTTTACTCGGCCGCGCCAGCACGTAGCGCCGCGGGGCGGCATCGTCGCTCGATAGCGACACGGAATTCGTGCCCGCGAAGTAGTTCAGTTGCTGCTCGCCGCTGCCCACCAGGTACGACATGATCTGGTTGGCACAGGATGACGAAGGGCCAGGCCTCCATTTCGACGGGCACGGGCAAGACATTCCAGGCGTCGCGTTGCGGGAGCCGCGATCGGAAAACGGCGTCGACATCATGAGCACGTGGCCCGCCACCCGGCCTGCACGGATCGTCCGCTCCAGCAGCGCCGGCCGGCCGTCGTTGTAGGCGATCACCGTGCCGGCGTCCGGAGCCAGGTCGTCGATTCGCCAGTAACGATAGACAGGGAACTTGTTCCAAGGGCTCCGCGTCGCAAACGGCGCAAACGGTTTGAGGATCGAGTGCTGATAGTTCTGCGGCGCGAGGTAAGTATTGCCTTCCTCGCGTGGCACTTGCTCGTGGACCTTGCCCGGCAGAAGCTGCTGTGCGGCGGGCGAGTTGAATGCCTCGACGGGCAGGGCATGCCGGCCGAGAAAGACACCCACGCCGTGTCCCGCGGCGGCGTAGTCGGTCAGGCGTTGCCAGGCGCCGGGTTCCAGGCCCGGCGGGTCGAGCAGGCAAACGGCCGCGAATTTGTCGAGCTTGCTGGCTGGGGAACTCGCTGTAGCCGATCACCTTGCACTCGAAACGGGCCGTCGTGGCGTTTTCGCATTTCGGCGGGAGCGATCGCCTCGGTCAGGTAGATGGCGCGTTTCCGCCGTCGGCTGCTGGGCCACGACCAGCACGGGCCAGGGCGGCCGGACCTCGACGCTGAAGTAGCGCACGTCGTCGGCCGCCAGCGAATCCTGGGGCACGATCCGCACCAACCCCTGCTGCACGCCCGGCCTGAAGCGGCGGGAGCCGGAAATCGACGGTCTGCGAATCGCCGGGCTTCAGCCGTCGGATCTGCTCGCTGATTTTCTTTTCGCTGATTTCTGCAACTTGTCGTCGAAGGTCAGCAGATCGAGTTCGACGTCGCGCTGGCCTTCGCTGCCCAGGCAGGAAAGGTCGGTCTGGATTTCCACCGAACCGCCGGCCGCCACGACTTGTTGGGAAAGGTGCAGGTCGCCCAGGCCGAAGTTGTTCGGTTCGTTCACGCCCACGTCGATCAGATACAGGGCGACGCCGGGGAGTTCGTGCAAGCGGTCCTGGAGGCGGGCCGCTTCGTCGGCCCGCCACGACGCCCGCGACAGGTCGGTAAAGACGTAGATTTCCTTGGCCGGCAGGTCGCTCTTCTTCAGCACGTCTGCGGCCTCACTGACGATCTGGTTGAGCGAGCGCGGGTTGGGAACGGATTCCAGGCGTTCGATCCGCTGCTTGCTCAGGCCGCGATCGGCGTCGAAGCCGTACGGCGCCGCGCCCGAATCGAAGACCGCGATCTGGCTTTCCGGCGGCAATTGGGCCAGCAGCCATTGGCCGATTTCCTGGGCCGCCTCCAGCCGGGTTTTCTTCTCATGGAGGTATTCCATGTGCGGGCCGGAGTCGAAGATCAGCGCCGCCGCCACGGGTGCCTCTTGGCTGCCCAATCGTGACGAGAGCTTGATGCTCGGCCGCGCCAGGGCCAGGGCCAGCAGGGCGATCGCCCCGGCGCGGAGCAACAACAACAACAAGTGCCGCAAGCGCAGCCGCCGCTGGTTGGTGTCATGCCGCTTCTGGATGAACCGCAGGGCCGGGAATTCCAGCAACTTCGGCCGCTGGCGCATGATCAAGTGCAGGATGATCGGAATCACGATCAGTCCCGCGCCGGACAGCAATGCGACGTTTGCGAAGTTGAGGAACGTCATAGGACGGGACGGTTCCGAGTCAGGGCTTAGGGCCCCTCAGTCAGGTAAAGTTGTCCAGAAACGCTGTTGAGCCAAGTGGAGGAACAAACCCCGGCCAGCTTGCCTGGCCGGTGAAGAAGTCTTTTTAGCGAGGGTAGTCTTCCTGAGATCCCGCGACCCCTGCCGCCTTGTGCGGCCGGTGAAGGAGTCTTTACGGCAACGATCCTGGACTCGCCGAAAACCTCGTTCACCTGCCGGGCAAGCCGGCGGGGGTCCCGATAAAATGACGGAGTCGTCTCTTCGTTTACAAAACTTATTCACCTGCCAGGCAAGCTGGCAGGGGTCGCTTTTCATAACGGCCGGCCCTGCAATTCTTCAATCCGCGTGACGTGCATGAGGTCTATTCTGGCGGTCCGCTCGATATCTGGATATTCCTCACCGGAGTTGCCGTTCTCTTGCCTTTCCACAATCCCGATGATCGCCGAGTGGCGAGTTACCATCAGCATTTCCGGATGGCGAATATCGAACGTCCCTCCGTCCGACAGATACAAGCGAAAAGGGCGAAAAGAGCCGGGTCGCAGGGCTTCCACAAGTTCATCGCGACGCATCGCAAATCTCCTCTATTAATTCTATCCCCGCGCCGCGCGATTCACCAGGTATTCCGTCAAGGCCCGATCGAATTGCATGCTGGTGTCCAGCGGCACGTAGTCGATGCGGGCCTGCGAACACTCGCGGCGATACATGGCCCGAAAGGACTCGACCTCGGCCAGGTAATCTTGACGGAAGGCGTCGGCATCCAACGACAAGCGGCGATGGTTCTCGGGATCTTCCAACTCGACCATGCCGCGAAACGGAAACCGCACCTCGGCCTCGTCCAGCACGTGGAAGAGGATCACGTCGTGCCCGCCGTGCCGCAAGCGGTACAAGGCCTCCAGCACCGGCGCCGGCTCGTTCAACAGGTCGGAGAAGATCATGACCAGGCTGGCATGACGGAGCATGGCCGCCACTTGCACGATGCTTTGGGCGATGTCGGTCTCGCCCTCCGGCTTGAGGTTGGCCAGCAGCGAAAGCATGTCGCCCAGGTGGCTGCGACGGGTCTTGGGCTTCAGGCAATTGCGGATCTTCCGGTCGAACGTGATCAGGCCCACCGGGTCCTGCTGGTGGATCATCAGGTAGCAGAGCGCGGCCGCCAGGCTGATCGAGTACTCGAACTTGGTCAACTCTTGTTGATACGTATAGCCCATCGAGCGGCTGAGGTCCATCATCATGTAGCCCGTGATGTTGGTCTCGGCCTCGAATTTCTTGACGTAGTATTTGTCGGTCTTGGCGTAGATCAGCCAGTCGATATCCTTGGGATCGTCGCCCGGCGTGTATTTGCGGTGTTCGCTGAACTCGACCGAAAAGCCGTGGAACGGGCTGGCGTGCAGGCCTTGCAGGAACCCCTTCACGATGAACTGTGCGCGGAGATCCAGCCGCTTGATCTGGCGGATGACTTCGGGCTTCAGGTATCGCTCGGCGGTGGGCATGGGGAGCTATTTTTCGTATTTCGGAATCACCGGCGGCGGCGTCTCGCGGACCAGCCGTGCGATCAGGTCCTCGGTGTTCATCCCTTCGGCCTGGGCCTGGAAGTTGGTGGCGATGCGATGTCGCAAGACGGGCACGGCGACCTTCTGCACGTCTTCGATGGCCACGGAAAACCGCCCGTCCATGGCGGCCAGCGCCTTGCCGCCCTGGATCAGGAACTGCCCGGCACGAGGCCCGGCGCCCCAGTCGACCAGTTCCTGCACGAACTTCGGCGCCGAGACGTCCTTGGGCCGCGTGGATCGCACCAGCCGGGCCACGTATTGCACGATGTACTCGCTCACCGCCACCTTGCCCACCAGGCCTTGCAGGTTCACGATCGCCTTGCCCGAAAGGACCTTGCGGACCTCGACCTTCTCGCCGCGAGTCGTTTGCGCCAGGATCCGCTCTTCCTCCTCCGCGCTGGGATAATCGACCTTGATGTTGAACATGAAGCGGTCCAGTTGGGCTTCGGGCAGCGGATAGGTGCCTTCCTGTTCGATGGGGTTTTGCGTGGCGATGGTGAAAAACGGTTCGGGCAAGGAGTAAGTCTTCTGGCCGACGGTCACCTCGCGCTCCTGCATGGCCTGGAGCAGGGCCGCCTGGGTCTTGGGCGGCGTGCGGTTGATTTCGTCGGCCAGCAGGATGCTGGTAAAGATCGGTCCCTCGACGAAACGGAACTCCCGCCGGCCCTTGTCGTCCTCCTCCAGCACGTTCGTGCCGGTGATGTCCGACGGCATGAGGTCGGGCGTAAACTGGATCCGCTTGAAAGGGATGTCGAGAATCCGCGCCAGGGTGCTCACCATCAAGGTCTTGGCCAGACCCGGCACGCCGACCAGCAGGCAGTGGCCGCGGGTGAAAATGGCGGCGAAGATCTGCTCGATCACCTCGTCCTGGCCGACGATCACCTTCTGCAATTCTTCCTGCATCAGCTTGCGGTGCTGACTGAATTCCTGCAGAACGTCGCCCAAACTGCGGGGCTTGGCCGCGGGGGCGGGCCCGGCGGGAGTGCTTGGTGTGGAAGTTGCCAACGGAAATCCTTTATACTGTAATCCAGTGTTATTCTTGAATTGTAACCCATCGAGCGCGTAATGCCATCCGTCGAGGCGGACATTTGTCCGCTTAACTGCTGAATTCTACTATACTTATATCACGAACGCTGAACGCGCTCCCGCCTCCGCCGGGCCGGCAGCATGTACCTATGGTCGCGGCAGAGCGGGGATGGACAACTCGAACACGACCTCGCGGTCCCTGTGCATTTTCCGTGCCCACTTTTTCGCTGCCGAGGCAAAAAATGAAACTCCCTATTCTCGCCGTTCTGGCCGCCGGGTTGCTGCTTGTATCGACTAGATCGGTTGTCGCGACCGATTTGGCGCCCGACGACGTCCGCAACGCCCTGGAACTGGGCAGGCGGTACCTTAAGTCATCTCAGCATCCGGACGGAACGTGGTCGGAATACACGACGCAGCAAGGTGGAATCACGGCCCTCTGCACGCTGGCCCTGTTGAACGCCGGTGAAAGTCCGAAAGAAGAGCACGTCAAATTGGCGCTGGATTATCTCCGCAAGTTGGATCCCACAACAACCTATGTCGTTGCTCTGCAGACTATGGTCCTTTGCCGTGCCACCATGGACGCGCAGCGGCTCGGCGATCCCCCCCTTGCCGGCGACCTGAACATCATCGCCCGCAACGTCGAATGGCTCGAAGAGAAACAGCTCAAGAACGGCCCGGCTGACCGCAAAGGCGGCTGGTCGTACCCGAACCCGGACGAAAAGTCCCTGGCCGCCGACGGTTCGAACAGTCAATTCGCGCTCCTGGCCCTGTACGAGGCCGGCCGCTTGGCCGAATCCGGCAAGATCACCCTCACCATTCACAGAGACACCTGGGAACGCGTCCGCACGTATTGGATCAACAACCAGATCGACAACAAGACCGATGAATACGGCGCCTGGGGCTACTACAAGCTCCAGCCCGCCACCGGCAGCATGACCTGTGCGGGCATTGCCCGCGCTGGTGATTGCCGGCGACGTCCTCCACGAACCCGACGCCAAGGTGTCCGGCGACGAGATCGACGGTTGCTATCGGCCGTTCTCGCAAGACCAGGAGCGGATCGACCGCGGCATCGAGTGGTTGCGGAAGCATTTCACCGTCAAGACCAATCCGTCCTCCACGTCCACCTCCGGTAATCGCCTTTGGCACTTCTATTATCTCTACGGACTGGAGCGCGCCGGACGACTCACCGCGCGGCGAATGATCGGTGAGTACGATTGGTATCGCGAAGGGGCTGCCCACCTGGTCCAGGCCAAGGGCGCCATCGTTCTGGAAAACTCATGGCAAGGCGTCGGCCACGCCG
The DNA here is from genome assembly GCA_963779975.1 of uncultured Planctomycetia bacterium. GTDB lineage: Bacteria > Planctomycetota > Planctomycetia > Pirellulales > Thermoguttaceae > JANXQG01. Next base: position 74,906 of record CAWAAL010000017.1, on the reverse strand, counting down.
AAGACAACAAGGACATCGCCACGAGCCTGGCCTTGCTGTTCCTCTCCAAGGGTCGCTGGCCGGTGCTCATGGCCAAGGTGCAATTTCATGCACACCCCGGGCCGCTGGAAAAGGACCTCGATTGGAATCGCCACCGCAACGACGTCAACAACCTGACGATGTACGTCGAGTCGCAGTGGCAGCGGGAACTGACCTGGCAGGTGATCGATCTCGAAAAAGCCTCGGTCGACGACCTCTTGCAGGTGCCCGTCTTGTTCTTCTCCGGCGGCGGCAATCCCTTGCCGGAGAGCAAGGTCAAACGCGAGAGACTGGCCGCCAATCTTCGCGATTACATCGACCGCGGCGGCTTCATTTTCGCCGTCGGCGATCCCTGTGCCAGTGGGTTCGACCGCGGCTTCCGCGATCTCATGGAACTGGTTTTCCAGAAGCCCGAGTATCGCTTCAAGAAATTGGACGAGTCGCATCCGATCTGGTTCGCCGACCAGAAGCCGCCCAACCCGCCTCCCTTGCTCCTGGGCATCGACTACGGTTGCCGCACGAGCGTGGTCTATGCGCCTTGCGACCCGCCCGGCAATCCGAAGCCGTCGCTGGCCTGCCTTTGGGAGTTGTCGCGGGGCGGGCCGAAGGACAGCTATAGTCGTACCGTGCGGGAGAAGATTCGCGGCGGCCTGGCGATCGGCATCAACGTGCTGGCCTATGCCACCAACCGCGAGTTCAAGGAGAAGGATCTCATCCCCGAGAAGCCGATTGACCAATCGCCCAAAGACCCCGTCGAGCGCGGTAAGTTCGCCGTCGCCAAGCTCCAGCACCCGGGCGGTTGCGATGCCGCGCCCCGGGCGTTGGCGAACCTGATGGAGCAAGCCGCGCGCGAGTTGAACCTTCGCGTCGAGACTCATCCCAAGCTCATCGGCATGCAGGATCCCGCCTTGTTCGACTACGCGGTCGTCTTCATGCATGGCCGCAACGCCTTCCGCTTGACCGACGGCGAGCGGAAAGCCCTGCGCGAATTCGTCGAGCGGGGAGGCTTGTTGTTTGCCGACGCCATCTGCGGCAGCGAGGAATTTGGCGAATCGTTCCGTCGCGAGATGGGCCTCATCTTTCCCAAGAACCCCCTGGAAAACATCTCGCCCCGCGACCCCATCTGGACGACCGCGTACGGCGGTTCCGATCTCTCGAAGGTCATGCGCCGCGACCCGCAGCCGGCCCGACCGGGCGAGCCGTTGAAATCCGCCCTGCGGGCGGTTTCGCCCGAACTCAAGGGCGTTCGTTTCGGCGACCGTTATGGCGTGATCTTCTCGGAGTTCGATCTGAGTTGTGCCCTGGAGAAGCACGATTCGATGGATTGCCGCGGCTACACCAAGGAAGACGCGGCACGGATCGGCCTGAACGTGCTGCGCTACGCCATGCAATAGCGAGAGGGCGCGCCCCCACCGACCCCGCGTCGGTGGAAGCCGTGATTGAGTAGCTATGCCAGAACCACTTTCTGCCCAGTCACGGCTTCCAGCGACACGGCGTCGGCGGGAGTCTCATCGCAACGTCGTGACATCGTTCATGGTTGTCGCCGGGCCACTTTACTTCGCCCGGCGATAGCCGATCACGAGCCAACCGTTTTGCGCGATGATCTCCTGCGGCACGAACTGCGCGCCCGACGCCCCGTTTTCGCCGTTGAAGCTGAAGGCCGAGAGCTTGATCTCCGGCGCGAACACCGTGTTGAACTTGTACTGGAGCACACTCAATGGTCCGGGCAAGACCGCCCGCTTTCGATTGGGCCTTGTGCCGTACTTGTAGATTTGCAGACCGCGATCGCCATCACCCTTGCGGACCGCTTTCAGGCCCTCGTCCGTCTGATCGAACGTGTACCTTGCCCTGACGTTCCAATTGTCGGGCTGCTGCTGGCCGTTGACAATGAACTTCGCCCCGATGAGCGTGATCGTGACTCGGTCGTCGTGGAACGAGACCGTCATCGGCTCTACGCCGTTCACCACCTGCGGACTCTCGGGCGGAAAGAGGGTCGTGACGTCGTCCTTGCCGCGATTACGCGGTTTGCCCTGTAGTGCAAGCGAGACCTGGTCCAGCATGTCGTCGGTCAATCGCATGCCCGTGAGCACGTTTTCGGCCATGTTGTTGATCGTCGACTCGTGGACGGAGAGGGAGAGATCGGCCGGGCGGGTCAATGCGGGGGGGACCGACGACGCGGCCAATTGCGATTTCAGGGCCTGCGTGCCATGAATCTCCAGGGCCGTGGCGAGCGTGTCGAAACTCAATGCGTTGGGAAACACGCGTCGCTCGCTGAAGGGGGTATGCACCTTCGCTTCGTACCGTTCGTTGGCTTTCTGGATCCTGGGATCAGCCTGCTCGTCGACTCGTCTGCTGAACTTGGACGCGGCATGCATGCTGGCGATACCCTCGGCCTGGCCCTTCTGCTGGCATGCTTTGCGCCAGGCAATCTGCTCCACGAGCTTCCGGCCTTTGATCGATGCGATGTCGTTGATCGTCGTATGGGCGTCGGCGGCGGCTTGGGCCGAATAAGCGTGGAGGCCCGCTTCGTCGATCCAGAACCGCTTGCTGGCAGACAAGCAAGTCTGGCCAGTCGTGTAGATGCAGACGGGACCGTTGTGGCCGACGTTGTTGCTGTAGTTGACCGCGTTGACCATTGCGTTGAAGGTCGCAAGATTGGGATCCGGAATCAGCGCGGACGTGGTCTGGCCCACCGTGTGACCGGTGCCGTGTATCGCGGTCCCCAGGATGCAGTCGTCGATCGGCGACACGTCGTCGACGGGCCCGCCGCCCCCCGCGCTGATCGCGTCGGCGCTAATTTGGGCATGGAAATTCGGCGCGGAGAATCGACCGCGAACGTCGCGGACGAGTTCCGGCGCCTGCCGGAAGGTTTCTAGCCAAAGCAGTCGGCTGGAGATCTTCCAGGTTTCATCGGTTGTCGGATGGGCGCTGAGCGACTTGACCTGTTGCGCAAGCTCCTCGACCTGACTCTTGAACAAGGCTTCCAATGCGGGATTGTCCACCGATTCGGAGACGAGCAAATAGTCTCTCAATGCGATCCGCAAATTGGCAAACCACTTCAGTTCCAGTCCCTCATAGCCTGCGGCCAGATTCTTGTAGGCCTCGCCGAGGACGGCCCGCTTGGGGTTGTCGTTTTTCAATTCGCTTTTCAGCGCTTCCCAGGAGAGATATTCCTTCCAATCGGCGGTCGAAGCTCCGCCGGTGGCAAACCGCTGCTCGAGGGCGTCGGCCGCAGTCTTGACCTGGGCCAGCGCGTCTTGCACGTCGGCCGCGGTCAGCGGGCGGAACTGAGGGGCGGCGCTCGTCGCGGTGCCAGCCACCAGGGGGGAATTCTGCGGTTGTCCGCAAACAAGGTTCTCGGTGCCCAGAGTGGCGAGAATAGCCACCGCACCGAACCAGGTCAACTTGATTCCAAACATCGTATCGCTCCTTTTGGTGGGCTGGTCTTTGGCCAAATACCTTAGAACAATAGCACCTTGCCTGCCCTACTTCCCCAGTCGTTTTCTTCGTTTTCCCTGAAGAAATCGGCAAAGCTTATTGCTTTTCACTAATTTACCGGATAAACCATAGGTTCACAACCCAACCTAAAAAGCCTCCTGTAACTAGATCGGAGTGAGAATCGATGAAAATTGCACGCAGACCGTTGCTTGTCACCCTGGTTTGGATTTCTTGCTGCCCTCTGGTCTTGGCGGGGCAAAAAGACACCAAGATTTCGTGGGAAACCGACTACCGCCATGCGATGGACGTTGCCAATCAGCGGCAGAAGATGCTGTTGATGATCTTCAGCAACCCCAACGATCCGCAATCGCAACGACTGGAAAGCGAGACTTTGGCCAGCGCGGAAGTGCAGCCGATGCTACAAGACTTCGTGTGCCTCCGCTTGCCGCTGGATGCCAAAGTTACGTTGGAGGGCAAGGAAGTCGTTCTGCTGGAGCATCCGGCGCTGAGTGAAATGTTGCGCCGGCCGGGCGTGGCGATCGCCGATTTCGTCCATGCCGACCCCAAGCTGCACGGCCGTGTCGTGAGTGTCTTCCCTTTGACGGCCGGCATGTTCTATGGGCCCGCCGAGATGAAAGTGATTCTCGATTTGCCCCCGGGCACGCTGACGCAGCGGACCTTGATCTACGCGGTGCGGACTCATCCCGAGAGGCCTGCCAGCGCCCTGGGCCGTCCGGATGAACGCCTGCTGGCCGAGGCCGAGAACCACTCGCAATATCAGGCCGACATCCGTCTTCAGGGCCATCATGGCTGGGGCGCGCGGTTTTCACGGATCGCCGCCATGGTCGGCTGTTCGTCGCGGGAGGTCTGTGCGGAGAGTTGGCCAGGGCAGAACCTGCTCGAATCGGCCATCGAATGCGTCCGCTGTTGGCGGCTGTCTTCCGGCCACTGGAGTGCGGTCCAGGCCCCCACGCGGGCCTTCGGCTACGACATGAAGCTCGGCGGCAACGGTGTTTGGTATGCCACCGGCATCTTCGCCGAATAACTACTTCTTGATCAAATCCCTCACTGTCATTCCCGACGGGATCATCGGCATCACGTGCTCCTGGTACGGCACCTGCACGTCCAGGAGATAGGGGCCGGGCGATTCGATCATCTCCAGCAGGGCGTCGCGGAGTTCCTCCTTCTTCCACACCCGCCGGGCTTCCCATTGAAAACCCTTGGCAATGGCGGCGAAGTCGGGATAACGCTCGTCGGGCGTGATGCCGTCGCCAAGGCCGAACGCCTCGGGATGATCGATGGGACCGAGATAGGTGTTGGCGCGGTTCGAAGCGTGGAAACGGTCCTCCCACTGCACGACCATGCCCAGGTGCATGTTGTTCAACAAGAGCACCTTGACCGGCAGCTTTTCCGTGTAGCAGGTGGCCATCTCCTGGATGTTCATCAGCAGGCTGCCGTCGCCGTCGATGTCGATGACCAGGGCGTCGGGATGGGCGGCCTTGGCGCCCATCGCGGCGGGCAGGCCGAATCCCATCGTGCCCAGGCCCAGGCTGGAGAGCCAGCGGCGCGGCCGGCGGAACTTGAAGTACTGGGCCGCCCACATCTGGTGCTGGCCCACGCCGGTGCAGATCACCGCGTCGCGGTCCTTGGTCAACTGCCAGGTCAAATCCAGGGCGTGCTGCGGCAGGATGCCGTCGAAATCGTGGTCGTAGTCCAGCGGATCTTCCTTCTTCCAGACCTCGATCTTGCGATGCCACTCGCCCAGATCGGCGGGCGGCTGGACGATCTTGTTCAACTCGGCCAGGGCGTACTTCACGTCGCTGCAGATCGGCAACTGGACCTTCTTGATCTTGTTGATCTCCGAAGGATCGACGTCGACGTGCACGATCGTCGCACGGGCGGCGAACTCCGAGACCTTGCCGGTCACGCGGTCGTCGAACCGCACGCCGAAGGCCAAGAGCAGATCGCAGTTGTCGACCGCATAGTTGGCATACACGGTGCCGTGCATGCCGAGGAAGCTGAGCGAAAGCGGATCGTCGCCGGGAAAGGCGCCCAGGCCCATGATCGTGGTGGTCACGGGAATGCCCGTCTTGCGGACCAGGGCGATCAGCTCCTCGCTGGCCCCGGCAGGCAATGATTCCCCCGCCGGCGTAAATCACCGGCCGCTTGGCGCGGCCGATCAAGGCCGCCAACTCGGCGATCTCGTGCCGGCGTGGCCCGATACTGCTCGACGTGGTAACCGGGCAGGTTCATCGGCGCATGGTAGTCGGGCACGGTCTGGGCAAGCTGGACGTTCTTCGGCAGGTCGATCAGCACGGGACCGGGCCGGCCCGTGGTCGCAATGTGAAAGCGCCTCGCGCATGACCCGGGCAATGTCGTTCACGTCGGTCACCAGGTAATGGTGCTTGGTCACGCTGCGGCAGACCTCGACGATGGGCGTTTCCTGGAAGGCGTCGGTGCCGATGACGCTGGTGCCCACCTGGCCGGTGATGGCCAGCATGGGGATGCTGTCGAGCTTGGCGTCGGCGATCGTGGTCACCAGGTTCGTGGCTCCCGGGCCGCTGGTGGCCACGCAGACGCCGATCTTGCCCGTGCTCCGCGCATACCCTTGCGCGGCGAACCCGCCGCCCTGCTCATGCCGCGGCAAGATCACGCGGAGCTTGTCGCGGAAGCGCGTGAACGCCTGGTGCAGGGGAATGCTGGCGCCGCCCGGATAGGCGAAAATCGTATCCACGCCGTGGTTCACCAGCGACTGCACCACGATGTCCGCCCCACAAACGGGCGACGGCGTACTGGCGGAGGGGCAGGCGGCTTTGCCGGCCGCAATGGTAGGGCTGCTGGAGTTGGCCATTGTCATGCAACTATTTGACCACAAGGGGCGCAAGGACCTGCCCGTAGGGCGGACTAAAGTCCACCCTACAACGAAACGACGGACTTGATCGTGGACAGATCCTGATTTGCGAGAAACCATCCATTCTATCTTCCCACGCCCTGGAACTCAAGCCAACGGGAGTGTAAAATGTGCATCATGAGTAATTTCGTTGACATCTCGTTCGATTGTCTGCCGTTGCGATCGGTGCCCCGTTTTGACGTGCCGCTGGACGATGCCGCGCCCGAGGACGTGGAGTTTGCCAGGCGGGTCCGCCGGGCGGTCACCAAGCACGGGCAGTTCAACACCTATTACCTGTACGACGCTCAATGCGTCTTCCATCTGACCAACGACGAGAAGATCGGCATGGTCGGTTTTCGTTTTGAAGGCACGGTGCTTACCGACGGCGACGACCTGAGAACGCTCGACAGCGATCTGGAGATCGAGTTGGCCGGCGAGGTCTGCGACTGGCTGACCGCCGACGCCGTCGCTTGGCTCAAGGAAACGGTTAGCCACGCCGTGCGCATCGAGTTCGATCGCTACATCTATGCCGGCGACCTGAAGCGGACGATCGAGCGGCTCGAAAAACTCCGCGCGGAGAGCGACGCCCAGGGTGGATTCTTGGGCATGGGGTTGTAAGGAAGGATGAAGGATGAGAGATGGGGGATGAGGGATCAAGATGGGAGCTAGCCGCCAAGAAGAAACGGGGACGAGCCAGGGAACAGTATCCGCCGGCCGCTCGGAGTATCCCGATCTCCGATCGCAAATCTTGGATCCCAAATCTGACGTCCCTCGTCCTTCATCCTTCATCCCTCATCCTTCATCCCTTCCCCTCTCCGGCCTTGTGGTCCTTGTCACCCGGCCCGGTGAACAGGCCCAGGAACTGCGCGAGCGGCTCTCGGCCCTGGGCGCCGAGGTCTTGGAACAGCCCGGCATTCTCGTTTCCGATCCGGCCGATTGGTCACCCGTCGATGCGGCCTTGGATCGCATCGCCGGCTACGACTGGCTGGTCTTCAGCAGCAGCAACGGCGTGAAGCGGTTGCTCGATCGGTTCTTGCTCCGCGGCGGCAGTCTCGGGCAGTTTGCAACCGTCAAGCTCGCCGCCATTGGGCCGAGCACCGCGGCCGAGTTGGTTCGCTACGGCCTTGCGGCCGCCATCGTGCCGCAAGAGTATCGCGCCGAATCGCTGGCCGACGCCCTGGCCCCGCATGCGGCCGGCAGGCGATTCCTGCTGGCTCGTGCTAGTCGCGGCCGGGAAGTGCTTCCGCAGCAATTGACCGCTGTCGGCGGAATCATCGAGCAGGTCGTGGTGTACTCCAGCACCGACGTGGAGACGGCCGATCCGCAGATCGCCGCCGGCCTGGCCGCCGGCCGGGTCGATTGGGTGACGGTCACCAGTTCCGCCATCGCCCGAGCGATCGTCGGGCTGTTTGGCGAGCAGTTGCGCAAGGCCCGTCTGGCCAGCATCAGTCCCATCACTTCGGAAACCTTGCGCGAGCTAGGCCATCCGCCCGCCGCCGAGGCCGCCGAGTACACGATGGCCGGTTTGGTCGCCGCGATCGCGGCAAACGAGGAGAAATAGGGTGTGGTCGAGTGCAGCGAAGCCCCACCAATTTCCAGCATTTCATGGTGGGGCTTCGCTGCGCTCGACCACACCCTGCATCGCTCAGTATCGGCTGCTTCGGATCAGCCCGACATATTGCCCCGGTTCATCTCCCGGCGTCTTGTGGCGTGAATTGTAGAACCCATGTTTGCGGAAGCAGTCCAGCGATTGGGTCTCACTGGGGTGGAGCCGAACGCTCAACCATTGCAGACCTTGCTGATTGAATGCCTGTTGCACGATTTCCCACACCAATGCTTCGCTGAGATGTTCCCGATCGTTCCGCGAGGGATCGACGATGGCCAATTCGATGCTGGCCCGCAACCTCTCCCGGTCGATGTTCGCCAGTTCCACGTAGCCCACGATTTGCTGCATCTCTCCGCAAACCGCCTTGAAACAGAGGCAATCCGGATGCTCGCCGGCTGTCAGAGCCAGGCGGGCTGCCAACTGGTCGTGGTTCAGGGGATAGCGAAACCGGCCGCGCGACCAGATGTCGAACAGCGGCGAGTAGTGGACCCAGGCGATCAGCGCATCGAAATCGGTCGTCGTGAAGGGCAGGAGTTCGATCTTCGCCGGTAGATGCAACCGGCGGCGGAAACTCTCCTGCACGAAGAAAACGCCGGCCACGATGCAGCCGGCCAGGTAACCCAGCGGGACGCCGGCGACCGCCGAGCAGCAGATCATGGAACTGACGAAAGTCCCGCCCGCACGGCTCGATGACTCGTCGAACAGACACAGGGCCAGGACTTCCAAGGGAAAGACCACGCCGCCAGCCCAGAGCGAGGCCTCGCGGGGCTTCTTGCCTTGAAACAACAGGATCTGTCCCAGCGTGACCCCAAGGAAAAGCCCGGAGACCAGGAGGAACACCTCCGGCCGCACACCGACCGTCCGCATCCCCGCGAAGAGCACGGCGAAGGCCGTCATGAGGATCATCAGCACGCCCACGCCGAACCGTCGCGGCACGCTCGCCACGTCGGAGGCTGGACATTCGAGAGGTTCGAGGATCGACGTACTCATCACGCTCCGCCATGGTGTTCTTCTGCGTACTCACCACGCACCGTGGTGTCTCCTTACGTACTCATCACGCTCCGCCGTGATGCACTTGGTCGCAATTCTATCGTTTCCAACCACGGGAACAAGATGGAACGCGTGTGCTGGGAAGGTATCGGCGACGCGCCCCGCGCTTCGCGCACCAGGTTCACAAGCAGTTCTTCACCCTAGAGAACAAGGCGGTGCAAAATGAATGACTTCGAGAAAGCCTATAAATCGTACGAACTGCTGGCTGCTGCTGACCGTGAGGCAGTCAATAACTTCGTCTTGCAACTCCCGCCTGATAGGACGGCCATGCCTATTACAGAGATTCCGCGGGAACCATGGAGAGCAATTGACCTCTGTGAAAGCCTTGGTTTCGTCTGGGCCGGCGGTGGCCAGCGAACTTCGCTTACGTTGGCGGGCACGAGCCTGCGCGAAGCTAGAAGAGCAGCCGTCTTAGGGCGCTCCGGGCGGCTTGCTGGCCCACGCTCTCGCCCCGCGAACAACCGCCAATACCCTAAATCATGTCCTAAAGTCCGAATCCGACCACGTTCAACCCGTCCACGCGAGAGAACTCGCTGACGTTGTCGGTCAGCAGCGACAATCGGTGATGCAGAGCGGTTGCGGCAATGATCATGTCGTGCGGGCCGATCAGTTGTCCTTTTCGTGCCAAGTCCGCATGGAGTTGTGCGTGTCGTCGCGCAATGGCTGTCGAAAAGTCGAGCACCGTTACGCCCCTGAGAATCGCTTCAACGAAGTCGCCGCGGCGCTTTCGCCGGATTTCGGTGTCTGCGCGATGCACCCCCATAAGAAGCTCGGAAACGGTAATTGCGCTGATGAAAACCTCGTCTTCGGGCTGAGCCCAGCGCGACAAATCGACGCTCACCTTTTGCCGCTCGAACTGAATGAACACGTTCGCGTCGACCATCAATCCCACGGGTCAGCCTCCACCGGCAATTCACGGCGGATTGCCCGAATATCTTCCGAAAATGCCTCGGCGTCGTCACCGAGCTTGGGAAGGGCCTGGAGAAATGCCGTCAGGTCCCGCACCTTCAATGCCGACTGCGGACGAACCGGAGTGAGATAAGCGATTGTCTGCTCATCGCGTTCCAGCTCGACGGAAGTTCCCTCCGCATAAACGCGATCCACCAATGCGCTAAAGTCCCGAGCAGCTTCGGCGACGGTAATTCTGTCCATGTGAAACTCCTGCGGAAATCAACGACAAGCAACAACAACTCTATTATATTGCTTCAAGGCAACTCTCGCCACAGCGCCTTTGGACATCCATTCATCGCTGCCTCGACACTGCCGAAAGACGTAGGGTGGGACAAGATCCGGGGCACCCGCACAGCGGGCCGGCGAGCGCCGGCCCACCATGAACGAGTCGAACGAGAAATGGCGGGCCGGCGCTTGCTACGCAATCTTGTCCCATCCTACCCCCGTTTCTCTTCGTTACCCAAATCGTGCTGCCACTTTTGTAGAATCTGCATTGCCGCCAGCGGCGTGACATTGTTCAAATCGAGCTTCCGCAACTCCTCGATCAGCGGATGATCGGCGGCACCGAAAAGCGTAAGCTGGATATGCGTCTTCTTCTCCGCCGGCCTAGGCCGGGCGATCTTGGCGCGGCCCTCGGCGTCGAGATGCTCTTCTTCCAATTGGGCCAGGATCTCCTTGCTCCGCTGCACCACCTCGCGCGGCACGCCGGCCAACCGGGCGACGTGAATGCCGTAGCTCTTGTCGGCCGCACCGGGGATGATCTTGTGCAAGAAGATCACTTCGTCCTGCCACTCGCGCACGGCCACGTTAAGATTCTTCACTCCGCTGAGCGATTTCTCCAGGTCGGTCAACTCGTGGTAGTGCGTAGCAAACAGCGTGCGGCAGCCAACGTGCTCGTGCAGGAATTCCACCACGCTCCAGGCCAGCGAAATGCCGTCGTAGGTGCTCGTGCCGCGGCCGATCTCGTCCAAAATCACCAGGCTCCGCGGCGTGGCCGTGTTCAAGATCCGTGCCGTCTCCGTCATCTCGACCATGAACGTACTTTGCCCGCGGGCCAACTCGTCGCTGGCGCCCACGCGGGCGAAGATGCGGTCCGCCACGCCGATCCGGGCCTCGCGGGCAGGCACGAAGCTGCCGATCTGGGCCAAGAGCGCGATCAACGCCACCTGGCGAATGTACGTGCTCTTGCCCGCCATGTTCGGACCGGTAATCAAGAGGATCGTGCCGTCCGACTCTCCGGCCGCCACGTCGTTGGGCACGAACGTCCCTTCCGGCTCGATCACGTCCAGAACCGGATGCCGCCCGTCGATGATCTTCAACTCCGGCTGCTCGACGACCTCCGGCCGGCAGTAATTCCGCTGCCGGGCAAGCTCGGCCAGCGAGACCAGCACGTCGAGTTGAGCCAGCACGTCGGCCGTGGCTTGCATCCGCCGCCGCGCTGCGGCCAGGGCGTCGCGAAGTTCGAGGAACAGTTCGTACTCCAGCTCCTTCGACTTCTCGTCCGCCGTGAGGACCTTCTCCTCGTACTCCTTCAACTCGGGCGTGATGTAACGCTCGGCGTTCTTAACCGTCTGCTTGCGGATGTACTCAGCGGGGATCTTTTCGCGGTGCGTGTTGGTGATTTCGATGTAGTAGCCGAAAACCTTGTTGAAACCGACCTTGAGCGTGGAGATGCCCGTCCGCTGGCTCTCGGCGGCCTGGTAGCGGGCGATCCACTGCTTGCCGCCGTGGGCCAGTTCCCGCAGGGCGTCCAGCGGCTCATGGTAACCGTCGCGAATAAAACCGCCGTCGCGGCTGGACAACGGACAGTCGTCGGCCAGGCCCGCATCGAGCCGGCTTCGCAGGTCGGGACACAGATCGATCTCTGCTTCGAGTTGATTGAGCAACGGGCTGCGGCGGGCCGCCAGCTTGGCCTTCAAGGCCGGCAAGGCCCGTAGCGTACGGCCGAGGAAACTCAGGTCGCGGGGGCTCGCCCGACCGGTCGTCACTCGGGCCAGGAGCCGCTGCACGTCGTAGACCTTCCGCAGGGTTTCGTGCAGATGATCGGCCAGGGCCGAATCGGCCACGAGCTCGGCAACGGCCTCCTGCCGGCCCGTAATCGCCGGCACGTCGATCAGCGGGTTGGCCAGCCAGTCAGCCAGGAGCCGCGAGCCCATGGCGGTGACGGTGCGGTCGAGCACGGCCAGCAGCGAGCCCTCGCGGCGGCCCTCGCGAATGGTGCGCGTGATTTCCAGGCTGCGGCGGCTCGCTTCGTCGATCTCCAACGCCGTGGAACTGCGATAGGACTGCAAGCGGTCGACATGCTCCAGCGAGGTTTTTTGCGTCTCGTTGAGATAATCGATCACGGCGCCCGCGGCGCACAGGGCCTGGTCATCGCCGGGATCGTTCGCGAAGCCGAAGCCTTCCAGGTTGTTGGCGCGAAAGTGCTTGAGCAGATTCTGCCGGGCAGTTTCCAGCGAGAAAGCCCAGCCGGGCCGCCGCGTGACAAGCATCTTTTCGTCGAGATGCCGCGGCAACGGCGGCGAGTCTTCGGCCAGCAGGCATTCGGCGGGCGCGATCCGCGCCAGTTGATCGGACAGTTGGGCCGCCGGGAAATGGGCGGCCACGAAGCGGCCCGTCGAGATCTCCACCCAGGCCAGGCCGACCGGATCGCCGGGCGAAACGGCGGCCAGGTAGTTGCTCTCGCGGGGATCGAGCAGGGCATCGTCGGTGATCGTGCCGGGAGTGACGACCCGCGTCACTTCGCGCTTGACGAGTCCCTTGGCCAGCTTGGGATCTTCCACCTGCTCGCAGACGGCGGCCCGGAAACCGGCGGTGATCAGTTTGGCGAGGTAGCTTTCCAACTGGTGGTGGGGAAAGCCGGCCATGGGCGTGCCGTTCTCGCCTTTGTCGCGCGAGGTGAGGGCCAGGTTGAGCACGCGGGCGGCGGTCTTGGCGTCCTCGTGAAACATCTCGTAGAAGTCGCCCATGCGAAACAGCAGCAAGGCGTCGGGGCAGGCCCGCTTGGCCTCCTCGTACTGCTTCATCATGGGAGTGGGGGTCGTCATAAGCGCTGTTTGGTGAAAGCGTAAGGGCGTCGGCGGATGCCCATTTTGGAAGCGGAATTGGAGGTCACAATTTGCGACCTTCAATTCTTCTGCTCCTCGGTGGAAAACTCCAAGGTCACGATTTGCGACCCTAAAGCCTTCGCCTCCTTTATCGTTATTGCTCGAACTGCAAACGCCACCACCGACCCTGCTGCTGACCGATATTCGTTCGGTGTTCCATCCACAGGCTGGAAGCAGGCCTCGTCACGTCCCATATTCTAGAGGCGCTACGCGATCCGTGAAACCCCTGGTGATTTGAGAAGCGAAGCTGGAATCGTCGGGCCGAGGCCCAGCCGTTCACGCAGTGAACGGCGCAGCCCTGGAAAACAAGGGTACCTGTAAAGGCGCTGATTAAAGGCCGTTCGTGTCGTAGACAGCGGCGACGGGGTTCTCCATCAGTAGCCCAGTCCCAGCTCCTGCGCTGTTGAGCAAATCGGTGGCTTGCTGGCTGGTCAACTTGGCATGGCTTTTCATTCCCCGCCTCCTACGTCGTATGCCTCCCGCTCGAATGGATTATCGCGGTAGGGCCTGCGGCGCATGAGCCAAAGCACCAGGGAGCAGCCCAGATATGCGGGCCCCATCAGCGGTCCCCAGCGCTCGAATTGGCGAACGTGAACCATTTCATGATCGCGGGAAATGTCCAGCGCGGCGGCGGTCTGCCCGAGGACCGTGTGACCCAGGGTTAACGCCATCGCGCCTTGGCCGAAGAAGAACCGCTGCAAAAGCCACTGCACACTGCCGCCAAAGAACTCGATCACGCGGCCCCGGAGGCGGGCACGGCCACCCGTACACAGGCCGACCGCGCCAAGAACCAACCCGAGGAGCGTGTACGGGAAAGCCCAAATGACGGCAAGATTGCGAAGCGGCATGATGTCGACACCATCGGCTTTTCCGGTTTCAGACGCAAGGCCGGAGCGGCCGCCGCGCTCCTAGTCTCGGGCGAGACTAACGGCCAACGTCACCTGAGAAACTCCTGGAAGGGTTTCTGCTCTTTCTCGATCTTCTGGCACGCCTTGCACATTTTGGTATTGTCTCGCGGGGGCCGCGTGCTTTCGGTGGCATTACTGGGAATGGGGCGGTCACACAGGGTTTTCACGCGATTGGAGGCAATGTGAACTTTGGACGGGATTCCCGCGGACCATTGAACGAACGACATTTTACGTACACTTTCAGAGATGGGTAGCGAAGGTCGGCGAAACATGAAGCGGGGCGCCGCACCCTCGGTTGCTGATTGGCCGCACTGCTGACCTGCTGCTGCAAAAGGGCTTAAGATACCTTCCTACCATAATAATAGCTGGAAAATAGGAGTTGGGAGAATCCCCCCTATGGTGCATAGGGAATGTGTCTGGGAATAGAAAATCCCCGAGGGGATGCCACGGGGACGTATCCCAAGAATCGATTTGCGCCGCTGGTAGTACTTATGTAGCCATCACGCTCTGCCGTAATGGTGATGCATCACGGCGGAGCGTGATGAGTACGCTGGCTGATTTATTCGCCGACGTACGGCAGCAGGGCCATGAAGCGGGCCCGCTTGATCGCGTCGGTGACGGCGTGCTGGCTGACGGCCGTGCAACCGCTCTTCCGCCGACTGATGATCTTGCCCTGACGGTTGATGAGCTTCTTCAGCAGTTCGAGATTCTTGTAATCGACATACATCGGGCGCGGACGCTGGCCCTCGACAAACAGGGGATCCTTCTTCTTGCCGCGGATCTTCGTCTTCGTGCGGCGCTTGCTGAGGCGATTGACTTGAAGCTTACGTGCCATGAGGATTCAGTTACGGGTAAATTGGTTCGTGAGACGCGCACCCCCACTCCCGGCATTTGCAGCCGCATGAGGGGAAACCGTTAAGTTTATCAAGTTTCGGCAGGAAAACAAGACGGGGCAATTTTGGAGTGCGGTGGCTTGCCACCGCTTTTCAAAACGCAAGAAGAGTCATCGAGTGCGGAATTGGTCGTGTTGGAGAGCGGCGGTGACCCTGCAAATAGGGCACCCACACTGCACTCCAAATTCGCCTCCAGGCGATTCCAATACAAGAACCATGCGAAAAATAACAGAACGCCCACGGGATGCAGGGCCTGGAACCAGGGGCATAGATCCTCGACCCCCCCCATCGCGGCAAGAATCGTAAGAAGGAAGCCAAGTCCCATCAGCCAACGTGCCCGGTTCTCCAGCACGGCGACGACTAACGCCCAACTCGTCAGGGGGGCAATCAAGGCGAACGTGTTCCGTTCGGTTCCCGGCCCGAAGACAAGTTGCCACGAGGTCCAGCATGCGAGCACGAAAAGGACCCTGCGTTGTGGGGGAACTCGGGCCGATTGCCGCAGACACAGCGCCAGCGCCGCCGCCGCCGTCGCCAATTGCAACATCGCGTACAGCCGCGGATTGACGGGCGCGGAAATCAGTTCCCAGATCGTCCAGGCGTCGCGGTAGGTATGGCGGATCTGTGCCGGACCGACGAGAAGCTCGATACCATTGGATATATTGGTGGCAGACCCATGCCGGGCGGCTTGGCCAACAGCGGCAGCGCGGCAACCGCTGCCAAGGCGATCGGCAACCGCCAAGCCAAGCGGCGCGGCCAACATGCGGTCAGCAGCAGGGCACCGGCCAGCGGCCAAACCTTGATGTGTACGGGAATCGCCAGCAGCAAGGCAGCCAGCCACCAACGCTCATCGAGAATCGCGATCGCCGCAAACGCCACCAGCGAAAACACCAACAGATTGGTCTGGCTCGAATACAGGCAATGGACGCTGGGAAATACGGAAACGGCCAGCAACAGGTTCCGGGCCAACGGCGACTGCATGCCCGGCAAGACTCGCCAGGCCAGGGCCCGGGTCGCCCAAAAAGCAACACCGACATTCATCAGTGCCCAGAGCACGGCGCCGATGCGGATACGGCAGCAGGCGATGGGCCCCAGGACCATGGCGAACGACGGCCCGTAACGATAATCGCCGGCAAACACTTCGCGGTCATATACGTCGACGCCGTCCCACCATGCCAGCGACGCATCGTGAAAGAGCGGATACGTGCTGTGGTTTTCCGGATTTTGAACGGTCTTTCCGGCGATCACGACGGCCATGACCAGCCATAGGCCGATGGCCAGCCCACGGGCTAGCCGGTTCATTCGCTGGATTCGTTGGTCAGGGTCCATGGATGCCTATTTTGCGTCTGTGCGGCCAAGCCTGCCCAAGCGGCAACCGGCGGCCGCAAGCAGTTCTTCTAGTTCGGTGGAAACAACCATCTCCAGTTCCTGTGGCCGCAGCCGTGCCAACGGGTCGTGCCAACCATCGGCCGCTTCCACTGCTGCGTCCGGGTTGGCGCTCGGGTGCAAGCCGATTTCGGCAAGCCGGAAATCGCGCATGGCCGCCAGAAACGCGCGAATCGTCTGCAACGTCGTCGTGCCGGCGGTCATCGTGCCGAAGAACGCGTCGGCAAAGAAGACCTTCTTGCCAAGCATTTGTCGGCGGAATCGGCTGGCAAAGGCCTTCTTCAATCCGCCGATCAGCCATTGGCTCGTGCTGATGCCCGGCCAAGTGAATGACTGCCACCACGACAGCTCCCAGGCGACGCGGATGACGGGGATGCGGAACTTTTCCAGCAGCGACTCCACGATGCGGCCCACCACCGGCAGCATCTCGATATACTGGTGTCCGTTGAGATGCGTGGGCCGATGTCCCTGGTCGAGCATGAACTGCACTTGGCAGGTCAATTCTTCTTCGATCGCCCCGGCCACCAACTCGCCACTTTGCCGCAGTCGCCTGAATAGGCCGAAAACGCCGGGAAAACAGCCGCTGGCGTCGAGCAACGCGGCCGGATAGTGCGTGGCCGTCAGCGGGCGGCCCTGCGTCAGATTCAAATGGATGCCCAGGTCGAAAGGCTGGGCCGGATCGTGCAACCGCTGGCGACGGGCCGTCGAGGCCAGGCTGCCCTGCGCGCGGCGCGACTCCAATTGCCGCCAGCGATCCAACGCCCGCGCGGCGTCGGGAGCATTGCTCAACAACGACGTGCTGGTCAGCAGGCCCTGTTCGAATCCCTGGAAAATGCCGTCGGTGACTGCCGTGTTCATGCCCAGGTCGTCGGCATGCAGGGCGATCTGTCGAGCCGAAGACGGATGCACGGGCGACGGCGGGGCGCCCTCTTGGTCAGCGGCAAATTCTGGCCTGGCCATGATTACTCTTTCCACGCTGGCGCACGTCGTCGTCAGGCCGCCTTATGGTGGTCGGGCGCGGTGGCCGGCTCCGGGTACGCGCCTGCGGGTGGGGCCAGATGCAGTGGCAGGGCTTGCAGATGACGGTTGCTCCACCACAACCCCACGATGTCGCGGAACATCGGTATCGTGTGCCGCCACAACGAAAGCGTCGAACCGTATTCCCGCACGAGGTTGACGGGAATACGTTGGAACTTCAATCCCAGCCGCTGCGTAAGGAACACGACTTCCGCATCGAACGAAAAACCATCCAGCGTCAAACGGGAGAAGATCTCGCGTGCCGCCCGCAGGCTAAAGGCCTTCAGCCCGCACTGGGTATCGGTAACTTCGCGCGAGACCAACCGCTTGACCACCTCGCGAAAGAGCCACGTGGCGAGCGTGCGCGACAATTTGCGTTTGGCCCGATGGGTCGATTCGGCCAGGTCGCGGGCGCCGAAGACGACTTCGCACTGCGCGTTGCGAACGAGTTCGTAGGCCTGGCGAAGCGATTCCAGTTCGAACGGCAGATCGGCATCGGTGAAGGCCACGACCTTGCCGGTGGCGCGGAGCATGGCGTTTCGCACGGCCGCGCCTTTGCCGCGATTCTGCGGCAGCGAGACGGTCGAGAATCGCGGGCCCATCTCCTCGGCGAGGGTCGCCGTGCGGTCGGTGCTGCCGTCGTCGGCCACGAGCACGCGGTAATCGATGCCCCAGGCGTCGAGAAAACGCCGCAACTCGGCCAGCGTCCAGGGCAGGCGATTCTCTTCGTTGATAGGCTGGGATTACGAGGGAAAAGTCGTGATCGGCGCTGCGGATGCAGCAAATTGCCTGCTCGTCTGGCGGCCGTCTCCACACCGCTTTTCGTACTGTCGGATTGGGTCATAGGCTTCCTGCCCTTTGTCAACGCGGTCGCTGCTTTATAGCACGGATCGCGCATGGAAATCCATTCACGGATCTTGCCGAGGAGTTCCGACTCCCGGTTCCGTTTTCCGCGCTGGGGAACCTAGGGAGGCGGATCGGTAGGAAAGTGAGTCTACGCCAAGGCATCGTGAAATATGAAATAGGTTCATACCGTATTCCCCGTGAGGAAGTAAAGACGAATTACCGGGCTGGAGCGGGCGATTGGGTAGAAAACGCCCGAGAAGCCGGCCGAAATGCGGTAGCGATGTACGAAGAGGTAGGGTGAGAGAGGATATTTGTGATCGCGGACGGGCTTGTCGAGTTCCGCGCAGTGGCAGATTTGTTGTAAGGCGCTGTCTGTAGTATGTATACTACAGACAGCGCTGTTAGGTTCAGGAAGAATGGTGGCCGCCGCGGGTCATTTCTGGCGGATGGATTTCGTTCTAAGTCATTATATGCCAAATGGTTACAAAGGCATCCGCCGTCGGCTCGGGAGCCGCGGAGTTGATCATTTAGCGTAGTATATATACTACGCTAAATGTCCGTCATCGGCCAACTTCCCCCAGGAAGTTGGCCGATGACGGAGAGGCTGCTGCTCTTCTATCCCGATCAGGAAATGCGTAGTATATATATGACGCATTTCCTGATCGGAATAGCCTGACCATGCCCACGCTAAATCGCACACTCATATCCGAAACCCTGCACGCGACAAAACGCAGCATTTTTACATCGGCGGAGCTCTCAAGTCTCTTTCAAGAACATCTCCCCGCATGGACCCCAAGCGACGGCGATAAGATTGCCGAAGACTCGGCGCTTCCAGTAACGGCGCCTAATGTAAACACCATCATCGAGGCGCTTCTAAAGGCCCACCTGCTGGAAAAGGCCATTCTGCCGTTCCCGTACCGCCGGGACACGCGGTATCTGTTTGGAAACGTCGACCTATTGGACTTAGTCCAGTCTCTCAACCAGGAGGGATATTTTACGCACTTCACGGCAATCTATCTTAGCGACCTCACAGAGCAGACGCCGAAAACCGTCTACTTCAATATCGAACAACGGCTATCCGGTGGTGATGGGCAATTGACGCAAGAGGCGATCCATCGCGCTTTCAAGGCCGAACCGCGACTCTCCTCCAATGTGGTTGAGTATAAGGGCACCCGTATCGTCAAGGTCAACGGTCGGAACACGCACCAGCTTGGAGTTGTTGTGAAGAACCGCCCTCAAGGCAGCGCCGTGCGGGTCACCAACATCGAAAGGACACTGATCGACGCGACCGTTCGGTCAGCGTACAGTGGCGGAATTGCGGTCGTCGCAGAAGCGTTCGAAACGCGCGAAAGATTCGGTGTCGGTCAACAAACTTACGGCCTACCTGCGAAAGTTGCGCTACGTCTACCCTTATCATCAGGCGATCGGCTTTTACATGGAGAGGGCTGGCTATGACAAGGCTTTGCTCAAGCTGCTTGACCACTTTCCGATTGAGTATGATTTTTATCTGCACAACGCCATGCGTTCGCCGGTGCTCAACAAGCGCTGGCGTCTATATGTGCCAAAGGGTTTCTAAGAGTTTGCACTTCGCAACCACGTAATTGTAGTAGAAGTCATAGTCTTGAAGTTCAAAACCCGGGCGGATCGTAGGGGCAAGCGACACGAAGTCGGGACGATGAAACTCCCTGACCGCTTCGTCAGCGACCTTGGCCAACAGTTTCAGGTCGACTCGCTTCGCCTGGAACACTTTTGTAACCGTGCTATGAAAGCCTGGGTCGCTGAAATCTACGGCAAAATATTCGGCAACGGTGTGGATGTCCAAAAAGTCCCGCCCTCGCATTCTCTGATGACTCTTCACGAAGCTCGCATACTCAGGCATCTGCTGGCAAATCGCTCTTACCTTTTCAGCTACGAGCATCTGGGGTGAGTAGGCATACACGGTGAGGTCGTCAACCAGTTCCGCTACTTTTTCATCAACATACTCGTGTTTGCTTATGTCGAGCGGGAACTTCTTTGAGCCGTCAGCCATGTCCATGGCGACCATGCGCATTCTTCGCTCATCCCCGGCACAATCTTCGTAAGTCACCGAATCAATAATTTTGAATTCGACCTTGTAGCCACCCCAGAAGCCACGGAAGTCCTCGGTTAGATTGTGTGGTTCTTCCCGAATTCTCACGTCGAACACCACGTACATCTTGGGTTCAAACCACCGTTGAAGCGCTTTCTCAATCAACTGCCTGAGACTTTCAGGATCTTCCATTTCTCCGCAAATTGAAAGATCAATGTCTCTTGATGGACGCGTGGAAATGCCATAGACAATGTCGAGCAGATTGCCTCCCTTCAAAACCAAACGCTGCAACAGGACATTGTCGGTAAATAAGGCAAGGATTACTTCTCGTTTCAGCCTTTCGAGATCAAAGAGACTCATGCTGTGCCCTTCATTCCCCAAACCGCCATCTTCTCACCATCCCCGCTTTTCCCCACATTGCCACGGCCGCTACATATTCATCGCACGGCTCGCAGGATTCCAGCCACCACTGGGCCGCTTCAACCGTGTCGCCACGAATCGAAAGCACGCGGGCGGGACCGTCCAGGGTCACGCAGAATTCATTGAGCGGAAACGAGAGCCCGCTGCCCACGGCCTTCAGCCATGCCTCTTTCCGCGTCCAGCCCTGGAAGAAGGCCAACAACTGCCGTTCGGCCGGCATCTGTTGCCACTGCCACACTTCTTCCGGGGAAAAGAACCGTTCCAACAACGCCGCCGCATTGGGCATCGGCCGGATCCACTCGACATCGACGCCGATCGCACCGCTCCGCGTGAACGCATAGACGGCCAGTTCGTGCGAATGAGACACGTTGAACTCCACGCCATGCGTCTTCCATGGCAGACCAAGCTCCGGCTTGCCGTGGGATTGATAGCTTAACGCGAAGGATGCGGGGTCCGTCCCAAGATACCGGCCAAGCAGCATCCGCAACGTGCCGCGGCCGGCGACATAGCGGTTTCGCAGCGATCCCGTCCGAAACCGTTCGGCCCGCTGGCGCTCGTCCGCGGACAGCACGCTCGCGCACTGCGGCAACAAGTCCTCAGGCGGATCCAGCCGCGCAGACCAGAGGTGGACCTCGCCGGCAGGCAAATCGATCTCGGCGGGCGGCAGGGGCCAGGAGCAGTTCATCTTCGACACTTCGGGAGTAGGGTGGGCCGAGTAAAACGAGTCCCACCATTTTCCATCGTTTTTCCGGTGGGACTCGTTTCACTCGGCCCACCCTACGGCTAAGTCCCACCCTTTAAACGTTCGGCCGCTTCAACCGCCCAAGGGCTGCCCGGGGCCAGGGTGAGGAACTTTCGCCAATGCTGCTCAGCGGTCAGCCGATGCCCCATTTCGTCGAGCATGCGGGCCAGGTGATAATGGGCATCGGCATAGTCGGGGTGATAGTGCAGGGCGCCTTCGAAGGCTGCAATCGCCAACTCCCGCTGGCCCGTTTCGGCCAACACGCAACCAAGATTCGCCCGGGCCTCGACGTAGTCTTCGTCGAGCTCGATGGCCATGTAGTAGCGTTCCCGCGCGCCGCCCAAGTCGCCCTGGCGGTAGAGCAACTCGGCGAGTTGGAAGCAACCTTCCGGGTCGGGGCCGGCCGCCGCCATCGCCGCGCGGTGCAGGTCGGCTGCTTCGGCGAGGCGACCGTCATCTTCCCACTCGGCAGCCAGGATTCGCATTTGCTCGGCAGAGACCGATACGTCTTCCACGGAGTGCAGCACACCCACGGCCTGGGCCGGAGGAACCTGCGACTCGCGCGTGGGCGCGGCAGCGGGCGGCGGAAGTCCCATGTTCTCGAAGTCGAATCGCAACTGCCCGCCAGCCTCGACCAGCCCGTCGCCCTGGCGCACCAGGATGCTTGGCCCTTGGACGATGACCGTGGGCTGCAGCAGCGGACGCTCGACGCCGGGCAACAAGCGGGCCAGCTCAACCAGCTTCTTCTCGATGTCCTGTTGCGAAACGCCCGCCCGCAGCAGTTGGGCGAGACGCTGGGCCGTGGCCATTTCGGAAACGTCGAAGTACGGCAGCCGCCGCACCTCCTGATGGGCGACGATCAACTTGCGGCGATGCCAGCGGCGAATCGCCGCGATGGGAACGTCCAGCAGCTTCGCGAGCATGGCAGGCGTGTAGAGCCGCTGGACGATGTCCCGCGGCTCTTCGGAAGCTGGCTCAGGCCCGGAACCCTCGTCGCTCACGGAATTGAAATCGTGTGGCAAGGCGGTTTCTCGACATCTCCTACTTACCCAGCGGCGCCAGCGGCGGAAGGTCCAGGCCGGATGTCGATGGTCCGGACGGCGGACTGGGCGGGGCCATCCCCGTACCCCCGTTTCTTGTCGACGGATCGTAAGCGCGCATGCGAATCTTTGGCGGGCAATTCCGGCTTCTTGTCACTGTTCGACGGACTGGGAACCTTCGGGATTGAAGTCGTCGGGGCCGGCGTTGGATTCGGAGCGAACGTCGTGCCGCCGTTGCCCGGCAAGGTCCTTGCCGCACCGCTGCTTTCCGGCAAGGCGATGGCCGCGCCGCTGCTGATCGTCGCCTCGCAGCAACCTGAAGTCGACGGCACGTCGCAACTGGGGATCGAGCAGCAGTCGTCGACTGGCACGCGATAACACTCCACGTGCGGCACCGCGTAGTTGCAGGTCACCGGGATCCGCATCTCCACGACGTGCGGAATGCGGACCGATTGCTCGTAGGCCTCCATGCGGCAGACCTGCGTCGGCACCTGCTCCACGCGATCTTCCTGAACCATGTGGCAGACCTGGTAGGGCACCCGCCGGACCTGCTCCTCGGCGACCATCCGATAGACCTGCACCGGCACTTTCCGCTCGACCCGCTCGACGACCGGCCGGCTGACCGTGTAAGGAATCTTCCGCACGACTTCCTGCTGCACGATGCGGCAGGTCTGGTACGGCACTTTGCGCACGACTTGCTCGGACTGATAGCTGGTGACCTGGACGGGAACCTGCTCGGCGACCGTCTGCGGCACGTACTGCACCTGCTGGACCTGTTGGGCGACGACGTTGGGCTGCCACACGCGGGCCACCTCATAGGTCCCGCGGTTGACGGGCGTCCAGTAGAACCCGGGACGCTGGTAAACGGCTTGCCCGGTGACCGGATCGACCGCGCAGCCGCCGCCCTGCCACGACAACTGATGCTGCCACCAACTCGGCCGGTAAGTCACCTGGTCTCGATAGCAACCCTGGTCGACAAGCTGCGTCTGTTGCGTGACCACCGGTTGCATCACCGTGTGGTACT
Source organism: uncultured Planctomycetia bacterium (assembly GCA_963779975.1). Lineage (GTDB taxonomy): Bacteria > Planctomycetota > Planctomycetia > Pirellulales > Thermoguttaceae > JANXQG01. The sequence goes on along the minus strand of CAWAAL010000017.1, from coordinate 51,505 downwards.
GGGGACGGTAGACGGTCTGGACTACGGGATGCTGGACCGTGTAACATTCTTCCCGCTCGGCCGTTTCCGTGACCGGCTGGTTGACGATCATCCGCTCTTCGCGCTCAGCCGTTTCCTGGACATAGCGGACCGCATCGTAGCTTTCGTCGCGGACCTGGGTCTCGCAAACGGGCTTCATCACGGTCACGTGTTCTTCCCGTTCGGCGGTTTCCAGGATCGGCTTGGAAACCGTGTAGTGCCGCTCTTGCATCGCGGTCTCCCAGACGGGGCGGTAACGCGTTTCGCGACGCTCTTCATACTGCGTTTCGTACTCGAGGCGATAGTAGGTCGTCTGGCGGTGTTCGTACTGCGTCTGATAGACCAACCGGTACTCGCGCGCCTGACAACTCGTGCATCCGGCGGGCGCATAGGCATCCTGCGCCGCGGCCGCAGCCGTCCAAATCAAGCCGGTCCCCAACAACACGGAAATGTGTAAAGCGTTCATGTCGGTCCACCTCGACTAAAGTTTTGCCGGCACCGCATCGCGGTGCAACGTTATGTCCCCTTAAGACCTAATCTGCCAGATAGAAGGAAAAACTGCAAATGGTATCCACGCGCGGTTTTTACAGATTGACTCGTTAATTATAGCCCAGTAATGAGTTAGGTGAAGCAAAGATTTTTCAAGTTAGCAATGCTAGCTGCCGAACCCGCTTGCGATCTTGGCCAAGAGTGCCGGCAAAGTTTGCGCAGGCGGAATAAACGGACCGAGGAAAGGTCTTGGGCCTTGGGTCTTGGGGAAAGCGGAAGCCCCAAGTCCCAAGCCTTCCCAACCCGTCCTTCATCAAGGAAAATGAACGCATGCGATATCTTGACTTGACCTTGCCCAGCTTGGCGGAGAACTTGGCGCTCGACGAAGCCCTGCTCGAAGCAGCGGAAGCTACGTCCCAGCCCGTGGAAACGCTGCGGTTTTGGGAGGGCCGCCAGCAGGCCGTAGTCATCGGACGCTCGTCGCGGATGGCCGCCGAGGTTCGCGGCGATGTCTGCGGCGAACTGAACGTGCCCGTATTGCGGCGGATCAGCGGGGGAGCGGCGGTTGTCGTGGGGCCGGGCTGCCTGATGTACGGCATGGTGCTCAGCCTGCGGCTCCGTCCGAAGTTGCACGCCATCGATCAGGCCCACGCCCACGTGCTCGGCACGATCGCCGCGGCCCTGCGGCCATCCGTTCCAGGCCTCACCTGCCGGGGCACCTGCGATCTGGCAATCGGCGAGAAGAAGGTTTCCGGCAACAGTGCTCGGTGCAAGCGCGAATATCTGCTCTATCATGGCACGCTCTTGTATGATTTTCCGCTGGACCTGATCGGCCGTTGCCTGGCCATGCCGCCCAGAGAACCGGACTATCGCCAGGCCCGGCCGCATGACGCCTTCGTGGCAAACCTGCCGCTGGATGCGGCCCTGCTTCGTTCCGCATTGCAAACCGCCTGGGGGGCTTTCGAGCCTTGTTCCGATTGGCCTGAGACGGCGACCCGGCGACTCGTGGTGGAAAAGTACTCGCGACCCGAGTGGAACGAGCAACTGTAGCTTAACCTCCCATGCCAGCAATCGCCCAACCTCTGCCTTTTGGCTCCATCTGGCTGCGGACCTTTCGCCGCAGGCTGCGGGCGTGGTACGACCAACACGCCCGCGATCTGCCTTGGCGCGGCACGTGCGACCCTTACGCGGTCTGGTTGAGCGAGATCATGCTCCAGCAGACGCAAGTCGAAACGGTCAAGCCGTACTTTCAGCGATTCATGGCCGCCTTGCCCACGATTCGCGCCTTGGCGGAGGCCGATGAACAGCAGGTCCTGCGCCTGTGGGAAGGATTGGGCTACTATCGCCGCGCACGGCAACTCCACCAGGCGGCGCGGCGCATCGTCGCCGACCATGACGGCCGGTTCCCCTCCGATCCCCGGTCGGTCGAACGGCTGCCGGGCATCGGTCGCTACACGGCGGGGGCCATCCTCTCCATTGCCTTCGACCAGCGACGGCCGATCCTGGAAGCCAACACGGTGCGGGTTTTCAGCCGGCTGCTGGCCTACGATGGGCAAACCACGTCGGCGGCCGGCCAGAAGCTGCTTTGGGCGGCAGCCGAGGCCGTGCTGCCTGCTCGCGACGTCGGTCGCTTCAACCAGGCCCTGATGGAACTGGGCAGCGAAGTCTGTCGCGGCCGCACGCCGGCCTGCGCTGTGTGCCCGGCTCTTGGGCTCTGTCGTGCCCGGCGACGCGGGCTGCAACACGAGATCCCTCGTCCCAAGCCGCGGCCGCAGTTCGAAAATGTCGCCGAAGCGGCCGTGCTCGTCCGCCGCCGCGGCCGCGTGCTCTTGATCCAGTGGCCCGCCGGCCGCCGCTGGGCGGGGCTGTGGGACTTTCCCCGTTTTGCCGTCCAAGGCAAGACGGACGCTGAGATCCATCGCGAGCTGGTCGACAACGTGCTGCGCATGACCGGCGTGACCATCTCGCCCGGCGAGCATCGCAAGACGCTACGTCACGGCGTCACCCGTTTTCGCATCACGCTGGACTGTTACGACGCCGAGTATCTGTCGCACGACGGGGGCGGGGCGGAGAACCTGAAGCAGAAGTGGGTTCGTCCCGCCGAGTTGGAACATTATCCGCTCAGCAGCACGGGGCGAAAGCTGGCGGGGCTGGTGTAGGCTGCTCAGGCTGCGACCACTTTGCGGCCGCCCCGCAACGAAAGCACGAGCAGATAGGCGAAGCAGGCCGCCGGCACGATGAAGGAAAATGCCTCGGCCCCAGGCGTCAAGACGAGTTTTTCGCCCACCTGCGTTGCGAGCAAATTGCGCAACTGCCCCATGAGCAAAGGCACGATGGCGCCGCCGGAGATTGCCATGCACATCAAGCCCGAAAGCTCGTTGGCGCGGTCCGGCTTTTCCTCGACGGTGATCGAGAACAGCATCGGCCAGATGTTGGCGAAGCCCAGCCCGGCGGCCACGACGCCGACAAGTCCTAGGGCTTGCGAACCGACCATCAGGGCAATCGCGCCCAGCAAGCCGAGCGCGGCGGAAAGGCGGAAACAGGTTCGCGCACTCATGATCGTCAGCAGGGCGCCGCCCAGAAGACGACCGGCGGTCAACATCAGGAAGAACAGGGTGGGCCCCCAGGCGTTCGCGGCGTCTTCTTCCATACCAAATTGCATCAAGGCCGGCTTGAGGAACCGTCCCATGGAAGCCTCCGCGCCGACATATAAGAAGATGCCAAGCACGGCAAACAAGAACACGGGTTCCTTCAGCAAGCTGAGACTCGACCCGACACTGGGCGGCACGTCGGCCTTGGTTTCGTGGACCTTGAGCATGGCAACTGTAGCCAAAGCCAGAACCATGAGTCCGCAGAAGAAGGGAAATCCTGCCCGGAAGCCCATGTCATGGAAGAACAGAATTCGAGTGATGGCCAAGAGCAAGAACGTGGCCGCCGTGCTGCCGATGCCCTTGATGCCCTGGGCAAAGGCCAAGTTACGGCTATAGTTTCCTTCGGCGCTCACGTCGCGCATGATCGGGTTGCCGGCGACCTGGAGAAAAGTCGTACCGATTCCCAGGGCGAAGATGCACATCAGCAGAATGCGGAAATCCGGTTGCACGAACGACGGTATGAGCAGTGCGGCCGCATTCAACCCCAAGCCCAGGAGCAGCAAGTTCTTCTTGCCGATCCGGGCTGCCAAGAGACCGCCGGGAACGCTGAAGACCGCAAAGGCAATGAAGACGGCGAACGTCGGAAGGGTCGACGAAAAGTCGGTCAGGTTTTCCGCCTGGTACGCTTCTTTGATCTTGTCCGAATTCGGCCCCATGGCGTCGGCCAGACCCATCAGGAAGAAGGCCAGAAAAATTGGAATGGTCCGCAGATCCATGTCGACTCCTCACAGATAAGATTGAGACTGATTTGAAATTACCGATTCACGCGGCAGATTGCCGATAGTCTTGAAACGCAAATCCGTGGAACACTAATCGGCACTAATCCATGCTAATCCACTGGCGGCACGTCCAGCCGCCTGTTCCTCAACGGCCTCCCTGTCTTGATTAGCGTTTATTAGCGAAGATCAGCGTTCCCCCTTTTCGTGTATTTCGTGGTTTCCTTCCTCTTCCTTCCGTTAGCGTCCTTTCGCTTCCCTCAGCCCGCCCAGGCCCCAGGCCCGATTCGGCTCCGGCCCGAGTTCGATCTCCAGTTTGCCGCCGCGGACCAACTCCGCGTGCTCGAACCAGCAGCGCTCCAGCGGCTTGCCGTTCAGCCGGGCCTGCTGGATATAAGTGTTCTTCGGGCTGTTGTTCCGCGTGACGATCGTGAAATCGCCGCGGGCGAAGTAATCGGGATTGAGATGGATCGTGACGCGATCGAAAACCGGCGCGGTGATCTGGTAGGTCGGCTTCAGCGCGGCCCCGCCTTCGACGTCGAACAGGCCCATGGCCATCATCGCGCTGAGCGCGCCCATCTGGCCCTGGTCTTCGTCGCCCAGATAGCCGCCGTTGGGCGTGATGTCGCCGAAGGTCTGCTGCTTGACCGCGCGGACCCATTTCTGGCTCAACCACGGCGCGCCGGCCAGGTTGAACATGTGGGCCATCGCCGTGGAAGGCTGGTTGCCGTAATCGACCCACTGCAAGAAATGCTTGCCATGCTCGGTCACGAAGTCGTCTTTCGCCGCCAGCTTGAATTGCTCGTCCAGCGCCGCCACGTACTTCTCCGGCCCGCCGAAAAGCCGCAGCAGGCCCGGCACGTCGTGGGGGATATAATGCGTGTACATGGCCGCGTTGGCCTCGCAAAAGCCCTTGGCGGATTTCGGCCCCACGCGATCGAACGGCGTGAGCCAGGAACCGTCCTTGTTCCGCGGCCGCATCGATTGCAGCGACGCATCCCAGAGGTTGCGGTAATTGCCCGATCGCGCCAGCAGCCACTTGGCGTCGTCCTGGTGTCCCAGGGCCAGGGCAAGCTGGGCCAGGCACCAGTCCTGGTAGGCATATTCCAGGGTCATCGACGCGCCGTCCTTGTGCCCGCCCTTGCCTTCGATCCCTTCGGGCACGTAGCCGCGTTCGACGTAATACTTCATGCCGCCGCCGCGGGCGTTTTTGTCGTGCTCATAGCCCGCATGATCGCGGATGCCGCCCGGCCGGGCGTTCTTGAGCAGGCCCTCGTAGGCGGCCTTGACGTCGTAGTTGCGGATCCCCTTGTTGTAGGCCGCCGCAAAGAACGGCGCGGCCGGGTCGCCGATCATCACGTAGGTATAATTGCCGCCCGACGGGCCGCGGGGGATCAGTCCGCCGTTGTGGTACATGTCGACCATCGTGTTGCAGAAGGCGTCCATGACCTCGGGATAGGCGAACGACCAGAGGATATTCAGCGACCAGTGGCTGCCCCACAAGGCGTCGAAATTGTGGTGCGGGAAGCGCGGTTTGCCGTCGGGGCCCAGGGCGACCCTGCGCATCTCCGGACTTCGGGCCGGTCATGTCGGTGTACAGGCCGTTGACATCGCTGACGATCCGCCGGCCGAGCAGGGCATGCCAAAGATCGGTATAGAGTTTGACTTTTTGTGCCTCGCTGCCGCCTTCGACCTCGATGCGGCTGAGCCAATGGTTCCAGTCGTCGCGCGACTCGCGAACCACGCGATCGAAATCCCAGTGGGGAAGCTCTTCGCGTAAATTCACCGTGCGCGTTGGAGGTGCAGACATACGAAATCGCCACCTTCATCAACAGCGGCTTGTCGCTTTTGGCAAACGTGAGCAACGCCCCGGCGTTCTTGCCATCGATCTTCATTTCCGGGTCTGACAGCCGTTTGTTCTCGACCCAACCTTCGAGTTTTTCGATCGGCCGGTCGAACTCCACGTAGAATCGCACGGTGAATGGTTTCGGCCGCCGCGGCGTAGGGGCCATCACGGCCTGGCCCGACAAAGCCGCGGGGCCGGCACGGCGAACGACGCTGCCGGCGGTCGGGGCCATGCAGCGTCGCGCCCGTATTGAAGATCACCTTCGGCACTTGATCGTTGGGGAACTGGTAGCGATGGAAGCCGACGCGGGTGGTCGAAGTCAGTTCGGCCGTGATGCCGTAGTTCGTCAAGACCACCTTGTGGTAGCCAGGGTGAACGACCTCGTCCTTGTTCGAGAACTCCGCCGCCGTGGCGTCCATGTCCCACGGTTTCGGGACTTCGCCGATGACGGGCAAAACCGCGATGCCATAGAGTTGCCAACCGTGGATGTGGCTGAAGCAGCGGATCTTGGTGTCGCCGTACATATAACCGTGCATCCAGTCGTCGCCTGTGCGGGTGTCGGGGCTCAGGTTGACCATTCCGAACGGCCGGCAGGCCGAGGAGAAGTAGAACCAGCGGCTCTTGTGGGTGTCGATCCGCGGCTCGACATAATCGGCCGGCGACTTGGCCGCTTCGGCCGCCGATGCGGCAACCGCGGTGGTGGCGGCGAGCAGTGTGACGAGCAAGAATCCAGAATTCCGTGCGCAGCGTATCATGGCCATTCTCTCCCAAATAAAATGTCCCTCCCAGAATACCATGAATTCACGGCAATTGCGATGGATCAAGCCAAGCCTCGGTTTCGGATTTCGGCACGATCGCAATGAGTTCAAAAACGCATTCTAGCCGGATTCTCCACTATTGGCAATTGTGGGCTTCCACATGCTAGCAGTGCCGTCAAATACCAGATGTTGAAGCTAGCAACCACCCCTCCATCAATCTCTGGGGAAGTGCTTTGCGCGATTCCGCTTCCTTGTATAATTCCGCACTGTGGCGCAGGACGTGTCAGCTCTCAATCAGGAAAGGACTTCCCATGGCTTCCAAAATCCCCGCACGGACGCAGGACGATGATTGCTCGGACCGCGACGACCTCTATCCCTTGCCCTTCCAGGCAGAACAGTTCGATGTCGCCGACGACCCGACGCAGAAGCTGCTGATCGGAATCACGGCAGATTACCGCTCGGCCCGCAACGACAACCCGGCCTTCACTTTCGTGTCAGCCGGCTATTACGATTCGATCATCAAGGCGGGCGGCGTTCCGGTGCTGATGCCGCCCATGAGGAACGAAGACGATCTCCATCGTCTGCTGGACGTGCTCGACGGCGTGGTGCTCACGGGCGGAGCCGATCTCGACCCGCGCATCGACGGCTACATGCTGCATCCCGCGGTCCGCTTGCTCGACCGCCGCCGCGAGGAATTCGACCGCATGCTCATGCGGCTGGTCGCGCAACGGCGGATACCGCTGCTGGGCATCGGCTGCGGGATGCAACTCTTGAACATCTCGCAGGGCGGCACGCTCTTCCTGCACATTCCCGAGGATCTGCCCAAGGCTTTGCCTCACTTGGACCCGACCGACCCGAACCACCGCCACGCCCTGGTCGTGGAAAAGGGTTCGCTGATGGATCGCGTGTATGGCGAGGGGGAGATCAAGGTCAGCAGCCTGCACCACATGGCGGTGGACGACGTGGCGCCGGACTTCGCCGTGACCGCCCGCTGCCCCGACGGCGTCGTCGAGGCCATCGAGTGTACCGTGGACGACTGGTTCGCCTTCGGCGTGCAGTTCCATCCCGAGGAGGACCGCGGCACGAAGTTGGACGTCTGCGTCTTCGAGCAGTTCATGGCGGGCATCCTCCGTAGCCGCAAGTTGCAGAAAGTGGCCTGACGGGCCACGGATGCCGCGGGCGCTCGTAGTCCCAAAAGGTGTGGCGATCGACTAAGAGGCTATCCGGAAAGTTTGCGCGGTTAATTGGGACATCGAAACCCGACGGGGCACCCGCTTGCGGGTCGGTGAGGAATTGGCTTTCTTCGCTGATTATGGCACATTCCTCGCTTGCGCGTTGGGCTTCGATGTCGACTTGCGGCCGAAAACTCTCCGGATAGCCTCTAATAGGCCAGGGTTCTTTACCCGCGCGGAGCATGATCGTCCTCCCCGGCCGGAAGGAACTTCTTGCCGCCGTGATGCCGTTTTGCCGGGCGGTTTAATAGACTTCGTGCTTCAAAGGCCCGTCGGGAATATAATAACTGGTCGCCTCAGCCTCCTAGGAACCCAGTCGTCGTGGACCCAATCTTACCCATTTGCCGTTCGTCGCCCGCGTTGGGCGACGGCATGAACCCTGGCTCCGACCTTCCACGTCTTGATCCGGCCTTGGCCGAAGTTACCCCGGAGCGGATTGCAGAACTGATCGACGAAATCAAGTTATCGGCCGACAAGCTGGCGAAGGACCGCACCAGTCGGGGCGACGTCAAGCTCTTGAGCCGGACGCTCCGCGAGTTGCGTTATGCCTTCAAAGTCTTCGCACCTTACCGCACTTACCGCAAGGTGTGCATTTTCGGTTCGGCACGCACGCTGCCTCATCAGCCCGCTTATCAGCAGGCGCGCGAACTCGGCCGGCGCATGGCCGAACATCAATGGATGGTCGTTACCGGCGCCGCGGCCGGCATCATGGAGGCCGGGCACGCCGGAGCGGGCCGGGAAAACTCGATGGGCCTGAATATCCTCCTGCCCTTCGAGCAGTCGGCCAACCCGATTATTGCCAACGATCCGAAGCTGGTACACATGAAGTACTTCTTCACCCGCAAACTGATGTTCGTCAAGGAGAGCGACGCCATCTGTTTGCTGCCTGGCGGTTTCGGCACGCTCGACGAAGGCCTGGAGGTGATCACGCTTCTGCAAACCGGCAAGCGCGATCTGGTGCCGGTGGTTATGCTGGACGAGCCGGGCGGCGACTATTGGTCCACCTTCGAGGCGTTCATCCACAAGCAACTTCTGGCCAAGGCCATGATCAGCCCCGAAGACCTGTATCTTTTCCGGCGGACGGACCGCGTCGACGAGGCCGTCGCCGAGGTGCTGACCTTCTTCCGCATCTATCACAGCATGCGCTACGTCCACGGCAAGCTCGTGCTGCGGCTCAACCGGCGGCCCAGCCAAGCCGTGCTGGAGACCATCCAAAGCCAGTTCGCCGACATACTGGCCGAGGGGCGGTTCGAACTCTGCGGGCAGTTGCCGGAAGAAAAGGAAGAAACCGCCCTGGCCGCACTACCGCGGATGGTTTTTCAGTACAACCGCTACAACCAAGGCCGACTGCGGCAGTTGATCGATTTTCTCAACCGCGTTCCGGACGGGGAGTTGGGCGGATGAGGCGATCCGCATGGCCGGATGGGCGGGCCTAGGTAATCAACTTCTCGAACTCCGCCTCGCTCAGCACCTTCACGCCAAGTTGCTGGGCCTTTTCCAGCTTGCTGCCGGCCTTCTCGCCCGCCACGAGATAGTCGGTCTTCTTCGAAACGCTCGAAGCGGCATGCCCGCCGTGCTGCGTGATGAGCTCGTTGACCTGGTCGCGGCTGTATTTGACCAGCGCGCCGGTAACGACGAGCGTCTTGCCTTCCAGTTTTCGCGCCCGGCGGCGGCTGGGGCGGAGGTCGATCCCGCGTTCACGCCGTGCGAGCGCAGATCCTCGATCGCCTGGCAGCCGAACTCGGAATGCAGGAAATCATGCACGCTCTTCGCAATCACGGGGCCAATCTCGTTGGTCCGACTCAACTCGTCGATATCGGCAGCCAACAGGGCGTCGATCGTGCGAAACCGCTCGGCCAACACGCCGGCCACGCGGTTGCCCACGTGCCGGATCGATAGCGCATTGAGCAATCGGGCCAGGCCGCGGTCCTTGCTGGCCTCGATCCCGGCCAACAGGTTCTCTGCCGACTTGCGGCCCATGCGTTCCAGCTCCAAGAGCTTGTCCGCGGTCAGGCGGTAGAGATCGCCGTAGCTCTCGACCAGCTTCTGATTGACCAGTTGATCGACCAGCTTATCGCCCAGCCCCTCGATGTCCATCGCGTTACGGCTGGCGTAGTAGCGGATCCGTTCCTTGATCTGGGCCGGGCATGCGGGGTTCGGGCAGCGGATGTAGACGCCGCCCTCGTCCTTGACTGCGGGCGTGTCGCACTCCGGACATTTCTTGGGGAAATGGAACTTCGGCAGCTCTCCCTTCCGCTCCGTGACCTCGACCCGGACCACGTGTGGAATGATCTTGCCCGCCTTTTCCACCACGACCACGTCGCCCACGCGAACGTCCTTGCGCTCGATTTCCTCGGCGTTGTGCAGGCTCGCGCGGCTGACGATCGTCTGGGCCAGTTCGACCGGTTCCAGGTCGGCCACGGGCGTGATTGTGCCGGTCTTGCCGACTTGCACGCGGATGGCCTGTACGCGGGTCGTGGCCTCGTATTTCTCGAACTTGTAGGCGATGACCCAACGGGGGGCTTTCGATGTCGCTCCCAGCCGCTCGCGCTGGTCGTAGCGGTTCACCTTGAGTACTAGCCCGTCGATCTCGAAATCCAATTCGTGCAGCCGTTCGATGAGCTGCTCGCAATGCTCGACGGCCGCCTCGAAACTGGGGAAGCAGGCCGCACCGGGCGTAATGGGGATGCCGTACGCGGTCATCTCCTTGAGGAAATCGATATGCGACTGGGCTTCGAGGCCCTCGCGGTCGCCGACCGAGTGGCAGAAGAACCGCAGTCGCCGCTCGGCGCAGATCCGCGGGTCCAATTGGCGGATACTGCCGGCCGCCACGTTCCGCGTGTTGGCGAACAGCGGTTTGCCCTCGGCCTTCTGCCGCTCGTTGAGCCGCACGAGATCGCTGTTGGCCATGTAGATTTCGCCGCGCGGTTCGAGGATGCGGGGATACTTCTTGCCGTGGAGCCGCAAGGGGACGTCGCGGATCGTGCGGACATTGTGGGTCACGTCGTCGCCCACGCGGCCGTTCCCGCGGGTGATCCCCGCGACCAAGAGACCGTCCTCATAGACCAGCGATACTGCCACGCCGTCGACCTTCAGTTCGACAACCCACTCGATCGGCTCGCCGGCCAGCAGCTTGGCGGTCCGCGCGCCGAAAGCCTTTAGCTCCTCCAGGCTATAGGTATTTTCGATCGAAAGCATCGGCACGCGATGCTCGACCTGCGGCAATTCGCTGACCGGTTGATCGCCGATCCGTTGCGTGGGGCTATCGGGCGTAATCAGCTCGGGGTGGGCCGTTTCAAATTGCTTGAGCCGCTCCAGGAGTTTGTCGTAGTCGCGGTCGCTGACCTCGGGCGTCGCCTCGACGTAGTATTGATAGTCGTGGTGGCGGATCTGGTCGCGGAGCGCGGCGATTTCGGCAGCGGGGTTTTGGGACATGATCAAACGCCTTACGCACAGCCGCAGGCCGCGGCACAGGGCGCCGTCATGCTCCGCAGCGGATGCGGGATGAGGCAGAGGAACTTCAACGGGCTGCTGCCGGTGTTGCGGAACTGGTGGATCTCGTCCGGGGCGACGTATACGGCCGTGCCCGGCGAAAGGCGATGCTCGCCGCGGCTGTCGAGCGCGATGCCCGTGCCTTCCAGGACGAACACCTCGTGCTCGTAGGCGTGGGAGTGCTTAGGCGTGTTACCGCCGGGGGCCACCTCGAACTGCCGCATCGTGAAGCTGGGAGCGCCGTCGTCCGGGCCGATCAGGCACCGCATGCGGCAGCCGTTGGCCCCTTCCATTTTGACGTCATCGTTGGGAATCTGTTCGAAGTGCGCGACTTTCATGAGCGTAAACGCCTCGCGGGTTCAGGGATGAAATCAGCTTCAATTATACCCTGAAGTTCCGAAACCGTGTCAACGGGGGGGCAACAACGAGCGGCAAACGAGCAGAACCACGAAATACACGAAAAGCTGGCGGAAATCAGACCGATCAGACCGATCGGTCCGATTTCTCCTCAGCCTTTCCTTTTTCGCGTATTTCGTGGTTTATCCCTCTTTGCAATTCAGCCTCCTCACCAACTCGTCAAACCGTTCCCCGCGCTCGCGGAAATTGCGGAACTGGTCGTGGCTCGAACAGCCGGGCGAGAGGATGATCGCGTCGCCGCGCCGGGAATTGTGCCAGCACCATTCCAGCGCCTCGTCGAGCGTCTGCACGGCGATCGAGAGGCAATCGACGTGCGCGGCCTGGAGCCGGTCGTGCAGCCTGGGGCCAACCGCGCCGAACAACGCCGTCCCCATTGCCATGCGACCGATCGTCTCGACCATCTCGGTAAAATCGAAACCTTTGTCGTGCCCGCCCGCCAGCAGCAACGTCGGCTTATCGACCGATTCCAGCGCGGCGATCGTGGACTCGGGCGTGGTGGACGTGGAATCATTGTAGAACGTGCGGCCCTCGATCTGGGCGATAAGCTCCATGCGCTGCGGCAGGCCCCGGAAGGCTTGCAGTCCGCGGTCAATCGCATCGCGACTGCATCCGGCGGCCAGGGTGGCCGTCGCCGCGCAGGCGGCGTTCATGCGATTGTGCCAGCCGAGTACCGGCAGGCGAGGAATCACGTCATCGGCCACCAGCGGCAACAAGCGACCGCGAGCAAGACGGTTCCACGAAAACAGCCGCCGATCGTGCGTGTTGAGCACGGCCAGGTCGTCCGGCCGTTGCCGCTGGAGCAGGACCTGCTTGGCCGCCGCATACTCGTCCATGTTGGCGTGCCAGTCGAGATGGTTTGCGGAAAAGCTCGTCACTACCCCGACGTGCGGCACCCTTGTTTCCGGCTGAAGATGCCCAAGCTGAAAACTGCTCAGTTCGAGTACCACGCCGTCGTCAGGTTCGATCTCATCGAGATGATCCAAGAGGCTCCCGCCGATGTTCCCGCCCAGCCAAGTCCGCCGGCCGTCGGCCTGCAGAACGGCGGCGATCATGGCCGCGGTCGTCGATTTTCCATTGGAGCCCGTCACGCCGATTGTCGTGGCAGGACAACATTGCAGAAACAGGTCGATCTCGGTCGTCAGCCGGGCGCCATGTTCGCGTGCGATTGCCAGCCAGGGATTTTGGGGTCGCACCGCCGGGTTGACTGCCACGAGATCGGCCTGGCGAAAATCTTCTTCGCGGTGGCCGCCCAGGTGGAAAGCGGCGATCTTGGAATCGGCGAGACTTTGCAACGCGGCCGCGAGAGTCTTCTCATCCGCCAGATCGGTCACGGTGACGATCGCACCCTGCCCTGCGAGCCAGCGGGCCGCGGCTGCCCCGCCCCCGAAATGGCCCAGTCCCATGACCGTGACGCGCGAATTGCGAAAAGGCACTGCACACTGTTTCGGGCTGGAGAATTGGCCCATTGGCGTCATCCAGATGGGTCATTACCGGGATGACGAAGGCCAGCCGGGATGTACGTCGACGTCACGTTTCGACTTCCTCATGCAGGTGGGCACGCGCCTTCACCAGTTGCACCAGGTGTTCGAACTGTCCTAGCCTCTCCAACTCCGCCGCCTCGTCGTCAGTCAGCTCACCGGCCTTGTTGCGATTCAAGAGATAACGCGCCCGCCGTTGGGCAGTGCGGGAAGGGTGAAACCGGACTATCTCGCCAGGACTGCTCCCGCGAGCAAATAAGTCCACAATTTCATCATACGCCTTTTCAATCGTTGGCGTTTCTGCCATTTGGAGTCTCCCGAATACTGTGAGAATTGATACGCTCTGCATCCTAGCGAAAAAGCCTGAGCAAGGCAACCGATGCCATTGCCGGGCCCGCATTCGCCCGCGGATACCAAGCGCGACGCGTCAACTTAACCGCCAGGGCGGGATGATTCTCGGCTGCGCACGCCACACGGCCGATTCGGCGACCTTGGCGATAAATCGCGCAATTGCCACGCTCCCGGCGGGTTGCTATCCTGGATAGAGAGGAACCAGTTCGGTGCGATCCAAGGCATCTATCCTGGAGCAAAGGCCATGAACGTATTGAAGTGCTGGGCGACGGTTGTGATCGCAGTCTTGCTGCTGCCAAATGCCGCGGCAAGTGCTGATTCGGCAAAGGAAGCTTATGAGAAGGGCATTTCGAATTTCCGCGAACAGAACTATGCCGCTGCCATCGTTGCGTTTACCGAGGCCATTCGCCTCGACCCAAAAGACGCCAATGCCTACTGCAATCGTGGTGTTGTCTATCAAAAGAACGGCGAACTCGACAAGGCCCTCGCAGACTTCACCGAGGCCATTCGGCTGAATCCAGAGAATGCCACGTTCTATGCCAACCGTGGTATTGCTTACGGGAAGAACGGCAAGCATGACGAAGCCATTGCAGACTTCACCGAGGCCCTCCGGCTCGACCCAAAAGTCGCCAAGGCGAATTACAATCGCGGCGTGATCTGGGAAGAAAAAGGTGAATATGACAAGGCCCTCGCCGACTACACCGATGCCATTCGGCTTGATCCTAATCTCGCCATCGCCTACAACAATCGCGGCAACGACCGGGCTAAGAAGGGTGATTACGACAGTGAGATCGCCGACTGCACGGAGGCCATCCGGCTCGACCCGAAATTACCCCAGGCGTATTTCAACCGGGGCTGTGCCTACGGGCAGAAGGGCGAATACGACAACGAGATTGCCGACTGTACCGAGGCCATTCGGCTCGACCCGAAATACTCCGGTGCTTACAACAACCGGGGCATCGCCTACGGCAAGAAGGGCGAACACGACAAGGCAATAACCGACTGTACCGAGGCCATCCGGCTTGACCCGAACTTGGCGCAGGCGTATTACAACCGGGGGCTTGCCTACGGGAATAAACTCGAATACGACAAGGCAATTACCGACTACACCGACGCTATTCGGCTGAACCCAAAACACACCGATGCTTTTTACAACCGCGGCCTCGCCTACGGACACAACGGCGAAGACGACAAGGCCATTGCGGACTTTACCGAGGCTATTCAGCTCAATCCAAAACACGCCGATGCCTATTGTGCCCGTGGCTTCGCCTGTCAGCGGAAGCGAGAATATGACAAAGCGATTGCCGATTGCACGGAGGCCATTCGTTTGAACCCGACGGATGCCAAGGGATACTTATTCCGTGGCCTTGCCTACGGACGCAAAGGCGACAACTCCAAAGCCGAAGAGGATTTCGCCCAGGCCAGAAAGCTCGGCTATAAGGCGAAGTAGGTCAGATCGCCACCAGTCCTCGTATCGCCACGAAAGGCGGTGGCAAGCCACCGCACTCCAAAGGGTTTCCCCGCGATCTTCGCCCAACTATAATACGAGATTCGTTTCACCAGCTTTTTCTTCGGTGGGAAGCTCCATGGGCGTTGCGGGACACATTTCGCTGCGAGGCGTGGCCGTCCACAACCTCAAATCGATCGATGTCGACATCCCGCACCGCAAGCTTGTCGTGCTCTGCGGGCTGAGCGGCAGCGGCAAGAGCAGCCTGGCCCTCGATACGCTCTATGCCGAGGGACAACGGCGCTACATCGAGAGCTTTTCGGCCTATACCCGGCAGTTCCTCGACCGCCTGGAAAAGCCGGAGGCCGAGCGGATCGACGGCATCCCGCCCGCCATCGCCGTGACCGGAGGCGGCGGCAGCCGATCGAGTCGGGCGACGGTCGGCACCGCGACCGAAGTGGCCGACTATCTGCGACTGCTGTTTGCCAAGATCGGCCAGGTGGTCTGCCGCGGCTGCGGCCACGCGGTCCAGCGTGACACGCCGCAAAGCGTTGCCGCGCTATTGGGCAATCTCCCCACCGGCACGCGCTACATGATCGCGTTCGGACTCGGCGGCAACGACGGCTCTTCGCTGGCTGCCACAGTGACGGCCTTGCGAGAAGAAGGTTTTGTCAGGGCGATTATCGGCCAAGAGGTCGTGAACCTGGATGACGCGACCAGTACTCAGTACTCAGTACCCAGTACTCCGAACTCCGAACTCAGTGCCCAGTGCTCAGTACTCGGTACTCAGTACTCAGTACTTGGTACTCAGCCGGCTAGCGGCAAGCCGTCTCGATCGATTGACTCCGGCTACGTCGTCGTCGATCGCCTGGCCGCCGGCAGCGCCACGGAACAACGGCTCCGCGACTCGCTGGAAACGTCCTTCGGCAAAGGGCAGGGGAAGTGCTTTGCCTTTGTGGAGAATGGCGGCAGCGATCGCGGAACCGCGGTCACGCTTGACGGCCGCGCGTGGCGGCGGCTGGCCTTCAGCAATACCTTGGCCTGCGCCGATTGCGGCATCGAGTACATCCCGCCCGAGCCCCGCCTGTTCAGTTTCAACAGCCCGCTGGGGGCCTGCCCGAATTGCGAAGGCTTTGGCAATATCACGGGCGTCGACATGGATATGGTCGTGCCTGATGCAAGCAAGTCGATCCGCGCAGGGGCCATCGCGCCGTGGACCACGCCGGCCTACGCCCACGAAGTGGAAGAACTGCTGGCCCTGGCCCCGGACTACGATATCCCCGTGGACATGCCGTTTTCGAAGTTGACCGCGGCCCAGCGGGAACTGATCGAACATGGCGTGCCCGAGCGG
This sequence comes from uncultured Planctomycetia bacterium, assembly GCA_963779975.1. Taxonomy (GTDB): domain Bacteria; phylum Planctomycetota; class Planctomycetia; order Pirellulales; family Thermoguttaceae; genus JANXQG01. Next base: position 35,259 of record CAWAAL010000017.1, on the reverse strand, counting down.
AAGTTCGGCGGGCTGGACGGATTTTTCGCCTGGCTTCAGCGGCGGAAGTACAAGATGCACGTCCGCGTCTTCTTGAGCCGCTGGCGAAGCTACCGCCCTTGCCCTGCCTGCGGCGGCACGCGGCTGCGGCCCGAGGCCCTCGACGCCCGCGTCGGCGGCCGCAACATCGCCCAGATCGCCGCCATGCAGATCGGCGCGGCCGCCGAGTTCTTCCGCCGCCTTGATCTGTCGGATGCCCAGCGCCGCATCGGCCGCATGATGCTTGAACAGGTGCAGCTTCGGCTGGGCTATCTCGAATCGGTAGGGCTCGGCTATCTCACGCTCGACCGCACCATCCGCACGCTCAGCGGCGGCGAAGCCAGACGCGTGTCGCTCACCTCGGCGCTCGGATCGAGCCTCGTCAATATGCTCTACGTGCTCGACGAGCCGTCGATCGGCCTGCATCCCCGCGACGTCGATCAGCTTGTGGAATCGATCCGCAAGCTCCGTGATCGGGCCAATACGGTCGTTGTCGTCGAGCATGAAGAGGCGATGATTCGCGCGGCCGACCACGTCATCGAGATCGGGCCTGGGGCAGGCGAGCGGGGCGGCCGCATCGTTTTCCAAGGCACGCCGGCCGAGATGGAAGCCTCGCCCGACAGCCTTACCGGCGCTTACCTTGCCGGCCGCCGCGGCAGCGCCGGCGCCGGTCAGCGGCGGCAGCCCAATCACGGCTGGATCCGCCTCACCGGCGCGCGGGGCAACAACCTGAAAAACTTCACCGTCGAGTTCCCCCTGGGCATGCTCTGCCTGGTGACCGGCGTGAGCGGCGCCGGCAAGAGTACGCTGGTCGAGGACACGCTCTACCCGGCCTTGTGCCGCCGCCTGCGCAAGGATGCCCCCCGGCCCCTGGCCTGCGACGACGTCTTCGGCGACGGCCAGATCGACGACGTGATCATGGTCGATCAAGCCCCCATCGGCCGCTCGCCGCGGAGCAACCCGGTGACCTACCTGAAGGTCTTTGACGAGATCCGCAACGTCTTTGCCGAGACGGTCGAAGCCCGAACGAGGAACTACGACGCCGGCCATTTCAGTTTCAATGTCGACGGCGGACGCTGCACCACTTGCCAGGGCGAGGGTTACATCCAGATCGACATGCAGTTCCTGGCCGACGTGTTCATGAAGTGCGGCAGTTGCCACGGGGCCCGCTATCGCGACGAGATTCTCGACGTGACCTATCGTGGCCGCAATATCGCCGAAGTGCTGGATATGACCGTTCGCGAGGCGTTCACGTTCTTTCGCGGGCAAGCGAAGGTGCAGGCCCGGCTGAAGCGACTGATCGACGTGGGGCTGGACTACGTGCGGCTGGGCCAGCCGGCCAACACGCTTTCCGGCGGCGAGGCCCAACGGCTGAAGTTGGCCGGATACATGTCCGCCGCCAAGCGCGGCCGCTGCCTGTTCATCCTCGACGAACCGACCACCGGGCTACATTTCTCCGACACCGTGCAACTGTTGGACTGTTTCGACGCCTTGCTGTCGGTCGGCCATTCGCTGATCGTGATCGAACACAACTTGCAAGTGATGAAGGCGGCCGATTACATCATCGACCTCGGCCCCGGCGCGGCGGACGAGGGCGGCCAGATCGTTGCCAAAGGCACGCCCGAGACGGTCGCGCGGAGCGAAACGTCGGTAACGGCGAAGTTCTTGGAGAAAGTGCTTTCGCGAACGGAGGAACTGAAAATTGAGATCTGAAAACCGTAAGATGCAAATTCAGGAGCGGAAACCTGGCACGCGAAAGCGAGGGGACGGGTCTGTTCGGAGAAGTTCTCACGCAAAGGCGCTAAGGCGGAAAGGCGCGAAGAAGAATTCCAGGTTTCATATTTCAGATTTCAAATTCCCAATCAAGACCGTCCCTCGTCAAATAGTTGCTCCTTCAATTCCTCGCTTCCTCTGCGCCTTTGCGCCTTCGCGCCTTGGCGTGAGAATACCCGATCGTTGGCGCATTTCGGCTCTCGGCCCCATTGTTTCAACGTCAAAGCTGCCGTTCGTCTCCTGCAATTTGAAATTCGCGATTCATTCATGGTAACCGACCCTACCGACCTCTCCCGCTACGCCCGCCAGATGCGCTATGTCCATCTCGGCGAAGAGGGCCAGCGCCGCCTTGCCTCAAGCCGGGCCTTGATCTGCGGCTGCGGCGCCTTGGGAAGCCTCTTGGCCAATACGCTGGTGCGGGCGGGCGTCGGCAAGGTGCGGCTGGTCGATCGCGATTTCGTCGAATTGGGCAACCTGCATCGCCAGACGCTTTTCGACGAAGCCGATGCGGCCGCCGGCCTGCCCAAGGCCGTCGCCGCGGCCGAGAAACTGCGGAAAATCAACTCGGCGGTCGAAGTCGAGCCGATCGTCACCCACGTCGGTTCGGAGAATGTCGAATCGCTGTGCGAAGGAGTAGACGTGATCCTCGACGGCACCGATAATTTCGAAACTCGCTACCTCCTCAACGATGCGGCAATCCACTTGAATTTGCCCTGGGTCTATGGCGGTTGCGTGGGGGCCGAAGGGCAGACGATGACGATCCTGCCCGGCGAAACCGCCTGCCTGCGCTGCCTGTTGCCGGAATGCCCATCGCCGGGCAGTACGCCGACGTGCGACACGGCCGGCGTGCTGGCGCCGATCGTCGGCGTGATTGCCTCGATCCAGGCCCAGGAGGCAATCAAAATCCTCAGCGGCCATCGGGAAGCCGTCTCGCGGCGGCTCACGGTCATCGACCTCTGGCGGAGCCGCTTCCTGCAACTCGATGTCCGCGATCTGCGCGATCGCACCGATTGCCCCGCCTGCAAGCAGCGGCAGTTCGCCTGGCTGGCCGGGCAGCAAGGCAGCCGGGCCGCGGTGCTCTGCGGCCGCAACGCCGTGCAGTTGATCCAGCCCGGCCCCAGCGTATCGCTCGATGCGTTGGCTCGGCGGCTGGAAGGCATCGGCCGCGTGACGCGAAACCCGTTCCTCTTGCGACTGAAGATCGACGACTACGAACTCACGCTCTTCCCCGACGGCCGGGCGATCGTGCAAGGCACCGACGACCCGGACGTGGCACGGACGATTCATGCGAAGTACGTGGGAAGCTGAGGCAGGCTGGAAATACGAATTGTTCAGGCCACGGATGAAACACGGATTGAACACGGATTCCAGATTTTGAAAATCTGTGTTCAATCCGTGTTTCATCCGTGGCTCCCACTCGGATTTTGACCCTTCGGATTGGTCTCGGATTTGGCTTTTCCCCCTGCCCGTCTATCCGGCCTCAAATCCTACAAACGGCATCCTGGAAACCTTCTCAGCTTTTTCGCCTCCTACCGCCGATGTTAAATCCTGCCGGTCACGGATGATGCGACGGTTGCGAAGCATGGGCGAATTCGAGAAAGTCGATGCCCTTTGCCGGCAGATCCCCTACTGCCCGCGCAGTCCGTAGCAGAGCGCCACAGCGTTCTCGATTGGCCACGGATGGAAGGCAAGACCGCGCACCCCTGACTCCCCCGAAGCCTCCCCGTGGCCAAAACCAGCTCCCCGCCCTCGACTCTCAAGCTCTATTCCGAGCCCACTGCCCGTGCCGCGCGGTCCGCCGCCACCGTGGCCAGCCTGCCCGACGTGTTGCAGGCTTTTCAACGGGCAACGGGTTGGTCGCTCCAATACGGGTCGGGCCCGGCGCCGAAAACGTCCAAAACGACGGCCGAAGCGAGTTGGTCCGCACCGGTCAATCCGGGCCATGGAACCTCTCCGGGACATCTCGTTCTCGGCTCTACAGTTGACCGAGAAGCGAACTCGTCGGCGCCGATACCCTTTGATGCCGCCTGCCGCTTTGCGTCGGCCCTAGGCGGCATGTTGGAGGAGATTCTGCAACTTCGCCGCGCCCTGGTCGAGCGCGAGGCCGAACTTGCGGCGGGCGTGCCCTTGGTGTCGCACCCCGAAGAACCGAAACACCTGGCCGAGCGGTTGGAAGCCGTCTTGCGCGGCGGGACCCAGGCCATCGGCTGCCATGCGGCAGCCGCATACCTTCTAGACGAGGCAACCAGCAAGCTCAAGTTACGGTCTTGTTGGGGACTGCCTTTGGATCGGCTCACGGCGCCCCCTCGGCCCTTGAAAGGCGCCGTGGCCGATCTGGAATCAATGCTCGGGCACGCGGTCGTCCTGGAAGACGCAGCGATGATGCGTCACTGGCGGGCCCCGGAAGAGTTCGCCGCCGCCGTTTGCGTGCCCATCTCCACTTCCACCACGATCCTCGGCACGCTCTGGATGTTCGCCAATTCCGAGCGCGATTTTACGGCGCCGCAGACGAATATCGTGGAAATGGTCGCCGGACGCCTGGCTGCCGACCTGGAGCGGGAAATGCTCTGGCAGGAGGGGTTCGCTACGGCTGCGATCAAGAAACAGATTTCCGCCGCCGAGCGGACGCAGCGCAGCCAGTTGCCCACGATCGCGCCGCTGCTGGACCATTGGGACCTGGCCGGTTGGACCGCACAAGGCGAGGCCCTGGGCGGCGATTTCCACGATTGGTTCTGCCTGCCAGACGGGCTGTTGGCGGTGGCCGTGGGCCATGCCATGGACGGCGGCATCCAGGCGGCCATCGCGGCCAGCGGACTGAAAGCGGCGTTGCGCGCCCATGGGCAGTATTACCGCGAGGCCCAGCAGACGCTCAAGCGGCTGAACCTCACGCTCTGGACCGGTTCGGCCGGCGACCAGTACGCCTCGCTCTTCTACGGCTTGATCGAAACGGCGACCGGCCGGGTCTGTACCGCTTCGGCCGGGCATCCGGGAGCGCTCGTGATTCGTCCCGATGGCTGGGACTCGTTGACCCAGCTTTCCGCTCGGTTGGGCGAGGGGCCGGAAACGATTTACGAGCAGACCGGCTATGAGTTGCAGCCCGGCGAAACGCTCGTCCTCTGTACCGATGGTCTCTTGGAAACGCACGGGACCGATGGCAAGCCGCTGGGCGAGGTGGGCATGGGCAAACTGCTGCAAGCGGCGCATGATCGGCCCGCGGCCGAGATGGCGGCGATCCTTCGCCAGCAGACCGAGAGTCTGGCCATCCCAGGGATTGCGAAACCCGCCAATGGCAGGGACAGGACCGTGCTCGTGGTGAAGCGCAAGTAGGATGTAATTTATTCCGTCTCCGCAAAACAGGATTTATTCTGTTTCACGGAGCCATTTCCTGGCCTACGGGGTCGTCCCACCTTGACGTAGCGTTTCCGGGGGATAAACTGAAAAGATGTTTGCTGCCTGTCCTGGGGTGACGATTTGCTGCCGCCGCGGTCAGGAATGCAATAACACTGCTTCTGCGGGAATGGCGGAATTGGCAGACGCGCCAGGTTGAGGGCCTGGTGGCCGCAAGGTCGTGCAGGTTCAAGTCCTGTTTCCCGCACTCGATAGTACATAAGGACTTGCGGCGATTGGCCGCAAGTCCTTTCTCTTTGCTCGCCCGCAAATCTGACACAAATCTCACACAGGGTGGATCTTGTATGGGCCTTGTGTCGCTAGGCTATTCAGTCCTTTTCCGTACCATTCTTCTGGTTGGCTGATCGGGCAAGTCCGGCTCGTCGGATGCCAACTGCGTGTCGCTTTCTGACACGCGTGACACCAGCAAGAGTGGTAGGGAATCGTGGCAAGTTTGGAGTTTGATGAAGCGTCTGGCCGGTATCGCATCCGCTTCCGCTATGGAGGTCGGCATAGAGGGGCAATCAGGTGGGGTCGCGTTCGAAAACACGAGGGCGGCGTTGAGCAGCGAGACGACGGGCACCGTGGCCCAGTCGAGCCCCGAGGTACAATCTGGCGTCGTCCAGCAGGCCGGCAGTGCATACACGCAGGTCGAGCAGCAGGCAGGGCAAGCCTTGGATATTACTGGGTAACGCTCGTTACCGTCGAAGAATCGCCAACCTGTGTCACTTTTTGGCGGACCCATCGGCGATGGCCAACGCGATTTTGTTGTGCAGACGCGGCCCAATGTTGAAGAACATGTACCACCGTCCGGCGTTTTCGACGAAGCACGGCGACATCACGCCGGCGTTGGTCGGAGAGACTGTCGCATGCTCAAAGAATTTACCGAGCGGCTTGATGTGCTCAAATGCCTCGTCGGTTTCGGCGATGTAAAGATCGAAGCCCTGGTTGAATCCGGCCTTGCTGTTGTTGGCGTGGGCGATGAGATACTGCTTGCCTGCCCAATTCACGAGCACCGCCCCGGCAACCTGGTCCGTGCCCGGTGGCGGATCCATCACGGGCGTCGGCCGTGCGAACCACTTGCGGCCGTCCTTTGACCAGGCCAGATAGATGCGGCGGGTACCGCGGTCGTTGCCCATCAGCAGCATCACGTACCGGTTGTCTTTGCCGGGCAACGGATGCCGAAAGACGCGGCCGTAGGAGGCTTCCGAGAGGTTGGTGAACATCCGCGTGGTGACGGCCTCGCCTTCGTAATCGAAATGCATGCCGTCGGGGCTGGAGGCCACCCGCGTGACTGGGTTCTCACCGTGGAAATAGAGCAACAGCTTGCCCTCTTCCGGGCTCCATATCGCATCGGGACCTGAAACGTGCGAGACCTTGTAATGCGGCACCCACTCGCGGGCAACGATCGGATTGCGGGCGTATTCGTGCCACGGTCCCTCCGGCTTGTCGGCATAGGCCAAGCAGATGCCGCCGGGGGCGTCGTGGGGTGCGTAGTAGAGATAGAACTTGCCGAGCGGTTTCGCGATGCGGCCTTCCACGCGTACAGCCGACGGGTAGATTACATCGTCATGCGGGCGGTATTTCAGATTGGCAGCTTCAAGCACGACGCCACGATAGCGAAAGACAGGCAAGTTGCTCGCGGCCTGAGCTTCGGTAGCGTCGGTCGCGGCCGCCAGCAGAAGCAGGGCGGTGAGAATTGTCAATCGTGTCATCATAGCTGGCCTATTTCCAGAACTCGCGGACCACTCGTTCCCATTCGTCGGCAAGGATCTGATGGCCGGAATAGGTCGGATGAACATCGTCCCAAATCCAGTGGATCGCCGGTGCCCGTTCGGTCGCACGATCGAGTGCGGCCTGGAAATGCACAAGTGCCGCACCGTGTTTCTTCGCGAGGCGGGCAACGATCGCCTGCCGCTGAGCGATGTCCGCATTCGGCGAGCCATGCTGCGGCGTGGTGGCACGGTGATTCATGACGAACGGCTCGCAGAGCACGAGTTTGAGCTGCGGGTTCGCGGCTTTCGCGTCGGTGAGCAGCTCGTCGTAGGTCTTCTCGAATTGGTCGAGCGGCACGCCGCGGCCCTTATCGTTCACGCCAATGAGAACGCTAAGGACGTTGGGTTTCAAGTCGAGCGTGTCCTTCTGCCACCGCTTCTCCAGATCGAGCACGGTGTTGCCGCTGACGCCGCGATTGAAAAACTCCAGCTTCGCCTCGGGAAACGCGGCACCGAACTTCGCGGCGATGATGAAGACGTAGCCATGGCCGAGGATGTGGTTCGGATCGGCACTACGCCCGCGGTTGCCATCGGTGATCGAGTCGCCTTGAAAGAGGATTCTCGCTCCGGGCGTGAACGCGGGGATTGGCTCGGCGCCGTGCATCACGGCCAGCGGAGCCGGCAGGGAGGCGAGAAAGCTAACGATAATTGTCGTAATTGTTCCCCTCATTTTCATTTCTCCAGCGAATTGGAATGTGTGCCGGCAGCGTCTTGCAGATCGCGGTCCAAAGCGGCTCCATCAAAGGGAATGACGATAATCTTGCTGCCGTGCCCATTGTTGCCGGGTTGCTTCTCTTTAGGGGTGTCGAGGACAGCTAAGGTCAGGGCGGTCACATGGCCGTTTTCAATGAGCACGCCGGGACGTTCCAGTTTATGCCAGTGATTGACCGTGCCATCGGTGTAGCGGATGAAATCCGTGGTCGGATCATACGCAAGGCCGCGGTCGACCCAATGACGCTTGCCGTCTTTGGAGGTAAGGTGGTAGGCCTTCCGAGTGCTCCAGGAATTGACGACGATGTGATAGAGGCCGCCGGAATAGAAGATAGCCGGGTCTTCGAGATTCGGGATGCCCTTGGGGAAAACGGACGGCCCCATCGACTTGTACGGCCCCAGGATGCCGTCGGCAGCCTTGCTGATGAAGACCTGCCCCGAACGCGGCACGATCATATAGTCGCCATCCGGCCGCACCATGATGCTGATATTGGAAGCCCGAAGCCCTTCGCCCTTGATCGTCCCCAACTGTTCCCACGGGCCATCCAAGGATCCGGAGACAAAGACCGTGCCCGGCCGCGTCTCGCTGACGACGACCGCATAACGGCCATCCGGCAGCACCAGAGCCGTCACGTTGTGGCCTTTGCCGCCTTGGTCGCTTGGCCAGCAAAGCCCCTTGTCGATGTAGGGCCCGGTGAGCTTGTCGCTGACCGCATGCACGGCCCGCGAGTTCCCCCATTCGCTGTGCCCCTTGACCTGGTCCCAACGGCTGGCGAACATGTGATATTTGCCATCGGGGGCCTTGATGATTTGCCCGTCCCAATAGTCCCAGCGGGTCATGGTGGCGTCCTCCAGACCGTTCTTCTGGTCACGGGCACCAACTTCGGCTGCTCCCCATGCATCCTTCGAAAGAGAACCGTTGATCGGCATCGGCAGAAAATAGTCGATGAAGGACTTCTCCGGAGGGGTTGTAGTCCCTTGGCAGAAACCGGAACGGCCACTGATCAACAAGACGAGAACCGACAGGATGATAAATAGAGATCGGAAGATCTGCTTCATTTCACTTTCCCTTTATCGACACCAATCACGTTTCGAACGACAGGACGCCCCGCTATGCTAACACGGACACCGTCGACTTTCCAGTCGGCATGGCGGACTGGCATGGCGGACTCTTCGACCACGATTCAGCCCCTCGGGCGGCGACGATGCGGTGGGCAGCCCAATATTCAGCACAGCACGTAACAAGCATCACCCAGCCGGCGGTGAAGGCTCTCCACTGGAAACTGGGGTGACCGCCAGACTCCACGGCTGTGCCGCCGCCGTAAACCATCGCATTGTGGATGTTGTTCTTCGGGACTGTGGCACCTCGCGCATGAAGTTCTTAAATGCCTGAATCTCGCAGGCGGTCACTGGTCATTCGAGTTTCTCCACCAGGAGCGGTTCAGCAGCGTGTAGTGCAGCCAGCGGTGTCAACAGCAGGACGGCGATCCGAACCACGAAGGTCTGTAGTACTGTTGTGTTCATTGCGGGACTCTGTTTCGCATATCGATAGGCAACTTCGCGGCTCTTGGCAGCCGTGGCGGAATCTCACGCCATTCTGCGGCGGGACCGTCCATCGCCGTAATGGCCCGACGGGCTGAATCGTGGCCGGGGAGTCAGCTCGCATGCTGGTAACTGCGGCACGACCTTGCTAACATGGGAGAACTATTGTTTGCGCAGAGCCTAGGCACGCGAATCGCCGACATGAAAGAGGAATAGATCATCGCCCACGCTGTAGGTAACGGTTACCCGACTTGCCCGGTGCAAGGCATCGAATAACCGCAAATCTGCGTAGCGATGCCCCCTTCATACCCTGGCAGCATGCATGAGGCTTCATAAGCGTTGCCGAAACTGGCTCCCGTGCCGCGACGCCGTGTATCCTGGCATCGTCGAGGCAGGTAAAGTTCACCCTGGCATCTTGAGAGGTCATGCGCCGGCCGCCTGTGACCATGACGTCCCGTCAGCGGAACTGCGGGCCGCTTGCGAAATTGTTCAGCGAAGATCACAATAACTCCTGGACCGCCATCGAAGCTCACGTTTGAGGACCGAAGACCATGAATGGAATCCCCGTATTGACCGCCGAGGGCGATTGTATTGCCAGGGCCTGGGAAAATGCCATGCTGCGGCTGTTCGAGTTGGGCTGCGACATCAAGACCCAGTACGACAAGCCGGACGATCCCGCAAGCAAGGACGCCACGATGATCATCACGGTCCACCAGCCTCTGGCCGAGCCGATGATCCACCGCGACTTTCCGGGCGGGTTCGAGGAACTTCAAGAGTACGTCATGGAGGTCTGCGACGGGATCAAGGACCATTGGGTCCGCGATCCGAACGACCCGGCGGACACCCGCTGGGAATACACCTACCATCAACGGCTGTTTGGGTACGAAGTGCCGACGCAGGCCCCGATTGACCAGATCGAGCATGTTTGCCGCCAACTGGCCGAGACGCCGTACACTCGCCGTGCCCAGGCCATTACCTGGAAAGTCTGGGAGGACAACCGCTGCTACGATCCGGCGTGCTTGCAGAGCATTTGGTGCCGGATCATCCAAGAGGGCGACTCGCCCGTGCTGAACATGAACGTGCGGTTCCGCTCGAACGACGCGTACAAAGCGGCGTTCATGAACATTTTCGCTCTGATCCAATTGCAGTCGCGGATCGCTGCCCGCGTACGGGATCTCTCGGGATTGCCGGTCCAATTGGGCCGCTACTGCCACATGGCCGACAGCTTTCACATTTACGGCTCGAACCTGGCCGAGTTCCGGGGGCGTTTCATGGGAGCGATTACCAAGCGGACGTTCGAGGAGCGGACCATGCGCTATGAAGACGTGCGAGACATAATGGAGTCTGCCCGGCCTGCCATTCTGGAAAAGGCCCGCGCAATGGGGCGTGGATGAAGATTTCGGGGTAGGCCATCCTGCACCATGAGCGGCGATGTACCGAGTGCGAGGCGCTGCCCACGCCCCCTGATCTCCCGGAGCAATTTTGCTCCGCTGAACAAAATCTGACGATCCCCGCCACCGCAGGCAGGTCGCCGATCACTTCGGCCGCCTGATCCGCTTGATTGACCGCCTTGTTCCCGTGCTATAGACTGCCTTTCAGCAAATCGATCACACCCCCAGAACAGGCAGCGATGGTCCTCCCTGTTTCAAACTGGAGAATCACGATCATGAAAAGCAAGATCGCATCCGCAATTCACTTGGAACTGGAGCCCGTGGCCCTCGTCTGGTCTGACGAGAAGCCCGATGGGGCCATGGAGTTCGTGCCCGGCAAGCGGGGCTGCGTCCTGTTCCTGATGGCCGCTGCAGCCAAAGGAAAGACCGCCGTCGCCAGCCGCGAGACGTTCGGTTGCTTCGGCGGCGGAGTGGGGCTGGGGTTCGGAGAGCAGTACAAGAACTTTCCCGGTGGCGAGGTCTGCTTTTGCCGCTTCCTTTCCAGCGGAAACGCTGGTCTTGAGCCGGGCCAGTCGATTGGTCAAGTGATGGCGGCCTCGGGAGCATCAGCCATGGCCGAGGACTTTCTGCTGGGCGAGCGGTATCTCAAGAACCCGGAGATGGTGAAGAAGTTCATCGCCTGCTTGCCCATTTTCGACATTCCGGCCCGCTACGTGGTAATGAAGCCGCTCCGCGACGTGGATCTCACTCGGGACAACGTCCGTAGCATCACCTTCCTGGTCAACCCGGACCAACTCTCGGCCCTGGTGGTCCTCGCCAACTACGAGGACGAGGACAACGAGAACGTCATCATCCCGTTCGTCGCCGGTTGCCAGAGCATCGGGATCTGCACCTTTCGGCAGAACGAACGGGAGCATCCGCGGGCGGTGGCGGGCCTGGTCGATCTTTCAGCCCGCAAGAATCTGCGTCCACAGCTTGGCAAGGACGTGATGTCGTTCTCGGTCACGGCCAAGATGTTCCAGCGGATGGAAGGGAACGTCGAGGGGAGCTTTTTGGGACGTGAAACGTGGATGAGCCTGTTGGAGAATAGGAGGACCGAACCATGCGGATCATGACCATCCTGGGTAGCCCGAGGCGCCAGGGCAATACGGCCAAGGTGCTGGGCTGGATGGAAGAGCGGTTCCAGGCCGACGGCCACGAGGTGGACTCGGCCAATATCCTGGATTACCGCGTGCAGGGCTGTGGCGAGTGCATGGCCTGCAAGAAGGGCACCGTGGAACTGTGCAGCATCGGCGACGACGCCAACGGCCTGTATCAGCGGATGGCAGCGGCGGACCTCGTGCTCATCGCGGCCCCGGTGTTCTGTTGGGGCTTCCCGGCCCAGATCAAGGGGCTGATTGACCGCATGTTCTGCATGATGGACTTCGACGGCGAGCGTCCTGATGCCCCTCGGCTGCATGGCAAGTCGATGGCCCTTTTGCTTACCGGTGGCGGCGGGAAGGCGAATAACGCGGACCTGGTCATTCCGGGATTTCAGCAGTTGGTCAAATGGCTCAACGGTCGGATGGCGGGCCACTGGTTTGTCGGCGGCTGCACGACGCCCGAGGCGATCGGCGAGGACGTGAAGACGCGTGCGGTCGAGTTCGCCACGAGGATTATCGACGGAACCAAGTGACTTCATCTCTCGGATAAGAGAATGCCGGAATGAGCCTTCCCAATCAAACCACGCTCACTTGCCCGGCGTGCCAGCACGAGCAGGCATTCGAGCATGGCGTTTCAGCGTACAGTACGGGCGATTTCGATACAGCTATTGCCGACTTCACCGAGGCCATCCGACTCGACCCGAACTTGGCCTCGGCATATAACAACCGGGGCAACGCCTATGCGAGTAAGGGCGAGTACGACACAGCCATTTCTGATTCCGCCGAAGCCATCCGGCTCGACCCGAACTATGCCTCGCCGTATAACAATCGCGGCATTGCCTACGGGCACAAGGGGGAATACGACAAAACCATTGCCGATTTCACCCAAGCCATCCGGCTCGACCCGAACTTGGCCTCGGCGTATGGCAGACGTGGCCTCGCCTACGGATACAAGGGGGACTACGACGTAGCCATTGCCGATTTCACTGCGGCCTCTCGGCTCAAGCCGACAGCCGAAGTTTACTGCAACCGAGGCGTCGTCTACGGGAAGAAGGACGAATACGACAAGGCCATTGCTGACCTCACCGAGTCCATCCGGCTCGGCCCGAAGGATTCGGAGGTGTATTTCCTCCGGGGCTGTGCCTATATCTTGAAGGACAACTACGAGAAGGGCATTGCCGACTTCACCGAGGCCATCCGAGTTGATCCGAAGTTTGCCAAGGCGTATTACATGCGGGGATTGGCCTACCAGAAGAAGGGCGACCACGACAAAACGATTACCGATCTTACCGAGGCCATCCGGTTGAACCCGAAAGACGGCGAAGCGTATAGCAACCGGGGTTTGGCCTACGAGAAGAAGGGTGAGAAGGCCAAAGCGGAGAAGGATTTCGCTATGGCCAAGAAGCTGGGAAACAAGGCGAAATAGGTCTGATTCCTGGCCACCGCCCCATACTTATCGTCTTCCTCCACGGCTGGCAGCCCGCCCCACTTGCGGATTGGCCCCCTGACCGAGTAAACTTCTTCCAATCAGTCAGTCGTATAGTTGCCGAGAGCCGAATCTACAAGGGCTGTCGCCGGCCCTCCGCGCTGCCGTTGAAGCATCGCCAGGTCACCTGCTCTTGGAAGCTGACGTGTCCCAGTGCGAACTCCGCGTGCTGGCCCACTTCAGCCAAGACCCCCGCCTGCTGGCCGCCTACCGCGACGGAAATGTCGATCTTCATGTCCAGACCGCCGCTGCTGCGCTTGGCATCGCCCCAGAGCAAGTCACCGACGATGAGCGCGGCATCGGCAAGCAGGTCAACTTCGCGATCGTCTACGGCATGGGCGCGGACAGCCTGGCCCAGAAGCTGGTAATCTCGCCCACCGAGGCACAGGGGTTGCTGGACGGCTATTTCGCCGCCTGTCCTGGTGTAGGTGCTTGGATTGCCCAGATCCATGCGGCGGCATACGAAGATCGCCAAGTCCGCACGCTTAGCGGTCGTCGTCGTCCGCTGCCTGACATTCGATCTCGCGATCCTGGTGAGTCTGCCTTAGCCCGCCGCCAAGCCGTCAACACGATCGTGCAGGGCACCGCCGCCGACCTGATGAAGCTGGCGTTGATACGGCTCAACGACGCGCTGCCTGACGGCGTGAGGATGCTTTTGCCGGTCCATGACAGCGTGCTCCTGGATGTCCCCTCGACACTGGTGGAGGAGACGCAGCAGATCGTTGCCGAGGCGATGGAGACGCTGCCCGCCGGCTTCGGCGTGCCACTGAAGGTCGAGCTTTCATCGGGCCAGAAGTGGGCAGAATGCAAATGAGGTTATTGGGCAACTCCTCGCAAACGCAATCTTGCCGCACGGCTGTACCAACACGCTCGGCCACCAGCGACAAGACAGATCGCACTACCCCACTTCTGGGGTCGGAAATCTCCAATTGGAGATCATGGTCGAGGCGATGGAGCCTATGTCCGCCGGCTTTAACGGGCGGCGGAAGGTGAAGATCCGCACGGGCTGAACTTGGGCCGACTGCAAATCCTTTTAACCACCGGCAGCACCTCGCTGCCGGCCATCTAACCGAGCCCTTGGGGCCGAACTCTAATGAACCAACTACAACAACAATTCCTTCGCAAAATCGAAGACCTATCCAACCTACTACGATACCCGCAGCCCACCACCGGCATGCTAATCAAGGGCATCTGGGCTGCCAGTCTGCACCTGTCCGGCGGCCAGCCCTTTGAAGACGCTGAGGACTTCGCCTACGACCGCTTCTCCTGGCGGGTGAAGGATAACCTGGCTCCGGACGCCCGCCTCGACAGAGCACTACAACTTCTGGCCGGCAGTATTCCTCTGGGGATGTTCGTATTTCGCGATCTCAGCGCCCAACTCGACGATCCGGCCGAGCACGACGCTGCGGAAAGCTTCATAGACCACCTTGCTTCGCTGGGCTTCGACCTGCGGCTGTACATGCCCCGAGCGGTTGCTGTTTGAGCGCGGTGCCAAATGTTGCCCGTGGCAACAATCTTGCCGCAGACCGCGGCCAGCTTGTCCGCCACGGTCCGTATCCGCCAGTCGGAGCCGTAGTTTGGCCGTTGTGTGCAGCATGGCGTCCTGCCCGAGCTTCGCGAGTTGGCTTCGCCCGCGTTCTTCGCTTGCCGTCTGAAGGGCGATCGTACAGCCGTTTTCGCCGCCATCTTCACCCAAAATCACGACGCCGATGAAAACCGCGGCGAACCCGCCCTTTGTAAAGTTCTCTGGCGGTGAAGATGCGAGATCGGGCCGGCTTCGTGGCTGGACATTACATGTGAGTGCCGGTGAATTGCTTGCTGGCGGTGCTGTCAACGGCAACTCCATCCCCCGTCGCCGTCTTCGCCGCGAGCTTCATTGCCGATGAAGACGCTTGTGAAGGCGACCATAGGCATCGTGCCCCACCCGCAAAACGTCGCCTGGCAACGGCTTCAGCAGTTCCCGCTGAAGGTGAAAGTGGCCTAAAAATGGGGAAAGACGGCAGGAGGCTTCGTAAAGAAGTGAACACCGGTATATCGTCGAGCGTAATAAGGACAGGATGGCGGTTTGCCAGCCAGGATGGTAATTCGGTACTGGGTGAGAAGAGTCATCGTGATCCTGCCGCCTCCGCCAGAACAACGCACTCCGCCGAAGCGCAAGCATCTCTCGGCCGATGCGTTGTACGCACTCTTGCGGCTGGAATTTGATAAGATCGCGGACCATCGCGGGCGGGAGTGCCCGATTTCCTTGACGGACGCGCTCATGTCGGCTTTCAGCATGTTTGCGCTGAAAGACCCTTCCCTGCTGGCATTCGAAGAGCGCCGCAATGACGAGAACATGGGGAACCTGTTCGGCATCGCGCGCGTTCCGTCGGACACGCACATGCGGGAGATCCTCGACCCCGTGGAGCCGCAGGCGATACGACCCTTGTTCAACGCGGTCTTTCGCCAACTCCAACGCGGAAAAGCATTGGAGCCGTTTGTCTTCCATCATGGATGCTACCTGCTCTCCTTGGACGGCACCGGCTACTTCTCCTCTTCTTCCATCCACTGCGACTCCTGCCTGGAAAAAGTGCATCGCCAGACGCAAGAGACTACCTATCAGCACCAGATGCTGGCAGCCGTGATGATCCACCCGGATCACCGGGAGGTGATTCCTTTCGCTCCCGAACCCATTGTGAAACAAGACGGCACCCGCAAAAACGATTGCGAGCGAAACGCGGCCAAACGCTTGCTGCGGCAAATCCGCCGGGAGCATCCCCATCTGAAACTGATTGTCGTCGAGGACGGGTTGGCGAGCAACGCCCCGCATATCCGCGAGCTGCAGAGCCTGAACATGCACTTCATCCTGGGGGCCAAACCGGGGGATCATGATTTTCTCTGGGACCAGGTGCTCGCCGCTTGGGAGGCCGACCGAGTGACGACGATTTCCTGGACTGAAGGGAATGTCTACCGCGAGCTTTCCTTCATCAACGACGTGCCGCTGAACGAATCCAACCAAGATTTGCGCGTGAATTGGCTCCATTGCTACGAGATCGGCCCTGACGGCGAGGAACGGACCTGGACCTGGGTTACGGACCTGAAGATCTCACGCCAGAATGCCCGTTGCCTGGTAAAAGGCGGCCGCTGTCGCTGGAAGATCGAGAACGAGACGTTCAACACGCTCAAGAATCAGGGTTACCACTTCGAACACAATTATGGCCATGGCAAAAAGAACCTGTCGGTAGTCTTTGCCATGTTGATGATGTTGGCGTTCCTGGTCGATCAGGTCCAACAACTCTGCTGCCCGCTATTTAAGGCCGTGCGGAAGAAGTTGACGAGCAAGCGGGCACTGTGGGATAATCTGCGATCTCACTTCCGACACTTCGTTTTCCGCTCGATGCGTCACCTTTACGAGGTCATCCTCTACGACCTCGCCAAACAACTCCCCGCACCGACACGGAATACGTGTTAACCAGGCGTCTCCGCCAGTCCGCGCTCTCCTCACTTTTCGCCTACGGCTGCTCCAACTCAGAGAAGCCCTGTGTCGGCGCGCTCACGCTGCGCGAAAACGCCGTTCTGTGATATTCCAGGGCCTTCGCCGCTCCGCACACGTCTAACAACGGTGCCCTCTATCGCCCGCATCTCGCCCATCTTTTCGTCTAGCACACGCACACTCACAACTTGACGCCCTGACGCTGTTAGCCGTTTGTTTCATCGGGAGTTGCTGTATAGGTCCCCGTGACGGCTGCCTGGTCATATTCCGCTTGATAGGGCGCGTAGGCTTGATGCGCAAGCGTCGCGGCGACGGCGGTGTCCTTCACGTTCTGTTGGCACTGAACCCCGTACCCGTAATCATTGATGGCTGCCATCTCGCCGCTGGCTTGGGCCGCCTTGCGTTGCTCCGGCGTCAACTGACTTGCCACGGCGTCGAGATAATCGGCGTTACTGTTGTAGGACAGGCGGGAGATGGATTGCGCGGCCGCCCAGGCCGGGCTCAAAGAAGCCGATGTTGTCGTGAAGGACGACGCCTGGCCGCTGTCAAGTCCGCTATAGCATTCCCCGCTGGGATCGGTGTAGACGGTCGGATTATTGCCGTCCATGGCGTAGAGATTCGTCGTGCCGGACGCGAAGCCGCTTTGATCCTCGCTCAACCGCTGGCCGATGGCGGGATCATAAGGCACCGTTTCCGTTTGGTAGAGGCCGGTCGCCAGGTCATAACGCATCCCGGCCAGGCCGAAGGCGAAGGCGGCCATGATGCTCGTCCCGCCCGTCGGCGCGCGAAAGCTCGTGTACTCGACGTGATTCTTCAGCGCGCCGGTGGAATCCACCACGTCGCGGACGGTCCCTTCGTTGTCGCCCAGCGCCCACAGGACGTTGGCCGGCGACGCCGAGGCGGTGCAGTTGTCGGTCGCCAGGATTTGATCGACGCCCGGGCCGTAAAGACACCGCTGCGTTATCGCGGCGGTCGCGCCGTTGTTGGCCAGGTGGTTCAGGTCGCTCACCACAAGATAGGCGTTCTGGCCGTCGTACACCGTGTAGGTGTAGCTGTCGGCAACGAACTTGCCGCTGGAAGTGGAGTAGGTCCAGTGTGTCCAAGTCTTTCAAGCTGTCAGTGTTAGCATTGCTAGCGGCCTGGCCAACGTGTTGTAGTTTGTGAATAATGTGTTATCGTACTTGACCTTAGAGCAATTTGTTAGGATGGTAACACAGTGATGTTCAGTGAGATATTCGATCGGTTTGCTACGAAAAGCGCGGTGAGTGTAATGTTTCGCGGCACGTTGGAAAATGCCGTTACAGCGGAATTGTTGGACGAGATCTTTTCAAAGACCGCGAAACGTCAGCGTTGTGGAGAGCTTTTGTTTTCCTCGGTCGTGAACCTGTTGGCCGTTGTGGCGACGGGCGGCCGCAGGTCGGTCAACGATGCCTACCTGGCACGCGAGGAGGAATTCACTGTCTCGGTTACGTCGGTCTACAACAAGCTCAATCAGATAGAGACGGAGGTTTCCCGACAGATGGTGCGGCAGACGGCCATGCGGATGGCGGACATAGTCGCGCAGTTGGCGCCACGGCGCCAGCCGCTGCTGGCCGGCTACCGGACGAAAATCCTCGACGGGAACCATCTGGCTGCCACCGAACACCGCATCGAGGAGTTGCGGAGCATTGCCGCCGGTCCGTTGCCGGGGCATGCCTTGGTGGTCCTGGAGCCGGATCGGATGCTGGCGACAGACGTTTTCCCTTGCGAGGATGGACATGCCCAGGAGCGAAGTCTGCTGCCTCAAGTCTTGACGACCGTGGAAGCGCGGGACCTGTGGATCGCTGACCGCAACTTCTGTACGACCGGGTTTCTCTTCGGGATCGCGAACCAAGACGCGGCGTTCGTCATTCGCCAACACAAGCAGAACTTGACTTACGAACTGCCGGGCGAGCGCCACAAGATCGGCCGCTGTCCCAGGGGCATGATCTACGAGCAACAAATGCAGATAACGGACGAGGAGGGAAAACCGAGGACGATTCGCCGCGTTACTATCGAATTGAAGGAGCCGACCCGCGACGGGGAAACCGAGATCCACGTGTTGACGAACCTGCCCAAAACGGTCGCCAATGCCCGCAGCGTTGCGAACCTCTATCTCCATCGCTGGACGGTGGAAAGAGCATTCCACGAGTTGGACCAGGCATTTAACGGCGAGATCAAGACCTTGGGCTATCCCGGCGCGGCACTGTTGAGCTTCTGCGTGGCCCTGTTGGCCTACAACGTGACCAGCGTGGTGAAAAGCGCTTTGGTCGCGACCCACGGCGACAAAGCAAAACGCGAAGATCTCTCGGGCTATTATCTGGCGGGCGAAGTGGCCGCTACATACCACGGGATGATGATCGCCATTCCCGAGGCGGAATGGACAACACACTTCGCCCTGCTCAATCCTGCCGAGTTGGCGCGAATCCTGAAGGCTCTGGCCGCGAATGTACGTCTCAATCGCTTCCGCAAGAACATCCGTGGCCCCAAGAAACCAGCCCCGAAACGGGTCTACGACAAAAAACATCCGCATGTTTCTACCGCTCGTATACTTGCGCAACGCCAACAGCAAAAAGCCACTCAATGCTAGCTTGAAAGACTTGGTCCAGTGTGTCCGCTCGATCTCCCGGTCGGACGAGTCGTAGAAGTACCACGTCGTGTAGTTCCAGTCGCCCTTCCCGGCGCCGCCGGCGGTGCTGTCGCCGCGCGGGTCGGTCGTCCACTTCAGGTTTCCGTCGGCATCATAACCAAAATAGGTCGTGGAAAATGTCCGCTCGGCCGTTGCCGCGGCTGGTAACATGATAGACGGCGTCGGGAAAATCAATGCGTGGAGGGCGTAGCATACCCAGAAATTACCATGATTCGCACTTCGCGGCAAGTCCGAAAGTGTATAGTTCCGGTCTGACCGTGCGCCGTGAGCGAGTGTGTATTTCAGCGGGTGGAAGTCCCGCCTGGGAAGGGTCGCTTGCCCAGTAGCAATCGAAGCGGCGGAGGAGGTAACGAATCGGTCGAGGCCTTCGATGGAAAGGGTCACTTGGTGATCCCGCGAAGATACAGGCCGTAACGCAAGTAAACGTTTGATGAGGCCCCGAAACGAACAATGTGGAAGCCGACCTGCCGGTCAGATGGGGAAGGCCAGTGTTGCAAGGGAAGTCAGCGACGATTGCACTTTGCAAATCCACCGGGGTAGAGACGACAGCATGTATCGAAGGAATGCACATCAAGCACGGGAAACCGATGACGACAGCGGCAGCAGCCGCAACGAGCAACCCGTGAGGGCCAGGCCCGGTCGCGTCGGTGGCGGAGAGGCTCGTAGTAGCGTTGAAAGCGGGTAATTCCGCTGGAGCAAAGGGGCCTCACTTCGGGCACGTTGATGGAAGGGACAAAGGGATTGCGATTGGCTTCGGCCTAGCAACGTAAAAGAACCCGAGCGTCCCGGAAGCGACTTTACGGCCAGGCGAAGGTTGCGCCGTAAGGCGTGATCGTGGGCTTGACTGTGAAGCCCGTCGGAGAGCCGGATGCTGGAAATCTGCCTGTCCGGTTCGATGAGCGGGAGGTGGAAACGGAGTATGGCATGCGGATAATGAGACACAGAAGGGGAAACCCTGACACGGAATTATGCCGACGCCTAACCCACCGCGCCACCTCTCGACTCTACCCGACTCCCCGACCCCGACTCCCCCTCCCCGGCCCCGACTCCGCCCCCGACTCCGCCGGACCCCGACTCCGCCGGGAAAACATAGCCCTTTCACCCACCCACTCCCGACCCCTCGTCTTCTCTTATTCTCTCTTTTTCTCTTCAGATTTCTCATGGTGCCAGAGCAATCCGGGCAATCGCCTCTTCCACGGCGTTGCGCACCGATTCCACTTCGTCACCGGAAGCGACTTCGCGCAGTTGTGGTTCCGCTACGCGTGCGTGCGGCAAACCAATTCGCCAGATAGCATCGGCCGCCGCCTCTCGAATGCCTGCATTTTCGCTGCCCAGCAGTCCCGTAACAATCGACACGATCTGTGGCAAGGCTTTGTCGGGCAGGCGCCATCCGAGATCAAGAAGGTTGCGAACCGCCTCGTCGTCGCCCCGCGCTGCATAATCCGCGATTCGTTGGGCCAACAAAGGAAGCGATTTATCGCCAGCCCTTACGAGCGCTTCAAGGACATCAGGGTAAAGCGGAGATTGCACTACGAGCCAGTCAAGAAGTCTGGGAATTGCCTGTCCCACTTCCGGTGAGTGCATCATCAGCCCAAGGGCCTTCGCTATCGGGTTCGCGTGCTTATGGTCGAGAGCCGCAACTAGCGGTGGGATGTTATCCACGCCAAAGTCCAGAACCCGTTTGAGCGAAGCCATGTATTCGATGTATGAGTTTTGAAGATGCGTTATTGCGTCCTTCAAGCCGTCACGATGTTCATCTGTGGGGGGCATAGATTCTCCTCTCATTTTATCTTTGTGCCGGTGTCCACCCACGGCAATTCTCCCAACGAGCCAAGGAACTCTTCAAGCGACATCTCTCCTGTGGGGCCGATCGTGAAGTGGCCGGGCGGCGGCGCATCAGGGATAGCGTTCACCCCACCTGGAAGGTCGGCCGCACCGGGCAACCTCCACACGCGCCCCTTCGTTGGCAAATTCTCAACGCTGTCGAAGGTGCTCAGGCCGGACGGCGGGTTCGTCGGCCGGACATTGCCCGCAGCGTCGGGAACAATGTCACTGCCCACACGGATCGGGGAAGGCCCGTTCGTGTTGCCTGTTCTGAAAAGGTCCGGCCGAATCTCACCTGGGGCAGTCTCGCATGTCGACTGGCTTCCCGATCCAAGCTCTCTCGATGCTGCCGCCGCTGCTCCCGCACCGGTAGCCCAGCCCCAGGCCGCCGTTGCTGCCTCACCAACCGCCATTCCCCCAATGCCAAGGGCTTCAACCGTCGCAGCCCCGGTGGCTCCAACTGCCGTCATCACCCAGCCTAGGCCCTGCCCAATCCTCGCCGCGGTATCCCAACCGTCGACCGATTTCGGCGCCGTAAACAGATTAAAATAGGACCAGTACACCTCAGCATAGGTCTGTGCGTCGCGAGGGGCGGGCGGGAGAGGCGGCAATGATGGAGTGGTCCGATCTGCAACCGTTGTTGGCCCCGATGCATTTACAGTCCGAGCAAGGTCGGCGAACGAACTGGAAAGGGAGTTGGCGCCAGACTGGCTGCTTCCAGTTTGTATTCCCATCGATCCATGATCGCCGCTTGAAGTAGCGAAGCCGTCGTACCCATTCGGCGCCGCACCCGTATACCCCGGGCCTTGCATAGGCCCACACGTAGGCGTTGGCCCCTGCGGCCCTGGCGCCGCCGCGCCGTACACCTGCCAGTAGCCAACGTTGTTGCTACCGCCCGGCGGAGCTGCGCATCCCGCTGGGATCGTTGAAATTCGTGGGGTCGTTCCCCGTGTAGCGATACGCATTCGGATCGCTCTGGGCCGGGTCTTGGGTTATGTATCCGCCTGTGCTGGAGTCGTACCAACGGGCACGGACGTAATACAGGCCGGTGGTCGCGTCCTGCTGCTCGCCGGCAAAAAGCCGCGTGGTTCCCTGGCTGGAAACCGTGTGGGGGTTGCTCCAGTCGCCGCCGGCGCTCGTCGGACCGTTGTACATCGTCACGTTCCCGTAGGCATCGTAAGAATACCGCTCCTCAACTTCCCAAGCGCTCTTGGCCGTATCGTACCCCACGACGGCGGTGACGTTGTTGTTGGCATCGGTCAGATAATAGAGCCGATCGGGCGTGGCGGCCGTCCACGACCCGCCGCTTGCCGCGCTATAGGTCGAGACCGTCGTGTCGCTCTCGATCGGCGAATCGACGTACCGCGCCGACCAGACATACTGCTCCGACGTCCGCGTGGCGCCGTTGTTCAGGCTCGTCGGCGGGCGCTGGTCGCTCTCCAGCATCTGCTGCCCCGCATAGTAGTAATCGGTCGTCGCCGCCGTGCCCGACACGGCCTTGTTGTCGGTCCGCGTGATCATTCTTCCCAGCCCGTCGTAGCTATAGGAAATGTCGATCGACGTTCCGTAGGTAACCTCGGTCAAGCGGTTCCAGGCGTCGTACTTGCAGGTCAGGGCCACGGTTTCGTGGCCCGGCTGGGGCGTGGTGGTCATGTTCCCGGCCGCGTCATAGGCCGGCGTGGCCCACGGGGCGCCGACGTAGGTCGTAAAGGACTGGATCTCGTTGGCGGCGGTGGGCGTCCGTTTCTGGTCGAGCGTCAAATTGCCCGGCGTGGTGCCCTCCTGGAACCGCGACCAGTTGCCCAAGTCGTCCAGCGTCCAGTTCTGCATGAAGTTCTGCGTACTCGCCAGGATCTGATCGGTCGCGTCCAATTTCCCCCGCGTCAGCGACGTCAATTCACCGAGGTTGTCGTATCCGTACGTCTCGTCAAGATACAAGGGGTTGGTGGGACTGGTGGCCGCGTTGTAGGCGTCGAGCGCGGCGTTCTGCTTCCACGCCACCTTGCCCTCCGCGTTGTAACCGTACTTGTACTCGTCGAGCTTGCCGGCCGAAAGATTGCTGCCGTAGCCCGCCCAGGCCTGATCCTGCACGCGGCCGAACTGGTCGAGGCCCGAGTAGCTGTCGTCCCCGCCGGTGTAGTCCAGGCCGATCAGCGGCTCGGCGTAGTCCTCGGTGACGATCGTGTCCGGGCCCAGGTAGCCGTAGGTCGCCAGCGTGCCGCTGGTGGTTGCGCTGGCGGCCGTGCCGTAGCCGTCCTCGATCGATTCCAGCCGGTTGACGGCGTCGTCGGTGCTGCCCGTGGCGCCGTAGGAATAGGTCAGCACGCGGCTCGATGCCGTCCCCGTGATTGGGTACTGCAAGGTCGTGGGCCGATAGTCGGTGGGGCTGACCGTCACTCCGTTCACGACGGCCGTGGCATCATCGTAGCCGTAGCCCACGTACATGCTCGTGGCCGTGTTCACCGTGCCCTGGTGCTCCTGGTACTCGTCAACCAGATTTCCGTCGGAATTATATTGATACAGCACCTGATTCTCCGCGACCTCGTTGGGCGAAGCGGTCGTGCCGTCGTTATGGTAGCTGGTCACGGAGAGCAGCTTGCCGCAGACCTTGTACCAGGTATGAATAGATAGAGGCCCGCGGCGCTTCGCACGGAATCCGGTGCTATGCATTACTACCGGGTTTGGGACGAAGTGCCGCCGCCGCAGGATAGAAACCATGTTGTGCTTCCATCCAACAACACAAGAAAGCAAGACCGGAGGGCCGGGACACTTCGGGGCCGCTCGATTATGCCTATGGGCCAAGAGCCCGCCATCGTATCTGAGCGCCCCTCCGGCCCACCCGGTTGAGCCTCGAGCTCGAAGAGGTAGTTGCCGTTTCGGCCCTACTCCGGCAGAAGTAAAAATGCGGACTCGTAGTCCAAACTTCTGCCGGCGTCCGCTCGCGCGGGCGATAGCCCCCGGTCTTGCCGCATCACGGGAGAAACTTCCATGAGTACCGAAAGTGTACGTCACGTTGGCCTCGATGTCCACAAACGCCTGGTCGAGGCCTGCCTCGTCGATTCCACCGGCACGGTGGTCCACCGCGAACGCTTCGCCCTGAACCGCCGCACCCTGGAACTCTTCGCCATCAAAATCCTGCAACCCACGGACCACGTGGCCTTCGAAGCCACCACCAATTGCTGGGCCGTGGCCGACGCCCTGCAGCCGCACGTGGCCAAGCTGGTGGTCTCCAACCCCCTGGCCACCAAGGCCATCGCCCAGGCCAAGGTCAAGACCGACAAGGTCGACGCCCACGTGCTGGCGCAACTCCTCCGTTGCGACTTCCTGCCGGAGGTCTGGCAGCCCGACGAGGCCACCCGCCAACTCCGCGAATTGACCGGCCGCCGCAGCGTCCTGGTCGGCCAGCGGACGATGATGCGCAACCGCATCCACAGCGTGCTGGCCATGCGGCTGATCGAGGTCTCCCTCAAGAAGCTTTTCGAGGCCAAGGGCCTGGAGTGGCTGAAGACGGTCGAGATCGACCCGCAGGGGCGGATGCTCATCGACAGCGACTTGCGGCAGCTCGAGTTCCTGCAAAAGGAGATCGCCGCCCTGGACCTCGAGCTGGCCAAGCGCGGGCAGGCCAACGAGCCGGTCAAGCTGCTGATGACCCTCCCCGGCGCCGACGTGGCGGTGGCCGAGGGACTGCTCGCCGCCTGGGGCGACTACCGACGCTTCCCCGACGCCGACCACGCCGCCAGTTACTTGGGCCTGGCCCCTTCCACCAAGCAATCGGCCGAGCACTGCTACCACGGCCCGATCACCAAGCGGGGCAACAGCCACGCCCGCTGGATGTTGATCCAGGCGGCGCAGCACCTGGACAAGCACCCCGGGCCCTTGGGCCATTTCTTCCGCCGCTTGATGAAGAAGAAGACGCGCAACGTGGCGGTGGTGGCGGCGGCGCGGAAGCTGGCCATGATCGGCTGGCTGATGCTCAAGAGCAACGAGCCCTATCGCTACGCCATCCCCCGCAGCACGGAGACCAAGTTGGCCAGGCTGCGGGTGAAGGCCACGGGAGAGCGGCGCAAGAGCGGGCCGCCCAAGGGAACGAAGGCCAAAGCCAAATTGCCCGGCGGCAGCCGCACGATCAAGTCCTTGACCGCGATCTGCCAGAGCGAGGGGCTGCCCGCGCCGCGGGAGCTTTCCGGCGGCGAGCGGCGGACCGTGGAGTCGGCCGGCTGCGAGGCCTTGGTCGCCCAAGTGGCGGCGGCGCAGGTGGTGCCGCGGCGGTCGAAGATCAAGGCCGGTTGACATGGCAGGCCCGTATCCGATGAGGACTGAAGGCAGTTATTCTTGGGGGGCGTCCCCCAAACCCCCGAAGGATTTAGCGCAGGGAAGCGCAAAGAGGAATGGCCGTGGGGCGAAGAACAAGGGTGAACCTTGCCGCCCACCCCCATTCCTCTTCGCGCCCCGACGCGGCGCTGGGGTCGGTTCCCACCGTGGCCCTATCCTCCGCGTCGGGCTCCTTAAGTGTAACACGCATTCCCTCTCTCAACGACCTTAGACCGCCGCGGAGAACGCACCCGGCCCGCCTCCCACGCGGCGCAACCCGTACCCCCGCCACCCTGCCCGACCTGCCGACAAAAAATCCGCGACCGCCAGTTGACACGGACAGAGGTAGGCGTAGGTGATCTCGTTGATCGACGTGACCGACGTGTCGAGGCCGGCCGGGTTGCCCGTCGCAACGCTCGCGGTGTCCGACAGCAATCTGCCCACCCCGTCGTAGGTATACGCGTGCTCGGTCCCGTTCTGGTCGGTCATGGAAGTCATCTCGCCGATCTGGTCGTATTCGTATTGTACGTAATCGGCGTCGGAAAAGATACCGGTTTGCGAACTGTAGAAGGTCGTCGAGCCGGGGTAGATGATCGCCCGCACGACGTCGGTCGGCATGTATACGCCGGAGTTGTCGTGTACCAAGGGGCCGTAGACGTAGAACGTATTCTCGGCCACGGCGTTGGGGATGACCGAGCCGGTGACAGTGAATTTAGCGGGAGTGTAAGTTAATATCACGCCGTGGCTGTCGCGCGTGGTCACGGGGCCGGTGTAACCGATCGTCAGGTCGCCCGATGACGAGTAGCCGTATTGGATGCCGTGGTAAAGGGTGGGATACCCGTTAACGACGGAGCCCGTGAGGTCGGTCACGGTGGAACCGTCCCACGAGGCGATCAGCACGTCGTCGGGCCGCGGAACGAAGGGGGTCCAGGTATCCGTTTCAACCAAACTGGTGTCCGAGGAATTGAGCTGCCAAGAGACCCCTGCCAGGTATTTCCAGCCGTCGTTGTATTGAACGCAGACCACGTTGCCCGAGCCCACCACGTAGTCCGTCGTGCTAGGCGAGGTGTCCGAGGTATTGGCGGAGTACATCAAGTAATCGCCGCCGGCCAGCGCGGTTGCGCCCAGGCTGACGGAAGTGGAAGCGGAGTTCGGCTCGACCTGCGACACCGACGATACCCCGGTACTCGTGGCATAGAGATACTGCGTGATGAGATTCTTCCCAGGGGCCGTGCTGGGGGTCAGGGTGCCGTCGCCCTGGTAGTTCTGGGTCACGGTCGCCGTGCGGCCGTCGTCGTCATAAGTGGTGAGGGTCACGACGCCCGCCGTGTCCGTGTCGTAATAGTCCTCGCCGCGGGCATTGTAGGCGGTCCCGGTGACCAGGGCGGGGACCGCCGTGCCGTACGGGTCCTGCCAGGTCAGGTGCGCGCCGTCCCAGTCCCAGACCGGTACGTGGCTGGGCCGGTCGGCGGCAGTCATCGCGGTCCCGTTGTTAGTGCCGTAGTCGGCCGTACCCGTCTGCCGGCCGATGCCGTCGAACCAAGAGGCGGTGTAGGAGGCGCGGGAGTCGGCGGCGGTCAGCGGGCCGGTGAAAGCGGAGGTGGTCGGGGCGTCGCCGAACCGCTGGCTGTCGGTGACGAAGACCGCATTGCCGGCGGCATCGAACTGCGTGTCGGTCTCTTCGAGGACCACGTCGCCGGCCACGCTGCCCGCGGAGGCGTAGGTCGGCGGGTCGCCGCTGGGGTCGTAGCCGTCGTAAACGGCCGTGGCGTCGCCGAGCCCGTCGTAAGTGGTCTTGGTGAACTCCTGCGTGCCGCCGTCCTGGGTCATGATCACGTTGCCGTCGGCGTCGTACCAGGTGTTGGAGACGGTGGCCACCGTGCCGTTCTGGTTGTAGCTGAGCGTCTGATAGACCCGGCCGAGGCTGTCGTAGGCCGCGCCGCTACGGCCGATGATCGGGTCGCCCGAATTCGGCGCGTTGCCGGGCAGGCCGATCGTATTCGCCTTGTCGTAATAGCGGGTCACGTCCACAACGTCGTCGAGGTTGTCATAAGTGTTGAAGGTGTAGGTCTTGCGGGTGGAACCCAGATGATTCGGATCGGCCGTATGGTCGTCGACCATCGTCCAAAGCTGACGATCCCGCCAATCGTAGCCGTAGGTCGTGGTGCGCGCATCGGCCGTCGTGTAATTGGGATCGTTCGGCGAGTCGACGTAGACCGTGGAACTGGTCATGTTGCCGTCGGCGTCGTAAAGGTAGGACTCGATGGTTTGGGTCTGTCTTGCCCTGGCCCGTGCCCGCCTCCATAAGGACGCTCGTCAACAGTCCGCGGGCGTCAAAGACGTCCGTCGTGGTGGTGCCGGTGGGGTCGAAAGTGCCCGTCAAGCGGCCCATGTCATCATGAGTATACTGGGTCAGCAGGAAAGTTTTGCTGCCGACGTTGATGTACACGTCGTCCGCCTTGAGCTGGCCGGAGTGCAGGTCGTAGACGTGGTGCGTCCAGCGGGAGAACGACGAACTCGGCAGCGCGGCGGTGGACAGTTCCGCGAGCACGGCCGCGGAACTCGACTCGACGACGGTCAGCCCGCCGTCCGCGGCCTGAATATCGTCGGTCACCTGTCCGCTGAGATTGGAGATTTCAATGCCGATCGGATCGACCAGAACGAACTCCCCGGTATAGTAGTCGCTGCCGGGGGCCGCGGCATCGACCTCGAAGCCGCTGGCCGTGCGGACCTCGGTACCCTGCCCGCCCTCACCCTGGCCCGTTCCCACCGTGAGAGGGTAGTCCAGATAGCTGGTCCAGGCGGCGGTGCGGACCGTGTCGCCGGCGTCGTCCACGAAGGCCGGGCCAAGCTCCTGCGTCTGGCGGCCGAGGGGATCGTAGGCGTAGTCGGTCCTGGCCGCGATGCCTGCCGCCGGCAAACTGGCGGGCGGCGCGAGACCCAAAGCGGTGGCCGCGGCGGCGCTGATATCCTCGATCGAATAGGAAAGCAGGCCGGTGATCGGGTCGTAACTGTCATAAGTCCAGCTACCGTTGCCGTCCTCCTCCCACTGGAGGTTGCCATTGGCGTCGAAGTATTGGGATTCCGTATTGGCGACGCCGGAGCCGTTCTCGGCGGCGCTGACGACCGGCAGCGTGGTCGTTTCCTGCTCGACCTGGACGCTGGGCCTTTCTGTGCCGGGAACGTCCCACCAAGTATAGCTGTAGCCGGTCGTGTCGGGCGTCAGGTCGTTGGGCGCGTTGGGATAGGTCGACGTGCTGGCGGTGGGGAACGTGTTGACCGGCGTCAGCCCGCCGCCAGCGATGGCCACGTAACCGGCGTGGGAATAATACTGATAGCTGTCGACGATCACGCCGGTGGTATCGCTCGTGCCGTCGTACAGCGTCTCCGACTTGAGGTAGCCCGCCGCGTCGCCCGGCGTGGTCTCGCCGGCCGTGGTGGCGGCGGCGTAGGTGTAGGCGGTCAGTTGGCCGCCGCTGGACTTGAGATGCACGTCCAAGTCGTTTGCGCTGGAGTCGTACCCGTATTGCCCTTGACTGCTCACGAACGACATATCCACGGCCGCGGGATTGGCCGTCTCGACGACGAGGCCCTGGTCGTAGGACTGCGTACCGTAGACCGTGTCGGTGACCCAGTGCTGGCCGGTCGATGGATCGGCCAAGTCGGTCAGGAGCGTCTGGCCCAGCGCATTGGTAAAGACGGTATCGACACTTTCGGGCGTGCCCGTAGTGGCAAGGGTCCCATAGCAGGTTTCGACCGTTTCGTTGGACCAGACGTTGGGGTCGCCGCTGCTGAAGACGGCAGCGGTGTTCGGCGTGTTGGAGAATTGGTCGGTGTACAGGCCTGAAATCGTGACCTGCGTCACGCTGCGGAGGCTGCCATATTGGAACTCCTCGGCCGAGCAGGGGACCAATTCCGCGGTGGTCATGCCCTCGGCGGCCGACAAGCCACCGGTGTTAGCGACATTCTGGGGGGTGAGCGTCAGAGCCAGTAAGCCAATGCCCCTGCCACTGGTGCAATAACGATAGTAGGACGATTGGCCGCTGAGGCTCCAGCCCCCGCTGCCGCCGTTGAGCGTCGGGTCCCAGACCTGCGTGGTCGCAGACTCAAGGTCACCGGCATCCCCATAAAGGCAATTCCCGGCATCGCCATAATACGAGTAGGTCGCCAGGCGCGTGTCGACCAGCGAACTGCCGTTCCAGCCTTGTAAAATGATCGACTGCAGGCGGCCGGCATTCGCAGGATCTTGCGCCGCGGTGTAGTACGAGAAATCCTCCACTTGGTAGGGAGTGTCGGCCGCCGCCGCTGCGGCCGAGGTGTAGAAGTTGATCTGGGCGATTTGACCGGAGGCCGTGGGGTCGGTGGCCGCCACGCTCGTGACGCTTCCATCCGCCGCATAGCTTGCGAGGAATTGCCCGGAACGGGCATCGCTCGTGCCATAGGAGAAATCATTGAAGATATATACACTTCCATCGGGCCTGGTCATTTCCAACAGATGGTTGGCGTTTTCCCCGGTAAGCGTCTCTTTTGCTCCATCTTCCGGGGTGAACAAGGACCCGTTGGACGTGAAGCGATAGGAGTCCGTTGGCCCAAAGACGATCACAATCTGACTGCCGCTGCTGACGGCATAAGGCGCATCGGCCAGCACCCAGCCGTTTCCGAGCCCACCGGAAGAGTTACCCAGAGCGCTACTGTAGAAGCGTGTCGTGCCGATGCCCAAGTCGTTGGCGCTGAGGGTGGCTGCGCCCGTGGCAGCAACGACTGCGGAGGAAACGTCGGGGGTATAGTCCGGCGCCGAGGCACGCGGGATGGTGCGGTCAAAGGGGGGTGTCGAGAACGTGGTTGGATCGAAAATGAACTCCCCGCCGGCGCCGACCGTCAGGCTCGATCCGTCGGGAATGGCCGTGGGGCTGGTAACGATGAGTGCGCCTTGCTCAACGGTCGCACCGACTTCGAAGGTATTGGCGCCGGAAAGCACCAGGGTTCCCGCGCCTTGCTTGGTCAGCCCGCTGGGGCCAGTGAGCGTCGTGGCCATCACGGTTGTGCCAGAGTCAACTTTAACGATGCCGCTGGTCAGGCCAATCGAAGAGTTCGTGCCCTCGAACGTAACGCCATCCCCTTGGCACTCCAGCGAATTGACGACATACGCGCCGGAGGCTTGCAACGCGCTGGCCCCGGCAGGAACGACCACGTCGTCGGTGCTGGTGGGAAGCGCACCGGTGGAGTAATTGGCCGCATCGCCCAATTGGTTGTCGCCCGCGGCGCCGGTCCAAGCAACAGCGGAAAGGAGGACGCGCGATTCCAGCGCCTCGATCAACGGCGCGCGAGTTGTCCGCAGCGTATTTCTACTCTTGCCGGACTTGTTGCGGCGTCGGTTTTCTCTTCCCGTCCGGAAGCCACCGAAAAGACGGCCGAAAAACCCCTGCTTCTTTGCCATGACGTTCCCCCTTTTGCTCCGGTCTCGCTGCGGGCTGAAGCTGCGGCCCAGCGAGGCCGTCTGGCAAGTTGGTGATGATCCTACGGAAGCAGGACACTGGCATACCGAGCTATGGAGTCATCCTACCACCGGGAGAAAGCGCGCCAATGGCTTCGAGGTGGAAATTTGGTTGGAGTTTGGTTGGAGCTAGGGGAGTCTCCATTTCCAACTTACGGCCCTGGCCTTGGGGTGCGAGTGGAATTCAATCAACCAGAGCCTTTGGCACTTATTGAGCCGGCAGACGGTCTCTTTCAGCGACGCCCCGTACTTCTTGCTCTCGCCCTCGCCCAGCGCGTCGAAGACCTTGCGGGACCAGTGGGCAAGCCGGAATGCGTTGAGAATGGCAACTTCATTGCACGCCTGGGCGCCGAAGCAATGAAGATACATGCCGCGCGCCCAAAGCTCGCCAAGTTCGTGGTCGAAATGGGGCTTGTCTGCCCCGTACGGACAGTCTCCGCCGTCCCTGGCCTCGCAGCCCAGCTCGTCGCGGACTCGGCCCAGTTCCACGAGGCGGCGATAAACGTCGTCGACGCTGCACCCCGAAGAAAATGTCACGCCTTGTCCGGCGATTTCCCGCAGCAGCCGAATCACGCGGTTCGGACATGGCCCGGCGTGGGGTCCATTGCAAAAAACAAACAGTTGTTTCGCCATGACAATCGCCTTCGAATCGTAACTTGAAGTACAAACTGGGCCTCTCTTTAATCAGTTGCGATACCGGGCGCAAAAAGGGGCGCGCGGAGTTAGTTTTTTTGAAAAAACTTTTCCGGTCGTCCCGATTCGCCCGCGACGGAATCACGATGACGCGATGCCATGTGATCATGCGACAGCCCGTCACCAGCTGGAGCGAAGGGTGGGCAGGGCTGGTCCGGCCATGGTCCGGAACTGGTGCGGACCGGGCCAGTGGTGGTCCGGGCGGGGAGCGGGAAAACAGAGTACCGAGTACGAAGTGGAGAGTGCAGAGTACGCAGTACCGAGCGTTCAGTCGAAGGAACGATCAAGGGCGTTCCAAGCGCGCGCAGGCGGCATTCTGCGGCCCTTTTCGCGTCCCCCTTTTTCTCGAAATCCGGGTTTCTTGCCAGTTGCTATAACATGGCGGGAGGCAACGCCTTACGATTTGCCCACGACTTGCACGACGCCCTAGGCGACCGAGGTCCGCTGCCTCAAACCGGCCGCTCAAACGTACTAATATGCACAGATCAAGGGAAGGAAAATGGGGAAAAAGATGACAAAGGGAGGAACGTGGATTTCATAGAAGGCTATCACTACTGTCCGGTTATAAGTCGAATAGTTTCAATTGGTTACGACAAGCACTTTCCGGATTTGGGACAGAAATCGTGGAAAGTGCCTGAAAAATAGGGGTTTTCTCGAAAGGAGTCACACTCAGAATTTGCAAAATTTCGGAAAGGCTGCGGTCCACCCTCAGTTCCTTCCGGATGATGGCCACCAGGACGTAGACGCACACCGCGATCCAGACTTGAGTCCGCACCGCGTTGTCCGTGTTGCCATAAAATGCCTTGATCCGCAGGTTCTGCTTGATCCATTTGAAGAACAACTCGACCTGCCAACGGCAGCGATAGAGTTGCGCAATGGTCAGGGCGGGTAGTTCGAAGTTGTTGGTAAGAAAACACAATCGCCGGTCGTGCTCGGCATCGTAATAGGCAACGCGACGCAGGGCATCCGGATAAAGCTTTGAGGTCTTGACGCCTCGCAGAACAATCGTCTGGTCGCTTCGCAGGCCCGTGGACTTGTCCACCACACGGGACTCGCGGCGGTAACAGTCGATGTTCTTCTTGGCACGCGTGACGAAGAACGCCAACTGTGAAGTAAAGCGATGCAAGCGAGCAAAATCGACGTATCCTCGATCCATCATGTAGAAGGCGCCCGGTTCGATTGGCAGGTGATCGAGGACGGTCACATCGTGCGTTTTCCCGTGAGTTATGCGGATAAAACAGGGGATGTTGCCCCGCAAGTCGATCAGCGTGTGAAGCTTCACGGCACCTTTGTGACGACGAAATCGCGCCCAAGGAAACAGGGCAAGACAAAGATCGATAGTTGTGGAATCCAAGGCATAGGCGGCCTGCTTGAGCGATACTGCGAAGTTGTCCTTGGCGTACAGGGCTCGGGCGCGACGAATGAGCACTTGAGCGAAGTCGGCGTAGATCCGCCAGTCGCGACGCTTGTTGGCATCGCTGAGCGTGCTCCTGGAAACCCGGCCGCGAAGCCCGGCGTGGTACAATTTCGACGGCACCGCATTCAAGCAGGTTTCGATGTCCCGCAGGCTTTCGCGATAAGTCAACTGAGCGAAGGCCATGGTGAGGAACTGGTCCCGACAAGAGAAATCGCGGACCCGGTAGTTGCCGCGATAGCGTTTCACACATTCGTCGAAATCCCGCTTGGGAATGAAATCCATCAGTTGAGCAAAAACCAGCCTGCCCTCGTGCATCGCAATCTCCTTTCCACTTAATAGTGCAAAGGAGGGGGCGAAAACGCCAGGGGGCACTGAAATCGAGTACAAGCGGAAATCGCGGAACAACCCTAGAAATCACGATAGTTTCAACCACCTACTCATCGCTCAACCGGACAGTAGTGGAAGGCTATTTCAAAATCGGGCACGCAGGCTGGAAGCCTGCGCTACGTGCCCGATTGGGCAAAACGGGCAAGAAGGCCCCCGTCGGTGGCATGCATGCCGGCCACGCGGTTCCGCTTGCCGAAAAGGTGAAAAGGGTATATCGGGTTTACCCGGGGCTTCGCCCTTCGCTGGGTAAACGGCTGGGCCTTCGGCCCGAATAGCTTCTTAAGGAAAATTCGCTGGCAATTCCATCGTGGGGGGTGCATCTGCCCTAATGTTCATCCTTGGACCGCACGATCAGAGGAGGGGTGGGGAACTGGCGTTTCTCGGCCGAAAACCGTGATTCCCGAACAACAACTGGGAGGAGGGCCGAAAAAGTGAGTATCACGTGCTGGACCACAAAAAAAGTGCTTCTTTAGTTCGCTACTGCTCTTTGTGTTCTCCATTAGAGGGACCAAAGGAATGCCGATGGAGCACGGGAAGCCGACGACGGCGGCGGCTACCGCAAAGGTGTGGACTGGACCAGATCAAGGGCGCCCGCGCGGGCGCCCTTGATCTGGTCCCACCCTGCAATCGTCGCAAACTGGGGGACGCGCCACGCTTAGGCGTCACCCTTTTTCTGACGGAGAAGTGTGCGCAGGAGGCCGGGAA
This sequence comes from uncultured Planctomycetia bacterium, assembly GCA_963779975.1. Lineage (GTDB taxonomy): Bacteria > Planctomycetota > Planctomycetia > Pirellulales > Thermoguttaceae > JANXQG01. The sequence continues at coordinate 1,063 of CAWAAL010000017.1, read as the reverse complement.
CGGCCAAAAACGCTTCCCCTCTTTGCGACTCCGGCAGAATTCTCTGCGCCGCGAGGAAAGCGGTGAATCCCGCGGAAAAAGCGGGCCCGGCCGGGCTGCGGACGACGGGTTCGCCGAAATCCGCCGGCAGGCGATGCCCCGCAGCGCGAGCTCGAACGTATTATTAGGTGGACATTTTGCATACTTATCCGTTATATGAAATAAGTTTATATTGTTATGACGAATAACGCCTGGATGCGCTCCCTTGTTCTTTGACAATTCGGTTCGGCGACGCGCCCTGTCAAGGCGCGTTGCGCAGCCGGGGCGGCCTCGACCACCGCCCCGGCCAGGGTAGTGATTCGGACAGATCGGGTTTCTGGAATGGCATGCTTTCACCCCGCGCAGCGCGGGTGAAAGGAATTGGTCGGAAATAACTTCCGTGTTTCGAATGTTGGATGCCACCGGCTTGCCCGGTGGAGCCTCACGCTGGTTGCTAAGTCCGACGCGCCTCTTCACGTCTTTCGCCCCCCGCTGCCCGGCGACGGCGTAGCCGTCGCCGGGCAGCGGGGCGACGCGCCGGTGCGCGTTTCCGTGTTGTAGCAGCGAACGTAAGCATCCACCGGGCAAGCCGGTGGCATTGAATCGGGAAGTTGTTTCTGTCCAAATCCTAAGCATGTTCTGACGCTGGAAACATGCCGGCCCGCCTGCTGCGCAGCGGGACGGCATGCCACCCAGATAACGACCCTTAATAATGACTGGTCTGGATTGTCCGGCCGTCCACCTTCGCGCCACGGGTGCCCGGCAAAGCCCGCTCCTGCCATATCTATGGTGGTGAGTGGATAAAAAACTGAATTTATTGACCCGGCGCTCCAAGTGTCGTCGGGATCGCGGAGATCAACTTGCCTAGCTTGCCAAAAAGGGACAAAATGGGCCGAAGTGGGCCAGAAGACCAAAAAAGTGGGCGTGGTTCATTTTCATCTGTTTTTGGGTAACAAGTGCGGACTCTCAGCGCGATCCGCAAGGGAGTGATGAAGATCTTGGGCCAAACGGGCCAGTCAATTCCGTGAGAACCGCGTGTAGCCGA
>CAWAAL010000016.1:0-177931 GCA_963779975.1 uncultured Planctomycetia bacterium | reverse complement strand
TGAGACGCTGTCCGATCTACTCAAGTCCGAAGGCTACCAGGTGGTCACCAGCAACGACGGCGCCGAGGCGCTGCACTATTTAGCAGAGAATCCGCAGACCGATCTCATACTGCTCGACGTGCGAATGCCGAATATGGACGGCGCCGAATTCCGCTCGCGACAATTGGCCGATCCGCGCTTGGCGCAGATCCCCATCATCGTCGTGACGGCGCGGCCGGCAAACGCCGAAGAGGTGCGCTGCCTCCACGCCGAGGCGATTCTGCGCAAACCGATGAGCTTCGAGGAGCTGTTGCACGTGGTGCAGAATCGCGCGCGCACCGCGAGCCATTTTATCGGGTGATCGAACGCGATAGACTGCAGCGATGGGCGCTGGCGCCGAGCACTGGGCCAAAGTGGCAGCGCTCGACGCCATGGGGCGCGCCGGCGATCCCGCCGCCACGCCGGAGCTGCTCGCCGTCCTCGACGGCGAAAAGGAATGTTGGCACACCAAGTCGTCGGCGATTCGCGCGCTCACCGCGCTCGGCGTGGCAGAGGCGGGGCCGGCGATCTTGAAGACGCTGGCGCGCGACAAAGATCCCGATACGCGAGAAGCGGCGATTATTGCGCTCGGGGAATTGCGCTATATGAATGCCGCTCGTCTGTTGAATCGAATCGCCGGCGAAGGAACTCACCTCGCCGAGCCGGCGCGCCAAGCGCTCGCACGACTCAAGCCTTGAGCGCGTCCAGGCGACGCCGTCGAGCCGGTGCGATTGCGATATGACCCATCGCGACCAAGACCCCAACAATCGCGCAGCCACTCCACAGCACACCGCCGCCGAAACGTCCCAACACCAGAGTGCCAATGGCGGGCGCGCCCAACGCCGCTCCGCCCCACGTCAGATGAAACGCGCCTTGATAGGTTCCGCGCAGCGACGGTGGCGCCAGCTCCGAAACCACGGCGGGCGTCACCGGGGACAGCGCGATCTCGCCCAGTGTCCATACGAAAATCGACACTAGATACATCGGCACATCGTGCGCAAAAGCGGTGAGCCCAAAGCCGACGCCGGTGAGCAGCGAGCCCGCCGCCAACACCCGACTGCGCCGCGTGCGCGCCAAGACATTCATCGCATAAGGCTGCAGTACAACGATAAGCACTCCATTGAGCGCAATGATCAATCCAAAGCGCTCTGGCGTAATCTCGTGCGCGCTCATATCGAGCGGCAAAGACGAAATGCTCTGATGAAAGACAAAGGCAATGGCGATGGTCAACACTGCAAAGGCAATGAACACGCGGTCGCGATAAGGCGCGCTCCACGGCGCTTTGTCGGCGGCGGCAGCGACGGTGGGACGCGTCTCGGGCACGCGCAGCCAGACAATGGCGGCGAAAGCAAAGCTGGTCAGCGCATCGCCGACGAACAGTGCAGTGAAGCTGCGACTGGCCATCAATCCCGCCACCACCGGCGCAATGGAGAAGCCGAGATTCACCGCCCAATAAAGAAACGCATAAGCGCGCGCGCGATCTTCGGGCGGCGCCAGGTCGGCCACCGCCGCCTGCACCGCGGGTCGATACATTTCGCCGAATAGCCCCAGTAATAGAGTCGCGATGGCGATGTGCATCGGCGTGCGGGCAAAGCCGAGGTGCAACATCGCCGCACCGCCGAGCGCGAGCGACAAGACCATGGTGATGCGGCGGCCGAAGCGATCGGCCAAGACGCCGCCGATCGGCCCCGAGGCCAAGACGCCGGCGCCGAAGAGCGCCACCACCAATCCCGCGCGCTCGACGGAGAGCCCGCGCATGCGCGTTAGATACAGCGCGAGAAACGGCACCACGAAGCTGCCCAAGCGATTCACCAGTGCGCCGGCCCAGAGATACCAATAGGCGCGGGGCAGGCCGCGCACATCGGGCAGCAGTCTAAAGCGGCGCTCACTCGGATTGATCGTCGATCCGCGAATTCCGGGCGTCGAGGGCAAGGCGCGAAGAGGGAAGATACCGGTGGTATCTGACCGATGAGCAACGCGGCCATCGGCGGCCGGAATTTGCGCAGCGATGATCAAGCCGGGTGAGCGTCGCTTTAGGGCGCGGCAATTTGCCGCATCACCCGCCGCGCAGCGCGGCGACGGCGCGGAGGAAGTTGCCGCCGAGCACCTTGCCGATGCGCGCCGGTTGCCAGCCGCGGCCCAGCATGATTTGCACGAGGCGCGGCAGCTCGAGGCAGGTGCGCCAGATCGCGCGGCGGGACGATCATGCCGTCCCAGTCGCTGCCGAGCGACGGCGAAGTCTTCGCCGGCGACGTCGATGATGTGTTGCAGGTGATCGACCACCCAGTCGGCGCGGCCGTTGAGCAGCGATTTGCCGAGGAAGCTCGACTGATACATGACGCCGATCACGCCGCCGGTCGCCGCCACGGCGCGGATCTGCTCGTCGTCGAGGTTGCGCCAGTGGGGATGCACGCCGCTGACGCCGGTGTGGCTGACCAGGAGCGGCTGCGTGCGATCGTGGACCTCGACGGCGTCGAAGAAGCCGCGCCGGTTGATGTGCGCCAGGTCGACGAAGATGCTTGCGCGCGTTGAGGCGCTCGACGAAGCTGCGGCCGCGCGCGGTCAGCGCTCCGCGCCGCCGCCGGCCAAGCGGCGAGCTGGTGGTGCCGAGCGTCGAGGTGCTGAGGTGCACCAGCGTCACCTTGATGAGCGCGCCGTCGGGGACGCGCTCGAGCGCGCCGTCGACCGTCCAGCGCGTTGCCGCCCTGGATGCCGATGAAGGCGGCGTGTCGCCCGGCGGCGCGCGCCGCGCGATAGTCGGCGGCGGTGCGGCAAATTGCCACATCCTCGGCGCAGCCGGCGAAGATCGACTCGCAGGCGGGTCAGGTTGCGCAGAAGAGATCGGCGCGGCGCGACGAGCGGCGCAGCGGGTTGGTGGTGATCGACCAGATGCCGCCGGTGACGCGCGCCTCGCGCAGCCGCGGCAGGTCGACCTGACTGTACAAGCGGGCGCCGAACAGCCCGTGCCCGTGACGGCGCGTCAGGTCGTAGCCGAAGATGCGGGTCCAGATGAAGGAGTCGATGTGCAGATCGATGACGTCGGCGGCGAGGTAGATCTCGATCGCCTCGCGCGAGATGCCGAGCGACTCGGCCCAGCGCGACGGATCGGCGCGGTGATTCTCAAAGCTCAGCACGGCTCACCCCAGGAAGCAGTGGCCGAGCCCGCGATAGGTCGGCACGCGTCGACTCCACGGATCGCCGCGCACGAGCAGGTACTCGTTGAAGTGCTCCGCCAGCTCGCCCGCCTTGGCGTGACGGAAGAAGATCGGATCGCCCAGCTCCAGCGTGACGCCGTCGGGGAGCTGCACCGGCGTCTGCACTTCGCCGGCGCCCTCCAGCGGCAGCAGGCGACAGCCGCGCGGCAGCGACGGGATCGGCAGCCGATCGCGCCCGCCTCGCCCGAGGCGATGCAGCCGCCGCCGAGACAGGTGACGAGGCCCGGGCGCCGGGCGGCGGACGACCTGCAGCGCGAAACACGACGCCGGCATGAGCATTCAATGCACGAAGTAGTGATCGAATAGTGCGACTGCACAAGAAGCCCGAGCCGGCAGTGACCTCGGTGAGCGCCGGCTCGGCGCACGACCAGGCCAGGCTGCCGGTGCCGCCGCCGTTGACCAACGCGGGGGCGAAGCCGGCGGCGGCGAGCGCGCGCCACCACCGCGCAGCGGCGGCGACGCGGCCACGACGCGGCGCTGAGCGCGCGCTTCATCGGGTTCTGCCACGCGCGCCCGGCGAGCGATTGTCGGGCAGGCCGGCGATCTGCGCTTCGTAGCCCATGCAGGCCGTGAGTTCAGCCCGCGGTCGCGGCGGCTCCCTCGGCGAGCGCGACCACGTCGGCGACGGCGCGCAGCGGGCTGCGGCGCACGCCGAGATGCGCGAGGCCGAGCGGGCGCTAGGCCATGTCCAGCTCGATCACGACGGGAATGCGCGTGCCGGCCGCGCGCGCGGCGGCGGCGAGCGGCGCCGAGATGCTCGACGGCGTCGATGACCACCGCCGCCGACGCGTGCCGGTTGGCCTCGGCCAAAAGCTTGGCGTCGCTCGGCTGCACCGTCGGATACGCGAGCAGCAGATCGCTCCAGCCGTCGCCGGCGAGAAACGCCGTCTCGCTGGCGGTGTAGGTCATGACGCCGCCGAAGACGTCGCCGCCGCGCTCGGCGATGTGGCGCATGAGCGCGGGACAGCGCAGCGACTTCGACGCCAGCCGCAGCCGTTTGCCGGCGGCGCGCACCGGCGCCACCAGCCGCCCGATGTTCTCGTCGAGCGCGTCGAGATCGACGAGCGCCGCCGGCAGCGGTCGGCCGTCGAGCGCACGGCGATAACGCGCCCAAGTCGCCTCCATCGGCGGCCAAGCTAACGCGAAGCCGCCGGCCCGTCGAGCCCCTCAAAGCGGCGAGGGAACATTCCCGGCGCCCCACCGTTTCATGAAACGTGGGTCGTGCTGCCTTGAATGTGCCCGAGGGGGAGCTCCGCGCGGAGCTGGACGAGGTCACCTTTTTGCGCGCCAGGCGCGGCGACCGCGCCGCCTTCCGCGTGCTGGTCGCGCACTATCAGCGGCCGGTGTTCGCGCTGCTGTCGCGCATGCTGATGACGCGCGGGCGCGAAATGCTCGTCGAGGATTTGGCGCAGGAGACCTTCGTGCGCGTGTTCCGCTCGCTCGGCACCTTCGGCAACGACGGGCGACTCAACCTCACCGGCTGGATCTTGACCATCGCCACGCGGCTGGCGCTCGACGAGCTGCGCAAACGGCCGCCGCGGATCGAGCCGCTGGCGCGCGCCGAGGAGCTGCCCGGCCCCGAGCGCACCGACGAGGCGATGGAGCGCCGAGCGCTGGGCGCCGCCATCGAGCGCGCCGTCTCGCAATTGCCGCCCAGCTATCGCGCCACGTTTCTTTTGCGCGAGCTGCACGGGTTCGACTACGACGCCATCGCCGAGGCGCTGCAGATCGACCTCGGCACGGTGAAGTCCAGACTATCGCGTGCGCGCGCGGTGCTGCGCGCGGCGCTGACGGGGATCGTCGATGAATCGTGAAAAGCCGCTCGACCTCAATACGCTGGCCACGCTGTGGGACGCGCTTCCGCCGACGGACGGCTTCGCCGATCGCGTGCTGGCCGCCTGCGACGCGCCGGCGCGAATCGCGCGCACCGAGCACCGGCGGGCGCCGCTCGTGGTGGCCGCCGCCGCCATGCTGCTGATGCTCTTCGCCGGCGTCTACACGGCGCGCCCCGCCGCCGACGCGAGCCACGCCGATTCAATGGCCTTCGTCGAGCCCGACCTCGGCTCGCAACCCGACTAACGAAAGCCCCTCATATGCCGATGTCCACGCCGGAGCGGCGAATCGCTCTCGGGGTCGCGATACTTTGCGTCCTCATTTATATCCCGTATCTCGGCAATTACGGTTTATGGGACCCGTGGGAAACCCATTACGGCGAGGTGGCGCGACAAATGGCGTCGCGCGGCGATTACATCAGCATGTGGTGGCCGGGCTCGCCCGACGAGCGTCCCGAATTCTGGTCGAAGCCGGTGGGGACGTTTTGGATTCTGGCACTGGCGCTCAAAGCCGCGGGGTTGGAGAGCGCGAGCGCCGCACCGTCGGAGATGGTGGCGTCGTGGCGCGTCGAGTGGGCGCTACGCTTGCCGATGGTGCTGTTGGCGATGGCGGCGATTTTGGCCACTTGGGCGTTGGCGCGTCGCGCGGGCGAGCGCGCGGCGGCGTTGGCGGCGTTGATATTGATGACCTCGCCGGGATGGATATTGGTATCGCGCCAGGCGGTAACCGATATGCCGTTCATTGCGCCGATGACCATTGCATTGGCGCTGGCGGGATTGGCGCTGTTATCGCCGGAAATGGAGTTGGTGCTGCCGCGCCGTCGCTGGCGCGCGCTGTCGTGGCCGAGCACGCCGGCGTTTTATGGGTTTATTGCCATATTCGCAATCGTCACCATTCCCCAATTGATAATGATTTCGATTCAGCTCCATTGCGTATTCAATTCGATTCATTTACCGGGGCTGGTGCCGATGCTGCCGTATGTCGGCGCGTTCGGCGCGGCGCTGGTGCTCTCGGCGCGCGCGCGCACGCGGCGGCAGCTCTATCTTTTGGCGGCGTGGGTTTTGTGCGCGGTGGCGACGCTGGCCAAAGGCCCCGCCGGGCTGGCCATGCCGGGATTGGTGCTGCTCTTCTATCTGGTTTGCGCGGGGCGCTGGCGCGAAATCTGGCGGCTGGAGCTGGGGCGCGGCGCGCTGGTGTTCGTCGCCGCCGCGCTGCCCTGGTATCACGCCATGCTGATTCGTCACGGCATGGGATTTTGGAACGAGTTCATCGGCGACAATTACGTGAAGCGCGCGCTGGGGCGGCACGGGGACCGCGGTAGTTTCGATTATTATTTGCCGTGGATTGGATATGGAATGTTTCCCTGGTCGGGGATGGCCGCGCTGGGGACGCTCGGCGCCTTTCGCCCGCGCGCAGCGACGGCAAAGAGCGCGCTGGCCGGCTTTGCGCTGGTGTGGCTGCTGATTGATTTGGCGATCGTTACCTTGGTGAATACCAAGTTTCACCATTATATATTGCCGGCATTTCCCGCCCTGGCGATCCTCGCCGCGCTGGCGCTCGACGAGCTGCTGTCGCATCCGCGCGCCACCGATGCCGCGGCGCTGCTGCTCCTCGTCGCGCCGATCACCTTTCTCGCCGGGCGCGATTTGGCGGCGCTGCCGGCGCGCGTTTTGTGGCTGTTCAATTACGACTACGTGAATATGCCGGGCACCGGGCGGCCGTGGCCGTCGTCGGCGCAATATGGCGCGCGGTACGAATATGGCGTCGTGCTCTTGGCGTTCGCCGTCGCGGCGGCGCTGGTAGTGACGGCGTTTGCGCTCGGGCGGCGACGGCGCGCGGCGCTGGCGGCTTGGGTGGCGCTGGCCGTCGGCGCGGCGCTCTTCATCGGCGATCGAATGATGTTGGAGCTGTCGCCGCACTGGAGCCAAAAGGCGGTGCTGGCCAGCTATTACGCGCAGCGCGCCGGCGCCGGGGAGCCGCTCTTGGTGTGGCAGGTGAAATGGCGCGGCGAGAATTTCTATACGCGCAACGAGATCCATCGCGCCGCCGACGCCGGCGAGCGAACGGTGTTTCTCGCCGAGCGCGCCGATTCAGGGTGACCTCGCCGTTCATCGAGGTGAACGAAAGCGGCTTGCCCTCGTGGAGATTGAGGACGGTGGCGTGGACCTCGCCGTTCATCGTCTCGACCAGCGCGGCGCCGTCGATGTTATCGAGCTTCACCTCGCCGTTGAGATTCTTGACCTCGATGTTGCCGGTGATGCCGCCAATCTCCACGTCGCCGCCGTAGTTGCTGTTGATGACGATGGCGGTGTTGCGCGGGACGGAGATGGTGAAGTCGCCGCCGCCGGTCGGCCAGGACTGGGTGCCGTAGCTGAGGACGGCGACGTTGTTTTTCTCGCTGAGGGAATAACTCGACGAGGACGTGAGCACGCGGAGGCCGTCCTTGCGGAGCTCCGGCGCCTCGGGCTTGAGGTCGGTGGTGACGCGGACCTCGTTGATGTCGGCGCCGGTGACGTGGACATCGCCGTTGGTGACGCTGATCTTCAGGACGCCGGGTTTGGCGGGGTCGGAGAACTTGATGGAGCAATGGTTGCTGAACCAGTAGATGACGAACTGGCCGACCACGCATTGAAGGCGAGGTCGGGGGTGCCACGCGCGTTCGAGCCGGCCAGCAGGGGCACATTGTTCTGGAAGGCCGGTTTTGGCTCATAGGCGCTGGGGCCCCCGCCACCGGCCGAGGTTCTGGTGCCGGCGAGACTCCAGGCCGATTCGCTGACATAGTTATTATTGGTGTCTAGCGTGAGACTCGTACCGCCGACGGAGACGACGTTGGGAGAAGCGGACGGATAATTGGCCGGGGCCCCATGGTCGCCGGCCGAGGCAACGAACGTCACTCCACTGGTGCCCCTGGTGCCCGGTGTCGTAAAGTATGAATCCCACTGCGTTTCGCTGCTATACTCTCCGCTCCCGAAGCTCATGGAAACGACCGAGACTGCCGGGTTGTTCCTGGCGGCGTTGACCGCGGCCATCAGATCGCTCATGTTGGCACTATTGGCTTCGTAAAGGATGATGTTGGCCTTGGGCGCCATCGAGTGAGCCCACTCAATATCCAGGGACTCTTCGCCAGTCCACCCTCCAGTCGTGCCAGCGGTCACCGTCGTTCCGCCGTCTTGGTTGAACTGAGTGAAGGTGGGGGACCCGGCCCCCGAGTTGCATACCTGAAGCCCCATAAAGCTGCTAAAATAATTCAAGTCGTTGGCGGCGGTGGGATCGTGGTAAGCGTCGACAATGGCGATCGTCTGTCCGGCGCCATCGGTGCCCGCCTGCAGAAGTTTATTCACGCCGTAAGCTTGTTGGATCTGATTGGGATAGTACGGCGGGGTGGCGTAACCGTTGTCCAGGGGGGTTACCACGGGAGTGCCCACTGGAAGGGGAGTTCCCGTGACGGGCATCCACACGATGGGCGGCGTACACACCTGAGCCTGGACGCCTGACCCCATTACCGCCACAAGACCGACCGCCATCACGAATTGCCCGACTTTCATGTTCGTCTCCAAACAGTGTTGCAGAACATCCTCCAACCGTTCGTTAGGATCGGTGGAAAACAACGTCAAAATGGGTAACGAGGGACTTTTCGCATTAGAGCCCCTATTTGAAAATCTGCCTACGGGGCCGTCACCTGAATAGGTGACAACCGGCGGGGAGAAAGACCAAGAAAAGTCGTGAGGGCGGCCGGAAAGGCGCGTCAAGCCAGAAAGAAGGACGCTGGACGACGAATATCAGGCGGCTTTTCGAGCGCCGCGGTGCAACTGCACGGTCGGCGCGGAGTGATCAACTTCGCGCAAGTCGGCCAAGTGTGCGCGGACGATCAACAGGACCAGCCCCACGCGGCTGGTTACGCCAAGTTTGAGGTAAAGCCGCTTCAACTGCGTGTGGATCGTGTTCACGGAGACGCCAAGCTCCCTGGCGATGGACCGCTCCTGTGCGTCCTCAAAGACAAGCGCGACGATCTCCAGCTCGCGCCGGGACAGTTCCAGGCGACCGGCGATCGTCAACCACTTTTCTTCGCTGAAAAGCGGGCCCCGGGGCAGGCACTCCATTTTGAAGGCGATCATGGTAGTCATTGGTCCTCGGTCGAACTTCGCCACGCGATCTCTCTGCGGATACGCTCAGGGTCTCGATATTACCATGTCGCCGTGACGCTTGCAACTGAGCCCCTCTTGCGCGGGATTCACATTCGCACCTCCATCCGCCACCGCGAAAGCAGGAAAGGGCGAGCGATTTAAGACGGATCCAACGGGAGGGCATCACCGCCTTTACTTGGCGAGCGGACGGTGAGGCAAAGCAGGGAGGCGTGGCCATGGAAAAGGCGCGACATCAGCAAACGGCTCGTGCCAATCTCTTTCAAAACGTCGCCCAGCCGATCTTCTTGATAACGAACTTCAGTTTTTGGGTCTTGGCCTGGCCGCTGATCTGTACGCGGCAAAGTCGCTGCGGATCGAGCAGCCGCTGCGGCTCCGACATGGTCCACGGAGTGACGGCCGCGTCCAAAGAGATCGCACCGTCATCGTTTTCCGCCCGCTCGCCCATGCCGTAGGACAGCGAGAAATCGCGACCGTTCTCTTCGACGAGGCGGACTGACAGTGAAGCCTCCCCTTCTATGACTTTGACCGGCAGCAACAACGCATTGTCCACTTCGGACGGCCGCTGCTGCGGACCAAGGTTCAGCGAAGCCTGGAACCACTTTTCGCCGGACTGGCCACGGTCCAACTCGACCTGAATCCCCTCCGGAACGGTGGCGACCGTGAACTTGGTTTCGCGCGGGCCATAGGTCTGCCAGCGCTTGGCATCCATGAGCAGCGGCATATCGCGTACCGCACGTGGCTTGCCGGGCAAGAGCGGATAGAGTCGTAGCGATAGAACCGTCTGGCCTGCCGGGCCGAAATCACCCACGATTTTCACTGCCTCGCGGGTCCGATGCACGGCCTGGCTCAAGTCGCAGGTCAAGGCCGACTCGACTCGCTCCATAGGCTTGATGGTCACGTCTTGCGGGACACTGACTTTCCAATCCTTCGGCCCCGCAACGGTCAGCCGGCCCTTGGCTTCCGTGTCACCGAAGTTATACAGGCAGATGGGCATGTGCTCCGGCCCGTCGGAGCCGATCCAGTAGTGCGAGTGGAGCCCCTCAACCGACGGCCACGTGGACTTTTCGGCTGGCCAGACGGCCTGCAAGACCACCGGCGAGGGCTTGCCTTCCGCTCGGGGCGGCATGGCCGGAGCCGATTCGTACTCGAACTGATTCTGCAAGCCGACAGGAAACAGGCCGAGCACCGGGGCACTGGTGATTTCGAGTGTCGTTCCCGCCAGCTTCTGCTGACGGCCGATGGTGTCGAACAGCGCCACGGGCACCGCCGGGAGCTTGATCGTTCCCGTGCCTTTCATGGTCCAGGCGACCAAGATGAGTTGTTCCTTGCCATCCGGCTTGGCGCAAATCAAATAGCCCCAGAAGTCCTTGTTGGCGGATTTCAGCCGGCCCACGGGCCTGGCATCGGCCATGAGCCGACCCGCGGCGGCCAAAGCCAGGTAGCTTGGCCGTGGCGTCATATCGGCCCGAATCACGCCGAACTGCGTTTGCCCCTCATTGTAGTTCGGAAACATGAACCAGAACGTAGCTACCGAACCACCTTGGATGGAGATGGCGAAGACCTGGAGCACGTGGGCAGCCTGCCTGCGCAGCCCTTCCGCCGTGAATTCGCGGGTCTTCGGGTCGGTAGCCAGTCCCTCGGACGACAAGCCGTGGATGAAATTGCACTCCGTGACCCACATCGGCCGCCCGCCGGAAATCTCGCGGAACTGGGCGTAATACTTCGGCAGCCATCGTAACTCACCCATAGCGACAACTGCCGGCGCCGATTCAAACCGTCTCCCTCGGCCCCGTCAGGCGGCGGATTGAAAAGCATCAGCACCGCCGACTCGTACTTGAGCAGAAAGACTTTTGAGGCCACGGCGGAAATGTCACTCGGCTCGGCGGACGACCAGGTCATTCCGCCATCCGCGCTTTCCGCCCGGTAGAAGCGGCCCTGTCTTTCCGCCCGCATGAGCATCAACACGCGTCCCGGCGCAAGTTCGACACAGGCCGGTTCGAGCAGGGGGCAGTTGGCGTGGAGATAGCCGTGCGCGGTGTAGTTGGCGCCCCGATCCGTGCTCCGCAGTACCCCGCAACATTCGATCCAGTTCGGCATGTCAATGTCGCCGTTAGGTCGACGCTTCTCCCAGGTCCAATTGTTTTTGCCGCGCTGCTCCGTCCAATAGACAGGCAGGATGCGGGTCTTGTCGTGGAGCGAGATCCCGCGCCGGACGAGGAACCAGCCGCCGACCCCGGGTAGCGAGACCGGCTCGCTCCAGGTGCGTCCCGAGTCGGAAGTGCTCGATTGATATGCCCGCATTTCCAGATAACGGCTGGCGGCGACGAAAGTCTGGAGAAAGACAGTCGGCCGGCCGTCTTCGACCCACAGTTCCGCTGCATAGACACGGCGCTCGGGATGTTTGAAGATCACCTCGGGCTTGGACCAGGTCTGGCCGTCATCGGCGCTTCGCGTGCCAAGCATTACGTTTTCGTTGCTGGGCTCGCGCTGCCCGCCGCTATAGATCAACGAATACAGCGAACCGTCGGGCATTCGCCGAACCACGGCCTCGCGGCAAAACTCTCGCTCCGGCTCGCAGTCGTAGATTAATCGAGGCGGATAGCGGAATTCATACTCCGGCCAACGCGTGTCGGACTGCCCTTGCGGCTTGTCGGCAGCACGAGTTCCACGAAGTACCCCTGGTTACAACCCCTGAGACAACCCCGTTTCGCCCCCGACACGACTTGCGAAACTCCGGTTGTGTCAGGGGTTCTTATCTTCGTTTCGGTATTGTGCCCAATCGATTCCCAGCTTGCGCATCCGCGCCCGCAAGGTGTGCGGGTTGATCTTCAGCAGCGCGGCGGCGCCGCGGCGACCTTCGATGCGGCCATGCGTCACGGCCAGAACGCTCTCAATGTGTTTCTTCATCGCCGCATCGAGCGACAATACCTCCCCGGAAACCGGAGATGCTTGTTGCGGCTGAGTCTGCGCGACCGTCGGCGGCCGCTCGCTTGACCCCAGGGCCTGGGCCACTTCCAAACGCTTGCCGTTGCCCAGGATTGCCGCCCGATCGATGACCGCTCCCAGCTCGCGGACGTTTCCGGGCCAAGGATACGCGGTCAATAAGCGAATGTCTTCGACCGTCAAGGGAGCTTCCGGCAACACGAAGCGCACGGCCGCTCGCTCGGCAAAATGCCGGGCCATGGCGGGGATGTCTTCAGGCCGCTCGCGGAGCGGAGGCAGACGGATGGGGAAGACGGCGATCCGGTACCAGAGATCCTCGCGGAATTGCCCCTCGGCCACCATGGCGGCCAGATCGCGATGGGTGGCCGCCACGATGCGGACGTTGACGTGGACCGGTTCGTGCCCTCCCACGCGCTCCATCCAGCCGTCTTGAAGGATTCGCAGCAGGCGAACCTGGGCGGCCAAGGGCAGCTCGCCGACCTCGTCCAGCAGCAGCGTGCCGCCGTCGGCCCGCTCGAACCATCCTTGCCGCGCCTCCACCGCGCCGGTGAAGGCCCCGCGTTCATGACCGAAGAGTTGCGAGTCGACCAGTTCCGTGGGGATCGCGCCGCAGTTCACCCGCAGAAAAGGGCCATTGGCCCGCGGCGACTGCGTGTGGAGCATCCGCGCAATGACTTCCTTGCCCGTGCCCGTCTCGCCGAGGATCAGAACGGGCGCATCGTTGCGGGCAACCAGGGCCACGCGCTCCACGACGTGCTGAAGCCCCGAATCCGCTCCGACGACGGTATCGGTCAGCTTTTTCCGGCCCAACCGCGTCAGCAGCGATTCCTTGTCGGCCTCGGCCGCGGCCCGCATGGAGGCCATCTCGCGGAGCCGCTGATCGTTCTCCAGGGCCACCGAGAAGGGCTCGATGAGGGCCTGGACCAGGCAAACGTGCGAATCTTCGAAGGCCGTGCCGGGCTGCGCCAGGAGTACGACAACGCCGGATGGGTTCTCCGCATCGCCGAGCGCGCCGGCCACGACATCGGCCGTTATTCCCGGAGGAACGAGCGTCGCCAGCAGGTCGTAACGGCAGTGCGAACTGTCCTGGTGCAGGACCTGGCGCTTCCGGCACCACGCCAGCAGGTCGTTGAGCTGGCCTTCGTCGCACGCGGTTCGGGCCTCCGGCAGCAGATAATCGGGCACGGAAACGCCCACCGCCACCGTTTCCAAGCACGATTTTTGGCGGTCGATCTTGCGAACGAGCAACTGCCCGATGGGCCCTAGTTTCCCCAGAATCCCGCCGATCGTGTGGGTCGACTCCTGGATTTCAATATGACGGCAGGCTTCCCGCCAGACATCGACGAGAACCGAGCGATCGACCCCGGCCGGCGTGAATCTATCAAATCTCACGGAAGTCCTGTTTCCTAATACGGCTGTTTCCATCATATATCACGGCAACGTGGCTAGGCGTGGTTTTGCAACGGTGGAGAGGTTTCTTTGGCAATCACGATTACGTTTCTTAACATTGTGCTGTATTTCAAGTTATGACAACGAGTTCAACGGCACCTTGTCGGGGAATACCGATGGCCTCGCCCGTACCGCCTGAGTTCCTTTCAGGCAAAACATTTTAGCCGCAAATCTCGGGCCAAAAAACTTGCCGGGTAGTTGCCGCGCCCGGATTATTTTATCGCAGGGTTGGTGAAGGCTGTAGGGTGGCACAAGATTCGGGCTAGCCGGGCAGCGGGTGCCCCGGATCTTGTCCCAGCCTCCTTCAGCCTTGTCCCACCCTACTGCCTAGCCGCTGTCGGTTTCAGAGTGAGGGTTGTATTGATTGCAACGATTGCAACCAGCAAGCCGTTGCGATACACCTGAAAACTGATGAAGATAGAAATGTATCTGTCCCGATGGGCAACAACAGGTCACTTTTATCAAAGACTGAGGAAGCTGGCTCATGATCAGAAATGCTTGACAAAGAGCAGATTGCCAGTATCGCCAGTTGACGTTCGACAATCACAAGGAGGGTAAAATGTCGAAGTATCAAGTATTACGAGTTCTTGCCGTGGCCGCGGTTTTGGCCTTGGCAACGACCATGCGAACATGGGCCGAGGAGGCCGACAACGCTACGGCGCCGCAGCAGCCTACGGCTGTGGCTCAGGCGGCGGGCAACGCGCCGGCGCTAGCCGCCGATCCGGCTCCGGCCCCCGAGAAGGGACCGCCGCTTCCGTTCCATACGATCGAAGGTTACGGGGGAGGGGCCATCACGCCGATGGCGTATCTTGTCAATGCAGGCGACGAATGCAAGCTCTTCGGCAAGCCGGCCGCGGCCATGTCGTTCGTCGGACTGGGCAGCAAGAACCTCGACGCCCTGACCTTCACCGAGACGCTCTATGGCCGCGTGGAACTCGGCTACGGAGCGGAACGCCTGGGCCTGGGATCGTTGCCATCCGCCATCCGCGACTTCACGGTTAGCGGAACCAACCCTACTGGAATCGACGTCGGTCACAGCGACCTGTGGCTGCACAACTTCAACATCCGCGGTCTGTTGATCAAGGAAAACGACCCGGTGTGGAAAGAGTTGCTCGGCGGCCTCGATGTCCCGGCAGTCACCGTGGGCGTTCACTTCAAGTACAACGACAGTATCAGTGACATCAACACCAAACTGGGCGGAGCGCTGAGCGGCATCGGTCTCGACAGTGCATTTGGCACGGACTTCACGTTCACCGCTACGAAGACCTTTGCCAAGGGTTTCTTCGGGAAGCCGCTCATCACCACGGCGGGTCTGCGTTTGAGCGAGGCAGCGGACCTGGGCTTCCTCGGTTTTGGCAGCAACTACAATGCCACCTTCGAAGGCAACGTCGCGATCCTGCCCTGGGATAAGATCCTGATTGCCTACGAGTTCCGGCAGAACACCGACCCTTACAGCTTGGGATTGAACCCCGTGATCGGCACCGAAAATAACTGGAACGCGATCGACGTTGGCTTGATTCTCAACCCGCATTCCACGTTGGTCGCCGGCTGGGGTCACTTCGGGAACCTGGCCAACGCGGAAGCCGACAGCGCCTGGTGGATGCAATTGAAGTACGAATTCTAGTTCGGCTCGCTAGGGGGTGGAGAGCCGGCCGAAGGCACGATAAGGCCGGCTCGAAACCGGAATCGTATCTGACGATTGGGGAAGTGGGATTGGCGAGGGCCGGGGCGGTTGCTTCGGCCCTCGCTGCCTTTTTCTTGTTGCGTCGAGAAATTCGCCGCCGGTGGCTTAGGGATATGCCCCGGCTACGCCGCAGTGTTCCCGCCATTATGCGCCGCCGGCCAAATTCGTCTTCCACCGGGGCATCTTACGGCGCAGCCGGCACCAGACACGGCTTTGCCGTGGGATTTAACGGCCTGACATGCCGTGCCACGACTCCCCCTGGTCCTCGACGATTGCGTTCGCCGCATCAGCCGATCGAGTTTGCAAGACAAAATTGTAGCGCAAACTCAAGCGGCGATTGGCTTCCGGGCTCCGGTCGGACGAATTCTCAGCCATCGACGAGGCCCGGCGCGGACTATCCGAGCACGACTGGCATGAATCTTGCACAATCTTGCTCTCTGCAAGCATTGACTGCGTTTTGGTAGTTGGGGACACTTTGTTTTCGATAGAGGGGAAAATCAGGGATGGGACACAATCGAATTCGCAGGTTTTTCGAGAATGGCGACTGTTGCGCGGAGATCGCGAGTCCAGCACCGGCATTTGCGGAAAGGTCCGCATCGGCGCGGGCCGCCGGTGGCAAGTCGCAGTCGGTGGTTTCGCGAAAACCGCAACGGGCACAATTGCTCGACGACCTTCCTTGCGGTGCACCTGCCGATGCCGCAAGACCTCCCGCCAGGGGTTGGTGCAATTACTCGATTTGACGTTGGGGGGCAATCGCATGGCCGCGGACACCCCATTGCAATCTGCCGAGCAGGCTGTCATGGATGAAAATACGAACTCGGTTCAGATCGGCGGATTGATTCTCGATCCTTTGACCGGCGAAGCGTCGCTGGAAGGCCAGCCGTTGGAATTGACGAAAACCGAATTCCGGATCTTGCTCTTCTTCATGCAGAGCGACGGACGCGTGTTCGCACGCAAGGAAATAATCGCGGCCGTTCAAGGCGACGACTACCCGGTGACCGACCATTCCGTGGACGCCCACGTCATGCTGCTGCGGAGAAAACTGGGCAGTCATGGCAAGTTAATTGAAACGGTCCGCGGGACCGGGTATCGACGCCGCGCGCTCTGAGAACCTATCCGAAAAGTCCTCGGCCGAAAATCAACGTTGAAGCCCGACGCGCCAACGAGGAATGTGCGCCAACGAGCGGAAAAAGCCGATTCCTCGCTGGCGCGTCCGGCTTCAATGTGCCAAATTACCGGAAGAACTTTCCGGATAGCCTCTGAGAACCTAATTATCCTGTTTTCCTGGAGAAACACGTCCCATGAGTCAAGAACCAGCAAATCCCCCGCGCATCGGCACCCTGGCATTGCACGCCGGCCAGACGCCCGACCCCACCACGACCGCTCGCGCCGTGCCGATCTACGCCACGACCAGCTATGTGTTTCACGACACGGAGCATGCGGCGAACCTGTTCGGCCTGCGTGAATTCGGCAATATCTACACGCGGCTGATGAACCCTACGACTGACGTGCTCGAAAAACGCCTTACGGCGCTCGACGGCGGCGCGGCGGGACTTGCCTTCTCCAGCGGCCAGGCGGCCATTACGGCCTCGTTGCTCACGATCGTCCACGCGGGGCAGAACTTCATCTCGGCCAACAGCCTGTACGGCGGAACGTGGACCCTGTTTACACAGACCTTCTCGAAGCTCGGCATCGAGGTGCGGTTCTTCGATCCCAGCAAGCCCGAGACGTTGAGCAAGCTGGTCGACAAGAACACGCGGGCCGTCTATATCGAAACCCCCGGCAACCCGAAAAACGACGTGCCGGATTACCGGAAGATCACCAACATCGCGCACGGCCACGGGCTGCCGACGATCATCGACAACACGGCCCTGACCGCGGCGTTGTTCCGGCCGATCGAGCACGGCTTCGACATCGTAGTCTATTCGACGACGAAGTTCATTGGCGGGCACGG
The DNA here is from genome assembly GCA_963779975.1 of uncultured Planctomycetia bacterium. Taxonomy (GTDB): domain Bacteria; phylum Planctomycetota; class Planctomycetia; order Pirellulales; family Thermoguttaceae; genus JANXQG01. The sequence continues at coordinate 160,690 of CAWAAL010000016.1, read as the reverse complement.
CGTGCATATCGGCGGAGCGATTGTCGACAGTGGCAAGTTCCCTTGGGCCAAAGATCCGGGTAAATGGCCGGAGTTCACGGCGCCCGACCCGGCCTACCACGGTTTGATCTTCGAAGAGGCCCTGCGGCCCATCGGCAACATCGCCTACATCATCCACCAAGCCAAGGACCGCTTGCCGCTCTTGACCGAGCGGATTGTCGACACCTACGCTGAAATCGGCGGGACGGTCCATCTCGGCCGCTGCCCCATGCCGACCTACAACACGGTCGTCTCCATCATCGAGGACCTCAAATCGGTGCTCTTCCCCGGCTATCGCCGTCGCGACAGCCTGCGTTTGTCGAACTTGATCTACCATGTCGGGAACCTCGTCGATACGCTTCGCGATCGCCACGGACTTTTCGATTTGACGTGCTGATCCGCAAGGCATGAATCCCTGTTATCTGTCAAACGCTTCTGCGTTCCAAGCATTCGATGGGTTGAAACGGGACGTAACACGGGGCATTCGGCCGCTCGTGCCTGGCGAACACGTCGGCAACTTCTTCGGCAAGGTCATCCAAGGTCGTCGCCGCACGATGGCGGACGATCAGCGCCGTGCAAGTGCCGGACACCATCGGGTTCAGGCCGCGGTCCGCGCCGGCGCGGAAATCAGTCCGCACGCCGATCACAAGCTTGCCTTTGCCTTTGGCGTAACCCATCTCGACACCGGCACCCGAGTCGGTATTTACCCCGTCGAGAATTGCCACGATTGCATCGCTGTGGTCGATGGCATCCACGGCGAAGCGATACATGCGCTCGGCGCAATCGGCGCGGCGCCGTTTTCCGCGTGACCGTTCTGCGGCAGGATTACTTCCAACGGCATATAGCAGCGTTCCAGGATCCTGGCGAATTCCTCGTTTAGCCTCCGCTCGGCCAGACTGAAGCGCGGCCCCGCCAAATAGATAATCATCGTCGATCGACTCCGTAAATGGGTATTTCAAGTTCGGGCACGCAGGCTGGAAGCCTACGCTACATGCCCGATAGCGACTTTTCCATCGTGCCGGTCACTATCGGGCTCTTCTCCTCCAGGCAACGCCGAGGCCCGCGACCAGCCCCGCTGCCAACAGCGCCAGCGTTCCCGGCTCCGGCACCGGGGTGACGACCTGGGCGTCAGGCACGGGAACGGCGGCCGCCCCCGCCGCCGACGGGTCGAAAATAAACGTGCCGCCCGCCCCGACGGTCAAGCTCGTCCCGTCGGTTAGGGCGGCCGAATTCGTCACGTACAGCGTGCCAGCCTCGACAGTCGTCCCGCCACTGTAGCTATTGCTGCCGCTGAGGATCAGCGTGCCGGGACCATTCAGCACCAATGTGCTGGCGCTCGTCTGACTGATATCGCCGCTAATGGCCAGCGTCGCACTGCCGGAGGGCGCGACGACCAGGCCGTCGGCCAGAATGACCGGCGCGGAGATCGCGTGACTGCCGTCCGTGACCGTGATCTGCGCCGCGCTGCCGCTGTTGTCCAAGGTCAGCATGCCGGAAGTGCCTTCCGCCAGCGTGTAGCCCGTCGCGCCGCCGCCCGCAAGCGGGTCCGCGGAATTGCCCAGCAACAAATTCCCCACGGTTTGCGGGCTGTCGAGCGTGACGGTCAAGGGCGACGTGGTGGCCACGTTCAGTACGGCCGCCTGCCCCGGCCCGTTGGGCACGGTCGGGTTGGTGTTCCAATTCGTGCCGTTCGCCCAGCTTCCGCTGACGGCCAAAGTCCAGACGCTGGGGCCGGTCGCGTTCTGGATCAGGTCGAGCTGCCGAGCATTGTACTGCAGCGCGTAGCCCGTGGGGATGTTGGCCGTCGCGAAACTGCCACTGGAGGAGGCATAGTTGATGAGATCCGCGCTCCCGCTGCTCACGGCGCCGGCGACGTTGAGCGTGCCGTTCAGAAGGATCCCGTTGGCGCCGGTCACGGTCAAGGGATTGCCGACGGACAGATTCAGCGTGCCCGAAGCGCCGATGCTAAGCGACGGGATCGTTTGCGGGAAGGCCGTGACGTCAAGCGCGCCGCCGCTGACGGTGACGGCCGAGTTCGGCGAGAGCGCGTTGAGGGCGCCGGCCTTGAGAACACCGGCGGTGATCGTCGTGCCGCCGCTAAAGGTATTGCTGCCCGCGACGGCCAGCGTGCCGGCGCCGACCTGCGCCAGGCTGCCCGCGCCGCTGATCGCGTTGGCAACGACCAGGCCGTTGTCGCTGCGATCGAACACCAGCGCGGCGTTGCTGCTCACGCTCACCGTGCCCGATCCCAGCGTGCCGCTATTGCCGCCGTTGCCGATCTGGAGGGTGCCGTTGCTGACCGTCGTAGCCCCGGGATAGGAATTCGAACCCGCGAGGATCAGCAATCCGTTTCCCGACTTCGTGACGTTCGAAGTCGTATCGCTGCTGCTGGTGATCAGGTTCCCCGACATCAGGGCGTAATCTCCACCGACTCCCGCGTTATCGTAAATCGTTCGATTTCCACTGTTCAAGTTGATGCTATTGGCGAAGATCACCGGGCTATCCGCCGTAGCCGAACCGAAGATCAAACCGCCGCTGACGTTGAAGGGCGCGACTCCCCAGGTCTCAGTCGCGCCTCCGTCCAGGTTGACCGTAAGCGGACCGCCTTGGGCGGCGAACCCGCCCGATTTCTTGGTCCACTGTACCTGGCCGGGGCCGGTTCCCGTAGCGAGATCAAGCGTGCCGCTGGTTTGCAGGACCCCGCCCGCGCCATTGCCCGCCCCATTGAACACCACGTTCGAGTTGGCCGAGAGCAAGGAAGGTTGTCCGGCGGCGAGGACGCCGGCGGTGATCGTGGTCGTGCCGCTGTAGGTATTTGCACCCAGCAGCGTCAGCACGCCCGCGCCCGTTTGCGTCAGTCCGCCGCTGCCGCTGATCGACGAAACCGACGCGGCGTCGGTATGGTTGAAAACGAGGCTGCCGTTGTCGAGTACGCTGCCGCTGTCGCCGATCGAGGCGCCGCTGCCGCCGTTGCCCACTTGGAGCGTGCCGCTGTTGATCGTCGTGGGCCCGCTGTACGTGTTGTTGCCCAGCAGCGTCAGGGCGCCGGTACCGGTTTGCCGGAGGCTGCCGCTACCGCTGACGGAAGGAGAAAACGTCACGTTGTCGCCGTGGTTGAAAACCAGGCTGCCGTTATTGAGCACGTAGTTGGTGTTGCCGATCGACGCGCCGCTGCCGCCGTTTCCCACCTGGAGCGTGCCGCCGGCGATGGTCGTGCCGCCGCTGTAGGTGTTGTTGCCCAGCAAGGTCAGAATGCCGGTGCCGGTTTGCGTCAGGCCGCCGTAGCCGCTGATGACCTGAGAGAACACCACGCCGTCGCCGTGGTTGAAAACGAGACTGCCGTTGTCGAGCAGGCCGCCGACGGTGCCGAACGACGCGCCGCTGCCGCCGTTGCCCACCTGGAGCACGCCGCCGTTGATCGTCGTGCTGCCGCTGTAGCTGCCGCCATCACCCACCTGGAGCATGCCACCGTTGAGCGTCGTGCCGCCGCTATAGGTGTTCGATCCCAGGAGCACGGTCACGCCCGAGTTGACGATCAGCGCCAACTGGCCGCCGCCGTCGGCGAGCGTGCCGCCGAACGTCACGCCCCCGGTACCCGGGCCTTGCAGGGTCAGGGTCGTCAAAGCGGAGAGCGCCGTGACGGGCGCGTTGACCGTGAGGCCCGCGCTATTGGAATTGTTGATCCAGGATTGGCTGCCGTTGAGCCGGACCGCGCCCGTGCCGCTGATCGTGGCGCCGGCCACGGACGCTGCGTTCAAGGTGAGCCCGCCGGACCCGATGGTCAAGGAATTCGTGCCCGTGTTGACCGTGACGCTGGTGATCGTGCCGGCGGAAACGCCGAAGGTCAAGCTGTTGATCGAGTAGGGCGCGTCCAGGGCCGTGGCCAAGGCGCCGGAAGAAGTACCCGTGGCATTCGCCGCGGTAAAGAACACGTTGGTAATCCCGCCCGGCACTTGCTTGGGATCCGTCGAGCCATCCACCGTCGTGCTCCAGTTGCTCGCCGTATTGCCGTTGGAACCCGTGCCCCAACTGTTTGCAGTATCGCCGCTCAGTTGGCTGGCATTGCCCGTCCAGTAAGCCGTGGAGGGCGTAGTGGCGCCCGTAACGCTCAAGACCAGCGACGAAGACGACGGCGTCGCAAGACTAAAAGTGTAGAACCCGGCGGGTCTGCTGCCCAAAACAAAATTACTCGCACTCAAGCCGCTACTGGCGGTGATGAGCGGATAAACGCCGTTGGCGATAACGCCGATCGGGTTCAGGTTGATCGTGTTGTTGGCGCCCGTTACCAGTGCCGTGCCGGTCGCGGCAATCTGGTCCGCGGAACCGTTGCCCAGGTCGAAATCGAGAGCGGACCCCCCGCCCGCGTTGCCCTGAAGGAACAGGTAGCCGTTGACGGTGAACGTGTTGATGCTTCCGTCGCGGAGGTCAACGGTTCCCGGTGATGCGCCGCCGGCGACGGTCAGGCTGCCGCCTGGGGCGATCGAGGCGTTTCCACGGACGACCAGGGCGGCGCCGTTGTTGACGCTGACGGCCGTGCCGCCCAGCGCACCGGAATTGTTCCCGCTCTGGTCCACCACCAGGGCGCCGCCGCTGATCGTGGTGGCGCCGCTGTAGGTATTGCTGCCGGCCAGGACCAGCGTGCCGCCGCCGGCCTTGGTCAGGCCGTATCCCCCGCCGTTATCGCCGATGGGCCCGCCAATGGTCAATGCGTTTACGCCATTGACCGTCACGGTGCGGTTGCCGCCCAGGGTGACCGCGCCCGGTCCGGTATTGAGCGGGTTGCTGCCACCGAAGGCGAAGTCGCCGTTCCAGGCCTGGGGCACGACGTACGTGGAAAGGGTGACGGGCAGAGCGGCGTCCAGCACGCCGCCGGCGATCGTCAGCGCGCCGGAGCCGAGGGCGCCGGCGTTGCCCACCGCCAAAGTGCCCGCGGCCAGCGTGGTACCGCCGCTGTAACTGTTCGGGCCATTGAGGGTCAGCAGCCCGGCTCCGTTCTTCGTCAATCCTCCCGTGCCGGAGATCGTCGCGGAGTTGCTGTAGGCGCACGATGGAGCAACCTGGATCGTGGCGGCCGGGTCGGTCAGGCTGAGGCTGCGCGGCGAATTGATGTTGCCTTGAACCAGGAACGTGGCCGGGCCGATCGATAGCGCGCCGCTGGGACCGCCCAGGTTGCTGTCGGCACTGACGGCCAGAGTGCCCTGGCTGATCGTCGTGCCGCCGAGGTAGGTGTTCGTGCCCGAGAGGGTCAGCGTGCCCGTGCCGAGCTTCGTCAGCCCGCCCCAGCCCGACAAGGATTGGGAGATCGTAATACTGTAGCCGCCGTCGTTGATGAAGGCGACACTGCCGCTTTGGAGACCGGTGGAGGCCACCGTTAATTCGTTCGGGAAGAACTTGGAATTGTTGGTATTGGCTTGGAGCGTGCCGCCACCGAAGAAGAAGGCGCTATTTCCGCTGCCGCCGGTCACCGCGGGGGTCAATAAGATGCCGCCGTTCAAGTCGTAGGTGCCGGTGGCATTCGCCGTCACGGCCAACTCGACCCCGTCGCCGGTGCTGGTAGTCGCGAAACTGAGCAGACCGCCGTTCTGGTTGACGGTGCTCGTGTTGTAGTCCGTATCGCCCACGAACAACTGGTGGAACTGGGTGCCGCTGACGAAAGCAAGCGTTCCGGACGAGAGCGTCAAGGTCTGGGTGGCCGGGTTCGCCTTGGTGGCCGCGGTCTGACCCATTTTCGAGTTGATGTTCTTGTCATTGGCGCCGAGTTGCAAATTGGCGTTGTCGGTGATCGCGATCGCGGTGGTGCCGGTCGTATTCTGCCAGCGGAGCGTGTCGTAGGGGTCGATCAAGTTGGCGCCGTCGAAAACGATCGACCCGGCATAGACCGCCAGGCCGCCCCCGAGCGTGCCCGTGCTGTTGAGGAAGGTCAACGCGTTGGGACCGTACTTGCCGTACAGGTTTTGGGCGGTGCCTCCGCTCAGGGCCGAAAGGGCGCCGGTGAACGTAAGATTTCCGTTCGTCGTATCGAAGACCTGGGCCGCGCTGGTCGTCACGACCGCATTGCCCAGCGTCTGTGGTCCTGCCGCCGTGGCCAGCGTGCCGCCGCCGAGGGTCAGCGTGCCGCCACCCAGCGCGCTGCCGCTGCCGACCGCCAATTCACCGGCTGCAAGCGACGTGCCGCCCGTATAGGTATTGTTACCGTAAAGGGTCAGCGCGCCGGAGCCGGTCTTGCTCAGCGCCACGCTGCCGGAACCATTTTGAATCGTGCCGTAGAACGCTGAACTGGCGCCGCCTGCGCCGGTGGTCAAGAGGGCCGCGGCGCCGCTGCTTTGGATCGTCCCCGCGGAACCGTTCAAGGCGGCCACGCTCAGGCTGAAGCCGTTCAGATCGAGCGTGCCGCCGTTGACGGTCAGGGCCTGGCCGGTTGGGAGAGCCGCCGTACCGCCCAACTGCAAGGTGCCGGCGCTGACCGTGGTGCCGCCACTGTAGGTATTCGATCCCAAGAGCAGGGTCACGCCGGCCTGACCGAAGTTCAAGGCCAGCGGGCCGCCATTTCCGTCGGCAATGCCGCCGCTGAGGGTCACGCCGCCCGTGCCCGTACCGTTCAGGGTCAGATTCGTCGGACCTGCCGCCGCCGTGATGGGCGTGCCGACCGTCAAATTTTGGCTATTGGAGTTATTGGCCCAGGATTGGCTGCCGTTGACCACGGCGCCGCCCGTGCCGCCGATGGTCCCGCCCGTGGCTGGAAGCTGCGCTCAACGTCAGCCCACCGGCGCCGATGGATAGGGAATTCGTGGCCGTGTTGACCGTGACGCCCGTGATCGCGGTGCTCGCCGGCACGGCGAACGCAAGGCTCCGGATAAGGTAATTGTGGTCCAGCGTGGTGGTCAAGGCGCCGGAGCCGGCAACGTTGGTCGCGGTAAAGATTACGTCGGTCGTGGCGCCGGGAACTTGAAGAGGGTCATTGCTGCCATCGAAGTTCTGCCCCCAGTTGCTCGAACCCGACGTGCCGCCACTGTTCCAGTAGTTCGCGGAGTCGGAAGTCAGAAGGCTCCCCTTGCCCGTCCAGTAAGCGGTGCCGGGAGTCGCGTTTGCCGTGATACTGAGCACCAACTGGTTATTGCCCGGCGAAGCGGCAAGTCCGAAACTGACAAAGCCAGCCGGTTCGGCGCCGAGTTGGAACTGGCTGGCATTCAGTGTGCCTCCGCTCACGGTAATCAGCGGGTAAGAACTGCCGGCCGGGAAGGATCCCAAGGAGCTCAGATTGATCGTACTGGTGCCGGACAAGGCAACACTGGCCGCGCTGATCTGGTCCACGCCGCTGCCGCCCAACTCGAAATCAAGGACGGCCCCCCCGGACGCGTTCCCGAGAGCCACATTGCCGTTGACCGTGAACGTATTGATGGTCCCGTCGCGAAGGTCGATGACGCCCTGGCTGGCGGGCGATGCGCCGCCGGCGACGGTCAGGCTGCCGCCCGGGGCGATGGAGGTGTTGCCTTTGACGACCAGGGCGGCGCCGCCGCTGACACTGACGGCCGTGGCGCCCAGCGCACCGGAGTTGGCTGCGCCGTGGTCCAACACCAGGGCGCCGTTGCTGATTGTCGTCGCACCCCCGTACGTGTTCGCGCCGGAGAGGTCGAGGGCACCGCTGCCGGTCTTCAGCAGGGACAGCGCTCCCGCGCTATTCTGGATCGTGCCGCCGAACACGCTCGAGGCGTTGTTGTCGCCGACGGTCAACGTCGGCGCGCCTCCGGCCACGGTATCGATCGTTCCGCTCCCGGAAAGGCCGCTCGCGGCGGCACTGTACGTGTTCAGGTCGAGCGTGCCGCCGCCGACGGCAAGGCTGCCCGTACTGGAAATCTGATTGGCGCCGCGAAGTTGCACGGTCGAGCCGGCGCCGATGCTCAGCGAGAGGTCCGAATTGCCTGTCGTGCCCGCCAGGACCAGCACGCCGGAGCCCGACGTGGTCAGGATACCGCCGGCGCCGGTGAACGCGCCGTTGAAGGTCGAACTGGAGATCGTCGTAAGGACGGTGCCGCCGGTGAAGTTGATGTTGGCGTTCTCCTGGCCCACGTCCTGGAGCACGCCCCCGGAAAAGTTGAAATTGAAGTTGCTGACGTTCGTGCCGGGCGTGATGCTGTTGCCCTTCAGGGCGAGCGTGCCACCGGACATGTTGACGGTCGACGTACCGGCCTCAGCGCCAACGGTAATGCCGCCGCCCAGCGTCAAGAGGCCGCCGGAAATAGCGAGCGTGCCATTCCTGACAGTTCCCGTCGTGGGGCCGAATTGCAGGCCGCTGCCGATGGTCAGCACGGCGCCGGAACTCAACGAAAGGGTTCCGTTGCCACTGTAGCTGCCGTCGTTTGCCCCAATCGTAAGCGAACTGCCCACCTTGCCCGAGCCGTTGAGGGTGCAGGTACCGCCATCCTCGATGAACACAGGTTCACTTGAGGTCGGAGCGGCGCCCGTGGACCAGTGAGTACCGGTCGCCCAGTCCGCGCTCGTCGTCATTTTGAAATCATCATTGCTGGCGGCATGCGCTCGGCCGGGCATCATACCCAACGCGGACACAACGAGCATGGCAAGCAAGAGCGGCCGGCCCGAACGAGAGGGCCGCCGCTCGCTCCCGGTCCGTATCGCCCGGACCACTACTACTACGGGCCACCATGGTACGTTCATCTTCAACATGGCAATCACCTTCATCTTTGCCTGACAATCGTTGGTTGGGACCAGGAACGAATTCCGCGAATCTGTTTCGTTACAAGGACCTCTTCCTTGTTCCTTGCGTGCGGGCAGGGTCATGCAATATTCGTGCCGCACGGAACTTTAGCAAAAAATGCTGATAAACTGCGGCGTTTTCCCCTGGCGAAGACGCAACCCCGAGCAAAGGCCAGCACAGAACACGGCGGGCGATTCTCATTTGAATGCCTGCCGTGCCATTTGCTGCATAGGGGCGACTTCCGATGCTGATCGCGACCCTTGCCGCTTTCACTGCTAGCAACGAGCGCCGGTAAAGATTCTGGTTATATTTGCTGGGGTATCGGATTTCACGGATTTTCGCCCGGTATTTCCTCGCGCCCCAAAGCATCGTTGCTGCTCACGTTGGCCCGCGGCAAGCGATATCAATGGTTTCTACCGCGAGGACGGTTCACCACAAGTTCAATCGCGATAACCGCTTGGGTCTTCCCGGCCAAGACCTGGTGGACCGCCTGCGGGAGCCGGCCGAGGCAGGGAGACAGCCTCTCACGGACGTTCGGCATAATTGTTGCTCGTGCCGTGGGCCTGTGATCGGGATCTAACCGGATTCCGATCGGGACTTGCCGCACCATTGGGGGGATTAATCATCATGATGACCTTCTGGCGTGTACATGAACCGCACGGACGCGATACGGCATCACGGCGGAGGAACGGTTTTACGCTCGTGGAACTGCTGGTGGTCGTGGCCATCATCGGCGTCCTGACTGGCCTGTTGTTGCCCGCCATCCAGTCAGCCCGCGAGAGTGGACGTCGCATCCACTGCGCGAACAACCTCCGTCAAATGGGGCTGGCGACATTGAATTTCGTCGACACGTCGGGGGGAACATTCCCCATGGGTCGCATGGTGAAAAGTGACGACTCGCTCCTGTGGAGCCCTCATACCCAAATCCTGCCCTTCCTGGAGGAAGGCGCCACGTACAAACTCATTCACTTCCTGAAGCCGGCGAGCGATGCTTCGAACGCGCAGGCCGTGACGACCCAAGTCATCCTGTTTCTCTGCCCGTCCGACGTCGACCGCTTGACCGCCAACGCGGGAGACGGCCAGTATGGCTGGGGCAAGAACAACTATAAAGGGAATGGCGGCAGTGACACCGGTCAGTGGTTCGCCACAACGAATACAGAGCAGAACAACGGCATCTTCGTCACCAATCACGCCGTGCGGGTGGCCGAAGTGACGGACGGGACGTCGCATACGGCGCTCTTTTCCGAGGCGGTGCTCGGCGACGGCGACGACAATCACGTCGAGGCCCCCGGCGACTGGTTTCGCATCGACACCACGAACACGACGAGCGCGGAAGTCGCCGCGGCCTGCACGAGTCTTACTCCCGAAGCCGGATCGGGCAACCAGTTTTCCCGGTCCGGTCGCAACTGGGTCAACGGGAACTACGTCGTGACGCGATACAACCACGTCTTGCCGCCCAATTCGCGGAGTTGCGCCCGCTGCGCAAAAGGCACGACCGACCTTACTACGTCGGCGAACAACCAGGGCGGCGCGACCACCGCTTCCAGCCGCCATCCCGGCGGCGTAAACTTGGTGTTGGCCGATGCCTCGGCGCAATTCATCAGCAGCAATGTCGACCCGACGGTCTGGTCGGCGCTGGGCAGCCGCAACGGCGGTGAGGTGGTCACCTGGCCCTGGTGAGGAGCGGCAAAGCAGTCTCTTTATTCGGTTTCGATCAACCCACAGGAGTATCATCATGAGAGTCGCAGTTCCACTGGCCTTCCTTTTCCTTTGCGCCGCATGCGGTCCGGCCGTGGTCGCGGCGGCGGCGAAGCCTTCGAAGCCCAACATCATCTTCGTCCTTGCCGACGATCTGGGCATTGACGGCGTCAGCAGCTACGGCGGCGAGGCGCACCAGACGCCGCACATCGACGCCCTGGCGTCATCGGGCACGCGCTTCCAGACCTGCTACGCATCTCCCCTATGCGGACCGACGCGCTGCCTGCTGAATACCGGGCGGTATGCGTTTCGTACCGGCGGGCTGACCAACCAGTCGTGGCGCGTCGGTGGGCCGGGCGCCAAGTCGGCCGACGAATACCCGCTGGCCAGGCTCCTGAGGGACGCTGGTTACGCCACGGGGCAGGCCGGCAAATGGCGCCAAGTGGGCGAATTGCCGAGCGATTGGGGCTTCGACGAATTCCTCACCGACAACACCGCCAACGGCTATTACTGGGAAACGAAGTTCAACAAGAACGGCGAGGCCCTGAACCTCCCCGACGGCACATACGGCCCCAACGTCATCCAGGACTTTACCCTCGATTTCATCCGCCGGCATAAAGACAAGCCGTTCTTCTTCTACTACGCGGCGCATCTGGTGCATAAGCCCACCCTGCGCACGCCCGACACGGCGCCCGGTACCACGGGCAACGACAAGCTTTACGACGACAACATCCGCTATCTGGACAAACAGGTTGGCGAGTTGGTGGCCGAGTTGGAGAAGCTGGGGCTGCGCCGGAACACCTTGATCGTCTTTTCCGGCGACAACGGCACCACCGCCGATAATTCCAGCCCCGTCAACGGACGCAAGATCAACGGCTCGAAAGGGAGTATGCTGGAGGGCGGTTCGCGCGTGCCGTTCATCGCAAGTTGGCCCGGGGTGACGCCGGCGGGAAAGGTGCTCGACGACATCGTGAGCTTCGCCGATCCATACACCACCTTTGCCGAACTGGCCGGCGCCAAACTGCCCGCAGGCGTCAAGCCGGATGGCCATAGCCTCGCCCCGCAGCTTCGCGGCGAGAAGGGCACGCCCCGCGCGTATGCGTATGTCCAATTAGGCAAACACTGGTATGTCCGCGAGCCGGGTTTCAAGCTCAACGAGGCGGGCCAACTGTTCGACATGAGCGATGCGCCCTTCGTCGAAAAACTGGTCAGTGCCGATGCCGACACGGATCAGAGCAAGGCGGCCAGGCAGCGCCTTACCGCGGCGTTGGAGGAACTCAACCCTGCCGGCGGCAAGACGGATCCGGATGGTGAAGGCCCCCGCAACAACAAGTTCGCCGGCGTCGGCTCCCCGGACTCGCCCCGCGCCGCCGGTCCGTGGAAATCGGGCGACGCTTTGCCGAGCGCCCGGGCCCCGTGGATTGCCCAGAAATCGCTGGAGATCTCGGCGGAGATTGAGCCGGCCGGAACCGAAGGCGTCGTCGTCACGCAGGGCGGGACCGCGCACGGTTACGTCATCTACCTTACCAAGGGGAAACTCGCGTTTGCGGTCCGCGAAAAAGGGGATCTGACAACGATCGTCGCCAAGGAGCCGCTCGGCAACGGCCATTTCCTGGTGCAAGCAATCCTCCATGAGGATGGTGCCTTGGCTCTTCTGGCAGACGGAAAACAAGTCGCTGAGGGCAAGGCCGCCGGCTTGGTTCCGCAACAGCCGAGGGCCGGGTTTTCGGTCGGCGCGGCCACCGATGCAGCGGTGGGCGACTACGATGCTCCCAATCCGTTCCACGGGAAGGTAACCAACGTGCGCGTCAAGACTGGGGCCGTCCCTGCGCTGACGGGCGCAACGCACAAAGAAAACTGATCCGGCGGGCTGGTCAGAAGCAGAAAAGGGTCAAAAGGAGTTGTTAAATCCTCTTGACCCTTTTTCTTCTTCGGGTAAACGTGAAAACGGACTACCACGAAACATTGTGGAGCGATGACCGATAAGAGATGAAAACTCAGCCACGGATGGAACACGGATGAAACACGGACAGGAAAATCCGTGTTCCATCCGTGTTCCATCGGTGGCTAAGAAAATCTTCTCTCACCCGCCCGCCGGCACGATGAAATTGATTTCAGCGTCAGCACCGGGTTGGTCGTGGGGAGCGCGGTGGGCGAAGGGTCGAGGTTTTGGGATTGAGGCCCAGGGCGATCTTGTTGGCGCTGCTCAAGGCGGCACCGGGGTCAGTGCGCTTTCCTTCCCGGTGGGCTTTCTGCGCACGGCATGTTGATGGTTCCTAAGAGGCATGTGATAATACCAGTATTGATGGAGAGGGACTGTGGATTGGAGGATACGATGGAGCCGGAACGGAATTAGCGAGTGGCTCGCGTGAGGAAATTGCTGCTGTTCTCGACAGGATCAAGACCCACCTGCGAAGTGAGAACACAGGGTTTCGGAGTTTTTGCGATCTTACCGAAAAGCCCCAGCGTGTCGGAGGCTTTTCGACGTAGAAAGCTCAAGTCAGAACATGGGTCAGAATGGTCTTTGAACTCGTTCTGCCCCGTCCTCGCTGGTTGGATTCCTCCCATCAACGCTTTTGCCTTCAAGAAGGCCTTCGGCCCTGCGGAGAACCGCGTCGCCTTGATCAGCGACGGGCTGCCGGTCGCGGCGAGTGAGTTTCGGTTCATCCGGCGCGTAGATAACGGCGCGGAATTCGCGTAGAATGGAAGTGGAAAGGATATACATCATGCATGCGATTAGAGCAACCTGGACCAACGGCCAAATCGTGCCGGCCGAGCCAGTTGACTGGCCGGAAGGGAGCCAGTTGCTCGTCGAGCCCGTCGTGCGCAACGGCGAGAAAATCGGCATTACCGAGGAGGAATGGCGGGACGACGACGATGCGATTGCGGACTGGGAAGCCTGGATCGGCACAATCGAGCCGATGATCTGGGCGGAAGGAGAACGCGAGGAGTACGAACGGTATCGCGAGGAACTTCGTCAATTCAACATTGAAGCAGTTGGTAAGCAAATGGAACAGATGACAAGTGATGACGCACAATGATACGCCGCTACATGTTGGATACCGGAATCGCCCAGGACTTTCAAGACGATCGCCACGACGTTCGCGCTCGCGTCGATCGCGAGCGCCACATGGGGCATCGCATCGGCATTTGCGTTCCCGTCCTTGGCGAACTTTGGGCGGGCGTCGAAGGAAGCGCAAGCCGCGACCGAAATCTTCGAAGTCTGCGCCATGCGCTTTCGCGGCTCTCCGTCTGGCCCTACAGTAATGAGGCCGCCGAAGAGTACGGCCGAATCTTCGTCGAATTGAGGTGCGCAGGGCATCGCATTCAACAAGTCGACATGCAGATTGGGGCCATTGCTCGCACCTTGCCCAATTGCGTCGTGGTGTCCAAGGATTCGGACTTGTCGGCAATTGACGGAATCACCGTCGAAAACTGGGCACCCTGACGGTGGGGGCCGATGGGCTCATCTGCCACCGGGGTCAGACTCTACGGTGCCGCGAAGGAAAATGTGGGAAATGGTTGCAAAGAAAAGGAACGGCTGCCGCGGCGACTTCCAGGCTCGGGAGAGGTTGGAGATCCGACAATCGGGTGAGCCGAATCGCCAGCGGTGCTGGAAGGCAGTTTCTCCCGATGTCGTTCGCGGCAGCCGCAAGGAGGTGCAGGTGGGCCTTGGCTTTCAGAAAGCAAGAGGCCGAGCCCATCGAGGGCTCGGCCTGGTGCATTTCCCCTGCCTGGCTGAGACTCCCGTCGTGACCCCTATAGTCCCCACGCGCAGCCGGCAAGATGCTATTTCATTGCGCCGCGGCCCGCACCGCGGCGCTGGAGTGAGTAGTACCGGCAATCACGAATGGCCGGGCGCGGCCGGCGCCGGCGCGACCGGCACGGCCGCCGGGGGCGCGGAAATCGGAGCCACCGGATCGCATGCCGCGGGCGAATATTCCTTCGCGTAGCCGCCATGCTTCCAAGCATGAAGCTTGTACGCCGTGACGTGCAGCGCGCGATCGACCTTGTAGCCGAGATGCTCGAACACGAAAGGCAAATGATCCGCTTCGCACGTCTTCACGGGCTCGCAGGCATTCACGACCTGCACCGTGCGCAGGGCTTGACGAGCGGCAAAGCGTGAACCCGTTCACAGGCCGGCGGAAGTGGTTCGACTTTCTTCACCGCTGCGCAGGCCCGCACCGGCTGGCAAGCGCCGGGCTGCGCCTCAAACAGGCCGGCGAGGGCCGCTTGAGCGCTCGTCACCAGGCCAAGACCAACGATTACGGACGAGATCCATTTCGCAATACGCATTGGAATCCTCCATTTTCCGAGAACGCTTCTTCATGACTGGGAAGCTCATTCTAGACCAAGTGCGCAGGCGTCCTCGCCTGCGCTACAGACCCGGTTTCAAAACCGCTTCCTTGTGTTCTCATGCGATGGCGAGGAAAAGCAACGGTCATGCCAACGTGCCACGCGGCAAGCGGGAATTCGGCCCATGGCCGTATGCACCGGTCGGCTTGCGACGGTTGGGAAAGGAGCGACGCCGAGTTTTCGTTTCCGCGGTTCGGAATTCGGCATTCTGTCGGCCAGTCGCCGCCATGAAGGGGCTCTTGCCACCGGCATGCGCCACTGCCGCCGTGCGCATTTCGACGGGCGCCCCGCATGTTTCACGGCTTAGTGTACGGCCTTGACGGGATACATTTCTGATTAGATGATAAATGAGCTTTGCTAGAGTTGGTTGCGAATAGAATCGTCTCCCTCCCAACGGCTAGCCTATTTAACGGTGTTTCCAGCATATATAACGGTCAGCCGATCGCATTTCACGGTCTGATTGGCCTCCGCCCTTCTGCTCAGGGCATCCCCGGCACCGCCCCTGCGAGCAAGACTGGAGCGCAACCCCCAGCGGTTACTGGGTTTCGGAACCAGGTGCTGCTGCTTCTCGGCCGTGGTCGAGGTCCCGTGCAACTTATCGGGCGCTCCTGGCATGAATGTTGCTCCTGGCGTCGGCGTCTTTCGATCGAACCGTCACGACAGAAACCAGAAACACAACCAGCGTCCAAGCATGAGTGATGTAATGGCATTTGCTCGTTCGTATCTGGTCGTCCTGGCCTTGCTCGGCGGCGTTGCCCTCCTTTCGGGCTGCGGTTCTTCTAGCGGAGCAGGTGGGGGCAAGGAGCTTCTGAACGTGTCGTACGACCCGACCCGCGAGCTGTACAAGGAATATGACGTTGCGTTCGCCAGGCACTGGAAGGAGACGACCGGCGAGAACGTGACGGTCCATTCGTCGCATGGCGGGTCGGGCTATCAGGCCCGCAAGGTGATCGATGGCTTGGATGCCTCGGTGGTTACCTTGGCCATGGCCTACGACATCGATGCCATTGCCGAGAGGGACTTGCTGGCCAAGGATTGGCAGACCGGTTCCCGGAAACTGCCCAACAACAACAGCCCGTACACTTCGACGATTCTCTTCCTGGTGCGCAAGGGCAACCCCAAGGAAATTCGCGACTGGGGCGACCTGGTCAAGCCGGGCGTCGAGATCATTACGCCGCATCCCAAGACGTCGGGGGGAGCCCGGTGGAACTACCTGGCCGCCTGGGGATTCGCGCTGCAGCGCGAATTGGGCGATCTGGGCAAGCTTCATGATCCCAAGCAGGCCGAGGCGGTCGAGGCGGCGCAGAAGAAGGCCAAGGAGTTTGTGCGGGACCTTTATCGGCACGTGAAGATCCTCGATTCCGGTGCTCGCGACGCCACGATCACCTTCGTGCGGAAGAACCAGGGCGACGTGTTGATCGCTTGGGAAAACGAGGCATTGCAGGAGACGCAAGGGGATGGCGCGGCGAAGTTCGACGTGGTCACGCCCAGCATCAGCGTCTTGGCGGAACCGCCCGTGGCCGTGGTCGATAAGAACGCCGATCGCCTGGGCACCCGAAAAGTGGCCGAGGAGTACTTGAAGTATCTCTATTCGCCGGAAGGCCAGAAGATTGCCGCCAAGAATTTTTATCGGCCCAGCGATCGCAAAGCGGTCGACGCCGAACTGCTCAAGCCGTTTGCCGATCTGAAGTTGTTCACCGTGGACGAGGTGTTCGGCGGCTGGCAGAAAACGCAGAAGACCCACTTCGTCGACAAGGGAGTGTTCGACGAGATTTATACGAAACCGTAGGGTGGGCCGAGTGAAACGAGTCCCACCAAAGAAATGCTTGCGGTTGGTGGGAGTCGATTCACACGGCCACCCTGAAAAACCGGCCCACTCTACCTGCCATGACGCTCCAACTCAAAAAACCGAGCGTGTTGCCCGGCTTCGGCCTGACGATGGGCTTCACGCTTTTCTACCTGTCGCTGCTGGTGCTCATTCCCTTGGCCGGGCTAGTGCTACAAACCACGACGATGGGTTGGTCGCGGTTCGTCGACACGGTCACGCAGCCGGAGATCCTGGCTTCCTATCGCTTGAGCCTGGGGGCTTCGCTGGCCGGCGCGCTGGTCAACGCGGTCTTCGGCTTCCTCGTGGCCTGGGTACTGGTGCGGTACACGTTTCCCGGCAAGAAGTTGATCGACGCCGTCGTTGATCTCCCGTTCGCCCTGCCCACCGCGGTGTCGGGAATCGCCCTGAGCGCGCTCTATGCCCGCGACGGTTGGATCGGCCGCTTGTTTCCGCGGGGCGTCGAGATTTCTTACTCGTATTGGGGCGTGGTGATCGTGCTGACCTTCATTGGCCTGCCCTTCGTCGTGCGGACCTTGCAGCCGGCGCTGGAGGATCTTGATCCGCAGATCGAAGAGGCCGCCGCCAGCCTCGGCGCCGGCCGTTTTCAGACCTTCTTCCGCGTGATCCTGCCAGCGGTGCTGCCGGCCCTGCTGACCGGCTTTTCGCTGGCCTTCGCCCGGGCGCTGGGCGAATACGGTTCGGTGGTGTTCATCGCGAGCACGTCGGCCGGCGATGCGCAGATCGTGCCGATGCATATCATTTCCAAGCTGGAACAGTTCGATTACGTCGGGGCCACGGCCCTGGGCGTAATGATGCTGCTGGCGTCGTTCGTGCTGTTGTTGACGGTCAACTTGCTCCAGTGGTGGAGCCGAAGATATGCCGCGTGAGAGGACCTGACTATGCCCGCTGCCGCCGGATCGCTGGTTTCTGCCGCCGCCCATGGCCACGGTGACGGCCGCGTCACCGAACCGTTCTGGCTCCGTGGATTGCTCATCGGTCTGGCACTGGTCTTTCTCGCGTTGTTCCTGCTCGTGCCGCTGCTGCTGGTCTTTAGCGAGGCGCTGGAACACGGCGTGAAGGCCTACTTCGCGGCCATGGTCTCGGCGGACGCCCTGCACGCCATCTACCTCACGGGCCTGGCCGCGGCGGTCTCGGTGCCGATGGGCACGCTCTTCGGCCTGGCCGCCGCCTGGTCGATTGCAAAATTCCAGTTCGTCGGCAAGAACCTGCTGATCACGCTGATCGACCTGCCGTTCTCGGTCTCGCCGGTCATCGCCGGGCTGCTCTTCGTGCTGCTGTTCAGTCCGACGCACGGCTACTTCGGTCCGTGGCTGGCCGACCATGGCATTCGCATTATCTTCGCCATCCCGGGCATTATCATCGCCACGATGTTCGTGACCTTTCCGTTCGTGGCCCGCGAGTTGATCCCGTTGTTGGAAGCGCAGGGGACCGAAGAAGAGCAGGCGGCCCGGGTCTTAGGGGCCAGCGGCTGGCAGATCTTCTGGCGCATCACGCTGCCCAACGCCAAATGGGGACTGCTATACGGCATCATCCTTTGCAATGCCCGCGCGATGGGCGAGTTCGGCGCCGTCTCGGTGGTGACGGCGCGGGTCAGCGGCGTGACCAATACGATGCCCCTGGAAGTGGCCACCTTGTACAACGATTCCGGATGTTACTCGGCGGCCTTTGCCATCGCTTCGCTGCTGGCCATGCTCGGCCTGGTGACGCTAGTGGCAAAGACGTTCGTCGAATGGCGCGTCGCGCGACAATTGGCTCTGGCACAGAACCCTAAGGGAGCACCATGAGTATCGAAGCCCAACACATCAGCAAGACTTTCGGCGCCTTCCACGCCCTCGATGACGTCAGCCTGACCGTGGAGGCAGGCGAATTGGTGGCCTTGCTCGGTCCATCAGGTTCGGGCAAGACGACGCTCCTGCGGATCATCGCCGGACTGGAGCAGCCCGACCGCGGCAGCGGGCCGATCAAGTTCCACAACGAAGACGTGGCCGGCCGCGACGTGGGCAGCCGCCAGGTCGGTTTCGTCTTCCAGCATTATGCCTTGTTCCGCCACATGTCGGTCTTCGAGAACGTGGCCTTCGGGCTGCGGGTACGGCCAAGGTCGCGGCGGCCATCGAACGAACAGATCCGCACAAAGGTCATGGAACTGCTCAAACTCGTGCAGTTGGACGTCCAGGCCAATCGCTTTCCACACCAGCTTTCCGGCGGCCAGCGGCAGCGCGTGGCGCTGGCCCGGGCGCTGGCCATCGAGCCGAAGGTACTGCTGCTGGATGAACCCTTCGGGGCCCTCGACGCCCGCGTGCGGCAGGAGTTGCGGCAATGGCTGCGCCGCCTGCACGACGAGATCCATCTGACCAGCGTGTTCGTGACCCACGATCAGGACGAAGCCATGGAACTGGCCGACCGCGTGCTGGTGATGAACGCGGGCCGCGTCGAACAGATCGGCACGCCCGACGAAGTGTTCCATAATCCCAAGACCGAGTTCGTGATGAATTTCCTCGGCCAGGTGAACCAGTTCCACGGCCGAGTCGAGGGCGGCAAGATCCACTTCGCCACGCTTTCCCTGGATTCGCCGCATCCCGCGGTCTTGCCGTCGCAGCGGGTACGGGTCTTCGTTCGTCCGCACGACCTGGAGATCGAAACGCAACGGAACGGCCATCCGGCTTTCCCGCGCCGTGATCAAGCGCGTCCACTCGGCCGGCCCCAACGTGCGGATGGAATTGCGGGCCGACAGTGGCGAGTTGCTGCAGGCCGAGATGCCGCCAGACCGCTATCGGGCCTTGGGGATCGGAGTGGACAGCCAGGTCTTCGTCTGGCCGCGGACCGTGAAAGTTTTCGGTCAGGAACAAGGCGTGTTCAGCCACGGGGAAGGCATCTGAAATAGCGGGTCAAGCCTCTTCCTCGATCGGCAAATTGCCTGCGCGCGCCGCCGCGATTCCGGCGCAACACTTGCAGTACGAGGCATGTCCGGAAGCCATCATGAACTGCCTATCTTGTCAATACCGGAGTTGACCGCTCGCTACCCACCGACTTGACTACTCAGTGTGCGCCAGAGGTTGGACGGCCACCTTGACGATGATACGCGTTTACGGTAGAATCGGCTGTTAGTTTATTGGACGATTCGACAGTCAGAAACGGTCGTAACCGGCGGTCCTGTACGGGAGGCGGTGATCATGCTCGTTAGAATCAGTTTGGTATTCTGTCTGGTCGTGGGGGCATCGGTGAGTGCAGCTAGCGCTGATGACAAGCCGCTGATGACCCGCAAGGGAATTGAAGAAACCTGTACGACGATTGACCAAAGTCGTGCTGCCGATTTGGTCACGAAGCAAAAGTCGCGCGAGCTGAGAGACCTTCTGGCCTGGCCGTCCAGGGGCGACAATAAGAAACATCCGCCTACGTTCGATAGTCTGGAAAAGCTGGACGATCGAACGTACTTGGTGAAGGTCAGCGCCTTGGTGCGGGTGGATGACCCCGAGAACGGCGCGTATTTCAGTTCCGAGATCAGTGAACTCAAGTACGACGAGCTTCCATCGCAACGACAGGAACAATTGAAGTGTACGTGGAAGTTGTTCAGGGAACTTTCGCCCATTGCCGAGAAGATTCGCGCCGGTGGTCTGCCATCTTTGGAAACGACCAAGGCAAAGATTATCGACGGCAGTCAGGTTTTCCGCGATGCCAGGTGCGTAATGACGACCAGCTTCACGGAAATCGCCGGCAAAGAATCGCGGGAGAAAGCGCGCCGGCTATTGTCTCTTTTCGAAAAGAGCAAATGGGGGAGCCACGTGCGGCTTCTGCAGAACAACGATGGAACGACATGGGTTGAGTTGTCTGAGGACATGGGCGGCGAGACCGACATCGTTTTTCACAAGAACACTTTGGTAAGGTTTGGCGATCTCGACGCTGACGCACAACAATTTTTTGGCAGAGAATTCGTTGCGCTGAGCAACGAGATAACCCATGTTGCGGGGAAGATTCGCGACGAACTGTCGAGCAGGGTGGCCGAGGCGGAAGCGGCGCGGCGCAGCCCGCGCGCCAATCGGGGTCGGGAGATGAACGCGCAGGCGACTTCTTTGCCGATTTTACCGCAAAGGCGATCGCAAAGGCGCAGGCCCCCGGCCCCTCTGCGTCGGAGGATCAGCAGCCTGGTTCCCCGGCCTTGGGCAATTCGTTCAACACGCCGCCGCCGGGTTGGCCGAAGTTTTCCGGCGTGCTTTCCGGCAGGATGGAGGTGCGGGTCAAGAATCCGAACAGCTTCGCCGTCCGGGTCGGACTACGCTCCGGCGGCAGCGGTTCGGATTTCATCGTGCCGGCCAGCGGCACCCAGTCAGCCTTCGTTCCCAATGGTCAGTACGAAGTCTACTTCCAATACGCCGAAGACCCGCAAAGCCTCTATCAAGGCGACAGTTTTGCGCTGAACAACAATGGAGTCGAGATCCAGATCGTTCAAGTCGCAAACGGCAATTACGGAATCCGGAAAGTCAACTGAACTCAACCTCTATCGGCCGTTACGAAAAGCGTGATCTTCCACGCCGGCATGAGTGACCTTTGCCCCGGATTGGTTTCTGGCGGAGACAGTTACTTAGTCGCGAGATGGGGTGGATTGCTCGTGATGATTACACTCGCGCCGTGTCGCCAGCCACGGAGAAATGGCCGAACACTGTGGCCTCAAAACCAAACTGCGGGGGTGATATTGCCAAGTCAACTTGACAAAATAGTCGTGGCCGCGAATAATCTCAGCGCCCGCGACAACGGCACGGAATTAACCCGTCAGGCTCCCGATTTCGGAGGATATTCTCATGCCCCATCGCACTTCTCGTGGCCTCTGCTTCTGGCTGGCGGTCTGCGGGGGATGTTCTTGGTTCGCCTCCGCCGACCAAGTGTCCGCCGCTGACAATAAAGGCGGGCCTTTCCACCTCGATCAGGTCATTGTCGACCGCAACGCCAGTTTCTTCGGGCCTGACCCCGCGACCGACAAGATCCTTTTCAAAACCGGCAAGGAGGTACTCAAGCCCGGCGTCGGCAAGTACGAGATCGCCGTGAGCCGCTCCTATTACACGCTGAAGGCGATCCTGACCGTGGAAGCCCCGGAAACGGTCGAGGACGGGCAGTCAGTGAACATCAAAGCCACTGCCGACGCCGCCTGGAACTTGATCCTCAAACAACCGGCCACCAGTTCGGGGCTCGAGGTGAGTATCGGCGGTCCCTACGGTGTCAAAGGAGACAAGAAGTTCCTGGGCGCGACTCCCCAACAACCCTTTCACAGTGGGCCCTACAGTCTCAAGGCGGAAATGAGCACCACCGCCACCGTCGGCGCCAACTTGGACCAGTTCTTCGGAGGACGCGGCCCCTGGCCGCCGCCGGAGAAGAACATGGAATATCGCGCTTTCGTCCTCAGCATGGCTACGAATATCAATGGGAACTTCGGAACCATCGCTGCCAACTGGGTCTATAAACGGCCGAAATCCGCTGCCGCCCCAGTCACGCCAGTCACGCCAGCCAGACCAGTCACGCCAGGCAGACCAGTCACACCGGTCGCCCAGGAGCCCGGCGACAGCATCTTCGGCACGTGGAAGTCCGACTGGGGAGTTATCACGCTGACCGGCGTGAACCAGAATGTTACCGGCTTTTGGGACCAGGCTCCCGGGAAGAGAGGCATGATCAGCGGCGGGCATTACGACCCCGCGACCCGCAAGCTCTTTTTCACGTACCACGAGGACTGGAAGAACCTGGACGGCACGGCGACACTCACCCTCAGTCCGGACGGCACTTCGCTGTCGGGAACATGGAAGCAAAGCGATGGTAACGGAAACTGGACGATTCACCTCATCGCACGATCACATCCGAATCTGCAACCGAATCCACATCCGCAGCCGGGCCTGATTGGCAAGCTCCCCGAACTTCCTCCGCAGGTCAAGCAACAGATTGCGGAATTGCAGCAGCAAGCCCGGTTGAAACGCTGGTCGTTCCAGATCGGTCAGAACGCCGTATCGCACATTCCACGCAGGCAACTGGTCAGCTTTCACGTGCCGGGCGGAATCAACCTCGTGGAATTCGTCGAGCGAGTCAACCGCCGTGGATACCAGTGGTTGGAAGCGGACCGGCGGAAACGAGATGAATTCAACCAGCAGCAACCGAACGTGCTGACCGAGTTGAGCATCGAGGCGCGGACGCAGGCGAGTGTCTACGCCCGCAAGAGCCGCTTCGATTGGCGCGACTACGGCAAGGTCACTCCCGTCCGCGATCAAGGCAACTGCGGAAGCTGCTGGGATTTCGCGGCCCTCGGTGCGTTCGAATGCAGCCATCTCATCCGTAACAACGCCGCGATTCGCGGTTCCGAGCAGCAGATTCTCGATTGCGTAACCAAGGGAGACTGCCAGGCCGGCTGGCACATGGACGCCTTCGATTATCTTATCCGGCATGGCACGTGCGCGGGGGACTCCTATGCTTACGTGGATGCCAAAGGCGCGTGCAGGAACGTGACCTCGCCGTACAAGGCGGTGAGTTGGGGTTTTGTCGCCGCGGATGGCCGCATGCCTTCGGTGGAGGCCATGAAGACGGCCCTCTGCCAGCACGGCCCCCTGGCGGTTATCGTGCATGCCACCCCCGCCTTCCATAACTACCTTGGCGGCGTGTTCGATGAGAACTCCCCCAGCAACGACCCGGACGACATGCATGTCGTCCTGATTGTCGGCTGGGACGACGGCAAGGGCAGGAACGGTGCGTGGGCAATTCGCAATTCGTGGACCACCGGCTGGGGCGAAGCAGGTTACATGTGGATCGAGTACGGTTGCAACGGCATCGGCGATTATGCGGCCTGGGTCGAGGCGGAGAGCGCGAACTACACGCTGATGACGCTGCTGGTCAACGATTATCGCGTCAAGCAGGGCCAGGACGTTTATGCGCCCGTCGTGCTCCTGAATCCGACCGACGTCAACAACATGGATTGGGTCCTGAACTACGATTCGAGCGTGGCCCAACTGGTCGAGCCGTCCGTGTTGGACGGCAACCTGCCGCTGTTGGCCTTCCGGGCGAATCCATCGCAGCCTAATCGCATCTTGCTGGCTTTCGCCGAACACAAGCCGATCAATACCGGCGGCCAGCTTGCCCGCATCCACTTCAAGGCGATTGGCTCGCCGGGCAGCCGAACACCCTTGACGCTGGAGTTGAAGACCATCAGCGATCCACAACTGCGTCACCCGCCGATCAAGCTGGTGGACGGTTCGATCGAGATCGTCAAGGCGGAACAGGAGCGATTGCGAGGTTCGTGCTGCGGTCAGCCGAAGCTGGTGATCGAAGACGCCATTTGCGCATTGGAGATGTCGGTGGAACTGCGGCCGCCGGACTTGATCATGGACATGGACGGCAACAACATCGTCAATTCGGACGATGCCGCCATCATTGTCCGCCAGGTCTTGGGTGCAACGAGGACGGGGCAATGACCATGCGCGTGCGAAGAATCGTTTTCGGATGTCTGCTTCTCAGTCTCGTCGGTGGCCGGCTCCTGCTCGCCGGGCCCGTGGTTCTCGGCACGGGAAAGATCGCAGGGGCGCCGGGCAAGGACGTTGTCGTGCCGATCGTTCTCAAGGGCGCTAAAGAGGCCAAGGGGGTCCGCGGCATGTCGCTGCGGCTCAACTACGACCCCGCCATCCTCACTTTCAAGTCGGTCGAACAAGGTCCGAACTTGACGCGGGCGATCATCGCTGAAGACATCGATCCGAAGGCCGATCCCGGCAAGCTGGCCCTGGGGTTTGTTTGCAGCTTCAAGGCGCCGACCAGCAAGGAACTCGCCAGCGTTGACGAGGACGGCGTTGTGCTCAACGTCGTCTTTACCGTCAATGCCGATGGCCAGGCCGGTCAGAAGAGCAGCCTGGTGATCGACAATTTTCGCGTGGTCAATACCGCGACTCCGCCCTGGGAACTTCTCGCCACGAGCGAAAACGGCGAGTTCAGCGTCGTGGGGCCCGCCTTTCCCTGGATGTGGATTCTCATCGGTTTGGGAGTTGTCTTGCTCCTTCTGCTCCTCGTCCTGCTGGCGCGTCGACGTAAAGGAGAGAAGCCCGCCGCAACCGCCGTCCCCAGCTTCAGTCCCGCGGGGGCAAAGATGCTGGTGCATACGTGCGTCAAGTGTGGCGGCGTGATTCAACTGCCCCAAGCGATGGCGGGCCAGGCGTTTCAGTGCGGCGTCTGCGGGACGACGCAAACTGCGGGGGCGTAAGGGCGCGCTCGGGCAACGCTTCACTGGAATGAAGCAGAGCACGGATTGCGCGGAGAACGCGGATGTTTCGGATGAAACTCCAATGGCAGTATTCGCGTCGTCTTATCCGCGATATCTGCGTAATCCGCGGTTCATCACTTCAGACGGCCGGGATCGAAACAGCTAGCACTCATGCGCAACGACCAACTTTTCCCACTCGTCCAGCAGTAGCGGACCGTCGAGAAAAAGCGCAAAGGCGTTCTTGAGCTTGTCCAACTCCGCTTTGGCTTCAGCGACACTCAGCCCCAAACCGTTGTCCTCGACGCGGCGAGTGGCAACGGCCCAAAACTCGAACAGGTTTTGGGGGACAATACAGGGCACATGCGTTGCCGACTGGAGGTTCCGCAGCGCTGCCAACGCTACCGCGTGGAAGGGGTGCGAGGGCTGCGCGAGGCGAGTAAGAATGTTGGTATCGAGCTGAACGTTCATTATTCGCCGCGAGCTTCATAGATGCGTTCGCGGCTGTCATCTACCACGAATCCAGCGGGG
Organism: uncultured Planctomycetia bacterium; assembly: GCA_963779975.1. Lineage (GTDB taxonomy): Bacteria > Planctomycetota > Planctomycetia > Pirellulales > Thermoguttaceae > JANXQG01. Next base: position 135,316 of record CAWAAL010000016.1, on the reverse strand, counting down.
TAGCGGTTGGCCCGCTCCTGGACCTGCGCCATCCAATCAGCAAGCGCCTTCTCGCGCTCCGCAACGGTGCGCAAGGGGGGCTGAATCGCCGAAGCAGCTTCCGTCTCGGCAATTCGATCAAGCAGCGGCTCAATGAAGTCCTCAACGGTCGTATTCTGTGCGACGGCCTTGCGGGCCAGTCTCTCGTACGTGTCGTCTTTGATGTTTAGCGTTGCCATCGCTCCAGTCTCCAAAGGGTTCGATCTTCATTCTAGCTAGCACGTCCCGTGCCGCGAGCAAATGACGCCGGAGAAATCATTGCCGGCCAATTCCGCCAGCAATTCGGCTGAATCATGCGGCATGATCGTCCAGGCGAGGGCCAAGGCCGCGAACCACAGCCTCGGTCAAGTCGCGGGCCTCCAAGACGAGGCTGCGTGGATACGCAGGTAAATCTGCACCAGCTCGTCGATCGCCGCACGCCGTCCCGGGGAGTCGTGTTCCTTGGCCAGAACGTGAAAAAAATAATTTTGCCGGCCGGCGCAGGATTGCCGCTTCCACTCCGTAGTAATCGGCGTGGCGGGACCCGTCAAACCCCAACAAGGCTATTCCGAAACACCGAGAATCGAGGTTTGCAGCCCGATTCCCCCAATTCAGGAGATTGATCATGCCGTGGAATTTCTTCAGCAAGTCCGCATTGCCGCAAGGCCTCGCACCAGAAGACTCGCAAGCTGCGATTGGAGTCTCTCGATCAACGTCGCATGTTGAGCGCCAGCCCCATCGCCATGTCCGCCGGTCTGTCGGCAGCGATGGTCGCCAGCCCTGCTGTCCTGGCGGGCCCCCTGCCTGCCGGCGTGAATTCGAGCCAGCCCGGCGTCGTGGTCGCCGGATCGCAAGCTGCGGACGCTGGAATGCGTTCGGTTACGGCTACCCCCCCGCGACTCTCGCACAAACCCGTTGCGACACTTCCCGAGGGCGTCGTCGTGAAAGTCCCCGGCGGACTCCACGCGCATCACGCGGTCAACACGACGATTACGCTAACCGTAAGCCAGAAGGCGATTGGCGAACACACCAGCGCGACGCTCACGGCAGTGCTGGGCCTTGCGTCCAACGCACCTGTAGCACCGACGGGCAGCGTACAGTTCTGGCTCGATGGCAAGTTGCGAGGTTCGGCGGCGGTGAAACTGGTCGTGGTACACGGCGTGGACGTGTACGAAGCCATCTTCACTCTGAACACGACAGGGATGGCCCCGGCGAATCACACCATCACGGCCGTTTATAAGGGGGACGCGAATTACAATGCGTCCAGCACGACGCTGAAGCGACGCCTCCTCTAACCCACTTCGGCCAGCACGTAGGGCCCCTTGGGAATCGCGGCGATCGTCGCCCCCGGCCCGTGCCGCTCAAGGGCCGCGGTGACGGCGGCCTCGACACTCGCCGCCGTATCGACGTGCATCCGCCGCAGAACGTCGGCCGGCAGGCCGTCGCTGACCACGCAGATCCGGGCATGCCCGTGGACACGAACGAACTCTTCCAACTGCCACTGGTCGGGTCTGAAATACGCGCCGCTGGTGATCCGCTCCATGAACCGCTCCAACGACGGATGGTCGTCGTAAAGCTGCTGGAACTCGCGGCTGCCGATCCCCTCGCTCAAGGCCGCGGCCAGGATGATCGTTCCGCCCGGCTTGACGATCGGCATCGCCGCCACCATGCCCTTGATCGACTGGTAGAAGGTCGCATCCAAGGGATAGCCGGCGGAACTGGTCACCACGATGTCGACCGGCTCGGCCACGCGGTCGGTCACCAGGCGGCGGGCAGAAGCCACGCCTTGCTGGAACGCGGCCTCCATGTCGCCGGCCACCACGGAAAGCACCCGGCGGCAATCGTCCAGCACCACGTTGACGATGAAGTCGCATCCGGCCATGCGGGCAATCCGCGTGTTCTCTTCGTGGACCGGATTCCCCTCCAGGCAGCCGGCCCGGGCATAGGCGTGCTCCAGGAAGGCGGGGCCATGCCAGACTTTGATCGTTTCCAAGGCGGCCAGGCCCGGACAGATGAGCTTCCGCCCGCCGGAAAAGCCGGCCATGAAATGCGGCTCGATCAAACCGACGGTGATCTTCAGTTCGGCCGCGAGATAGCGCGAGTCGATCCAGGCCGGAACACCGCGGGGCGTCGTTCCCAAGCGGGTGTGGGCCGCCAGATCGCAGCCGTCGTGGTCGGCGACCTGATACCGTCCGGCGATCGCCGGGCCAAGCATCTCGACCTTTTCCGCCGCGGTGCTCGGCCGATGCAAGCCGGTGGCGACGAGGATCAGGATTTCCTCGCGGCCGATTCCGCCGGCCTCCAAGGTCTCCAGCAGCGGTTCGAGAAGCAACCGGTTGGGCACCGGGCGGGTGATGTCGCAAATAGCGATGCAAGCGCTGCGGCGTCCCCGCGCGAGGTCGGCCAAAGACGGCGTGCCGCACGGCTCGGCCAGGGCCTGGCGGACCGCGGCGGCCGCATCGTGAAGCGGCGCGGCCGGCTGATAGCCGAGGCATTTCAGCAGGTTCTGGTCCGGCAATTCGACTTCCAAACCGGTACGACCGTATTCAAGACGCACGTTCATGATGTTAGAACCTATCCGAGAACCCTGCGATGATCCCGGGATTCCAGCGGGCCCAATCCGGTTCTCGGATAGGTTCTCGATATTATATCAAGAAACGACCCGGGGCCGCATCGTGCGGCTCCGGGTCATGCGTTTTGCCTTGCGGCGGGCCGCCTTGCCCGCAGTGGCCGGCGGCAAATGTTCAGTTGGCCGTGACGGCGTCGGGCAGAGACGCGTTGTTCGAGCGGTAAAGTTCCCAACCTTGCGGCGTGGAAGCAAAACTGTACACGCCTTCACTTAGAGAGTAGCGGCCCGTCTCGTTCCCGGAACCGCGATCGAATTCAACGACGGCACTGTCTGCCAACTCCAGGTCCTGCGCCTTGCCCGCTTCCAGTGAGTAGGCCCGGCCGTTGACGGCGAAACCAAGCGTGGTTTGGGTCTCGGCCGGATTCACGATGCGGACGATCTTCGCGGCGGGAGTCGGAAGCGGGCCGGAATCAGGCGCCCCCGACGCCGAGTCGCAGGAGAAATCGGCGGGAACATAATCAGAGCAGACGTTGTAGCAGGCGCTGTAGTACCAGGGGCACTCGTCACCGCAGTAGCCATCGTATCCGTATCCGCCGCAGCCGTACGAGCCGCCGCAGCCGAAACCGTAACCCCACCAGGACTTGCCGGGAAACCACTTCTTGTTCATTCCTTTGCCGTAATCGAACTTGGCAATAGTGATCTTGTTGTTCTTGTTCAAGCCCTTGTTGAAGCCCTTGTTGCCGTTCAGCTTGTTGGCGAGGTTCGTTGTATTAACCTTGTTGAGCGTGTTGCCCTGCCCGAGCTTGTTCAGGCTGTTGAACGTGCCCTGGTGGGAGTTCTGAACCGTGGAGAAGTGGGGGCTGCCCGACGAACCCGTGGAACGAAAATGGCTGCTTTGCGGGCGTGGTTCATTTTCATCTGTTTTTGGGTAACAAGTGCGGACTCTCAGCGCGATCCGCAAGGGAGTGATGAAGATCTTGGGCCAAACGGGCCAGTCAATTCCGTGAGAACCGCGTGTAGCCGAGCATTTCCAGCCAGTGGGGATGTGACTGGCCAGTCAGTAGTTCGGCAGGGCTCTTCCCGACTCGCTCGGGCCGCGCGCTGCGCAAAAATCGTCGATGGTTGAGAAAGAATTGGAGCAAGACCAAGTAGTCTGGACCCAAATGCCGTCGGAGAAAAAAGTAGTTTCGTAGCCGACTGTTGAGGTTCTCGATCACGGAACTGGCACGGACCGTATGTTCTGCCAGTTCGGCCACAGCGACGCTGACCGCAAAATAGCGGCATCCCAGCCGCTCTCGTAACGCGGCGTCTCGCGGCCAGCGACGGGGATGGTCCACATCGAGAACCTCATTGTTAAACACCTCCCGCAAGGTGGCAACGGGAAGTTGAAACTGGGTAGCCAGGACCGCCAGGTCCCGATCCAATTGGGCTACGAAGGCCAGCAGATCGTCACCCTGGTTGGTCAAGGCGCTGACGACCGGAGCAATGCGGTGTGGGCAAAGCGGATGACGAGCCCGCAGTTCGGCCACCACAAAGTCGTACAGTTCGCGGCGTGTGGCGTAATCGGCACCGGCCAGCGAGAGAATGTCGCGACGCAGCCAATCGAACAACGTGGCCACGTCCGCGGCCAGATCGATGGCCTGGGCCTTGGTCTGGGTGGCAAGGCGAAGTTGTTCGGCAAAGCTCTCTTTGCTCGGCAGGGGGTGCCGGCGTGGTCGCCGCCGTGTCGTGCGGGCCTTCTGGGCCTTCTGGCTTTTGTGAGCCAGCGTGGCTTCGTGGGCGATGGCCTCGTACGCCCGGTTTTCCAGGAATGTGACCAGCGGTTGCACGAGTTGCAGGGCATGAAAAACATCACCGCGGCAGGGAGTTCCCGGCATGGCCAGGGCTTGTCCGGCTCGCAAACCGCTGCCGGCGTCGGCGATGGTTGCCTCGGGGCGGAAGCCTCGATTCTGAAGTTCCAACATGCGGATGGCCCATGTCTCGGCATCACGTTGTTCTTCCCGGCTCAGCAGATAGCAAAAGCTGGAGCGGACGTTGGCCCCCACCAGCACGGGCCATCCGCTCTGAAAAATCTCGTCATGGGCGCCGATCCGCACGCCAGAAAGATCTTGCTGACGGTTGTAGGCGCGGGCTTGCCCAACCGCCGCTTGCAGGACGTTGTGGACCTTCCCGACCGAGACGGGATAATCCAGCAGATCGCGGCAGAACTCACTGATGCCACGAATGGAGCTGTGGCATATCAACGTCAGCCCCAGGAACGCCTGCTCCAACCATTGCTTGGTCACGGGCAGGTAGAAGAGGACCTTCGTGGCGTCGTCTTGTTCGGGGGCAAATGCCTCTTGGAGGGCCTCCTTCGCTGTGTCAACCTGCTGATAGATGAACTTGCGGCTGACCGCGTGTTCTGTGGCCAGCCCGCGGATACTTTCGGCTCCCGCGAGGGCCTGAAGGGCCAGGTCCTGCCGCTGTCGCGGCTCCATCGCTTTGGCCGCGCAAAAACAATTGGTTCCCGACTGCGGATGAACCGTCGAGGCGTTACAATAACATACCATGTCTGTTTCCTCCGTAAAAACTGGTGGTTGATGCTCTATAAACCAGTTAGGGGGAAACAGACACTTCTTCAATTCCCAATAAGTGGGGCCGATGCTAGCATGACCTTGCCACCCTCGCTCAAACTAGCCAGAAAACTGTTACCTTGATTTGAACCAGGCCGCTTTGCGTGCTGTGGCTGCCGCCGGAGTGGCTGCCGCCGGGATGTCCGCCGCGGGCCTGGGCCTCGGCGGTCAGGAGTGAAGCGGCCAACGCCAGGGCCACGGGAAAAGTCGTCCAAGTCGTATTCATGATCGAACCCTTTCGAAGATAGTCTAATGATTGCTGTATGCCGAGCCGGCGTCGGCCGACTCATCCTTCACCTCCTTGTACGGCCCGGATTCGCAAGTGTGACAACGGGGCGAGAAGAAAGGCGGCCAGGACTGGTCGAAAAATAACTTCCCGATTCGGGTGGCGTGCCTTCAGGCGACGTGTCGCAGGTAGGCATGAGGGTAGCGGCCCTCATGCCTACCCGGCTACGCCGTGAAGGCATGCCACCCTCGCAAATGTGCGGAAGTTGTTTTCGACCGGCCCCAAGCGGCCGGAATAGCGGGCGGCACGCGGGGAGAAGGGAGTGCGAGAATTTAGCCGCTTTGAAAAGCGGTGGTAAGCCGCCGCACGCGAAAAGCCGCTCTTGACCCATGCCGGCCGATTTCGTACTCTTCGCACCACGATGTCTGGAAAAATCTTTCTACTCCTGGGTTTTTTCCTGGTCGTCGCCTCCGCGGTCGACGGGGCCGAACCGTTGTCGTCGCCCCCGGCGAACGCCCCAGGCGTCCTGCTGCTCCGCAACGGACAGGTCGTCGAGGGCCAGATCGAGCACAACGGCGACTATTACACCGTCACCTTGCCCGACCAGGAACTGCAAATCCGGACGGCGAACGTCGAGTTTTCCTGCCATGACCTGCGCGAGGGCTATCGGCGGAAAAAGGCCGCCATCCAGCCCAACGACATCGAGCAGCACGTGCAACTGTTTCTGTGGTGTGAGCGGCACGGCCTGCTGGACTGTGCGGGCGACGAACTCAACGCGGCCGAGGCGCTCGACCGCCAGCATCCGATGATTCCCGTGCTGCGCCGCCGCCTGAAAGTGGAAACGCAGCAGAAGCAGGAGCACCGCCGTCCCGCCGAAAACGGTCCGCTTGCCTCCCAGCGACGAGCAACTCGACCAGATGACGCGCGGCATGCCGCCCGGCACGGTCGAGGCGTTCGTGCAGATCGTGCAGCCGATCTTGTTGAATCATTGTCCGGGGGCCGTCGGTTACACGCTTCCCGGGCAGAAACGCCTGCAACTGATGCGGCCGCCCCTGGGCGAGAGTCCCAGCCGGCGGGTCACGCAGCGGAACCTGTACGCGGTTCTGGAGTGCATCGACTGGGACAATCCGAGCGAAAGCCCCTTGCTGAAGGCGTCGGTTGGATCGGGCGCCGCGGCAACGGTCGGGAACTTTCCCGGCAAGAATTCGATGTCAGTACCAGAAACTGGCCCAATGGGTTTATCAAGTCGCCCAGAAGCCGATGCCGGCCGAGGAAACGGCCCCCGGCGGAATCGAAAACCTGTCGTTCGCCGAGCTGGCCGGCGGCACGCCGGCGTCCAGCGTACCCCCCCCGTATCGGCCCAAGCCGCGGCTTCCCCAACTTTCTTCGCCAAAAGGCAGCAGCGGCAAATCGGCCGCGGAATCGGCTAGCGATGGCAGCTCAGAAACCGGCAGCAAGGCGGAAAATGGCGGAGCGGCCAAGCCGATTGCCGTTCCGCGGTCCGCAAGCAGCGCGCGCGCAGGGCGGAAAACTCCGGCCGAGAACGCCGCCCCGGCGATCGACGCCATCGATCCCTACGATCCGGCCACGTTCAACAATCAGGCCAACGCCCCGGTCCTTCTTCCCACGCCCGCCGCGCGGGTATTGAAGGGCGACAAGTAGGGCGGGACCTCTTCCGCTCCAACCTACTGCGGCGCCGCCAGCGTGGCTTCGAAGGTCATCGTCGAGTTCCTTCGCCGGACCCGCACCTTCACCCGATCGCCCGCGACGTACTGCTGCAAGGCGTCGTCGAAATCGTCGCAGATGCCGATGTGATGCTTGCCGAACTTCACGATCACGTCGCCACCGCGCAGACCGCAGCGATCGGCCGGACTGCCGGAAATCACCGCGCTGATCGGATAGCCCGGCTCCTCGCGGGTGAAGTCGGGCACGCACCCCAGGAAAGGCCGCGGCATGTCGCCCACCCGCCGCTGCATGGGCACGGCCACGAAGTCGGGCCGTTGCGGGGCGTCGGCCAGGGCCATCGTCACGTCGAGCACGTAGCCGCCGATCCGCCGCATGCCCGGCAATGTTCAGCCCGGCAAAGGTGTCAGTGGGACGGTGATAGTCGGGATGCTTGCCCGTGAAGAAGTGGATGTTCGGGATCCGCTTCGCATAGAACGAAGCCTGGTCGCTGCGGCCCGATGCGCCGGCAACCTTCGTGAGATGGAATCCGTAAGGCCGATTCATCTGGTCCAGCAGCGCGCTGAAGCCTGTCCCCGTACCCACGCTGTTGATCGTCAGCGCGTCCTCGCGGAGCCGGCCGACCATGTCGAGGTTGAGCATGGCCGCGGTCTTGCTCATGGGCACGATCGGATTGTTCACGTAGTAGCTGCTGCCCCAAAAGCCCCATTCCTCGCCCGTGAAAAAAAGGAAGAGGATCGTGCGGTGCAGTTTTTGCGGTCGTTGGGCCAGGGTCCGGGCAATCTCCAGCACCACGGCGTCGCCCGAGGCGTTGTCGTCGGCCCCATGGTAAATCGCCCCGCGCTTGGAAGGCAGCGTACTGTAGGACCCGTAGCCCAGGTGATCGTAGTGGGCGCCCAGCACGATCACCTCGTCGGCCAGCGGACCTTCGCCGGGCAGGATGGCGGCGATGTTCTTCACTTCGCAGTGCACGTGCCGCACGTCGATCTCGCCCTGGATTCGCCAGCCCTTGAGTTCGCGGCTGGCCGGCTTGAGCGTGTGGTCGATCTGGTCTTCGATCTCGGCAAGTTCCGGCTCGTCCAGGTCATGGAGAATACTGTCGATCACCGCGCGGCGAACGGTGAGCACCGGCACGTCGGGGTGGGTGAAGGTGGTGCCGGCGACGTGGAACGACAGCAGCGTATCGTCTTTGCCGCGGCGGCGGCGGACTTCGGCCATGTCGCTGCAAAAGACGACCGCGGCCGCGTCATGCTCGCAGGCGTTGGACGCCTTGTGGCGAAACGCCGTGTAGGCGGTTTCCTTGATCGCGGCCGATTCCTTGTCGTCCAACTCGTCGCGCGGTTGGTGGCGGAGCATGACCGCCGCCTTGCCGGTCACGTCCACCTCGGCAAAGTCGTCGTAGTTGGCCTTGCGGGCCGTGATCCCGTAGCCCGCGAAGACCAAGGGCAGGTCGAATTGGCCGTTCCCGCTGATTGCCAAGGGGGTGTAATCCTTGCCCAGCACCAGTTCGATCTTCCGCGGCTTGCCGCCGCTTGGCCTTGGGCGGGCCGACCAGAAACAAATGATTTTTCGGGCCCAATTCGGCGTCCACGGCGACGGTGAACTTCTGGAACGGGCCGCCGTCCCAAAGATCGGTCTTCAGGCCATAGCGATTGAGTTGCCGAAGTTGATCGGCGAGGTAATCGGCGGCCAGGTCGATGCCTTTGGTGCCCAGTCCCCGACCTTCGCACTCGTCGGAAGAGAGAAAGCGGTCGGTGGCCGCCAGTCGTTGTTCGATGGCAGCGGCCTCGTCGCGGCCTCCGCAGGCCGATCGTAACCCGATTGTGCATAAGCAGATCGGAATCACGAATGCCAAGACCAGCAGGTGAGAAATGCGGCTCACGACGGGGTTCCCAGGGGGATTGAACATGGGCGGGGCATCGGTTTGTGGATCCGCGGAGAATAGGTCGGAGAAGGAGGCTAGCGAATCTCCAATCCATCTTTTCCTCTAGAAAGACTGTCGTCAAGCGTTGGCCACGGGCATGAGTTGGGGAGGGAAGGAATTACGACCAGCGCTGATTCGCTGTTTGCGTGCCCCTTGCACGCGCCCGGCGGAAGAGTGTATATTTGAAGGTGTGAGCCGGTTCAGCCGTCCCTTCACACTTGCGCGGGTGTAACTCAGTGGTAGAGTAGTGCCTTCCCAAGGCACCTGTCGAGGGTTCAAATCCCTTCGCCCGCTCTTATAAGTCATTATAAGACAAGGACTTACGACGACAAGAAGACTACCTAATTCCACTACCTAACGCGACTACCTAATTCGCTACCTAAGGACCGGCGAATCAGTAACTGTCGCAGTGTCGCCTTTCGCTCCGCGAAAGAGCGCAACTTTCGCGGAGCGAAAGGCGACACTTATTGATTCGCCGGTCCTAATCGGGCCGAGATTTGGGAATTACGTAGTCGCGTTTTCTTTGCCCTGGTTCGCCACTTGCCCGAAAACCTAGCGAGGCGGTTGTTTCGGGAAGAAAGGCTCTTGCGGTTGGTCGTCTTTGTCAGGTGGCTATTCCCCCCGTCTGTTTACACCGCTATGCACCGTCTGGCACCCCCCCTATTGCCTGTCACAATCTAATAATTTCGTTTGTGATTGATGGGCTTGCCGAAAACGCCTGAAGGCTCATCTGTCGCACCCCGAATGAAATTCCTGCAAATTCCTTGACTAAACCGAAATTTCTGTTCTAATGACATCGTTCGGGGGTGTTTAACGTCGTCGAGAGCTGGCATAAATTAAACCGGCAGTTGCCTTCGAGTTTTTCGGCTATGAATCGAGCCTTTCTTAGCGTGTTTGCGATTCTGTTTTCAGTCGGCATTTGGGGCAGCCCCGCAAATGCCCAAACATTCACGACGATAGACGACCCGCTTGGAACAAACGGCACTTGGGCCAACGGCATTTCTGGCAACAATGTCGTTGGGTGCTATGAGGTCTCGTCGGGCATTCGCCACGGCTTTCTCTTTAGCGGATCGACTTACACAACGCTAGACGACCCTTCGGCAGGATCAGCCACCACCGTTGCGTCGGGCATTTCTGGCAGTAACGTCGTTGGCGGCTATATTGGTTCGGGAGCCTTTCACGGTTTTCTCTACAATGGCTCGACATACGCAACGCTAGACGACCCATTGGGAGGCGGGATTAAAGCCAACGCATTCGGCATCTCTGGCAATAATATCGTTGGGTACTATGAAGACTCATCAAGTATTTCCCACGGTTTTCTCTACAACGGTTCGACCTACACGACGCTGACCGACCCATCAGCAGGAAGTATCACTATTGCAAGTGGCATCTCTGGAAGTAATATCGTTGGGTACTATTACGATACGTCGTTGCTCATCCACGGTTTTCTCTACAACGGTTCGATTTACACGACGCTAGACGACCCGTTGGGAACAGAAGGCACTATTCCATACGGCATTTCTGGTAATGACATCGTTGGGTGCTATGAAGACTCATCGGGCAATTATCACGGTTTTATCTACAACGGTTCGATTTACACGACGCTAGACGACCCGTCGGGAACAGAAGGCACGTCTCTCAGTGGCATTTCTGGCAATACTATCGTCGGGACCTATCAAGACTCATCGGGCAATTATCACGGTTTCATCGCAACTGTTCCCGAACCATCCACCTTCGTCTTATTGGGTGTCGGGGCTGTTTGTCTTGCGGGCTATAGTCTGCGGTTGCAACGGAAGAAGCAGCGGCGGCATTTGAGACATTAGGCGGGGTGGTGGAATGGTCTAAACCATCGGGGCCACAATGGTTGCGGAGTGTGCTTGGAGACGGCTTCTCTCATACGGCAAGTTTAGCTGCTGCTCCGATATCGGGCTTTCGTTAATTCGGTCAACCGAAGCGCGTCTACCACGGCTTGCATCGTGAAACACGTCTTGCCAGACCCCGGCGCGCCACCGAACAGCGTCACCAGTCCCGGCCCGATTTCGATTCGTGCCAGCCCCCCGGCCGAAGCTATGGGGTAGAACGTCGGCGGCAAGCCGGTCAACACGTCGTCGCGCCAGCCGTCGAAACAGTCGGCGGCCGTGGTATAATTGCTTGTGGAGTCGCGCATAACTTACCCTTTCTGAAAGGCGAATTCATGAACGCGGAAACGATTCGAGAGTGGTTGAGCCGCCAGCCCTTTGAGCCGTTCGAGTTGCGGCTTTCCAATGGAGAACATCATCAAGTGCGCCACCCGGAAGTTCTTGCGCTCGGCAGGAATCGAATCATCCTCATCGACCCCAATACGGACCAAGCCGTTTACATCGCCCTGGTCCACATCAACAGCATTGGAGTCTTGCAAACGGCGTAGGCGTTGCTGTGGGCGGTAATCGGCGTCGACGGGACGCTGGGAACGGCGACAGGAGGCGGAGCGGGCCCCATGGGCGAGTTCAACGGTATCTGGCCGCTGAATCCTCCCGCGTTTGCCGAGCCCGAGAGCAACGGATTTTGCACATAGAGATTCGGCTGGCCACCGGGCGAGGCAGCCGAGAGTTTCAGGCCACCAGCCATGGAGTAGAGCGTCGGAGTTGTGGGCGCGGAAACGGAAGAGGTCCCTAGCGGCCGGATCGTTTCGTCGCCGAAGACCGCAAATGTCGAACTCCATGCGGTCAATATCATCGTGAATTGACGCAAGAGCGAAAGAAAATTTTCTCCATAAAAGTCTCCGGAGATCCCTTCCAGAATAGCCCAAATCTCCAAGGGAAGCAGGCAAAAGACCAGCCGCACGAATTGGTTGACACCACTCTTGAAATGCAATACACTGGTGGGAATGGGCCAGGGCAAGCCATTGGCATTCACTCTTTTCGCCACCCCAGGCACGCTTTCGATGGCATGAAAAATCTTCGCGCTCAAGGCGGTTCACCAATGCGTGGCGTTCTTTCCGTGGGGCAGCGGAACTGATTCCAAGCACAGAGAAATAGGACAAGTGTTCCTATTCCAAGGAGGATTCGATGATGTTTAATCTTAGTTGGGCAATGCAATTCATACCACGGAACAAGCGCTGCGCAAGAACCGCGCGACGCCACGGCGTGCGACGAAAAACAGTCTGCTCCGGCTTGAAGCGCTCGAAGATCGGCGACTGCTGTCAACCACCACGGCAACGGCTCTGCAGGCCATGCCCAGCACGTCGCAGTACGGCCAGCCCGTGGTGCTGGTGGCCAACGTGACGACTACTCCGGCGAGCCCGCGGGGGAGCGGGCCGACGGGCACGGTTGAGTTCTGGCTCGGCCCTGTGCCGACGGCGTACGCCACGACTCCCGCAGCCCCCGGCACGGCGGGCCTGCTGGGCTCGGCAAACGTGAACCAGCGGGGCAAAGCCACGCTTTCCAATGAGTACAGCCCCTTGCCCGCCGGCGCGGACACGATTTACGCCGTCTACTACAGCAGCAACCCGAGCAATTTTGCCGATAGCCAAGGCAGTGCGGCGGTGACCGTCGGTACGGCTGCGACCAAGACGATCGTTTATGAGTCGCCCAACCCCGGTGTTCTCGGGTCGAGCGTCACCTTCACGGCAGTCGTCAGCGACGCGGCGCCGAACTGGATGAAAAACGGCGGGACGATCACTCCGCCCAGCGGAACGGTCAGCTTCTTGGTGAATGGCTACACCGAGACTACCGCCAACGGTGTCACCTTCGTCGGCGATAGCGGTACAAGCGCGATCTATACGTATACGACCACGCCCACTGCCACCACTTCCACGGGCGCTACTCAGACCGCTCCACTGACAGAGGGAACCAATTCCGTTACTGCCTCGTTTGTCGCGACCCCCGGTTCCAATTACGGCGGCAGCAGCTCGCAGAACAACACGAATTACCAGGTCGTCCCCAGCGCCGGGACCGGCACGATCACCGCCGCTGGCGCTACCACCGGCAGCCCGGCGTCGTTCAAGAGCGGGCAGACGTTGAGCCTGTACTACCTCAGCGGTAATACTTCCACCACAACGCCCAACGCGCTGACCTACACCGACAAGGCCAACGGCATCGATCTCGTCGGCACTGTTACCAGCTTCGTCGTCGTTTTCGGCTCCAACAACGAGGCCGAGATCAGCGGGACGGGCACGAACACCAACGGCACTACCGTCACGCCGGTCAACTTCACGTTGTTTGTCAACGCCAGCAGCAGCGGCGGCTGGTCGCACAATCCGAACGTCGTGGTCAACATCGTGGGCAACCAGTCCGTCAACGCGGCCACCGGCACCGGCTTTTACTACAGTGAAGCCGCGTCGCTGGCGTCGGGCAGCACCATCACCGTCACCGAATCCAACGGTGTAACGCTGCCGCGCAATGGCGGGCTGCCGAGCGATCAGGTCATGGGGTCATGGCCGGCCGGCGGAAATAATTTCGGCGGCGGCGGCGGCTTCGCCTGGGGCCTATTCGGCCGCAGGTGGTAATCGTGACTTCCGCGCCAGCGAAGGGAACATCCGCCTAAGGGCGAATGGATTCCCTGGGCATGGCAGATATTTAAGCCAGTGTAGTGATTCAGAAATAAGGGTCATTATCCGGGTGGCATGCCGTCACGCTGCGCAGCAGCGGGTCGGCATGTTTCCAGCGTTAGAATATGCTTACCCCTCGCTGCGCTCGGTGAAAGCCTGCCACCCCAAAAAAACATCTGCCCGAATCACTTACACTAGCGAGCAGCCGGAAATTGACGTCCGGCTGGCCATCGCCATGAGTAGGCTCGCGGTTCGACGTGCAGCGCGGCGCGGACGTTGTAGAAATCCGGCGCGCAAAAAAAGCTCGAAGGCATTGGGCCTTCGAGCGTAAAATGGGCAAGCGTAAGATGGATTCCGAATCCGTAAAGTCCCTGAATCGTCCCCACCAATCGGTGTAGACTATGCCCGCGGGCGGGCATTCCCGCTCAGACCGCTGTAATCCGTGCGATCTTCGGGATGCCACAAGGGAAGGCCGCGCAAGACGCGCTCGGCCAGCATGTCGATTTTCGCTTTGGAGCCAGCCGGCGCGTCGGTCCGTCGAAACTCCGCGCTCTCGGTGGGGTTAAAGTCCTCGTCGTGGCCACACTCCAAAATCGCTTCAAATACGTTCCGCATCGAAATAATACTCCCAATAACTAATCGTCTCGGTTTTCCAGCCAGGAATGGTGCGTTCCATTCATACCGGAGTTGGCGGCTGGGTCAGATCCCGCGACACCATGGCCCCCCACGCCATTGCCCACGACACCATGGGCCCAGGACACTATGGGATCGTCGGCTGTGAACTCAACCCTTTTGGGTAGGGCGGTGCCGTGAACGGTAAATAGTCTATTATCCATGGGTCCGCATGTTTGTCAAGCGTTAGGAAAAGATTTTTTTCGCGTTAGCATGGAATGACCTGCGGCATTCCCTGCTCGCAAAACGAGCAGATTGAGAGAAGATTGACGAACGAAACGGAAGAACCGCCGCTATAGCCGCAACGGTAGGGGTGCGTGCAGCGAACCGCCAGAGAAATCGTGGGTTACGTACGGAGTTGAACCCCTGGAGACGTCTGGAACTGGTTCAGACTGGTTCGAGCAACGCACCAGTTGCTGGATTTCCGTGCCCCACAGACCCTACCGTGAAGAATCCTGTTCCTCGCCCGGCGGCTTCGCCGGCTCGTTTTCGTCCGGATGGCGGCTGTCGTACTCCTCGAGCAATACCGAGGGGCACTCATCGGCCACCCCGCAGGCGGGGCAGACAATGCGAATCAGGTCCGAACTGCTGAGCTTCAAATTGTGAACGCTACAGATTTCATAAAGATCACGCAGATGTCGGCATGGCATTCGTAGGTCCTCCGCGGGCTGGGACGGTTCGCAACGGTCTTTAACGGGGGAGTTAGTCGGGAAAGCAGGACGGGCCGAATTTGTCAGCCTCACCATGAGAAACGCTGGGAATGGTGGGACCCGCAAGCTCGCCATACCCTACACCCATGCCCTCATTGTACCGCGTTCTTGGGCCGAGTTAACAGTTGGTGCAGAAAAAGTTCAGATCCACCGTCGAATCACGCCCATGCCGGCGAGCGTCGCTGTTGCGAGGCCCATTCCGCCGAGAATTCCCCGCTGCCAGGGCAGATCGTAGGATACCTGAAAGTGGGTTATGCCGTCGGGCAGGCGGACCTCCATGCGTCCCCACTCATCGGCCGAGGATTCCAGCGATTGCTGTTCGCATGCCGCCCGCAGCCGCGGCCGGACAACGATATTCACCACAACGGTCCGCGGACCCTTGCCAGGAGCTTCCACCTCGGCGCCCCAGCCATGAAACTCGATCGGCAGCGGCGTCTGTGGATTCGCCCGATCGAAAGCCAGGGGACTGGGCTGGGGAAGTTCATAGAGGCTGACTTCCTCGCGGTGAACTCGCAACTCGGCCGCGGGGAAGAACTTCTCCCGATAGCTGGGCCAAGCCGAATCGGAGAACTCGAAGCACCACTTGCTCTTCAACACGGCCCACCAGTATTCCCACTCTTTCTGGTAGTGCTCGGCGTTGGCCACCAAGATCCAGCGGATTCCATAGGCCCGGGCGGCTTCGGCCGGCGACGCCTCGAATTTCTCGCGAAAAGCCTGTGTCTCCGGCCTGGCTTCCATGACCGGATCGTACCCGTCGAACCCGTAGGCCCCGTAGGCGGCAGACAGGCTTGGCGGCAGTGAGCAGGCGAAGCCCGGCAGCACGGATCGCCACGGTCCAAACGACCAGAATCGCCCGGCGAGCGGGTTCTGACTTGGCAAGATCCGTGCGGCAATTTCGCCAGGAAGTTCGGGGTACGGACGGTCGCCGTAACACCAGAAACTGTTCCGCGCCAGCGAAACATGATAGAGCATCAGCAAGGTTGTAACGGCGGCAATCAAGTATTCCCACTTGCGCGAAGCGGCGCAGCGCAGCAACCGCTCCAGAAAAATTCCGCCCACGATCAGGGAAAAGAAAACCACGAACGGCATGAGCCGGTGGGGATGATGATTGACGGCACGAATCACGGGCAGATTCCCGATTGCCGTCCAGAGCAGGCCCTCTTTGCCCAGTCCCAGCCAGAGCGAGAGCAGGGCCGCCACAGTCCACGGATGTTGTCCCCACCAGGCCCGGCTGCAGCGATAAGCCAGCGTCGCCCCCAGGCCGAGAAACGCACAGGCCATGAGACACGACCCGGCGTAATACCACTGGGTTTCCAGGACCTGCTCCCGGTTGGCGGGCAGTTGCATGAAACCTTCCGCGCGGGTGAAAGGGAAGGGCGCCAGCATGGCCAGGAGTCCTGGTTCGATGCCCTTGCCGAAATTGGCTACCTTTTCCGTCATGCCGCGGGTAAGTTCAAGCTGAACGATCAACGTCGGCGCCAGCAGGGCCAGACCGAGCAGACCGGCGGCAAGCGGCCAAATCAGTTGCCGCGCGGCGACGCGTCCGCCGATCACCGCCACCGCCGCGGTACACGCCAGCAGTAACATGGCATAGAACCAAGCCTGGGGAAAACCGATGTAGTAGAAGCCGCCGATCGTGAAGCCGGCGGTCAACAGCCATCGCCAGCCGACACGGCCGTTGAGCCAATTCTCCATGGCGCAGAACAACAGCGGCAGCCAAACGACGATCGTGACGACAAAAATCCATCCGCGTCCGACGAGCAGAATATAACCCGAGAGCGTAAACGAGATTCCCAGGACGAACGCCAGTGCGGGCCGCAGGCGGGCCGTCCGGGCCGCGGCAAACGACGACAGATAGCCCGCCAAGAGGTGCATCGCCGCGAAGACTTCGAACGTGTAGTTCTCGTTTCCCAGCCCCCAGCGGGCGATTGCATAGGAAACGACCGTGGGCGGATAGAGCACGCAGCCGCCACTGGGCATGCCCATCAATTGGCACGGATCGAAGCCGGGGAACTCTCCCTGAAAAAGCGATCGGCAATCGTGCAAAGCCACCGGCAGCGAGGCGGCGAAGTTGTCGTCTTGAACGAAGTAGCAGGGCTCGATCCACTCCAGAATGGCCAACGCCGCCGCGATGGTCGCCAACCCCGCGGCGATCCAGGTCCATGAATGTGGCGGCCGACCTTTCTCGTCCGCGACTGGCCGGCTGAACGCTTTCACTATCAGCCGCTCAAGGGGGCGGACCGATTTCCAACGCAAACACAGGTAGAAGCCCACGACCGCCGCGAGCAGCGATGCGAGGGCCCGGGGACAGGACTTGGCGATGAACCATGGATCAAGCACGTGGAGCCATGGATGGCTCTGGCCGTCTTCCGCCGCGACTTGAAACGCCGTGCTGGCTCCGCCGACCCAACGGAGTCCCCAGACCGTCATCAGGATGCAACCGGTGATCACCAGGACGCGCGTTGCCGAACGGCGACGAAAGCCCCTGCCGCCGCACCGCCGACAGGCACCGTCGGCAGGCAAGTCGGAAGCGTTCGGCGCTGGAGTTTCGAGTTCGATCATGATTTCATAATCTTCGCATACATACCAAGCATCCCCTTAGAGGCTATTTCAAAATCGGGCACGCAGGCTGGAAGCCTGCGCTACATGCCCGATTTTGAAATAGCCTCTTAAAGAACTAGCTTACCGCTGTCTATTTGTGCCAGAGAACGCATTGAATCGGCTCGAAAACCACCTATGCGGGGTGGGTGGTTCAAGCGGATACCAAGGACTATAACGACTGCGACGAAAAGTCGTCCACGCGTGGACTCACGCCCGGCCCCGTACCGTTTCCGACGGCTTGGGTGTAGACTGACGCGATTGCCGATCCACCCGGATTATTCACCGTAGGGCGGGTGGAGCACGGAAGGCTCTCTGGTGCGTTTCGCGAACCGGTCCAGAACGACGGTAGCGTTTACCAGAGGTTCGACTCCGTGCGTAACCCACCATTTTTGCAGCGGTTCGCTTCACGCACCCCACAATTCATGAATGATCCGGGTCGAAGACAAGGAGGACATGCGCGTGAGTTGGTTTCAGCATGAGATTCAATTGCCTGCCTTTCCGCAGGGAATTCACAAGATCACCGATCGTGTCGTCGCCGCCCTGCCCGAGTTGGACCGCGTCCGGGTTGGGTTGCTCAATGTGTTCATCGCGCATTCCTCGGCAAGCCTGACGATCAACGAGAATGCCGATCCGGACGTGCTCAAGGACCTGAACCAGTCGCTGGCAGTGTTGGCCCCCGAGGATGCCGGCTATCGTCACGTCGAGGAGGGGGCCGACGACATGCCGGCGCACATCAAGGCTTCGCTGCTGGGTTGTTCGCTGACGATCCCCATTCGCAACGGCGGGCTTTGCCTGGGAATCTGGCAAGGAATTTGTTTGTGCGAACATCGTCGGCACGGTGGCCGGCGGCGATTGGTGCTGACCGTTCAGGGAGAGGCGGCGCCCTAAGGACCGGCGAAGCAATAAGTGTCGCAAGAATAGTAGCCGGCACACTCCGTGTGCCGTTTTCCGCACACGGAGTGTACGGGCTACTTTGGAAAACACGACAGTTATTGCTTCGCCGGTCCTAAGGTTGCTTCGGTCGCCAGATCGTCCAGCCAGGCTTCAATCAGAGTGGCCTGATTCGCGTTGCGATCGATCTGGCCGAGGGCGTCCAGGCATCGTTCCAGGCAGGCCGCGGCCACGATCGCGTCGCCGCGGAAACGCTGCGATGCGGCTTCCAGCGGACCCCGCAATTCGGGATCGGACGGCAGGGGAAGGCCGCTGCGGACGTGCAACAGACGGCGATAGAAGTCGGCGGCAAAGGCCACCACCTGGCGGAACCGGGCCCGCCGCGCGGAAGCCTCCTTGCCCGCGCTGTCGACGAATGTCGCAACGGTCTGTGCCAGCCCGGTGCTGTCCAGCACCTCGGCCGACAGTTTCTCCAGCAGCGTACGGCGACAACTCCAGAGTTCCGCATCGGCCAGACCGATCGCCTGCTGCAGGCTTCCCTCGCTGAAGCGGGCCAAGCGGGCCGCTTCCGCCGACGCCGAGTACGTGGTGCCCGCGGTCACCAGCGCCTGGGAGACCAGTAGCCGGGCGACGGTTTCCTCGGGCAGCGGCTGGAAGCGAATCAATTGACAGCGCGAGCGGATCGTCGGCAGTTGCCGCGCGGGACTCGTGCTGATCAGGATGAGCACCGATTGCGGTGGCGGTTCTTCCAGCGTTTTCAGCAGGCAGTTGGCCCCCGCGTCGTTGAAGAAATCGGCGTCGTCGATGATCGCAATCCGCCGCCCGCCCAGGAAGGGTTTCAAGGCGATCCAGTGACAGAGTCCCTCGCGCCCGCGATGCTCCAAGTCGCCGAGAAAAAGTTCGACGGGGAGCGATGCCTTGTCCTCCGGCTTGGCGACGACTTCGATATCGGGATGCGTGCCCGCCAGGGCCATCGTACAGCTCGGGCAGGTATTGCAGGGATCGAGATCCGCTGCGGGCCGCGACTGGCACAGCAAGGCCTGGGCGAACCGCAGCGCGAACGTGCGTTTTCCCACCCCCGCCGGACCGCAAAAGAGGAAGCTGCTCGCCAACCGATTCCGCGCCACGGCCCGGCGGAGTTTTTCCAGAACCGTGTCGTGTCCTTCGATACCGTGCCAAGTCATGGGGGAAAGTCCCTTGTGAGAGGCTATCCGGAAAGTTCTTACGATTGTATGCGGTATTGAAGCCCGACGCGCTAGCGAGGAATGTGCGCCAACGAGCGGAAAAAGCCGATTCCTCGCTGACCCGCAAGCGGGTGCCCCGTCGGGCTTCAATGTGCCGAATTACTGAACAAACTTTCCGGCTAGCCTCTGAATGGTTGCGGCGCGGCGGCCACAGCGTTGGGTGACTTATGTCTCCCCCGCCGCGGCATCGACCTCTTCGTAGGCTATTTTATGCATTACCCGCTGGGCTGCAAGCCGCACTTCGGCCTGCACCGCGTCAATCGGCCGCGAGGCGTCGACGACCACGATCTGGTCCGGCTGCCGCCTGGCCTCGGTCAGAAAGCCTTCGCGCACGCGGGCGTGAAACTCCAGTCCCTGCATTTCCATGCGATCCGGATCGCCGTGAATACGCGTGGCGGCCACGTCGGCGGGCAGGTCGAGCACGATGGTCAGCCCCGGCAGCAGGCCGCCGGTGGCGATGCGGCCAACTTCCCAGAGGGTCTGGACGTTCGAGCCCGCCGCCATGGCCTTGGTAAACCACATTGGCCAGAACGTAGCGGTCGGCAACGACGGTTTTTCCCGCTTGCAGCGCCGGCCGAATCACGTCGGCCACCAGTTGCGCTCGGGCCGCCATGTAGAGCAGCATTTCGCTTCGCCGGCCGATGGCCAGGTCGTGGCGGTGGAGCAGCAGCTCGCGAATCGCTTCCCCCAAGGGCGTGCTGCCGGGATCGCGACATGCAACCACCGGGCACCCCTGCTCGCGAAGCCACTGGCAGAAGAGGTCGATCTGGGTTGATTTTCCCGTTCCGTCGCCGCCATCGATGGAGAAAAACATGGAAGAGCAGGCCGAGGTTATGGATGCGAAAAATCAGGCGATCTACACGCGCCCTATTGTACCCCCATTTCCCGCGAAGCGATGCATGGCTTACCGGCCCTGATATCCGGTCTGCCGTACGGGCGGGTTAGGTGCGTCCGTGGCTTCGTCTGCTTTCGAGGCGAGGGCACTCAAACCGCGGGTCAGGTCACGTGTTTCATCACCAGGTTGGCTGGCGGCCGCAGTGGAATCCGGGTTGACGGATCCCGGCGGTGCGGCCGGCGGTTGCGGTGGCGGCGGCAAGACCCGCGGTGCGGTGCCCGATGGCTCCGCTGGCGGTGCCGGCACGATTTCCGGGGTAGTGTCCGACGGTTGCTTCGCGGGCGTGCCAGGACCCATCGCCGGACCATCGGTTGGCATGCCTCCAGCGCCCATGGCCTCGCCGGGGAACTGTGGATTCGGCCCGCGGGTAAGGACCTTCGGATAGGTAAAGCCGTAGTCCATATACAAGGCGGCCGAGCGGGTGCGGGCACGGCGGCGGGCGTCGAAGTAGGCCTTTGCCGGCCAGGGGCCTTCAGTCAGATAAACGCCGTTGTACTCCAGCAGCGATCCCTTGCGATAGTGGACGCCGGCAATCGACCTTGCGTAATTCGTTATCGAGCCGAAATAGTCGACTTCGGCCTGCGCCAGGCTGCGGTAGGCGCCCAGCAGGTTCAGGAGGGTGGCGGCGCCGTTGGGATCGGTGTCAAAGACGGTTTCCGTGGCGTCGACGAATCGCTGGGCCGCCAACTCGTGATTGAAATTGGTCGCGCTCATCACCAGGTTCGCTTCCATGTCGCTGATCGCAAAGGCAACCTGGTGGGAAACTTCCAATTCGATCTCGCGGAGTTTGGCCCGATCGCGCGCCAAAGCCAATTCGGCGTTCTTGACGCCGTCCTTCTGCTTGCGGTATCCGAGCGGTATTTGGGCCTCGATGCCGATGTGCCAGTCCTGGAATTCCCCGCTCCCCAGGTTTTCCAACGCCCCGGCGGGAACATTCGCGCCGTTGTCGGAAAAAACATTGTTGCCATGATCGATTATCTTGTCGCCCATGCCGAGCCAGCGATAGCGAGCATCCAAATCGACCCGCGGAAGCAGGTAGTTCTTGGCCGCGATCAATTCCAACTCCCGCTGCTTGACCCGCCAGCGGGCTTCGCGAAGTTCCGGTGAACGCGACATCGCCTCGGTCTGCACCTGCGACCAATCGAAGGTGATCTTGGCCGTCGTCGGATCGTCGGCCGGGCGGATCAACCGCCCATCCGTTGCGGCAAGGCCCATCATGTAGCGGAGATTGCTCTCGGCATGGTAAAGCCGCCATTGGGCCTGTTCGGCCAGGTTGCGGAAGGAGAAATACTCCTCGCGGGCCTGCGCCTCGTCCGACACGGGAAGTACTCCCGCGTCGACCAGGGCCTTGACCTTATGCCAGGTCCGCAACACTCGGTCGCGGGCTTTCACCCAGGCATCAAGGTTGTGGTAGGCGAAGTGCAGGTCCCAGTACTGGTTCTCTACGTCGGAAACCAGGTTGCGAACGCTCGCTTCGAACGCGGCCAAAGTGATGTCCGTATTGATCCGGGCGATGAGTACGCCCTGGTTGAAGCCCGGAATGGCGCCGGGACCAGCGATGCGGTTGTACTCCACGCCGTAACCCTGCAACAACGGCCGTCGGATTTCCATCTGGATCGAGGTCGTGTAGTTGTGCAAGAGGTCGGGATTCACCGAATTGTTGTTGCGCTCCAGGTCATAGTTCGTGGACATGCCCAGCGAAAGCACCGTGCCATCGGCCGTGGTCTTACTCAACGTAGTGTCGAACTCGGCCACGTCCTGATTCAACTGCGTGGGCACGCTGGTGCTGAAATTCGGGTTCACGTCGCGCGGCTCGTGATTGCGCTCCCAGAACAGATCCGTACTGAGTTGCGGGTCGAACAGCGAGAGGGCGGCGTTGACGCCGGAACGCGCATCGGTTTCCGCGATCGCCGGATCATAGATCGTGCCCGCTTGGAGGGGGCTACCCGTAAGGAACGAAGGCGGGGCTGGAGCGATCTGTTCCGCAAAGGCCCGTCCTCCGACTTCCTGCCCCCCGATTTGCCGCAGCACCTTACCATTGTGCAGGGCGTAGCGAATGGCGTCTTCCAGCGTAAGGTCCCAATGTTCCTTGGGGGCCGGCTTATCGAGCGAAAACGGCCGTACCGTGCCTTCGATCTCGCTGAAAGGAGGCTCAGGCACGTCGGCGTTGTCAATCGTCTGCGACATCCCGATATAGTGCGAGAGGTCCCCGTTGTTGCGGAGATACAGCGGCTGTTGCGGCGCACAACCGGCAAGGATTGCGGCCACGCACAGGAGGACCACTGCGGATTTCGGGGGGTGGCAACACATCAGGTCGCGTTCCTCGAACACGGGGTGCCGCATGGAAAGGCCGAGCCCTTCCACAACAGCACGAGTTATATTGCCCCCTTTGCCCGGCCGCCGCCCCTCAGCAGGCGCAATATAGGCACGCTACCGAGACCAACTAACCGGCAAAGTTGTTATCGACAACCCAATTCATAAACTTGTGTAGTTCTTCTTTATCGAAAATGTGGATGTATCTTAGCTAAACTATGTATTTTATCCACATTCACACGCGTTGCACTAAGAGGATATCTGGAAAGTTCTCGCAGCCGTAGGGTGGGTGGAGCACGGAAGCCCTTACTCTATGGTGCGTTGCGCGAACCGGTCCAGAACGACGGCAAGCGTTCTCAAGGGTTCGACTCCGTGCGCAACCCACCGTTTCTTCAGCGGTTCGCTCCACGCACCCTACGGTTGGGCTAGAACCGTACCGTCCGCTCACTGACTGCGGCCTCGGTCTCTTTCTGGCAGATGACGACTGCATCGCGGGCTAGATCGCCGCTCAAGAACGCCGCCGGGACGCCGGACTCCACCGCCCGGACGACTTCGCTCAACTCGGTCTCGAACGGCGCGATGGCATCGCCGCCGCAGAGTTCGGGCCGCTCGATTTGGCCGTCATGCGTGAGCACGGTCACGGGCGTGGCCAGCACCGGCTCGCCGCCAATGACGGCAAAGTCGTACAGCAGAGTCGCCTTTTCCAGGTAGATCTCGTAGCCGTGGGTGAATGGCCGGCCTTGCTGGGCAATCACGCCGCTGGCCGCAGTGACGATCAACTGCGGATCCTTGAAACGGAACTGGGCATGGAAGCGCTCGAGCACTTCGCCCCGCAGATTGCCGGCACACTGCACCGTCCGCGGCATTCCGCAGGTGAGCCGAATGAAATGGGCGTCGTGTACGTGCAGATCGAGCATTGGGCCGCCGATCACGGCGGGATCGTAGTAGCGCGGCATCCACAAGGGATCGGAGATGATCCGCTTGAAATGACCGCCTTTGATCCGGCCGTACTTACCGCTGGTTATGGCGTCGTAGGCAAAACGATACTCAGGGTAGAACGGCAGCACATGGCCGATCATCAGCAGGCGGCCCGCCTTTTCGGCCGCGTCGACCATGGCAATCCCATCCGCGGTCGTGAGCGCGATCGGTTTTTCGCACAAGACGTGCTTGCCAGCCGAGAGGGCCTGAATTGCGGCGGGGGCATGCAACGCGGTAGGCAAGCAGACATCGATGAGGTCGAGTTGAGGGTCGGCCAGCATCGCGGTCAGATCGGCGTATTGGGCGACACCGGAAAGATCCATAAGTTGGCCAGGCGGCCCGAAATTACCCTTTATCGATCGCCAATCACCCCCGCGGCGCGACGGATCCTGCTCGCAGATGGCGTCGACCTTCACGCCGCGCAGACGCTGGTAGGCGAGATAATGGATCATGCCCATGAAACCGATGCCGACGATTCCGACCCGTGTCATTGATGTAAATCCTTATGATATAACTGTTTGTAAATTTCCGTGTTTTCCATGCTTCCCATCGTTTTGGCCTGTTTTCCCACGTTTTCCATGAATTCTTTGTGCTATTCTTTGTGCCTGCATAAGGGGAAAAACGGGGGATTTCATGGGCAATTCTATCGATCTAGGACAGTTGGGCGATGAGAATTGGCAGGATCGAGCAGTTTCTTTGTGGTTGCAAGGGCCGGTACCGGACATTGTTTTCCGAACCGCGACACGGCAAAAAACGCCGACCGCCTCGCGGTCATCGGGCCCCGGAGGCTTCGGAATCACGAGTTGATGCGACGGTGAGCCACCTCTATCGCTCCATAGGCCTGAGCAATCTTCCCGCGGTGCTTGTTCAACCGCCCCATGTTGTCCTTGGCAAGCCGATGGATGTCGGGCTTCAGGGATTCGATCTCTTGGTTGATTTGATCGGTCGTGAGTTTGTCGATCCCCGCTAAGGGGTCGGACGCCGTCGTTTCCAGGGTTTCCGCGCTCCGGATCATGTCCCCGATCCAGCGATCCGGATCGACGGCGAGCCTAGCGTGGACGAGCACGTTCCCGAGCTTGTCTTTCTTCAGTTCTTCAACCAGTTCGTGGTTGACTGTCCCCGTCGCGACGAGGAGCCCCAGCACACCGAGGAAGTCACGTTTCGTCACGTCGGCATGGAAATGGAAATACTGCGGGAACCGAACGCTCCCCGGTAGAATGCTGTCGAGAAGCTGCATGAACTCCCAGACCGCCTCGAACGAGTAGCCATGCCACATCCTTCGGGCGTTGGTGAGGTCCAGCATCATCGCCGCAACGGCCGACCGGCGGGCCGGGTCGCTCGTCTGGAGCACCTCGACTGCGTTGGCTGTCCCCGCCCAGACTTCGGCAATGCCAGCTTGGCAGGGTGCGAGAATCGCCTGGGCGATTTCTCCATTCTGCCAGGGCGTCTGGCTCTCGTACATATGGCCGTAGATGTTCTGGTCTAGGTAGACCTTCACTGGTTACCATCGTCCCGTTTCCTCTATCGGATAGCCTATCGCCTCCTCGCCGCCTGTCAAGGTGGCGTGCGGAGATTACCCCTCCAACATATTGGAAGCTGGAAGGCCGTTTGGTCAAATTGAAGGAGTAGTCCTGTGATAGGGCCTCACGAGCGGAGATCCTAATCCGTACAAACACAGCATCATATCGGCACAATTTCGCCACATTCCTGTGGTTTAGGGATTGTTGTATCCCTCATCCGCCAAAGGTAGAATTGCGATTTATGTGCTGCCCTGAACTTCCATCGCGGGTCGTGCCCAAAATGGGGGGCGCAACCCAAGGGAACGGAGTGCGCGCCGATGACGGGGCATACCCGCCCGCCTCAAGCAATCGCCTCACTCGTAAGAATCGCTTTCCGGCTCTGATTTGGGCCGCATTTTGGGGCTGTGATGGATTCCCTGCCGCAATCCAAAGACGCGTAACTCTTTGTAAAATCGTGGGTTGTGGCGTCTGCGGCTGCTAGGAATTGCGGCGGAATTGGGCTTTGACCGCATTCTTTTCCGCAATTCGTTTTCCCCGTTGAATGGTCCGGATCATATCTGGTCTCCTCCCGTGACATTCGACTGAGGCCCCGGAAACCAGCGAGCAGACTTAGTTGAGCCGGATAGATGTATCAATTCCTCCGAACGAAGCTGCTTCAGGCAGGACTGAACCTGATTCCGCGTCAGTTCGGGGAACGAAGCCATGATCTCCTGGAGCGAGCAACCAGCGTGTTTAGTAATGTGATCTCTCAAAGCCATTCTGTTTCGCTGACCAGCCGCTTCCCGTTCGGCCGTCTTTGCGGATGCTCCTTTCGCCGACGAATAGAGCCGTTTGGCCAAGACCGGCTTGCCCCGGCCGGTTCGATCCAGAACCCCCACCTCAAGTAGCCGGGGCACATGTGGCCGCAACTCCGCTGGCAGTCTCTTGCCCGATGCGATCAGTCCCAGAATCAAGAAGTCGTGCGGGTCGAGCGTCGCCAAAGTTTCTTCACCGACGCGCTCCATGAATTTCAGGAAGTTCTCGTCGCGAATTTCGCCATCAAGCGCGAGCCAAACTTGGTGATGGTCTGAATGCGAGTAGTCCGGCAACGGTTGGCCGTGGCGGACGCATTCTTCGACGATCCGGTCGGCCCCCTGGCCGGAGCGCTCGATCAAGCCGCAACGGGCAAAGGTCTCGGCGATGCGGCGATTGCGGGGGAGTTGCTGGTCGAGAATGTTGTCGGGCGTGATACCCGGTGGAAAGCCGCCGGGGCTGACGATCTCAATGCGACGAGGAAACTGTCGGACAAACACCGATCCGGGATGGCGGTAGTCGCGGTGGCTGACCGCATTCAGGAGGGCCTCGCGAACTGCGATCTCACTGAAGGTGGAAACGGCGTGCATTACCATGCGCTCCTGAAAGTGCTGCTTGTCATTCCGCATATCCACGAGTTCCCACACGCGATCATAGAATGACAAAAAGCCCTGCCGATACTCTTCGCGCTGATTGGCTGGGCCAGGTCGGGGAGTCGAACGATACTCGAAGATGACCTCGGCCTGGGCCAGTAAGCGGCCGAGTGCTGTACGAGTGCCAAGCAGGATCAGAGCCGCATAGGTGATGCCATTTGAGACAATCAGCTCCGCATCTTGCAGCAGCTTATCCACTGGTCGCTTCGCAAAAGTCTTGTTGCCGGAATGCCTGGACCATCGTTCGCGTAGGGATTCTATCGCTGCCGGGTCCAGGTCGGTGAGCGTGGCCTTCGGGCAAATTTCGGCCGAAAAATCCGGGCCAGCCTCATCGAAGATGCCGCGCAGCATGTCAGGCGTCATCGCAGCGAGGTCTTCGCCTGCCCGCATCCAATACGCGCCGTCAACCGCGACTGGAACGCCAATGGGGCGAGCCGGCGCAGTAAAGACCAGCACGCGGCCGTCCGCGTGCGCGATTTCCTGAGCTTCAATGCGAAGACGGAGCTTCTCAATGAGTCCAGCCTTGGTGCGATCCAAGTTGGTAAAGACCTGGCTACCGACAACTTTCCGGGGAACCGTATCACTCACGCCAAGAACAATCGAGCCACCGCCTTCATTGGCAAGCGCAGCACAATACTTGACGAGCTTCTCGAAATGGAAGTTGTTCTTGGCTTCCTTGAATTCGAGGTGTTCATCTTCTCTGGCGTTCAGCCATTGCTGAAGTTGTTGGTCCGATACAGTCATGCCACCTCCTTTCCCTTGTTAGGTTCCTATCACGGCACGGAATTCTTCGGGGTCCACGTTGAGCTGCAAGTGCCATCGTGCAGAGTGCTTTCCCTGGGGCGGCATGACAGGATCAAGGAGCGAGCAACTAATTATTGGCATACGAGGCACTTCAAGGCGAAGCACGCGAGGCTGGTTGGGTGTCGAGACGCGGATCAAATTTCTGCTTCTGTCGGAAGTGGTCGCGAATTTGCTCCGCTGGAATACCCTGGCCGGCGTCGATTTGAGCAGCGGCCCGATCGACGTGGGCAAGTCGTTCCGGCGTAAAGAGGTGATCGAGGTTTTCGTTTTTTTTACCCACTTTACTCGACGACCTTCAAGAACCGCGGATAAGCCTCGTCCCAGGCGGCCGTGTTCCGCGGTTCGTATTCCTCCACGTCGAAACTGCGGCGGACGACCTCGCGGGCCTCGGCGATCGAGCCGACCGCGCCGTCGGCCACGGCCTGCATCATGATGTTGCCGATGGCCGTGGCCTCGACCGGGCCGGCCACCACGCGGCGGCCGGAAGCGTCGGCCGCGGCCTGGCAGAGCAAGCGGTTCTGCGTGCCGCCGCCGACGATGTGGATCGTCTCGATCCGCCCGCCGGCCAGTTCTTCGCACATGCCCAGCACGTGCCGGAACTTCATGGCGAGGCTGTCCAGCGCACACCGCAGCACGGCCCCTTCGTCTTGCGGAACCGTCTGGCCGGTCTTCGCGCAGAAATCGCCGATCGCCCGCGGCATGTTCTCCGGCGCGAGGAAATCGGCCGCATCGGGATTGATGAAGGAAACCAGCGGCTTGGCGGCGGCGGCCAGCCGATTGAGGTCCTCCCAACTCCAGGTCCGCGCCCCTTGGCTCCAGGCGCGGCGGCATTCCTGCACGAGCCACAGGCCGGTGATGTTCTTCAGCAGGCGGATCGTGTTGCCGACGCCGCCTTCGTTGGTGAAGTTCCGCTGCGAGAACCTTGTCGTTGATCACCGGGACGGGCGATTCGATGCCCATCAAGGCCCAGGTGCCCAGGCTGATGTAGCACCAGTCGGGCCGCTTTCCCGGCTTGCTGGCGGCAGGCACGGCCATCACGGCGCTGGCCGTGTCGTGGCGTGCCCGGCAGCACGACCTGGGCCCGCAAGCCGGTCTCGGCCGCCAGCGCGCCGCGGAGCGGCCCGATCTTCGTGCCCGGCTGGACGATCTGGCCGAGGATGTGCGTCGGCAGGCCGAACTTCTGCAGCAACTCCGTGGCCCAACCGCACTTCACCGGATTGTAGAATTGCGAGGTGCTGGCCTCGGTCATTTCGTTGCACTTCACGCCGGTCAGCAGCCAGTGCATCAGGTCGGGCATCAGCAAGATCGTCTCGGCGACGTCCAGCAGCGGCGACTTGCCAAGCTTCATCGCCAGGAGTTGATAGAGCGTGTTGAACTGCATGAACTGCAAGCCCGTGTGGCGGAAGATCTCTTCGCGGGGGACGATCGAGAAGGCCCGTTCGAGCATGCCGTTGGTGCGGCTGTCGCGATAGTGATAGGGATTGCCCAGCAATTCGTCGTTGCGGCCCAGCAAGCCGAAATCGACGCCCCAGGTATCGACGCCCACGCTGACGATGGCATCGCCGCCCTCGGCGGCGCGGGCGGCCGCCAGACCTTGCCGCACGCGCCTCCACAGTCCCGGCAGGTCCCAGTACAGCCGCCCGCCCAGATCGACCGGACCGTTTTCGAAGCGGTAACTTCTTCCAGCCGCAGCTTCTGGCCATCGAAACGTCCGATCAAATGGCGCCCGCTCGACGCCCCCATGTCGATTGCCAAATAAGCCTTTTCCGCCATCTCCCAAGCCTTTCAAGTCTCTTGAATATGCGTCGCGTTGACCCGGATTATTCACAGTGCCATCCTAACCCGAAGCGTCAGGCGATGGCAACTGGTGAAGCCGCTGGATTGCCCGATCGGGGGATACTTGACTTGCTTAGGTAACATTGTAGAATTGAGCGAGTGTTGGCGCGAGAATGAAGATCAAGGTGTCGAGATCCCAATTTCAGTTGAATATGAGATTGCGATGAGAGTTTCTGCAAAAACTGAGTATGCCTGTATTGCGATGCTGGAACTGGCCGCCCAATACGGGTCGAATGAACCGGTGCGAATTCGCAGAATTGCCGAGCGGCACGATGTGCCGCCGCGGTTTCTGGTGCAAATTCTGCTGCAGCTCAAGGGCGCCGGACTGGTGGCCAGCGTGCGCGGCGCGGCGGGCGGCTACCACCTGATCAAGCCGCCCCAGGAGGTTTCCCTGGGGCAGGTCATGGAAGTGATCGAAGGTTCGTCCGAGGAGAATGGCCAGACCAGCAGTGCCTCGCCCGACTCGCCCGCCGTCAAAGTGCTGATGCAGGCATGGAAGGAGGTCAGCGTTGTCCAGCGGAAGATGCTGGAACAGCATTACCTTGGCCGATTTGCTGGATCGAGCCAAAGCCCAGGACGAGCAAATGTACCATATTTAGGCGAAAATCGCGTGGACGCCGATTGCTTTTCCGCCAGAAAAAGCATAGAATCTAGTTGTTCTGCGGCGTACGAATTCCGCTCACGGTGCGCGCCATCGGGCGCGGAGCACCTTTTTCAAGGATTCTAATGATGCACGCCTCAATCGCCCTTTGTGTGATGATGGTCGGAGGTTATCTTCCGCCCGAGTCCGAGATTACGACCGTTCCTTTGAACATTGATCCCGCCGGTTTCTCCAACATCCAGGATCTGGAATGGAAGGAAGGCGCCAAGAACATACACTTGCCGCAGGTTCCCACCATCCAGAATGGTCAGTCGTCGGTCGACGATAGCCGAAAGGGCAAGTTCGCGGTCCCCTATCCTCCGACCGATCCACGGGCCCCGCAGGGCAGATCACTTGCCATGCCGGCGCCGCCCACGCAGGCCGGACCGGCCAACGGTGGGGGGTACCAGGCGGGAGGCATCGGGCAGGCGGGAGGCTATGGGCAGCAGGGCTATTCGTCTGGCGCTCCCAAGAACGATCCTTACGCGAATGTTTCGGTGGCACGCAACCCTGTAACCGCAACTGGCGCTTATGTGCAGCCGACGCCGCAAGCTATAGTGGCGCCGAGCACCAGCAATTTTACGAACGGTTACTCGGCGAACGCACTTACCGCTCAATACGGGCTTCCCCCCATTGCTACCCCCTCTGTGGGTGGTGCAAGCAGTTCCAAGCCGTTTAACGGTTATCAACCGCCCTCCGGCTATAGCCCCTGGATGGCGTTGAACGCCTCAACCAACAATGGCACGCTTAATCCCTATACGGCCTACGTCCAACCGGCCGTGAGTCAGCAGAACTTCAATTCGCACGTCAGCGAGCAGATCAACGGCGTGCAGACGATGCAGCGCAATCTCAATTCCGGCACGCCCGGCACGGAGGTTAACGTGGGCGGGAACGGACTGGCCAATCCGCAGATATTCCAGAACTATCGAGGCTACTATCCCACGTACTAGCACGAAACGGTTTTCGGGTCGAGTTGCTTTAGGAATGCGGTGTCGTAGAAGCCCGACGCGCCAGCGAGGAATCAGCTTTCCTGGCTGTTTAGGGCATATTCCTCGCCGACCATGAGTACATGGTGCCCGCGTCGGGCTTTGATGTTGATTTGCGGCCAAAACTCTCCGGATACCCTCTAACCTGTCCTATAGGGAGTTTTCGGGAATCTGCAACGGCGTTTCGTGGGGACCTTTGGCGTATCGAGTCGGATCCTCCTGGAACATGGCCAGCGTTGCCGAGCTGGAGAACAAGTACAATCGCTCGTGCCACACAGCGGAGTGATTTGCCTTGCCGGGCACGGTGCGATTCTCTTCCACGGCCAAGACAATGTCGTTGCCGCTTTGTGCCGGGGCGTATTTCTCCGGAGACGCCTCAAACCGCTTCCGGGCGGCATCGCTGGAGAAGTAGAATAGTTGCCCCTGGTAGGCCATGCTAATGTCTGGATTACCGGCGGCCCAGCGATCGTGCTCTTGCAATTCCACCGGGCAATACCCTTCCAACCCGTGGCGGAGGGGATTGCCTGACTCCGATTTGCACTGCTCATAGCAGGTCTTGCGGAGGTCGTTGCCGCCGACCCGACTGATGGAATCAATATGGTCGGCAGCCGGGCGCCCGTTACGGCCGCTCCGCAGGCGGTTGTCGCCCACAGTTTCGGGCTCGAGCGAGGCACTCCAGTTGGCGTTCATCGGCAAGTCATTCGGGATAGTTGCCGCTCTTGCCGCGACCGCATCCTTTCCGCGCCGCAAGAGCGAACTGCTCTTGTCCGGCGTGGCCGCTGGCGGTTCGTCTGGCTGCAGGGCGGGGGGTTGCACGCCGTTCGAAGGTGGTGTCGATCTCGGAGGCGGCAGCGGCGCTTGTGGCGCGGAGATCTCCAGGCTCTTCAACGGTTGCGGCGCCGAACCATCTTTGTCCGCATTCTTCATCTTCGACGGTTGGGGTGCAGTACCGCTCGGGGTCGTTGGCAGCGATTCGGGCTTTGCGCCTCCCGATGGAGGCGGCTCCTTGGGAGCCGACGGCGCGATTCCACCACTCTCGGTTTTCGCCTTCGTGTCGGGCAGCGAGGGAACGGGGATGCCCGGCATTCCCGGGACACCTGGTATGGCAGGATTCTGGCCCCCGGGTGTGCCGCTGGGACCTATCGTCGGGCCGGCGTCGATATTGAAGTTCGGGGGGATCGTCGGAACGGGCGTTAATCCTTGGGGCGGCAAGATCGAACCCGTGCCGCTTTCGCCCGACACCGACGGCTTTGAGGGAATCTTGTCCGCGCGCGGGGGCGGTTTCTCCAGAATTGCCGGCGGGGGTGGAATGACCTCGCTTCCAATCGTTTTCGAGTTTCGCTGCTCGGGCCGAGGCTGCAGCGGAAATTGCCGCCAATCGGTATCATAGAAGCCGAATGTCAGCACGTTGGGCTTGCACTGGCCTTTGGGGTCACAGGTCGGCCGAATCGTATACGATTGGGCAAAACACGTTGCTTGCAGCATCAGGCAGAGCAGCGCCGCGCCAACGACACTCATTCCTGTGATCCAGCGAAATGATGTTTTCATAGCTTACTGTCCGTTTCGAGTAGCGTTGTAGTGGCGGCCCATTGTTTCCCAACCGCGGAGCGTGGAACTGCTCAGCCCGGCGATGCCGGCGATGCGTTCGATCGGGGCAGTGACCTTGCCCAATATGTTGGTGAAGGTGGTCAGTTCGTCCTCGGACACGTACAGCCGGTCGCCGGGCATCAATTGGTAGTTCGTCGCCGTCTGCGCCCCTTGGGTGATGGCGTCCCACTCGATGGGCAGGATCTGCTGGCAGCCGAAATCGTGCGGCGCCGGCCGGGCGATCCAGATTTTCTTGCTGGAGATCTGCGACAGGCCGTTGACCTGGCTGATGGCGTCCAAGACCGTCTCGTTGCCGGTGATCGGCAGGCGGCGGACGTTGTCGCCCAGGCCGGCCCCTTGGGTGATTATGTAGAACACCTTGCTGTTGTAGGCCACCACGTCGACCGCCAATTCGGGCGAGTCGAGATACTGTTTCAAGTGGTTTTGGAGGGCGACGCGGGCCTCGGTCACGGTCTTGCCGGCGAGGTGGACCACGCCGTACTGCCGCAGGTTGACGGTGCCGTCGGGACCGACCAGGTATTGGCCGGTGACCGGTTGAGCCCCGGAGACGCGGGCCAGTTGCACGCTCACGGCCGGTTCACGGAGCCACTGTTGCAGCCACTTGTTCAACATCGTGCGGATCTCGTCGATGGTCATGCCGGCCACGCGGACCGAGCCGTAGACGGGACCGAAATTGATCGTGCCTTCGGCCTCGACCATGAAATTGTCGTAGACCGGCGGGTAGTCGGGCGGGGTGTTGGCACGGATCTGCAGCACATCGAAGATCTCGGCCCGATAGGGCGGCAAGGGTATGAGCTTGAGCATTTCGATCTGGATCACGTCGGGCGGCTCGATGCGATAGGCCGGCAGGGAGACCTTGTTCATTTCCCGCGGCGGCTGGAGGGCCGCGGGCATGGGCGGTTCCAGTTTGGGATCGTAGGGGTTGACAGTGCGGCAACCGGCCAGCAGCAGCATGGCAAGCCAGGCGGCCGCGAGGGCCGACCTGGGACAGCAGCCGAATTCAGAACCGACTTCAAGAACCGGGAAGCAGCGAACCCGTCCAAGCGGTGTACCCGGTATTTGCAATCGCGTCTTGGGTTTGCTGGGCATGACCGGGAACCTGTGGGGTGCAGGTTTAGGGTACTCTAGTAAGCCTGGTCGTTTAGGAATTTTCGGAAAGCCTTTTTCGTGTCCAGACTGCCGTTAAAGTCTTCCTAAACAGTGCAGTCGGAATAATCGGCAAACTTTCCCTGGTTCTTTGGACTGTTTCGCAAGATTAGCGATTGGACCGGTCAAGAAACGAAAAACCCCCTGGAAGATTGCTTTCCAGGGGGCTATGCGTTTTCCGATGACGGAAAGCTAATCAATACGCGCCTTCGTCGCAGGGAGGCTCGGTGCCGTTCTTGCTGCCCTCGGGAGTGGCCAGAATCTGGAAAACCGTGGCCGTGAGGCTGCCGCTGGTCGTCACGTTCAGGCCGGCGTCGTCACGCAGAAATAGGCCATGTTGGTCGAAGAAGACGACATTGGCTCCGCCACTGTGGGAGGAATTGATGTTCGAGGTCATCGTGTTGCCGTTGTAGGCGGAAGACTGAGTGCCATACTGGCTGGCAAAAGTCACCAAGGCGGCGGCATAGACACTTCCCGTGATTGGGAAGCCAAAGGTTTGCTTGATCTGGAACGAAGACGGGTTGTTCGCGTCGGCGTCGTACCAGTTGTGGGCCTTAGCCACGGCACTGGCCGCAGCCGCAGCCGTGGGTGGAGTCTGGGTGACCTCACTCAGCATGAGGGTCGTCGACGTGCCGTCATTCGCGGAGACATAATCCAAGGTTTGCGGTGCCAACGCTCCATTCGAACCGCTACTTTGCTGATATTGATATTGATCGCGCAGGACCAGTCCGTTGGCAACATAGGCGCTGGGGCCGATGCCCGTCGTGATGGCCGGCGGATCACTGGGGCAAGCCAGCAACTTCAAGAAGGTCGCGTTGCCTGCCGCGACAAAGGTACCCCAAGTGTTTTGCGGCTTGACCTTCTGCTGCCAGAGGTCGTTGCGGTCCAAATTCGGCAGCAGCATGGCCAGCCACGTTGGCGGCGGCGACGCTGTCCCCGAGGGGGTTGTCGATACCGAATTCCGCCAGCCGGGAAATGCCTGTTTGGCACTTTCGAACGCCGCCATGGCAACCGCTATCTCTTTCTGGTTGCTCAAGCACTGAACACACCGGCCACGTTCCCGCGCTGCGGAAATTGCCGGCATCAGCAACGCCATCAACATGCCGATGATGGTAATCACCACCAGCAACTCGACCAGCGTAAAAGCCGGGCGAACCTGTCCAATTCGACCCATTTTCTTCGGCCGTTCCATGTGTACACTCCTTCGACCTTCGAGGTTCCCGATGCCACCAAGCCCGCGGCAGGCAATAGGGTGGACTTTAGTCCGCCTTTGAAATCCTTGCCATTCCTTATCGAAGTTCGGAAGCGGTGGGCTAAAACCCACCTGCAAACCACGACAACTCCGCAAGCCCTGCGGCGATCACACTCCCTGCCCCTTCCTATTGTCTCAGATTCATGCCGAGAAATCCAGCGTTTCTCCAAAATTTTTTCCAGGGCTGGAATTCCTGCCGAATTTCTACGACAATAGACCGCAGGGGCAGGAGATATTGGCAACTCCGTGGAACGGAATTCCTTTCGTTCCCACGGATTGAAATCCGCTTTACGAAGAAGGGAACCGTCCCCATGTGTCGCTCCAACCGCGGCTTTACTCTGGTCGAATTGCTTGTCGTCATCACGATCATCGGAATCTTGATGGCCCTCATCATTCCAGGGGTGAACACGATCCGTGAAAACGGACGGCAAACTACTTGCCTGAATAATCAAAGGGAGTTGGGGCAAGCCATCATCGCCTATGAGAACGCAGAACGCAGGATTCCCGGCCTCTTGAACAATACTAGCGGTACTCAGACCAGTGGTGGTGTCGTTTATAACTGGGTGGAGGCCCTGTTCCCCTACCTCGATCACAATGACCTCTGGAATAGCGTTTTTGCGGGGAAGATCGATCAAATCTCATCCATGAAAATCAAGGAATTGATCTGCCCCGACGATGGCGCCATCGAAAATCGGTTGCTTGCCGACATCGACTCGTATGGCAGCAGTGCGGATGGTCAGAGCTACAAATGGGATCCCAGCAACACCTACCAAAAGACCTGGGCACAATTCCCCAATCAGTTGGTCAGGGGCCCGCTCAGCTATGCGGTCGGCGATGCTTTCTTCGTCAATTATTTGACGCATCAGAAGAACTTCTTGATCACGGCCAGTACGGTCATTCCAGTCAACCGCGCATCGCAGTCGGTGGCCAAGCCGATTCTTTCTTCCCTAAAGACACAGGACCGTCCCGCGATTCCCGCGATTTCCCCGAATCCCGCGCTCCCCGCCAGTCCCTCGCATGCCGTGCCTTGCTCAACGGCTATCATGCTCGCTGAATGGGTCGGATATCAGGTTCAGTCGCCGGTCGAGAACGCCGAGGTTCGAGCGGGTCCTTGGGCGTGGCCGGACGTGACGCATGATATGGTGGATCGTCCCCAGGGCGCGGGTCGGGACTGAATCTTCCCGCATATAGCAACAACGCCGGCGTTCCTCTACTTTATCCCTACAACACCCCACAACCGGGCAATTGGATTCAAGCCTCATGGATCAAACTGGCGTTCGTCAGTCCCCCCACCGCTCCCACACCACCACCTTCGGGCTGGAATGGAACACCCGTCTCGACATTTCTCGCCTCCAAACACCCTGGCGTCGCGATCGCGACGTTTTTCGACGGACACTGCGAGAAGATGAACATGGACGCAATATACAACGCACCGTAACGCGGCCGAGCTAGGTATGTGCGCAGGCATTGATTTCCCCCACCCGTTGGGATAGGATTTTTCGATTGTTTTTCCCGTCCCGCCTCTGAGAGGCTATGCGAAAAGTTTTGCGGTTGTTTGCGGTATTGAAGCCCGACGCGCCAGCGAGGAATCGGCGTTCCTGGCTGTTCGCAGCACATTCCTCGCTGGCGCGTCGGGCTTCAATGTGCCGGATTACCGGATAAACTCTTGGGATAGCCGCTGAATACGCCGGTTTGATGTCTTCCGAGAAAGCCAGTGCCCTGGTCCTGCGCACGATCGATTTCAGCGAAACGAGCCTCGTGGTCTGGCTGTTTACGCGAGAATTCGGCAAGCTCGGGGCCCTGGCCAAGGGTGCGCGAAGACTCAAAAACCCTTTCGAGTCTGCTCTTGACGTATTGACCCTTTGTCGAATAGTCTTCCTCCACAAATCGTCCGAGGCGCTCGACCTGGTGACGGAGGCCAAACTTTTGCGGCGGTTTCGCCCCACGGGACGGAATCTGGCCGGGCTGTATGCCGGCTACTACGTTGCCGAGTTGCTGGGCGATTTGACCGACGAGAACGACCCTCATCCTGAACTTTTCGATTTGGCAGACGAAACGCTGGCCGCGTTGGCGGCAGGCGAGGTGGTCCACCGGCGACTGGCGCGCTTCGAACTCGGCACGCTGCGGTTCCTGGGCCATTCGCCCGCGCTGGACCAATGCGCCGAGTGTGGCACGAAGATCGACCTGACCGGCCGGATTGCGTTCGGCGGGATTCACGGCGGGACCCTCTGCCGCGAGTGCCGCCAGGGGAAGAGCAACGTCGTTTCGGTCAGCGCCGGAGTGTTGCGAACGATGGTCCAACTGGCTGATTTGGAAGCTCAGGCCTGGCGGCGAATGGAAATCGACGCCCGGACGCTGGGTGAGTTGCGGGGCGTATTGAACCACTACATTGCTCATCTGTTGGGTCGGAAACCGAGGATGTACGACTACCTCCACGAATTCTGGAGATAAGCCGACTGCTCGGCACAAGGACGTCGCCTATGCCACCAACTAAATTCGGCAGGAACTTTCCCGGCATGGCCTGGGCCGGGCCGTTGGTCTTTCTTGCCGGCTGCGTGTCGCAAGGCAACACGGCGGCGCAGGCGCCCTATGCCGCGCCGGCGGTCACGACCACGCGCCTTGCCGATCCGAATGTCGTGCCTGCCGGGTTCAACGACGCTGCGCCGGCGGGGCCCGCAACCGGCCTCACGACGGCCCCGCCCTACGACCCGACCAACGCGCCTGCCGGCCCGCCGCCTGGTTACGCGGGGCCAAGCTCGCCGGGACCGATGACGATCACTCCCGCCGGCACGTCGGCGAAGAAGGACGAGGACGACGGCGAATGGAGCCTGGAGCACCTGGCGCCGGACAACACCTGGAAAGAGTTCAAGAAAACGATTGGCTGGGGCCCCGACCAGCACCTGGCCACCGAGGCCTACGACCGGGGCCGGGCCCTGTATAACGCGAGGAACTACGACGAAGCGGCCAAAGAATTCTATACGGCGTCCTGGCGCTGGCCCGACTCCACCATGGAAGAAGACGCCATGTTTCTCGAGGGCGAGTCGTACTTCTTCTCGGACCACTACGGCAATGCGCAAGACTCGTACATCAACTTGTTGAAGAAGCACGACAACACCCGCTACCTGGACACGGTCATCGCCCGCTTGTTCGCGATCGCCACGTACTGGGAGCAGTTGGATCTGCGCACGCACAACTGGCCGATCGTACCCAATACGACCGACAAGACGCAGCCCATGTTCGACACCTTCGGCAACGCCTTGGCGTGCTACCAGGCGGTGTGGCTGCACGATCTGCACGGTCCGCTGGCCGACGCGGCATTGTTTCGGGTGGGCAACGCCCACTTCCGCCGGAACGAATGGCAAGACGCGGCGGAGGCTTACGAAATGCTGCGCAAGAACCATCCCAAGAGCAAGTACCAGAAGGACGCGCACCTGCTGGAACTGCAGGCGAAAATGCGGATTTACCAGGGCCCGAAGTACTCCATCGTGCCGCTGAACGACGCCCAGGAAATCGGCGAGCAGGCGCTCAAGCAATTCCCCGGCCAGCTTGGCCAAGAGGAACGCCGCGTCCGCGATGCCCTGGCGACGATCTTCGAGCAGCGTGCCGAACGCGAGTGGGTGATGGCGCAGTATTACGACGCCAAGCGGGAGTTCCGCGCCGCCCGCGAGTACTACAAGGTGCTCCTGGACAAGTACCCGCGCACCACGTTTGCCCAGCGGGCGCAGCAGCGGATGCAAGAAATTCAGAACGAGCCCGACGAACCGCCCAATTACTTCAAATGGCTGTCGGCCCCCTTCGGCAACGGAAAATAGCGTGGAACGGAAATGCCCGCCTTGGCATCAACGAGTCGGACTTATGGCGTGTTCCGATAATACTGCGACGTCCCGACCTGCCCCACGGCGGCTCGCCGTGGCCGCGCTGTGGCTGGCGTCGCTGGCCGGTTGCCTAGGTTGCCTGGGATTAGGCAATTACCAGTTCGGCGCCAGGACGCTCTTCCCTGAAGGTATCGAGACGGTTTACGTGCCCGTCTTCGATTCCGGCAGCCTGCGCCGCGGGTTGGGCGAAGAGTTGACCGAGGCGGTCGTCAAGGAAATCGAAAGACGGACCAATTACAAGGTCGTGGCTTCGCCGGCGGCCGATACGGTCCTCACCGGCAGGATCGTCGTCGCGACGAAGCACCTGATTTTCGAGAGCCTCACGGGCGATCCCCGCGAGATGGAAGTGAACCTGGCGGTCAAGGTCAGTTGGGTCGATCAACGCGGGAAACCGGTCCGGGATATCCCCACCGTACCCGTTCCCGGCGCGGCCGTCGACATCAGCGCCGCCAGCAGCGTGGTGCCCGAGGTCGGCCAGTCGATTGCGACGAGCCACCAGCGGGCGATTCAACGCCTGGCGGAGCAAATTGTCTCGCTGATGGAAAAACCGTGGTGAGAGGCTATCCCGAAAGTCTTCGCGGTTATTTGCGGTTTTGAAGCCCGACGCGCCAGCGAGGAATCGGCTTTCCTGGCTGTTTGCGGCACATTCCTCGCTGGCGCGTCGGGCTTCAATGTCGATTTGCGGCCGAAAACTTTTCGGATAGCCTCATGCCTCTTCCCTGGCGATTACGGACCACGACGCTCACTGCTGATCGCATTCCGCGCTTGATGGGCGTGTTGAACGTGACGCCCGACAGTTTCTCCGACGGCGGACGATACTTCGAGCCTGCGGCGGCCGTGGAGCATGGCCTGCGTCTGGCGGCGGCCGGCGCCGACCTGCTGGACGTCGGCGGCCAAAGCACGCGGCCCGGGGCCGCGCCGATCGATGCGGAGGAAGAACTCCGCCGCGTGTTGCCGGTGGTCGTCGCTTTGTGCCGGCAGACGGACGTGCCGATTTCAATCGACACGTCCAGCGCGGAGGTTGCCGCCGAGTGCCTCGCCGCCGGGGCGGAGGTCGTCAACGACGTCACCGCGCTAACCGCCGATGACCGGTTGCCGGCCCTCGCGGCGGAGAGCGGTTGCGGCGTTTGCGCCATGCACATGCAAGGCACGCCGCGGACGATGCAGATTCATCCGCAGTATGGCGACGTTGTCGAAGACGTGCATGCCTGGCT
Source organism: uncultured Planctomycetia bacterium (assembly GCA_963779975.1). Lineage (GTDB taxonomy): Bacteria > Planctomycetota > Planctomycetia > Pirellulales > Thermoguttaceae > JANXQG01. The sequence goes on along the minus strand of CAWAAL010000016.1, from coordinate 95,126 downwards.
GGCCGCGCGACGCGACGCCCTGGCGGCTGCCGGGCTTGCCCGCGACCGCATCGCGCTGGACCCGGGCATCGGTTTCGGCAAGACCACGGCGCACAATCTGGACTTGTTGCGGAATTTGTCGCGGTTTCGCGATTTGGGCTGTCCGCTGCTGATCGGCGTTTCGCGGAAGGCTTTCATCGGCCAGGTGATCGGCGACCCGGTGGCCGACCGCACTGGAGGCACGATCGGCGCGGTCCTGGCCGCCGCGCGGCAAGGGGTTGAAGTGTTGCGCGTGCATGACGTGGCCCTGGCACGGCAGGCGTTGCTGCTCTTCGAGGCGGCGGGCGGCATGCCGTGACGACTTCCTCGTCCTAAACGCTTATGCTATAATTCTTTCGGACCAAGACACCGGCCCCGGCCGGACTCCAAATCGCCGTTGACATCGATCTGCCTCCTGGAGATACTCCCGCCATGAATGATCTGCATGCCTACTGCCTGGAAATAGCGAGCCGTGCCAAGCGGGCCTCCGCCGATCTGGCGGTGGTCACCGGGGCGCAGAAACAGGCCTGGTTGCGGGCGGCAAGCAAGCGGCTCGTCGAGTGTACGCCCGCCCTACTCGAAGCCAACCGCCATGATCTGGATGTCGCCGCTGGTTTCGGCCTGACCGACGCCGCCGTGGATCGCCTCCGCTTGACCCCGTCGCGGATTCAAGCCATGGCCGCAGCGTTGGACGAAATCGCCATGTTGCCGGAGCCGGTCGGCGAAATCATCTCCTCGTCGATTCGGCCCAACGGCCTGGAGGTGCAGAAGGTCCGCGTCCCCCTGGGCGTGGTCTTCTTCATCTACGAATCGCGGCCGAACGTGACCTCCGACGCGGCGGCGATCTGCGTCAAGAGCGGCAACGCCGTCATCCTCCGCGGCGGCAAGGAAGCGGCCCACTCGAATCGCGCGATCGTCGACCTCTTGTCCGCGGCCGCCGCCGAGGCCGGGCTGCCGGCCGACGCCGTTCAACTTGGTCGCCACGACCGATCGGGCCGCAGTGGGCGAACTGCTCCGCATGCCCGAGTTGATCAACGTGGCCATCCCCCGCGGCGGCGAGAGCCTCATCCGCCGCGTGAGCGAAGAAGCCCGCATGCCGGTCATCAAGCATTTTGCCGGCAACTGCCACGTCTACGTCGATCGCACGGCCGATCCCGACATGGCCGAGCGGCTGACCGTGAACTCGAAGTGCCAGCGGCTGGGCGTGTGCAACGCGGCCGAGTCGCTGCTGGTCCACGCCGACGCGGCCGCGGCGCTGCTGCCGCGGATCGGCAAGGCCCTGATCGACCATGGCATCGAGATCCGCGGCGACGCCCGGACCTTGGAACTCCTGCCCGCGGCCAGACCCGCCACGGAGCAGGACTACTTTACCGAGTATCTCGGCCCGGTGATCTCCGTGAAGGTGGTGGCGTCGCTGGACGAGGCGATCCGCCATATCAATCACTATGGCTCGCAGCACACCGAGACGATCGTCACCCGCGATCTCGAGGCGGCCCGGCAGTTTGCCGCCCGCGTCGACAGCTCGGCCGTGATGATCAACGCCAGCACGCGCTTCAACGACGGCGGCGAATTCGGCCTGGGGGCGGAAATCGGCATCAGCACCGACAAATTCCACGCCCGCGGCCCCTGCGGACTGAACGAATTGACCAGCTACAAGTATGTTGTTTACGGCAACGGCCAGATACGTTCCTAAACCATATTGGATGGAACCATGACTGCCGAAGTCCTTTCTCAACTGGAAGTGGAAAGCCTGCTCACGGCGATGGGCACCGGCGGAGAATTGCCGGTCGCCGAGCCGCCCGTCAAGGCTCCCGTTGCGGTCAGCCGCGAGAAGGTCACGCCCTACGACTTCAAGCGGCCGGAGCGCGTCGGCAAGGAGCAGATGCGGGCGTTGCAGACGCTTCACGAGGGTTTTGGCCGCAACTTCGGCGCCGCGCTGTCCGCCTTGCTGCGGAGCATCGTCGAGGTGAAGCTCACCAGCGTCGACCAGTTGACCTACAGCGAGTTCGTCTTCAGCCTGGAGAACCCCAGTTGCTTCAACCTGCTCAAGGCCGAGCCGCTGGAAGGCAACTTGATTCTCGACATCAATCCGTCGATTCTCTACCCCATCATCGATCGGCTGCTGGGCGGCGGGCGCGAGATGGGCGCCCTGGCCCGGCGACCGCTCACCGAAATCGAATTGCGGCTGGTCTCGCGGATCACCGGCCTGTTTCTGGAGGAGCTGCGGCACGCCTGGGAGAACGTCCTGGACTTGAAATTGGCGGTCCTGCAGGTGGAGAGCAATCCGCAGCTCGTGCAGATCGTGCCGCCCAACGAAGTCGTGGTCGTGATCAGTTTCGAGCTGACGATCGGCGACCTCCGCGGGATGATGAATCTCTGCATTCCGTACAACTCGATCGAGCGGATCGGCGGCAAGCTGTCGGCCAACAACTGGGTCTACTTACGGCCGCAAGAACGCCTCGAAGGAGACGATCCAGCAGATCAGCGAAACGATTTGCAGCTCGCCCGTCGGCGTTCAGGTCCGGCTGGCGCAGACCAAGATCGGCACCGGCGAGTTGATGAGTCTCCGCGTCGGCGACATCATCACGACGCAGAAAGACGTCCATCAGCCGGTGATCGTTTCGGTGGAGGGCGTGCCCAAGTTCCGCGCCAAGCTGGGGGCCTGCAAGGGCCACAAGGCGATCATGATCCAAAGCTCGATCGAGAACCCGGCGGATGCGTTGGGGGAGTAGATGGCCGCCATCAAGTTGAATCCGCCTTGCAACCTTCGCTTGGGGGGGTGATTGCTATGCCGGCATGAACAAGGTAAGATTGCTTGGTGTATCGTGTTTTTCATTGCGCGAATTATTCCCGGCGAGTAATGCACATGTCGGATTTAGAACTGGTTCAACGTGTCTACCGAGAGTTCAGCACCGCGCCGCTGACAACGCCCGAACAGGATAACTTGTATGTTTCGCTCGACGAGGTGCGTGGGGGCGAGAACGTGGTATCCCGGCTTGCCAAGGCCATTTCGCTGGCCGAAGGAAATCCCACGTGTCAGGTCCTTGCGGGACACAAGGGAAGTGGCAAGTCGACCGAAATTCTTCGGCTCAAGAAATGGCTTCAGAGCAAAGTCGGCATGTTCGTGGTCTATGTCCAGTTGAGCGCCGGGATCGACCTCTACGACGTGCAGTTTCCGGAAGTCCTCATCGCCATGATTCGGCAACTGGCCGAGGATCTGCGGAGATGGGCCGATGTGGAACTAAAGCCGAACTACTTCACTTGCCGGCTGGAAGAATTTGGCGAACTCTTGACGTCCGAAGTTAACCTAAAGTCGTTCGAGCTAAGCACGGGACTGGCCAAAGTCGCCATGCAACTCAAAGCCAGCCCAAATATGCGGACGAAAATCCGCGAGGCGTTCGATCCGGCCGCCGCAAGTTGGCTGGATGCCGCTAACGACGTGATTGGCCAGGCGATGCAAACCATGGTCAGGAAAGGGCGGCGGGGCCTGGTATTCCTCGTCGATGACCTGGACAAAATGGATGTCCATCAACAAGGCAGCGGAGACACGTTTACCGACGAATACTTGTTTGTGAATCGGGCCACTCAATTGACCGGTTTTATGTGCCACGTGGTCTATACCATCCCGCTATCTTTGGCATACTCCCACCACGAGCAAACTATCAAGAATTATTATGGAGGAAATGTGCCGGTTGTGCCCATGACGAAGATCTATGGCCCGCCGCCCGACGGCAAGCCGTTTGCTCCGGGGATCGAGAAGTTTCGTGACATCGTTGTCAAGCGGTTGAGCAAGGCCGAAGCGAGCTTGGAAATGGTGTTCCGAAGTCCGAACATTCTAGGCGAGTTGATCGCTCTGAGTGGCGGCCAGCCAACGGAACTAATGACTTTGATCCGCGAGGCGATCATCTCGGGGGACCTTCCCATCGATCACAAAGCCCTGGAACGTGCCAAAGTCGCGGGCCGGCGTGAGTACGCCCGGCAACTCCGTGCCGAACATTGGCCCATTTTGAACGAGATTCGCGAAACGGGTAATTACACGCAAACGAAAAAAAGCGAAGCACCGTTTCGCGAACTGCTTCGTAGCCGCGCAATCCTCCAATACGTGAACGATATCGAATGGTACGGACTGAATCCAATGGTGGCGGCCCTGAAGCCCCTCGGCCAGACCTGAGCGGCCCATCCGACGCCCCCGCTACGGCCGCCGTACTCGTTCTGTTCGGGGAACCAACCCGGCAATCGGCCGAGCTTGGCGCGATGCGTCGCATGATCGACGTATCGCAGGGCAGCTTTTCTCTCAGTGTCGCGGTATGTAACAGTCCTGCTCTACGCGATCATCTAGTGTCCCAAATCCTGCAGTCACGGCCTGGACTAGCCTTGGTGAACGTGCCGCCCACAACGATCGATGTCCTGCGATGCATTCCTGACTCATGCATAGGCGTCACGAAGGGCATTTTTGTGGTCGGCCTGGAGCACTCCACGCCATCAGGCCAGCCAGAGTACCCCGTACTTCGGATTCTAAATACATCCCGTGAGCAGTGGGAGAAGTTATTTCCATGCCCGGTTGTGTTCTGGCTTCCCGAGTACGCCGCCTCCTTGATGTCGCAGCATGCGGCCGATTTCTGGCGTTACCGGAGCCACCGTTTCGAGTTCGTGGCAGAGCACATAGACCTTGCGGCCACGCGTGACCTGATGCAATCCTTGCGACGCGATTCTAAAGCATGGGAGTCGTTGTCGAAGAACGAAAAGCTGTTCCGTGTTGCGGAACTCCAACAACGGATTGCGGATGCCGGCAGTCCTCCGGACCCAGCATTGATTAAACTTGTTGTCGTCTGGTCACTGGAACTGGTTCAAATATGCGTCTCTCTTGACGATGCCGCACTGGTCCAAGAGACTAACGAGAAACTCATTCGATTACTTGAATCGGATGTGGCGCACGGCATCGACGAAGTTCAGTGCTTAGGCCTCATGGCTGCCTATGGCATTCGAGGAGACTTTCATCGTGCCGAAGAGATGGCCAAGAGAGTGATTGACGTATTCGAGAAGCCAGATCGATTGCTAGCGGATCTTTGTGGAACCCTTGCGTCCACTGCTTATTGGGCGGGCGACACAGCGCAAGCCGAGAAGATAAGTCGCAGGGCAATCGCCCTGTACGAAAAGCTCCCGAGACTTGCGGATTGCCTAGTCGGTTACTTGCAAGTTGGTCAGATTTACCAGCGCCACGGCGATTTTGAAAAAGCTGAAGTGATGTATCGCAAGGCTTTGGCAGTTGGCGAGGCCAAGCGACTCGATGACGCACGAGCCGACAGCCTCCAGGCACTCGGTTCGCTTTTCCAGAAGCGTGGTATCGTCGATCAAGCCATCGAATACTACCAAAACTCGCTCGAAATCAATGAGCGTCTTGGGCGTCTGGCAAGAATTGCCGAAATTCTGGCCGCTCAAGGCGATCTCGATTTTGCTCAAGGCAACGTTGATCAAGCCGAGCAGACGTATCGAAAGGCACTGGAAATCAATGAGAAGCTTGGGACTGCATCACAAATCTCGTCGAATTTGCGTAACCTGGCAATGATCACAGCGTCACATGATGGCGGCAAGGGATTTGAGGAACTGCGGCAGAGAGCGTTCGCCACAACGGAACCATCCATTGACACCGCTTTCGACCTGTGCTTGTTAGGAATGTTTTACAGAGCAGAAGGAAATCTGGATCGCGCCGGGGATGTCTACCAAAGAGAGTTGGAAGTCTCTCTCCGCATCGGAAATCCCAAATTTATTGGTGATTCGTACCGCGGGCTCGGATGGGTCGCCATGCAGCGTGGCCGAAATTCGGATGCGCATGATCTCTTGCGTCAAGCGATCGAGCAGTTTAAGCAAGGAGAGTATGCTTCGGAAATCGAGATAACTGAGGCCCTATCGAAGACCTTGCCGTCAAAGTCGGACACTCCGGTACGGGACTTGAACTCCTCGCTCCCTGCACCATAGCTACGATCATCTTATTGAGAAATCGGCCAAGAATCGCCAGACTCAAAACGGCCCTTGTTCTTCGAGCCGACGGTAATACAATGTATTAAAACTTTGTCCCGCAGGTTCCCGTGCCGGAAGCCAAGAAACAGGAAATCATCACCTTCAAGGTGGACGAAGCCCTCCGTCAAGCCTTGCAGGGCGTGCAAAACCGCTCGGAATTCATCCGTGCGGCGATCCTGGCCGCACTCGATAGCGTCTGCCCCCTGTGCAAAGGCTCCGGCATCCTCACGCCCGACCAACGGAAACACTGGGAGACCTTTTCGAAGAACCATCCCCTGCACCAATGCGAGGACTGCCATGCGGTCCATTTGATCTGCGGAGCGGAAGAAACGAACGAGGCCAGCCATGATGAGTGACCCTGACGTGGAAAAGGGGCGTAGGGTGGGCTTTAGCCCGCCCAAAAGTGAGGGCGGGCCAAAGCCCATCCTGCTGCCGCACGCTCCCCACTTCTGGACAAACGCCTGCCACTTGGCTCGGCTTCTGGCGATCGGTGTTGGCATCGGTGTCGGTGTCGCGCTGTTGGGTGTGGCGATGTGCCTGATTCTCGGCACGCCGGCCGATCGATCCTCGCTGGGCGCGGCATCGCCCGGCGCATCGGACGGCGAGCCGTTAGAGACTTTCGCCGGCATCGCGCCAGTCGCGTACCTGGTGGAGCGCATCGGCGGCCCCTGCGTCCGCGTCGAAGTGCTCGTGCAGGCGGGAAAAGATCCACATATCTTCCAGCCGACGCCGCGGCAAGTGATCGATCTCGGCCAGGCACGGCTTTTCTTTCGCGTCGGCATGCCATTCGAAAACCGCTTGCTCGAACACATTGCCGGCGGGCCTGCGCAATTTACCGTGGTCGATACCGTCGCCGGCATTGCCCGGCGGGTCTCAACCGACGAGGACGACGGCCCGGCCGACCCCCATGTCTGGTTGTCGCCGCCGAAGCTGAAAATAATGGCCGGCAACGTGGCCGCGGCCCTTTGCGCGGCCGATCCGCGGCATGAACCAATCTATCAAGCGAATCTGAAGACCCTCCAGGCGGAATTCGACGCGCTCCATCGCCGCATCGCACGTAGCTTGGCGCCCTACCGCGGGCAGGCGTTTTATGTCTTCCACCCGGCTTTTGGCTACTTTGCCGAAACCTACGGCCTGCGGCAGGAGTCGGTCGAGGTCGAAGGCAAACTGCCTACGCCGCGGCAAGTCTTCAACCTCATCAAGATGGCCCGCGACGACCACGTGAAGATCATCTTCCTGCAACCGCAGTTCAATCAACAGATTGCCGCCTCGATCGCCCAGGCGATTGGCGGCGCGGTGATGCCGATGGATGACCTGGCCTTCGACGTGGTGGCCAACCTGGACGACGTCGCAGGAAAGATTGCCGCCTCGAATCGCGGGAAAATGGAATGAGTGCGGCCGTAGGGCGGGCTTTAGCCCGCCCGCAAAAATGGAGGGGGCTAAAACTTGCCCTACCCGTTTCCGCCAACTAGCGAATTGACGCCATGCCTGAAAAACCGGTGATCGAAGTCCGCAACGTCAGCTTCTCCTACCAGGCCGCGCCGGTGCTGGAGGACGTGAGTCTGACGATCGGCGAGCGCGAGTCGGTCTGCATCGTCGGGCCGAACGGCGGCGGCAAGACGACGCTCCTGCGGCTGCTGCTGGGGCAGATTCGGCCGACGCGGGGCGAGGTCCTGATCTTCGGCCAACCGCCGGAACAGGCCCGCTTGCGGATCGGCTACATGCCGCAACGGTCGGAATACGATCCGCTGTTCCCGGTCACGGCGATGGACGTGGTGCTGATGGGACGGCTGGGACAGTCCGGACTGCGCGGGTGGCTGGGCTGGTATGGCGCGAGCGACCGGCGTGCGGCGCTGGATGCCCTGGAGCAGGTCCACATGGCCGACGCGGCCGGTAATCCGTTCGCGGCCCTTTCCGGCGGCCAGCGGCAGCGGGTGCTGATCGCCCGGCGCTGTGCTGCCAGCCCGAGTTGCTGCTCCTGGACGAGCCGACGGCCAATGTCGATTCGCTGGTCGAAGCCCGGCTTTTCGACGAGCTGCGCGAGCTTGGCCGGCGGATGACGATCGTGCTGGTCTCGCACGACCTGGGTTTCGTGACGAGCCTGGTGCAGCGGGTGATTTGCGTCAATCGGCAGGCGGTGGTCCATCCGGCCAGCCACCTCACGGCCGAGTTGATTCGCGACATGTACGGCGGCGACGTAAACATGGTCCGCCACGGCGACGTGATTTGCCACCGGGAGCACGTGCATGAGTGAGTTTTTCAAAGCCCTCTGGAGTCCCGAGGTCGCGGTGATCCGCTATGCCCTGGTAGCCGGGCTGTTGTCGAGCGTGGCGTTGGGGATCATCGGCACGTACGTCATCACGCGGCGGATCAGCTACATCGCGGGGGCCATTTCGCACAGCGTGCTGGGCGGCATCGGCGCGGCCCTCTATTTGCAAGTAGTCTGGCATTGGCGGTGGTGCGATCCGATGTTCGGAGCCGTGGCCGCGGCCTTGGCCGCAGCGGGGCTGATCGGCGGCGTGAGCCTCCGCGCCAAGCAGCGGGAAGACACCGTGATCGGCGCCATCTGGTCGGTCGGCATGGCGATCGGCCTGCTGTTCTTCGCAAAAACGCCCGGCTACGTCGACCCCATGAGCTACCTTTTTGGCGATATTCTGCTGCTGACCCGCGGGGACCTGCTCTGCGTGTTGGCGTTGGACGCCCTGGTGATCGTGCTGGGCGTGGTCTTCTACAACAAGTTCCAGGCCGTCTGCTTCGACCAGGAGTTTGCCGAGCTCCGCGGCGTCCGCGTCAACGCCTACTACATGCTGCTGCTGTGCCTGACGGCGCTGACGATCGTAATCCTGCTCCGCGTGGTGGGCATCGTGCTGGTGATCGCGCTGCTCACGCTGCCGGCGGCGGTGGCGGGGCATTTCTCCCGCCAGCTTTGGGAGATGATGGTCCTGGCCGTCGTAACATGCATGGTCTTGACCGTGGTCGGTCTGGCCGTGGGCTTTCAGACCGGACTGCCCTGTGGACCCGTGATCATCATGCTGGCGGCGGCGACGTACCTGACCGTGGCGGTTGGTCAGCGGCTGGGGAAGCCGCGCCGGGCATGACATCGGTGACAACATAACCGATCATTTTGCATACTGCAATATGCAAGATCGCCGCATCGATGGTCTGACAGTAAAGAGAATTTCGGAAAGAAGACGGCTTCGGGCTAAGAGGCTATCCGGAAAGTTCTCGGCCGCAAATCAACATCGAAGCCCGACGCGGGCACCATGTACTCATGGTCGGCGAGGAATGTACCTAAAACGCCAGGAAAGTCGATTCCTCGCTGGCGCGTCGGGCTTCGATGTGCCAAATAACCGGACAGACTTTTCGGATAGCCTCTAAGGGCTCTTGGCGTCGGGCGAAGAAGCAAGGTCGGCAGAAGCTACCTCGCTGGCAACATCGGCGGGGAGCGCGGGCAATTTGCCGCCGGTGGCAAGTTCTTCGCGAAGAATGGGAAGGTCGTCCGGGGCTTCGACGCCAATGCGAACAATGCCCGGCGCAATACGAACCACCGTGATGGAGATTTTATCCCCAATCAGGATTCTCTCCCCGGATTTTCGCGATAAAACGAGCATCCAATCCGCCCGATCAAGGCGGCGATTCCAGGCGACACGACCTGGACGCCGATATGCGACACTACCACACTATAATAAGAATAACCCTTTTGACCGTTGCGTGCAAGCACCCCCTCGACGGAAAAATTCAGAATTTTTGGCTTGGGGCCTGGAAAATCGGTTTACAGGCGATTATCATCACGTTTTTCGCTCGCATCTTTTGAAATAATATTCGGGGGAGGATTCCATGTCCGACAGTTCAGAACTCTACGACGCAATTCTCAAGGGCAACGCCAAGAAGGCGGAGGAGGTCACCAAAGCGGCGCTGGCCGCGAATGTCGACCCCAGCGAATTGGTGCAAAAATACATGATCCCGGCCATGGACGAGGTCGGGAAGCGGTTCGAGTGCAACGACTATTTCGTTCCCGAGTTGCTGATCGCGGCCCGCGCGATGAAGGTCTCGCTGGCCTTGATTACCCCCTACCTGGCAAAGAGCGGCGTCGAGCCCACCGCCCGCGTCGTGATCGGTACCGTCCAAGGCGACCTGCACGATATCGGCAAGAACCTGGTTGCCTCCATGCTCGAAGGCGGCGGCTTTCAGGTGGTCGATCTGGGCGTAAACGTGGCGCCGGAAAAATTCGTTCAGGCCGCCCAGGAGAAAGAGGGCACCATTGTCGCCCTCAGCGCCCTGTTGACCACGACCATGACCATGATGAAGACGGTGATCGACGCCTTGAGCCAGGCGGGCATCCGCAACAAGACCCGCGTGATGATCGGCGGCGCCCCCATTACCCAGCAATACGCCGACGAAATCGGCGCCGATGGCTACACCGACAATGCCGGGTCGGCCGTGGCCCTGGCGCGGAAGTTGTCGCAAAACTGACTCCTTGGTGCAAGGGTGGCACGTCCCCGGGCCGACCATGCTGCGCACGCTGCCCGAAGGGCGTGGTCTGGTGGACCGCCACCCTTACGCTAGCGCAGGATCGTGCCACTCAATACCATGGCTGACTCTCCATCGAGCATCGGCTTTCCTGAAATCCTGCGAAGCGATCGCTTCCATTACGGCGCCGAAGTCGTCACCACCCGCGGGCCGCTCTCGGACGACCGTCCCCAAGACGTCGTAAACTTGGCACGTCGTCTGCTGGACGACCCGCGCATCGGTTGGATATCGATCACCGACAATCCGGGCGGCGGCCCGATGCTTCCGCCCGACTGGTTGGCCGGAAAGCTCGCCGACCGCGGATCGCGCGTCGTGGTCCATCTGACCTGCAAGGACCTCAATCGCAGCGGGTTGGAAACAGCCGCCTGGCGTTACGCCTCGGAAGGGTTTCACAATATCCTGGCCCTTACCGGCGATTATCCGACGACCGGTTTCCGCGGCCTGCCCGAGCCGGTCTTCGATCTTGACTCGGTAGGGCTGATCGCGCTGCTGCGGGCGATGAACGAGGGCCTGGAAGTACTCGGGCGCGGCGGCAAGCAAGAGACTTTACCCAAGACCGACTTCTTCATCGGCGCGGCCGTCTCGCCCTTCAAGCGACACGAACGCGAGTTGGTGCCGCAGTACTACAAGCTCCTGCGGAAGATCCGCGCCGGCGCAGTGGGTCATTCCGCAGTTGGGATACGACATGCGGAAGTTCCACGAGATCAAGCTGCTGCTGACTTCGCGGGGGTTGGCCCGGATCCCGGTGATCGGCAACGTGTACCTGCTTACGCGCGGCGCAGCCAAGCTCTTCCACAGCGGCAAGTTGGCCGGCTGCGTAGTCAGCGACGGGCTGTTGGAGCAGTGCGAGAAGTACGCCGCCGGCCCGGACAAGGGCCAGGTTTTCTTTCGCGAGTTGGCCGCCAAGCAACTGGCCGTCTTCCGTGGCCTGGGTTTCTCGGCCGGCTACCTGGGCGGCAGCGCGAAGCTGGAAACATTCGGCCAGATCATCGACCTGGCCGAGAGCTACGGGGCCGACGATTGGCGCCAGTTCATCAAGGAAATTCAGTTTTCGCAGCCGGACGAGTTCTTCCTTTTCGAACACGATCCGCAAACCGGGCTTGGCAGCCCCGATCGTTTCAATCCGCAGTTCATCGCCGCGCTCGCCCGTCCTCCGAAATCGAAAGAAGTCACGCTGAGCTATCGGCTTTCGCGCTTCGTTCACGCCCTGGCCTTCACGCGCGGCAAGGGGCTGCACGGTTTGATGCAGCGGCTCTTTCGGCGCTGGGACAAGAAGCCCGGCGTCAGCGGCCACGTGGTCTACGCGGTGGAGCGAGTGTCGAAACACGCCTTGTATGGATGCCAGGATTGCGGCGACTGCAGCTTGCCGGAGTGCGCCTATCTTTGCCCGCGGTATTCCTGTTCCAAGTGCGGCCGCAACGGCCCCTGCGGCGGTTCGGCCGATGGACGTTGTGAGTTGGGCGACAAGGAATGCATCTGGGCGCGGATTTACGAGCGGCTGAAGAGCTACGGTGAATCGCAGACGATGCTCGACGGCCCGCTGGCGTTCTATAACGCCGAATTGGACCGCACGTCGTCCTGGGCGAACTTTTATCTCGAACGCGACCATACGGCGGAGAAAAAGGACGCAAACGAAAAGAAACGCGAATAGGAACTTGCGGTCTTTCCGCTCGCCTTGATCCTGGCGGGTTTCCTGCGTGTCCAAGTCGGCCAGGACCACCGTTGCGAAGGGATTGGAGCTTTCTTCCAACTCCGACCGTCTTGCCGCATAGTCCAAGAGCTTGACGATGGGAAAATGAAATGGGCGCGTTACAAGGGACGGTCGGATGCCGGCCCGGCGGGAACTGAATTCGGGGGATTCCGTCAGCTTCTCAAGGTCGGTTGAGGCGAGTCGCGCGTAAACGTCAGTATCTCCGCGCGACCCGGTACAACCACACCTTGAATCCCAAGTCACCGGGCGGCGGACGCTGGTACTTGTCGTAGATCCCGGCAAGCCCCGCTTCATCTTGCGGAAGAAGGCCAAGTCAGCCTTGACGGGAGAGGCCACGGGCGGCAGGCCGTGGGGCAGCCAGATCGAGGGAATCCGGACAATGCCATTGCGCAAGGAATTCGGCCCCGGCCAGGAAGTCCTCCGCCGGCTCCAACCCCACGATTTTGATTGCAAGTTGGACAGGCGGTATTTAGCTGGATTTCTTGCCGCCGGCAACCCCCTGTGTGACCAGCAGGATACCCCACACGACGCGGGAAGCGATGCCCCAAACCTTACCCCGTGACTAGGCACGACAGTTCTGTTATAGTGCAGGAAATCCAGGAACCGCCCGAACCGCCAAAGGCCATGCCGCTTGGAATCCGACCTATCAACGATTTCGCCTTCAAGAAGACCTTCGGGACAGCGGAGAACCGCCCTTGCCTGATCAGCTTGCTCAACGCGATTCTGAGGCTGAAGGAGCCAATCGTCGACGTCACCATCGAAAATCCCTTCAACCTCCAGGATTTCCAGGACGACAAACTGTCCCTTCTCGACGTCAAGGCGGTCGATCGCACGGGGGCGATTTACGACGTTGAGATGCAACTGACGACCTACAAGGGTCTGGAAAAGCGGATCGTCTTTTATGGTTGCGAACTCTACGCCGGCCAGCTCAAGTCGGGAGACAAGCACAAGGCCCTCAATCCGGTCTATTCGATATGGCTTATCAATGGTATCCTCTGGCCGGACGCAACGCGGGTCCACCATGCCTTTCGCCTAGCCGACGCCGAATCGGGACGGATTTTCGCGGAAACGCTGGAGATTCACACACTGGAACTGGGAAGGTATACTTTAAGGGAGTCCGAGCTGCGCTCGGCCGGCACTTTGGACTGCTGGTTGTACTGGCTCTTGCACGCCCACGAATACGAACCCGCGGTGCTTAGGAAACTCTTGCCGCAGCCAGCGATCCGGCAAGCGACGGAAACGCTGACCAGGATCGCAGAAATCACTGAGGACAAAGCGATGTACGATGCACGAGAAAGAGCGATTCGAGATCGAGAATGGGAACGCGACGCCAGCTTCCGCGAAGGCGAGATCAAAGGCGAGATCAAAGGCGAGATCAAAGGCGAGATCAAAGGCGAGATCAAAGGCGAGATCAAAGGCGAGATCAAAGTCAGGATCGAAACGGTCCAGATGCTTCAAGGCCTGGCCTGCGTGGCCGTCAGTGAGGAGCAGGAGCTGCGCGCGCTCAGCTTGGAGCAGCTTCAAGTTCTGACACGCGACTTGCGGGAAAAGCTCCGCAATCGGACGCCTTCGTAGCCGTGTTATCCGCTTCCTTCACGAGACGTTCTTTCTCCTCTTCCGCCAACCCGCGGCGTAGCGGGTCTTGACGGCTTATACATCTGGCTTCGGGCATGAAACGATCGTCCGGCCTGGCTCGTCCCGGCGCACAAGAAGCTCGACGCCGCTGTCTTCGCGGCCTACGGCTGGAATCCCGGCATGTCGGATGACGAGTTGTTGACCAGGCTTCTGGCGCTGAACCTGGAGCGTGCGCGGGAAAAAAGCCGGAACCGAAAGGAAAGCGTCGAGCAGGGGCAATAAGAATGGTCGTTTTCCATGCTTAGTGCTATCGTGCGGGTTTCGTGCCAATTCTCAGAACATTGTGCCGTCAACGGTATTCAAATATTTCCTTTTGCCTTTTCGCATGGCAATTGTCCGGCCAGGAATCCCTTGTAATAAATTGGTCGGTTCGATCGACTATTCTTATGTACCGCGGATTCGCAACAGGGACCTGCCAGTGACCGACTGGACGAATATCGTTGAACATTACGGCGGCGTCGTGTGGGCTACGGCCTGCCGGCTGCTGGGCAATTCCGCGGACGCGTCGGACTGCTACCAGGAGACTTTCCTGGAAGCCATCAAGATCTCACGAACCGAGCCGGTGCGCAACTGGTCCGCACTTCTGCGGCACCTGGCAACGGCACGATCGCTGGATCTGATGAGAGTCCGTCAACCGGTAGACGTACGCCCGCTGCTGGCGCCCTGGTACTATCCGGCGAAGGGTGCTCCTGGAAAGCAGGTTGGGCTCCTGCCCGCACTCGAATCGGGAGAAGTTTTCGACCTGGGGGAAATCGAGGCGTCCGCCGGAAAGTGACTGGTCGAGCCCGCCCGCCCCCGGCAATCTGCTTGGCGTGGGCGAATGTCGATCGACGGTCCGTAAATGGCGGGAGGGCAAAAACAGGTGCGATGCGCTATTTCGAGGGGAGTATTCGTTAGCCTTTCGCTTACCATTCTCCGATTTCGTGTAAGGTTGGCCGCTGTCGCTTGTTTATACTGGTAGGAGCTACCCTATGACACTCGCCCCATCTACCCGCGCAAGCCTGTTGCTCTGCCTTGGTGATGTTCAAGACCACGAGGCGTGGGTGGAATTCGTAACTCTTTATGAGCCAGTGGTTTATCGCCTCCTGCGGCAGCACGGTTTGCAGGATGATGACGCACGGGACTTGATGCAAGAATTGTTTCTTGCCATCAGCCGGAATATCGACCGCTGGAAGCCCGCCCATGAGCGGGGGGCGTTTCGCGCCTGGCTGCGGCGCGTGGCTCGCAACCTCGTCGTCAATTGGCTGAAAAGTCGCCAGCACAGCGTTCTATCCGGCGGCTCCGAGTTGCACGCTCTGCTGGACAAGTTGCCGGCGGCCGACGAGCAGGAAACGATCGAGTTCGATCGCGAACTGCAACGGGTCCTGTTTCACCGTGCCGCCGAGCGGGTGCAGACCGAAGTTCAACCGACGACGTGGCAGGCGTTTTGGGAGACGAGCGTCACTGGACTCCCGGCCGGTGAAGTCGCGGGAAAGCTGGGGATGTCGGTCGGAGCCGTGTGGGTGGCCAAGTGCCGCGTCGTGGCCCGAATGAAGGCTGCGGTTGCTGAAATGGAGAAATCACGATGATCCAAGCGTGTTCAACGGCCGATCTGCAATTGGCGATTGAAGGGAGCCTTCCACCCGATCGCGAGCAATCGCTCTTCCACCACCTCGAACATTGTGAGGTGTGCCGAGCGACGATGGAGGAGTTGGCAGGCGTCAAGCCGTGGTGCGAAATGGCCGTACCGTTGCTGAGCACTGACGAACTCGACCGGGACGTACCGTCGCGGGAGGAATGGTCGGAGGTCGACTTCACGGTTGAGAATCTGGAACCGTCGGACCAGCCGAATGTTCTTGGGCGGCTGGGCGGTTATGACGTGCTGGAGATCATCGGCCGCGGCGGCATGGGCGTGGTCTTGAAGGGATTCGATTACAGGCTCGTGAAGCAGAACCAGCCGCTAACGGCGACAGTCCCCACTTCGCTCGAATTCCACATCCTGCCCAACCCGCCGAAGTCCGGCAGCAAGCCGGCTTATCCCGAATTTACCGGGAACTCTTCCCAACGGCGTCCGCGTCAAGGTCTGGGCGTCTGCGGAACGCCGCGATCGAATCCACGATGGTGGCAGCCCAACCGCGAACCCCTTGCCAAACCGTTGGCCGATCGGCTGCAGTTTACGTCGGAACTGCCCGCGGAACGGGCGAAGCCCGAGAACGAGTTCGTCCTGGTCGTCGAGCAGTCGTGGCCGGGCGGAGCCGAGAGGAAGCCGGGTAATCTGCCCCAGGCCACACACCTCATTTCGCCGACCGTCGCCTGGTGGGGCGACGTGCTCCTTCCGCCGGACGCGGCCGGGGCGGCCGGCGCCCGCCCCGATCAACTATCGCTTGTAAGGGCCCTTGACGTTGTTTTCCGCGAGGTTCCCGAATCCATAGTCTATCAATGTGGCATAACGATCGGGCCTTGGGAAACCGTCGCTCGCTTCGAGCCGGGCAAGACGAGCGTGGTTGCCCACGACGTAACCGTGTCGCGGCTGAACGACTTCTTCAAGTCTCACGCGAAGGACTCGCATGCCCGTGCCGACAAACGCGAAGGCGAGCAGGAATCGACCGAGTTCCTGGTCCGCCACAACATCGATCGCGAAAACTACGACATACGCTACGTCGCACGCCTTGCCAACGGTGATGCACTGGATATGCAGGCGGATATCTGCGAAATAGTCGGCCATTTAACGGCGTTCCGCAACGATCGTCTCGGAGACGGGCGGGCCTTGCACTTCGATCAGCCGTCGCCGAGCGTCTCGGTCGAGGCGCGGCGGCCTGATCTGCTTGACCAGACCAGAAGCCAAGAGCGCCTGATGGAAGGTTTCGCGTTGCGGAGATTCCACGCGCGGCCCAAGATGCGAGCGAACCGCACGATCGAGTTGACTCAACTCCTCGGGTTCCAGGGTCTGAAGCTGGTCGAGTATTTCACGAAGCGTCGTTTGCGCCACTGCCGTCTCCTCCAGATTCCTCGTGAGTTGCCGCGAAATCGGCATTCAAGCGGAGGCACGTCGGCCCACTTTGATATAATTATAGACTAATTCCCAATAAGTGATAGGCTTGGCAGAGTGGTCGTGGTCGAATGCGCGGGTTTGCCAATTTCCTTTTGACCACCCGCTGAAAATCCCGGAAGGCGCTGTCTTCTATGGGGTTGTTCTATGTGATTATTCCCCGACGGCCGAAACCCAAACAGTGCATTTATGCGTGTTTTCCTGGCTGTTGGTTGTAGCGCCACAACCTCGTTTTGTACAGCCGCTGACCAGCAGCGGCGGCCAGTTAATGGCGTTTATTTTGTCCCTTCATGACTGCGCACAGCTCGAAATCCGTGTTTCGTCTGTGTTTCATCCGTGGCCCTGTTTTTTCTTTGCTCTCCATTTGCCACAGCCCGCCATCCGGCAGGCCACGGACACCTTCGCCAGAATTGCCGAAGTCACCGAGGACAAAGCCATGTATGACGCACGCGAGAAAGTGATTCGCGACCGAAAATGGGAACTCGACGCGCGTGAGCGCAAAGCCCGGCGCGAAGGCAAGATCGAAGGGGAGATTGAAGGCGAGATGAAAGTCAGGATCGAAACGACCCAGATGCTTCAAGGCCTCGCCTGCGTGGCCGTCAGTGAGGAGCAGGAGCTGCGCGCGCTCGGCTTGGAGCAGTTTCAAGCTCTGACACGCGACTTGCGGGAAAAGCTCCGCAATCGGATGCCTTCGTAGACAAGCAAGACTCACTGCGATCGCTTCCTTCAAGAGACGCTCTAGGCGGTTGTATTCGCAGGCCGGAACCGTTTGCGGTTCGTCCGTGGTGATCTCGACTGCCGCGAACTGCTCGTCCAGTTGTGCACAACCGCTCTTGCCTGCTGCGGCCGGCCGATGCCCCGTTTCTTTCCCGATCTCCCGCGACTCTTGGCAGGGCGACCCGGCCCTAGTTTGGTCGAAATCCGGCCGCGCGACGGTATCGAAACCAGATCGAAACCAGATCGAAACCACATCGACACGAGATCGAGTGTAGACGGACTGGAGCGGAATGCCTATTTTGGTTTCGTTGTGATGCGCGTCATGTTGCCGGACCTGCCGACATTACTGATTACGGCGACCCTAGGCTGGCAACACAATTAGAAGTTACGAGGTACGTACCGAGTTATGCTTCGGTTCGTACGCCGTCCTTTGGGGGCACAAGCGAGAGGCGACCGCCACCTGGTTTGGCATGCTCCTGCCAGACGGAAGCAAACTTGAAGCGGTCGATACCATGCCCCGCCTGTGGTCAGGCAAGCCGCCGAAGAAAAGCTGTCCAAGGATTGCGCAACGGGCGGTGAACGGGATGGTCCAAGTCGGTCCCGCCGCGACCGTACGAGTTCGGCAGGAAGCCGCCGACCCGGAAGGTGGTCCGCTCAAAGTCAAGTGGGTGCTCATGGCCGATAGTGCGGACTATCCCGGCGGCGGAGAAGAGGCAGCACCACCCAGCTTTCCCGCGGCCATCGTCCACGGTGATTTGACCGAGGGCGAGGTGCGAATGCCCCAGGGAGGCGGAGCCTATCGCCTGAAGTACCGCGATACGGCCAAAGGCGAGATCGAACTGACCCTCACCAGAGTTTGGCGGAAGCACGAGATCAGCTTGAAGGACAAAGACCTGCACTGGATCAAGACGGGGTTCCTCTGGTCGGTCGCCGGGCAGGGAAAGCCGGTAACGTTCCATCTTGACGGAGTGCGGTACCAATAGGATTTCGATTGCGGCTCGCAGTCGTAATTGCCGGAGTGTCTCTTGTACGTTGATTGTGCGAAACAGTTTGTCCAAGGAGATACGATATGCTTTTCAAGATTTCCGTGGCGTCGTTACTGATGTTCGCCGTGGTCCGAGCCGCGGACTTGCCGGCCCAGCCGGTCGGAGGGCAAGCCTCGAGTATTACGATTTGGGTCATGCCCAACGAGCCCGCAGGCGACGATATCGGCCGGCCGGTGGAAGAACTAAGGGACGAGATCACTGAGGTCAGCGAGAAGTATGGCAGAGACCACAACGTGACTTTGCTCAACGTGACCGTCCCGTTCCTCCGCGAGCAGCTCCTCGCGATGAATCGGCCTTACGCGATGCAACTCTGGCCGTTGGTGAATGGACAGAAGCGAGTATTGGAGGAGTTGGACAAGTTCGTGGAATCGCAACGCGTTCACGTCAATGTTCGCATTCTCGACTGGACAGGCGCCTTCGCCGAAATCCGTGAGATCCTCGATCATCCGGAGCGCGCCCAACAACCGCTTCCTGATATTATTCAAATCGGCACGACGTGGAGATCCTATTTTGCGGCGAACAAACTGCTGCAACCTCCCACGTCGTCCCAAATGGGGAATCTTGCCTGGAAGACGCCGCGACAGCAAGACACCGCAGGGACACTTCCCCTAATCCTCGATGTGCGGCTACTCTACTACTGGAAGCGGATGCCGCGCCGGAACGACGCGGACCATGAATTGACGATCGATGCCACCAATTGGGACACGATACTGAAGTCGCTCGACGACCACATGCGCAAGCAAAGCCGGGAGACGCGGCTGCCTCCCGTCGTCGTTCCCATCCTGGCCGACACCGTCAACGTACTGCACGATTATGTGCCGTTGGTCTGGGCCGGCGGGGGCGATTTCCTACGGCCGGACGATACGGCCGTCGATCTCACCAGCGAGCCAGCCCTGAAGGTCCCGTTATTGATCAAGTCGTATTCGATGCGACAAGATGCGAAACAACAACCGTACTGGCTGTTTGCATACCCGGAGGTCAGCCCCTACGAAGCCAATGGTCTTGTCATACGCGGGCTGTACAGCGGCTGCTTTGCCCCCCTGGCCTTCCTGCCCCGTTTCTACGGGGAGTTCTGTAAGATGTACCCGAAGGCCGATTTCTCGAAATGCGTCGGCGTGGCGGCCCCACCGTCCACGTTCGTCGGTGGTAGCGACTTAATGGTAACGAAGCGCGACCGGACACCCAACCTGGAAATAGCAACCTTCGCGGCAGCTCGCTTCCTCGCATCCGGCGGCTACGCCGAGCACCTCGCGGAACTCGGACAAACGCCTGTTCACATTGAGGATCTCGGAATTGCCCAAAGCTTGAAACCGCTGAAGCAACTATCGCCGGAGTACAAAGAACGCGTCACCAACGTAATCCTTGATGCGGCCCGAACTAGTGGGCGGGAGTACGCCCCGTGTGCCCGTTTTCCCACGGTCATCGAATCGCGAGAGACCGGCGAGAAATTACAGGTCGTTTGGCGACGCATGAGCGAAGCCTACACCGACGAGCAATTCCGCCAGGCAGCCCGCGACGCCCAGCAGAACGTGAACTCGCGACTTGACTTTCAGGTCTCACCGCCGGCGACGGTGCCCCCGGTCGCCCCTCCGGTTGACGCAACCCGACTTCTGACGGGCACCGCGTTGGGAATATTGTTCTCCGCTGTCGCGATTATTCTCGGGTGTGTCTTTCACGTCTGGAGCATTTCTTTGGGCTGGCGAACCGGGTCCAACGGACGGAGTGGATTGCCCAATCCACCGCGGTCGGCCCGCCCCGGAGCCACGAATAGCGTCTTCGTCGTTCATGGACATGACCAGGGACTGACGACCGCGGTCGCGCGCTACCTCGAGAAACTGAAGTTGAAGGCGAACATTCTGCATGAACGCGGAAATCCGGGTGCAACGATTATTGAAAAGTTCGAGGCTGCATCGGACGTTGACTTTGCCGTCGTCTTGGCCACCGGCGATGACCTTTTCACCAGCCCCACGGCCACCAACGCCGGCGCTCCGGCAACGCCCCAGAAGCGGGCAAGACAAAACGTAATCTTCGAACTCGGGTTCTTTTTCGCGAAATTGAGCCGAGCGAGGACGGCTCTTGTGACCGAGCCTGAAGTCGAGCTTCCATCGGACTGCGCCGGCATCATTTACATAGACCGAAACGAGTGGCAGAAGCGCCTGCTTGCCAATCTGGGTGAAGCCGGTTTCAAGTTCGATCAGGACGACGTGATCGAAGCTATGAAAGTCAAATGAAGATTAGTCAACGACATTGGCGCGAACAGCGTATGTTGCTTCTGGCCGTCGAAACACCTACAAGACAAGTGGCCCGCGTGGTTGGTTACGCCGGTTTCCACTCGAATGCAATTCAACCGTCGGCCCGGACCGGACCGTGCCGGGGAAACGAAAGTGTTATGTTCATTTACTGAAACTGGGCCAGGCGAACCCGGCCATGCTGACGCGTGCCGTGGTCCGGCCGGCTCGAATCTTCATTAAAGGAGAAACTTCATGCGTCTCTGTTCAATCCTGTCGTTGCCCTGCCTTGCGTTTATCATTCTCTTCAGCTGCGCCCAGTCTCCCGTGGGAGATTCCAAAGGCACTGCAGCGCAGCCTGCGGGAAACGAGCAGTTGCCCTCGCCACGGGTGGTCGCGCAAAACAAAGTCGCGGCACCTTCCAAGGAAGGGATCGCGGAGGACGACAACGAGGATGCAAAACTGTCTCGGTGGTTCGTGTACCGGGACGCGGACAGCGCGGAAAACCATGGGGTCTGGACCAATATGATGCCGAAGGAAGCAAAAGAACTGATCAGAACCTTTCGGCTTGCGGACAGGGCCGAGCCCGCCTTCGGCAACACGTGCGTTCGCGTGCGGGTGAAGTTCCAGGACCCGAACTGGTGCGGTATCGCAGTGTCGTGCGCGCCGGACTACTGGGGAGAGAAACCAAGTGACGCTGCATTCGATTTGAGGAAGGCGAAAAAACTCGTGTTCTACGCGAAGGGCGAAAGGGGAGGAGAGGCCATCCAGGTGAAGGTCGCGGTGGCCGGCGACAAGCAGTTTGGCGACTCCGCCCTTAGTCCGGGCAGCCACGCCCTGGCTGACCCTGAAGAAGACCTGGCAGAGATACGAACTCCCGATCGACCCCCAGCACACCGACCTCAAACGCGTCGTCACGCCGTTTTGTTTCGTGACGAGCCAGGACCAGAACGACGCCAAGGAGATCACCTTCTATCTGGACCACATTTACTTCGTGTTGGAGGACAACTGACGATGCGGTTCCAAGGATCCATGGGAGGCTGCCTCGCCGTTTCGGTCTTGTTCTTCTCCAGCGTCGCGCAGGCTTCGGAGGCGATCGACGACCGTGCCGGCAAGGCATACCGGCATGTCCTGGCGCAGATGGACCTGTGGACAACAGGCACGGTTGTATGTGACGACAGGGCAAGCGGCGGCGCCGGATTCTACCCGACAAACCTCTCAGGCGACCTGGACGACGTGCAACTCGACGACGGATGCGTTCTAAAGCCCGCGCGCGGAACAACCTGTTTTGCCGTCACCTACACGCCGCGTGGCCCCCAAGGGCACGCGGAGGTGACCTGGGCGTACCCCGATCGCCCCGGGCCGAACTGGGGCGAGGCGAAGGGGCGCGACATCACCGGGGCCCGAAGCCTGCGCGGCTTCATTCGCGGCCGGGAAGGGGGCGAAATCGTCGAACTCAACGTGGGCGGCGTGAATCGCAACAGCGGCTACGACCCGAGGAAACCTTACCAAGATCCTTTTGCGCCGGCCGCCATCCGCAAGACGCTCGGCAAGGACTGGGAACCCTTCCTTATCCGGCTCCCCGAATCGGTGCCGCTGGAGAGTGTCATTGGCGGTTTCACTTGTGGTTTCAGCAAGGCATACTCGGAGGGGAAGACGGCAATTTACTTAGACGAGGTGTGCTTCGACAACGCGCGTCCTGACATGGATCGGCTGGTCCGTTCCTATGTTCCTCGCGGTGGCCGGTGCGACGACTCGATTCGGAACGCGGCCTTCCTGTACGACAACGCGTTGCTCCTCCTCTACTTCCTGTCGATGAACGACCGGGACTCGTCGCGCCGCGCGAGACTCCTGGCAGAGTCCATCGTCGACGCTCAGACGCACGACCGCCTGTACCGGGACGGCCGGTGGCGAAATGCTTACTGTTGCGGTCCGCTTATCGACCCGGCCACGAACGCCGTGCGCCTCCCGGGTATCTACAGTCGAGACCAGAAGCGGATGCTGGAGGACCGTTACGCAGCCAGTACGGACGCAGGGAACATGGCGTGGGCGATCATCGCGGTAGTTTCGGCACACGTGAAGTTCGAAGCCGGCAAACAGAAACTCCCCTACCGGTACTTGAATGCTGCCGCGCCGCGCCGGCCGCTGGGTTGAGGAGAACTGTCGCGTCACGGGCCCATTCGGCGGGTACAGCGGCGGCTACGAGGGTTGGGACAGGACTGAAGAAAACAAGACCGACCCCAACAAACTGGAGTGGCGGAGCGTGGAACATAACCTTGATCTGGCGGTTGCCTTTGAGAAGCTGTCCCGCTGCACCAAGGGCGCCGAGAGCAAGGAGTGGCTGGAGCGAGCCATGCACGCGCGAGTTCGTCATCCGCACGTGGGATTCCAAGGAAGGACACTTCTGGGCGGGCGTCCGCGATCGTGCGGGCAGACTTAACAAAGACGCGATTCCCGCCGACGTTCATACGTGGGCACTGCTCGCGCTAGGGCACGATCCGGAGTTTTCCAAACTGATTGGCTGGGCCGGACCGGGGACAAAGCCCCTTGTGCTCAAATGGGTTGAATCCAACTGCCGAGAGGAGTGTTCTGGCGCCAAGGGGTATCGTTTCAGCGACAAGGGCAGCGGAATCTGGCCGGAAGGCGCCGCACAGTTGGCAGTTGGCTATCGGTACCTCGGCGACAGGAAGCAAGCCGACGCTATTCTGGACGAGGTGCTGCGGATTTCCCCGTGTAACCGGGAGGACGGCCGGTCAGCCGCGGCGAGCGGCATCCCCGCCGCCTATCCGAACTGTGCCTACACGGGGTTCATCAAGGAATTCGCACCAGGGGTTGTCGATAAGTGGGTCTATCCAGCGCGACAGCACCTTGGTGCAACTGTCTGGTTCTTATTCGCCGTGCGCGGGACAAACCCGTACTGGCTCGAGGGAACACCATCTTGCGTCAAGTGATCCGTTCGGGCGTGCAATAGTCGAACATGACTAGGGAGCAAGGCAAGCATGGATCGGGGTATCGATCGCGTAGCCTATCATGTAAACCAGATCGCTCGCAGACCGCGCTGGCATGGCGCTGCCATCCGGTAATTACTTCGTTAGCGAGACTCGCAGGGCGGGACGACAAGCGATTTCAGCACCTCGCTGCCCGCCAGCAGAAACGTGCCGGCAACGTACTCGTGCGTGTGTTCCTGCTTCACGCGTGCCGGCCGATCGCCGACGAGTTGCCCCCACTGCACCTTGCCGTCAGCACGGACGCACTTCACCAGGCCCCCCCACGCTTTTTGGACAACCGGCTCATACGTCGCCCGGTCGACCAAGCCGTGGTTGATGCCCCATGCCAGGCCGTAACAAAAGAAGCCGGTGCCGCTCGTCTCCGGCACGTCAAACTCCGCAACATCGCCCAAATTGGGCCGCCAGAGGCCGTCGGCGCCCTGGCATCTGGCGATCACGGCGGCCATCGTCTTGAACAACTCCACGTACTGTGGCCGCCGCGGGTCGTTTTCGGGCAGGTATTCGAGAATTCGCACGATGCCGCCGAGCACCCAGCCGTTGCCCCGGGACCAAAACACTTTCTTTCCGTTCTTCGTCAAACAAATCGCCGGAAAGCCGTGAAAACTGAGGTTTCCGACAACGAAGGCACGCGTCGTGCTGCGCGTCCGCGTCGAGTGTAGGCAGGCATGGCGGGCGATCGGGACTAATTGGCCTCGGCGATGTCCTTCATGCTTACCAGCCTCAGCCGGCCGAAGGGATTGTGCAGCGGGCTCCCCGGCGGTGCTTTCGGCCCGTCTTCCGCAAGCGCGTGAAAACGCGGTCCCTCCAGGTCCCCGAGCAGGTGACCGTCCTCCACCGGGTTGTCGCCGCGAGACAAGTAGCGGACCACCTCGATGATGTCAAAGCCGCCGGACTCGACCTCGGCGCGTTTCATGACGACGTCGCGCAGTCCCAGCACGTGCATGCCCATCGTCCACACGTCCGTCTGGCCCCGAACGATGGTGACGAAGGCGAAACTCACTGCATCGGGGCCGCCGTCTGCGGTCAATTCGAGCCACTTCCGTCCGCCATGGGCCAGCGCGCTGTTGTCGATGAACACTCCGGCGCCGCCGGCCCGCACCACGGCCGCAGCGGCCTGCATCATCGTGCGGGCCGCCTGCATCGAACCGCCGGGACCGCGCAAGAGGACGTTCACCGTGTAGCCGTCGACCGCCGCCAATTCATCGTCCGTCGCCGGGCTGCGGCAGGAGGACCGGAAGATCGCGGCGAACTTGTCGTCAGCCCCCATCGCGCCAAGTTCGACCCGCGCCGCGTCCGGCAGGACCAGCCCCTCGGCCGTACAACGGAAGCCGGACGGCAAGCCCCGGATCAGTTCTTGTGGGTGCGACCACGTGCCCGGAATGCGGAGGGCTACTTCGACCGGAACGGCGGGCTCATTCATTTTGGAAGTACTCCCACGTTTCGCAAGAAAAGCGTTTCAAGACCAAGCTGGACGAGTACCAGTATAGCAACCGCCATGGGCCGTGGCTATTGGTTCGGCAGGTCGACCTCGACGAACTTCCTTCGCCGTACCGCGATTCTGCCCATAGTTCCGGCGCTGGCACGAGGCGACGATTTCCGACCGCGGCGCGGGGTACTCCTGGAGTTCGTCAAGATCGGCCCATATCGCGTATTCGTCCGGCGCGGCAGGACGCCGCGCGCGGAGCAGGTCTTCGATGTAGCCCTTCAACCACTTGCGACACACTTGCTCCGACAACTTGCGGAGCCCACTGGTCAGATCGACCGAGTTGTCGTAGACTGAGGCCGTGATGGCCGTTCAACAATCCGGTACTTCCGATCGCAGCGACCAGCCGGGCAAGACTCGCACGTGGTGGCATCCCTTATTGGTGCGAATGCTCGGTTTCGCCCTGGATTCCGCGTTCAAGGTCGAGCAAGAGGTCTCCGTCGGCAAACTTCCGCTGCAAGTGGACATCCTGCTGATTCGCCGCGAGGGGGGACGGCTTTCCGAAATCGGGG
This sequence comes from uncultured Planctomycetia bacterium, assembly GCA_963779975.1. Taxonomy (GTDB): domain Bacteria; phylum Planctomycetota; class Planctomycetia; order Pirellulales; family Thermoguttaceae; genus JANXQG01. The sequence continues at coordinate 69,192 of CAWAAL010000016.1, read as the reverse complement.
CGCGTGAGCTTTCCGAGTTGTTGCCGCTGCTCAACCGGTTCACCCTAATCGAATTCAAGGGCCCGACGGACGCAATGGAACGAGGCGATTTTGCGCAGCTCGTCGGCTGTTCCTATCTCTGGCACAGCCAATTGAGTGAGCCGGTTCCTCATGAGGAGGTCTCGCTCATCGTCTTGGCGCCGGCGGTCAGCGGCGCCTTGCGCGACGAATTACGGCTCTTGGGGTGCGAAGTTAGCGAGCACGAACTGGGGATTTTTCGGGTGGCTGGACTGCCATTTACGACGTGGTTGGTGGAAACCGATGCGATGGCCGAGCGTGGCCGGCCGATCCTATCGCTGGTGAGCCGTGTTTTCCTGAATGACCGCGGGAGTATAATAGAGAGATTGGCGCGTGGGGGCCACGAGGCATTGGCTCACTACCATTACATGGTGCAGCAGGTCCGGCAGTTCCGCACAGAGGAGGATTTTGCCATGCAACAGGTACTTTCGGAGAATCTCGAAGAGTTTGATAAGGAACTCGTGACCAAATTGTTGGAGGAGATTCCTGTCGAGCGACTCCTGGAGCGACTGCGCGACCTGCCGCCAGAGGAGCGACTGCGGGGACTGCCGCCAGAGGAGCGACTGCGGGGACTGTCGCCAGAGGAATCAATGCGGGCACTGCCGCCTGAGTTCTTGGCCGGACTGAGCGACGAAGAGGCGGCAAGGCTTCGGGAACTGCTAGAGAAGAAGCCGAACCGGCTGATTCCCGGTTCATAATCCGGGCTAGCAAGGTCAGCCGGCGCACGGCGGTATAGTTCCACTTGAAATGGTGAACACACGCCCTCACCCCCTGCCCCTCTCCCGGAGGGAGAGGGGAACGACGCCGGCGAACCGGTCGGCCACCGATCGACGCGGGCGTCATGGTGGCCGCAGGTTCCCATGGCCGCGCGGCCGCCAGAGCAGCATCACTGTCCGACAGTCGCCCGCGGCAACGCGCTGCGAAAGCGCGCCGGCCTATCGGCTATTGCGACTCCAGGCCCGGCACGGCGGCAACCGAGCCGTCCGCGGCGACTCGATCTTGTCGTGATCAACCAATTCCACCCCCGGCATGGGGCCGGAATCCTCAAGCGCTTGCCGCCCAAGGGATTGCGCCCCTTGTTCCGCGTCCGCCGGGCTCGCAGCCCCCGCGCGCGCGACGTTCGCCGCGCTCGGACCGAAAATTTTCCGTCGGGTTCTTCCGCCGCAACGCGTTGCACCGCAAGCACTTGCGGCGATCGCTCCACGCCGCCGGGGGCGAATCGCGAAAAAATCCGCGGCGGGCCTCTTGACATCAAAGCAGAACTATGGATAATTGGCTATATTTCAAGATTCAATTGCTCGCTTCCCCAGGAGACCGCCATGTCCACCGTCAGCGAAAACCCGACCGTCGAATGCCCGCAAACCGCCCTCGGCGCCTGCCCGCCGCCCCTTGCGCCAATTGGGCCGCCGGCCGCCGCAGAGGGGCCGCGAGCGGCGCCGCCGCGGCCGTCCAAGTCCGCCCTGCTGCCCGAGATCGCCCGACTGGCGCTGGCGGGTTATTCCGGCCGGGAGATCGGCAAGCGGCTGGGCGTGCCCCGCCGGACCGTCGCGCGCTGGTTGCAGGAACTGCGGCAACAATGGGCCGCCAGCGCGGCGGAAGATGCCGTCCAACTCGTGCCCCTCACGCTCGCCCGACTGGAATTGGCCTATCGCGAGGCGATGGAGGCCTGGCGCCGCTCGTTGGCCGACAAGGAAGTGACGACCGAAACGCCCGGCGACGACGGCGCGACGCCGAGGACCTCCGTGCGGAAGGCAACCCAATCGGGACAGGCCGCCCTGCTCGGCAAAGTCATCCACGCCGCCAAGGAGATCCACGCCTTCCGGCAAAAATACCTCTACTCCCTGCGGCAGGCCGCGGCAGCCGAGAGCGACCGCGTCTGCCGCGAGCTGGCCGAGGAACTGCGGAGCCTCGATAAGCCGGAGTATGACGATACGGAGTTCGTCTTGGAGGAAACGAGCGGGCCTGCCGAAGCCCGTGATCCGGATGAACTGGCCGAGGTCATCAACCGCCTGCCCCCCGAGCAGTACCTCAAGCTGCGGTCCATGCTGCGGAACGACTACGATCTGCGCGTACCGTTCCGACGGGCGATTCCCTGCCCGACGATTCCCCGCCCGGCGGCTCCGGCGGCCGTTGAGACGGTGGCTGAACCGTGTGGCCCGGTTCCGTCGGAATGTGGCCATAACCCCAATTGATAATGTGCTTCCGCTAAAGGTACAAGATACCCTGTTTTTCCCGAGGATTTCTGATCGTGACACCACCCCAATGGATATTGAAAGATATATTATTGTGACTAGAAAAGAGCGGAAATCTTGGTGAAAACGTCGTTCCTGGGCCACTTTGGCCACCACCACCCGCAGGGATTACCCCGGAAAGCAGAGAGAGGCTGAGAGGGTATCCGGAAAGTCTTTGGCCGCAAATCGACATTGAAGCCCGACGCGCCAGCGAGGAATGTGCCGTAAACAGCCAGGAAAGTCGATTCCTCGCTGGCGCGTCGGGCTTCAATACCGCAAATAACCGCGAGCACTTTCGGGATAGCCTCTGAGAGGGTATCCGCAGAAAGCGTTTCATTTTTGCGCGAGAATAGTATACTTAGGATTCGCACCCAAAACCCCAGACCAATATCTCCCATGCCAATCCCCAATCTGACCATCATCGGCGAAACGATCAACGATTCCGTACCGTCGACCAAGCAACTTTTCGACGCGGGCAATATCGACGGGCTGCTGGACCTGGCCCGGCTTCAGGACGAGAAAGGCGCGGCCTACATTGACGTCAACATCGGCGCCCGGCCGCCGGAATTCATGGCCGAACTGGTCCGCAAGATCCAGGCCGTGACGGCGAAGCCGCTCTCGATCGACACGCCCGATCCGCAAATCGCCCGTGCCGGACTGAAGGCCTACGATCCCGCCAGAGCCGGCGGCCGGCGGCCGATCCTCAATTCCATCAGTGCCTTGCGGATGGGCATGTTCGATCTGTACGCCATCCAGCCTTTCCGGCCCATCCTCCTGGTTTCCGAGCAGGTGATCGACGGCGAGTCGAAGCCTTGCCGTACGGCGCAAGAGACCTACTGTGCGGCCGAGGACATCGTGGGGACGTTCAAGGACCGCTGCCGCGGCGCGAGCAACGACGATTGCATCATCGATCCCGGCATCGCCCCCATCGGCAGCGACACGGAAGGCAATCTCCATCGCCTGATGGGGGCCCTGGCGTTGATCCACGCCGACCCGGCTTTTGCGGGCACGCATGCCTCCGTGGGGCTGAGCAACTTCACCGTCATGCTGCCTGCCAAGCGGGCCAGCGGCGAGCCGGTCAAAGGCCCCTTGGAAAGCGCATTCCTGACCAAGGCCATGCCGCTCGGACTGGACATGGTCATCGGCTCGGTGAAGCGGAACTACGACCTCCTGCCGCCCGAGCATCCGGCCATGCAGTGCATCGAAGAGTGTTTGAAGCTGGAAGGTTTCGACGTGCTGATGCGGGTAAGGGAGTTTTACGCGTAACGGTGCTCGCTGACCGGGAGCATGGCGGTGTATAATTAATGCCCCCGCTGGGCTTGCCCCAGCGGAGCTAAGGATTGACAACTAGAAACGCCACCTCGCCCGGCCCTTTCGCCGTTTGTACCTCTTTTCGGCCAACCGGCCCGCGGGCCGGTTGGCCGAAAAGAGGTACAAACGGCGAATAGCGGTTGTGGACTGGCCTGTAGTGGTCAAACCCTCGCTCCGCTCGCGACCATGAATACATGGTGCCCGGCCCAGCGGGGGCGGGAAGCCACTCATAGTTTGTGTCTTATTCCACCGAATCTAACCACATCAAACCAAACATCAGCAACTGACTACTCCCATGGCTGACCCATCCCGTCTATTGCCCCCTGATATTGAAATCGCCCGCCGAGCGCCGATCCGGCCCATCGAGAAGATCGCCGAGAGACTCGGCATCGGTGGCGACGACCTGGAACACTACGGCAAGTACAAGGCCAAGGTCTCCTTGGATCTTTATCATCGGCTGCAAGACCGGCCGACCGGCAAGCTGGTCCTGGTGACCGCCATCACGCCCACGCCCGCCGGCGAAGGCAAGACGACCACCAGCATCGGCCTGTGCGACGGGCTGAACCGCATCGGCAAGCAGGCCAGCGTTTGCCTCCGCGAGCCGTCGTTGGGGCCGTGCTTCGGCATGAAGGGCGGGGCGGCCGGCGGCGGCAACGCCCAGGTCATCCCCATGGAGGACATCAACCTCCATTTCACGGGCGATTTCCACGCCATCGAACTGGCCCACAATCTCCTGGCCGCGATGCTCGACAACCACGTCCATCACGGCAACGCCCTTGGGAATCGACCTGCGGCGGATTGTCTGGAAGCGGGTCGTCGACATGAACGACCGGGCCTTGCGAAACATCATCGTCGGCCTGGGCGGGGTGAACAATTCCATGCCGCGGGAAGGCGGGTTCGACATCACCGTCGCCTCCGAGGTCATGGCCTGCTTCTGCCTCTCCGAGTCGCTGGCCGAGTTGCGCGAGCGGCTGGGGCGGATCATCGTCGCCTATAACCGCGACCGCAAGCCGATCACCGCGGCCGATCTGAAGGCCCACGGCGCCATGACGGTGCTCTTGAAGGAGGCCCTCAAGCCGAACCTCGTGCAAACGCTGGAAGGCAATCCGGCCTTCATCCACGGCGGGCCGTTCGCCAATATCGCCCACGGCTGCAACAGCGTGCTGGCCACGAAGCTCTCGATGCGGCTTTCGGAGTACACGGTCACCGAGGCCGGCTTCGGCGCCGACCTGGGGGCCGAGAAGTTCATGAACATCAAGTGCCGCAAGGCCGGCATCAAGCCCGACGCCGTGGTGATCGTGGCCACCGTGCGGGCCCTGAAACTGCACGGCGGCGTGCCGCTGAAGGACCTTTCCAAGCCGAACGTCGAGGCCTTGGACAAGGGCGTCGAGAACCTCAAGAAGCACATCGAGAACATCCATCGCTTCGGCCTGCCGGTGGTCGTGGCCATCAACCACTTCTCCAACGACACCGACGCGGAGATCCAGTTCATTCGCGACAAGTGCGCCTATCTTTCCGTGAAGATCGTGCGTGCCGAGCATTGGCTGTGCGGCGGCGAGGGCGCCAAGGAACTGGCCCAGTCCGTGGTCGAGGTCGTCGAGCGCACCAAGACCGATTTTTCGCTGCTCTACCCCGACACCTGCACGCTGTGGCAGAAGGTGGGCATCATCTGCCGCGAGATCTACGGCGCGACCGACGTCCTGGCCGACAAGAAGCTCCGCGAGAAGTTCCATCAGCTCCAGGAGGCCGGCTTCGGCCATCTGCCGGTCTGCATGGCGAAGACGCAGTATTCGCTCTCGACGGACCCGGGCCTCGTGGGCCGGCCCAAGAACTTCGACGTGCCCTTGCGCGACGTGATGGTTTCGGCCGGGGCCGGCTTCGTGGTCGTGCTCACCGGCGACATCATGACCATGCCCGGGCTGCCGAAACTGCCCGCGGCGGAATCGATCGACATCGATGAGAACGGGCAGACGGTGGGGCTGTTCTGAGTATAGAATTAGGCGCGTATGGGTCAGTTTCCGACTCGTCCGCCAGTTGTCCGTCCACCCAAGGATTTTGCTAATGCACGCTGCACTTGAAAACCTTCTCTCCCACGGTCCCGTCGTCACCGACGGCGCTTGGGGCACTCAACTCCAGTCGCGAGGTTTGCCGGTCGGGGCCTGTCCCGATGCCTGGAACCTCGACCATCCGGAAGCCGTCGAGGCGGTCGCCCGGGCCTACGTCGAGGCCGGCAGCCGGATCATTCTGACCAACACCTTCGGGGCGAACCGCTTCATCCTGGCCCGGCATGACTTGTCGGATCGCGTCGCCCTGATCAACGCCGCAGGCGTGGAGATCTCGCGGCGGGCCGCCGGCACGACGGCGAAAGTCTTCGCCTCGATGGGGCCCAGCGGCGTGATGCTCATGATGGGCGAGGTCGGCGAGGACGAGTTGCGGACCGCATTCGCGGAACAGGCGCGGGCGATGGCCGGCGCCGGGGCCGACGGAATCGTCGTCGAGACCATGACCGATCCGGCGGAGGCCCGCCTGGCCGTGGCCGCCGCCAAGGAGACGGGCTTGCCGGTCGTGGCCTGCATGACGTTCGATTCCGGCGCCAAGCTCGACCGCACGATGATGGGCACCACGCCCGAGCAGGCCGCCGAGCAGTTGCTCGACGCCGGCGCGGACGTCGTCGGTTCGAATTGCGGGCAGGGGATTGCCGGCTTCGTGGAAATCTGCCGCCGCCTTCGCGCCGCCGGCGGTCGGGCGGTGTGGGTGAAGGCCAACGCCGGTCTGCCCGAAATGCGCGACGGCAAGACCCACTATGCGCAGACTGCCGAGCAGTTCGCCGCATATATTCCCCCACTGATTGCCGCGGGGGCCGGGTTTATCGGCGGCTGCTGCGGCACGTCGCCGGAGTTCATCCGCGCGGTCTGCGCGAAGTTGCGAGCTTAATATATTGTGAACGATCAAGAAAGGGTGTGAGAACCACGTCCGCGAAATAGCAGCTTATATCGCCCAAGACAAACCCGATGCTGCGCGAAGATGAGTGGAAAAAATCAAAGCGAAATGCCACCTTCTGACCGACCGTTCGCAGATCGGTGAAGCACGTCCCGACCTTGGCGACGACATTCGTTTCACGCTTGTCGGCAGTTACGTGATGTATTTTCGGAATCTGAGGTCTGTCGTTGAAATCGCGAGAGTGATCCGCGGAGACCGGGATGTCAAGGATCTCTGAGGAATCGGCTTTCCCGGTCGTCGGCGCACATTCCTCGCCGACCATGGGTCCATGGTGCCCGCATCGGGCTTCAACCTTGATTTACGGCCGAGAACTTCCTGGATCGCCCCTTACTTCGCCTCCTCCGCCGCCGTGACGGCCAGCAAGGCCGGCGTGCCGTAGCGGGCGCCCTCCGGGCCGTAGACCATGTCGATGCTCTCGATCGTCACGCCGGGCCGCGGGTTGGTCCAGGAGAACTGGTACAATACCGCCTGATCGTGCGACTTGTCGCCGGGGAAAGGCGCTGCCCAGGCCAGCGCCGCGGCGTTCAGGCCGGCCGGCTCGTGCGCGATCCAATGATCGGCCCCTTCGCCGTAGAAAACCAGCACGTCGGCCGTCTGCCCGTCGGCGTAATGCACGACGTACTTGAAGAGGACCGGCGCCGGTTGCTCCGGCCGCTGGCGGTGCCACTCGCCGGTCCGGTTGAAGGCGTGCAGGAAGAACAACACGTCAGCCTTGCACCCGGCCTTCAGTCCCTTGACGACCGAAGGAAGCTGGCCGCGGGCACCGGGCCCGGCCAACATCACGCACGATGGCAAGGGCGAGGTGCGGAAATCGCGGATCAAGTACGCAACGCCGCAGAAGTCCTGCTTGCCGATCGGCAAATGGCCCAGGTCCCGACCGCCGTCGAACCAGCCGCGGTCCTTGGTCAAATACTGGTTGCACCGCTCTTCCAACGGTAAGGGACGGAACCGCAAGTTCGTGGCGGTCAAGATCCGACCCCCGGCGAACGTGGCGTGCAGGTTGCGCAACAGCGTGGCCGCGATCGCCTGCTTCTTCTGCGCGTTGACCGGTACGGCCTCGCTCGCTTTCGCATGCAGTTGGTTGAGGATCACGCCCCCGGCGCCCATCGGGTATTTCACCAGGCCGCCGACGTTCAACAGCGGCCGGACTCGCTGCGGCCAATCGGCCGGTCGGCGGACGTGGACCGTCAAGTTGTCGATCCCCGTCGTCTTATCGACCTTGTTGAACTCGGCCAGGCGAATGGTAAGCCGCCGGCACTTTCGCGGCCCGATCGAGAAGTCCTGCCGCTCGGCGTTGGGCTTGGTCACGAGAATCACAGGATCGGGATCGTCGTCAAACAAGACGTGAACCTTGGTGGCCACCGCGTAATGGACGTTCAAGACGATGCTCAGACCGTCGATCGTCTCTTCGCGCGACAGGTTCAACGTCATTGTCGGACGCTTCGCGTCCATGTAATGGATGAGTTTCCAGCCATCGGCGCTGGTGAAGCCGTGGGTTACGTTTCGCGCCCAACCGGGACCGGCCGCCTTCGCGGCAACCAGGTCGCCCGCCTTCTCGCCGAGAAACTCGCAGAAAGGGGCGATGTCGGTCAGATCGACGACGTAACTGAATTCGTCGTCCACGAGGTACTTGTCGCCGGCCCAGGGAAACATCTGCTCGCCAGATTCCATGGTCACGTCGCGGACTGTCAGGCCCGAAAGGACCGGATCGCGGACGGCGGGCAGGTTAACCCGTTCCAACTCGAAAGGCCGGATCAAGTGCTCCACGCCGACGAGCCGATTGAAGTCAGCCAGACCGTCGGGCGTCAGTCCCCAGGCCATCAGCCAGCCGCCCTGGGCAGTGAATGCCTTGACGCGGTCACTGGAACTCGCAAGTGCCTTCAGATTGGCCGGCGTGGCGTCGAAGACGACGATCTGGTGCTTGCCGTCGGCAATGGCCGAGAGCACGTCGCCGGCAACGTCGAACTTCAGGCCCGCATCGGCCAGCAGTTTCGTGGCGGGACCTTTGGGATCCATGACCACGGCCGTGTTCTTCTGCACCAGCGCGTACGCCGCGCAGTAAGACAACAGGTTGTCGAACAGCCGCTGGGCGACCGGGTCGGTGGCTAGCTTCTCGCCAACCACCATCTGGCAGAGGACCATGAGGCCCTCGTTGACCGGGCATTCGGCGATGGCCGAGTAGCCGAGTTGCTCGTCGCAATGGGCCAACGAGACGGCGCCCCGCGTGGCCTTCTTGTAAACATTGCGGTAGACCACGTGGTTGCCCGACCAGGTGAAGAAATCGGCCTGCGCAGGCCAGCGAAGGCCGGATGCTCGGGGTTCTCCATGAAGGCCACGCGGCCCACGTAGTCGGTAGGCGCGAGGTCGGCGGGCAGGGCCTGAAAGTGCAGCGGATGTTCCTGCTCCAGGGCCAAGAGCCTGACGCCGCGGGCGGCTAAAGCCAGCCAGCGCGGGTCGGTAGCGTCGCGGGCCGAGAGGGCGTCGTTGCCCAGCAAGACCACCCGGCACTCGGCCGGCACGTCGGCGATACCGTGGACGTCCGTGAAAGCGATGCCCCGGCTGCGGAGCCGGGCCTTCGCCGTCCCCTGCGGATCGATGACGACCAGTTGTGCCGCCGCGAGCGAGGGCTTCGGCCCTTCGTCGGGATTGAGGACCGCCACAGTCTTCACTTCGCGGAAGACCTCTTTGCCCCGACGGCTGCACGTGAGAGTGAATTGCCCGGCGGTTCGCTTCGAGACGGGCGGCACCGGACACGAGACCTGGATCTCCTCGTGCTCCCCCGGTCCGAGATGGAAGGTCTGCCTATGGCCGGCCACCGGTTTGTCTTCCAACTGCAACTCCCAAGCCATCTCGATTGGATCGCTAGCGTGAGTGTCGTTGCAGACCTTGAGGGTCCGCATGACCGTACTGCCGCCGCCGAAACGTCCAGTTCCACTGCCGGCAGAGCACGCAGACGGGTTTCCACGAGTTGTAGTGCAGCGCGGCGTCCTCGGAGCCGAACCAGAAGTGCTGAGCAGCGACGCCGTGCCAGCGGTAGCCTTCGGCCAGCATCTTGGCCAACAGACCGGCCCCCTGCCGCGTGCCGGGCCCCCAGCCCGTAAAGCAGCCTTCGCCCGCGAACTGGCTGAAGGCGGCCGGATTGTTGCCGCGGACGTAGTACGATTCGCCCATGAAGATCGGCCGGTCGGGCACGAGCCGCCAGAGCACCTTTCCCCAGGAGATGACCGGCTTCTCATGGGCGACGTAGGCCTTGGCCAGGGTATAGGCCTCGTCGGGATAGTCGCGCCAAAAGCCCTCCTGGTAATGCACGCCGTTGACCGGCAGCGACTCGTCGACGAGGCAATGGCCGCCGTCGACCATCGCCGGCCGCGTGGGGTCGAGCGCCATCACGGCGCGGGCCGCGCGGGCGATCTGCGGCTCCACGGTCTTGTGAAGGCCGAGGTTGCGGGAGTTGATGAAAGTGATCTCGTTCTCGATCGACCAGATGAGGATCGAGGGGTGGTTGCGCTCCTCCTTGACCCACGCCTTCAACTGGTCGATCCAGTTATCGAACAGTTCGGTGCCGTTGGCCAACTGGTGCAGGTAATTGGCGCCCTCGCCATCGAAGATGCCGCTGCGGCGGACGATGATCCCCCGCTGGTCCATCAGGTCCAGGGCCTGCTGCTTGTCGAGGCCGCCAAATTGTTGGCCCCAGAACCGCCACGTGTTCTGGCCGTGGGCGTGCCACTGGGCGATTGCGCCCTCGGGGTCCTTTCCGCCGTCGTTCAGCGTGCAGTCGGCCCAGAGTTGCCACGGCACGCCGTTGAGCTTGAATTGCCGGCCGCTCCACTCCCACTCGCGGAAGCCGAAAGTCGTCCGCCGCACGTCGATCGGCCGGCCGTCGAGTTTGATCGTGGTCAACAGTTGATACAAGGCCGGATCATCGGGCCACCACAGACGCGGGTTTTCCCACGGCTCGGCCAACTCGATCACTCGTTCGCTGCCCGCCGGAATCGTGACTTGACGCGGCGGAAATGTCTTTTCGACCTTACTCCCCTCTCCCGTACTCGGGAGAGGGGCAGGGGGTGAGGGCAGTTGCGGCCGCACCTCGTTATGGATTTGCACGGTGCGGTCCTCCGTCGAGGTGTTCACCAGCGTCAGCTCAAGGCCCAATTGCTTCTTCCGAACCGAAGGCTTTACGAAGACGTCGGAAGCATAGACTCCGCCAGCGACGACGAGACTGGGCGCCGCCAGGATGCCCGACTTCCCCGCGAACGCCTCTGTGCCGATGGGAAAATCGAAATTCTGGTTGACCCAGTTCTGCGCGCCCATCCAGGCCACCGGTTCATTGAAGAACAAGCGGCAGCTCTTGCCGGACTTCTTTTCACTGAAGGCGTAGTACGAATCCTTGACGACGACGCAAATCTCGTTGACCTGCCCGGACCGGACCGCACGGGTCACGTCGCAGTCCCAATGCGCAAAGGGCGCCTTGGTCCAGCCGCAGAACTGGCCGTTCACGTGGACGCTGGCAATCAGGCTCAACGAAGGAAACTGCAGGAAGAACGAGCGGCCGGCCAACTCGGTGGGCACGTCAACTCGCGTGCGGTAAACGAAACGGTGGCAGAATCGCAACTCGGGCTTGACCTCGAACTTGTTGCCCGGCACCCGGATCGACATCCAGCGGGCCGCGGCCATGTCGGGCAGAATCTTGGTCGGTTCGGTGCGATCGATGACCTCTTGTTCGTCGAAGCGGCAGACCTGCCAGAGTCCGGCGAGCAACGTCTCGACTCTCACTCCCTGCCCCTCTCCCGCAGGGCGAGGGGAGTCAGCCGTCCTTACCCCCTGCCCCTCTCTCGCATGGAGAGGGGAAGCGTAAAATACCGTCCTGGCTGCCTGGCGGTCCTCGTCGCTCTGCCAATCTTCGCCCGGCTTGAAGCGGCCGTTGGGCCGGAAAGGGCCGCGGCAGAGGCACAGACAGTCCGAGGCATACAGGATCTTGTCGGGTTTCTGCACGACGACCTCGACGTCCTTGCCGTCCGGCCCGCGCTGCTTGTGCTTCTCTTCTTTGATCGCGGGCTGCGGGCGGATCTGCAGGGTATGCTTGCCCGCGGCAAGCTCGGCATCGCCCAGCTTGATCCAGGCCACTTCGCACCAGAAACCGAGTTCCACGAGGTCGCAGGTGAGCATGTCCGGCGTGATCGTCCGCCACGCCCCCTGATCGATTCGCCAGGCGAACGGCGAGCGGGCGAACTCCATGCCGATACGGTCCCATGCCTCGTAACGGCCTGCCTGATCGATCGCGAAGTCGTACTCCAAGAGCCCGCCTTGCTTGGGCCATTTCCGGGCGATTTCCTCAGCCGAATGGGATACTTGCAGCCATTTCTGGCCGGAAAGCCGCGGGTCGCCTGCCCAACTGTCGGTTTTGAACTCGACGTTGGCCCGCGTCGGCGTTTCGCTTTCCAGCCAAACAACGGCTTCCGAGGCACGTGCGGCGGGCAGTGCAAGCAACGCCATGGCGAGGACAACCAGGAAAAAAAACGATCGAGACGACATAGTGCTGCTCCTAGGCGGGTTGAAAAGGCGGGAGGGCTGCAATCCGGCCGCGCGATTCGGGATCGCAGTGGCCTTCTCTCTGCTATCTTGAACCTTGGACTTTGACTTGTCAAACGTCCGCGGGAGGGAACAAGAAGAATTCCCGGAAAACAATTTTCCGCTCTGCGCCTTAGCCCGCGCCTTCCGCTTTCACGTCGGTCGGCGCGACGACCTCGGGCTGAGAACGGAGTTTTGCCGTGTCGGAAGTGCCGGGCACGATCATCGGGCTGGGCGAGTTCTTCTCGAGGATCGCCTTCAATTCGGAATGGTCGATCGTCTCCAGGACAATGAGCCGCTGGGCCAAGGCTTCCAACGCCTGGCGGCGGGTCTCCAGGATATGGCCCGCCTTGCCCTGGGCGTCGGCAAGAATGTGCTTGATCGCCTCGTCGATCTCGCGGGCTGTCTGTTCGCTGTGCGTGCGGTCGCCGGCCAGGTCGTTCTGGGTGGCCAGGAACACCGACCGCCGACTCTCGCGGTAACTGGCCCGGCCCAAGCGGCTCATGCCGTAGTCCATGACCATGCTGCGGGCGATTTCCGTAGCCCGCTCCAGGTCATTCTGGGCCCCCGTGGAGACATCGCCGAAAATCATTTCTTCCGCCAGGGTGCCTGCCAGGAGCACTTGGATGCGGCTTTCCAACTCGCTCTGCGTAAGCAGGTAGCGGTCGCCTTCAGGCCGCTGCAAGGTGTAGCCCAGGGCGGCCAAGCCGCGCGGAATGATCGAGACCTTGTGTACGGGATCAGTGTTGGGCAGACTGGCGGCCACCAGGGCGTGGGCACTTTCGTGATAGGCGACGCGCTGCTTCTCGTCGGCATGCATGACCCGCTGCCGCTTCTCCAGCCCGGCGGTGACGCGCTCGACGCCTTCGGTGAACTCTTCCATGGTGACCGCCGGCTTGCCGGCGCGGGCCGCCAACAGCGCCGCTTCGTTGACCAGGTTGGCCAGATCGGCGCCGACGAAGCCGGAAGTAATGCGGGCGATTTCCCGCAAATCGACCGAGCTGTCAACGCGGATTTTCTGAATGTGGACGTCGAGAATATCCTCGCGGCCGCGAACGTCCGGCCGGTCGACCAGCACGTGGCGATCGAAGCGCCCCGGGCGGAGCAGGGCCGGGTCGAGAGTTTCCGGCCGGTTGGTAGCGGCCATCACGATCACGCCGCTATTGGAAGTCACACCGTCCATTTCGACCAGCAGCGCGTTGAGTGTCTGCTCGCGCTCGTCGTGACCGCCGACCACGCTCGTGCCGCGCGTCTTGCCCAGGGCGTCGAGTTCGTCGATGAAGACGATGCAAGGGGCCTTGGCCACGGCCTGCTGGAACATGTCGCGCACCCGCGCGGCGCCGACACCGACGAACATTTCCACGAAATCGGACCCCGAGAGGCTGAAGAACGGCACGCCCGCCTCGCCGGCAACGGCCTTGCCCAACAGCGTCTTGCCCGTGCCCGGCGGCCCGACCAGTAGCACGCCCTTGGGGATGCGGCCGCCGAGGACCTGGTATTTCTCGGGCTGCTTGAGGAAATCGACCACTTCGCGGAGTTCTTCCACCGCTTCATCGATGCCGGCGACTTCGTCGAACGTGACTCCAATGTCTTCCTGGGCCAACAACTTCCCGCGACTGCGGCCGAAGGCCATCGCCGAACTTGTCCCGCCCAGTCGCCGGAGGAGCACGAGTGCAATGACCAGAACACCCGCGATCAGAGTGATGAGCATGAAATAGCTCCGCCAAGGGCTGGGCGTCGCTCCACCTTGGAAATCGGTAAAGCCCTTGGCCTTGAGGAGGTTGAGCAACATGCCGTTGTCTTGATCCAGCCCGTAGCGCGAGCAACTGAACGAGTCCTTCTTGTCCTTCTTGGCCGGTAGATTCGGGTCGTCGGGATCGATGACGTCCCGCATGACCTTGCCGGAAATTTCGTTTGGGCCCACCTGCAGGTCGCTGAGGTCCGAATACTTGACCTTCACCTCCCGGCCATTGTGCGATTCGGTGACCTCGACGAATCCCTTCTCGATAAGCCGCTCCAGGTCGCCGAACTTGATGATCAGCGGAGAAGTGTTCGTAAAGAAAACCGCGGCAACACCGACGCAGACGACCACCGCAATGATCAGCAGGCTGAAGTTGTTGTTGACCGGAACTTTGCGCTCCTGCGGCGATTTTGGGGCAGGGGCGGGTGATTTCGAGGGACGGGCGGGCCGCGGCCTCGGTCGAGTCGGTTCCATGCATGAATTCCCAGAAACGAGCTTTTGCCTCTCACCCTATTCTACCACATCCCAGAACTCCCGGTTCAGCGGTCGTGGTAGCCGTAGGGTGGGCCGAGTGAAACGAGTCCCACCGTTTTCCGGCTATTTTTCTGGTGGGACTCGTTTCACTCGGCCCACCCTGCCCTCGAAAATAGGCCTAAAACTCCAACTTCAGCGATTTCAACCGCCGTTGGGTTTCGGCCATCAAGGCGTCTTCGGCCGCTTCGTCCGCCGCTTCATAAGTGACCGAAAACCGCAGAAAATTGCCGGCGTCATCCCAGGGCACCGTGCAGATCGAATGCTCGGCGATCAGGAACTGGGAGGCCGCTTCCGCCGTCGCAAAGCGGGCGCCGCCGGACAGGCCTTTGGGACTGCCCGTGTACAGGAAATACGTGCCGCCGGGCATGCGGCAGTCAAAGCCGCAGTCGCGAAGCGCGGCCACGAGCTTGCGCAAGCGACGACCGTACTTCACGCGGGCATTGCCGGGATGGAAGGGTCGTCCAAAGCCGCCGCCGCCGCCTTCTGGATCGCGATGAACTGGCCGGAATCGGAATTGTCTTTCACGTCGGCCAACGCCCGCACGATCCGCTCGTGACCGCAGACCCAGCCCATCCGCCAGCCGATCATGTTCCAGCCCTTCGAGAGCGAATGGATCTCGACGCCCACATTGCGGGCACCCGGCACTTCCAGAAAACTAAGCGGCCGATCGCCGTAACTGAGCATGAGGTGGGCTGCATCCTGGACGACCACGATTTCGTTCTGCACCGCAAAGTCGACGACGCGGGCAAAGAACTCGCGCGTGGCAACCTTGCCCGTCGGGCTGTTGGGATAATTGATCACCAACAGTTTGGCACGCCGGCGGATGTCCGCCGGTATCGAATCCAGATCAGGCAGGAAGTCGTTCTGCGCAGAGCGGCAGGCGATAAACCTCGCCGCCGTAGTACTTGGTGTGCGTGCCCGCGACCGGATAGCCGGGCACGGTCATGAGCGTCACGTCGCCGGGGTTGATGAAGGCCGCGGGCAGCATGGCCAGCGCGGTTTTCGTGCCGATGCAGTGATTGACTTCGCGCTGAGGATCGAGTTCCACTTGGAACTCGCGCTGCATGAAGCGGGCAACGGCCTCCTTGAAGGCGGGAATGCCGTTGTCGGCATAACCGCGGTTTTCCGGTTTATCGATCTCGGCGGCCATCACGCGGCGCACATTGGCAGCCGCCATTTCGTCGTTTTCACCGATGCCGAAATCGACCAGCTTTCGCTCCGGGTGCTCGGCCAGGGCCTTCCGCTTCGCCCGCTTGATCTTCTCGAACTTGTAGATCTCCGAGCCTTTGCCGTAGTTGGCGCCGCCGATGCGGTCGGCGAAAAGTCGCTGGAAATAGGGATCGCTCATGAAAGGCATTGAATGGTGCCGAAGGGACGAGGGAGACGAGTAACGAATTCTCTATTCTAGTCGCGCTGAAATGGTCCTGCAACCGAGGCAGATTCGATTTTCGACGCGAGACGCGGGGGCTGAGTGTCAAGACCTCGGTTTGTGCTCCTCGAAGGAGTGTCCGCTCGTCCAGCGAAGGGCACAGCCCTGGAAAAAGGCTGACACAGACACCGACCAAACCGTTGCCCAAAGTGGGAAAATCGGCTATGATTAAGTCGTTAGTCAGAAAGGTGGGTTTACAAGCACATGACAACAACGATCGAAATCCCAGATTCGGTCTATAGTCAGGTTCAGGCGCATGCGGCCCTGCAAGGCACGACCATTGATGCATTCCTTATGGAGGCAATCCGGGATAAACTTGCCGAAGAGCGGATCCCGGCTGATCGCGGTTGGCGCTCGGTCTTCGGCATGGGAGATAAGGAAGCGGTAGCGGAAGTGCAGCGGATTATCGACGAAGAATTCTCGAAAATCGATCCGGAAGACTGGAAATGATCCTTGACACGAATGCTGTCTCAGCGCTCCTTGATGGCGACTCGAGCATCGAGGGCGTGCTGGCGAATGCGGAAAAGCATCATCTTCCCGTCATCGTCATTGGTGAATACCTGTTTGGATTGGCGGGCTCTGTGGGTCGGAGCAGGCTCAGGTCGGTCTTTCAAAAGCTGATTGGCGAATCGATTGTCCTCGATGCTGATCAGCTTACCGGAGAGCTTTAAGCCCAGGTTCGTTTTGAATTGAAACAGAAGGGTCGTCCCCTTCCCGATAACGATATCTGGATCGCGGCACTGGCGCGGCAGCACAACCTATCGTTGGTCAGCAACGATTCGCATTTCGAACGTCGTGGACGGCGTTCGGCGGATTTCTTGGTAGGTGGCTACCCGCAGCCGTAATATGCTGCTACCGAAAGCCCCGACCTATTTTTGACCAGTTCCGCCAGGGCGTCAACTTCGGCATTGTCCAGTGGCGTGGCAGAGCTTTCCGCCGGGCGCCGGGCGATCGTGTGAATCTGCACCAACTTGATCTGCCCGCCGCCGGCCATGATTTCGCAAAGCCGATCGCAATAGGCATCTTGCTCTGCCAGCGGCGGCGGCTGATCGCGGAGCCGCATGAAGAGCGATTGAATCACGATCGGCCGCTTGCGGGCCGTGACCACCAGGTTCTCCAACACTTCGGCCAGCTTGACTTTCGAGCGGTCGATCACCTGGTAGTATGCTTCGGTGCCGGCGTCGAGTTTGCCCCAGATTTCCCCGTTGTTGGCGTCCAAGACTTCCAGCGACTTGCGGACCCGCTCGCGTTGGAGCAGCGTGGCGTTGGTGATCAGCACGATCTTTACCGGTTCGAGACCGCGGCGGCGGCGAATATCGGCGCAAAGTTGCACCACCTCGTCAAAGATCGGCGAGGCGGTCGGCTCGCCGTCGCCGCTCATGGCAATATCGTTGAGCCGGCGAAACTCGGCCGGCGTCGTCGAGAACCGCGTGCCTTCGAACAGCCGGCCGGTGACGGCCAGTTCGACCATTTCGTCCAGTTCGTCCGCCAACTGCGGCAAATCGATCTTTCGCAGCACCGCCCCTCCACGCACGGTGCGGTCCACCTGGCAGTAAACGCAGTCGAAGTTGCAGTACTTCTCCGGGTTGAGGTTCACGCCGATCGATACCCCGCCCGACCGCCGGCTGACCACGGCGTAGACGAAGCGGTTGTCTTCGAAGGTGCGTGGGTGCGTTTGGAACAAGGAAACCAGAGGAGATGGGGTCATTGCCGTAATTATACGCAACCGCCCGCCGCGATCACAATCGCCGCAGGGTCGTGAATTCGTCGAGGGCGACCGTGGTCAGTTCGCCGTCGTCGCGCCGCAGCAGGATGAAATCACTGAACACCTTGTCGTCGAAGTTGCGGCGGAAGTGCAGGCCGTGCCGCCCCCGCTCGGTGCGGACGACCGTGCCCACGCTCGTGGTCGTCCACGTCTGCGGGCCGATCGTGACGACATGCATCACCTCGATCCGATCGCCCGGCTTGAGGGCTTCGAACGTTTGGCGGGTTTCCTGCTGTTGCTGCGGACTGGTCTGCGTTGCGGCCATGGGTTTTGTCTTAAACCTCCTTGGCATTGATCCAGGACATCAGGCGGCGCAAGCCGCGGCCGACCTGCTCCACGAGGTGGTTCCGCTCGCGCCGCCGCAGGGCCTTGAAAGACGGGGCGTTGACGCGATTCTCCAGCAACCACTCGCGGGCGAAGCGGCCGTCCTGGATCTCGGCCAGAATCCGCTTCATCTCGGCCCTGGTTTCCGCGGTGATGATCCTCGGGCCGCGGGTGTAGTCGCCGTATTCGGCCGTGTTGGAAATGCTGTACCGCATGTAGTTCAGACCGCCCTGGTAGATCAGGTCGACGATCAACTTCATCTCGTGGATGCACTCGAAATAGGCCATTTCCGGCTGATAACCGGCCTCGACGAGCGTCTCGAAGCCGGCCTTCATCAGTTCGCTCACGCCGCCGCACAGCACGGCCTGCTCGCCGAACAGGTCGGTCTCGGTTTCTTCGGCGAACGTCGTCTCGATCACGCCGGCCCGCGTGCCGCCGATGCCCTTGGCATAGGCCATGCCGATGTCGAAAGCCTCTTTGGCCGAGCCTTCACCCACGGCGATCAGGCAGGGCACGCCGCCGCCGCGCACGAATTCCGCCCGCAAGAGGTGGCCGGGCCCCTTGGGCGCCACCAGGATGATCGAAACGCCCTTGGGCACGTCGAACTGGCCGTAGTGGACGTTGAACCCGTGCGAGCAGACGATCACTTTGCCGGGCGTGAGGTGCTCGCGGATCTGGGTGCGGAAGATGTCGCCTTGCAACTCGTCGGGCAGGAGCAGCGTCAGCACGTCGGCCTTCTTCGTGGCCTCCGTGGCCGAAATCGGCGTGAAACCGTCCTTGACGGCCAGGTCGCCGTTGGGCGTGCCCGGCAACTCGGCCACGATCACCGTGCAGCCGCTGTCGCGCAGGTTCTGGGCGTGGGCATGTCCCTGCGAACCGTAGCCGAGAATGGCAATCGTCTTGTTCTTCAACAGAGCAAGGTCCGCGTCTTTGTCGTAATAAATCTTCGCCGGCATAATGAATACTCCTGGTTTTGAACTAAGTGTTATCGGTTAGCAAGCTGGGTTGTCCGTCTCCCTTGCCGCGGACCATGGCGATCCGCCCCGTGCGGGCCAACTCGATGATCCCCAAGGGCCGCATCATTTCGATGAAGGCCTCGACTTTGCCTTCCTGTCCGGCGATCTCGATGATCATGGTTTCCGGGGCCACGTCGACGATCCGGCCGCGGAAGATCTCGGTCAGTTGGGAGATTTCCGCCCGGCGGCCCGGCGGGGCCGAGACCTTGATCAGCATCAGGTCGCGTTCGACGTGGTCTGCCGAGCCGATGTCATCGACGCGGACGACGGTCACGATTTTTTCCAACTGCTTCCGCACCTGCTCCAGCACGCTGTCATCGCCGACGACGACGAAGGTCATCCGCGAGAGCTGGGGCTCTTCCGTCGCCCCCACGGCGAGGCTATCGATATTGTAGCCGCGCGAGGCCAACATGCCCGAAATGTGCGAAAGCACACCCGGCACGTTCTGAACCAGTGCGGAAAGCACGTGACGCATTGCGAACTCCCAAAAGTGGGAAAGCATCGATAATAGTCGGGCAACTGGCCGGAAGCAAGGGGTGGGATACCGCGGCTTTATCTGAGAAATCTCCAATCTCTCAGTCGATTTCCCCTAAATGGTGGGGCCGCCACCGGGTTTCGTCCCCAATTTATCTTTCTGTAGAGTTTTTTCTGGCTGCTGATTGCGTACCGCCAATCTCTCGGAAGAGTCTCACAACAACGTCCAACCGCAAAGTCCGCTCAGCCCTGGCCCCTGACGGCTAGTGACTCCAGTGTGTCAGCACCAGCCCGATCACCGCTCCGCCGAGGACCAACCAGGCCGAATTCAGACGGTAGCGAAAGAGCAGCAGTCCGCTGATGATTGCGATGGCGAATGTCGGTAATGTCGACCAGGGCCTCGCGGCCGAGGTTCCAGGCGGCGGCGGCGATGAGGGCCAGTGCCGCCACGTTCACGCCGTCGAGAAAGTTCCCAACCAGCGGCGATTTCCGCAGCCTGGGAAAGAGGGCCCCGCCCAGCGCGATGAATACGAACGACGGCAGGAAGATCCCCACCGTGCCGGTCAAGGCGCCCAGCCATCCGCCGACGGTCCCGCCGCTGCGATAGCCCAACAGAAAGCCGATGAACGTGGCCGTGGTGAACAACGGGCCGGGCGTGACCTGGCCAACCGAAGTGGCGTCCAGCAGTTCCTTCGTCGTCAGCCAACGAGGAACCAGGTCGCCTTGCAAGAAGGCCAGCAGCACGTAGCCGCTGCCGTAGAGCACGGAACCGATCTTGAGGAAATAGAGAAAGATCTCTCCAGGCCCGGCTTGGAGCGTCGCAGTCGCCGCATGGCTTCCCATCGCCGGTGGTGTCGCAGTGAAGAAAGTCCCCGGGAAGAAATGCGGAACGTGGATCAGCGTCAGGATGCCGCACGCGGCCAGCAGCAATATAGCCAGCGACCATCGCGAACTCTTGCCCACTCTCATCCCCTGCCCTTCTCCCGAGTACGGGAGAGGCGAGTCATGAGCTTGCCCGAATCGTGCCACGCTTCGGATAGCACCGCATACAAGCACCACGGACAAGGGATCGAGCCCGAACAGCGACGCCGCCAGGGCCGCCACCGCGATCAGGCCCAGCCAAGGCGTCTTGACGGCCTTTGGGCCGAGCCCGACGAGGGCCTGGATGATGATCGCAATCACCACCGGCTTGACGCCGCGGAGCACGCCCGGCAATCTCCGGAAAATTGCCGTAGACCGCATAGCCCCAGGCCAGGCTGGCGACCATGAGCATGGCGGGCAGGATGAAACAAAGGCCGCCCAACAGCAGGCCCCGCCATCCGGCCCGCAAGTAGCCGATATAGATCGCCATTTCCGTCGAGTTCGGCCCGGGGATCAGGTTGACGGCGCCGAGCATGTCGAGGAATTGCTGGTGGCTGAGCCATTTGCGGCGGCGGACGAACTCCTGTTCCATCATGGCAATGTGCGCAGCGGGTCCGCCGAAGGCCGTCGTGCCCAACCGCAGGAAGACGAAGGCCACCTCGGCAAGCGATTGCCGGGAGCGGGGCGGCGACGGAGCGGCATCGGGATTTGCGGTAGACATTGATTCGATCGCGTGGGAACGGGAATCGGCATTCTAACAACTTTTCCCCATCTCGGTTGCCGCCGTGGTCCTATCGGCGGCCTTGCTCCACAGCGGTTTTGGCCGTAATTCTCCGGCCATTTGCGGTTCCAAGCTCGCCCGAAAATCGCGGCCGCTGGCTGATTGCGACCGGCCTGTTAGAATCGGTCGGATCGGCTGTCGCTTGGTCTTGGGTTTTGGGCCTTAGGCCTTGAATCTCGGGCGTTTTCAAACCGACGTTCGCGTCTTGCCGCAAAGACCTAACCCTAAAACCCTAGTCCTAAAACCTAAGACCTAAAACCTAAGATCTAAGACCTAAGATCTAAGACCTAAGATCTAAGACCCAAGCCCCAAGACCTCCCCTTGTCGAAAGGAATTTGACGAATGAATGAAGATCTCGTGCCCGACATGACCCTGCCTGGTCTGCCGAGGATGCAGGCGACATGCCGACGGCCGAGAACCCGGCGATCGAGACGGCCTCCAGCGAATACTTGGGCCGCTGGAACCGGCTGGTGAGCACGACGAACTGGGAGAAGGGGCGGATCGTGGCCGAGTGGCGCGAGGCCCTGATCGAGGCCGGTGCGCCGGCGGCCGCTTACACCGACGAGGCCTGGAGCCGGCGGGTCGGCAGCGTCACGCCCCAGCACACGGGCCGCTTGCGGCGGGTTTACCAGCGGTTTGCGGCGATGCGGGAAGAATACCCCGGCCTGTACTGGAGTCACTTCCAGGCCGCCCTGGATTGGGACGACGCCGAGATGTGGCTGGAGGGGGCCGTGCAGAACCGCTGGTCGATTTCTCAAATGCAGGGCGAGCGGTCGCGCACGCTCGGCGCCCTGGTGGAAGAGGGCGTGGAGGCAACGGCGGTCGAGGTCGATGAAGACGCCGCCGGCGCAGCCGGCCGATCTGCCGCCCGCGGCGGACTCGGCCTCGATGATCGAAACCCATGAGCACGGCCGAAGCGGATGCCGACGAAGCGGATATTTCCGATGCGGCCGGCGATAGCGCCCCGTACGATCCGGCCGACTCAAACGATTCATGCCGGCGATGAGCCGCCGCCGGTTCGCCCGTTCGAGAACCTGCCCACCTTGCCAGCCGATCTTCGCGACGCCTTCGACGGCTTCAAGCTGGCGATCATCCACCATCGGATTTCCAACTGGCAGGAAGTCAGCCTGAGAGGACGTTCTGGCCACCTTGGAGGCCCTGCGGCAGTTGGCCCTGGCGCCGACGGAAGCATAGGTCTGCGAAAATCGAGAATTGCCTATTTGAGATTTCCAATCGGGCGTTGATCCGTAGAATTCTACCGGACCGGCACGGAGGCCGACGTCCGGTTTGACAGCCGGGCGGAGCTACGCTAAGGTGAGCGGTTCCCCTTTTTGTTTTTGGCCGGTCGCGTGCGGCCGCGGTTGAACGGGAGGATCCATCGGAATGAAGCATGGCGCTGGCCTGCGATTGACAGGCAAACCGCAAGACTCGGTGGGTCTGGGCTCGCTACGCAATCTGGTCCCGTCCTGCGTTGCAGTTTTGCTGACGCTGCTCTGCGGATGCCACCGGAACGATGCGCCAGTGGAAAAACCGCTGCTCTGGGCGGCCGACGCGGAGGGCGGAGCCCCCTACGTTTCCCTGGATCCGGAACATCCCGGCCAGTACGTCGGCTTCGAAGTCGATCTGATCAAGGCGCTGGAAAAAGAAATCGGCCGGCCGATCAAGTTCAGGCAATTCAATTTCACGACGCTGGCCTCGGCATTGGATCGCGGTGACATCGATTTCGCCATGAACGGCATGGAGCGCACGCCCGACCGCGAGACGCTGTTCCGGCTCTCGCGGCCCTACTACGTCTTCACGCTGCAACTCGTGGTCCGTCGCGACGAAACGCGTGTTGATTCGCTCGACGATTGCAAGCACGCCGGCATTCGCGTCGGCACGCTCGGCGACACGGCCGCCTCCCGCTTGCTGACGCAGCGGGGTATCGCCTATCGAACGTACGACAGCCAGACGTCGCCTTACAAGGACCTGGAGCAAGGCCAACTCGACGCCGTGCTGCTCGATCTGCCGATCGCCATGCAGTACACCAAGCGCGACCCCGAGTTCAACGCCAAGCTGAAGTTCGCCGGCAAGCCGATCGCCCCCGGTTTCTACGTGATCGTCTTCCGCAAGGAGAACGAGGCGCTGGCCGCCCAGTTCGACGCCGCCATCGTTCATCTTCGCGCCAATGGCACGCTGCGGAAAATCTACGAAGCCTGGGACTTGTGGAACGACGACCAGAGCGCCCTGGAAACGGGCAAGCTCGAGGAAACGCTCCACACGTCGGCCACCCGTTGGACTCTTACCCAGTTTCTCCCCCGTCTCCTCGGCGGTGCGGCGATGACCGTCTCGTTGACCGTGCTGGGGTTCTTGCTGGCCATGGCCATCGGCCTGCCCGTAGCGACCGCCCGGCTCTATGGGCCGGCGCCCTTGCGCTGGATGGCGACGATCTACGTCGAGTTCTTCCGCGGAATCCCCGTCCTCCTGCTGTTGTACTTTCTCTACTACAGCTTGCCCGAGGTCGGGCTGGCCCTGCACCTGGGCTTTTCGCTCAAGCTCAACGCCTTCCTCGTGGGCGTGATCGGCTTCGGGCTGAACTACGGGGCCTACGAATCGGAAATCTATCGCGCCGGCATCGGGTCGATTCCCGTTGGCCAGTGGGAGGCCGGGGCCTCGCTGGGAATGTCGCCGCTGCGGATCTTTCGGCGCATCATTCTTCCCCAAGCCATCAAGGTCATTCTTCCGCCCATGACCAATGACTTCGTGGCGCTTTTCAAGGACACGAGCGTAGTCAGCGTGATCGCCGTGGAAGAATTGATGAAAAACTACCAGATCATGGCCGCCGACCACTTGCAGTACGTCGAAATCGGCATCGCTACGATGCTCCTGTATTTGATCATGTCGGTGCCCCTGGCCCAGTTGTCGCGCTATCTCGAACACCGCTGGGGGAAAGGACGATAGCCGTCGTTTGACGCGGAGCCAACGGCGACGGCGCCAACGCCGACAATGCCAACGCTGACGGCGCCAATTGAAAAGCAGGGTAAACACCATGCACGTGGAAATCTCGAACGTCACCAAGCGGTTCGGCGAGCGCACGATCCTGGACGACATCAGCCTGCGGATCGACGCCGGGCAAACCGTAGCCTTGATCGGTCCCAGCGGGGCGGGCAAGTCGACGCTCCTGCGCTGCATCAACGGCCTGAACACCTTCGACGCCGGCACGATTCGCGTGGGCGATCACGTGCTGGAGCCCAATCACAACAACCAATCCGGCCTGGGGCGCGCGCAGGTCCGCCGACTGTTCGGCATGATCTTCCAGGATTTCCAGCTCTTTCCGCACCTCACGGCCGTGCAGAACATCATGGAGGCGCCGCGAGCCGTCCTGAAAATGACGAAGAACGACGCCCACGACCGCGCCCAGCGGCTCTTGGCCCGCGTCGGCCTTGAAGACCGGGCCGAGGCCTATCCATCCGAGCTTTCCGGCGGGCAAAAGCAGCGCGTGGCCATCGCCCGGGCGATGGCCATGGAGCCCCGCGGCCTGCTCTGCGACGAGATCACCAGCGCCCTGGACCCGGAGTTGAAGAACGAGGTGCTGGTCGTGCTCGAATCGCTCAAGCGCGAGGGGTTGACGCTGATCCTCGTGACGCACGAGATCGGTTTCGCCAAGCGCGCGGCCGACCGCGTGGTGGTGTTGGCGGGCGGCAAGCTCATCGAAGACGGCCCGCCGCAGCAAGTGATCGACAATCCGCAGGCCCCGCGGACGCAGCAGTTCTTGAAGCAGATGCTAATTTGAAAAAGAGGGGACGTCACTCGCGTCGAACCATTATGGTGATTGCACGAGTCAAGTTCTACGGTTAGAATGGAATCAAAAGTTCAGGGTCCGTACTTGGTTGCTTGCTTGGCGTCGCCGGCGCGTTTTGACTTGGAGGAGTCTGAATTCTTGATTGTCCAGACTTCATGGAGCGGACGGGATGGCTCTGCAGTTCGAATGGGACGAAGACAAAGCCGCCTCGAATATCCGGAAGCATGGTGTTTCCTTCGACGAAGCAAGTACCGTGTTCGCTGACCCGCTCGCAGTCATATTCGACGACGAAGAGCATTCAGACGACGAGATCCGCGAGATCATAATTGGGCACACGGTAACTCAGAAACTGGTGTTGGCATCCTTCGCGGAACGTGGGGAGGATTGGATCCGGATCATTAGTGCGAGGAAAGCAACGAAAAGGGAGCGAAAGGACTATGAAGAAGGCACCCGCCCGTAAGACGTTCGCGCCGCTCAGGCGGCGATATGCGTGCAGAATATGAATTCGACTACTCCAAGGCGAAACCGAATCGTTTCGCGTCGCGTGTGGACAAGAGCCGACTTGTCGTGGCGTTGGACCCCGATGTCTCCGAAGTATTCACGACACCGGAAGCGGTGAACAAGGTCTTGCGTGCATTGATCGACGCCATGCCGGCAGCGGCGAAAGAGTAGGATGGGCCGAATGAAACGAGTCCCACCATTCCCAGCGCTTCTCGTGGTGGGACTCGTTTCACTCGGCCCACCCTGCCATTATCACTCTCCGAACAGCGACTTACCCCAGCCACGTCCCCCGCCCCAGGCTGTACATGTCGATCCGCCGCTGGCGATAGAGTTGCTCCAGACCCGCGTCGCCTTGCGTCTCGAGGCAGAGCAGTTCGCCGTCGGTCACCGGGACGGCCAACAGCCAGGAAATGTTCTTCGCCTCGCCGCGCAGCATCTCGAGCCGCTCGCCCCACAGAAACGGGCGGGTCAGATAGAGGTGCGATACGCTGGCACGGGGATAGAACTCGGCAATCACGTCGCGAATCGCATCGCCCGGCTTGACTGCTTTCCGCCGGCGCACCAGCAGCATCGCCGCCGCCGCCAGGATGTTGGGAAACATCGGCCGATCCGACGCGCAGACGGCGGCCAACTCCACGAGGACGGGCGGTTCCGGGCCGGTCGCCCCGTCGAAGCCCGAAAGTACCTCGAAATCCGCAAGACCGATCGTCGTGTAGGAAACCAATCCTGCCATCGGCCGGTCGGCGCAGCCGCCGATATCCATGGAGAAGTCTTCCGCTTCGCACGTGAACCGCCAGACGTTCGGCGGCGCGCCGAACGTGCTGATGGCATGCCGGGCAACAAGCTTCGTGTCGCCGGAGGGTTTCTTGCGATTGTCCATTGTAGGGTGGGCTTTAGCCCGCCTTCATGTACAGGTGGGCTAAAGCCCACCCTCCAGTTCTGTCGCTGCCATCGCCAGCCGCTCGCCGATGGGCGGATGGTCGTGCAACCAGATTACCTCGAACCAGTGCGGACAGGGATCGTCCTTGTTCTGCTGGGCCAGCTTGCTGAAGGCCGAAACGTAGGCCTCCGGCTGCCGCGTGCGCTCCAAGGCGTAGCGGTCGCACTGCCGCTCGTGACGCCGGCTGATGCCGTTCAGCAGCGGCTCCAACACGAGGCCGAAAACCGACAAAATGAGCATGATCCAGGGCTGCGTCCAGATCGGCAGCGTGGCATAGTGTTCGCCCTGGGCTATCCAGCCCATCAACAGCCGGTCGCAGATCCAGAATCCGCCCACGCTGAGCACCACGCCCAGCAGAATCATCTTGCGGACGTGTCGGAAGACATGGTGCCCGATCTCGTGGGCGAAGACCACCGCGATTTCCGTGGGCGAGAAATGGTTCAAGAGCGTATCGCCCAGGAGCACCCGCCGCGCGCGGCCCAGTCCGGCGAGCATGGCGTTGGCCTTGACCGTTTCTTCGCTGAGCGCGATGCGGTAGACCCCTTCGATCGTCAGCCCGGTGCCGGCGGCCAGTTCCTCCATCCGCTCGGCCAACTCCGCGGCGTCGAGCCGCTCGATCTTGTAGAACAGCGGCATGATGAGCACGGGGACGAGTCGGCCGAGGATGATCGTCACGCAGAAAAAGGCCCCGGCGGCCGTCAGCCACCACCAGCCGCGGGTGGTCCAGATCAGCCAATACAAGCCGAGAATCAGCACCGTACCCAGGACGATGCCGAGCAGGTTCTGCTTCGCATACCGCCGCGCCCAGCCGCCCACGGAGAGCGTGCTGAGGTGGAACCGATGTTCCACGATGTAGCCCGCGTAGAACGAAAGCGGCAAGGAAACGCAAATATGCAGGAGCGTGACCAGCAGGAAGAACACCACCAGCCGCAGCGACGCGAACTGCCCCAGCAGCGCCGCGCCTTGCAGCCAGGCATCCAGCGGCCGGGCGAGAACGACCGCGGCAAACGTCAAGAACGCCAAGTCGAGCCCTTTATCGGCCAGGGTGCAGGCCAGCGAATAGCGGCCGTACTGCTTGGCCTCGGCCAGTTGTTCGGGCGTCATGCCCGCCCGTAGCGTAGGCGTCTCGCCTGCGTCCCGCAGCGTAGGCGTCTCGCCTGCGTCTCTCTGCATTTCCGGCTCAGCCGGTGTCTCGTCGGCGTTGTCGTTTTCGGCCAAATCCACTGTTCCTTTGCTTGTGATGGATGAAGACAAGCTTATTGTACACAGTAAAGATATGCAAAGCATGGTTTACCGCACCCCACGGTCCATGCTAAACTTAATGGGATACTGCTTTCCCCGGATTATTCGAAAACTGTAGGGTGCGTGAAGCGAACCGCTGGAAAAATGGTGGGTTACGCACGGAATCGAACCTTGGAAAACGTTTCACGCTGTTTTGGACCGGTTCGCGCAACGCACCACAGAGCGGACCTCCGTGCTTCACCCACCCTACACGATCCGGGTTTCCCACCCGTTAAACCGTTGTGCGTTAATATGAACCCGCGTCGTGGGCCACGATCGCGCCGTTTTCGGTTGTCAGCCGCCGTGCTTTGCTGCACGGTGTTTTCGGCCGGAAGCAGCGCCGCTGCGGACGATCTCGCCAAGGAAGCGGGCGGCTTGCAAACCCGTTATGCGGCCGATCTTGGCCGCCTGGCCGCCTGGTGCCGGCAGAACAATCTCGCCTCCGAGGCCAAAACAACAACCGACCTGGCTGCGCCGCCCGACCCCTACAAGATCGTGCTGCCCGTGCTGCCGCAGGAAGTCGGCTCACTGCACCCGCCGGATGGCGCCTCGGGCGACCTGGCCGAGTGGCATCGCCGCTTGCTCAAACTGCGGCAGGACCAGGCCGGGGCGCTGTTTGCCTTGGCCCAGCGCTGTGCCCGCCGCCACCAGGCCTCGCTGGCCTATCGCCTTGCCCTGGAAGCCATCAAGGCCAATCCCGATCATGAGGGCACGCGCCGCGTGTTCGGCTACCAGAACTTCCAGAACCAATGGCACACGCCTTTCGAGGTCCTGATGCTGCGCAACGGCATCGTCTGGCACGACAAGTTCGGCTGGATCGAAAAGGCCAATCTGCCGCGCTACGAGCGGGGTGAACGTCTGCTGGGCGTCGCCTGGATCGATGCTGCCGCCGACGCCACGCTGCACGCCCGGATCACGCACGGCTGGGACATTGTCACCGAGCATTACCGCATCCGCACCAATCACAGCATCGAGGCCGGCGTGGCCTTGGGGATCAAACTGGAGAACCTTCATCGTCTGTGGCGGCAGATCTTCCTCGGCTATTATTCCAGCGAGGCCGACGTCGAGGCCCTCTTCAGCGTTCTCCCCTCTCCCACTGGGAAAGGGGCAGGGGGTGAGGGCCCTCTCGCTGTGAAATCGCCCCCCTTGGACGTCGTCTACTTCCGCAACAAGGAACAGTACCTGGCGGCCTTGAAGCCGACCGTGCCGAACATCGGCCTCTCGATGGGCCTCTACGTGGCCGAGAACCACACCGCCTATTTCTATGCCGGCAGCGAAGACAGCGAGCGGACCATGTATCACGAGGCCACGCACCAGCTCTTCTGGCAATCGCGGCGGGTGGGCAACGACGTGGGCCGCGACGCCAACTGCTGGCTGATCGAAGGCATCGCCATGTACATGGAAACCCTCCGCCGCGAAGGCGATTGCTTCGTGCTCGGCGGGCTGGACGACGTCCGCATCCAGGCCGCCCGTTATCACCTGGAAAAGAAGGACTTTTACGTGCCCTTCGACAAGCTGGTCCGCATGGGCGTCGAGGACGTGCAGGGGCATTCCCAGATTGCCAAGCTCTACAGCCAGATCGCGGGGATGGCCAATTTCCTCGTGCATTTCGACGACGGCCGCTATCGCGACGCCCTGGTGCGCTGCCTGGCGGCGATTTACGACGGCAGCCAGGACCCGGACCTGCTTGCCCGCACGACGGGCATCGATTATGCTCAACTGGATAAACAATATCAAGAATACATGGCGATACTCCCCTCTCCCTCCGGGAGAGGGGCAGGGGGTGAGGGCCGGAGGTAAACTGCATGCGTCCCTGGAAACTAGCGGAAGTCAATTACGGGTTCGTGAAGGAGCAAGGCTACGAGGTGGCGGTGTTGCCCCTGGGGGCCACCGAGCCGCACAACCTGCACCTGCCTTACGGCACCGACAGCTTCGAGGCGGACCTGGTGGGCGAGAAGATCTGCGAAGCCGCCTGGAACCGCGGGGCGCGGGTCGTGCTGCTGCCGACGGTCCCTTACGGCACGCAGACCAACCAGATGCAATTCCCCTTCACGATGAACATCAATCCGGCCACGCTCTCGATCGTGTTGGGCGACCTGGTCGAGTCGCTCGCTCGGCACGGCATGCGGAAGGTCGTGCTCTTGAACAGCCACGGGGGCAACGAGTTGAAGCCGGTGCTGCGGGAGCTTTACGACCAGACGCCGGTCAGGCTGTTCCTGTGCAACTGGTACACGACCTTCAAAGACCTGTACGGCGGCATCTTCCACGAGGCCGACGACCACGCCGGCGAGGTCGAGACCTCGCTGATGCTGGCCTATCATCCCGAGCTGGTCGCCCGGAACGCCGACGGCACCCTGGCGGCCGACGACGGCCGGGCGGCCCCTTCGCGGTTCGAGGCGGTCAATCGCGGCTGGGTATCGATCACTCGGCCCTGGCATCTGTTGACCACCAACAGCGGCTGCGGCAATCCGCACGCTGCGACGGCTGACAAGGGCCTGCGGTTGATGGACGTCCTGGTCGAGCGGCTCGGCGGCTTCCTGGCCGAGTTGGCCGCGTCGCCGCTGGACGAGCAGTTTCCGTATTAGGGCTTGGGGCTTCGATTTCAATTTCCGACGATAAGTTCCCGAATAGCCTCGTGGATCTTGGCGGCCGCGGCGCATCCTTGCCGGGCTGCCGTCCGTGCAAGAACTAAATTCCACAAACTGCCGTCGCGCCCGTTGTTCGACCCGGGAAGGCCCTGCCATCAACCACCATCTAGGGTGGATTTACGGGTTTTTGGGACAGATTGGCGGCGCAATCGACATTTTTCGGGATTTTGTGGCGGTCATTCAACTCTACTAGCTACATCTAAACACCTAACGGACTGGTCATGCACTACGAAAACAGCGGGAAAACAGCGCCTTGACACTCCACAGAGTATTGCTGATCCTGAAAAGGATGGGTGGTAGTTTGTCCCGTTTCGACCCACTTTCGGCCCATTTCACGTATCCTGCCAAGTGCTAGCTCGTGCCGTTTCTGGTCGACGACTTTCGCGCGAAAACAGAGAAGCTGCATAAACAGGAGGGGAATTCGGCTGCTGGCAGGTACGGCGCGAAACGGTGGAAGGGGAGACGGCACCAGAGTGCTAAGCGAGAGCGAGCCGTTCGATATCGGCAAGAGGTTGGGCGGTTGAAGATGGGCAAGGGGGCGCGGTCGATGGAGGCCGCGACCGCTGTCGAATCAGACTCGCCAAAGAGGGCATCTTCCCTATGCCGCTGATCCGATCCTGTAGGTATTCATAGCCGTTGACCAACAGCTTCTTCGCCGTTTGTACGATGCTCGTCAACGTGTCCATCCTGCGTGCTCCCTCGGCCTTGGCGCAGTGTAGGCTCACATCCCGACGCCGCGCTGCCACGCGTTCACCCAACTCCGCCGGGTTGTTGTTCAGCGGCGTCTCCGGATGGGCCAAGACGGTCAGCAGGGACTCCTTCTTTTCGCCCGTCATCGCAATCCGCTTATCCAACGCCTCGTACCCGGTGCATGTCGCGAACAGTCGGTCGAACTCCTCCTCCAACCGCTCCGCCAGCGCTGGCGTCGGCCTGCCCCGGTACTTCTGGAACTCGCCATAGAGATCCCAGTAACGCGTTCGGAACGCCTCCAATTGCTGCTCATGCTGCGGTACCACAGGAGACAACTCCTTGTAGTGCCGGCCCTCGTGAATCCAGCACAACCCGAACTCGTCCGACACGTACTTGGCGGGTTTGGCGTCGTCGCCCACCAAAATCCGTACATGGTCTGGCCGCGCGCGATACGACGCCAGCGCCGCCGCCTCGCGCAAGCGATCCAGGCACGCTAGCCGTCGGGAGGGGGACCATTTTTCCAGGAGATCTTCCAGTTCGGCCTCGTTCAGATCTTGGTCCTGCGGAGCCGTTGCCGCAAGCTGCCGCCACTTCAGCGGAACGTGAAATTCCTCCAGCAGCCGCTGCGTCAAGTCGTTGAAGCGGTATGTCCACGGCCTGCTCCACAGGAGGCCCAGAATCGTCAGTCGGTCTTTGTGCGGTGTGGTAAAGTAGGTGGAGTGAAACGGATTGCAGATGATATGCGTGTGCCACAACTCACCTCCCACGCGGGCGAAGGTGTCGTCGATGTGCTGGTAAGTCGTGGCCGCCAACCCCGCCCAGAAAATCTCTTCCTTCTCTCCCTGAAACAACTCCGCCGCGTCCCGTACGATGTTCGACACGCTGGCGCGCGAGATCACCACGCCGCAGTGTTCCACGAACTCGTGGGCCCGCGGCAGGCTGGTCCCGGCGACGTACTTCAGCGACACCAACAAAGCCTTCAGTTCCGGGCCATACTCGCCGGTCACTCCTGGTGGCAACTCACCACGCAGCCGTCCCTGCGACGGCGAATCCCAGAGTTCCAGACGGTAGCGGATGTTGTAGCTCTTGATCTGAAGATCCTGCACAACCACGTCTTCGTAGCCGATGAACGTGGCGTCGGGAGGACGACGCGCCGCATCGACGTAGCGAATGACTTCCTTGTCCACGCGAATATCGCGAAAGCTCCGGCAGTCGGCGCGAGGGGGACCCTCTGGCGGAGACGCACGTTGCCGCCGTTCTTTCTCGGACGAGACATCCCGTGCGGGCGGACGGCGCGGCGCCGGGGAAGACCGGGGCTCACCCTTGAGTTGGCGAATGATCTCCCGCAGGCGTTGATTTTCCTCCTCTAGGCGGCGATTGTCAACGACAACGGCTTCCACGAGATTCAGCACTTTGCCCACGACTTCACGGACGTGGACGTCAGCCAGGGCGTCCCCGTCAAGGCGAAGTTGTTGCACGCAGTCCGTGAGGTCGGAGGCACTCATGATAGAGATATTCTACGCCCCACCCCCCCCGAAAACACTTCGACAATTCCGGGAAAGACACTTCGACGGCCTGCTAGCAATGCCATCGCTTCGCAGGATACCATTTCACTGGCCTTCTGACCCACTTTGGCCCGATTTGTCCCGATTTGGTAAACTAGGCAATTTCAACTCCGTGCATCCACGAAGACTCAGGATGCCATGCCAATAAATTCTGTTTTTTATTCAATTCCCCCCGTTAGACTTGCATCAAGCCAGCGGTGCCGAGGGGAATTCTCGGGAACGCTAATCTTCACTAATCAACACTAATGATTATTTAATTAATGGTAATTAGTGCCCATTAGTGTTCCCTTCCCTCCCCCGTATTTCATTTTTCTGCTTCCAATCTTTCTGTCCAAGAAATCGGCCTACCTTACCTCAGGACCGAAGAATGCCGTTTTACCGGTCCAGCACGTGCCGGTCCATTTTCGACGGCGAAGCGTTCCCGTCTTCTTAGAAACCACGTTTTCCGCGGGGAAAACCGTTGTCGGCATCCCCCCGAGTGATTGATCGGTCCAATAACAATAATCAACATCGCGGTTTTGCCGTACCGCGACGCAGGGCGCGGCGGGGAGATGGGGAACCCCGCCGGCCCAAGGGGTGCGCTTGCGGCGCACGCCGGAAGTCGAATTGTCAAAGAACGAAATTACGTATCCTCTGATAGTTCGTTGTTATAATCGATAACTATTCCCGACAATCGTGAAGTTTCCAAAATAGTTCCGCGGGCCTGACGAGCAAGCCGGGAAACCCGGCCAAACACGTTCCCCGCGGGGAAGCTGGGCGGGAACCTCAGAGCGTTCGTCGCCTGCCCGGCCGCTGCCCCCGCAAGCGCGAGTGGGCGTTGCCGTTCGTGGATCGGCTTCGCCGGCGGTGGCGTCAACGTCGGCGGCGACGCCGGTCTGACTGCGGCCTCGGTCGCAATCGCAACCCTCCGACTGATGATTGCTGCCGCGGGGATGCGCCGCTCCCCGCTCCCCGCCTTTCACCCTTCCCCCCGGTTGACGCCTATTGTGGCGGCGGCTATATTATTTATTGATTGAATCGCGCGGTGGGTGTAGCTCAGTTGGTTAGAGTACCAGATTGTGGATCTGGGTGTCGCCGGTTCAAGTCCGGTCACCCACCCTTGTTGTAAGTATTGCCGAATCCTGGAGTTAGGATACCTGCTCGGCGTCGGGCAGTGCGGCCTTCAAACCTGGAAAAGTGGTAGAACTACCACTTTTCCGGGGCGAGGAGTCTGCACATGCCCAGGAAAAACGGTCACGTTCCATCCTATCGTCTTCACAAGCCCTCCGGCCAAGCTCGGGTAATTATCAACCGCGAGCACGTCTACCTTGGCAAATTCGGCTCTGCGGAGAGTCGTGAAAGATATGCGCGGCTAATTGCTGAGCTTGCTGCTAGCCATTCCAAGCCCGCCGCAACCAACGATCCGGTGGTATCTAACGAGCCAATCTCGGTCAACGCGGCTGTCCTGGCTTACTGGAACTTCGTGAAGGCACATTACGTCAAGGACGGCAAGACCACCCGGGAAGCCGACAACATCCGAGACGCCCTGAGACCCCTACGCCAACTCTACGGCAGTACGCCGGCCGCAGAGTTCGGCCCAAAGAAACTGAAAGCGGTCCGGCAGAAAATGATCGAGAACGGCCTGTGC
This sequence comes from uncultured Planctomycetia bacterium, assembly GCA_963779975.1. GTDB lineage: Bacteria > Planctomycetota > Planctomycetia > Pirellulales > Thermoguttaceae > JANXQG01. Next base: position 35,067 of record CAWAAL010000016.1, on the reverse strand, counting down.
CGCCGTGTGATCAACAACCGGGTCGGACGGATCAAGCGCATGTTCAAGTGGGCCGTCGCGGATGAGTTGGTCCCATCCAGCGTCTACCACGGTTTGCAGGCGGTCACGGGCCTGGCTTATGGGCGGACGGCAGCCCGCGAGACTGAACCCGTAAAACCGATTCCGGATTTGTACGTCACGGTGGTTCTGCCGTTCGTCAGCCCCCACGTCGCCGCCATGATCAAACTCCAGCGGATAACTGGCATGAGAGCCGGTGAAGTGGTCATCATGCGGCCCTGTGACATCGACACGTCCAGCGACGTCTGGATCTATGAACCGTCCAGCCATAAGAACCGGTGGCGGGGGCAGCGCAAGGAGATCGCTTTAGGGCCGGAGGCCCAGCGGATTCTCGAACCTTTTCTGGCACGTGATCCCCTGGCGTTCCTCTTTAACCCGCAAGAGGCCGTGGACTGGCGGCGGGAGAACTGCCCATCCTACCAAGGCCGGAAGCGCAAAACGAAGGTGTATCCAAGTGAACTCCGCCGGCGCGAACGGGTGAAAGAGGAACGTCGCAAGCAACGGAAACGTCGGAAGCCGAAGCGGGCCCCGGGGGACCGGTACGATACCAAGTCCTACCGCCGCGCGATAGACTATGGTTTGGAACGGGCGACGAAGGCCGGCTTCGTGGTCCCCCACTGGCACCCCCACCAGTTGAGGCACAACCGCGGGACCGAGATTCGCCGGCGGTATGGCGTTGAAGCCTCCAAGGTGTCCCTTGGCCATGCGCACGTCTCGACCAGCGAGCTCTACGCCGAGAAAAACCTGGAGCAGGCCAGGATGATCGCCAGGGACATGGGGTAGTTGCTGGTGGTTGTCGGCCACGTTCGATTGAGAAGCGACCAAATGTCGGACTCGGATCTTGAAACGGATTTTTCCCCCGAAGTGTTGTCCGCTGGACGTGAAGCGGGAATGATATGCCTGCGTGCATTCAAGGAGACTGTTGAGGCGGCAAGCAAGGCCGCCTCCGGAGAGACACCGGACTTCCCACCATATCTCTTCGCCCAGTTTGCCGCGCTGAGAAACGGTTGGTACCCCATTTCACGTTGCTGGCCGAAGTTGCGATTGAACGACGTAGTGACGACGTGTTACGATCAAATCGACATCCGCTGGAAGACGCTATCCCCGCCTATCATTTGGCTCCTGGTAAGAAACCTCTTCTGGCGAGTCGTTTGGCACACGAAGTACCGAGGACCGGCATGCGATGCATGGTGCTTTTGGCACGAATTGCAACTGCCATCTGCCGAATTGGGCTGGGATTGGGTTCCGTCTGGCCCAGAAATTGAACAGTTCCCGTGGCATCTTATTCGGTCGCTCCTCGCGGACTATGCTTTGCCTCCCTCTTGGGACGACTCAGTGACCGCGATCAACGAATCTCCTAGCGGCAGCACCCAGGATTTGCTCGACTTGCCCGAGGTCCCGTTTAAGTTCGTGCGCATTCCGTCGTGGCATATCATCACGCCAAGGAAACTCCCGCTTCGTGGCGAAAGCCTGGAAAGACTGCTGGGGGAAGCTGACGAGCTGATGGCCTACTATTCGGATCGTAAGCTGGAATGTTCCAAGATTGCCGCGCGGTACGAAGCTAGACTGAAAAGAACCGTGGCCGGAGAGGAAACGGTGAAGATCAAACGTCGATGGGCACCGGCCCCGCCTCCGATTCGCGAAGTGACCGACTACGCGGCCCCAATCTACCTCGCCGCATGTAGCTACGATGTGCTCCATGATCAGCAATACTTGGAATACCTGTGGGGTTTGTACAGCAAGCGGGACGACGGGACAACACATAGGAGGGAGGAACCCAAGCAGCCCGGTATATGCCTTAGTCGGAAAGAACTGCGCAGCTATAAGCAGGCATTCCGCGGCGTCGAACAGGCGATTGGTCACATGATCGCGTGTCTCGAAGAGTTAGAGCAAGAAATCCAAAACGTCCTAAAAGAAATCCATAAAACCCCGAAACGAACGCTCGGGAGGCTTGACGGCGAGACCTTTATGACGCTGCCCGTTCCCGAGAAGGTGCGCATTATTGCAGACCTTGAAGAAGAGCAGGATGCCCTTCGGAAAAGACTTGCGGAGCGTGAGCGGCAACCCACCGGAAAGACCCCCGACCCATTAGGCGAGGTTGAGGAAGAACATCAAAAGTTGTTGGAGAATTGTGGACCGTGCGAGCGCAAGGCGTACCTTGCGTACGAGCATGCCCGCAAGCACCTGGAAATCCAGGAAACGAAAGTCACCGACGAGGCAGCATACCAGTGGCTGAAGGACAACGGGCCCGACGAATTTCCGCTTCCTAATAAGTTCACAAGTTGGGCTCGGTACGTTCGGGCTGCGCGGGAGGCCCTCGGGAAGCAGATCAACAGCCCCCGACCGGGCAGGACAGGGGGCAGCATCAAGCGTCCACAGGCTCCCGAGTCAGAGCTCGGGAGACGGGAGCTGACGCCCGAGGAAATCCGTGGAATTGTGATCGATCGATTAGGGGAGCTGGTCGGCGACATTTCGGTTTGTTTGGCGAAGGGGCGCGATCCGAAGAAACTCTGGAAGCAGGTTGAAGATGATCTCAAAGCTCTCGACTTTGAGGAAAATGAAATCCGGCGAATCGTCGATGCCAACAAGCCGGAGGACCTCCTCGCGATTGTCGAGACTCTTGATCGGAAGTAGGAAGCGGGCCGCTTCCCCAGAACCCCCTCTTCCTATCGTTTCAAACGACTGCTGGCCAATTATCATCTGACGGCACAACCGGTCCGCGTGGCCCCTCTATCGCAACAAAATCATCTAGTAAAGCGGACCAAAGCGGACCAAACCGGATGGAAAACACGAATTCCCACCGGTCCCTTCTCTTCTCGCCGTCGCCCTGGCATTTGCCGTAACTTGTTTCTGGGCAAGCGATTTTTGCGCTCGGCCGGCTCAGTGCTACCTATCCCCTTACCTGGGGCGGGCGGTCCGGTTTGTGATTTGTATTTGGGCGTCGTGCGGAAGCCAAGTCATTTCCCCGGCGAAGGCGACGCCCACCACAGGGAGGGATCGCAAATCGTGATCGACATCGAGAAAGAACGGCTGATTCCGCTCAATCAGGCTGGCAGGCATATTCCCGGGCGGGCGGGTAAGCCGATTTCCCGGGCGACCTTGTGGCGCTGGGCGCTCAAGGGCCGCCGCGGGGTAAGGCTGGAAAGCCTCCTGCTGAGTGAACGCATGACAAGTTTTGAGGCGATCCAGCGGTTCGTGGCCAAGCTGAACGGCCTTCCCACCGCCGCCGTCCAGGCGGAGTGCAAGGGCCGCGAGGCCAAGCGGGTGGAAGCGATTCTGGCGGCCGAGGGCCTGTGACCTCGCCCGCCTGGGCCGCGCCGATCACCACGATCGGCGCGGCGCGGGCGGTCGTGGACCAATGCGGTTCCCCGGCAGATAAATTTCCACTGGCAATTTATCGACCCGCAGGCCCTGCCGTGGGACGAGACAATCGTCCCACGCGCAGGCCCCTGTTCATTGACAATTTGGTAAGCATCAAGAGTCGATCGGCAACGGTTCGGGGTCGCGGAGTGCCATTTACCATAAGGAGGTTAAGATGGCAAATTCTGTCAAGGATACCCCCGCGGCAGCGAAATCTGTCGCCAAAAAGTCGGCTGAGCTGGCCGACGACGTGACCGACCACGAAGAAGAGTCGGCTGGGCAACCCGCATGGATCATGCCGTTGGCCAAAGAGTGGAAAAACCACCACCGCGTTGACTTGGAACTGCGGTTTTCAACCGGCACCGCGATCAACAATGAGATCGGTCGCCCGAGCGAGAAGCGCCAGGAGCGTGGTGCCGAGGTCGTCAAGACCGTCAGCGCTGCAATTGGGGTCGACATTTCGACCATCAGCTTCATGCGGCGCTTCGCTGAATACGCTGCAACTTTCGAGGAGTTCCAATCGCAGAAACCGAGCATCAAGACTTGGTCCGCGGTCAAGAAATTTCTCGCGGGGCAGTCGTTGGATGAGGATGAGGACGATGACGAGGAGCAGCTCCCCGAGGTCAAGAGTCTGATCCTCCGCGTCCGCAACACGAGGATCGCCCTGAAGAAATTGAGGGCGAAGAAGATCACCGTGTCCGGGCGCGACATGACTGAACTGCGGTTGGAGTTGGAAAAGCTGGCGGAGACGCTGGCCAAACGCGCCAACCTGCAGTTGACCGTGGCCCAACTTGAAGAAGTCGCGGTTTAGATCGTTCCGGGCTGACCATCGCGCCAGCCCATAGACTGTTTTTCGGTATTTCTGTTTTTGTTGCTGACTGTAGGCTGTGTGGCCAGCAACATTTTGAAACAGCCATTGCTCTGCGGCCCCGAACCCTTGGCGATCGACTTGATGCCTTACCTCGTGCAAGAGAAAAAACGAGCGGCGATCGCCAGCGGGGCACGGTCGACGTTCCAACCCCGAGCCCCAAAAACAGCAAGGAGCATTTTCAATGACCTATCCAGACAATCAACATGAACGGCAGATTTCTCCCGACGATTTTGCACGAATCGTCATGGACCGGCTTCATCAAACCAGCGAGACGGCCACCGTCAATTACGACCGCGAGCACTTCTGCCTGCGAGGCGATGCCGATCACGTCTTCAATCTCGGCGAGTTGCACAAGGTATACTGCGACGCCGATGACGAGGCGCGAGCGAAATTGATCTCAGACATCGCCCGCATTTGGTTTCGGCAGGATTACAGCTTGCCGGAAGAGTTCGAGGACGCAACCCACGACCTGATTCCCTACATTCACACCCGCGGCTTCTTCGAGCTGTCCGCTCAGCGCTGGCCCTATCAAGTCCTGGGCGAGCACTTCGGCACCACCATCGTATATGAGCGTCTTGAGGCCAGGCAACTCGTGCCGCAGGAAACTCTCGATGCGTGGGGCGTGTCGCTCGACGAGGCATTGGAGATCGCCAAGGAAAACCTGAGACGGCTTCCGGCGAATGTCGCCAAACCGACGTTCTGACGATGCTGCGTGGTGGCTGATGACGGGCGACGATCGCAGCCCCTCGTTCCTGCTGCTCACGGACATCGTGCGGCTGTGGGATGTTCGGGGCGACGCCATTGCAATGGTCCCCAACCGAGATACCTTGTTCATCGCAGGCTCAGACGATGACAGAGGATTGGAGCAGATGCTCAGGATTGCAACTGCTGCCGAGGAATTCCCCAGGCCGATTTCGGGCATCGCCCTTCGGTTAGACGGGGATACCTGGGTGCCGTGGATGCCTCGCGAGTCCCACGCCCTGTACCACGGTTTCAAGGAACTCCAGCTTCGTTCACTCGAAGTCGCCTACGACGCACAGCAGGAACTGCTCGAAGACAACGCTGAGGACGTTTTCATCGCGCCGTTCTTTTTCGCCCGACGGCCCGACCGCACGACGACCAGTGTAACGATATGGCCGGTCATTGGCGAATCGATGTTGCCCAAAGCTGAGATTATCGCCTTTAAGAGCCATGGCACCGGCCCGGCGTCGACGAGCTCGGTGACTTGGCAGGGTGCGGCAAGCGTGGTCGGCAACCTCATGGAGCCGCTGGACATGTATCCGCCGCGGTTCCGCGTGAGGGAGTTCCCTTCGGCAGAACAACTAGCGTGGCTGGCGAGCGAGCATCGCGCTGAGTAGTACGGAAATCGGATTGGCTGGGGGCGGCTCCGCCCCCCCCCGCATTGTGACGAAAACGGACAACAAACCAGCAACCGTAGGAGCCGTGATGATTGGGCAATTTACTCGAATCGGCGATAGGGTCTTTCCCGGCACCCAGAGTCCCTGCGGCCTCTTCGAGTGGCGTGCCCCCGACTCAGTGGGCCTCGCCCCGTTCTCCGTGCGCTTCGTGTCGCCGGACAGCACCCCGCCGCTTCGCCGGTACTGGGTGCAGCCGTTGCTGGAAATGTGGATGGAGGGAACGGAGACGCGGTTTCTCGAAGAGGCGTGCAACTACGGGTACGAGATCGTTGCCGCGTTGAATCACCATACTCCCTTGCAGCGCGGCTTGTATCGGCTGCTCACATGGCTGTTCCGCAATCGGAACGCTGGTCGCATGGCGGTGGCCCGCCGATTCATGTACGCCCAGGACTTTGTCGATTTCTCGGCAAGCCCGCCTACGCTGCTAACGCCGGGGATCGGCCTGGATCAGACGGAGGTGCGGTGGGCCAACTTGAAGATCCCTGCAATCGCTAGGCGGATGCTGAAAGAGGCATTCGCCGCGTTGCGGGAGGAAGGAATGGAATTGCCCCCGCTGACCCCGGATTTTCACGGAGTGCGGGAAGTCTACGAGCGGTTCGTGCAAGCCCCAAGCCACGGCGGACAGGGAGATTTTGCGCCGCTGCTGCATGTCGAGGAGACCGAAAGCTGGGTCATCTCGCCGCTCTTGGCCTCAAGCAACCCGCAAACCGATTTCATCGGAATCGAGAACGCTATTGCCGGCTCCTTGATCTACGGCCCAACGACCATCCAAGAGGATTTCGTTGCGACGGAAATGCACCTGGAGGAATTCGGCTATCTTTGGGACCGGCTGTTGAAGCCGTGGGCTAAAGAGGGGGTTACGCCAGAACAGTTGGACGAGTGGCTGGGGGAGACACGCGAGGACGGATACGTGCGGCTGATTCGAGACGGTCGGAAACTATCCGATTACGACCGGCTTGAGGCGCGAGAACTGGTCCGTCAAATGATGCGGGCCTTGACGTGGTGGGCCTATCGGGCGATGGCGCACTGCTACGGCGTGCTGATGACCGTGATCGCCAGCGACCTGATGGAAGCGGACCATCAGCCGTCCCCCCTGGAGGGAACAATTTTCCGGCTGGAGCACTGCCAGATGGATTTTCTGGCGGGGCTGCCGCTCGATTTCCTGGGCCGGGCCCAATTTCGCTGGATCGTGCGGGTGTGGCAGAAGGACGTGTTGACCGGGCTGACCCGCGCTTGCGTGCAGGGGCAACAGTTCAATTTGGATACGATAATGCAAATCCCGCAGTTGCTGGGGATCTATACGGCACTGGATCGTGGGCGACGGGATGCAGACAGACGCATCAAGGAACTTGAGGATGCTCCCGGCGAGACCAGTTTCGAGGGCCAGGCCGCGCCGGCTCAGAATGAGGCTGAGGATCCAGATGAAGAGATCCGGCGCAAGATAGACGTGACCACCCACCCGGAATACGTCAAGGACTATCGAGAGAAAGAGTCATGGGAGGAGGTCGCGAGTACCGATCTCGGCGAGCCTATCATGCTGACATCCCTACGTTGCCCGGTGTGCCGGGCGTTTCTCCAGTGCGACGGGAACGAGCCGGTCGACCTCAGCAATCCCAACCAGCCCAGTTTTTGGGGATTCTGCCGCCGCTGCGACACGCGCAAGCGGTACGCGGTCGATCTTCTCAAAGCCAGGCTGCCTGGCTGACAGCCGACTGAGCCGCTCCCAGCGTTCTCCGGGGCGGTCCCGCCTTGCCCAATCGCCAGCGGACCGGCCTCTTCCGAAACCGCCTTTTTCTGGGTGGGTGCTGCCAGACGACCCGAGAAAAATCTGTGGGGTTTTCCCAATAGATGTCTTTTTTCCGTTCGGCCGGGTCGGAAATTTTTTGTGGGGTTATCCCAAAGAGGGTATAGGGGCTGACTTTCGTCGGCCAACAGAATTTCTCGTTTTTCAGGGAGAACCAAATGAACAACCAGTTTTTTACGAGCGGCGAAGTTGCCGACACAGTCGGCCTATCACGCTCGCGATTTCTTTATCTCTTGGAGGCCGGCGTTCTGCCGGGTCCCACGCACGCCGTGCCAGGGAGGCGATTGTTTACGAACGAGGACGTTGAACAAATCAAGCGGGTACTGAAGGCCCGCGAAGCCACGGAGATGGAGGTGCAATAAGATGACAACACTTTCAAACGAACCCGTACTCAGGAATCTGCCGCTTGCCGAGATCGTACTCGATGCTAACGTGCAGCCACGGGCCAAAATTGACCCCAGAGTAGTGGAAGAGTATGTAGAGCGGATTGCCGCAGGTCACACGCTTCCGCCCGTCGATGTTTTCGACGATGGCCAGCAAAAGTTCCTAGCTGAAGGCTTCCACCGGGGCGAAGCCCATCGCAAGCTGGAGCACGTGGAGATTGCTTGTCGTGTCCATCAGGGCAGCAAGCAAGATGCAATCTGGTTTGCCATCAAGGCAAACCAGACACACGGGCTCCGCCGGACCACCGCCGATAAACAGCGAGCAGTGGAAATGGCCTTGCGGCATCCCAATGGAGCCGGCATGTCGGACAGCCAGATTGCCGAAGTCGTGGGTGTGAGCCATACGATGGTCGCCAAGCACCGTGAAAAACTCGAATCGACTTGCAAAATTTGCAAGTCGGAGGAGCGGACCGGACGGGACGGACGAAAGATCAACACGAACAAGATCGGCCAGGGCCAGCGGAAGGCCCACGATGGCCAGGACGGGAAGTGCGATGAGGCCGGTCAGTCAGGTCCCGAAGCCGCAGAAACAGGCAGCGAGAAATCCGTCTGCTCCTTCTGCGGTTTTACCGAGTTCGATGAGGACGACGATTGTGTCAAGTGCCACGAGCCCAAGGTGTGGCCGCGTCCCAAGGTCAAGCCCGACGCTACGGATGAAGTCGTAATCGAGGCTGACGTGACCGTTGAGGACGATGATGAGCCATACTCCAGCCGCGACTGCTACGTGGACTCCGCGGAGGCGGATTTCTTCTGCCCCGAGGAGCCTTTCGATGAAGACACCGTTATCCAACTGGAAGTCCTGCTGGAAAGCTTGGAACGCCCGCTGAGCCAGATCCTCGAACACGATGCCGTTGCGGCACTGTCCGACCACGATCCTCTGAAAGTGGGCCTAATCCGCATGGAACGGGCCATGACGGAGGTCAGTGCAGCCCTGGATCGCAAGCGGCCGGTTGTCTGTGTCGCGTGAGATGCGACTGGGAGGAAGCAACGGCAGTAGTCCCGGCCGGCTATCGCACGATAGCCGGCCTGGACCTGAATCTGATTCTTACGCTGGCGGGGGTACGCCAGCACGCAGCACAAACACGTCGTACACGAAAGGCGACGACATTGAATAGTTTAGCACAGACAGCAAAATCACACAACATAACACCACGTCGCGGGCGGTCGATGCTCGACCTGACTGGCAACGCCTGGCAGCGGCAAGCGAAGCGGCTAGCACTATGGACGCAAGAGCATCTTGTAAACCGGACCGATGCCTACGGCTCGTATCTGCCCTTGGACAGCCGAGAGCCCGGTAAGAACAATAACTACACGGCACCGGTAAACAAGGCCCTGCGGGTGCCGGGCGTACTAACCTTCGAGATCATCGAAGAGCATTATCGCGGCAATGACCAGGGCGACTTGATCGGGTTGCACGCGGTCGCGCCTGACTGCACATGCAAGTGGTTCCTCGTCGATATAGACCAGCACGGCGAAGACAGAGCGGCACTCGCCGCAGCCAACGCCAAGGCCGCGCTTGGCTGGTACGCCGACTTAAAGCGGCAGGGGTTCAATCCCAGCTTGCTCGACAGCAATGGTGCGGGCGGCTACCATCTTCTCGTTGTCCTTTCTGAGCCCGTTGCTTCACAACGGGTCCACGCCTTTGCAACGCAGTTCATTCAGGACTACGCGGCACGGGGGCTCGCACAGGCACCGGAAGTCTTTCCAAAGCAGCCCGATGTGAACGCTCAGCGGCAATACGGGAATTGGGCACGGCTGCCCGGCCGTCATCATACACGGGACCATTGGACGAAGGTCTGGAATGGCTCGCAGTGGCTCGAAGACCAGGCCGCCGTTGATGCTATTCTCAGCGTGACGGGCGATTCACCCGAGTTGATTCCAGCGGCGTTATCCGGCCGAGGGCGTCGTGTGGGCGTGGGCGATTCCCGTCCGCAGTACGAATCGCCTTACGGCACGGATGATTGGCTGGACATCCTTCAGGGCACAGGTCCGGGCAATCGGCATGACAGCCTACTTCGCCTTGCCGGCTTTTTGCTGGGGAAACGGCTGCCGCCCGAGGTGGTCGAGGAATTGTGCGTCATTTGGAACGAGGCCCGCAACGATCCTCCACGCGAGGAAGAGCACATAAGACAAACCGTGCGGGACCTTGTACAGCGGGATACGGCCTACGTTGCAATACCGGTTTGTCAGCAGAGTTGCACTGTCACCTATGTTTTGAGCTAACGACCATGAGCAATAACCAAACTGAACAACCATTGTGTGTATCGTTGGCCATCACGTCGCTGCCGGGCAATCCGCAAGAGCGGCAAGTAACTGTCCGACACGGCGAGTCGATTTTGCACGAGGCCACGCTGGACATCACGGACAGCAGGTGCCGCGACGCGTTCCTGGATGATGTAGAGACGCAGGCCAGCGGCAGGAATATACCGTTTAACCGCGACCTCGCGGAGCAACGTCTCGTCGACGGTGCGGCAGAAACCACGGCCGGATCGCCCATCTTGCGGGCCTTCGGCATAGACGTGCTCACGGAGCAGGAGGATCAGAGCATCCTGTGCTGGGTTCCGGCCACAGGCAAACGCTGGCGGATCAAGAGCCCCGGCAGTTGGAAAGTCGCCGAGATGCTCCAGGCCATGGGCCAGCAGGCGGTCGATGTACTCTGGCGAGATCGCGGTACGCCTCCTCCCGGCAGATATACACCCACCGAGCTGTGCGAAGCCATCGCCGTAGCCGCCGCCACAGCCCCACGTGCGGCAACGAGCCGTCTCGCGGGCCAGGGCGTATGGCGGCACGAGGACCGGTTGCTGATCGTCAACGGCGGGGAAGCCCACCTCTACAACGGCTCGACTTTCGTGCCCCAGCGGCATCCGCGGCTGGGTTCGAAGATCATCGAATTCAATGCCAGCGAGACCTGGTTTTCGCGGGTTGTCCACGAGACGGCCACGATGACCGTGGAACGCAGCAGAGCGGCGTTGCAGCGGCTTCGCGGCATACTGGAGCATTGGCATTGGTCGCACGACGTTGACCCGGAAGTCGTGTCGGCGTTGATCCCGGCCACCTTCGTGCAGGCAGCCTGGACCTGGCGGCCGCTGGTGTCGATTATTGGGCCCAGTGACGCCGGCAAGAGCACGCTGCTCCAACAGGTCATCGTACCGGTGCTGGGCGAGTGGACCATTGCCGCGGATCGTTCCACCGAGGCTGGCCTTCGGCAGGCCATCGGCAACGACGCGGCCCCGGTGCTCATCGACGAGTTCGACAAGTATCGGCAACGACAGCAGGTCCTGGAACTGTTTCGGACATCTAGCCGCGGGGGCGAAGTGCTACGCGGCACGGCCGACCAGTCCGGTGTCCGCTATGGTGTGCGGCATATCGCGTGGTTTGCCGCTATTGAGTCCGGGGACGTGTGGGGACAGGACCGCAACCGCTTCATACGACTGGAACTGCGGCCGCCGGAACGTCGCGGCGACTTGCAGCTTCCGGGCAGCCAGGAACTTGGTGACCTGGGGCGGGAGTTGGCTGCGGCGGCGATCTGGGCGGCGTTGACGGCTGTGCCCCTGGCGGACAGCATCAAGAGCACCCATGTACCGGGCGTACATGGCCGGCTGGTCGAATCGTTCGCCGTGCCGGCCGCGATGCACGCGGTTATGACGCACGGTAGGGCCGTATCACGTGACGTGGCAGTGGAGACGCTGCGGCGGATGATCAAGGGGCGTGCAGTCCTGATCGGCCAAGGCGAACGGGACGAGGTGCAACTGCTGCGTGACATCCTCAGCAGCACGGTGCGTGTGCCGGAGACAGGCCCCGGCGGTACTGGCACGGTCCATGTCGAACGGACGATCGCTCAAATACTCTCAACCGACACACGGCCGAACGGGCGAACCAGCGTCAGCCCGCCCAATTCGGCGGCCCTGACGAGCGTAGCGACCATGGGCGTCCGGCTCTACAAGCCACGGGACGGTGACGGGACGCGGATTTTCATTGCCGACGACATCGTGCGGCGGCGGCTGCTCCAAGACACCCGATGGGCGGAAAGCCGCATTGACCAGCTTCTGTCTCGGTTGGCCGGCTCGGAACGGGAGCAGCAGCGACTGGACGGGACGGTCCGGTGTTGGGGTTTGTCTTTGCCGTGGGCCGGATGTCTCGCGGAATTGGGCGGCCAAGACAACGACCAAGACAACGGAAGTGCCTGAAAATACGGGGGATGGAGCCCCTAAATACCTGTCTGTCTTGTTGTCTTGTTATAGGAATAGATATGTATAGAGAGAGGTTTTCCCGGGTACATCTACGCGTATATCTATATGTGTCTGTGTTCACCAAACAAGACAAGACAGCAAGACAAGGATGGGGATCGGCCCGTTTGCCTGCACGGTGCGGAATTTGGAAGCTTGTACGAAGTAACGCAGTTCGCCGGCCCGGCCGGCAGACCCTAACCTCCACAGGAGGATTTACCATGATCAATCCCGTAAGCCCTACCGACCCGTTCTTTGCCGAGGTCGTCAGAAGCGTCCACCAGGGACTCGCAGACAAGGCCCGCCGCCGCCTACGCGACCAGCAGACCTTCACCATTCCAGACCTGGCAAGCCTTACTGGGCTCTCCGCCCCGGAAGTGCGGTATCTCATCCTCGATCAAGAGATCGACGCCCACCAGACCCGTAGCGGCTCGTGGCTGATTCCCCGCGACGAAGTCCGTCGCGTGGTGCAAGAGCATGCCCCGGAACGAAATTGCCAGGCGGGCCTCGATTACCTGGCAGCGGTCGAAGCAGTTGAAGAAGACGAAGATCAATAACCCGGCCTCGGCCCGTGGCCGACGCCGTTTTCAGGAGAACCAAAATGAACCAAATGACAAGACCACAACAGTATTTCCTATTCAGACTCGACCGCATCGCAAGGCATCTCTGCGACTGCAACAACGGCATATCGCCCACGATCGTCGCGATAATCAGCGAAATCCGGCTTGCGAGCCTGCTTTGGCAGTCCGGGCTTCCGTTCGACAGTTGCCGCGATTTTGCCCTGCGGCGTCTCTTGCCGCGAGTCACCAATGTCCTATCGTCGCCCGCTGACCTCGGCTAGCCGTTGGACTTCTTCGTCCGGACCATCCCGGTGGGCATGGAGCTGTTCAGTGAAATCGAGGGTTCCAGCGACCCCGTTGACGCGTTCGTCGCCGGCCTCCGCCGGCTCGGCTTCTATCTGCCGATGCCGCAACATCAATGACCGTTGGGCCTCGTGCCCGACCGACCACCTTATCCGGCACACCGGGCTGCTTTTGGCCTGGTGTGCCGGTTCTTTTTTGTCGTCCAGGGGGCCCGTCCTGGCCCCGCCGCCCACAGCCCGTAGTTGGTTTGGCCTTGCTCCTGACTTGCAGAATTTGCAAGTGGCCCGCGGCCTCTTTCTTGAAAAAAACTTACCCCCTGGCCATAAGTTGCCCGTGGCAACTTATCTTGTGTCTTGCTCTCCCCCACGACCGCTTTGCAAATCGGCCTGAGCGGCCTGCCGAACCAAGCTCGGTGCAGCCGGTGCCGAAGGCCCATGCGAGCACGATTCCTACAAGGAAGCTGAAGGTCTTGCCTGGGCTCGCGTTGAGTGGCGGTTCCGCGAGGGCGTTGTCGAGACCCGGCATGGAGTTGCTGCTGGAAATCGCCTGGCAAGACCGCAGCTCCATGCTGCTCGCCATGATTGCGGCGCAAATAGGCGTTGATCTGGCCATCTGACGTGCCCCTCCCGGCCGGTTTTTGCCGATTGCTTTCACGCCCGACTGCACGCTCGCCTCCGACACGCTGCCGTATCCACATCTCTATAGCTGTTTTGACCGCGGTGCTTCGCACGGGATGAAATCGGAGATAAAGATTAGCGTGCAGGTGGGCATTTCAGACGCGATTGGAGGCTGAATTACGGCGGCGGCCACGCTTGTCCCTACGTTTTCCGCGTGAGTGTCGTCCCAAGTGGGCGATAGCAAGCTGGCACTGCCCGCCACGGTCCCATCGTCGCGCACCGCAGTCTTTCATGGCCGGTCAAATTGCTTGCCAAGGCGACCATAGGCATCGTGCCCCGCCTGCAAAACGTCGCCTGGCGACGGCTTCGGCCGGGCTTCCTGTGCGGATGTCTCCGCGCTTGGCTGGCAGCAGTACTATCAGGGCTCGCTGCATCGTGAGGTGCCAACTGCGCTGGTTGCGGAAGCGCGGCAGGTCATGGTCGCGGCGATGGAGAGCACGCCCGCAGGCTTCACAGTGCCGCTGAAGGTCCCAACGCCCAGACGGTGACTGTCCACTGTTTGCAGTGGAAGACGCCCGACCGGTACCCGACTTGGGCACTTTCGGCCACGGCCCCTCCGAGATCCCGGACATTGTGTCCGGGTTCAGCCCGTCGACTGCCACTGACAATGCCGCTGGTTGGCGTGGTGCAGCTCGTCGTGGCGCGGCGGTTGTTTACAGTTGTAAACTGCCGAGGTTTGCCTGTGGTCGGCCGCGGACCCCGACCATGACTGTCCCTTGTAGTCGAGGATGCCCGGCCGACCCGATTCAAGCGGTCCCGGGGCCACCCATCGGCCTCCTCCTGCCCGTCGATACCCGGACATGTCCGGCTTGGCCGCCTGCAACCCAACCTGCCACTCTTGTTTCCCTACTTTGCTCGACTACAATCAGGGCTGTACTCGCCTTTGATCTGGCCCGAGGTTTTGCCGTCTTTATGAGGTATTCCACCATGTATTTCTGCTTTACTCGGTTCTCGATCATGGCCTTGCTCTTAATGAGCATTGCCGTATCGGTTTCCGCGCGGGAGTTGCCGCTGGGGACGTACCAATCGCGGCTGGGTGGGGATGAAAAGTCGAACCAGTGGCAGCTCCAATTCGAGACGGATGGCCGTTACGTACTACTGGTGAACGGTAACTCGCTTCAGCCAATTGAAAAGGGTAAGTTCAAGATCGAACGAGCGACGCTCACTCTCGGCGACGAGTCGCGAGGGCCGAAGCCGAAGCTCTATCACTGGACTTTCGTCCACAAACAACTGCGATTGCGGCTGATCGGCGAGGCACGGCGCGTGGGCGACGTCTTCTTGACGCAAGGTCCGTGGGACAAGCTGGGCGATCCGCTGCCGCCCGATCCACTGGACGCCATCGATACGCAAAGCCTGCCTAGCGAACTGGTCGAGTGGTCCAGTCACCACAATCCCCAATTCCGTGAGATCGCCGCCGACCGGCTGAGGGAGTGCGGCGAGGCGGCGTTACCGTTGTTGGTGTCGTTGCTTGACGATGAAGCGGGCTATGTTGCCGAAAAGGCTGCTGCGAGTCTAGCCAAGCTGGGCGCGACGGCCGCGCCGGCCAAAGCGGTACTCGTTGAAGCCGCCCTGACCCGGTCGGACTGGGTCGCACTCGATGCAACGGACGCCGTGATCAAGATCGATCCGCGGTCGGACCAGATCGTGCCTGCCCTGCAACGGCTGATGCGAGATGAGAACCGGAATGTTCAAATCGCGGCTGCAGCGACGCTTCGCGATACACGTCCCGACCAGATCCGCATGGTTGCCAAGGCGTTGTCCGCGATGACTTCGGAGGATAAGTATCTTCGCTCCCGTGTCGCTGATGAACTCGCCAAGTGTGGCGACGCGGTTGGCGAGGATGGCGTCGGCGCACTTCGTAAGTTGCTTTGCGACCGGGACGAATATGTTCGCGGTAGCGCTGCCAAGGCGGTTGGACAACTAGGCCCCGTGGCGAAAGACACTCTGCCTGAACTGATCCAGTTGCTCGACGATGAGAACTCGGTGAACCGCACCTACGCAGTGGTGGCCTTGAGTGAGATCGGGCCCGAAGCCAAAGCGGCCGTACCAAAGCTCGTCAAGATCATGGCCGAGCGATCTTATTTGGACGAAGGCCGCGCGGCGACAACCGCTTTGAGAAAAATCGCCCCGGACCAACTAGCAGCCATCGAGCGCCGCCCGTATCTGATTGGCGGCGGCATCACCGCGTTTGTGTTGTTGTTCGGGGTCTGGCTCGTGAGAAGACGGCGCAAACGAACACAGGCAGACCGCGTATGAAGACACTTCCCATAGGTGCCGGGCCCAACATCGCCGCCCTGGCCGTGTGACTGCTTTCGGTCGGCATGCTGCTGATCGGTGCGGTGCGGGGCAGGAAACCTTTCCACTTAATATCTGCCTCGATCAAGCCATTCTGACTACTCTCCAATCCGGACTTCCTTGAGCTTCTGTGCTGCTCTTTCCGTCAACCCTGCGTGTTGACCCTTTCACCAGATTGCGGATGCCCCATTTCCGGCCGGTGTGCTGCTGAGTAGTATTGTGAAGTTTATCCAAAGCGGTCGCGGAGGCCAAACGCGGACATTATTGTGTCCCGTCGCTTGCAGGTGATTGACGGCCGCCAACGGCGGCCGATAAACTGGTTATAGTCAGCGAGAGGTTCTTTCAGCCGTTGGCATCGTGCGTCACGGCGTCCCCCTCCCACCTGGCTTTGCTGGATGAGGCGCTGACGCGTCAGAAACTTAGCAGAGGAGTGTTCCATGAAAACGACAAGAATGGTGTTGCTCGTGGTCCTGCTTGCCCTTCCCGCCACGGTCCATGGTCAGGGCGTCGATGCCGGCACGATTTTGGGGCAGACCCCGGCGACGGGCGCGCTACCGATCTGGTCGAAACCCGGGGACGAAGCCCGTAAGGACCTGGGCCAGGCGGCCCGGCTCAACGAGCGCGGCGTGTTCCTGGTCGGTTCCCCGAAAGTCGGCACCGGGACGGCATGGGTCATCTCCAAGAAACACCGCCTGCTGGTGACCAACGCCCACGTGGCCGACATCCGGCACGAGGCGGGCGGCACGCTGCTCGCGATTCCCAACGGGACGGGCCTGGTCTACACCGTCGAGAAAATCTGGTATCACCCCGGCGTTCGCCGCTATTTCAAAGGCGGCGCGAACGTCCGTGCGCACGATGGACCCCCAGGAAGGCGAGATCGATCCGCACTGCCCGGATCTCGCGGTGCTGCAACTCTCCGGCGACGGTCCCGACCTGCCCATCGAATTCCCTTTGGCGACGCCGGAGGAATGGGCAGCGCTATTCGCAGCCCGCCGCAATCTTGGGTTTCCCCGGCTACGATACCCAAAGCTGGCCCGCCTTGGGCGAGAAGGTCGCGGCAACTTACCACGACGGCGTCGTCAGCCGGCTCACCGATTTTCAGTTCAGCGCCAGCGCGCCAGCCGCCGAGTTGCAGTACGTGCAATACACCATGGCAACCTGGGGAGGACTCAGCGGCTCACCCGTCTTCTTGTCCAGCGGACGGGTGGGGGCCGTTCACAACTCCGCCCGCACGGTAAAAAGTCAAAACGGCGAGGTCAGGTCGATCGCCCACGGCATCCGCAGCGATAGCGTGCTGGAGCTGCTCGTCTACCACAAACTCGATCGGGACGTGCCGTTCCCAATTGACAAGAGCAAGGTGGCGCTGGACCGCTGGACGAAACCGGACGAGCGGGGCGATGAGGCCCGGGTCTTGTACGCTAAGGCGACCGCTCTTGTCAATGAGTCGAAGTATCTCTGGACCAAGAAAGAGTACCAAGAAGCGAAAGAAAAGTGCGACGCCGCGCTCAAATTGGTTCCCAATCATGCGGACGCCTACTACAATCGCGCCAACGCCATTCATTCCATTTACGTGGATAACTACAGAATGCCCAAGGAGCAGGCATTACAGTTGCTGAAACTGGCCTACACGGACGCGATCAAATGCGGGCAATTGCGCCCTCGGATCCGTTGAGTGTGTTCTTGACTTGTCACGTGCTCAACGGCTTCGCCCTCGCGTCCGGCAACGAAACGATCTACGACAAAACTCTGGCCGTTGTGAACGAACTGTTGGGCAGCGATAACCTGCTGAATCGACAGCGGGCGGAAGGCTTCAGCACGCGGGCGGAGATCTACCTCCTCACGAGCAAGAATCAGGCTGCCCTGCGCGACTTCAACGAGTCCATTCGCCTTGATCCCGAATGTGCGTTCCGCTACGAAAACCGAGGCATCTTCTGGAGAGAGACGGGCCGAAATGACCTGGCCCAGGCCGATTTTGCCAAGGCCGAGGAGCTGCGTGAGAGAATCCGCGGAATAGGTATGAAGATCACGGAACTCACGGAAGGCGGGGCAGCGAAAAAAGCGAAACTGCGAGTGGGTGACATTATCATGAGCGTGGGCGGCAAACGCGTACGGGACTACAACGAACTTAGGGCCGCCTTGGAAAAGGCGAACGGACCGGTGGACATGGTCATTATCAACAGTGACCTTGGCCAGTCCCAGACAATCTCGATCACCCCGGAGGCCGGCGGCATTATCGGCGCGTCCGTCGTGCCCGCGGAGTATGCGAAATGAGCCGCACCGTCTCGATTTGGACGCGGCTCGACATTCAAGATTGGATTGTCCGAATCTCGGCGGAGTAAGCGCGGGAGTTGACCGATCTACGCCGGAGCACGGCCCGGGCGCAGTGCCGATCGTCGTTGATCGGCAGTGATTGGCTGCCAATAGCAACTGGCCCGAACACTTGCCTGAAGTTGGCGGGGCATCGTACCTCTGGGCTGAGCAACCCTCCCGCCGTGGTTCAACCTACAGCACGCAACGGAGGATTATGCAAAGCCAGTTCCGCTCGGAGGAGGATAGATGTGTGCCGAGAACGTGGACACCGCCGTGCTGCCGACTCTTTACGACGATATAACTCGACTCGAGGTCAACCAACACAAGATGGATACATTGTTTTAACTCGCACCGATCATGGCACGGTCGCCGTTGTACCCAAGGGAGTATGGGTTAATCCAGTTGGTTTGTGCGGCCTAATCGGGCAAAAATGTTTGCGATGGCTTGGCACACTAGCTGGTTTGAAATCGCTAAACGGAAAGGCGAAATCATGGGCACCGTCCGCAAGGAAACCTTTACCAAGCCGCTGCCAGTTGGGGCGAAGATTATCGTTCGCAAGGGGTAACGGCTTGCACAATGGCAAGACGCCACCCCTCCGCCCCAGCGACCCCACCCCAAGTCCCGCCCGTTTGCTGCGGGGTGCTTGGGCGGCGAGTGCGGGGGAACGCCCTGGACCTGGGAAGCACCTATGCCTCTGGTTCGCTCGCCTCACTTCACTTGTCCGCCGGAGATAGGGAGACGCGGAAGCCCACGGCATCGCTGCGGCACCCGGGCACGTCGTAGCCGCGGAACGCCGACCGGCAGCCTTCCCCCGGGTAGCTCCAACCACCGCCGCGAAACACGCGGGACGAGCCACTTGCCACGAGCGGGTCCGTCCCGCCGGAGAGTTTCGCCGCGTAATCGCGGCACCACTCCAACACGTTGCCGTGGATGTCGTAAAAACCCCATGGATTGGGTTTCTTCTGCCCCACGCGGTGTCCGTATTTCTCCGTCTTGCAATTTCCATCGCCGACGACACCGCCCCACCACGCGTAATCTCCCAAATCACTCGGATCGTTGCCGAAAGAATACGCCGTCGTCGTTCCGGCCCTGCAAGCATATTCTCGTTGTGCCTCGGTCGGCAAGGCATAGACATAGCCCTGCGGAAGGCGGCCTGCCTGCGATTCGCGGGCAGTCAGCTTCCGGCAAAACTCAGCCGCATCGTTCCAATCGACGTAGGTGGCCGGATAATCATCGCCTTCCTTGACGTATTCCTCCCCGGCCCAGGGCGCGGCTCCCATCACGGCCTTGAATTCCGCCTGGGTCACGCTGTACTTCCCTAGGTAGAACCCCTTGCTGATAGTCACCGACACTTGGTCTTCGTTAGAGGAGCGGCCCTTTTCGTCGACGGGGCTGCCCATCTTGAACGTGCCGGGTGGGCAATAGAGGAGAACCGAGCCAAGCGAGTTGGTGATCTGTTTCTTACCGCCCGCCTCCTTGGGCTCTTTGGCGGTTGCCACGGCAAGACTACCAAAAACCGCGAGAACCACCAATGCGACTGTCGATATCTGTCGGAACATGGGGCGAACCTCCTTCAATTACTGGTAGAAATCTTGATCAGATGCCACGCCCCTAATCGTATCGCGGCCGCCGGTCGGCGGGAAGACTCCACGGAAGAGCCGCAAAGCACCCGTGGGAATTGAGGTAGTCGGCACTGCCCGCGGCGTGGCCACGGAGCAGGTCGAGCTGCCCGATGTTTATCTGCCAATCGGATGCGCTAGGTGATTTCCTCGGCCGCCCCAGCTAAATTCCGGCGAGAAGCCCGGCAAGAATTGTGGGCGTGATCTGCGGCCCCCGCCATGCTAGCCAGGCCCTGTGGATTGCCCGAGCGGGTAAGCCTAACTCGGCTTCCAGCCTAGCTCTTTGGCCTTTGCAAAATCCGCTGCCGCTCTTGCTTTGTTACCTTTCTTCTCGTAGGCCACGCCGCGTTCGGTGTAGGCTGCAACCAGATCTGGTTTGCGCTGAATGGCTTCGGTAAAATCGGCGATGGCCTCGTCGAGTTCACCCTTGTTACTGTAAAACACACCGCGAAGATAGTAGGTTGGCGGGTCGTTCGGGTCGAGCCGGATGGCCGCGGTGCAATCGGCGATGGCCTTCTCGTACTCCCCCTTCCCATTGTAGGCAACGCTGCGGTTGACATACGCCGTGTCAAATTTTGGGTCGAGTCGGATGGCCGCGGTGCAGTCGGCGATGGCCTTGTCGTATTCCCCTTTCTGATTGCAGACAAGGCCGCGGTAGGCGTATGCCTCCACCAACTGTGGGTCGATCTCGATGGCTTTGGTAAGATCGGCAATGGCCTTGTCGTGCTCGCGTTGGCGGTAGTACGACGTGCCGCGATAATGATACGCCCATGCGTTCTTTGGATCGAGGCGGATAGCCTCCGTGTAATTGGCGATCGCCTTGTCGTAGTCCCCATGGTTTGCACACGCATCTGCCTGCTCGATAGCGGTGGCCGCTCGGGCCGCAAGACCAGTATGGTAGAGAGCGGGCAAAACGCACATCAACCCTAGCACTCCGGTGACGCCGAAGATGCAGGCAAGCAACCGCAGTCCGCGTCGCAATCCCGCCGGCCGGCCACGATGAATGACGTACTTGTCTGCCAGGCCAATGCACGTAACCAGCAGGGCAACGATGAATAAAAGACCGTCGATCGCAACGAACACGCCGTGTTGGGTTCCGGCAAGATGGTTCGCGCCGGCCAGGGTGCAGCTCAGCCCCCAAAGGAGACCGGCATGCAACAGCCACGGCTTGCGCAAAGCCTTGCCTGGCTGGCTGATTTCAGGAGTGTCACTTTTCGAGCTTTCGTCAGGAACCATGATTGAATTCTCCGTAAGTAGGATTCGTGTCACAAAATGAAGTACCGCCCCAATTGGCTCCCCAGGAGTCAGTGCGGTTGTCGGCTCCGAGGCCCTGGCCAACGGACAGGCTGGGGGCCGATGCCTTGCTTTCCGACGCCACCCAGGCTATCCGCAGCGGACCCAGCGCCCCCGACGGGATTTGAACCCGCGATCTCCTGCGTGACAGGCAGGCGAGCACTCCAGGCTGCTCCACGAGGACGTATTCTATGGGCTGAGGCGGGATTTGAACTGCAAGCAAATCTCGTTTCCGCCTTGCATCTATCTAAGCGGCTGAACTTGATTTTCGGGGGCACGGCTCACCACCACCGCCCCACTTCATCGCCCCTCCGCCCCAGCGCCCCACCCCAAGTCCAGCCCGGAAGGTGCGGGGCGCTTGGGAGGCGAGCGCGGGGAACCCCTCGGACCGCGGGAGCACCTTGGGTTGTCCGTTCGCTCGCTACGCCTGCTTGCCCGGCTCCGCCTCGTCCGTCGCCTGCGCTGCGGGCGATGCACCGGCCCCGCGCGCTCGCCTCTACTTGTCCGCCGGAACTTGGGAGACACGGAAGCCGATGTTGTTGCCGCGGTACCCGGGATCGGAGTTGCCGCGGCATGCCGACCGGCAGTGCCACGCCAGGTTGGTCCAGCTACCGCCGCGAGCCACGCGGGCCGACCCCGTTGCAGGCCCCGTCGGATCGTCCATGGGTGACTTAGCATAGTAATCGTCATCATGCCTATCCCGACACCATTCCCATACGTTCCCGTGCATATCATAGAGCCCCCAGGCGTTCGGCTTCTTCTCGCCCACAGGGTGCGTCTTACCCCCCGAGTTGTGGATGCACCAGGCGCACTCGCCCAGCCGAGCCTTGTCGTTGTCGTTACCGAACCGATACTCCGTCGTGCTCCCGGCACGGCACGCGTACTCCCACTGCGCTTCGCTCGGCAAAGAGAACTTCCCGCCTCCCACCTTCGCATTGAGCTTGTCCAAAAACTGCTGGCAATCGTCCCAACTCACCCGTTCCACGGGGTTCTGCGGTCCCTTGAAGTTGCTCGGGTTGTTGCCCATGACGGTTTCCCACTGCTCCTGTGTGACGAGATACTTGCCTAGGAAGAATGGCTTGGTGATCCGCACCCGATGCTGCTGCTCGTTGCCGCTGTTGCCGGGGGTCCCCATCAGGAACTCACCCGCGGGAATCAGGACCATTTCCAGCTTCACGCCGTGGCCCAAGTCCACAGAGGTTTCCTTGCTTGCCAATGTGGCCGGGGGAGAAACAGAGAGTGCGCATTCACGGGTTAATACCTGTGGTTTTTATCGACGCGATAGGGTTTTTCAAGTGGCGTTTCCGCTGGAGTTTTCCAGGGTTGGTATTCGATAGCGATCCAGTTGACCTTGTTTGGAGAGCGAGGGATGAGTATCTTCTCGCCCCATGAAGTTGCGGGACGCAAGACGCGATTCTGAACGAGAGCGACTGGCCCAGCGAGTGGCCATGTTGGAGAAGCAGCTTTTCGGCGTAATGGAACGCGACAGGCAATTGGAACAGGAAAATGCCCGGTTGCACGAGCAAGTTGCCAGCTTGCAGCGGCAGTTGGCCGCGGCCCGAAAAAACTCTTCCACCTCCTCCAAGCCGCCGTCCACCGACATCGTCAAACCGCCCAAGCCGCCGCGAGAGGATGGCAAAAAGCGCAAACGGGGTGGCCAGCCCGGCCATGAGCAACACCTGCGCACCCCGTTTCCACCCGAGGCGATCGACAATCCGGTCCCCTACACGCTCGATTGCTGCCCCGATTGTGGCGGCCCGCTTCGACCTTTCGAGAATGCGGCCGACGTTCTGCAACAGGTGGAAATCATTGCCAAGCCGACCATCGTTAGCGAACACTACGCGTTGGCCTACTGGTGCAAGCACTGCCAGAAGCTTCATGCCGCCCAGTTGCCGGAAGCGGTGAAGAAGGCGGGGCTGTTCGGCCCTCGACTGACGGCCCTGGTGGCCTTCATGAAGGGCGTCTGCCACGCTTCGTTTTCCACGATCCGCAAGTTCCTCCGCGATGTGGCGCGGGTGGACATTTGCCGCGGCTACCTGGCGAAACTGATCGACAAAGTGAGCCAATCGTTGGCCAAGTCGTATACCGAGTTGTTGGAGCGGCTGCCTGGCGAAGCCGTACTGAACATTGACGAGACCGGGCACAAGGAAAACGGCGAGAGGTTCTGGACGTGGTGCTTCCGCGCCCAACTCTACACGCTCTTCCGTATCGACAAGTCGCGTGGCTCGAAGGTGCTGGTGGCGGTGCTGGGCGAGGAGTTCAACGGCCTGCTGGGCTGCGATTACTTCAGCGCTTACCGCAAGTACATGCGGGAGTTCGACGTGCTGGTGCAGTTCTGCATGGCCCACCTGATCCGCGATGTCAAGTTCTTGCTGACGCTGCCCTCGCGTGAGGACCAGGCTTATGGGCAACGCCTGCGGGATGCGTTGCGGGACTTATTTGCCGTGATCCACGGCCGCGAGAGCACGACCGTGGCGGCATTTCGGAAGGCGTTGGAAGCGGCCCGCCAGCAGGTATTGAGGGCCGCCATGACTCGTGTGCCGGATACGAAACATGCGCGAAACATGGCGAAACGGTTCCGCGAAAACGGAGAAGCGTACTTCCGCTTCATCACCACGCCGGGCATTGCCCCGACCAACAATCTTGCGGAACAGGCGATTCGTTTCGTGGTGATCGACCGGCACATCACCCAAGGAACACGCAGCGAGAAAGGGCGCCGGTGGTGCGAACGGATCTGGACGACGATTGCCACCTGTGCCCAACAGGGTCGCGCGGTATTTCAGTTCTTGCTTGATTCTGTCCAAGCCTATCTCTCCGGTACTTCACCGCCTTCGCTCCTGCCATCCGGCCCCTGAAGGCGCTCTTACCGCTTCACCTCCTCTATCGTGTCAGTGGCCATGTGATCACGCTTTGTCAATACGTGAACCGCTACAACAGAGATTGGCCGCGTCACGGTGATCGTGAAACTGGTCTGGGTCGTTTGACCCTCCCGCCCGGTGGCGGAAATGCTGATCTTTTGTTGCCCCGCAACTTGGTCCTGCGGCGGCGTCCAGGAAAATCGGCCCGACTGCGGGTCGATCCTCGCGCCCCGAAAAGCCAGGCTGGCAATGGCGTAGCGGACCTTCCCCTGCCAGGCGTCGGGGTTTTCCAGTGTCACAGCCAGTTGAAACGGCTTTCCCGCTTCCACCGTCTGCGCAGGAATGCGATTGAGCTTCAAGGGCGGCATCGGCCTGAGCACATTGACGACAAAACTCGTTTCATCCCTGCGTCCGTCCGGGTCGGTAACTAAAACCGTTACCTCATACTTACCGGCGGCCTCTTCGGTCGGTGTCCAGGTAAAGATCCCGGTTGCGGCATCGATGCTCATGCCCAGCACGGTCGGGAAACCTAAGCTATAGTGTAGCTTTCCTTTCCAGGCTTCGGAGTTCTCCACCGCCGCCGTTACCGTCAACGGATTGCGCACCTCGATGGTCCGTGCGGCGATCGGTTGGAGTTTCCATGGCTTGGTCGAAGGCGTCTTGGGTGAAGGCGTCAACGCCGAAACCCCGGCCCACACCGCTCCAAGGAGCAGCAACGGAAGAGCGGCCCAGAGATAATAGCGGAAAGCGTCGTTGTCCTTGCCCACAAGACGGCGGAAAAGTGAGTCGAGCCAACGGGTCGTATCGGCCACCCCGCCCCAGAGCAATTTTCCTACGGGGCGGAACTGGCGATCCAGTGGCGGGGTTGCAGACACGGTTCCTTGGGTAGGCCGCGTGTTGCTCAGACGGATTTGTTCGGCCAGATCGGCTAGGACATCGGTCGTTTCTTCGGCGGCCTCGACCGGGATTGCCCAAGGCAACCCGCTCTCAGTATTGGCTGCCGTCCCCCGATCGGGCACGGCCGACGCGGCTTTTCCGACAGCCAACATTTCGTCAATCTGGCTCTCCTCTTTCCGGGTCAATGCATGCACCCGCTCCCGGACGACAATTTCGTCCACCCACGGCACCCCTTCGAGCGGTTGGCGGCAAGCCAGGATCAGCCGCCCAACCATCGCCCGGGACTGCTCGTCGCCAAGTTCCCAAAGGGACTGGAAGACGGTCGAGACGTTGGGTTTTTGGAAATCGGCCTCGCGGAACAGCAGGTTGTCGCCATTGCTAAACTGCCGCCAGAGGTTCTGCCTATCGGACTTCAGGCAGTGGACGGCGGTGTAGATGACTAGGTGGGAGAATCGGTCCACGTGGGCGTTATAGGCCCGCTGCGCAGCCCGCTTGGGATGCTGGTAGGCTGCGTGACCCATCTCGCCCGACTGCGTGCCCGCCAAGGCCGGTACGTACATGCCGTCGTAGTCGATCAACTTCAGGGCCAGCTTGCCATCGGCCGCGGGGACCAGGAGGACGTTGCCGTGCTGGAGATCGGCATGGGCGATTCCAGCGTCGCGGAGGCGAGAGGCCAGCCTGGGCCACAGATCGAGTAGTTGCCGGAGCATTTTGGGCTTTTCCAGCGACTCTTCCACGAAACTGTTCAGGGTCTGCCCCTCCACCCATTCCATTTTGACGGCGGGGAACCATTGGCCGTGGACCTGAACGCCATGCTCCAGATAAACGAACGGTACGGTGAAGGGCAGGCGGGCCGCCTTCAGGGCAGCGGCGATGTGCCGATATCGCTCCTGCCGCGTACTGACTTCGCGGGTGAAGCACTTCAGCGCCCAACTCTTGCCTGTCGCCGGACAGTCGATGCGATAGACGTTGGCGAAGTTGCCCGACCAGACCTTCGGCAGTTGCTGGTCATCCAGCTCTGCTTGGCCCCCGCGAAGGTCCTCGTCGCTCATCGAGTAACGAAGATTCTCGGCGGCCTCGTCGTAGTCGTTCTGCGTCGGCCAAACCATGATCCACCTCCTATAACTGAATGGCAAGAAGGGTCACGTCGTCGTTGAGCAGGCGGCCCGCATCGCGCAGGGTTTCGATCCAAGGGGCGAAAGAACGGCCCTCACTCCCTGCCGCTCTTCCGCAAGGAGAGGGGAGATAAAGCAGCGATTCCAGTTCGCGCCAAGGGTCGCCGCCAGCCTCGTGCTCCGTGAGGCACCATTTTGCCAGGGCGTCGGTCATAGACCAGAGCCTGTCGCCCGACTGCCCACTGCCGTCGCTCCAAAGGCGTTGTCGCTGGCTAACGGTACCGACGGGCATGCGCGAGCCGACAAGCTGCGGTCGATTGCCAAACTGGTCGGAGTGGTCCAACGGGAACGCGTTCAGCAAAGCATTGTTACGGGTGTGAAACAGGCATGTGTCGCCCACAGCCACGGCTTGCCAATGACAGCAATCCGCCCTCACCCTCCGCCCCTCTCCCAAAGGGAGTGGGGGGGCGGTCAGCACGATTCCCAGGAAGGCGGCAAACGCACCCTGTTCGATCCAGTAGTCGGCATCCCAATCCAACTCCCGGGCACAACGTCCGTATCCCATCGTTCCTGGACGGCGGACAGCGAGAAAGGCCATTGGCTGACGTTCACGTCCGCGCGAGAGGCGAAATCCTCGACCAGCAGCCGAGCCCATAACCTCGTAAAACATCCCTCCGAGGCCCCGTCAGCCAAGGCGTAACGCCCCGACGCATCCTTCAAGGCAAAGGCGTCCTCGTACTCATCCGGGGTGCTACCCCGGCGAGGCAGCCAGAAGGCACGCGATCCTATCGTCATGATGATCGCTCCTCATGCGACGCCCTGGTCCGCCCTGGTTCCGATGTCCAGGAACATGATCACCGAGGCCAAGTCGGCATTCAAGGCAAACCCCACGGCGCCTTCCTCGACCGAGGTCTCCATGATCTGCGCCTGCCGGAGCATGGACGGCGGCAGGGGGCTCGACATGCTAAACAGCAGCCGGGCGTAGTCGTCCGGCAGATTGTTCTCGCTCGTGGGGAAGAGAATGGGGCGGTCGCCGCGCACGGAAAGGTGGACGTTGAACAGCAGCACGTTGCCGTCCTGCGACGCCACGCCGCGAAGCGCCGCGGCCATCTGCCAGACCTGTGCGGCGTCGCCGTCGGTAGCCATGCCGTCCGTGATGTTGATGATGATCGGCGGAAAACAGTTCGGGTGTAAGCTGATGAACTGGTAGATGACCTCATAGGCCGCCCGCAGCGCCGCGCACATGGGAGTCTTGCCCTTGGCCCGCGGATCGAACCAGACGGGGAACCTCACATGCTTCTGGATCAGCCCGCCAGCACCGTCGTCCTCCCTCTTGATGCGGTCTTCGATGCGGAGCGGGTAGCTCTTGATCATACTCACGGGCTGGACGACGCTTGCCGCCAAGGCTTCCACGGGGAAGCCCAGGCTGACCTCGTCAGGATCGCCCGGCTGACCGCCGTAGCCGACCGCTCCGATGAAGTAGCGGTCGAGGACGTAATCGCCTTTGGCACAGCGGCGCACAAGCGTCTGGAGCAGGCGGTTGATGGCGTCGGCGACTCCTTGGGCCTTCGTCTTGCCCGCCTCACCACCCCAGCACTCCGCCATCGAGCCAGATTGGTCGATGAGGAAGAGGAAACAGGTTGGATTGACTCTGCTGATCTCGGCGTTGTAGGTCATGGAAAACATCCTCCCCAGGGTTGCCCCCTCAGTTTATCCCAAGGGCGTCTTATTCGCAAGGTGGGGGCGGCCGTCCGCGAGATAACCGCCTCGCGGTCCGGAAGGGGCCCGGCTGGCCGATGGCGATTCTTTGACGTTTGAGTCAACATGCCCTATTTCCGGCCCAGATCGAGG
Organism: uncultured Planctomycetia bacterium; assembly: GCA_963779975.1. Taxonomy (GTDB): domain Bacteria; phylum Planctomycetota; class Planctomycetia; order Pirellulales; family Thermoguttaceae; genus JANXQG01. The sequence goes on along the minus strand of CAWAAL010000016.1, from coordinate 7,110 downwards.
ATTTCAAGGCGGTGATTCGCTGGCTGCGGGCCAACGCTGCCAAATATCATCTCGACCCGGATCATCTCGGTGTCTGGGGCTCATCGGCCGGTGACCACCTGGTCGCGATGCTCGGTGCCACCGGCAACGTAAAGGAGTTGGACGGCAAGGGCGGGAATCTCGACCAGCCCAGTCGCGTGCAGTGCGTCATCGACTGGTTCGGCCCCTCGGACCTCACCAGGATCAGCGGGCAAGCCAGACGGTCCGGTGGCTTGCCTCATCGGCGGCACCGTCCACGCAAACCCAGACAAGGCTCGCAAGGCCAGTCCGCTGAGCTACATCTGCAAGGACGCGGCCCCTTCCTCATCATGCACGGCGATCAGGACAACCTGGTGCCGCTTGGCCCAGAGTGAAGCGCTCGCCGACGCCCTGAAGAAGGTCGGCGTCGAGGTCAAGCTCGTCGTCGTTAAAGGCAACGGGCACGGCGGGCCGGACTTCAACAGTTCCGAGAACCGCAAGCTCATCGAGGACTTCTTCGCCTGGCACCTTCGCAAGACTTCAGCGGCGATTCCACAATGACGAATATACCGGGAGCAAGTAAACCTTACACGGCAATTTTCTTCAGCCACCACAACTATAGCAATTCCCAGAGCCGACGCAGAGGGGGCCCTTCGCAATTCTTCAGTTCTAAACAGCTTCGGATGCCAGGTTGTAGCGTGTCCGGCCACTATCCAAATCTTATAGTCGAGCTTCACTCCGTGCCCCACGGCCCACCGCCCCAGTTCACCATCATCCTGCTACCGCTGCCCCCTCCGCCCCAGCGACCCCACCCCAAGTCCAGCCCGGAAGTGCTACGGGTCGCTTGGGAGGCGAGTGCGGGGAAAGTGGAGGAGGGTAGCTGCTGCGGGCGGCGCTCCGGCTCCGTTTGCGCTCCTTATTCTTCCGCCAAGACTCGGGAGACACGGAAGCCTAGGTTGTTGCTGCGGCCCCCGGGCTCGTAGTAGTCGCGGCTCGCCGACCGGCAGATCCCCGCCGCGCTGAGCCAGCTACCGCCGCGGAACACGCGGTCCGAGCCTCCCGGAGGCCCAGCAGGGGCATCCGTAAGCGATTTCGCGTAGTAGTCGTCGGCGCGCCAATCCTGGCACCACTGCCAGACGTTACCATACATATCATACAGTCCCCACGGGCTGGCTCGCCTTCCTCCCACCGCGTGCGGTCGTCCGCCCGAGTTGTTGCTGAACCAGGCGTACTCGGGCAACAAGTTCTCTTCGGCCGTCTTTTCATCCGATGCAGGGCTGAAAACCACCTACCCGTGCTCCCCGCACGGCAGGCATACTCCCACTGCGCTTCGGACGGCAGCCGATATCGCCGCCCCGCCGACTTCTCCTCGGCCATCTCCGACAACCGCGAGCAGAACTCATCGCTGTCCGACCAGGAGACCGTTTCCACGGGGAATCGCTTCGTGTCCTGTCCGGCTACCTTGTCCTTGCTCTTGCCTGTCGTCGAAAACTCGCTCGGGCTGGCGCCCATCACCCGCTGGTATTCCTCCTGCGTCACCGGATACATTCCCAAGTAGAACGGCCGCGTGATACGCACATGGTGCCTCGGCCCCTCGCCCGGCAGGTGCTCCACCAGATACGACTTGTCATCTTTAGGCGCGGTCTTCAACTCCTCTTCAATCAATTCTGGAGGCGAGCCCATCTCGAACTCACCCGGCGGAATCAGTACCAGCTTCATGCCGATCGAGTTGGTGATCTCGACCGGCACGCCGAGGTGCTTGGCCCACGCCGCTTGATGCTCCTTGGCCTTAGTGGCATCGAAGGGAGCGATAGCGGGCGATGGAGCACCGGGCGGAAGTTTCCATTTGCCATCGGGACCGATAAGACTGCCGACAGCGGGAAGACGAGCGGGGGATTGAGCGCCGGGGCTTGCGATGGCAGGGGCTGGAGCGATGCTGGTAGTATTGGGTACTGAGTACGGAGTACTCGGGACTTTTGCTTCAGCCGAGATGCCTTCCGGCTTGTCCGCCAGTACTTGGAGGACGCGCAGGCCCACAAACCGCAGGCGATCACTGGGGCCGGAACCATGACGGTACGCCGACCGGCAGCGGTCCGCCCCGTCGGTCCAACAGCCGCCACGATTCACGCGAGATGAGCCGGAGGATGGACCCATCGGGTCGCTTATCGGAGAAGCCTCGTAGTTATCCTGCGCAAACCAATCGGCACACCATTCCGACACGTTTCCATGCACGTCGTACAGGCCCCAGACGTTCGGCTTCTTCCCGCCAACCGAATGGGTCTTCCCCTCTGAGTTGCTCTTAAACCATCCGTAGTCATCAAGCCCAGGCTCACTATCACCGAAACACCAACCACCCATGCTCCCCGCGCGGCACGCATACTCCGATTGAGCCGCTGTCGGCAGCCGGTAACTTCCCGCGGCCATTCGGCATTTTTCGCTGAGCTTTTTCAGAAAGTCCTGGCAATCGTCCCAACTTACTCGCTCCACGGGGTTCTCCAGCCCCTTGAACTCGCTCGGGTTGTTGCTCATCACCCTCCCCCACTCCTCCTGCATTACCTCGTACTTCCCGAGATAAAATGGCTTCGTGATCGTCACCTTGTGGACATCGTCACCCTCGCCCATCGTGACCTCGCCCGGCGGGATGAGCACCAGCTTCATGCCGATCTCGTTGGTCATCTCCACCGGCACGCCCAGGTGCTTGGCCCATGCCTCCTGGTGCTCCTTGGCTTCCTTGTCGTCGAAGGGAGCGATGGCAAGACGAGGCGGAGGATCGACTGCCCTCACCCCGACCATGCGTACATGGTGCCCGCCCTCTCCCGCGAGCGGGCGAGGGGAGCCAGCAGCTTCGGCCTTTAGCATGACTCGAACCTTCGCCTGGCCCCCGCGAGTCACGGTGACGTTCTGCGAATCAAGCTGGAACTTGTCCTCACCGCCCTGCACGGCGAGACCGTACTTGCCGGGGCTGAGGCTCAGCGTCCAGCCGCTCTTTTCGTCGGCAACCTTCACCTCTTGGCCCCCCTGGCTGACCGTCACCTGCACGTCTTTGCCAAGCTTCTCGTCGATCTCGACCACCAGCGTTCCGTTGCGGAAAGTAAACGTCAGCACGGCGGCGAGTAGCAAGATCAGACCACCGATAAGGCCAAGCACCACCAACGGCTTCCCGCGAGCCTTGCTTGCCTTGGGCAGGGCTTTCGATTCGGCCGGTGAACGACTCGACAAGGCCCCCTTCACCGACTCTAACTCGACGATCACCTCAGCCATCGACTGGTAGCGGTCTTCCGGCTCCTTGGCCATCATCTTCTGAAAGACGGCGTCCAGTTGCTCCGGCACGTCCTGCCGTAGCTGGCGAAGCGAAGGGATTGGCAGTTCCCGGTGGGCCAACAGGACCTTCATTAGCGTATCGCCATGGTAGGGTGGTTGGCCGATCAGCAGCCGGTAGAGCGTGCAGCCAAGCGAATAGATATCGCTACGCGCATCGGCCGTATGCGTGTCCAGAGCCTGCTCCGGGGCCATGTATTCGCAGGTGCCCATCATTTGGCCGCTCTGCGTCAGCCGCTCCCCGCCCGAATCGTCGCGCGCCGCCGTCGCTTCTAACCGAGCAAGCCCCATGTCGAGGATTTTCACGGTCCCCTTCTTATCGAGCAGCAGGTTGCCCGGCTTGATGTCGCGGTGGACCACGCCCTTGCCGTGGGCGTATTGCAGGCCACGCGCCGTCTGGAGGACGTAATCGACCGCCTTCTGGACCGGCAAGGGGCCATGCTGCTTGACGATCTTGGCCAGGTCCTGCCCTTCGACGTACTCCATCACCAGGTAGTGCGTACCCTGGCACTCCCCAGCGTCAAACGCCGTGACGATGTTCGGATGCATCAGCTTGGCCGCCGCCTCGACCTCGCGGTAGAACCGCTGGATGGCCTCGGGCGATTTCATGGTCGTGGGCGGCAGCATCTTGATGGCCACCAGGCGGTGCATCCGTCGATGCTGGGCCTTGTAGACCACGCCCATGCCGCCTTCGCCCAGCTTGCCCATGAGCAGATACTCGTCGAACTCGCGGGCGTCCGCCCCGGCGGTCGAAAGGGGATTCTGGAAGGAAGCCGTCGCGCCGAGCGCCTCTGTCGCGGGCTTTTGCTCGGCGGGCGAACTCTTGTCCGAAGGTCGTTCGGCAACTTCATCCCGTGGCAAGGCATCTGGGGCCTTCCCGGCATCCGTGTCGGTGGTCTCACGCAAGGCGGCCACGGTCTTCTCGCACGCCGGGCACTGCTGGACGTGCGACGATACGCTTTCCAACGATTCTTCGGTAAGCTGGCCGAACACGAAGGCTCGCAATTTCTGGGGTTCCGGGCAGTTGGAGTTCATAACCGGTCCTTTGACGGTCAAGCACACACCCGCACAAAACTGGAGTTTTCAGCGAAACTACCGTGATTATCGCCCATGAAAGAGAGCGGGTCAAAGGGGCTGGTAGATTCGAGCCCAGGTACTCAGCCACAGCCGACCCTCTACAGCGCCCCAGCGCTCATGGCGGGTCCTTTGGCCTTCCCATGCTCTCCGCTGGCCTCCAAGTCCCAAACGGCCGCCAGCGTGCGTCCAAGAAGCCCACAGAGGGTGCAGGCCGCACCAAACAGCCGGCCGGCGGCTATCCACGGTTGATAGTCGAGCGTCGCGGCAGACTTTCCCGAGCTTGGGTCTGCTGCGGCAGTCGGTCTTTCCCAAGGGCCTTCTGTTTACAATTATTGACGAAGGGCTGCCAACAGTACGCTGCCCAGCACGCTGAAAAATCAGACGAGGGCTATTGCGCTCAACCCGCAGAAATGGTACATTGAATCCAGCCTCGTGTGACCACGGGCATGACTTTCTGACTTTTGCCTTCTGCTTGACCTCTAGGCGGCCCCCGCCGCCCTCTCGGTCGCTTTCCTACTTCCGCCGCATCCCGCGGCAATCACCCTATCGCCACGCGCACCGTGGCGAAAACCCCTTGGAGGAAAATCCCATGGAACAACAAATGAGCTTACGTGACGTTGCGAGCCTGTTGGGCTGCAAAGCTTACAGAATCGAATACCTATTGTGCCACGGCCTTGTGCCGGAACCACAATTACGGATTTCTGGACGACGTGTATTCAGCCCGAAGGACGTGGCGAACATACGCGCCCGGCTCGCAAGTAAGAAGCCGCCGGCGAAAGCCACAGCGGAGCCCAAGTAAGGGGCCTATAAGCACAAGAGGCCGGGCAAAAGGTGCCCGGCCTCATCGACTGATTCACTTTAGCCATCGAGCATCAATCGGTGGCAATCAACACAACTTCAACCATGTCCAATATAGACAATATCGCATCTGAGCACAATGCCGCGGACTGCGGCGAACAGAATAATCAGGGTGCCAATGGCACCCGCCCTAACCTACAAGCCAATGGTAACGCCAGCCCCGGAACGGAGCCCGCGGGCGCCGTGGCTGCCTGCGTGTCGCCACAACCAAGGACAATGCTCGATCTCGTGCGCGAAGAGCGCGAGCAGGTGCTGCAAGCTTACTGGGCGCAGCAAGGATGCGTTCGCGATGTTGACGAAGACGAGCTCTATCAATCTCTTTGCCTTCGCAGAGAGGATCTCAAGGAGTGGTATCGCACAGCAGAACGGCGGATCGAGAATTACTGCAAAGCGGCTGGCACGATGATCGCAGTAGGGCAAGCGTACCACGATCCGCTGACGAACTTGGTGGGCATTTATAAGGGTGCCCAAGAGACGCCCGTCGAAATAAGGAAACCATTGTTCACGGAAACGCTGGATGACCCCGGCGACGACGAAGATGTCTTTCTTATCGATAACTGTCTGGTCGAAGGACAGCCGATGTTTGTGGGCGGCAAGTCCAAGACCATGAAGACGGCAATCCTGGTAGACCTGGCGTTTGCGCTGAGCGCAGGGGCAGGCTATCGGTTCTTAGACAAGTTCACGGTATTGAAGCAATGCAATGTGGGGATGTTCTCGGGTGAGAGCGGCAAGACGACCTTGAAGAGGCGGTGGCGTACGATCAAAGCCGCCAGGAGTAAGCTGGGTGCCACGATCCCGCCGGTACGGGTGGAATACAAAGTGCCCGCCCTCAGTGACGCACAAGAGATCCAGCGAGTTGTAGCAGCCATCCGCGAGTACAAGCTGAATGTCCTGATCTTCGATCCGCTCTATCTGGGGCTGCTTCGTGGTAATCGGAACGTAGAGCCTGGCAATGTGTTTGCGATGGGCGAGCTGTTGACGGGGATCGTCGAAGCTTGCGTGGCGGAGGGATGTACGCCCGTTTTCGCGCACCACGATAAGAAGAGCGCGGACAACAACAAGGACACGAGCGACCTCGAAGACTTCACGATGGCGGGATTCGCTGAGTTCGCCAGGCAATGGATCAAGGTAAAGCGCCGCCCGGGCAAGCCCTATGTGTCGGGCAGTGGAGTTCATTACCTGAATATCAATGTCGAAGGGTCTGCTGGATTCGGCAGCGCGTATAGCTTTACGATCGATGAAGGTAGCTGCAAGGAGCCCAAATGGGTTGTGAGTAGTGAACCACTTATTAGCAGTCGCGACGATAAGAAGAGAGAGAAAGAGGCTGCGCAAATGGTCGAGGTTAGGGCAGAGAGGCAGCGCATGTACGAGGCTATTGCGGCGTGCCCTAATATCTCAACACGACGGATACGCGATGTAGTCAAAATCGGGCTGGATAAAGCAGAGAGCCACCTGGCCGCCCTGCTGGCTGAAAAAAGAATATGTGCAGGAACGCCCACTCAAAAAGGGGGTTCGGCATGGAAAGCCTGTTAGGTGGTCTGTCGGTCTGAGTGGTCTGTTAGACCGGTCAAACCATACCAGGCTTGGGCGGTTGGGTGGTCTGGTCTGGTATATCCGTAAGGATACCAGACCAGACCGCCCACTTAGACCGACCCTATGATTGTCATTGCCATCACCACCGAGGACATCGATGCTACCTGCACGAACCCGAAGGTCTTCCCAGGACCCCGAACCAAAAGGTTATCGTGCCCGCCACCATCGAACTGGAAGGTCTTTAGCGGGGCGCCCGTCCCGCACGCTGCCGATGACGGGCGGTGCCCTCCAGAGCGCCCAGGCGCGCGCTGGAGGGCTTTCTGGAGC